>NZ_SZNH01000070.1 GCF_005869855.1 Nostoc sp. PA-18-2419 | reverse complement strand
TCCATTCTCCTGTAAAACCTCTACGATTAGTTTTAACTCTACGTCTCCCTTTTTTAGGTATGCGAATACGTGTACGCCCACCATCCACAGCGATTACAACACGTTGGTCTTGAAGAGTATTTAAGTTAGATAAATTACCAGATTTAAAATCATTTAACTTGTTATTACGTAAATCTATTCCTAGTTGACCAAAATGATATGTTAGTCGTTCTATTCGTTTTAAGCTAATATTTATTCCCCAATCAATTAGGGTTCTACGTGCAGCTTCAAAGGAGCCAGCGATCACACCTTTTTTGCCCAACCTCACCAAATCGCGTTGCTCCCTATCTCAACTTGGAATGGACGACTCATCACAAAATTACTCAATGCACTCATCTATCAGTTTGACGTAGTTTGGCGCATCTTCATACAGAATTGGTATCAGCATTTCATCAATCAAATGTCTTTGTCCTGGAACTTTACCTTGATTTATCCATTTTTCATCTAACAGGGCGCAAAGTTGGTAGACAACAAAATGGGGATTTCGTTTCGCTTTTCCTTCTAGACCCCAGCTCCGAACAGTAAAATCTGCGTATCCTAAAATGCGTGAAAGTTCGGGGTAGGTTAATTTCCACTTTTTCTTAAACTTTATTGGGTGCATAGTATTTCTTTGATACTTGCATAAGGAACTTATTTAATATTTATAACATAATCATTTGGTCAAATCTTTATTATTTAGTATCAGAGGATAAATAATTTTCTTATATTTATTTATCTTAATATCTTGATAAAAGATATTAGCTATTATCGGGTATATCCATTTTATCTATAATAGAGATATTCTCTTTTAAGTAATCGATTTTATATCCAACACAGATGCTAATTCTCAGCAACTTTCTCAACCAAAAATCCAAGTTAATAAAGATGAATAAAATCCAGCGCAATTAGCCAATCACATAACTTCTACTGATGAGCAAATCAAATACTGGCTACAGTCGCCACAAATCAAACAGTGGCTTACAAAACTACTAATGGACATACCAAATAATCTCAAGATAGAAGCGTTGAAGAAGAATTCAGCTATTCTGAATTCAGGAATCAGAATGAAGACGCTCTCTACGTTCGCGCAGCGTGTCGCAGACAGACGCTAAAAGCGAACGCGGACGGCACTATCAGTGGGGGATTCAGACCCGCCACTGTCTTGTTGACCACTAAATCTGCATATTTAGTGGGGGTGCAAAAACGCCCTGGATTCATCCACTATGAAGTTCAAAATACCTTTCCTGTATTCTGGCTCCTGACTCCTGAATTCTGTTTCAATAAAAATACTAACTTGCCGGCTGATATAATCCCGTATTTTCGTTAAATTCCCACCCAATACCGGATCTATCTTTGCCCTTACACCATGCTACAAAAAGCGGTGGGGGAAGATTAATTCGCTCCTTGCGTACACTTTCTTCACTTACACCAAGTCTTGAAGCTAAACCTTCTTCGGTTAATGGTTGCATTCGGGGACTATGCACTTTGAATGATGAATTATTGTAGTACGATTTCTGTCCCCGCTTTTGTTGGTTGTTGAGATAGTCTTGAATTTTAATGATCGCCTCAGCCAACTGTGTCATTCGGGCACACATTACCTCAATTTTTTCTTCTAAATCGGCGAGGTTATGGATTGCTGTGGTTTGGTTCCTATTAGATTCACTTGATAACTGTGACTCAAGCTTATCTAGTCGTGAGCAAATAGCTAATATCGTTTCATTCGTCGGACTGGGGTGACTATTGTTACCAGCAACCAAATATTCCTCAATACTTGCCTTAATCTTAGAGTCCAAGCGTTTATCTAAATTATCGCCACCAATTACATCAAGGTTATCTAGATCGTCTAGGTAAAGTTCGATAAATTGGGTGAGCGTGGCTGTTGCCGTCGTCCCTTTCGATTTGCAACGGGCGATAAACTGCTCCCACATCTTTTGGTCACAGTTAAAAGATGCCAGTTTCTTGTTTTTCCCTGTTTGGCTCATGTCTAGGTACTATTTAGGTAAACCGTAACTATCCACGCTCATTTAATCGCTTAATTTATCATGATAATTACCTTGATGCTACCATCGTCAGCGCATTCCTCAACGAAGAGGAAGGGAGTAGGGAGCAGGGAGAGATATCCCTCTTGTGTGAGTTTCCGAGTATTCTGAATAAAAGGATTAAAAGAAAAAACTCTCTTCAGGTAGGCAGGGCAATGGATGTAGAATTACAAATTCTCAAACATTTGGCTTTCTTATGCTCACCCAACAGTTGCCATGATTGATGAATATTGTACAGAGTATAAAGACCTGTTCAAAGAGGTAAGAAATTATGAGTGCTTTAAATATTTACATTTGGGGATAATATCAACGATAAAAAGAAAATCGTTACCAGAAATAGCGAAGGTGGTAAGTATAAACTCAGCCCAGTCATTACATTGAGAGGTGGTGGGAGATTATTTTTTGTGTTTACACGATGATTAGTTTGAATTCTCCAGCCTTGTTAGCCTTAAATCAATCTCGTCAAATTGAGACTGAGGGGCAAAGAACTAGCCATATTGCTTTTTCTAATCATCAACAATGGAATCATGAATGTGGATGAAAGAATGTTTTAAATAATCTGCGTCTAATTGTCCAACCACTCTTACTATTTTGGTTGATTTATTCCTGGCTCGATATTTTTTCTAATTCACAGTTATTAGTGGGATTCAATCATTTAATTACTGCTATGAATCAATTTAAACCCTGTTATCTTTCTGGATGATTTAGCTCCTGAACTACTTACTTTCTCCGGAAAGTGACACAAGAGGGATAACCCCATCGAGAACTGCTAAGGAACGCAATTTATCTCAGGCTTAAACCCAGATATTTTCACCGATGCTCAAAGCCTGTGCTTGTACAGGGGACCAAGGCGATCGCATCAATATACCGATCCCGAAAAAATCAATTCCGGCATCAATCAGAAAAACCAGCGATCAGCTCCCAATGCCTACGGTGTAGAATTTAAAGTTGGGTGTAGAAACTAGTGAAGTCCCCTTGATTTGATCCGCGAACCTGGAATAATCAACTTTTGGACAGCACGGCGTTTAGTTTCTTCACCGCGACGATCATATCTGGCAGTCTGGTCACTGTTGGCATGTCCAGCTAACCTTTGAACTGTAGAAATATCTTCACCAGCATCGAGCAGATCGGAAATGAAAGTTCTACGGAAATCGTGAGCGGAGAAAGTAGTTACAAGAGCCTGTTGACCACGTTTTTGCAAAATAAACAGCACTGCTTGAGACGTAAGTCTTCGCCGCACTATCCTTGAGCCTCTGTTGACATGGCACAGTAAGGGACCTGACTCGTAGCCTCGAAGCGATAACCAATCCGAGACGACAGTTAAACCACTTTCGGGTAAGTACACAGTCCGGTCTTTGCCACCTTTGCCAGCACGCACCTGTATTGCCCCGGTATTCAAGTCAAGGTCGCTCAAGTCTAAATTCACCACTTCAGAACGGCGGAGTCCGGTTCCGCGCAAGATGGTGAATATTGCAGCATCTCTGTAACCAGTGGGGGTAGGGTCATCAAAACAGGTTTGCATCAATTGGGCGATTTCTTCGGTGGTGAGAACACGCCCCCGCAATTGCTTGGTGACTTTAACGTTAGGAATATCCACAGCACGAGCAAAATCAACAGCATCCATTATCTCTAACCGCAAAGCTTCTTTTAAAACTCGCCGCAAAGCACACAGCACTTTGTTCACATAAGCTGGTGCATATTTTTCGCTCAAAACAGAGCGGACTGCCTGAGTATGTTTGTAGCGCAACGCTGCCCAGTTTAAAGTCATCGCATCACAATTATTATCCGTGAGCAATCGCGCGATCGCATTGAGAGCTTGGCGCATAGCTGGGCGCGAACCTGGGGAAAGCCCTGCCAAGTACACTTGGGCCGGGTGTTCGATCAGCGGAATGGGAGAAGCCAGTGCCAGGGAAGAAGGGGTGCTGTTTTCAAGAGTTTCATGCATTTACTTATCCGAACGTACATTCTTATAAGCAAGATTCTGATAAGTAATTGTCTCATAATTGCGTGCATGTGATGCTGACTTTACCCCTCAACAGGCAACACATCTTCACAGAGCAAGGCATAAAATTCCGGGACTTGAGCCTCGACTCGCCGCAGCTCATTCGCTGCGATCGCTTCAAGTTCCAGCACCGTATCCCAGCGCAAATCCTCAACCCATCGCTTAAGTATGCCCTTAATGGCATCAACCCCCTGCTTGATACCGAGAGCGAAGCATTTCCACGCAATGGAGTAGCGTAGTGCGATCTGTCGGGGGTGGGTCAAATTCTGTAGTATCCCCCCCCTCTCTATGGGAGTTCCCTATATAATCATGGGGGGGGGTGGATACGGGGCGATGTTCAGGAGCAACAGCAGACTGGGACTGCATTGTAGCCTGATAATTTTGCTCAAATGATGCACTTTGATCTCGTTTGCTTTGGCGGTGAGCAATTACCTGTGAAGCAAATTCTAATTCCGACTTTGATAGCGAATAAATTTTCACCTGTTCACCGCGCTTACCCTGCTTGCGGAAGGTCAATTTTAGCCCCAGCTGCTCGACTAGAGTGCCCAGCAACCAAATCGGTTTACACTCATTAGGGATAGTAAACCCAAGAATTGCTTTAACGTGAGTTGCACAAGATGAAGCAATCGCAATCATATTTATTAACAGAGGATCGGTAGCAGTAATCTCGCCCCCGGCAACTAACCGCTCAAGGATCTGATGCAACCCTAAGTTAAACCGTGCTAGCCACCGTGCCGAGTAATTCCCCCAGTCCATACATAGAGGCAGCTTTTCTCGTTCGGCACGGTCTTTTTGGGTGACAAGTTTTGGAGGTGTAGGGTATTCTCTACCACGAAGATCATCAATAATTACTCCCTCTGGTTTTAATAAAATGGCTTCAAGAGAAGCGATCGCTCTAATTAATCGACCCCCATTATCGAGTTCGACCAATTCCGGTGTAACATTGATGCCGTAAGAGTCTCGAATCCGAAATTTCTCGTTTTCAAAAACTTCTTGGGGAGTAAGGTAATCTTTACTCTGTCGGAGACGATACTCAGGAGTGGTAATATTATTAGCCTTGGCAACAGCCGAATAGTGGGCAGTGTCCAAAGCAGCACCAGCCTTTTTTAGCCGAACTCTAAGTTGGTCATCATCGTCACTGCCCACACAGATAAAAGTATTGCCCATCTCGGTGAGGAGCGAACGTAAATCATCACGCAGATTATTCAAAGAATAGTGGCGGTTAGCCAGAATTTGACAATAGGCAGACAACGCCCAATCTTTCTCCGCTCCCCGCTTACCCGTTTTTCGGTCAATGCGAATCAAAAAAGCCGTCATCTCATTTGATTGCAGTAACCGTTCTTTAATTTTGGTAGCATTGGTATCTTTATAACCAAAGGGAGGGCGCGGGGCCACCCAAACATAAAACGGAACTTTCGGCCGATAGCGGTAAAGTTGTTGGGCGCATTCAGTTGCAGTTTGGGAAACTCCATGAAAAACACCGAATACCAAATCAAAATGATATTCGGCAATGTCTACTCCGGTTCCCAGGCTGGGAGAGGTGAACAAGGCATCAAGGTTTTTAACAGCGTTGGTGATATCTTTGATGAAAGCGACGTTTTCTTCACTACCAGAATTATCGGAGTGAACAGACCAAATGCATAGTTTTGGCGGATTACTACCTTTTCCACCATTAGATTGACTCTTACCATTTTCGGCTGATTGAGTAGAGTCGAATATTTGCACTAAGAATGATTGTTCAAGTTTCTTAATGAAGCGTTTGGAATCAGAAACCACCATGATTTTCTGCCCGTTCATCAACGCTGCCGAGATTTGGGCGACTAGTGCACTTGAATTACTACCCTCGTACCAATAAATAGTGCGTGAGCCATTTCGCCACTCGTTTTTAATGATGTAAGGTACTTCAGCTTCTGGTCGCATTGCCCGAAAGAAGTCCACCGTCAAATCATCCATGTGAGCATCGGCAATTACTATCAGTGGTGCATTGTATACTATATATTCAAGCACTGACAGGATTGCTGCCCGATGCTCCTTGCAAGTATCACTATGCAGTAAATGCACTAAGTATTGACAAGCTTCATCAATAAAGATGCAGCCGTAGGTGAGGGCTTGAGTATTTAGCTTGTGTAAACTGTCGATAGTAATACTGAGAGCTTGGGCTTTGGCTAAACCTGTGTAACCCAAGTCAGAGTACATGGCAGTCTCGAGTCGAAGGGCAAGATTTTTGAGCAAATTTACGCGATGTCCATTGTTGAGGAACCGTGCGTCGGGATTTTGGTCACGCCACCAACGCATGAGTTGGGTTTTCCCAGTACCCATGTCGCTCCACAATACGACTAATCCTTGAGGGGGAAAGCGGAAAGATTTTTTTGGGGAAGGGGGAAAAGAGGCAGGGTCGCGGAGGGGGTCTTGGGCAAGGGGGAAAGAATTTATACAAAAACTCTCCTCTGCTGCTTTGCTCCCCTGCTGCTTTGCTCCCCTGCTGCTTTGCTCCCCTACTCCTGCAACAGAAGGAGTGAATAATTGTTCCTTCTCAATTTCATAAAGCGGTTGTTCAGATGAACATTCTGCTTCTAGGTTGCTCAGGCACAGGGCTTGGGTCAAATATTTCACATTGACTGTGACATCTGGCTGGTACTTAGAGAGTCCCCATTTCTTAGTTCGATAGGAGCGCTGGTAATCTTTAAGTGATTTGGCATCATCTACGATCGCAGTTAGTAAGACATCAGCGTCTTCACCGCGATTGACCACGAAATCATCAACACCTTTTTCTGGCCCTGGCAGTAATGCAACTTCACATGTGCAGCCCTGAAATTCGATAGTTCTAATGGTGCGAACAGTGGCTTGAAACACTGACCAACGAGTATTGGCTTTGGTTTCGTAATCGAATAAAATAATGAACTTGCGTCCCGCCTGAGCTATTGGTACTAAGTCAGGATGCAACCGTTCATCAAAATCTTGTTTGCCGACGCGCCCGTTCCAAATTCCCGGTAGCGCGATCGCTACAAACCCCAAAGAGAGCAAGCAAGCTGCCTTCTTCTCACCCTCACATAAAATAATGGGAATCTCTAGATGCTGTTGAACCCACTCCCAAAATATTAGTGGATTGAGTCGATCCAGCAAGCGCAGCGCCACTTGGGAATGATAGCGCTTAATTAAATAGCGTTTTGCTACTTTGTCCCAAATACAGTTGCGAATATCAAAGTAGGTAACGCGGTTGGGGGTTTTGGGGGGTGATTCGTACTTAACTGGCTTGCCTTTTTCCCAATCAATGCGAGGGAAGTTCGGCTTAATCCGCCCCCACTCCATTGGTTGCCAGTTTTTAAAGGGGTCAAGAGATTGAATCCACGTCCCCCCCAGTAATAGATGCTGATATTGCCTGATGTATGCATCTGTGACTCGACCTGCATTTTTTCGAGGGATTTTATCAGAAATGAATAGGTAGTCGTAGACTGATTCTCCCTCGACATGGAAGAAGTTGCGCTCGATTAGGGCAGGGTGAATGGCACTACCAACTGCTAACTCATGGTAAGAAGCTGCTGTTAGGTTGTTAGGGTAGACAACTGTTTCAGCCGGGGAACACATTGAGTTATTTCTCATAACGGGATCTCCCCAGTGAAACCAAAATACACCTCACCACACGCCCAAGATGTAGCTGTCCCTCTGCTAAAGGTTATTGTTTCTCCAGTTTGCACAACCACAACGCCCGCTAAAAGAAAATCAGGCGACATGATAATCGCTAGTCCTAACCTCGGTTCTAATTCCCGCACTAGTGAAAGCAACTGTTGTTTTGCTCCCAAAAGCAATCCGTAATCTGACCAGCACTCGCTCGTAATGACAATCGCTTCTCCCGTCATCACTCTAAGATTTTCCAGCCAAACTCCCACTCGCTGTTTCTCAATTTTTGCCGTTTCAATTTTGTTAGAGAGCCACTCCCAAAGTTTTGGGTGTGTATAAAGGCAAACTACTGTTAGGCATTCTTTCACGATTTTTCCTCTGATTATTGGTTTTTCACCATCAGAGGAGGTTGAATCAGCTTTCACTTAACAGCTATCGAGTCACCACTCAGGAGCGGAGCCGGAGACGCTCCGCCGAGGCGTCAGAATTGGTCAATTTTTATCTGTGCAAAGCCACAAATGAATTGCAGGAGTCTAAATACCCCAAAGAGTCTTCAGAATTGCTGAATTATTCAACAAGGATTCTCTTTACTGATAACTGATGACTGATAAGCGATGGCGTTAATACGCGCTGCTACTTTTTAACTACAAAATTCGCAATCTTTCTTTATCAAGCTTAACTTTACAAAAACTTGTGAATTTCGACAGCCAAAAATTACCACTAAAACTTGTAAAAGTTCTGCAGTAACTCCTATAATAGGAGTTGGCAGCGCGGATTTAACTCTTAAGCAAACCTAGTGGAATACAGTCGCCAAACTATAATAGCCACTTATTTGTTTCCTTGAGATCAACCCCGCTCTGAAGCTATATGAAATTTCAAACTGGCACGAAGCGCTACTCCTTAGTGGCGCTTTGTCCGTGAATGCATGTATTTGCGTAAATTTACCTCCATGTCTTTCTTAAACTAGGTTACTTTTAGACTTTTGGTCATCTACGATTTAACGAGATTTTGATTTTTTACGTTAAAATCCTCCACATTTGTTAAAAATTTTTCTCCAAACGTCTCGCTCAATCAGACTCAGGATATAGATGCAAGTCCAGGATTTGTCAAATGCTGGGCTTAGACCTTGGATACTGCTTCGGCTTTGGGACGATTTTCTAGATACTCAGCCTACAAAAAGTTTGGACTTTATTGCAGTATATAGCAGTACAGAGCTAAATAAGCAACTCAGGCAAGTAAAAATATATAGTAAAATCTTATAAGAGTTTTTAATATAAGTCAGCAAAATCTTGTTAATCTTAGTACACTATCACTTATAGTAAAGTGGAAAGTTCTCAGCCATTAAAAGTTTAAACTTTTCCAAAGCGTTTGTAGATTGCTTTACCAGCCTGCAAGGAGTTTTATTCAAGTGAATACCAAAGAAGCTATCAAAGTAATAAACGACCTGGTGTTTGGAAAGCAAGGCAGATGGCTAGAGGAAGCTGAAAAAATTGTAATTGAAGCAGCTTGGTTAGACCTAGACTACAAGGAAATTGCACACAACGGGTCTTACACTTATGAATTTTTGCAACGCCGAGTAGCACCTACACTTTGGGTGCTACTAACAGGGATATTAGGTAATGGAGAAAAAGTAACAAAAAAACGTTTGCGACGTATCCTTGAAAACCAAGTGAGGCTAGTGGCTAATCACTGGTCAGAAAGTTTGGATGAAACTTTAGATATTTTACCTACTATGGGAGGGTATCCACCTGATGTATCTAATTTTTATGGTCGGACTCCTGAGTTAGCGATGTTAAAAGAATTAGTTGCTCAAGAGCGCTGTGTAGCATTAATTGGTGCAGCAGGAATTGGAAAAAGTGCACTAGTTGCCAAATTATTTGAGGTTCTAAGTAAGAGTTTGCTAAAATTTGATGCTTTTATTTGGAAGCCAGTTTCCTATGCTCCCTCACTTTCAGAATTAGTTAGCAATCTTCTTAAGCTGTTATTTGAGTCAGAAAATCAGCAGTTAAGCTTACCCGAACATAATCAAGCTAGAGTCTCTATGTTGCTTGAGCAACTGCGATCTCGGCGTTATCTGCTTGTTTTGGACTCAGCAGAATCAATACTGAAAGGGAATAGAAATGCTAGTTCTAATCCTTATGGCGAGCAATACGCAGACTATAGTATCTTCTTTAGAAGATTAATAGAGGAACAACATAAAAGCTGTTTATTATTAACAAGTCGCGAACCTTTTGTTGATATAGTCCGTTTACAACGTAAGGGACAGCCAGCGAGAATAGTTAAGATTGAAGGCTTAGGAAAAGAAGCTTTAGAAATTTTTAGAGCAAAAGGATTAAGCGATGAAAATCAATGGGGAGATTTAGTTCAAATTTATCGTGGTAATCCTTTAGCTTTACAGATAGTTGCTAGTAGAATTCAAGATTTTTTTTGTGGAAGCGTAGAAGAATTTTTTAAATGTAAAACTACATTCATGACAGATCTGTTTCAAGAGAATTTGGACGAACTGTTTGGTGAATCTGGTAGGTTGACAAATTTAGAAAAGAGAATCATGTTTTATCTAGCAGAAAAACTCATTAAATCTTCTGCTGATTCAATTTCCGTTTCTCAAGTATTACATGAATTTAAGGCTGAGATAACAACTTCAAAATTAATTGAAGCATTAGAGGCTTTAGTGGAGCGCTCTTTACTGGAGCAAAAAAGAGGTATCAAAAAGGAAGTACTATTAAGTTTACAGCCTTTAGTCACAAAGTATGTGTTAAAGTATTGTTCTACAGAATACCATAATGTACTGCCTGATTTAAAATCAGCTTAATATTTATTGCGTATGTGAGCTACTGCATTAATCCTCATTGTCAACATCGACAAAATTCTGATAACAGTCAAAAGTGTCTTTCTTGTGGAACAGAATTATTAATTAATCAACGAATACGCTTGATTGAGCCATTAATTCCGTTGGAATCACGTAATTATACGGAAGTTTTTGAAGTAGATGATTTAGGCACTCGTAAGGTGATGAAAGTGCTAAAATCGCAAGACTCTAAATTAATAGAGTTGTTTAAGCGAGAAGCATTGGTTCTCCAACTGTTGGAGCATTCAGGTATTCCTGCCGTTACGATGGATGATTACTTTACTTTCACTAAACA
This sequence comes from Nostoc sp. PA-18-2419, assembly GCF_005869855.1. Classification (GTDB taxonomy): domain Bacteria; phylum Cyanobacteriota; class Cyanobacteriia; order Cyanobacteriales; family Nostocaceae; genus Nostoc. The sequence continues at coordinate 2,264 of NZ_SZNH01000070.1, read as the reverse complement.
TGAAAGTTCCTTAGAGTTGCATTGTTTAGTAATGCAAAAATTTGAAGGACAAAACTTAGAAGAATGGGTAAAAGCTCATGGAAGAGTATCTCAGGCTTTGGCTTTAAATTTATTCCAACAACTATTGGAGATTTTGGATTTGGTACATTGCTCTGGCTTTTTCCATAGAGATATCAAACCTTCTAATATTATTCTTCAAACTAATAATCACCTTGCATTAATTGACTTTGGTGCAGTTCGAGAGGTGACAAACACTTACCTAGCCAAGATTAGCAGTTCTGAAGGAACTGATATTGGGATTGGCGGACAATATGAAATTACAGTGATCCGCACTCCCTGCTATTCTCCTTTAGAACAAATCAATGGTCAGGCAGTACCGCAATCGGATTTTTATGCTGTTGGTAGAACTTTGGTGTATTTAGTTACAGAAATAGCTTTAACAAAACTGCCAACAGATCCACAAACAGGAAAGCTAATTTGGAGAAAACATGCGCCCCAAATTGATAAACCTTTTGCTGATTTTATTGATGAACTGATGGCTACCTTTCCAGGGCAGCGCCCACCAAGTACTAGAGTAATTTTGCAGCGTTTAGAAAAACTTCCTCTGCAAAGTAAGATTCATAGGTTAATTAAGTCAAAACTATTTATCATTAGTGCAGCTGTTGCATCTATTACTATAATAAATTGTGCAACTATTAAAATAGTTTTACCAGAGCTAGCTAATTATTTGATAGCTCAAGGAAAAAAGTCAGAGGCAGCAAGTAATACTGAGGAAGCACAACAGTTTTTTAATAGTGCCATCAAAATTAATTTGCAGGTGAAGTTTTCTATATCTCAATTTTATTTTGATAAAGCTTCTCGTAATTTAAATAATCCTCAAATAGCTAAAAAATATTATGAACTAGCAATACAATATAACGAACTGGACGCTTCTGCATATAATAATTTAGCTGTTATGTGTCAGCAACTACAAGATGATAAATGTGTAGAAGAAAGTTATAACAAATTACTGCAATTGAAACTAAACAGTTGGGAAGGTAATTACGGTTTAGGATATTTCTACGATACTCGCGGAAAATATGACTTGGCACGAAAGCAGTATGAATTAGCTATTAAAATTAGCGATCAAGCAATACATGCTGTTGCTGCTTTAGCACGATTGAATAATAAAAATGGAGACTATAATGTGGCAGTAGCTTTAGCTCTAAAAGGGCTAGAGAAAACTTCAAACCCCGAATTACAAGCATCTTTATATAAAGACTTGGGTTGGGCAAGTTTAATGCAAAATAAGTTAGGCAAAGCCAAGAGATATTTAGAAAAAGCAACTGAATTAGACGCTCAAAGAACAGATGCTTACTGCTTGCTAGCTCAAGTTGAAGAAGCTAATGGTGAAATTGAGAATGCCAGGATTTCTATCGAAGCGTGTATGTTGGCCAAGTCGAGTTTACCAGAAGTATTCGAGTGGAGACAAAAGTTGCTAAATCGCATACTTGAAAAATGATAAACTATTAGGAATCAATAACTATTAAATACTTGAAAAAAGTGAAATTCAATAAAAAACTTTTAGGGTTTTTCTTTTTCAGTTTAATCTTGATAGAAGTCACATCAATTTTAGCAAGTGTACCGTTGGTAAGAACGAAAAGAGATCGGGTTCGCTGTGAACCAATTAGAAGAATATTAAATAGAGGAGATAGACGCCTTAGTCGTGAAAGCTTAGTATGTAAGAGGATGTTTGAAAAGTCTGTCAGGTTGTAAAAAAGCTCTCTCGGTATACGCTGTGAATAGATAATAGACAGCACCAAAAGAGCAACATGACTAAAGCATACCCCAGCAATCTGACCCATGCACAATATGAATTTCTGAGTGACATGATTCCAGAAGCAAAACCCGGAGGTCGCAAGCGTGAAGTTGAGATGTGGGATGTGCTTAAGGCAATTTTCTATGTCCTAGTAGAAGGGGGAGCAACGCGATTTGGTGAGGTTGGGCAAAAAAGGTGCGATCGCTAAAAATTATATTTAAGTACAAAGTGACTTTATTGTCCGTTGCTATACTGATTGATAGGACAATTTATCTTGATGAGATATCTCAAAAAGATTACTAGCAAGCTATTTAAGGATTTAAAAAAAAGAAGTAAAGCGACTAATGTTAATTACTTAGTCTTAATTATAGCAAATAATTAGTTAAAACTAAAATTAAGGTATAAAATTTATTAAGCAGATATAGGCTTGATGAACGAATTAAAGATAGAAAAAGATAGAATTACA
>NZ_SZNH01000027.1 GCF_005869855.1 Nostoc sp. PA-18-2419 | reverse complement strand
CTAGCTGCTGCACTGTTAATAAATTCTCGACTGTGATTTTAGCGATCGCTCCACCTGCATGAGGTTTTGGAGTCACTTGTCCTATATTTCGGTAGCGACGAATTAACCGTTGGACAAACGATAAGCTTACTTGAAAGCGGTCTGCAAGTTGTCGAAGTGACCCTTCCTTGGCTGTATAAGCATCAATTACCCGTTGGCGTAGATCATTTGAGTAGGCAGCAGGCATTACTGTGAGTATTTTTATTACTCTTCTAGTTTATACATTTTGTAGTCTACTCAATTGAAAACCGCTGTAAACAAAATTTTTGATAACTGTTGAAATGCTTTATACATATACATTTTTGTAGTTTTTGACCCATTTTTTTAATTTTTTTGTAAGAAATCTGGGAAAAGACTATGAACGTGGGTTCACGAAATTATGACTAAGCAACTCTTAGGGAGTTACCTATCTGTTATTATCAATTCTGTTAAAGTCAAACAGAAATTATTCTAGGAGATAAACAATGGATAAGAAATATGATGTTTATGGTGTAGGTAACGCTTTAGTAGATATAGAATACGAAGTATCTCCAGAGTTACTACAAGAGTTAAAGATTGACAAAGGTGTAATGACACTTTTAGATGAAGATAGTCAAAATCATATATTGGAAAATCTCAAAAATCTTCATTGCCATAAGAGTTGTGGAGGTTCGGCAGCGAACACAATAGTGGCAATTAGTCAACTAGGAGGAAAAGCTTTTTATTCCTGTAAAGTGGCTAATGATGAATTTGGAGACTTTTACATAGAAGATTTACTCAACTGTCAGGTAGATACTAACTTAAAAAATGGCGATCGCCAATCAGGAATTACAGGTAAATGTTTGGTGTTAGTAACTCCCGATGCAGATCGCACTATGAATACATTTTTGGGAATTACTGGAGAATTTTCTACACAAGAATTAGTATTAGAAGCGATCGCTGATTCAGAATATCTCTATATCGAAGGATATTTAGTGACTTCTTCCACAGCAAAAGAAGCAGCTATAAAGGCTAGAGAAATGGCTGAAAAAGCGGGAGTAAAAACCAGCATGTCTCTATCTGATTACAACATGGTGAAATTTTTTAAAGATGGTTTATTAGATATTATTGGACCTGGTTTAGACTTGATTTTTGCTAATGAAACTGAAGCATTAGAACTAGCAGATACACAAGATTTTCAAGTAGCTGTAGACAAACTAAAAACCTTGAGTAAAAGATTTGCTATTACTCGCGGTGCCAAGGGTTCAGTAGTATTTGATGGTGAGAAATTAATTGAAATCGCTGCACCTCAAGTAAAAGCTGTAGATACAGTGGGAGCAGGAGATATGTATGCAGGAGCTTTCCTCTATGGAATTACCCAAGGTATGAGCTATGAAGAAGCCGGAAAATTAGCATCAGCCGCAGCTTCTAAGATTGTTACATCCTACGGGCCAAGATTAAAAACTGAGGAATTAAAGGCATTAGTTACTGCTTAGGGAACTTCAAAAAATAAATTATTCGGGTTCAGGTCATTGACAGTTGACTTTTGAGTGTCAACCATTAGCCAGAATCGATCCCGTCCCCAGTTCATTCTTCCTGTTTTCCTAAATACACTTCAATCACACGTGAGTCATTTTGCACTTCCTCAAAATTGCCTTCACACAGCACTGAACCTTGATGTAGTACTGTTACTTTGCGAGCAATTTGACGCACGAATTCCATATCGTGTTCAATAACTAAGATTGAATGACTCTGAGCTAATGCTAAAAGTAGTTCGCCAACGTTGTAGGTTTCCTCATCTGTTAAACCAGCAACCGGTTCATCAACAAGTAATAAATCAGGAGACTGTGCTACTAACATCCCAATTTCTAAACGTTGCTTTTCGCCGTGGGAAAGTAAAGCTGCTGGAATGTCTGCTTTAGGACTTAAACCGATGGTTTCTAACAAGCCTTTAACATTGTTTTTTTCTGTAGTGCTAGAACTAGCAAATAAAGTAGAAAAGACATTTTTATTTTTGTTACTGGTTATTTCTAGATTTTCGCGGGGTGTTAAATTTAAATAAACTCTAGGTGTTTGGAATTTGCGCCCAATTCCTAACCGCGCAACTTGATGTTCTGAGAAAGAACGCAGGTTTCTTCCTTTGAATAGAACTTGCCCAACAGTTGGTTTTACTTTGCCAGTAATTACATCCAAAAATGTTGTCTTTCCCGCACCATTAGGACCGATTACTACTCGTAACTCACCGACATCCATACTAAAGTTTAGTTGGTTTAAAGCTTTAAAACCATCAAAACTAACAGTTACATTTTCAGTTTCCAATATTTTGACGTTCATGTTGCACTTGGGCGTCTTCTTCTAAAGCAGGATATGTCTCAAGTTGACGACGTTTAAAAAGAGGAATGTTTTGATTACGCAGCCAACCCACTATGCCATCAGGAAGCACTGTCACGACTATTAAAAATAGTGCCCCTTGAAAAAATAACCAGATTTCAGCAAATTGTTCGCTTAAAAAAGCACGGGCATAATTGACTAACAAAGTTCCGACAATTGCCCCAATTAAACTAGCGCGTCCCCCTACTGCCACCCAAATTACCATTTCAATGGAAAAGGCAATATCCATCGCTCTCGGCGATACAGAACCACTTTGGATGGTGTAAAATGCTCCGGCAATGCCAGCGATCGCCCCAGAAACTCCAAACACCAAAACCTTAAAATCCGTAGGATCATATCCAGAAAATCTGACTCTACTTTCATCATCCCGAATTGCTATTAATAATCTGCCGAAGCGTCCACTTGTCAGCCAGCGACAGATTCCGTAGGTAGCGCCGAGAAACACCACCGTCAAAGTATAAAAAACAAATTGCGTTTTGGTATCGCTGACCGTTGCCCCAAACAAAGTTGTAAAATCTATCAGCCCATTCGTACCGTTAAATAATTTTTGTTGACCATTAAAAAAGTTAAAAAATACAATCGTCCCTGCTTGAGTCAAGATAGAAAAATAGACTCCCTTGAGACGATTTCTAAATACTAAATATCCCAATAATCCTGCTAATAGCCCTGGAATTAATACCACAGCAGCTATTGTCAAAGGAAAAGAATAAAAAGGTTGCCAAAACGCAGGAAGTTCTGTAACTCCATAAAGCCCCATGAAATCAGGTAACTCACCAGGAGGGACTTGCAGTTTCAGGTACATGGCGATCGCATATCCACCCAAACCAAAGAAAATACCATGTCCCAAACTCAATAAACCAGTATAGCCCCAAATCAAATCAATACCCAAAGCTGCGATCGCCAGCGATAAAAATCTGCCCAACAAATTCAGGCGAAATTCCGAAAGCACCAATGGCATAATCACAATTAGGGAAAGTGCGATCGCCACCACTACCCCCACCTCAATAAATAATCCTCCCCTCTTCCTCATTCTTTGCGCCTCCCCGCCTCTGCGTGAAATTTAAACATCAACAGTACGTCCCTTCTGCGGAAAAATTCCCCCAGGCTTCCACTGTAAAAATACAATAATCAGCGCAAATACCATTACCTTCGCCATACTCGTCGTGGCAAAAAAAGTAAAGAAATCTGCTAAAGGCTTCACAGGAGTTAATAACAAAGCCAAAGTACCAGAACCAATTAAAAAATTAGCTGTACCAATTCCCAAAGCTGCCACAATAGTACCTGCTAAATTCCCCACACCCCCTACCACAACAACCATGAAAGTATCGATAATATAGTTTTGTCCCGTATTCGGCCCCACAGAACCGAGTAAACTAATCGCACATCCAGCTACACCAGCTAAACCCGAACCGAGTGSAAAAGTAACTGCATCAACTTTTTGAGTTGGGATACCCAAACAAGCACTCATACTTCTGTTTYGCGTCACAGCCCGAATTCTTAAACCCCAGTTAGAACGTTGTAAAAATAAATAAATACCTGCTACACAAATTATTGTTAAAGCAATAATAAATAACCGAGCAAAGGGTAATTGGACGCCACCCAAAGACATCCCTGCTTGTAGCCAAGTAGGTGCAGTTACATCCACATTTTGAGCGCCAAACCAAGGCTGAGTTACTGCTAACTGATAAGTTTGATTTAATAAATTAGCTGTTGTCAGCGTTATACCTAGTGATAGCAATAACAACACCGCTATAACCAAGTTCCTAAGTCTTGCTAAATTTGTGCGAGAATTCAAAATCCATAACCCGCCAAAAAATAACAGAGAAAATATAGCTATACCAACTATTAATACCCAATTTACACTGCGAACAAATTGCTGAAAAATCAAACTTACTCCCCAAGTTGCCAACAAAGTCTCTAAAGGGCGTCCATAAAGATAACGAATTACACCCTTTTCTAAAATTAATCCCACAACTGCTGTGAAAATAAAAGCAATAATCAAAGCAAAAAATATATAAGTCTCAAACCACACACCACCCAATTGTTTGCAGCTATTTTGCACAACATATGTTGCATAAGCACCAAACATCATCAGTTCACCATGTGCCATATTAATGACACCCATTAATCCAAATATAATTGCTAATCCTAACGCTGCGATTAATAATACAGCGCCAATACTAATACCATTAAAGATGGCCTCTAAAAAACCTGCTAACACTTTCTTACCTATCTATTCAACTTCTCGTTCTTAAAATTACTCTGGTGCGTTAGGCTAAAGCCATAATACACTCTACTTCTATCTCTTCATAATAGTTCGTAACTCGTAATTAATTACGAATTACGAATTACGAATTACGAATTATTTAAACTTTCTTATATTTACCACCCTTGGCAGGGTCACTCCAATCACAAGCAAATCCCTTGGTTTCTTTCACAAATTGATTCCAAGGAACTGGTTCAACTGGCGCAGGGGTAGCATAGACAATATCAAACAAACCATCTTGTCTGACTTGGCCAATTCGTACAATTTTAGAAATATGATGGTTTGCATCCATTGTTACTTTACCTTCAGGTGCATCTATGGTTTGACCATACGCCGCAGCACTTACTTTAGCAATATCTGTCGTGCCAGCTTTTTCAACTGCTTGTTTCCATAAATAAACTGCAATATATGCTGCCTCCATTGGGTCATTTGTAACTCGATTTTCACCGTATTCTTTTTTGAAAGCAGCAACAAACTTTTTGTTAGCAGGGGTGTCTACTGTTTGGAAGTAATTCCAAGCAGCGTAGTGACCTTTGAGGTACTCTACACCAATTGCTTTAACTTCTTCTTCAGCAATACTGACAGACATAGAAGGATATCTTTCTGGTGTCAATCCAGCTCCTTTTAATTGTTTGAAGAAAGCAACATTGCTATCACCATTTAAGGTGTTATAAATCACGCCACCATTGGGTAAAGTTTGCCTGATTTTAGTAATAATTGGTGTAACTTCTGTGTTACCTAAAGGTAAGTAATCTTCACCAACTGTTTTACCTCCTAAAGCTTCTAGTTGTGCTTTAATGATTGTGTTAGCTGTTCGAGGAAAAACATAATCAGAGCCAACTAAAAAGAATTCTTTGCCCTTATTTTTTAACAACCAATCAACAGATGGTTCGATTTGTTGATTGGGTGCAGCACCAGTATAAAAAATATTTTTAGAACACTCTTGACCTTCATATTGTACGGGATACCAGAGCATGTGATTTTTGCTCTCAAATACTGGCTTAACGTTCTTGCGGCTAGCAGAAGTCCAACAACCGAAAACTACAGCAACTTTATCTTGATCGATAAGCTTAGTAGCCTTTTCCCTAAAAGTATCCCAGTTAGAAGCACCATCTTCAGTAATTGCTTCAATTTGTTTACCTAAAACACCACCATTAGCATTAATTTCTTTGATTGCTAACTTTTCAGCATCAACAACGCTTTTTTCACTAATAGCCATCGTACCACTCAAAGAGTGCAATATACCTACTTTGATGGTGTTACCAGTAGCAGCAGCAACAGGAGAAGCACTAGGAGAGGTGGTTTCTGTAGCGACTGGGGTATTAGGATTAGCGCAAGCTTTCAAAAAAATGCTGCCTGTGAAACTTACAGAGCCGTAGATTAAAAACTTGCGTCGGTTAAATTGTCTTGCCATAATCTTTATGAATTTTCCTGTTGATGAATCAGCCAACTTATAGGAAGCTGACAATACCAATTATTGAATTGTGATATTAGTGCGATAGTTTACTAGGAAAAAGTTACCAGTTATACAAAAAGTTTTGTTTTTGTAATAAAAATAAAATTTTGATTATTAAAGTTTGTTAACTCAATCAAGATTCTTATATTGCAATGAATGAATATAGCTGTGAATGTCTATCGCTAGCCACGACTAAGTATTGTCGCTTATGAAGGTAAAATCTGCTGTAATTACGAATGACTAATTAGGAATTATAAGTTGCTTGCAAACGTTGTAAAAGATATTCTCCTGCTAAAATTGGGGGATAAATCGGCAATTTTCCTCTTTGGCAACTTTCCAAACAAGCAATTTCTACATCATCATTAGGATGACAGAAAAAAGCAATAGAATAGCGAGACTGCTTAACTCTGTTGTCATTGGGAATCATTACTCGATGCTTAGTCGAACAAAATACATGATTTGTCCACCTCTGCATTAAATCGCCAGTATTAACTATAACAGTATCAGGAATTGCAGCCGCCTCAATCCATTCTCCTGCTGTTGTTTGTACTTCCAACCCGCCGATATCATCTTGGAAAAGTAAAGTAATACTACCATAATCGGAATGTTCGCCAGCACGCACTTGTCCGAGTTTGGGTGGTGTTTGTAATGGGGGATAGTGGAGCGATCGCAAGGTATGATTGTGGCGATTGTGTCTGGTAGTAAAAAAATCTTCTGGCAATTCCAGCGCTAAAGCAAATGTTTGTAATACCGTGTTAGCTAGTTGTGTGCAGTGATCGTAAAAAGCCACAATAGAAGCATCTATCCCCACAGCACCTTGTTTGCTGACATTAAACGCCTCTTTCAAATCACCTGGTTGATTCGGGTCAAGACGTTCTCTCTCAATCCCAACATACCCTGTATTACTCAATTCATCACTCCAAGCTTGCTTTTGCTTCACTTCTAAAGGTAAATTGAAAAAAGATTTAGTGTAAGTGAATACTTGCTCTATTAACTCTTTTGACATTCCCGAATTTTGCAAGTACATGAAACCGATTTCATGACAAGCTTGATAAATTTCTTTCACTACAGCTTGCCGATTTATTGTATTGCCATGAGTGAAAGCAGTTAAATCAATTACTGGAATTGTAACCATTAATTATTCAAGATATAGTTAACAGTTTAGTAGGGTGTGTTATGCCATAGGCTAATGCACTGTAGATTTAGCTTGATTTATCGGAGGCATAAACTTTGCTCAAAATTATACTCGTAGAAAATGAAGAACATAAAAATCATATAAAAAACCTGTTCTTCGACTATTTTCATGAAACTAAGTTAATCTTTAGGCGTGAATATAACATTAATATAGATATTAATACATTCTCCGAGCAATATCTTACTCAACTCGATGAATTTCTACTACCTTCAGGACGCTTGCTTTTAGGACAATATGAAGAACAAATAGCTGGCTGTGCTTGCTTACGAAAGATTAACCAAGATATTGGCGAAATTAAAAGGATGTATGTTAAGCCAGAATTTCGTAGAAAAGGAATAGGTCGAGCTTTATTGCAAGCTATCATCAATGAAGCTATTGATATTGGTTACTCTAAACTTCGCTTAGACACCGCACCTTATGCTAAAGAAGCACATATACTTTATCATGTATTTGGTTTTCAGAGTATCAAGCCATATTTAGAAAAAATAGAGATTCCGTTAGAATATCGAGCAAACTGGATTTTTATGGAATTGATTCTAAAATAATGAATATTCGTTGCGAAACTTCGATAGACTACCCAGCTATAGCCCAGGTGAATACATTAGCTTTTGGTCAAGATAACGAAGCAAAACTTATCGATAAAATTCGCCATTCTAACCGCTATATTCCAGAACTTTCTCTAGTTGCAGAAATAGAGAGTACTATAATCGGTTACATTTTATTTAGCTATATTGATTTAGTAGACGAACAAACATTACAAGTTCTTGGTTTAGCACCTTTGGCAATTCACCCACAGTTTCAAAGACAAGGAATTGGTAGTGCATTAATCAAAGCAGGCTTAGAAATAGCCGAAGCCAAGAAAGAAGCCATTGTGGTTGTACTAGGTCATCCAGAATTTTATACTCGCTTTGGCTTTCAACCTTCTATTATTTATGGAATCGAATCTCCCTTTCCAGTACCAAAAGAATTCTTCATGGTTAAAACACTACAAAGTTATCAGGAAAGGTACAAAGCTAAGGTTGTTTATCCACCTGCTTTTGATGGAGTTTAATCCTAATTTAGCTAGAAACTGCTATATTAATAATTTACTACCAAAAAATTGACTAAAAAACTTATAGATTAGCCTTTAAAAATTACTGGCGCTGAAACTATACCCTTTGCCTCTAAAGCCGCTGCAACTCGTAAAATCAACGCTTCATTATATGGTGCTGCTATTAATTGCACACCCAAAGGTAAAGCGTTAGGATATTGAATCGGTAGCGATAAAACTGGTAAACCGATGAAAGAAAATGGTTGAGTAAATAACCCCAAATGAGGACGAACAAGAATTTCTTCGCCATCCAAAATCATAGTTTGTTGACCGATTAGCGGCGCAGAAATCGGTGTAGTTGGGGCAAGAATAATATCCACTTTTTGAAAAACTTCCCGCACGCGATCGCGATACCATTTTCTAAACCGTTGCGCTTGTAGATACCAACTACTAGGAATCAACGCCCCAGCCAAAAAGCGATCGCGTGTTGCAGGGTCAAAATCTTGGGGACGCGATCGCAATTTATCCAGATGCAGATTTGCCCCCTCGCTAGCTGTAATTACAAACGCCGCTGCACGGGCGCGGTATGTTTCTGGTATGGTGACATACTCAGTTACACTCAAAGCATCAGCAACTTTTTGCACTGCTGCTAAAGCTGCCAATTCTGCACCTTTGGTGAAATAATCGGCAGCGATCGCAATTTTGATTGCAGAGATATCTTGATGAAGTTGTGGTAAAACTAATTCAGCAGGACGGTGAGTGCAAATTGGATCGCGATCGTCTTTTCCTTGTAAGACATCAAACACTATAGCAATGTCCTGCACCGAACGTGCAAAACACCCAATGTGGTCAAAACTGCTAGAAAATAAAGCTACTCCAGCGCGAGATAATCTGCCATAAGTCGGCTTTAAACCAAAAATCCCACACAACGCCGCAGGAACGCGAATCGAACCATTAGTATCAGAACCAAGCGTCAGTGGAACTAACCCACTAGCAACAGCTGCCGCTGAACCACCCGACGAACCACCAGCAACTCGTAGTAAATCGTGTGGGTTGTGAGTAGCACCGTGATGGGAATTTTCTGTCACAAACCCGTAGGCGTACTCATCCATATTTAAAGCACCAAGCAGCACTGCACCAGCTTGTTTCAACTTCGCCACAGCGGTTGCATCTTGGATAGCTGCTGGCTTTTCTGCATTAATTTTCGATCCCGCTAAAGTTGTTAAACCAGCAATATCGAAGAGATTTTTCACCGCAAAAGCTACACCAGCAAGCATTCCGGGGTTATTACCTTGGGCGATTTCTTCATCAATGCGTGCAGCGTCAGCCAAAGCTGCCTCAGCTGTTATAGTTGTAAAACAGTTAAATAAATGATTCCGCGTTGCTATTCGTGCTAGTGCAGCCTTGGTAACATGCACTGCGCTAACATTGCCTTCACGTACAGCAGTTGATGTTGTAATGGCATCGGCTAAATCAAAATTTATGCTGGAATATTTAGGAGATTGCACGTTTAGCTTTTTGAGTAATAGCAGTCTGCATAGTTTTTGCTAGTTGCAGCAAAATAGCCGTAAGGCCTAGATCTAAAATACAAGATAATAAAAACCAAATTGGTATAAATTTATCTTTAGCAATTTTTGCAGTTTAACTATGGTTCAAATATTGGTGCTACTTCAATTTCCTCTGGTAAAGGAAAAGAATTCACGAGATTAGCGATCGCCTTAATTCTCTCAAAATTTGCCACCACCCCATCTCGATATTCATCTCTTAAGTGCAAATCTAACAATAAAGCCATCTGCTCAATATATTCATCTACATCAAACCCTTTTCCTTCCATCTTTTTTCCTTCGCGTCCTTTGCAATTGGTTATTCTAAATCTACAACTTCTTGCGGCAACTCAAATAAACCATCTTCCCCAGGTGCAAAATCAATCACTTGATATACAGCATCAATATTTAATTCGCCGTAAATATGAGGAAATAGTTCGCCTATTTCAGCTTCCTCATCCCGAATTTCAGCTTGGACTTTCTTAGAATTAATAAAAAGTAATACCAAATCTTTTTGGTTGTTAAAAAATTTATTTGCGACTTTAACAATTTGTATTGACTTAGAACAATGAATAAAACCTTCAGTATCTAGTGAATCAGCCCGATAGCTGCCCAAGTTTTTTGCTTGTTCCCATTGTTGGCGTTCTGTAATGTGGAAAATAGTATTCATGTTGTTTATAATTAGATTCCAATAGATTTATCTGGATAAAATTCCAAACAAACATTATTTGGCTTGTGGCTATTAGGGTATATAAATATCCTAATTTGTAGTTTACCTTGCTGCCAGTTTTTACCACTTTCAAGAAACTGACAATTTTTGACAGCATTTAATTGAAATTCACTGACTGTTATCGACTCGTCACGAGCAAGTAGACTGCCAAATAAACTACTAACTGAACCATTACACATTTGAGTTTTGTAGTTACAAATTTCGTGACGCCATTTATTTACAATTTCTTTGATAACTAACTCTCTTAGTTTACTTACTTTAAAAGTATTTTTCTCAAAAGAAATAATATCATCTCCACACTCTAAAAGAATAAATTTATTTCTCATCTTGATGCCTATACTATCGGCTCGAACTTGTAAGTACTTACTTGTCAGTTTATACTTATACTCCCCCTCAGATTATAATGTTAAGTTATTTCCACCAACTTAGTAAAAATACTGGATAAAAAATGATAAAAAATATTAAGTAATTTCTCTACACATTATTCTTTAAAATCTCACCCACAAACAGAGAATTTTTTCTTTGCGCCTCTGCGTCTCTGCGTGAGGTAACTACAAATTCCTCGGAATACAAACATCTGGCGCACACAATCCAACAAACTCCAGCGTTATCACTTCAAAACTACTCAAATCCACACGTCGAATAACATGGTTATTAGTATCACTAATATATAGATACGAACCGCCAACACTCAATCCCGAAGGTTCAAAAAACCGAGTGTTCTTACCGTGTCCATCTTCTAAACCAGCAGTACCATCTCCCAAAACCGTTTGACAATTGCCGCTAGGACTGACTAATTTAATTTTGTGATTGTAGGTATCCGCCACCCACAGAAAATTTTGAGCGTATTCCACTCCTAAACAATGCTGCAAACGAACATCTTCACCTTGTCCATCAACATCGCCAAAATCAAATAAACCTCCACTACCACAAACAGTCCGCACTTGGTAAGGTTCTACAATTCCCACGCCGCGAATTGAACTAACTTCACTATCAGCAATATATAATTCTTGCCCATTATTAGTAATACCACTAGGTTGAGCAAACGCACATTCAGTGAGCGAACCATCAATACACGCTTCTGCACCAATACCAGCATAGGTTTTAATAATGCTAGTTTCCAAATCCATCTGCCAAATTTGATGCGATCCTGCCATTGCAATGAACAGGGAATTTCCCACTTTCACTAAATCCCAAGGAGAATTCAGTGCAGTTTCTAAAGCAGCACCACCATGAGGACGAATATTGCGGCTTTGTTCACCAACTCCGGCAATAGTCTCTACTACCTGGCGCTGCAAGTCAACTCGTCGTAGGGCATGATTTTCTGTATCAGCAACATAAAGCATTTGATTTTTTACGTCAAATCTCATTCCTTGGGGTGCAAAAAATTGTGCTTCCTCAAAAGCACCATCAGTCAAACCAGATTTCCCAGTACCAATCAAGTGGAGAATTTCGCCATCAAAGGTACTCATAACCAAACGATGATGTCCAGAGTCAGCAATAAATAAACCGACTTGCGTAGCTAGAACTTTACCAGGAAAAGCTAGAGGTGTAATTAACGGTTGGCGCTGTTTTTCTAAAGTCAAGCTAAGTTCTTGAAAATTAATTGTACCTTTCTGGCGATGTTGTTGAATTAGCTTTTCAATCAACTCTTCTAAAGCGTCACGGTTTCCTTCACCAGGGACAGAGGCAACTACGTAACCTTCAGGATCGATAATCATTAAAGTCGGCCAAGCACGCACAGCATACTCTTCCCAAACTCGAAAACCGCTATCAACTATAACTGGGTGTTCGATATCGTAACGCAAGATAGCTTGGCGGATATTTTCGGTTTCTTTTTCATTGTCAAATTTGCCAGAATGGACGCCGATAACGCTAAGGCTATCTTTATATTTTTGTTCTAGATATTTAAGGTCTGGTAAAATATGTAGGCAGTTGATGCAGCAATATGTCCAAAAATCTAAAATAACAACTCTACCCTTGAATTGTTTGAGAGAGATAGGTTTATCGGTATTCAGCCAAGAGTAATTTTGCGGTAATTCTGGCGCTCTAACACGGGGAATCATAAAATATTATTTGCTAAAGTTTACTTGTCGGGTTTTCTAAAAATTTAAAATATTTCTTATTTAATATCCAATAGATATCCAATAATTAAATATAAAAAACACAGTAGACATTTAAGATTACCTAAACTGAAATTTTTAAACCTTAACTTCATCGTTATATATTACAGTAAATCTAAAACACCGTAACTTGAGTTATAATTTTCCTTTAAAGTAGTGCCGACTAAAATTTATGAACACTGTATATATTTCAGATTTAGACGGTACATTGCTTGGAAATAATGCAATACTTTCTTCCTTCAGCAAGAAAGTATTGAATGAACTCTTACAACAAGGACTTCAGTTTACTGTAGCCAGTGCGCGTAGCCTTGTTTCTATGCAAATGATGCTTAAGGGTTTGAATCTTCGTCTGCCAATTATCGAATTTAATGGTGCTTTTATCTCTGATTTAGATTCTGGAAGACACGAAATCATTAATTCTATTTGTCGTGATGTAGTTGAAAGTATCTACAAACTCATATTAGAATTTGGCTGTGTTCCATTTGTATCTAGTTTTAATGGTACAGAAGATTGTGCCTATTATCAGGATGTAATCAACGATGGTATGCGTTGGTATCTTAATGATCGCCTTACAAGTAAAGACCGCAGATGGCGAGCAATTGAAGATTTGACCCATTCTTTTGGCGATCGCGTTGTTTGTCTAACAGTAATTGGTGACGCACAGCAACTACTCGAACTTCAAGCTGCAATTATTCAAATACATGGAACTAGTGTAGAGACACACTTGATGGAAAATCAATATTCTCCAGGTTGGTACTGGTTAACAATTCATGACTACAAAGCTACAAAAGACCAAGCTATTCAAACTTTAGTAGAAAATTATGGATTAAGCGAAAGTGAAGTTGTGGTGTTTGGGGATCAAATTAATGATATCAAAATGTTCAAAATTGCAACTCGTGCTATTGCAGTTGCTAATGCAAATGTCGAACTCAAGCGTTACGCAACATTAGTAATTGGCTCAAACACAGAAAACAGTGTTGTTAAATACATTCATCATGATTTTGCAAGAAAGATAGATATTTAATCCATAAATATGAAATCAGAAACACGAAATGTATTGTTAAAAGCTTACACACAGCTACAAGAGATCATTGATGAATTATACGAAGCTCATGATAGAGCAATAAAATAATGATTTTGATGATGCTAGCTTACTGGCTAGGCTAGTAGAGCAGATAGACTTTATGAAGAAGCAGAAAATTTGGAAATTGTGATTTCAGAGCAGGAGGAGAGATGAAAACAATTGAAGAACTAAAGAGTCGGATACAATAACTCAGTAAACAAGCTATTGAATTTAGGTAACAAGCATCTCAAGTGTATTTAACTAATCAGGAGCAAGCCAAACACTTCAGGCAACAGGCGAGGGAAGCTATCAAGCGCTGTCAAGTATTGATACAAGAGTCAAAACGCCAACAAGTTTAAAGCTAAAACTAGTTAGTATTAAGAACTGCTAGTTTGTAATTCTCACTAACCGCATAAACTAGAAATAGTTTTAGCGAATATCACTTTTGAAAAGACTTGATAAACTAACTACTACAGAATTATCAGCTTGGGTAGAACAAGCAAAAACTCAGGCTGAACGCGGACAACTTGCCAATCGCATTCCTCAATTAGCCTTAGCCAATCCCGATTGGTTTGCAGTCCACATCTGCTGCAAATCAGCACAAACCATCAGCTTTGGAGATACGGCTTGTGTGTTTCCCCTGATGAGCGTTATTAAAACATTTTCCTTACTTTATCTACTGGAACATTTAGGAGCAGAAACGGTTTTTGAGTGGGTTGGGGTAGAACCATCAGAAGCACCATTCAATTCTTTAGAACAACTTATTGCCGATCGCGGCCGCCCGCGCAACCCGATGATAAATAGTGGGGCAATTACTCTCGCTGATAAATTACCAGGAAAAGATGCTAGCGAGCGTACTCTTTTACTTTGTCAATGGTTGAATGAATTAGCCGGTTGTCAACTACATTTAGACGAAGTCATGTTGACTTCAGTGCGATTAACCCGCTCAACAGCCAATCAAGCGATCGCTAATTATCTTAGCGAAATTGGACATCTTGAAAATATCGAGATTTCCCTTGACACCTACGAGCAAATATGCTCTCTCTCCGGAAGAGTTGAAGATTTAGCTTTATTAGGAAAACTTCTAGTTTGCGAACATCACCGATTAACACCACAAAATCGGCGAATTGTCAATGCGGTGATGTTAACTTGTGGACTTTATCAGGCTTCTGCGGAGTTTGCAGTTAGGATTGGGTTGCCGATGAAATCTGGGATTGGTGGTGGACTTGTAGCAATAGTACCAGGTGAGGGGGCGATCGCTTGTTATAGCCCTGCCTTAGATATAGTAGGAAATCCAATAGCAGGGCTGGTTTTTATGGAAGCTTTATCGCAAAAGTTAGAGTTGAGTGTTTTCGGCTGAATGAAGAATTTTAGATTGAAACAGTCTAAGTACAGTTTTGGATAAATTCGTGGTGAATTGAGATGAGAAATTTAAACGCATAGGCGCTTCACCTTCTCGTAAGGTAGGGGCGCAGAGTAAGCGCAAAGGGACGCAGAGTATTTTTAATGAGAATTTACTAATCGAGAGGCTGTACTAAGTTTTTTCTTATTCATCAACACTCGACTTTGATTCAGGTGTTGGTGTTACCTCTAGCTGTAGTTCTGGCGTTGGAGGCTCGATGATTTCTGGCAGGGTGGGTGGTGAACTTGGAGATGGGGCAACTATTACTTCTGGGGTGGGGGTGTTTGGAGTTCGACGTTTGAAAAATTCGCCAAATCCGCCAAATCTAGGTTTTGTTGGCTCAGGTGCAACTTTTTCGGGTAATGGGGTTGCTTGTGGGGTTACAGCTGGCTTTGGTTCTGGTTGAGTTGCTGCTGGTGGGGTAGTTGGTGTTGCTTGTGGAATTGGAGTTACTTGTGGCTGTGATCCTGGCGATGGTGTAACTGTTTCTGGTGCTGGAGGCTCAATAATTTCTGGCAGGGTGGGTGGCGAACTAGGAGATGGTGTAACTGTTGTTTCCGGAGTAGGCTTCTTACCCACCCGACGGTTAAAAAATCCACCAAATCTCGGTTTTGCTGGCTCAGGCGTTACTTTTTCGGGTAATGGCGTGATTTGTGGAGTTGGCGTTACTGTTGGCTGTGGTTCTGGTGCAGGAGACTCGATAATACTTGGTGATGTTGGTGACAAGCTAGGAGATGGTGCAGCCGTTGGAGGTTCTAATTTTGGTTGTTCTGGCTTGGTTGGCTGTGTTTTCAATTGTTCTGGAATTTCTGGAATTGTCTGTTTTTCTACCTTAGGTTGTGTTTCAGGTGTTTTTTCAACAGCGGGTGTAGGTGTGAATTTATAATTCGGGTCAACAATGGTGCGTACTTCATCTGCTGTCAGTTCCCCTGTAGTAATTCTCGACAAAGTGTCTTTACCCTTTGGCTCGTAGTTAATCAGCCTAACTGTAGTATTAAAAGCATTTTTGAGAGAATTTCCCTGATTATCGAGAAATTCTAGTTTTACCCAGTTTTTACCAGGCTTCCAACCTTTGAGATAAATTGCTTGCCAACTATCAAAAATAAAGCTTTCACCATTAATCGTGCAGCGGATACGCCAATCGCTAAATTCGTCCTTGCTATTTTCTGACGCACCCAAATGCAGGGGAGCATTAGTTAAATAAAAGTCAAGTAAGATTGGCTCTGCTCCGTAACTACTTTGAGGGCGACTGTAGGTGAGCAACGGTAGACTCGGAACTGGCGTGTTGTCATCAGTTTTTGTAAAGACATGAAATGTTGTCTGAGCATAAGCCCCTTCATTTTTAAAGCTTTCATGCCAAGGACGTGAGGCAAAGACACGCAAGGTATGAGTACCTGGGGACAAGTCTGGCAAAACTAAAGGCTGATTCAGGTCGTAAACAGGTATATAAGGTTGATTATCAAGAATTACGTGTAGATGCGGTCCCAGTTGTAATTGTGCGTCTTTAAATATTGGTAAATCCTTTACTTGAAAACGGGCTGTGACTTTATTATCTGAGAAAATTT
This sequence comes from Nostoc sp. PA-18-2419, assembly GCF_005869855.1. GTDB lineage: Bacteria > Cyanobacteriota > Cyanobacteriia > Cyanobacteriales > Nostocaceae > Nostoc. Next base: position 66,614 of record NZ_SZNH01000027.1, on the reverse strand, counting down.
CATCAGCCTTTGGAGTGATAATTGTCACCTGTGGTTGATAAACTTCCAAAATTGGTCGCAGTTCTTGAATAACAGCAGGAGGAGCAACTTCCGAAAATTGCTTAGAAACTTGAGAAATTTGCCCAGCCTTTTCTTGATTACCAGTAGATACTTCCTGAGTGCCAGCCTTACCGCCACAACTGCCTAAGGTACATACCACTACCAATATCATTACCCACCTGAGAATCGGGAAACTCCAACGGAGGAGCTTATTTAATACCATTTTCTGCCACGATTTCATGCCTTGCACCCAGTGTTCCTCTTCGACATGTCCATAGGGAAATATAGCCCAAAAAAAGCTAGAGGAGCAGGGGAGTGGGGACTTGGGACTGGGGAACTCAAGCAGATGAGGGAATGGATAATGGGAAACTTTTAATACAAATACCTAATGTCCAATCGCCAATTCCCAGTCCTAAATCATATTTTTTACGAATTGTTATCCTTTGTAAATTAAATGAATAATCTATTGACTTTTGGACAATTAGTTTGGAGTTAAAATGCAGAAAAGACAGTTATTCCAGCGATTTTGAATTATTGTTAAAATATCTCTAACAAAGTACAAGTTAAGACTTTATAATTCAACGAGAAACAACTATTCACATGGCTCTTTACTGTGGCTTCAGCAAAAAACTGGAGTATGCAAAAAAAGATTACTATGTGGTAATCATGATTCCTCATTCCTGATCAAGAGAGGAGGTCGAATGGCAATAAGTCCTCCGGAGCGAGAGGAAAAAAAGGCAAGAGTAATCGTCGATAACGACCCGGTTCCTACCTCATTTGAGAGATGGGCAAAGCCCGGACACTTTGACAGATCTTTAGCCAGAGGTCCAAAAACCACTACATGGATTTGGAACCTTCACGCACTCGCCCACGATTTTGATACACATACAAGCGATTTAGAAGACATATCCCGCAAGATATTTTCAGCACACTTCGGGCATTTAGCCGTAGTGACAATTTGGCTGAGCGGGATGATTTTCCACGGCGCTAAGTTTTCTAACTACGAAGCTTGGCTAAGCGACCCGTTGAACATTAAACCAAGTGCCCAGGTCGTTTGGCCTATTGTGGGACAAGACATTTTAAATGGTGATGTTGGCGGTGGTTTCCACGGGATTCAAATTACCTCTGGTCTGTTCTATGTATGGCGTGGCTGGGGTATTACTAACTCCTTCCAGCTTTATGTAACTGCGATCGGTGGCTTGGTATTAGCAGGCTTGTTCTTATTTGCTGGCTGGTTTCACTACCACAAACGCGCTCCTAAACTGGAATGGTTCCAGAATGTGGAGTCCATGCTGAATCACCACTTGCAAGTATTGCTAGGTTGTGGTTCCTTGGGATGGGCAGGTCACTTAATCCATGTGTCTGCACCGACTAACAAGCTTTTGGATGCAGGGGTTGCCGTCAAAGATATACCCTTGCCCCACGAGTTCATCTTGAACAAAGACTTGTTGACGGAGCTCTACCCGGGTTTTGCTGCTGGTTTAGCACCCTTCTTCACCTTGAACTGGGGTGAGTATGCTGACTTCCTCACCTTCAAGGGCGGTCTAAACCCAGTAACAGGCGGCTTGTGGCTGACAGATATTTCTCATCACCACTTGGCGATCGCAGTCCTGTTCATCATTGCTGGTCACCAGTACCGTACCAACTGGGGTATTGGTCACAGCATTAAAGAGATCCTGGAAAACCATAAAGGTCCTTTCACTGGTGAAGGTCACAAAGGTCTTTACGAAAACCTGACCACATCTTGGCACGCTCAGCTGGGAACTAACCTGGCGTTCTTGGGTTCGCTGACCATCATCATCGCGCACCACATGTACGCGATGCCCCCCTATCCATACTTGGCAACTGACTATGCTACGCAGTTGTGTATATTCACTCACCATATTTGGATCGGTGGCTTCTTAATTGTTGGTGGAGCGGCTCATACTGCCATATTCATGGTGCGAGATTACGATCCAGTTGTGAACCAAAACAACCTTCTGGATCGGGTAATTCGTCACCGGGATGCGATTATTTCTCACCTGAACTGGGTATGTATTTTCCTGGGCTTCCACAGCTTTGGACTTTACATCCACAACGATACAATGCGTGCATTGGGTCGTCCCCAAGACATGTTCTCTGATACGGCAATTCAATTGCAGCCAGTGTTTGCCCAGTGGATACAAAATATCCACGCCTTGGCACCTGGTACAACTGCACCCAATGCCTTAGAACCAGTTAGCTATGTCTTTGGCGGCGGAATATTGGCTGTTGGCGGCAAAGTGGCAGCTGCGCCCATCGCTTTGGGTACAGCAGACTTCTTAATTCACCACATTCACGCCTTCACCATTCACGTCACCGTCCTCATTCTGCTTAAGGGTGTGCTATTTGCCCGTAGCTCTCGTCTGATTCCAGACAAAGCCAACTTGGGCTTCCGCTTCCCTTGCGACGGTCCAGGTCGTGGCGGTACCTGTCAAGTATCTGGTTGGGATCACGTATTCCTGGGACTATTCTGGATGTATAACTCCCTGTCGATTGTAATTTTCCACTTTAGCTGGAAGATGCAATCAGATGTCTGGGGAACCGTAGATCCAGATGGTACTGTGACTCACATCACAGGTGGTAACTTTGCCCAAAGCGCCATCACCATTAATGGTTGGTTGCGTGACTTCTTGTGGGCACAAGCAACACAAGTCATCAATTCCTATGGCAGTGCGCTATCTGCTTATGGACTCATGTTCTTAGGCGCTCACTTTATTTGGGCATTCAGCTTGATGTTCCTGTTCAGTGGTCGCGGCTACTGGCAAGAATTAATTGAGTCGATAGTTTGGGCGCATAATAAACTGAAGGTAGCACCAGCAATTCAGCCTCGCGCTCTGAGCATTATTCAGGGTCGCGCTGTAGGGGTAGCTCACTACCTTTTAGGAGGAATTGCTACTACTTGGGCATTCTTCCATGCACATATCCTTTCAGTAGGGTAGCAATCAGTTATTTAGAGTGCTGAGGGCTGGGGGCTGAGGAGCCAGTGCTTTGAGCGGCTCTGCCGACTTGAAGCAACTGGCGTTGCAGAGAAAATACTCTAAACTCGGAACTCAGAACTCTAAACTCAGGACTCAAGACACTGATACTTGATGGCTAAAGGTCAGAGGATTTATTAAACCTATGGCAACAAAATTTCCAAAATTTAGCCAGGATCTCGCACAGGATCCGACTACTCGTCGGATATGGTATGCGATCGCCACAGGCAATGACTTTGAAACCCATGATGGCATGACAGAGGAAAATCTTTACCAAAAGATTTTCGCTACTCACTTCGGTCACTTGGCAATCATCTTCCTGTGGGCATCCAGCCTCCTGTTCCATGTAGCCTGGCAAGGTAACTTTGAACAGTGGATTAAAGATCCCCTTCATATCCGTCCTATCGCTCACGCGATTTGGGATCCCCACTTCGGCAGACCAGCGATCGAAGCTTTTACCCAAGCTGGCGCTAGCAATCCAGTAAACATTACCTACTCTGGTCTGTACCACTGGTGGTATACCATCGGTATGCGAACAAATACCGAACTGTACAACGGTTCAGTATTCCTGTTGATATTCGCAGCCGTATTGTTGTTTGCTKGTTGGCTGCACTTGCAACCCAAGTACCGTCCTAGCCTGGCATGGTTTAAGAGTGCTGAACATCGCCTAAACCATCACCTAGCAGGTCTGTTTGGTGTTAGTTCTTTGGCTTGGACTGGTCACTTGATTCACGTTGCCATTCCTGAAGCTCGCGGACAGCATGTAGGTTGGGACAACTTCCTGAGTACCCCACCCCACCCAGCAGGTTTGACACCCTTCTTTACAGGTAACTGGGGTGTTTACGCTCAAAACCCTGATACTCCTGGACATATATTTGGTACATCCCAGGGTGCAGGGACTGCAATTCTGACTTTCTTAGGTGGCTTCCATCCCCAAACAGAAGCTTTGTGGCTGACTGACATGGCTCATCACCACTTGGCAATCGCTGTTATTTTCATTGTTGCCGGTCATATGTACCGGACTAACTTCGGAATTGGTCACAGCATCAAAGAAATGCTGAACTCCAAAGCTGGTTTAGTTCCGGGAACTAAGAGTGAAGGTCAGTTTAACTTGCCTCACCAAGGTATTTATGACACCTACAACAACTCACTGCACTTCCAATTAGGATTTCACCTAGCAGCCTTAGGTGTAATCACCTCCTTGGTAGCACAGCACATGTACGCCATGCCTCCTTACGCATTTATTGCTAAGGACTATACAACTCAGGCAGCGCTGTACACGCATCACCAGTATATTGCTGGCTTCTTGATGCTTGGTGCTTTTGCCCACGGAGCCATTTTCTGGGTACGTGATTACGACCCAGAGCAAAACAAGGGCAACGTTCTTGACCGCGTATTGAAGCATAAAGAAGCGATTATCTCCCACCTGAGCTGGGTATCCCTTTTCTTAGGCTTCCATACTCTTGGTTTGTACGTACACAATGACGTAGTAGTAGCTTTCGGTACTCCCGAAAAACAAATCCTAATTGAGCCAGTATTTGCTCAGTTCGTCCAAGCTGCTAACGGTAAGGTACTGTACGGATTAGATACCTTGTTATCTAACCCAGATAGTATTGCTTACACAGCATGGCCTAACTACGCTAACGTCTGGTTACCAGGCTGGCTAGATGCTATCAACGCTGGTACAAACTCTCTGTTCTTAACAATAGGCCCTGGCGACTTCTTAGTACACCATGCGATCGCCTTAGGTTTGCACACCACCACCTTGATCTTGGTCAAAGGTGCTTTGGATGCCCGTGGTTCTAAGCTGATGCCTGATAAAAAGGACTTCGGCTATGCCTTCCCTTGCGACGGTCCCGGTCGTGGCGGTACTTGTGACATCTCAGCTTGGGATTCCTTCTATCTAGCCGCGTTCTGGATGCTCAATACCATTGGTTGGTTAACCTTCTACTGGCACTGGAAGCATCTCGGTATTTGGCAAGGTAACGTTGCTCAGTTCAATGAGAACTCTACATACCTCATGGGCTGGTTCCGCGATTACCTGTGGGCAAACTCCGCTCAATTGATTAACGGTTACAACCCTTACGGCGTGAATAACCTGTCTGTCTGGGCTTGGATGTTCTTGTTTGGACACCTAGTTTGGGCTACCGGCTTCATGTTCTTGATCTCTTGGAGAGGTTACTGGCAAGAGTTGATTGAAACCCTTGTCTGGGCACACGAGCGCACTCCTCTAGCTAACTTGGTTCGCTGGAAAGACAAGCCCGTGGCTCTGTCCATCGTTCAAGCTCGCGTAGTTGGTCTGGCGCACTTTGCAGTTGGTTATGTTGTGACTTACGCCGCATTCTTGATTGCTTCTACTGCTGGTAAGTTCGGTTAATCTAGCTACTAGTTTTGTAGATAAGTAATAAAAATCCCCTGCCGCAAGGTGGGGGATTTTTGTTACTTAGCCAATAAGTAATACTACATTTCGTCTCGTTTGTTACATTAATAAAAGAAGATATGAGCTTTGTATCAAAACTATGACTATGCAGCCTGAAAGTACATCCTTAGGAGATTTATTTTGTCGTCGAATTCCTTTTAAAGTACCAAAATATCAAAGAGCTTTTGATTGGGAGCATTAACTTTCTTTTACAATTACGAAAGTCTGTTATAGAAGATTGTTATGTAATTTATATTGTTAGTGAAGATAGAAGTGAAGCTTATAGATTATTTGCTGTACTAAATGATAGAGGGAGAGAGTTGAGTGATGGAAATAAGCTTCGCTCAGATACTCTTGAATTATTAGAAAAACACGAGAAAGAACAAATACTTACAGAAAATAACTGGGATACAATACTTAGTTATCCAGTCACAGATGTAGAGCAATTCTTTAGAAATTACTATGCATCTCATCAGGGTAAAGGTGCAGCTAAGAGAAATTTGGCAGAGACATTCCGAGATGATATATTTAAATTTCCATCTGGAGTGGTTTTAGAGATTGCTGACACTGAAGAAGCTAAAAAAGTATCTCATACTATTTCTGATATAAAAAATGAACAACAAGTTTTTATAGAAATATCAGAGCTACGGTGGCCTTATCGAGATGCTACTGCTTCAGATTGGCAACAAGAAAGACTACAACGTTTGATAAAAGTATTAAGGCATACACTTTGTATACCACTCTTACTTAGTGTTTATCACTGTCTTTCGGAAAAGGAATTTATAGAAATCATAGACATTTTAGAACGCTTTGCTTTTCGCTATATTACTATTGTGGGAGGACACGCTGAAAAAATATCTACCATATATTACGACCATGCAAAATTGATTAGGCAAGCACCGCAAGAATATAAAATTCCAACTTTAAGAAATAAATTAAAAGCGGTAGAGGAAAAGTATGCTCATGATGAAACTTTTGAATCTCTATTAATACAAAAGTTAAGTTACCAAGATAATTCTTCAAAAAAAATAATTATCAGACACTTTTTAACTACATTAGAGGATCATGTTGAGTGGTACTCTAATGGCGCTAATGGCAAACCAAAACCAAATGAAATAAGTATTTTTGATTTAAGCAAAGTTACTATAGAGCATATATATCCGCATAATGCTAGTAGTGCTTCGCGAATTGAAGAGATTGAACTGTTAAAGAACGACATTGGGAATCTGTCTTTTTGGCCTGGACGTAACAATAATAGTGCGGGTAAATAAGTCATTTACTGAGAAGAAAAGTCTTTATGAACAGTCCAATGTAACACTCAACCGAGAGCTAATAAAATTTCTGGATTGAGATAGGCAAAACTTCCAATAAAGGAGAAATAAATTACTAAAGATGGCAAAAAAGATTTTTACTGTTTAGAGATGAGCTTGCTAGCATACAATAAGCTATTTAAATTTTTAGCAACTCAAAACCATAGCAAATTTAAAAGATTCACCATAGGAGTTATCAGGTGTCCATTGCAGAAATTACTCAAAAGTTATTAGCAGCAAAGCAAGCTAAAGGACTAAGCTTTGCTGATTTAGAAAAAATTATTGGACGCGATGAGGTATGGATTGCTGCTTTAATTTACCGTCAAGCTAGTGCTTCCCAAGAAGAAGCTAAGTTACTAGTCGAAGCATTGGAGCTAGATGCAAGTTATATTAAGGACTTAACTGAATACCCTGTAAAAGGATTAGGCCCAGTTGTACCAACTGACCCATTAATTTATCGTTTCTACGAAATTATGCACGTGTACGGATTCCCACTTAAAGCCGTGATTCACGACAAATTTGGCGATAGGATTATGAGCGCTATTGACTTTACTTTAGATGTGGAAAAAGAAGCAGACCCCAAGGGCGATCGCGTTAAAATCATTATGTCTGGAAAATTTCTACCATACAAAAAATGGTAGCATTTTAATCAGTTTTATCAACCTGTGTGCTGATTTTTCAGTAAATTCAATAGTATATTATTATACATATAAATACAAATTTAATATAGTTTTCTTTATTACACTGTCCTCAGCTCAGAATTTTTTAAATAAAATATCGAGACAATATTAAAACAAGTTATAACTGTAAAACTCAGATAACTTGATAGCCTTTACAGAAAGAACCAATAACGTTGGCAAAAAATCACAGGTTTATTTCTGGCTCAACAATTCTAGCACTGTAATCCGGCTTGACTGCCAACCCATGCTGAGTGTGTGACAATCAGGCGCATTTGTGTAAAAGATTCAGTAAATACAGTTTAGTGGTTGTCTTAAACACTAAATTATAAAACAGATAACAAAAAAGTTTTAAATCCTTCTAGCCCTAGTATGAAGCAATTACTTCAGAAAGTTTATTAAGCCAAAATACGTTTTATTGGACATGATATTTATAAAAAATTTCAAAAAGATAATTAAGGTGTAATTAAGCCAAATTTGTTTTAAATTGCCAATACTAAATACAAATAGCGCTTATTTACGACATTGGAAAACAGCAAAAATTAGACCCCATCCAGCACATTTTTTTCAAAGGATCGCCAAGTTATTCATCAAAGGTTTAACTGATTAAAGTCAAATGGTTTTAAATCCATTTGCAGGTTCTAATACAACTGGTTTTGTTGCTCAGACTCTCCAATGCCCATGGATTTATTTTGAAATTAATAATGATTATGTAACGGGAAGTCGTTATTGTTTTAGTCAAGATTCAGATTATCTGAAAACTGAGCAATGAGAAGTGAGGAGTTAAAATTTATAACTCATAAATAATAACTACTCACTCAAATTTCTCCATTCACTTGCATTTGATGAACTTGATCTGCCAACTCTTGACGACCTTGGTCATCAAGTTTATCAATCGCTAACATCCCCATAAGAATAACTTCTTTTAGGGTCAAACGCGTCGAATGTGCCTGTTTTTGCACAATCTCCTTAATAATGGGACTAACACCAATCGCTGTACTAGCTCTTGCCACAGAAGGAAAACAAAACACTAATGATTCAGCCTAAATCTTAGCACTTCTAATGAAGTAATTCTCTATAGTTAAAACTTAATTTAAATGTGTTTCAACTCATACTTCGATGAGCAAACATAAATTTGAAATCCTTGACATAGAGAACTACAAAAGAAGTACACAGTATTATCCTACTTGCAGAAAATTTTTGTTAGATTTTCAATTTTTGCATTAAATTTAAAAAGCAACTTTTAGATGAAAATAAATTTAACTATTGTCATACGAAGATTACAAGTATAGTCTTTAACAGCGGCATCTGTTGTTTACGACGGGCATAACTATCTAACTGTAGTGTAAATTACCCCAGAAGGCTCAGAAACTTCCTTCAGTGTCCATCCTTGCTCTTGTGCTAGTTTTCTAATCATCAATCTGATTAATCCCATATTTGATAACGGATGCATTTCCACCGCTCAATTTCATATGAGAAATTAGAAAGCGATCGCCTCTTGGTTGATTAAACCTCATGCGATCGCCACAATTTACTGAAATCTAGAAACTTGAAATCAAATGATTATTCACTATATTAGCAATATCAAAAGTAAAGACCTCTATCCTGAAAGCGTCAAAAATCATTCAGTAATCGGGGAGTTTGCGGTCAGTTGTAATATTTATCACAACTACCTCGTCGAAAGCGGTTGGCTGGTGAAAATACTCCTTTGAGTAAAGGTGTTCTCACAAATCACACTTATATACCACCGGGAAAACCCTACTTTAAAGAGATCGTAAATTGTCTAATATAATCTCGTGAACACGCTTTACAGAAATATACAGTGTAAATAAGAATAATAGTTTAACCTAAGTAAAATTTTCCTGAATACAGACAACTAATGCTGTCATAGGGAAAAGCAGTGAGTAGAGGAGAGACAAAGCGATGAGGGACCCTTATCTGTTGGCAGCAGGTTTGTTAACAGGATTGGCAATACCAGCATCGGCTCTTCCACATCTGTCGATTGTCCTGCCAGAAAATTCTAGATTCCTGTGGGATTTCAAACAGGGCTCCCAAACAGTAGTTAGTACTAAAACTATCAATAGTGTTGATTTTTCCTTACTAGAACTCAGCAATCAAGCACTGCAACCCTTAGAAAGTTTGCAGTTAACAGCAGGTGAGCAAAACATCAACAGCGTTGATTATTCATCACCAGAACTCAGTAGCCAGGGATCGCCAACCCCAGCAGAGTCATCACTTAACTCTAGCGACCAAGCAACTAGTCTCTCACTGACATCTGGTAATCAACTTTACTACCAAAGATTGGCAGCCCTGAAAACAGGTCAGATTTATACACGCGGGGATAGTGATAATTTGCAATCGTTGTGGGAGTCAATCAAGAAGCGTCAACTAACTTATGAAGACTGGAAAAGTTTATTAGCTTTAGAAGCAAGAGCCATCGCCCAAGGTCAAGGTAGAAATCACTTGAGTATCTTAGTTGGTGATTCGTTGAGCATGTGGTTTCCTAGAGAAAAATTGCCTAGTGGTAAATTATGGCTCAATCAAGGTATTTCTGGAGATACTTCCGCTGGTGTTTTAAAAAGATTAGGGGCATTTTCCGCAACCCGTCCGGATGTAATTTATATCATGGCTGGAATTAACGACTTACGAAAAGGTGCTAGTGATGAAACAATTTTGCATAATTATCGCCGGATTGTCCGTCGTTTACGGCAGACTCACCCACAAGCTCAAATTATTGTCCAATCAATTCTGCCGACTCGCTTACCAAAACTTTCCAATAGCCGCATTCGTCAGATTAACGCCCAACTAGTGCAGATTGCCAAACAAGAAGGTGCTAATTATCTAAACATTTATAGTTGGTTTACAGATATGGAAGGCAATTTGCGCCCAGAGTTGACCACAGATGGCTTGCATCTGTCGCAAGAAGGGTATGATGTGTGGCGATCAGCACTACAGCAGATAGAATACAAACTTACTCAGGGCAAGAATTGAGCGATCGCAAACAAGCTAAAAAGTAAAGAACCACATAAATTTATTTATATGGCTGACAATCCTTTTATATTTATTCTTTGTTTTGTATTTTTACTTTGCCTTGAGAAATCTAAAATCCGATCACTTATAGCCATAGTCATATAGCTTAGGACACAATAATAAGCGTCAATGTCAACAAGAGTAATGTTTTTACCTCCTGCCTCCTGCGATAACACCCAAGGCTTCCCGATTTAAAACTTGATTCAACTTCCCGCTACGATAACCTTCTAAATCCAAGGTTACATAGATAAATCCAAAATCTTGAAATGCGTCAACTAATATTTGTAAATCCGTAGTCAACACAAACTCTTTAATTTGTTCTGGTGCTAATTCAATACGTGCTGTATCGCTTTCGGATCGCACGCGCAAATTCTCCCAACCCAGCTTTCTTAAGAAAATTTCCGCTCTACCAACTCGTTGTAACTTAGCTACAGTAATCTCTTCACCATAAGGAAAGCGGGAACTCAGACAAGGTTGAGCAGGTTTATCCCACCAAGGTAAACTCAGTTGTTGCGAAAGTTGCCGAACTTCAACTTTGGTAACACCTACTTCTGCTAAAGGCGATCGCGCACCTCTTTGTTTCGCTGCCTGAATTCCTGGACGATAATCATGCAAATCATCCGCATTCACGCCATCCACTACATATGGATAACCCAACTGTAAAGCCAAAGGTTTGAGAGTATCGTGCAATTCACTTTTGCAAAAATAACACCGGTTAACAGGGTTAGAGGTGTAATTGGGGTTCTCCATTTCGTGAGTTTGGACAATTTGATGAGCAATCCCAATAGTTGCGGCTTGAATTTTGGCGTCTTCCAACTCTTCTGGCAACAGCGAAGGAGAAACAGCAGTCACAGCCAAAGCGCGATCGCCCAATACATCATAAGCAATTTTGGCAACCAAAGTGCTATCAACGCCCCCAGAGTAGGCAATCAACGCCTGCTCCATTTCTTGAAATAAAGCTCTTAATTGCTCAAATTTTTCTGTCAGCATCATTTATCAACCCTGCCAAAACCCTATAGCACCCAACAAATTCCATTGTAGTCATTAGTTTTGGAGGATTGGGTACTGATTGGGGATTAGGTTGTGGGCAGATGAGGAGATGGAGAAGGTGGGGTCCCCTCTGAGGATAAGGGGTAATGAGGAAGTGTAGAAAAATTATAAAAAAGCTTCTCACTCCTAGTCCCCAGTCTCTAGTCCCCAGTCCCTACTTCCCATCAATCAAGTTTGGCGGTTTACTATACTTGGCCACCAAACGAGCTAAAAGTGCTAAATCAATTGGTTTAGAAATATAATCATTTACTCCAGCAGCTAGACAAGTTTCGCGATCGCCTTTCATCGCCATTGCAGTTTGGGCAATCACTGGAATATTCTCATATTGGGGATTTTCTCTGAGTTCCTGCACCAACTTCAGACCATTTCCATCTGGCAAGTAAACATCCATTAAAATTACTGCTGGTTCTAGCTGTCTTAAAGCTTCCCACATCTTTGCAGCATTCTTAACCCAAGTCACCTGATATCCTAATTTAGATAGATAAATTTGCATCAAATCACCGTTGGGTAAGTCATTTTCTACCAGCAATATCTCAGGAGACGAACTAGGAGTCGCAACCAAATCAGATAAAGAATATTTTGCTTGTTCTGCTTCCTCTACTCTTTCTACTCCCCCTGCTTCCCCTACTTCCTCTGCTTTCTTTAAGGGAAGCACCAGCAGAAAACGGGAGCCATGATTTACTTCAGATTCCACTTTCACCGAACCACCGTGAATTTCAGCAAGTTTGCGAGTTACCGCTAAACCCAAACCAGTACCTTCAACACCTCCTACAGCATTGGCAATTTGAAAATAGGGATCAAACAGTTGAGCTTGATCTTCTTGGGATATACCAGTACCAGTATCCCAAACTGTAAAATGCACAAATAAACCTTGACAAGCAACCTGTAAGCCAACACTGCCTTTGCTGGTAAACTTTAAAGCGTTGAAGAGTAAATTCAACAGCATTTGCTTGAGTCGTAAGGAGTCGGCTACTAGGGTTGTGATCTCAGAGTCAATTTGTAGGGTTAGTCTCAAACCCTTATTAGCGGCTTTCTCCTTCACCAGTGCCAAAACATTGCTACACAGCAGTGGCAGATCCACTGTTTCCCACTGTACTTCCAGCTGATTAGCTTCAATTTTAGAGAGATCTAAAATATCATTAATCAGAGCTAGCAAGTGCTTGCCACTAGACTGAATGATATTTAAATACTCTTGGTGACGTTCTCTACTAGGTTCATAGCCTTGAGCTAACAGCAAGTGTGTAAACCCAATAATCGAACTAAGCGGTGTGCGAATTTCGTGACTGGTGTTTGCTAAAAACTGATTTTTGAGTTGATTGGTGCGCTCCAATTCTTGATTAGAGTTATTTAACTGTTGATACCGTTGCTGCCAAGATAGTACCTGCTTAAGTTGGATTAAAGCTGTAGTGCACTGCTTAGCAGACCTGGCCAATAATTGTGATCTCAGTTGAGCTTGCGCTCCTATGAGCGGCTCACAATCAGACACTATCGGTGCTGTGGCGATAACTAGCCAGCCTATGACCTCACCAGCATCATCAGCTAACCGCCAAGCACCCGGTATTTTTTGATTCTCAAGCTGCTGCAAATCTTTGAGTTCTATGGTCTGTTGTAATCTCAAAGGCAGCTTTTTCCCCACTGTTAGCGTTACTTCCAACAGTGGAGGTTGTGACTCAGAAAACGGGGCACGAGAAATATAGCAAACTCTAGCAAATGTTCGGTGTGGTTGAAGCAGAGCAATAGCGACGGTAAACTGCATGAACCCCACGTGACTGGTGTCCACAGCAGTGTTAATCTCGTTGACCACTGTTTGGAAAATTTCTGCTTGTGCGGCTGGTGACTGTGTAACAGTATTACAAGCACAAAGCAGGCAATCATTAAGGCGACTTTGCAACTGGTTTAAGCTTTTCTCCAGCCACAAATCGGCGCGAAGTTGCTCAATTGTTGTCAAAAGTTTTGGCCTAGCATCTATCTGTGAGTTCTGTTCTGGTAAGCTTGAATACTGCTGCATGGTCAACTAGACCGCTGAACAAGTTTAGCTTTGCATAAAAATCCCAACAGGATTCTATGTATGTTGGCGGGCAATCCTTTTTTATTTATAAACCATAACTTATGGTGTCGGGTTTAGCACCTAAACCAAAAAATATTGTATGAAAGACTAACATAAAATTTTTCCAAGCTACTTCAGATTATGGATATACAATTTGCCCAATTAATCGTCAATGGAATTGCAGTCGGGAGCATTATTGCTCTAACCGCAGTTGGACTCACACTTACCTATGGAATTTTACGTCTATCTAATTTTGCTCATGGTGACTTTCTCACTTTAGGAGCCTATCTAACTTGGCTGACCAACACCATTGGAGTTAATATTTGGCTGTCAATGATACTCGCAGCAGGAGGAACGGTGGCAGCAATGTTGTTATCAGAAAAGTTACTCTGGTCAAGAATGCGCTCGATCCGTGCTACTTCCACCACGCTGATTATTATTTCTATTGGACTTGCCTTATTTCTTCGCAATGGAATTATTTTTATTTGGGGTGGTAAAAATCAAAATTACGATTTAGCTGTTACCCCGGCTTTAGACATCTTCGGCTTAAAAATACCACAAAATCAATTATTGGTATTGGGGTTGGCAGTGCTAGCAATTTTGGGGCTGCACTATCTCCTGCAAAATACCAAAATTGGTAAAGCTATGCGAGCAGTTGCTGACGATCTTGACTTAGCCAGGGTTTCAGGTATCAATGTTGACCGAGTAATTTTCTGGACTTGGCTAATTATTGGCACTCTTACATCCTTGGGCGGGAGTATGTATGGCTTAATTACAGCAGTGCGTCCGAATATGGGATGGTTTTTAATTCTACCATTATTTGCTTCAGTGATTTTGGGAGGGATCGGCAACCCTTACGGTGCGATCGCCGCAGCTTTTATCATTGGCATTGTCCAAGAAATCAGCACCCCTTGGCTGGGTTCTCAATATAAACAAGGTGTGGCACTGTTGATTATGATTTTGGTGCTACTCATTCGTCCCAAAGGTTTATTTAAAGGTACGATTTGAGTAGCACCGCTCCACTTCTAACTATTGAATAATGTGGAAATAATAAGCTGCTACCAAGAAATTGATAGCTAACAAGAACAGTGCCCAGCCTGTGCGAAAGGCGTAGGGAGGTTTAGCTCCACTGTCAGCAACTGCGGAATTGTTTGTTTTAGCAGTCATAATGCGGTTCTCCTAATGTCAGGACTTTTTAAGAAATACCAAATTATGTGTACCAATCCCACAAATTCTTTAGAAATATTTGAAGTTGGGGATTGAGGATTGGGGATTGGGCATGGGGTATTGGCAGTGTGGGAGGTGTGGGAGGATGGGGAAGAAATCTTTCCCCCCTCTCTCCCCACACTCCCCACACTTCTTTATCTCCTCACCTCCCCATCTCCCTCATCTCCCACTCTCGATTCCCTCCTCTCCCGCATGGTAGGAACTACGAACCAGAGGCCCCGAACGGACGTGGCTAAATCCCATTTCCCATGCTAAGGAGCCGAGTTGAGCGAATTCTTCTGGAGTCCAATATTTTTGGACTGGTAGATGTTCTAAAGAAGGACGCATATACTGGCCGATAGTCAAGCGATCGCATCCCACAGCCCTCAAGTCGGTCATTGCTTGGACGACTTCATCGCTGGTTTCTCCGTGTCCCAGCATCAAACCTGATTTGGTAGGAATTGTCGAATCTATTTCTTTGACCATAGCCAGCACTTGTAGCGAGCGATCGTACTTGGCTCCCCGGCGCACTGGCCCGGTTAACCGTCGCACTGTTTCAATGTTGTGGTTGAAACAAGCCACTTTGGCTTTGACGATAGTAGCTATGCGCTGGCGTTGACCTGATTCCCCCCTGCCCGCACCACCCCAAAAATCTGGGGTCAGCACTTCAATTTGAGTCTCTGGGTTGAATTGACGGATAGTCGCGATCGTCTTTACAAAATGCCCCGCACCTTGATCGGGCAAATCATCACGGGCTACAGAAGTCAACACCACATAATGTAATCCTAACAGCTGCACTGCCTCGGCTACCTTTTGTGGTTCTTCTAAATCAATAGGCATTGGTGCATGACCTTTATCTACTTGACAGAAAGCACAAGAGCGTGTGCAAGTAGGGCCCATAAGTAAAAAAGTTGCGGTTTTTTGGGCGTAGCACTCTCCCCGATTGGGACAACGACCTTGTTCACAAATTGTGTGAATTTGGCGCTGTTTAATAATGCGTTGTACGGTAGAGATTTCGCTGGCTTTGCCAATCGAGCGACGTAGCCAGCTAGGCATTGCCATAATTTCAGACTTGAGTTCGGCTTGTTGTGACGAAATCATCTCAAAATCTCCGAGAGTGTCGAAACAGCATGTCTTTGTCAGATGCGGATGTGCAGTGACGTAGAAAAAGAATTCTCCCTATACCCATATAGCTGATGCCTTAGATAAAGGCTAAAGCTTTAAATATCACAATGACACAAATTAAAAACAACACAAGCAAAAGTTTTACAAAACACGCCTAATAGTGTTACTTATACCGAAATATACTATCCCCCAATTGATAGATATTTTGTATATAGTGGGAGAATTCTCAAGGACAATCGGCAAAGCCGCTATTTACACTTAAAGTTTCTGT
The DNA here is from genome assembly GCF_005869855.1 of Nostoc sp. PA-18-2419. Lineage (GTDB taxonomy): Bacteria > Cyanobacteriota > Cyanobacteriia > Cyanobacteriales > Nostocaceae > Nostoc. The sequence continues at coordinate 50,444 of NZ_SZNH01000027.1, read as the reverse complement.
TAGAGCAAACAGTCGTGGCAAGCAATAAAATTTTAGTTATCGATGACACTACAGTTGTCAGGGTAAAAGTACGAGAAATGTTGCCTCCAGGCAATTTTGAGGTACTGGAAGCAAAAGACGGAGTGGAAGGACTAAATTTTATCCTTCAGGAAAAACTGAGCCTGATTATGCTGGATTTTCTATTACCTAAAATGAGTGGCTGGGAAGTTTTCCAGCAAGTTCAAGCTCATCCAGAGTTAAGGAAAATTCCTTTAGTGATTATGTCTGGTCGCAAAGAAGAGGTGACCGAGAAAATCCCTGAACCATTTGAATATTTTGAATTTTTGGGCAAGCCTTTCGATCAGAAGCAACTAATTGGCGCAATTAAGTTAGCTATGACAAAAGCGAAACAGCCACGCCCAGAACTAGTCGCAGTAGGAGCCCCCGCCAAGAATGGCACCATTACAACCTATAGTGTCACAAGTGCTGCGGTAGCAACTTCTAGTGAGCCAAATGCCATACTCACAACCCCACCTACTGCAAATACTACAATACCAACCTCTACCCCACCAGCAGTCTCCCAAACGGAAATTGAGGCGTTGAATGATAAAATTGCCAAAATGCAAGCAGAAATTGATGGCTTGAAGAAACAGCTAACTCAAGTTGTGACTTTCATTAAACAAAAAATCAAATAAGCTAAAACACATTTAATATTGCATAACTACTTCACTTGGCTGTCGTTAGTCATTGGTAAAAGGACAAACAACGGTCTTAACCAGAGAATATGCAACTTTGACGCATATTAGGTTAGTTGTGTTCGTGATTATCGTTTGCACTTTAAATTACGAATTAATAATTACTAATTACTAATTGCTTGGTCAAGGTGAGAGGATATTATTAACCTCACTTACTAGTCTAGCAAACGATTTTTAGATGCATTAAGTCTGCCGTAGTTTACTCTTAATTAAAGGAGTTCGGCAGGCTTTTTTAATTGCTTTCTAAGTCTAATAGAAATTAAAAATATCATAAAAGGTTCCCCTAAATTTACTAAAAATACAACGTTTATTAACTCAAATTATTTTTAATACAGTTATCAAACATCAATTTAATATATTAAATATCCAGCTAAATTTAATTATTAATATAATTTTTCAAAAATACATTAATAAAATAAAATTAAGAAATATTTTTTATCAATTAATGATAACGATAGTGTAAACACGGGAATACTAAACCATAGAAACAAAAATTATGAGCATAGGTTGCAATGTCAGTAATACTAGATACACTATATACGTTTCCTGGCTATCGCATTACTGAGCAAATCTACTCAGGTAGTAAAACCTTAGTTTATCGGGGTATTAGGGAACAAGACCAAAAGTTAGTCGTCCTCAAATTGATGCGGAATGAATATCCAACATTTGGGGAAATCGCCCAGTTTCGCAATCAATACATCATTACTAAAAATCTCGATCTTCCTGGTATCGTCAAACCCTATAGCTTAGAAAACTACCGTAACAGCTATATTCTAGTGATGGAAGATTTTGGCGGTATTTGCCTTCAACAATGGCAACTAAAAGATAAGGATAAAAAAGAAAATATAATTTCTCTAAATGAGTTTTTTAAAATTGCTATTAAAATTGCTTTTATCCTTGAAGGATTGCATCACGCTCGCATCATTCACAAAGATATTAAGCCTGCCAATATTCTGATTAATCCAACTACTGGCGAAATAAAAATCATCGACTTTAGTATTGCCACACTCCTACCAAGAGAAATTCAATTTATCACAAATCCCAATGTTTTAGAAGGTACTCTGGCTTATATTTCGCCAGAACAAACTGGTAGGATGAACCGAGGTATTGACTACCGCACTGATTTTTATTCTCTTGGTGTCACCTTCTTTGAACTGCTCACCAGGCAGTTACCCTTCACTAGCAAAGATCAAATGGAGTTAGTTTACTCTCACATTGCTAAACAACCACTAAAAGCTAGCCGGATTAACTCCAATATCCCGCCAATTTTGTCTGATATTATCAGCAAACTGATGGCCAAAAATGCCGAAGACCGTTATCAGAGTGCATTGGGGTTAAAGCATGATTTACAAGTGTGTCAAAACCAGTGGCAAGAGACAGGAAATATTACAGCTTTTAAACTAGGCAACCGTGATATTTCAGACCGTTTTGTAATCCCTGAAAAACTCTATGGTCGGCAAAATGAAGTTCAAACCCTACTAGCGGCTTTTGAGCGAGTTGCTAAACCCTTTGAATCTCATGCCAAATACTATCCTACTGGTTGTCAGTCGACGCACCCTCTTATCAGGAAGGAATACAGGTCAGTAGAACTGACGCCGCTTGCTTTGAGCCAGGAAACTCCTCCAACCAAGTGGCTCCCCAACGCAGTGTCTTCCCTTAGTCAGGAAGGACTCCCAGGAGTAGAAATGGTATTGGTAGCGGGTTTCTCTGGTATTGGCAAAACTGCTGTGGTCAATGAAGTCCATAAACCCATTGTGCGCCAGGGGAGTTACTTCATTAAAGGAAAATTCGAGCAGTTTCAACGTGACATTCCCTTATCAGGGTTAGTGCAAGCTTTTCGAGACTTAATCGGGCAACTACTTTCAGAAACTGATGCCCAAATTCAACAATGGAAAGCCAAGATACTCCAAGAATTAGGTATACAAACTCAAGTAATTATTGATGTAATTCCTGAACTCGAACAGATTATTGGCAAGCAACCTCCAGTTACAGAGCTTTCTGGCAGTGCTGCTCAAAATCGTTTTAATTTCTTGTTCCAGAAATTTATTCAAATTTTTACTACTAAGGAACATCCCCTGGTTATCTTTCTTGACGATCTACAATGGGCAGATACAGCTTCTTTAAGATTAATTCAACTATTAATGTGTGAAAGTAGCTGGTCTAATATTTCAGGAGAAATAGAACAAATAGCTGAAATTAATAGAGGTTTATTGTTAATTGGTTCCTATCGAAATAATGAAATTTTAAAAACACATCAACTTTATTTGACACTACAAGAAATTCAACAATCAGGGGCAAATATTAGTACTATTACTTTAAGCCCATTAAGTCAAGTTGATTTAAATAATTTAATTGCTGACACTCTCCATTGTCCGGAATTAGTTGCTGTTCCTCTAACTCAGATGGTGTTTACTAAAACAAAAGGTAACCCTTTCTTTTCTATTCAATTTCTCAAGTCTTTATATGAAGAAGGGCTAATTAGATTAAACATGGATGTTGGTTATTGGCAGTATGATATTTCTCAAATTCAAGATTTAGCTCTTACAGAGGATGTAGTAGAATTTATTGCAATTCAAATAGAAAAACTGCCAATAAATACCCAAAAAGTTTTACAACTTGCTGCTTGCATTGGGAATCAATTTGACTTAAAAACTTTAGCCATCGTTCATGAAAAATCGGTAGTAGATACAGCATCAGACTTGTGGCAAGCATTACTTGATGGGCTAATTTTACCACAGACTGAAATTTACAACATTTTTCCAGCAGATGATACTAATCAAGAGTCAATTGTTCGAGGAATAGAATCTACACAATTTGCAAGCGTTAATTTACAAATACCTAAATATAAATTTGTACATGACCGGGTACAGCAAGCCGCTTATTCTTTAATTCCTGAAGAACAAAAGAAGCCAATTCATTTAAAAATTGGGCTATTGTTACTAAGCAATATTCCAGTTGCAGAGCAGGAAGAAAGGATTTTTGAGCTTGTCAATCAGTTTAATATTGCAGTGGAATTTATTTGCCATCAAACTAAGCGAGATCAACTAGCGCAGATGAATTTAATTGCTGGACGTAAAGCTTTAGCTTCAACAGCTTATGTAGCTGCGGTTAGATATTTAACTACTGGCATCAAACTACTCGCAGATAATAGCTGGGAAACAAAACATCATCTGACTCTGGCTTTATATGAAACTGCCATAGAAGCAGCATATTTAGCTGGCAACTTTGAACAAATGGAGCAACTAGCAGAGGTAGTGTTGGTACGTAAACCACTGCTAGAAAAAGTAAAAGTTTATGAAGTAAAAATTCAAGCTTATGGAGCGCAGAACCAAACACTAAAAGCTGTAAATACTGCACTCACATTTTTGAAACTTTTAGGGGTGGGATTTCCCGAAGATCCAAGAGAATCTGATATTCAGTTAGCAATGGCAGAATTAACATCAAATCTCAACGGGAGGCATGAAGATTTAATTAATCTGCCAGAGATGATAGAAGCTCAATATTTAGCAATAATGCGTATATTAGCAACTGCAATCTCTATTACCTATGCAGTTGCTCCGAAAATTTTTCTGCTAATTGTTCTCAAACAAATCGAATTATCGCTCAAATATGGTAATGCTCCATTATCTGCCTTTGGCTATAGTAATTACGGGTTAATACTTAGTAGTTTAGTAGGAGATATTGAGTCTGGTTATCAATTTGGTAAACTGGCTGTTAATCTGGTGGCTCGGGGGAATACTAAAGATGTTAAAACTAAAATTATGCTGGGATTTCACACAACTATTCGGCATTGGAAGGAACATATTAGAGAAGGATTAAAACCTTTATTGGAAGGTTACTATGCTGGACTAGAAATAGGAGATTTAGAATATGCAGCTTATTATCTCCACTCTTATTCCTACTCTTCATATTTCATTGGTAAAGAACTCACGGAGCTAGAACGTGACATGGCAAATTACAGCAGTGTCATCAAGCAAATAAACCAACAAACAGTATTTAACTGGATTACCATCCACCGACAAAGCGTCTTGAATTTGCTAGGAAATGTAGGAAATCCTTGTCATCTAACTGGTGAAGCTTACGATGAAGAAAAAATGCTACCACTTTATCTTGACACCAATGATGTCATGGGAATTTTCTACTTATATGTAAGTAAAGTTCATCTTTGTTACCTATTTCAGCAATACTCTTCAGCCTTGGAAAATGTTACTTTAGCAGAAAAGTATTTACAAGGTGGAACAGGACAGCAAGTAACTCCTATTTTTTACTTGTATGATTCACTAGCACGACTGGCTGTATACTCGGATGTCTCCGATTCTGAGCAAAAGTGTATTTTGAATAAAGTTCAAGGGAATCAGCAAAAAATGGAGCATTGGGCAGATTTTGCTCCCATGAATTATTTACATAAATATTATCTTGTAGAGGCTGAGCGATATCGAATAGGCGGTCAATATCTTGAAGCAATAGAATTGTACGATCGCGCTATTACCCTGGCTAAAGAACATGAGTATGTTAATGAAGAAGCACTCGCTCAAGAACTCACTGCCAAATTCTATCTACAATGGGGGAAACATAAGATTGCCCAAAGTTACCTTACAGATGCTTACTATAGCTATGTTCGTTGGGGAGCGGTAGCAAAAGTTGATGATTTGGTAAAACGCTATCCCCTATTACTCGCTGCTGTATTTCAGCAAGAAAAACTAAAACCGAATATCGATTCCAGCCAAGAAAGTACTTCTTGGAATAACATATCTTTATCTAGTTTGAGTAATCAACAAACTATGATTGGCTCAAAGACAAGTATTTCTGATTCTCTAGATTTAGCTGCATTTATTAAAGCATCTCAAGCCTTGTCTGAGGAAATTGAGCTTGAGCGACTGCTTTCTACTTTAATGGAAGTTGCGATTGAGAATGCAGGRGCCTCTAAATGTGCTTTGATTTTAAGCGAAGATGATAGCTTACCATTAACTGTTATGGCAGTTTGTTCAAGTTCGACTTTTGAGCATCCTTACACAGAGTTTCCATCAATTTCCTTAGAATCAAGCTATGATGTTCCCATTACTTTGATTAACTACGTTAAACGCTCCAGAGAAATCTTGGTTATTGATGATGCAATGGCTGTTTCTTTTTTAGCAACCGATAGCTATATTATCTGTGAGGAACCCAAGAGTTTATTATCTATACCTATTCTCAATCAAGGTAAATTGATTGGAATTCTTTATCTAGAAAATAATTTAACGACTCGAGCATTTACACGCGATCGCATAGAAGTCCTGAAACTCCTTACTACCCAAGCAGCAATATCCCTAAAAAATGCTATCCTCTACAAAAATTTGGCACAAGCTAAAGAAAGCTTGGAGAAATACAACCATACTCTAGAACAAAAAGTCAATGAGAGAACCCAGGAACTAAACGATAAAAATGAAAGATTACAACAAGCTATACAAGAACTGAAACGCACTCAAATTCAGTTAATTCAAAGTGAAAAAATGTCTTCTTTAGGTCAAATGGTAGCAGGAATTGCCCATGAAATTAATAATCCAATTAATTTTATTCATGGGAATATTGCTCATACTAGTGAATATGTCCACTATTTATTGGATTTGATAGCTGTTTATCAGCAAGAATACCCTGGTTATTCGCCTGCAATTGAGGATAAATTAGAGGAAATAGACATAGAATTTTTAGCAGAAGACTTGCCAAAAATTCTAGATTCAATGAAGATTGGAAGTTCGCGTATCCGCACTATTGTTTTGGGCTTACGCAACTTTTCCCGTCTTGATGAATACGAGATGAAGCCTGTAGATCTTCATGAAGGAATAGACAACACTTTAATGATCTTGCAGCATCGAATCAAAAGAAAATCTCTAGACACAAAACAGGGTATCGGTATCAGCTTTTCAGAAGTTAAAATTATCAAAACATATGAAAATCTTCCAGAAGTTACTTGTTACGCTGGTCAGCTAAATCAGGTATTTATGAATATCTTAAGTAATGCGCTCGATGCTTTAGAAGAGTCATTTTTTATTAGTTATCAGTTATTCGTAAATGACCCACAGAAAAATTCCAATAGAGGTTTGCAACCATCAGAAGGTCAAGAAAAAATAAAAAATTATCAAGGAGAAATTCGCATCTCTACTCAACTAACAGATTCCAATACAGTGATGATTCGGATTGCTGATAACGGTTCTGGGATGACAGAAGCCGTGCAGCAGAAAATTTTTGATCCATTTTTTACCACCAAGGCGGTAGGAAGCGGTACGGGTTTAGGATTGTCGATTAGCTATCAGATTATCGTAGACAAACACAAGGGTAGTTTAACTTGTAATTCCACACTAGGAGAAGGGACTGAGTTCCTAATTGAGATACCAATGCAACAAAGATAATTGGGTATAGCGTATGGATATTCGGAGCGTGGAAGGGGTAGGGTGGTGGAGTGAAATTCTCTCTCCATCTACAATCTTCCCATTTCCCCTATTTCCCTATGTCTTTTTTCTCATTTAGAGATGACTGAATTAGTGTTCTAAGATATAGATGTAGTTGTCATCTTTACTAAAGACTCTTGACGCATACGCCGTCCCGTAATTACCATCTTGACTCCACTCCCTGGCGCAAGGTTAAAACCTCGACGCTGAGGTTGCTCTAGCCGCTGCTCGACTAGCGCCAAGTCATAGTGTGACACAACTGTTGCTAATGCTAGCTTAATTTCAAATAGAGCCAAGGCCTCGCCCATACAACGACGGACACCACCGCCAAAGGGTAGAAATTCATAGGGAGAAAATTGACGTTCAATAAAGCGCTCTGGTTTAAATTGCTTAGGCTGGGGATATAAATCCTCTCGATGATGAGTGAGATAAATACTGGGAAGCATTATAGTTCCAGCCTCTAAAGGATGTCCCAATAATTCCAGAGGTTCTTGCACTACCCTGGGAAACGAAAACATAGTGACAGGGTAAATTCGCAAAGTTTCATTACAAATAGCTGTGAGATATGGCAGTCGGGAAATGCTTATAGGATCTGAGGAATCACCGAGACTATCCAGTTCTTGGAGCAGTTTTTCACGGACTAAAGGCTTTTTGTGAATCCAGTACAATCCCCAAGCCATTGCTGTTGCAGTAGTATCATAGCCAGCAAGTATAAGAGTTATTAACTGATCGCGCAACTCTTGATCTGTCATCGCTTGGCCTGCTTCATCTCGACATGATATCAGCAAAGAGAGAATATCGATGCGTTCTGGATCGTGTTGTTGCTTACACTGAGCAATTTCAGTGTAGAGAAATTGATCGATTTTCTCTCGAACGCGCAGGAACTTTCCCCAAGGACTCCAAGCTCCTAAATCTTGTTGCAAGAATGAGAAAAGAAATAAACTAGAATTAACTGGCGACTCAAAAAGCTGTAAGAACGATGGCAATAGTTGCCTAAGTTTTTGAATTTTTTCTCCCTCATGAAAGCCAAATATAGCTTGTAAAATAGCTTGCAGAGATATTTCTTTTGTTAGGTCACGAGCAAAAAATGGCTTATTTAGTGGTAACTGACTAAAGATTTTTTCAGAAGCATTAGAGATTAGCTGACCATAGGCTTGCATCCGCTCTCCATGAAAAGAGGGTGCCACGAGTTTTCGTTGGCGTTTGTGGCGGTCGCCCTCCAGCATCAGGACTGAATAACTCCCCAATAGGGGCTGCAAAATTTCGTTGAGTTCTCCGACGGCTGTAAACTTCTTGCGATCGTTAGTTAAAATTTCCTGGATTGCTTGGGGATGGTTCACAAAAACTACGGTATCCCCAAAACCAATTATCCTAGCAGTAAAAATATCAGGATATTGCTGGGCTGCATTTTCCATATAGCCTATAGGGTCACTAACCCACTGAAGCTTTTGTAGTAAAGATGGAGTTTTGACAAGATTAGGTAATTGCATCTATTTTTTTGACTTTAAAATTGTAGTTAGCTAATGGTGATTTATTCTTCCTAAATAAATAACTTAACGTAATGGATTCAAGGTTGATTATGTAAAACTTGAATCCACTCTAGCTTAATATTCCACATTACTCTTTAAGCAACTTTGGCTAATAAATGTATAGTCAGATTCGATTATTAAAACTCTTTTAGCTCTAGTCTTTCTGAATTATTATAACGAGAAGAATGAAAACACCATTCAATGTTACCGCTAATCCAACTATGCATTCCTGATATATACTTTGTCAAATAACCATCTAATTCTTCGCCCAAAGATGGAAGAAATGATTCTATAATTGTTAAAGAATTTACTTCTTCATTGTGGATTTTAGTTACCTGCTCTATTGCTTCTTCTAGAGATTTTTTTTTGTGATAATGCAGAACATATATTAAATTATGAACATCACCACTGGCTATTTCTCTAGATGCTGAGAAAATATCGTTAGACCAGGCAATAATGTCAGTTGTAATTAGTTCCAGTTTTTTCACAAGATAGTGATTTCTTAGAACATCGGGAATCATGAACTGATGACAAAATTCAGTTAATGCGAGAACAGCATAAACCCCTACACTTGACCTGCGTATCGTAATATAAGTATCCACATCAGGTACGATTCCCTTAGCGCGGTTGGTTGCTTCCTGAATACACCCATAGAAGTAGTCTTCCAAGTAACTGATGAAGTACTTAAACCATTTAATACTAGCTCTTTGGAGAGTTCGTTGTCGTAAGTCAATTAATGCATGACTGAATAGTGTATCCTGGTTTGTAATTTCCGCACCATTCAGTATTTTCAAATATCTTTGGTGAAAAGTCTTTAATACTTGAGGTTGCTTTTTTAACTCCGAGAGATCGCATTGATCGTCCCAAATAAACACCCAACTCAGCCAGTCATTTGCAATTTTAAGTTCTTCAAAATTGCTATCAGGATATGCAGATGCAGCTAATAAAAAGAATTTCGACTTATAAAATCTTTTATAAGTTGATTCATTCGCCAAGAGGTTGAACCGAAGCACCCATTCAAGAGCATATTTTTCTAAAACATCAACATGCTTATTAATTTGGAGTGGAAATGGACAGTATAAACCAGAGCAAAGTAATTGTTGCATAAAAATCTCTTAAAGGTTGTTTTAAAAGTCCTCAAAGGTACAATTTTGCCGTTGCGACTTGGGTCAACTGCAATAAAAAATCAAAGATTGAGCCAAGTATTGAGATACTTTGCTGCAATCAAGATGTAACTTTTGATGTAATCATTTTGAAATATTTATCAAGTAAAAGATCATTTTTCAACATTAACTTAATTAAATGTAATATAATGAATAAACATCGACCAAGAGATGACAAAGGCAATAGACTGTTTCAGAACGTATTACAGAGTTTTTTTAAAAAGATTCACTGTAAAATCACTTTCTCTAAAGTATGGAACTCATGCTTACTTAAATTATTGCAGTATGTAAAAATATATAAATAATTAGAATTTTGATTAAATAATATTAATTTTTTTTCAAAAATATAACCGTAATTATGTGTAATTATATTTTTTCATAACATTAGTTACTATTCGTCTGCTCAGCATAAATGCTGTTGACGAACTAAAAAACTTAATCTATGGCAAAAAAATACTGTTTTGAGCTAGTCCTATTTTTATGAAAAGACAAGGGTAATAATAGTTAATTTCAGAAAAAATGGTAATTAAATTTGCTAAAAGCAAAGATTTAGTAGTATATCCATCTTTAGCAATGCTCCATACAATATAGGTAATTTAATCTAAAAATGTTGCTGTTATTAGAGTTTTTGGGAACTATATAATTGTCAGATTCTTATTTCTCAGTCAGCCTATTAAGAAAATAGAGGTTGCATAGTTGCAATCCAAGAGCTAGCGTTCTACAAGTAACTAGGAGTTAAATTAATTTAAATACATGAATTATGAACCATATATAAAAATATCTAATGTTTCAGAACATAACTTAATTTTAGTGGTGGATGATACTATTACTAATTTAGAAATTGTCTTTGAAATATTAACTAATGCAGGCTTTGAAGTAATAACAGAAGTTAATGGAGAAAAGGCACTGAAACAGGTTGAATCTAGACTACCTGATTTAATTTTGTTAGATGTAATGATGCCAAAAATAGATGGTTTTGAGACATGTAAAAAGTTGAAAGAAAATTATGAAACTTGTGATATTCCTGTAATTTTTATGACAGGAAACTCAGATACAGAAAGTAAAATAAAAGGTCTAAATATCGGTGCAGTTGACTACATTACAAAACCATTTCATGAGCAAGAACTATTAGCTAGAATTAAAACCCATCTTCAGTTACGAAATCTCACAAAAACTTTAGAAAAACGAGTTGCAGAAAGAACAGCAGCCTTGTCTAAGGCACTAAAAAATTTACAAGAATCACAACTCCAGCTTGTACAGACAGAAAAAATGTCTGCTTTAGGTCAATTAGTCGCAGGAGTTGCTCATGAAATTAATAATCCAGTTGGTTTCATTCATGGCAATCTCGGACATGCTTCAGTATATTTCCAAGGCATGATTAAGCTCATTGACCTTTATCAACAGTATTATCCTCATCCAGTTGCAGAAATTCAAGAAGAAATTGCAGCGATGGATTTGCAATATATACTTTCCGATCTACCTAATTTAATTTATTCGATGAAAGAAGGTGTTCAACGGATTCGCAACATCAGTACCAGTCTACGAAACTTTTCGAGAGCAGATAGCGATCGCAAAGTTTTTTGCGACATTCACGATGGCATTGATAGCACAATTATGATTCTCAAACACCGCTTAAAAGCATCAGAATTTCGTCCCAATATTGAAGTTATTAAATATTATGATAATTTGCCAGAAATAGAATGCTTCAGTGGACAACTCAATCAAGTATTTATGAATTTATTAGCTAATGCTATTGATACTTTGGAAGAGTTTAATTTAGGGCGTAGCTATAATGAAATTGAAGCGTGTCCTAATAAAATTTGGATTCAAACCAGCCTGATTGAAAATAATAATCATGTCTTGATTCGGATTAAAGATAATGGTATGGGAATGTCATCTGATATCCAGCAAAAAATATTTGACAATTTATTCACCACTAAACCCGTAGGTCAAGGTACAGGATTAGGATTATCTATTGCTCGTCAAATTGTTGTGGATAAACATGGAGGAACCCTGGAGGTAAACTCAGTCCCAGGAGAAGGTTCAGAGTTTATCATTACTATTCCAACTTCCTAAAATAGCAAAACTTTATCAATCAATTATTCAATAAAATATATAAAAAATATTAAGTAGTTACTCTAGATGCATTTTTGGGAACTCTATAACTATAGTTATAAAATTGTGTATTTAAAATCTATGACAAATTTTCTTAATCATTCAATCAGTACGCTTAATGTTTCTTTAGAACGAGATATATTTTTACGTACATTAATTAGAGAACTGTCTGGGACTTTGCAAGATGTAGTTGGCATAGAAGAAGCCTCTGGTTTTATTAGTGTAGTTGGAGAAAGAATGGGTAGGCAAATTAACCAAGATTACAAATCTACCTTGGAAGTCTCAAATCTTTCTCGTAAGCAGGTAGCTGATGTTTTAGTTGATTTAAAAAGACGAATTCAAGGCAATTTTTATATTATTGAGCAGGATGATGAAAAAATTGTTTTTGGCAATAGCGTTTGCCCATTTGGCGAAAAAGTGCTTAATCGCCCTGCGATGTGCATGATGACTTCAAACGTTTTTGGAACGATCGCAGCTAATAATCTAGGGTATGCGAAAGTAGAATTGCAAGATACCATAGCAAACGGTGCTTCTGGATGCAGAGTTATTGTTTACTTAAAACTTACTCAAGAAGCAGAAGATGCAGAAGGTCGAGAATACTATAAGGGACTAGAATCTGTGTAAACTCTTCGACAGTAAAGGAACTCTAAAACGCTAGCCCTGATGCAGATTACTAAAGTATAGTCTAACCAGAAATTGTCAGCTCCATGACTCCTGAACAATTTATTGAATTTGCCAGAGTTTTACCAGAACCTTTACTTCTGGTGAGTAGTGAGGGTCAGGTGTTAGCTACGAATCAACCAGTAGCAGATATGCTGCGATTACGCCGTCAGGAACTGCGAGGAAAAACGCTCTTTGAGCTGGTAACTGAGTCTGCCAACGATATTATAAAGTATCTGCAAGCTTGTTCTACTAGTAGAGCAATGACTTTAGGTTCTTTAACTTTGCGTACAAATGATGGGCATACATTAATATGCCGCACTCAAGGAGCAGTTATTCAACCTTGGTCTCCTGAATCTTCAGCTTTAATTCTTCTGCGCTTAGAAAATAGAACTGTAGCCAGTAATAATTTCGTCCTTCTAAACCAGAAAATTGATGAGTTAGCCAAAGAAGTTCAAAAACGCAAACAGGCGGAGTTAGAACTCCAGAAAGCGAATGAAGACCTAGAAATTCGGGTTGAAGAACGTACAACTGCTTTACAAGAAACACTAAACGAACTACAACTTACCCAAACTCAGCTTATCCAAGCTGAAAAAATGTCTAGTTTAGGTCAGATGGTCGCTGGTATTGCCCATGAAGTTAATAACCCCATCAGTTTTATTTATGGTAACCTCCACCACGCCCATAAATATACTCAGGATTTACTAAAATTGGTGGAAATTTATCAACACATTTACCCCAATCCTCCTCTAGAAATTCAAAATGAAATAGAAGAAATAGACTTACATTTTCTGATTCAAGACATTACTAAAATTTTTGAGTCAATGACGGTGGGAACACAGCGCATCCAAGAAATTGTTAAATCATTACGAAATTTTTCGAGACTTGATGAAGCAGAATTTAAGCAAGTAAATATCCATGAAGGAATTGATAGCACTCTAATGATTTTGGATCATCGCTTGCAAGCTAGACATGAGTACCCACGAATCAAAGTCATTAAAAAATATGGACAACTGCCGAATATAACTTGCTACCCTGGTCAACTCAATCAAGTATTTATGAATATCTTAGCTAATGCGATCGATGCACTGGAAAAGTCCGCACTCAGTGGTCGGTGGTCAACAGACAATTCAAAAACAACTGATAATCCCCAAATTAAAATTACAACTGAAGTAATCGATGAAAACTGGATAATGGTTATTATTACTGATAATGGTTTGGGAATTAACGAACAAGTTCGCTCAAAGCTATTCGACCCATTTTTCACAACTAAACCCGTGGGCAAAGGTACTGGGCTAGGTCTATCTATAAGCTATCAGATTATAGTGGAGAAACATGGCGGACAACTTAGCTGTTTTTCTAGTCCAGGAAAAGGTGCAGAATTTATAATTAAGATACCTGTTAACTCGTAGGATTTGGGATTGGGAATAGTGGTCTGCCTAAAAAACTTTGGGTGGTTAAAAATTATCTGTGTCTGTGTAAGAGCGTCTTTGTATTAGTTTCAACCTAGCAATTTTTAGTTGAGTAATTACGTTGCTGAATCTCGGTTTAGTGAATTTAACTTTAAAAATGCCTGCTTGCTAATTAGCAAACAGGCACTTCTTTAATAGTGCAAAGTTTTATTGAGATTCAGAAGGTCAAATCTTAGCATTAGAATCAACTGAAGGTTGAGACTGACTCACTGAATCTAACTTTGGTAAAAGTGGTAGATTTTGTGCCTGTACACTGCTATTGACTGTTGCTTGCAAAATAGCAGTATGGGAGATGGAATGGTTAGCCAATGTAAATAGTGGATTTGACAAAATCCCGGCGATGGAAGTGGCAATTAAGGTGATCACCAAGCCGACTTGCAAAGGTCTAAATCCAGGCAAATTCCAACGTATTGCAGGATAATTCTGCACTGCTTCAGACATTTCATGGGGTTCCTTGACTACCATCATCTTGACTACGCGAATGTAGTAGTAGATGGAGACAACACTGGTCACTAAGGCCAGCAAGACTAGCCCATAAAGACCTGCTTGCCAACCAGCCCAAAACAAGTAAATTTTGCCAAAAAACCCGGCTAATGGGGGAATACCACCCAAGGAAAGCAGGGAGATACTCAACCCCAGTGTTAGGAGTGGATCTTTTTGATATAGTCCTGAGTATTCGGCAATTTGGTCGGTTCCTGTCCGCAAGGAGAAGAGAATGATGCAGGTAAAGCCGCACAGGTTCATGAATAGGTAGACCAGTAGGTAAAATATCATACTGGCGTACCCTGCCTGTGTGCCAGCAATTAAGCCAATCATCACAAACCCAGCTTGGGCAATGGATGAATAAGCTAGCATCCGTTTCATGCTAGTTTGGGCTAGGGCAACTACGTTACCTAAGATCATACTGAGAACAGCCAGAGCAGTGAAAACAAACCTCCACTCGTCAGCAACAAGAGGGAAGGCTGTTGTTAGCAAGCGGATAGCTAGAGCAAAGCCAGCTGCTTTGGAACCCACAGATAAAAAGGCGATTACCGGGGTGGGAGCGCCTTCGTAAACATCTGGTGTCCACTGGTGGAAGGGTGCAGCGGAGATTTTAAAGCCAATACCTGCGATCGCAAAAACTAGGGCAATCACTAAGCCTAAAGATTGACCAACATGAGCTGTGGCAATACCATCGGCGATCGCATTTAGTTGTGTTTGTCCACCTGATAATCCATACAACAATGATACACCGTACAAAAATACTGCTGTACTCGAAGCTCCAATTAACAGGTATTTCAGCGCCGCTTCGTTAGAGCGGGGGTCACGCTTAGTATAACCTGTTAACAAGTAAGAAGAGATACTCAGGGTTTCTAGGGAGATGAAAATCATTACTAACTCGCTAGCCCCGGATAAAAACATCCCTCCAAGGGTAGCAGTCAGCAAAATAGCGATAAATTCTGCTAAAGCGGTGCCACTTTGCTCGATGTAGCGAATTGACATCAATATAGTAAAAGCGGCAGACAACGCTATAATACCGCGAAAGACGATACTGAGGTTGTCACTGTTAAAACCACCGCTAAAAGAGACGGGATTGAGAGCATCCCATTGAAAATACAGGGCGACAATCGAAGCCAGCAAACCTGCGATCGCTAGATATCCAATCGAGCGCGAGGATGTACGCCCCAAAATCAAATCAACTATCAAAACCCCCAAGAGGGTGAGAATTACAATTCCCTCTGGTAAAATTGTTCCAGCATTTAACTGGGATGCAAGATTAGCAAAATCCATGAGATGTATAGGTTTTGGCGATTAGACATTAAGGCTAACTCTGTTCACTCTAGCAAGTTTTCAACTCGCGAACTAATTCTTTAAACAACAATTTCACTGCTTTGGCTGATATTCGCGCTCAAACTAACTTAACGGGTTTGCCAATTGCTTGTGACTAACAAACGGACTTCTACCCCAGCATATCCCAATGCCTACCGTAATCTGTACCAGTTTGTGGAAGCAAGCTAAGCATAGCATCTGCGACAGGAAAAATGGGAACGCCCAAAAGTAGAAACGCTCCCATTTTACCTATAAAAATTTTTACATACTCAAGCACGACGCTGCAATTAACTAGGCGATCACTACTACATCTTTTAATTATCAAACATTAGTCTATAGCGGCATAATATCACTAACGATATAGACTAAATAAGGCGTTTCTACTAATGTTTGCATCTAGACACCTTTAAACTTGGACTACATCTTACCGTGTTGCATCACTTCTTGTAGATGGTGGCGAAGCTCTTTAGCTTGCTCAAGATCGGATTGCCGCAATTTTTGAAATAACTGTACACAAGGCTGGGAACCTGCTTGCTCTGCATCTTTTATGTAAGTATCGTAAGCTTTAATTGCTTCAGCCTTGTTGTGTAACACGGTGAGAAAATCATATTCCAAGTTGCTAATTGGTTCTTGAGACTGTCCGTTACCTGTATTTTCAGCCATTGTTTGACCCTCTTGTAGGATTGCTAATTAACTTATACTTATGTTTAAACAGCAATTCATCTTCCAAAAAGGGTATAGTTCAATACGTCGGAAGTACCTTGCAAAAGTCGGTTATTTATATACCAAATGACTAGTGGGCGTTTGATTAATTTTTTGTAAAATGTCTTAACTGTCTTATTTGTCCTTATTTTCCTATAAAATATCAAAAATAATCAGCAATCAATGAAATTAATTTATAAAAACAATAGAAAAAATATCAAATTATAAACTTTTAAAATTTAGCTTGAGAATTAAATTTAAAGTTCCTGAATGGATCAGCAAAATTGCTTCTCAATTTATTATGTTTAGTGCTGGCGATCGCCCGTAATTTATTACAATTTATTCTTTCACCACAATTATGAATTTCTGTCTATTTATCATTGATGTTCAAAATGGTTTTATAGCTGAAAATACAAGTTATGTTGTTCAAAGAATTAGGTCTTTATTAAAGCAGAATATCTTTAAGTATGTTATATTTACAAGATTTATTAATACTCTTAATAGCCCCTATGTAAAATATTTAAATTGGCATCAACTTTTTGATGAAGCAGAGCAAGAACTTATAGAAGATATTAAACCATTTGTGGGAGTAGTTTTTGATAAAACCGTATATACTGCTTGCAATGAAGAAACTCTGATATTTCTTAAACAAAAAAATATTCAAACAGTGTTTATTTGTGGAGTTGATACAGAAGGTTGTGTATTGAAAACTGCTATTGACTTTTTTGAAAACAATATTATTACTTATGTTTTAACATATTACTCAGCATCAAATGGAGGTGATATTTACCATCAAGCAGCAATTTTGGTTTTAAGTCAACTAATTGGCAGTAGCAACATTATAACTGAACCTATAGATAGAGATAAATTAAATAGATACTTAGGACAATTTCCACTTTGAATAACCCGATTAACTGTAGAGATTCTCAATCGTATCCTCAAGGAAAGGAGCTAGGGTATTAAAAAGTAAAAAGGCATTATTACTACTTTTGCCTTTTATCTTTTGATTTCTTACTCCCCTACTCCTTTATTGATAAAAGCTTATCCAAGAGGTTGATTTTCCTCACATTGACGTGAATACTGTAATTCCAGATCCCTTTGTCGTTCCCTATCTCCTTTATAAGCAATAGGACATAATTTAGTATTAGCACTTATACAATCCATATGTGGTGTTTTAGCACAGACTACCAGCAAGCAACCTAAAATAAACAATAAGCCACAAATTGCAGCTGTTTGAAAAGGAGAAATTTCTAGTGCTCCATGAACTACTACTTCTCGCAGAACAGAAACAATTGTTACCTCAACTGCAACTCCTACAGAAATACTATGTTCTTGTAAGTAGACCATTAATAGTCTAAATAACTCGACTAAAATCAACACAAATAGTATTTTTGCAGTCACATGTTTATAATCTAGTGGCTGCATGATGGCAATAACTATCCCCCATAATTGGATTAGCATCACAGCGAACAAACCTAAACACAAGACAATCACAATTAAGTCTTGGAAAGCTTCCATGTTGCGAACAATTGAGTGGCGATCTAGCCAGCGATCGCAAAATAAAAATCGGCTCTTTAGGCGCTTTTGCATGTACGTTTCATTCTAATCGGGACAACTTCAGACAACACCAGCGAGTCAACCCAATAATTTTATGTTACGCAATATTAAGCTTTTCTGCCTCAAAAAAGTTGATAATTTATCAGTTATCATTCAACAGTTATCTGTTAACACTAATAAATGTTCGCTATCCACTATTTATCGATTTAAATTTTGTGCTTGTTGCAACAATTGCGTGGCATTTTTTGACCATTGAGAATTTCCCTGAGCATTGTATAAATCTCTGGCAAATTGCAATACTTGTACTGCATCGCTATATTTTTGTAACTGCATAAAAACTAACCCAGCACCGTAATAAGCGTTGGGATAGTTGGAGTTAGCTTCGGCTGATTTTCTAAAAGCTTCTAACGCTTCTTGTAATTGGCGTTGATTAAACAAAATCGAACCAATATTATAGTAAGCTTCTGGATATTTGGGATTAATTTTTACTGCTTGATTAAAAGCATCTCTAGCTCGACTGATTTTACCTTGTTGCAGATAACACATTCCAATATGGTAAGGAGGTTCTGGTGCATTTTTGCTATATTCTATGGCTTTTTTAAAAGATGCGATCGCCTGGTCACAATCTCGTTGCTGTTCTCGTAGCAACCCTAAGTTATAGTGGGCAAATCCTAGTTTGGGATCGAGTTCTAACGCACGTTGCAAGTAATCGTTCGCTAACTCTAAATTATTGCCTTCTAACAACGTACCGCCTAAATTAGCAAAAGCTGGAGCAAACTTCGGATCGGCTTGTGTAGCTCTATAAAATGCATCCGCAGAGGGTTGTAATTGTCCTGCTTGTCGTAATGCTAGCCCTAAATTATAGTGGGCTGCTGCTAATGTCGGATCTAATTGACTTGCTTGTTTAAAAGCGGCGATCGCATCTTGTACTCTTCCAGCCTGAATTGCCTGTAACCCTTGATTTAACTTGCTTATAGCAGTTTGGGTATTAGATTGTGCCAGCAAAAGAGAAGGTGAGGGTAAGCTCTGACGCAAAGATGAGGAAGATGAGGGTGAGAAGAGGCTACCCACTAATATTAAACTTATTAAAGTTGCTATGGGATATTTATATAGTGATAATCTCATAGATTTTCTAAATCGCGACAATTTTCGGTTAGTTTACTTAACAAAAAGTTTGGTCAATGCTGAAGTTTTTTACAAAACTTGTTGATTGAGTATTAAACTTTGTGATGCTTAACTTTTCTTAAGCTAAATCTTACGACAGGCTACAATTTTTTGAACTTGAGATTAAAGGTAGGATAATAACAAATTAAAGAAGGGGTAATTTTGACTCCAGAGAACCATTTTTTATCCCTGATATACATAGCGTAATGCGGTTGTGAATGAATTACCGCAAGGGAGGTTTTATGAATGAAAAAGTAAAATCAGGTTCGCGGAACGTTGCAATTGTTGGTCCTTATTTAAGTGGAAAAACTACTTTACTAGAAAGTTTATTATTTGTCACAGGGGCAATTTCTCGCAAAGGAAGTATTAAAGACAGCAATACAGTAGGAGATAGTGCTGCTGAGTCGCGCGATCGCCACATGAGTGTAGAAGTCAGCGCTGCTAGCACTGAGTATAACGGTACTCGTTTCACTTTTGTTGATTGTCCGGGAAGCGTAGAATTTGCCCAAGAAACTTACAATGCTTTAATCGGAGTTGATGCCGCAATTGTAGTTTGCGAACCGATACGCGAGCGTGTCCTCACCCTTGCTCCTCTATTTAAATTCTTGGACGATTGGGAAATCCCCCACATCGTTTTTGTCAACAAAATGGATCGAGCAAATATTCATGTCCTCGAAACATTACACGCCCTCAAAGCAGTTTCCAGCCGTCCTTTAGTAGCGCACCAATATCCCATCATGCAAGGGGAACAACTCACCGGCTTTATTGATATGGTGAGTGAACAAGCATATCAATATCATCCCGGCGCACCTGCTGACCCCATCCCCTTCCCTGAAAGCTTAAAAGAAGAAGAACATATAGCACGAGCAGAAATGCTCGAAGCCCTAGCAAATTTTGACGACCACTTACTCGAAGAACTTTTAGAAGACATTGAGCCACCCCAAGAGGAAATCCTTCTCGATTTAAAAATGGAATTAGGGGCAGATTTAGTAGTCCCGGTTTTCTTTGGTGTCGCAGAACAAGATTATGGTGTTAGACCTTTAATAGAAGCCTTGTTACGGGAAGCCCCCGAACCAGAAACCACAGCAGAACGCCGCTTAAAAAACATCACAGGCAATACACCTATAGCCCAGGTACTCAAAACTTATTACACTCCTCAAGGTGGCAAACTCTCCCTCGTGCGCGTTTGGCGGGGCAAATTAACCGATGGTCTTGTCCTCAATGGCGTTCGCACTGGTGGAATTTACCACCTGATGGGACAACAACAGCAATCAGTTAATGAAGTTGCTGCTGGTGAAATTGTTGCTTTGAGTCGTTTGGAAGGAATCAAAACAGGGGATACAATCTCCACAGAACAGTCCTCAGCGATGCAATTACCCAAAGCTGAACAGTTAGAACCTGTGTATGCCCTGGCTATTACACCAGAAAAGCGCAACGATGAAGTTAAGCTCAGCAGTGCCATTACTAAGCTATTAGAAGAAGACTGTTCGCTTGCTTGGGAACAACATGGCGACACCCACGAAGTTATCCTCTGGGGTCAAGGCGAAATTCATTTGCAGGTTGCTTTAGATAGACTGCGCCGCAAATATAACTTGCCGATGACAACGCACTTACCGCAAGTGCCTTACAAAGAAACCATCCGCAAAACGGTGGCTTCCGTTCACGGACGGTACAAACACCAAAGCGGTGGTCACGGTCAATTTGGTGATGTTTTTCTGGAAATCAAGCCCTTACCACGCGGTGAAGGATTTAACTTCAATGAAACCATCGTTGGTGGTGTGGTTCCCAGACAGTACATCCCCGGGGTAGAAATGGGCGTGCGGGAATTTCTGGCACACGGACCTCTGGGCTTTCCTGTGGTGGATGTAGCGGTAACTTTGACCAACGGTTCTTACCACACCGTAGATAGTTCCGAACAAGCCTTTAAGCAAGCCGCCCGATTAGCAATGCAAACGGGAATACCCCAAGCCCAACCTACCTTATTAGAACCAATTCTGCACATACAAGTGACAACACCGAGCGAATTTACCTCCAAGGTGTTGCAACTGCTGAGTGGTAGACGCGGGCAAATTTTAGGCTATGAGGCGAGAAACGATTGGCAAGGCTGGGATAATGTAGTTGCATACTTGCCACAAGCAGAGATGCAAAACTTTATTGTAGAGTTGCGATCGCTCACTTTAGGCGTTGGTTCTTTCCACTGGGAATACGACCATTTGCAGGAAGTACCAGATAAACTCGCCGAACGCGTCCTAGCTAGCAATAGCAACGCTAGTAACGGCAATGGTAAGTAATTTCTGATTTGGATGTAGCTATGTTTAAGGACACTCCTTGTAGGTGTCCTTAATTTTTTTAGAGTTGTTAATTGATGGGATGATTTTGTCTGTAGTATTATGTGAACAATAATGGTAACACTTCAACTGTAACAATTAAGTGTTCCACCGGAACATAGAGTAATACTCCACTCAATATTTGGGTCGTAGTTGACGAGCAATTAGATTCAACGACGCAATAATTAATCGAATGTGAACTTCAGCACAGAGTTGAGGATTATCGAGGTTAGGGTTAATCCTTAGAAACAGTGAAAGCATAAGCACAAACCAACAGAATTATTAATGCTGACCCTAGCAATCTAGTTTCCAAGGGCGAAGATGTTTTCTGTATGTTGTAAAATCTTTACTATAATAAAAATCAAATTTTTCTTTCAGGCATGAAAGAACCACAAACTTGGTACATTGTCAAGCGTTCTGCTGGTAATTGCGAGATAGTCTCCAACGACGAAATAGGAGACGATAATCCAGAGATTATAGAGCACTGGGGACCTTATAGTTCACAACAAGAAGCGATCGCCCGTCGTGTCGGACTTATTAGAACTGGAAAGTGCCAACCAGTTTAACTAAGATGAGGGAGCAGAGGAGAACTTCTTACAAGTCTTTCTCCTCTGCTCGTGGCGCCTCTTGTGCCCAATGCCCCTGTAGGCATGATTTTTCATTTTTCTGCTGTAGGTGTACCCTTAGCAGCTATTTGTTTACCTATCACTTCCACTGCTTTCGCGAATTGGGGATCTGCTAGGGTAGCAAGTTTATCACGTTCATGGAGCCATAAGTCTTCCATCTGTTGTTTGGTCAAATCCACCTTTACATCTGGCTCAATGCCTTTATGGTTGATATCTGTGCCATTGGGGGTATAGTAATGAGCAATCGTCACCGCCAATCCTGAACCATCTTCCAAGGGACGCACCGATTGCACTAATCCCTTACCAAAAGTTTGAGTACCAACTAAAGTTGCACGCTTATTATCATGTAAAGCCCCTGAAAGGATTTCACTGGCACTAGCTGAACCTTTATCTACCAGTACCACTAAGGGTTTATTCGTCAAGGCGCGTCCGTTGGCCTCTTCTTTTTCTGCCTCTCCTTGGCGTTCAACAGTGGAGACAATCTTACCTTTGTCTATCCACATCCGAGCAATTTCTACACTCGAAAACAATAAACCGCCTGGATTACCACGTAAATCGAGGATATATCCTGATACCTTTTTGGTTTCTAAATTAGTGATGGCGGTTTGCATTTCTTTACCAGCATTAGCACTGAATTGGTTCAGGCGAATGTAGCCCAAATTACCTGCTGGAGTTTGCTTTTGAGAAAATTTAACTGGATGAATTTCAATCCGCGCCCGTTTGATATTAAATTCCTTTATCTGGTCATTACGCTGAATCGTCAAGCTGACTTGGGTTCCTGCTTCACCTCGAATCAAAGATACTGCTTGATTAGTATCCATCCCCTTGGTGCTTTTGTTGTCGATTTTCAGGATCAAATCTTTGGCTAAAACGCCAGCTTTAAAGGCTGGTGTATCCTCAATTGGCGCAATTACAACCAATTGCTTCGTTTTTTCATCCTGACCGATTGTGATCCCAATTCCTGTCAATTCTCCAGAAGTATCCACTTGCATATTCTTGAATTCCTCTGGATCCATAAACCGGGTATAGGGGTCATCAAGCTTTTTAAGCATTTCCCGAATGGACTTATAAGCTTCCTGTTGATTACTGTAGGACTTGTTCTTCACATACTCGTTACGAACAGCCTGCCAATCTACCTGATTAAAAGTACCATCTACATATTGGCGGTGAACAATTAGCCAAACTTCATCTACCAATTCTTTGGGACTTGGTTTAAATAAAGCCTGACCTCGTGAGTGAATGCCAAGGCTAGCAACAGCGATCGTGGAGAGTGTTACTGCCGTAGCACCCAAAACAAGTATACTTTTTGTAGTCACCATAATGACAGCTGCGTCAGAGGGAAAATTTATAGTCAGTATGCTCAATCTAACACAGGGTATTACTGTAGAGGTCAAGCATGTATTTCTAATTTCAACAAAATACTTGACAATCAGGCGATATTGGTCATCATCTATACAAAAGTTTTAATAGTTGGGCATTGAGAGTGAAAAGTTAAGAGTGGTGGGGTGATAAGGTGGTGGGGCGAAATTCTCTCTCATCTCGCCACCTGCCCATCTCCCCACTCTCTTACGGTTCTACCCAGCGTCCATCTGCCTTAATTAGGTTGATTAATTCCTCTACACCTTGGTCTTCTGGGACTTTTTTTATTTCTTCTCTGCCACGATACAAAGAAATGTAACTAGGTGTTTTGCCAACATAACCATAGTCGGCATCTGCCATTTCTCCCGGGCCATTGACAATACAGCCCATAACTGCTATGTCTAGACCGGTTAAGTGTTTAGTTGCTTCCCGGACTTTGTGTAGCACTTCTTCTAAGTTAAATAAAGTCCGTCCGCAGGAAGGACAGGCGACATATTCCACCATTGTTTTTCGCAATCCCAAAGCTTGGAGAATGCTGTAACACACGGGAATTTCTTTTTCTGGTGGTTCTGTCAGTGAGACGCGAATTGTGTCGCCAATACCATCAGCGAGTAATGTCGCAATCCCAGCAGTGGATTTGATTCGTCCATATTCGCCATCACCGGCTTCTGTAACACCTAAATGTAGCGGATAATCCATACTTAGTTCATCCATGCGCTTGGCGATCAGGCGATAAGCAGCTACCATCACTGGTACTCGTGAAGCTTTCATAGAAATTACCAAGTTGCGGAAATCTAAAGATTCACAGATGCGAATAAATTCTATGGCTGATTCTACCATTCCTTCAGGGGTGTCACCGTAGGTAAAGAGCATTCTCTCAGCGAGGGAACCGTGATTTACCCCAATTCGCATCGATTTACCTTGGTCACGCAAAGAAATTACCAGAGGTTCTAAGGTTTCACGGATTTTTTCGCCAATTTCGTCAAATTCAGCTTTACTATACTCGGTTCTGTTAAAGTTTGGCTTTTCAAAGACGTATAACCCTGGATTAATTCGCACCTTCTCTATGTGTTTGGAAACTTCCAGAGCGATTTTCATACCATTATGATGGACATCAGCCACAATTGGCACGTCTTGGTAAGTTTTAATTAATTTTTGTTTAATTTCTGCTAAAGCTTTAGCATGAGCCATACTTGGCACTGTGACACGGACAATTTCACAGCCAATTTCGTGCAGACGACGAATAGCAGCCACGGAACCATCAATATCAAGGGTATCTTCGTTAATCATCGACTGTACTACAATCGGGTAGCCACCTCCAATAGTGACATTACCCACCTTTACAGGACGGGTTTGACGCCGCTTGATAGTTGTATCAAAGGTAGGTTGGCTTAATGTAGTATTTGAAGTATTGAGTGTGGGCAGAGTTTGCATAATTTGTAATGGCAATTTGTTGTAGCTAAAATATCAGATTTAATAAATCTCTGTTCCCAGATTGCCACAGCTAGGACTTTTTTAGACGATTACGTAGAAAAAAATGGAGTAAAGTAAAAATCCTGAGTTACGTTCTCAAATTGAGCAATTATTACAACAAATCGCTGAAGCTCCTTTTCAATCCAGTCTACGTAGTCACAAGCTAAAAGGTGATTTATTGGGTAAATACTCATGTTCAATTAATTATCGTAATCAAATTTTATTTAAATTTGTTACAAATCCTGAATCAGAGAAGAAATTTTATTACTAACCTTAGGTTCTCATAATCATGTGTACTAAGGTAACACTATACTTGAGAAAACTTGGGTATTGAATTTATAGATGTTATTACAGAATAAATACAACTGTAATTATGAATACCCAAACAACAAACCAACTCCCTATTCCCTCGCACTTTAACTGTGATCAAGTCGGCGAAGTTTGGCGCGTACCTTATCAAGAAATTGCAGCTGCCGCCGAAACATGGGCAAAACAACACAAAATTCAACCTGCATCTTTAGACAAAACCCGCATTTGCCTACTTTTAATTGATGTTCAAAACACCTTCTGCATTCCTGGATTTGAATTATTTGTGGGTGGAAAATCTGGTACTGCGGCCGTGGCTGATAATCGGCGATTGTCTGAATTTATCTATCGGAATTTGGGAGTAATTACAAAAATTGTACCCACCCTAGATACTCATAGAACAGCGCAAATTTTTCATCCGATATTTTGGGTGAACGCTGCCGGAGAACATCCCACCCCAGCAGCTACTAGTATCACTCCCGAAGATATCAAACAAGGTATTTGGAAAGTCAACCCGGCAGTTGCTAATAGTGTAACTAATGGCAATTACGAATTATTAGAAAAACATGCTTATCATTACGTTAAAAAACTCAGTCAAGATGGGAAATATCCGCTTACCGTTTGGCCTTATCATTCAATGTTGGGTGGTATTGGTCATGCTTTAGTTTCCTCAGTGGAGGAAGCAATATTTTTTCATGGCATTGCTCGTCAGAGTCAAACGCAATTTGAAATCAAAGGTGAAAATCCTTTAACAGAAAACTATTCTATTTTACGTCCAGAAGTATTGGAAGATTTTGAAAAACGTCCACTTGCTCAAAAGAATATTCAGCTAATTAAGCAACTTTTAGAATTTGATGTTGTTATTATTGGTGGTCAAGCTAAAAGTCATTGTGTCGCCTGGACAATTGACGATTTATTAATAGAAATTAAACAGGTAGATGCCACCCTTGCTCAAAAAATATACTTGCTAGAAGATTGCACTTCTCCTGTTGTTGTTCCCGGTGTTGTGGACTACACAGAACAGGCAGATGCAGCGTTTACCAGATTTGCAGAGGCAGGAATGCACATCATAAAATCTAACGAAATTGGGAATTGGGCATAGGGCATCGGGCAAGCTGGGAGTGTAGGAGGTGTGGAATTAGAGAGAAGAGGCGAAAAGCCAGAAGTATAAATTTTCTTTTCCCCCACACTCCCTCATTTTTTCAAATAACCTTTAGGATCTTGCGCTACCCAACCGAGAGATGAGCTAGAACGGACTTCAAAATGGAGATGCGGTTGACTGCTACTTGGTGTTCCACTGGTGCCTACGGTTCCCAGTAAATCTCCTTTTTTTACTTGCTGACCAACGCTGACTTTGATACTGTCAAGTTGAGCATAGCGGCTTTGCAGTCCTCCACTGTGGTTAATGATGACCAACTTCCCATAACTACCTTGGTCATCGGCAAAGGCTACGGTTCCAGGTGCGATCGCTAGCACATCTGTACCCACTGGTGCTAACAAATCAACGCCGCTATGGAAGAAAACTTGACTTGTACCAGGGTTAATTTGCCAGCCATAAGCTAATCCCACAGTTGCCACTTGGGTTAAAGGATATCCAGCCACAGATGCTCGGTTTGGTGTACCTGTATCAATAGGTATAGGAGACTTGGTTACAACACCATTGGGTGACCAATTGACCCCTGGAACAAACACGATTCTGGGGTCTTGTTGGCAGCCATTCACCTCAAAAAGGCTATCAGCACGAACCTTGTATTTTGCTGCCACTTGCCGCCAAGTTTCACCGCGAGGTACTTCGACTACAATCCCATTGTAAGGAGGAATTTGCAGCACACTGCCAACGGCAGCGATCGCCCCGTTATCCTGCAAAACAGGATTCATTCCGATAATAGTTGTAGGAATAAGATTGTAGCGCTGCGCTATACTCTCCAAAGTTTCGCCACGAACTACTTTATGACGTTGGAAGCGAGATAGGGCTGGAGTTGGGCAACCGCTTACAGCAGCACTGGCGCTGTTCAAGCTTGGCAGTATGGATACTAGGCCTAAGGCGCTAACTAAGCTACAGAGAAATAGTTGACAAAAAGGTAAAGTCATGTCACAAGTCAAGAGCGCATTAACTTTAGATTTTAGATGGAGAGTTTAGGAATTGGGGGATTGGCATTGGGCATAGGGGAGATAAACAGGGGGAAAATAATACCAATTCAAAATTCACACATTAAGAATCCAGACAGGACAAGGTTTTGGAGATATGTATCTGTCGCATTCTTTTTCAAATTGGTATAACTTTTACTCTTAACTCATCAGTCATCAGTCATCAGTTATCAATCAACACTCCCAATCCCTAATTCCTGATAAATTGATCTGTCCACTTGCCGTTAGCTTGACTACACTTAGAAATTAGCAACTGCATTGCTGTCCTTAAGTAGAATGATTATGAAGTTATCCTTAAAGCAACTGGCCGTTTATCTGTTTTTACTGGTAATCGGCGGTGGTGCAGGTTTGTTTGGCAGTCATTATCTGCTGCCGCAAAATTCCTCGTTCCAACAGTTAAAAAATGTAACGACAGCTTTGCCTCCAGAATCGGTAGTTCCTAATTCTTCTAACGGAGCATTTGGGAATACCGGGGGCAATAATGTAAATTTTATTGCAACAGCAGTGCAAAAAGTGGGCCCGGCTGTAGTGCGAATTAATGCTACCCGCAAAGTAGCCAATCCTATTTCTGATGCTTTGAAAAATCCTCTGTTGCGACGATTTTTTGGAGAGGATGAGGAACCAATTCCCCAAGAACGCATTGAGCGCGGTACGGGTTCGGGATTTATTTTAAGTGAAGATGGAAAATTACTTACTAATGCTCATGTTGTAGCCGATACAGATACGGTACAAGTTACCCTCAAGGATGGTCGAACTTTAGAGGGAAAAGTGGTGGGAGTTGATTCGATGACTGATGTGGCTGTAGTGAAAATCAATGAGAATCATCTGCCGACAGTGAAGCTGGGAAATTCGCAAAACTTGATACCAGGACAGTGGGCGATCGCTATTGGCAATCCTCTGGGTTTAGATAATACTGTCACTATTGGCATCATCAGCGCTACAGACCGGACTAGCGCTCAAGTTGGTGTCCCAGACAAGCGAGTTACCTTTATCCAAACAGATGCAGCAATTAACCCCGGCAATTCTGGCGGCCCTTTGTTAAATGCCCAAGGCGAAGTTATTGGTATTAACACTGCTATCCGTGCTGATGCTCAAGGACTCGGTTTTGCCATCCCGATTGAAACTGCTGCCCGCATTGCCAATGAACTTTTTACCAAAGGGCGTGTAGAACATCCCTTCCTGGGCATTGACATGGTAGATCTTACTCCCATTAGAAAACAGCAGATTAATCAAGAAAATCAGCTAAATATTCAGCAGGAAGCAGGGATTGTGATTAGAGGAGTAACGCAGGACTCTCCAGCCAACTTAGCAGGACTCCTTCCTGGAGACGTAATTCAAAAAGTCAACTCTCAACCAGTAAAAACCTCAGCCCAAGTACAGAAGCTGGTAGAGTCCAGCAAAGTTGGGGATATTTTAGCCCTCGAAGTTAAGCGCAGCAGTAAGATTCAAAGCTTCAAAGTGCAATTAGGAACTTACCCCAAAAAATAGTTAGGAGTAGAGACGAGATTAATCGCGTCTGTGCAGGAGTGAGGAGTGAGGAGTTAGAAGTTAAAAACTTTCCATAACTCCTAACTCATAATTCTCAACTCTCAACTCATTATTCATAACTTTTGCTCTAACTGCATCCTTTGTTCCATTTGACGCAGAAAATAACCCGTCATCATGGCTGATGCTAAAAGCCCAGCTAGATTCTCCCGATCTGTTGTAATTTGCACATTGAAATTTTCTGCAGGCAGCATTCCCACTAGCCCTTGAACATTTTGCGAAATGATTTGTTTAATTTCGGGGCTGACGGACTGGGCGACCCGGGCTAAAACATCAGGAGACTGATGCTGTAGATATTTGAGTAATTGATTGGGGTATTCCTCAGAGTGATCTGAAAGAAGTTGATTAGGGTGTTCCTCAGAGTTGTCATTCAAAAAGTCAGGATTAAACACCATTGGCAGTTTTATTTAGCTTAATTGCTAACTCTACTCTAAACCATAGTACAAGGGTAGCGCATTCACCACGGGTATAAGTCATTAAGAGGAGTGGGGAAGATGGGGAGATAGGGGGTGTGGGGAGTGTGGGGAGCGAGGGAGAAAAGATTTCTTCTCCATCCTCCAACATCTCCAATGCCTGATTCCCTATTCCCTACTACCCACTCCCTTGAGTTCAAGTTGAAGTTCTAGTTGTTCTTGCTTATGGTTAGTGGAAAGTATTTGCGGAAGTTCTTCGATTTGGAAATATTGATGAAATTTTGGGGTTACTTGCAGCGAGTAGGAGCGAGAATCGCTATCTCGCCGTTTGCGGACGAAACCGAGTTCAACTAGTTCTGGAACGTGCTGATATACTCCTGAACCCCGTAAATTAATCAAGTCGCTCTGGAGTATGGGATTATTGAGAGCGATCGCCGCCAAAGTTCGCAATGCACCTACACCCAATTCTACTGGTATCATAGTTTGCACCAAATCATGAAAGTCAGACCTGAGTTGCAAACTGTAACCATCTGGGGTTTCTACTACCTCTAGGGCGCTATCTCGGTGGGCATAGTTGTCGATTAGTTCAATCATGCCTTCCTTAACAGTGGCGCGATCGCAAGCGGCATACTCGGCGATTTCGCCGAGCGACAAGGGTTTACCCTTTAAATAGAGAATCGCTTCTATCTTAGTCGCTGTGGCTGTAATCATTTAGTCATTAATCATTGGTCATTGGTCATTGAACAAAGCGCAAAGTCTGTAGGCGCTTCTGCGGCTTAAGGCAGGGTGCGCTGACTTGCGGCGTAGACCCCCAAAGGGCGGCTTGCCAAAGCCATCAGTTAGCGCAGCGTTAGCGACGCAGGAGCGTCACTTTGCAGAAGAGAACAAATGAAAAATTACAACTAACAATCAACAAGTTTCTGGGATTTTATCCTAAAATGCCAAAAATATTTTGACAATCTCAAAATTGGGGAGTGTTGAGAGTTGACTGTTGACGGTTGACTGTTGAGTGAGGAGTAATTCTACTTGTGGGAGCGTCCCCCCAGTCCCTAGTCCCTAATCCCCAATACCCAATCCCCACTTCCTCAAAAACCTCTACTTGTAAGGATAAATTCTGCGATCGCTAAATCTTGTGGAGTGGTAACTTTTAAATTTGTCTCTTCTCCTTCGACAATTCGGACTTGAATGCCGCATTTTTCAAACAAAGCGGCATCGTCTGTTACTTCCCAACTTTGACGAACACCTTCAGCATGACACCGCTTCAACAATTTGACATCAAATCCTTGGGGAGTTTGTGCTGCCCACAGTTGTTGTCTGTCGGGTGTACTCTGAATTATTCCTTGTCCATCGACAACTTTGATGGTGTCTTTGACGGCCACCGCAGCAATCAAACCAGGACAGTGGCGAATCGCTTCGGCACAAGAATTAAATAAATCTGGCGTGACCAAGCATCTGGCTCCGTCGTGAATCAACACTTGTTCTGCATCGGCTGGTAGCGCCTGTAAGCCATTGTAAACAGATTCTTGGCGGGTGGAGCCGCCTGGAATCAATTCGACTGGTTTGGTTAGCTTCAAATCGGCAAGAATTGCTTTCAAATCAGGCCAGTCAGTGGGTTGGGAAATAATCCCGATCCAAGCGATGGCGCTGGCGGCTTGGGCGGCTAACAAAGTCCAACCAATAATTGGTTGCGATCGCACCAGTAGCAGGAGTTTATTGCGGTTACTCCCCATTCTTTTTCCGATTCCCGCAGCTGGAATTAGTAAATACACAGAATTCCTCAATCTTTAAGCTATATATTTTCCCCTAAAATAAGGAGCGAGTAAGCGTCAATAAATATTATGCGAGTAGTAGCCCTTGTACCTGGCTCAATTGGCGACCAAATTCTCTTGTTTCCGACTCTAGATAACCTGAAGCGCTATTACCCAAACGCTCAGATAGATGTCGTTGTTGAACCCCAAGCAAAGGCAGCCTACCAGGTCAGCAAGTCAGTTCACGAGGTACTGGCTTTTGATTTCAAAGACCGTAACAGTCTGGCAGATTGGGGCAACTTAGTGGGCACAATTCGCGATCGCGAGTACGATGTTGCCATTGCTGTGAGACAAAGTTGGTCGGTAGGTCTTTTACTTTGGTTGACGGGAATTCCCATACGCATTGGTTACCAAGGCAAGGGTTCGGTTTTTCTAACCCAGGCTGTGCTGTTCAATCCATCCCAATATGGAGCGGCAGCATATCACGAATTGCTGCAACCATTGGGTATTAATACCCCTGTACCAGAGTTAGCAGTAAATGTGCCAAAACCAGATATTGAGTGGGCACAAAAAGAACAAAAACGTTTAGGAGTGCATGAAACAGGCTATATCTTGATTGATGGTCGTTCTGAACAGTTATCTCAGGATAAAGAACACGATAAAATCTACCCTGTCGAGAGTTGGCGGCAAATTATCCAAGATTTCCAACACAAGCAGCCGGATCTGCCTGTGGTGGTAATTAAGGGGGCTGATGATGACCAGTTTGTGCGATCGCTTCTGGAGTCTTCTCCGGATATCAAGGCGACTGCCCCAGGCGATATTGGTAAGTTAACTGCCATGATTGCCGGGGCAAATTTAATGTTGTCTACTGATAGTGCGGCACTACAACTGAGCGTTGCAGTACAAACTTATACTATTGCCCTATTTGGTCCCACTGATCCAGCTAAGTTGTTGCCAAAAAACGATAAATTCCTTGCGATCAAATCCCCTACGGGCAAAACAGCCGATATTTCACCAAACGCTGTTTTGGAGAAAATTTGGGGTGGTTGAACAAGAATATAGAATTCAGAACACAGAATTCAACAATCTTTTAGGGGAGGATTGAAACCCACCATCTAGAAGTACTACCAAATTTTCTTGTTTTATAGGGAACTTAAACCCGTTTATTAATTTACCAGTCGCACAGAATTGAGTCAAAATTCTGGCGACTGACGCCTTGCAATCCCCCACTTCAAGCATTGCTAAATTATGAATTCTGACTTGTTTAAAATATCTCAAAAAAAGCATCATCTAATTCATAACCCAGCATTTGCGCCATAGACTTCAGCCGGGATAAGCTGGGAATGCCTTGCTGTTTTAGCCAATCACCTAAGATAAAGATTTTATGCATCAAAAATATCTCTAAGGCTTCAGGATTGTACTGAATACCTTCTTGAGAACTGAACTGATGTGGTACTAGCATGGCGGTATAACGAGCAAATTCTCCCGCTTTCCAATCCAGTAAAAATGGTAACCAGGGGTATTTGGCGTCTAAACGCACGAACCACAGCCGAATCTCTGGAATTTCTGAGAGTTCTCGTGGGTCGCTAGGTTCTTTGTCGTAATTGATATCAAAGCTTAGCTGTTGTTCGTGGGCCGCAACCCCATCTTGCAGCAGTTGTTCGATCGCCACAAAAGCAGGTGACAGATCCAAATTGTTAATCAAGTCATTATTGAGTGCAATCGCAATTGTTTTTGACTCAGCAGCCACTTTCTTTTTGCTCTACTGTAGGATCGAGAATCTACAGTAGCAGTTTTGAGCGATTGACGCTAGATTCAGCCAAAAAGTCCTTACTCATAAAACTTCTGATGTCTAGCGATTAGCACTTACATTATATTTTGCTCAATTAGAAATATCACTTTCATCGCTGCTATAGTCACTCACCTTTAACTGAAAAATTGTTACATCAAAAGTATGCTGTAATACAAAAATAAACCTATTTGAGCGAGGCAACTTCTGCTCTTTGGTAGACATTTGTAGTATTTTTAAGCTAAAGTTGTAATGAGTTTGTTTTAGGTTAAGTTCTGGCAAAGCAGGCATCAAAAGCAAAAAGTCGTTATTACAACCTGTGACTTCCGCAGCATTAAAAGCCAAAACATAAGTCCAGGTAAAAAGATTGTGTGCAATATCCATGCATATATTAAATGACCAATAAACATTAACAGGGGAAAATTCCCCCACAGTTAGCAAGCTGTAATATGCAAAAACAAACAATTACTACAAGACCTATTCGTTCTCTAGAAGATGCGTTAGAGCGGTGTCAAGTCCTGGGTATGCGCGTCAGCCGCCAGCGTCGCTTTATTCTGGAACTACTTTGGCAAGCAAACGAACATCTTTCTGCTAGAGAGATTTACGATCGCTTAAACCAACAAGGCAAAGAAATCGGTCATACTTCGGTATATCAAAATTTAGAAGCATTATCAAGTCAAGGGATCATCGAGTGTATTGAACGATGCGACGGGCGTTTGTACGGCAACATCAGTGATTCTCATAGTCATGTTAACTGTATAGATACAAATCAAATTCTGGACGTTCATGTGCAACTGCCAGAAGATTTTCTCCAGCAAATTGAACAACAAACAGGAGTGAGGATCACCGACTATAGTATTAACTTTTATGGTTACCGCAACTCGCAAGAAAGCTAGAGGCTCAGTATTGGGGATTGGATATTGAGAAAATATTTCGATTATGATTCTTATTTAGGAGGTAAGAGGAACCTACCTTTTAAAACCTAGAACTAAGTAGGTGGAGGCTTTGTATCTAGTGGCACTTTCTGCTTGATACAATTCTTCTTTTAAACTGGGCTTTACACTCAGCAACTTTAGTTTTAATTAATACTTCTTTCCTCCAGCAAGAACTGCCTTCTAACTGTAAAAGTGTTTTGAGTGTTTTAACTGATTGATAAAATGCACTTTATTTTAACTTTTACAGATAATCCTCACCTGTTATTCCGCAATAGAATTATTGCCAAAAACAGTTTCATCAACTGCGTCATCATCATCTAAATCTACTGGTAAAATTGTGCCTTCACAGCTTTCAATTAGTCCAATTGTTAGGGGGTTTCTCGAATTAATATCTGTGTCTAATATGCTTTTGTCGCTGTTGAATAAAGGTTGCTGTGATTGTAAATTTTTCACTTTTTCAAGCGATTCTTTGGAGAACAAAGCACCATTATCAATAGCTAATTTTTTGTTAGTATCAGTAAGTATGGTATCAAATAAGCAAGCATTGGTAAAATTAGCAAATTTCAGATTGACCCCCATCAGGTTTGCTTGTCGAAGATTTGCGCCTGCGAGATTTGCTTGTCGAAGATTTGCGCCTGTGAGATTTGCTTGTTGAAGATTTGCGCCTGCGAGATTTGCTTGTTGAAGATTTGCGCCTGCGAAATTCGCCCCAATTAACTCTGCATTAGATAAGTTTATTTGCTCAAGATTTATTTGAGTCAGTATCACTTGCAATAAAGAGGCTCCCGATAGGTTAAGTCCAGCCAAAGACTTGATTCTGGTTATAAAGGCGCTTTTAGACAAAACTGTTGTCCTAGCAATCAGCACACTTAATGCTTCTGGATTGAATTGTGTCAAATTGATTGGATTACCGCAAGGCCAAAAAGGAATTTTTGTTTCTTGATAGCAAGCACAAAGTAATAAAAACACATTCAGTCCCACCGCAGCATTTACCTGCTCAACATTTACACGGTTTTGCAATGCGTGAAAGTGAGTCAAAGCTTTATGTGCTATTCCTTCATCTAACCAACGCCCTTGACAGTAACCATGCCAGAAAGATAAAAGACGTTGAAATAAAACTTCAAAAGAAAACTGCTCTTTTTGCTCTTTGCGTAATCCCTCGATCGCCAGTTCTTCAATTTCCTGACTAAGTATTCCATAACCGAGTAAATTATAAATATGCTGGGCTACACTGCTGGGAGAATCAAGCATAAAAGTAAGCGCCCCATAAGCCTCATCTTGGTACTGAGTTATAAATTTCAACTCCCCAGCAATGGCTTTTGCACAAAGATATTCTCCCAACTTAATATGCGAAAACTCAACTCTTCCTCTCTGCGCCTCTGTAGCTGGGCGTGAGCTTTCCAAATCTCCAATTTCAAAATAAAATCTTGGTAAATTTTGATATTCCTCAACCCAATTGATTTGATAACGCTGCGAGTGTAAAATTTTTAAAGCGATCGCCTGCATCTGCTCAAGTAAATCTTGGGGAGCGCGATCGCCAAGTAAATTAGCGATCGCTTCTGGAGTCCGGTGAATATGAGCAAATCCCGATCGCAATAGCATAGTCTTGATTCCACCAGTTAAGGGATAGCCCAACAACCAGCGATTCAAGCGATGATAAATTTCCCATAACAAAGCAGCCTTGCTAGTTAACTGCAATAACTCTTCATCTAGCATTCCTTCGCGGTGTAAAATGCCCAATAAATGCAGCATTAAAGGTTGACGAACAAACACAGATAGTTCTGGAAACTTTGATTTGGCAAATAACCCCGCCTGTTTTAAGAATGTAAATAGATTTTGAGCAATGGGCAACGATTGTACTTTTGCCCACTGCTGAAACCATTGTTTGAGTTCTTCTACATCCAACGGCTGGATAATAATTCGTTTGAATAATAGCGGTACTGGGACAATATTGTGCAACGTCGTTGACGTTAACAGAATTTTGTGGCGGTGCTGAGACTGAAAGTTGAGCAATTGCTGAATAAAAATTGCTTTTGTTCTGATACCCACAGCTTCAGGCGGTAGTTCATCCAGACCATCGAGCAACAATAAACAACGAGGATTTTCTTGTTCTAACCAAGTTGAAAGATTAACTTCAAAAGCCGAATTAAGAGTTTCGGTAAAAGTTTTGCCGTATTTGACATCTCGCAACCTAATTACTATCGGCATCCAATCAGGGTAAAATTTTTCTGCCACCTGTGCCGCCCAAAGTTGGCAAAAACTAGTTTTTCCATAACCAGGCTCCGACTCAATCACAGCGATCGTTTCTAAATCAGCTAGTTGTTGTTGTGCCCATGTGTTTAAATCAACTGGCGTAACAGTTTTTTTATCCTCCTCAGAAATACTTTCTAGTATTGGTAAGCCTTTTTGTGGTACATAGATATCCTTAAGGGCAAAGGATTCCATCAGCAATGGCATACTCAGATTTTGAATTAAACTTGCCCGGTAATGTTCTCGGTGCAAGTCAATTTCATCACTCACCTTAGAATCGGCTGATGAAATTCCCAATCTGACAAATTTTTGCAGTTGCGCTAAAGGAGCAGCATTTTCGCTAATCACTACCAGTAAGTCACCAGGAAGTGAGTTGAGCAAACGCTGTGTTAAGAGTTTAGCTTCAGCTTCCTCTGCACCATTGGCAACGAGCCAAGCTATAGCAGCATTATTTATTTGTTGTACGAGTAATGAGTCAGCAATTAAAGACAGTGCTTGTTCAGCTTGAGTGTCAGTCAATTTACCTGGGCTGAGAGTTTTCAGCAGTGCTTGTAGTTGCGGATCTTGCAGGATGTTTGGTTGGCTGGGTATTCTTGCTCGGTCTAGCCACGGTCTTTGCAGGCTTGATTCCTGCTCTAAAATTGCTTGCAAAGCTTGAAGATAGGCAATTTGAAAGGCTAGCCATGTACCTTCGTTACGTTTTAAAGGTTTTTTCTGGCTGAGGCTACGCAACAAGCTTGCTGTCAACTCACAAATGACACTGATTTCATCGTAAACAATACCCAAGGGTAGTTCTAAGATTTCTACTAAAGTACAGATATCAAAAGGCATCAGACTTTTGACTTCCATATCCTGAACAATACGGTAAGCAATACCTGCCAATTGTCCCGCTGAAAATCCCCTGATTTGATTGATTGCGATATAGCGTTCTGCCAACCACTGCCGAATACTTAGGTTCATTTAATTACACGGTGAAGGCTGCTATGGCAATTATGATCGATTTATTCGGTTTGCAAAACAGGTAACAATGGGGAAGACAAAGTTTTATCTCAAAGTTGTTTTTTAATTGGGAAAAAACAGTGCTTGTATAACCGAGCAGACTATGAGCGATCGCCCTCTGAAATTACTGCTTGTAGACCAAGACCCGATTTTTCGTTTGGGATTACGGGTAGCTCTAGAAGCAATTGCTGACCTGCAACTAACGGCAGTGGTAGA
This sequence comes from Nostoc sp. PA-18-2419, assembly GCF_005869855.1. GTDB lineage: Bacteria > Cyanobacteriota > Cyanobacteriia > Cyanobacteriales > Nostocaceae > Nostoc. Next base: position 12,980 of record NZ_SZNH01000027.1, on the reverse strand, counting down.
AACTGATACTGCCGCCTTGCAGATTTTAGCAGAAATCGCCCAACAAGACCCTAACGAAGTAAATTTGGTGATTTTGGAATTAGGTAATGGTCGCTCTTTTAACAGTCAGCAGCTAGGATTGCAATTCTGTCGCCAACTGAGAACCTTGTACCCCAATCTGCCAATTTTGCTCCTCAGTTCAGTTCAAGAGCAAGGATTACTATTAGCTGCCAAATCTATTGGTGTAAATGGCTACTGTCCAAAAGGCACGCCTGTTTCTGAATTAGTCACCACCATGCGACAAGTTGCAGATGGTAGTTCCCATTGGTTTGACTATAACTCTTCTACAGACGCGATTAATCGCGTCTCTACCCCCTCCCCCCAGCCTTTGTTCAAGCTGCGAAATAATTTACGTTTGTCAGGGATTGGTTACATTAACGCTACCTTAGCGGCGGTAACAACACAATTACAACTACCTGGACTACCAATATTAGATCGGGCAATTCTGGCTGGACAGCAACGAGAACTGTTAGCGGCTCGTTGGTTGCTCAATCGGTTGCTGCTATTATCACAAGAAAAACAACAAGAAAATATTTTGGCTACCGATGAGCCTTCAGGTACTTCATCGAGTAGTGCTATTCAACAAACGCAAACGCCACCTCTGCTAACCACAGCAGCGTTACAATCTGCTTTATTTGCCTCTTGCGTTACTAAACTTCAATTTTCTTTAGAAAATGTTACAGATATCGCTTTAGAAATTGATATTTTACGCGAACAAAAAAAGCGAGAATTACTTTACTTAATTCTCCAAAAATTTGCTCAACAATTAGATGAATTGCGAGCTTCGGAAATTGAAATAAATCAATTATTTGAAATCAAAAATACTTTAATTATTGATTTATGGCAAGCAGCAATTACAGATTTCTTTGGAAAATTTTATTTAATTAAAATTCAGAATAAAAATATAGAACTTGTTAAATTATTACTGCAACAAACCGAAGTTGTCCAAAGAGAAATTCTGAATAAAATTCCGCTAACTTGGGAATTATATAATTATTTTTTATTTCAAACAGAGTTTTACATTAATAATATATCATATTCAGCAGTCAGCAATGAAGCTAAATCTCAAGCATTAATGATTTTAGAAAATTTATTAATTCAGGTAGCAAATGGTATAGTACAACCACTGCTAAATTCATTGGCAGATGTAGAAATTATTAAAACAAATTTTTATGGAAGTAGATTGATTTCTACAAGAGAGATTGAAAAATTTAGGAATGAATTGTCATGGAAATATCGTTTTAATAATTATATAAATGAAGCTCAAGCAGTTTTTGAAAGTCGCTACGAAATATTTGTGATTACACCTCGGGGGATAGCCAAAACTTCAATTTATGCCCCACGCAACCAGGAATTAGAACAACTTTCTAATATACCTTTATTAGTCACACTGATTCTAGAATTTAGTGATGCGATCGCACCGCGTTTAAAATCACTATTAGCTTTTTTAGGTAGCGGGATTGTCTTTATTTTGACCCAAGTAATTGGTCGTGGTTTAGGTTTAATCGGTCGTGGTATTCTCCAAGGTATTGGCAGTGTTTCATTAGGAGAAAAGAATTTTAGACGAAATAGCGATCGGAGTAAGTAAACGTTCAAGAAGGATAGAAATTTATCCGAAGTTAGTAAAAAAGTGAACCAGATTTTACTTATTTTCTGGTGGCCCTAAATTCGCAATTTCATAACCATCAGGATAACTGCGGATAGGAGAATCGCTGAAAAATTGAGATTGTTGGTAGGGTGGTAAAAAACGTAATATTAGACCACGTAATTTTAAGCTATTTACCATAGCAATTCGGAGCAAATGCGAAGGATGTTCAAAACCAAAGGCATCCAACATTGTTTCATCAAGTAAAGCGTAAACAAAGGGTTTTAGGGGCGATCGCATCCACCAAGGAAACCAACTCAAAAACAAATCGCGGGTTGCTTCACCAACTCGACGATTAGTGTCCGAATAGCGAAAGTGTTGGAGTTCGTAGTCAAGGTTGTAACGTTCAAATTCTTCATAGTTTGCAGGAATATTTTGAATATGCATTCGCTTACCTACTTCTCGCCAAAAGTAAAAAGACGCTAATTTTTCATTTTCACACATTGACCGCCAGCCAAACCGAGCATTCCAACGGATGGGATCGTAAATGAAAGTAGAAAGTACGTAGAGAAAATCTTCATTAGTAATTGTGAAACGTCCGTGGATAGCATTCATCCTTGCAATTGCCTGACGACCTCGTTCACTCTCGTAACCCCACTTGCTAATCTCTACAACAATGATTGACGTGTCATCATAACGCTTTTGGGGACGATTGCGAAATTCACCTGTTTGATCCAGCAATTTAGAGATGCTAGGAACACAATAAGTTTTCATCAGTGCCACTTCAAGCGATCGCACCAAATCCCAAGGAAATTCGTAGCCAACCATCAGATGATAAATTTGGTAATGGTCTTGTACAGGATCGAGTTGCTGAATGCGACGAAGATTATCGTAACGATGAAAATGCACTTTTGCTTTCTCCTAATGCCCAAAGACAAATGACAAATGACAAACAATGATTTTATCGGGTTGGTAGTTTCTTATATATACGCAACTAGTCTACTGGTTATTGGTGAGGGTCTACGTAGACTGTTTGGTGTGAAACCAGATTTGACTCGCAAGGTAATTCATATTGGAGCAGGGATGTGGGTTTTCGGTGTCTTGCTGTTGTTTAATCGCTGGGAAACTGGAATTATACCCTTTGCTACGTTTATTGGACTCAACTACCTGTTTTACCGCTATCGAGTCATTGGGGCAATGGATACCCAAGATAGCTCACCTGGCACAGTTTATTTTGCTATTTCCGTAACGCTACTGTTTGGGTTACTGTGGCGACCAAATGACCCAGTAGATAGCGCCCCAATTGCCGTAGCTGGAATAATGGCGATGACTTGGGGGGACGCACTTGCAGCACTAATCGGTAGGCGCTTTGGGGAGCATAAATACCAGGTGGGAAATTCTGTACGTTCCTGGGAGGGTTCAGCAGCCATGTTTGTGGCGAGTACAGTAGCAATTTTTTTGGTGCTGTTGCTACTTCCTGGGTCATCTCTTAGCCCCCTAGCGATGCCTTTGAGTTTGGGATGGGCTTTATTGACAGCAATAATAACTGCTACTTTTGCAACCCTAGCTGAAGCCGTTTCACCCCACGGCACAGATAACCTTAGCGTACCATTGGTAGCAGCAGGGGTAGTTTGGGTAGTGATGCATGTAATGGAAGTTGCTGATTGATAACTGTTGACCGTTGACTGTTGGCTATTTAATAACTAATGACTAATAACTGATTCACAAATTCCAATTGCGACGAAAATGAAAGAAGTCTTCTAGAAACTCTTGCAAAGCAGTGTTACTATTTAACTTTTGTTTACTCCACTCTCTAGTAACTTGTTCGATAATTTCTGAGAAACTGGGATAGACAGGAGAGAAATTTGCTAAATCTTTGACTTTAATTTTTTTGGACATTGCCAAAGCAATTAAATTAATTAATTCTCCAGCTTTTGCTCCCAATATCGAAGCTCCCAAAATTTCGCCATTGCGTAGCACAATTAATTTATACATCCCAGTGGTTTCATCGCTAAGTTGCGCTGCTGCCACTGTTTTCAAATACTGTCGCAAAACTAAAACTTCATCTCGACGAAATTGCCGTTTTGCCTGTGTCTCAGTCAAACCCACTTGCGCCATCACGGGCACTGAAAATATCGCCCAAGGAATGCAGCGATAATTTATTCGTAATCTTGGGAAAAAGAGCGCATTTTTTAGAGCAATTTTTGCTTCATAATTAGCAATATTAGCAAAGTCGTAACCACCAATTACATCACCACAAGCGTAAATACGGTGGTTGGTGGTTTGTAATTTATCATTCACCACTAAACTACGTCCATGCCATTTCACACCTACTGTTGCTAAATTTAGAGATTCAAGATTTGGCTGTTGTCCAGTCGCCACTAAAAGTTCATCAGTTTCAATGGCTTTATCTCCTGCTTGAAGCCACTTTTTATCATCAATTCGCCTGACTTGAGTCACTAATTTGTCAGTGAGGACACGCACACCTTCGACTTCCAACTGTGCTTGTAGTAGTGTGGCAATCTCCGGGTCAATATGAGGTAAAACGTAGGGATACTTGACTACCAGCGTCACACTGCAACCAAACCGCGCTAAAGTTTGAGCGATTTCAATACTTTGAGGAATTCCGCCAATAATTACCCAATTTTTGGGTAACGATACTTTATTTAAGCATTGCCAAATATTAGTTAAGGTAAGATAACCTGTAGCTTCTAATCCTTCAATTTCTGGAATTTCTGGACACGAGCCATTAGCCAGCAAATAGGTGCGTGCGCGTAGTACGCGACTATCAACAATAAAAGCCAGTTGAGGTGAGGATTGAAATTGTCCAGTGCCAACGATGACATCGACTCCCAGTGCAGCTAGGATAGCGGGAGAATATTGTTCTTCAAGATTTGAGACAACGGCTTGAGCATACACCATCGCTTCCTGCCATGCCAGAGATATATGACATTCTTCTGAGGTCTGAGTGTGTATGGCATGAATACCATAACCAGCCGCGTCACTGAATTTTTGTCCCAGTTTAGCAATTTCGCCTAGAGCATAATGATGAATAAACCCATAGTCTATTTTGGGTTGCACCAAGGCAACTGTAGCACCTAGCTGCGTGGCAGCAAGGGCAGCGTAGTATCCAGCAAGACTGCCGCCAATAATTACGACATCGTAATCAATAGTCATTTGTCATTTGTCATTGGTCATTTGTCATTGGGTATTGGGTAGTGGGTACTAAAAAAACTCTTCCCTAGTCTCCAGTCCTCAGTCCCTAGTCCCCAGCACCCACTGGTTTAAAGCTGTGAGTAAGCGTTGGTTATCGGATTCTTCACGTACAGCAACCCGGAAAAAGCGATCGCCTAGTTCTTTAAAGCTAAGGCAATCGCGAATTAAAATCTGATAATGCTTGAGTAATTCTTGCTGTAACTGGGAAGTAGATTTTTGAGACTCAACCAGTAAAAAGTTAACAGCGCTTGCTTGGGGTTGCAATCCTGGGATTTGTACTAATCCCTCAAAGAGTTGGTTTCGTGCAGGTGGTAGCCATGCCCAGGTTTGCTGTTGAAACTCCCTATCCTGGAGTGCCGCAATTGCCGCCGCTGCCGCTAGCGTGTTTACAGGCCAGGGGTCACGCCATAGCTGCCATTTAGCTAGACACTCAGGGTGAGCGATCGCATATCCCAGTCGCAGCCCTGGGAGACTGTAAAATTTTGTCAGCGATCGCAATATTACTAAATTTGCATATTCCTGTACCACCTCAATTAAGCTTTGTTCTTCATTGGGTGGCACAAAATCCATAAACGCTTCATCCACCACTACCAAGGCAAACTGCTCTAGGTAGGGCAAAATCGAGTCCCGCGAAAATAGCTTACCCGTCGGGTTATGCGGATTATTGAGCAATAATCCTTTGTCCTTTGTTTTTTGCCCCCGAAGTTCCGACCCAAGGAAGCCTTGGCTCAACGCCACTTGCTTTCCGACGCAGGGCGACAGGAACGCAGTGGCTCGACTTCTCTGTTTGTCAAGAACTAATGACAAAGCACTTATCATCGATGACTCTTGACCAATGACTAATGACAAAGGACACTCCAGCACTTTAGCCTTACACCCTGCTAAGGTTCGGTAGTAGTCGCCAAAAGCTGGAGTTATTAAAATTGTTGCTGCCAATTGTGATAATTCTTTACCTATTAAAGTAAGTAATTCTGCTGAGCCATTACCCGGCAGAATCCACTCAGGCGGCAATTGATGGAAGTGACTGAGAGCTAGTCTCAGTTCACTATAGTTAGGGTCTGGATAGTGCTTAATATTACCAAGTTGGGACATGATCGCAGCGATCGCGCTGTTTGGCGGTCCCAACGGGCTGATGCTAGCAGAAAAATCCAGAATAGCATCAGGGGGACAGCCAGCCAGTGCTGCTGCCCAGGCTAAATTTCCCCCGTGTGCTGGCTGCCGCATCAAAAAAAGGTTTCCTGAAGAACCTACGATTTTGGGGGTGCTACCCTTTCTCTAAATAGCTTACCTGCTGAGAAGGCAGGCACCTTCGTCGCGGGAATTTCCATTTTTTCATTTGTTTTCGGGTTGCGACCTTCACGAGCTTTACGTTCCCGTGATTCAAAAGAGCCAAATCCCACCAGCGTTACTTTATCACCAGAGGAAACGGCTTCAATAATCGTTTCCAGTGCAGCAGTTAAAACTGCATCGGCCTGTTTCTTGGTAACACTAGCTTTTTCAGCTACGGCGTCAACTAATTCACCTTTGTTCATGTCAAACTCCTAAAGTTTACTTGAGATTTTTTACCGATGCTTTTTCATACATCAGTAATTAAACCTCTGTTTCTAGAAATACAAAAATCATCCTTTGGGAGTATTTTTACTCAAAACGCCTGTACATCCCATCGGCTCGACTTTTCAATGAATCATTCTAAGGTGTTGTAGCCTGATGTGGATAGATGAAACCATTAATTTATATAGATTTCAGGATTTTTTGTAGTTTTAGGGTACTTGTTTCCCTAAAAACCCTCAAAAAAGTAGGAAAAAATACCTAGTGAAAACCCTAGTCATCAACGGAACACAAGAGGAAGAACTGGGACAGTGGAGCAGATGAGAAGAGAAAATACTAGGGGTTTGAGCTAATTTGTAGGTTAGTATAGCCTCGCTTGACCTTGTGGCAGACATTTATTAAGCCTCTACAATTTAGCTGTAAAAATCTGCGGGAGATTACGATTTGTGACATTACCACAAGTTAGCCATAAAAATTTATCGAGTGTCCCTGACTAACAAAACAGAAGACGAGAAGCTTTAACAAAATTAATCTTCCTCATCGCTGTGAAGTTCTCAGCGTCGGCTTGCGGCGCTCAGACTTTTCTGCTCATCCCTTAGACCCCTTACTATTCCCTAACAGAAATTTTCTCTTGCACCCAAGCCCGAACAGCACAGTTACTAGAAATTTACTCATTTTTTTAACTTTTTAGATAAATCGAAATAAATTTCATAGGCTTTGTGCTCAACTAAACTGAAAAGTCTCCGAAATGTTCACCTGAAATGCTGTAACTAACTTTATTCTTGTGTTCAAGGATATCTAAAGTTACAGAAGATAAGCATATTACCAGCCTCATGTCCATAGATTTACGAGCATTTTTTCTGGCAACTGACCCCAGTCGAACCCTGTTCGTCAACAATCCTTCAGATGTGAAATATTACATTGATTTTTCTTCGGTGCGAGGCGGAGATATTATTGGTAAGCTGAAGCAAAAAATTACTTTTTTCAAGCCGAATGAAGCTACCTGCACTCTATTTACTGGGCATATTGGCTGTGGAAAATCGACGGAATTATTAAGATTACAAGCAGAACTGGAAAAATTAGGCTTTCATGTGGTCTATTTTGAGTCTAGCGAAGACTTGGAAATGACTGATGTCGATATTGCTGATGTGCTGCTGGCGATCGCTCGGCGTGTAAGTCAAAGTCTAGATAAAATTACACTGGCGGAACCGACGAGATTTAATGATTTACTCGAAGGTGCTTGGAAGGTCTTAAATTCCGAAGTCACAGGGGCAAAAGTCAAGCTGGGCGGTGTTGATGTTGGTGTCACTAGCGACAAAGATAAGTTGTCTCTGGCTTTTGGCATTGGTGAAATCACTACCAAGATGAAAAGTGACCCAACGTTACGGGCAAAACTCAATCAATATCTAGCACCGCAGAAAACTAACTTGTTAGAAGCGATTAATCGGGAATTATTGGAACCTGCGATCGCTAAACTAAAACAGCAGGGTAAACAAGGTTTGGTGGTAATTGTCGATAACCTTGACCGCATCGATAATCGTGTCAAAGCTTGGGGTCGTCCGCAGCAGGAATACCTATTTGTCGATCAGGGCGAATTTTTGACAAAACTGAATTGTCATTTAATTTATACCATGCCTTTATCGTTGAAGTTTTCCAATGATTATGGAATGCTGACCCAGCGATTCCCGGAAGACCCCAAAGTATTGCCGATGGTGCCAGTACAATGGCCTGATGGCAGCGTTCACGAACAGGGAATGGCACTAATCAAACAGATGGTGCTAGCAAGAGCCTTTCCTGATTTACAACCAGATGAGCGCTTGAATAAGATTACTGAAATTTTTGATAATATTGCCACCCTAGACTGCTTATGTAGATTGAGTGGCGGTCACGTGCGCGACTTGCTCAGACTCCTGAATACTTGGATTATGGACGAAATGGCGCTTCCCCTCACGCGTGATACTTTAGACCAAGTTGTTCGCGCCCGTCGGAATGAAATGATGATGCCCATTTCCGATGATGAGTGGCAATTGCTGCGTCACGTCAAGCAAAACAAAAAAGTCAGCGATGACCAAGGATACCAAAAATTAATCCGCAGCCGCTTCGTCTTTGAATATCGCGATAGCGGCGAATCTTGGTTTGATGTTAACCCCATTTTGGCAGAAGCCAGGGAGTTGCAATGAGGAATCAGAGAACTGAAAAAGAATTAGATTATGAAACCAGAAACCAGAAATGTTTTGTTAAAAGCTTATGCACAATTGCACAAAATCACAGAAGAATTGTATTTAGCCTCTGATAAAGTCGTAGAAAACAATGATTTTGAGGACGCTAGCTTACTAGCCAGTACAGCAGATAGACTTTATGAAGAGATAGAAAATTTAGAGATTGTAATTTCAGAACAGGAGGAGATATGAAAACAATCCTAGAGTTAAAGAATCGTATTCAAGAACTCAGTAAACAAACTGTTGAATTTAGTAGAAAAGCATCTGAAGTTTGTTTAAGTGACCGTCAGCAAGCCAAGTATTTCAGGCAACAAGCTAGAGAAGCTAGTAAACGCACTCAAGTATTGATACAGGAGTTAAAACGCCAGGAAATTTAATTTTGTAGTCTTGAATTGTTCTTCTGTGTGCGTCATACACTCTAGATTTACATTAGCTTATGACAGACTCGCAACCAGTAGAAGGTAATCTTGCAAACAACGATCGCTCTTTGCAACAATTAGCTTGGGCGATTGAATCTTCCGTGGGACAATTTAAGCTGATTTTGGCACGGTGTAATTATGCCAAACTGCGCGATCGCCTCATCGAAAGATTGCGAGAAATCTGTCAAGTGGAAATTCGGCTGTTGGTGGTGCAGCAATCTCACAGGACTCTTTATACTGCAATTCAAGAAGAATTTGGCGAGAACCTACCAGCTTGTGTGATGGTTGTGGGTTTAGAGACAGTGCAGAATTTAACTGCGATGTTGACTTCTGCTAATCAGGTGCGCGAGGAGTTTCGCAAGAATTTTGCTTTTCCTTTGGTGTTGTGGATTGACGATGAAATCTACAAACAACTAATGCAACTAGCTCCTGATTTAGAGAGTTGGGCGACTACGAGGAATTTTGATATATCTACACAACAATTAGTAGATTTTATTATCGAAACGGCTAATCAATGGTTTAGTAATAACTTAAATTTTAGCCTTGATGTATATATTAAACTGGAAAATGAGTTAGAGGCTGCACAAAGATATTTACTCAATCAGCCAGATATTTATAATTTAGAAATTCAAGCTAATTTAGAATCTTTATTAGGTTTTATCAAACAGATAAATAATCACAAAGATTCGGCACTACAGCATTATCGCAAAGCTTTAGAGCTTTGGCAGCAAAGTAATAATTTAGAACGACAGGTAAAAATCCTCGGTGAAATTGCATTTTGTTATTATCTCAAAGCTTTTAAACATCAAGATATCAATCATCCAGATTGGCAAGCAACTGGGCATTATGTTCAAGAGTATATAAATTTTATTAACCAGTTTAGAAGTCCAGAGCTAATTGCTAACTCAGTAGTTAAGTTCGGTGATATCTTGCGAGACTTGCAGAAGTGGGAAACCTTGCAAAGTCTTTCAGAACAAGCTTTACTAATTCATCAAACTAACAACCAGCCAATAGAATTAGCCAAGGATTATGGTTTTTTAGCTGAGGTGGCTTTGGCTGAAAATAACTGGGTGAAAGCAGATCACTTAGTTAAAGAAGCCTTAAAAGTTTTTGATAACATTCCCAATCTAGAATCAGCTAATATCTCAGGGGTTTTAGCGGATAATCCGGGAAGGGTTTTCAAATCAAAAGATTTGAGCTTATATCGATTTATTTTAGGTCGTTCTCAATACCATTTAAATCAAATTCCAGAGGCAACTTTCAGCTTAGAAACTGCTAGCGATGTGGGTAATCCCCTAGAAGATGTCAGGCTTTATTTGGATATTCTCAGTTTTTTACAGCAGCTTTATTTTGAGCAGAAAAAATATCTCCAAGCATACAACATTAAACAGCAACGGCGTTCCATAGAACAGCAATTTGGCTTGCGGGCTTTCATTGGTGCGGGGAGGTTAGAAGCAACAAAACAGGCATTTGTCGAGACATTGCGCTCAAACTCTCCCCAAGGAAATATTGCCCCAGAAATTGCTGCGTCTGGTCGCCTATTGGATGTAGAACGTTTAATTGAACGCATGGGTCGCCCTGATTATAAGCTGATAGTAATTCATGGGCAATCGGGTGTAGGCAAAAGTTCCCTGGTGAATGCGGGACTGGTGCCAGCTTTAAAGAATAAAGCGATCGGTATTCAAGATTATTTGCCGATAATAATTCGGGTTTATACTAACTGGTTGGAAGAGTTGGGCAAGCTTTTGGGGAGAGATGAGGCAGGGGGCAGGGGGCAGGGGGCAGGGGGAGAGTTGGAACTTCAAGTTTCGAGTTCACAAGGTCAACGTTCAGCCTCAGAAGGTCAACTTTCAGCCTTAGAAGGTCAACTTTCATCTTCAGAAGCTCAACTTTCAGCCTCAGAAGGTCAACTTTCAGCCTTAGAAGGTCAACTTTCATCTTCAGAAGCTCAACTTTCACCCTCAGAAGGTCAACTTTCATCCTCAGAAGGTCAACTTTCATCTTCAGAAGCTCAACTTTCACCCTCAGAAGCTCAACTTTCACCCTCAGAACTCGGAACTCCGCAATATTTAATATCCAGACTTAAAGAAAACGAACAGCGCAACCTCCGCACAGTGCTAATTTTCGACCAATTTGAAGAATTTTTCTTTGTTTACACCGAACCTGCACAAAGGAAGCAATTCTTTGAGTTTCTGGGAGAGTGTCTGAATGTTCTATCGGTGAAAGTTATCTTATCGCTGCGGGTAGATTACATCCATTACTTGCTGGAGTGCAATGATTTGTCCAGTCTGAAGATTATTGGCAATGACATTCTCAGTAATAATGTGCTTTACAAGTTGGGGAACTTCTCACCTGCTGATGCCAAGTCAATTATTCAGCGTTTAACTGAAAATACTAGTTTTCGCTTAGAACCTGCTTTAGTCGAGCAAATGGTGCTGGATTTAGCCGCAGAATTAGGTGAAGTGCGTCCCATTGAGTTGCAGGTTATGGGGGCGCAGTTGCAAACAGAGAATATTACAACTTTGGCAGAATATCGGCAGCGTGGCACTAAGGACGAATTGGTTAAGCGTTATTTGCATGAAGTTGTTAATGATTGTGGTCAAGAAAATCAGCAAGCAGCAGACATATTACTGTATTTGCTCACGGATGAAAAAGGAACTCGCCCCCTGAAGACTCGCGCTGAATTGGAACGCGATTTGCACGCATTAAGCAAAGAAGCTGATAAAACTCAATTCTCCCCATCGCCCCATCTCCCCGTCTCCCTTTCCAACTTAGATTTGATATTAGAGATTTTTGTCCAATCTGGCTTAGTGGTTTTGCTACCAGAAAATCCGGTTGACCGTTATCAACTGGTACATGACTACATCGCCGCTTTTATCCGCCAGCAACAGGAACCGAAGTTAAAGCAGGTAATGGCGGAACTGGAAAAAGAACGAGAACAAAGAAAACTGAGTGACACCAAACTAAATAAGTTTCTCAAACGCGCCCTTTTTGGTTCACTTGCAGCCGGAGTGGTCTTAGCTGGGTTGGCAGTTACAGCGTGGAATGCAGCACAAAGGGCAGAACAGGAAAGAAAACAAGCTGCAATTAGTGAAATTAACGCTCTTACTAATTCTTCAGACGCGTTTTTTTTCTCTGGGCAAAACCCCGATGCCTTAATAGAAGGCTTAAAAGCCGGGGGAAAACTAAAACTAACGCCTTGGGCAAACACAGATACCCAAATGCGGACTATGGCAACGTTAAGGCAAGCAGTTTATTTGCAGCCAAAAGAGTATAAAGAAAATAGAGCGATCGAGGTTAATACCTTAGAAGGGCATAGCAGTACGGTCTTTAGCGTCGTCTTCAGCCCCGATGGCAAGACACTGGCTTCTGGCAGTAATGACAAGACCATCAAACTCTGGGATGTCAGCACGGGCAAAGCCATCAAAACCCTGAGTGGGCATAGCAGTTCGGTCTATAGCGTCGTCTTCAGCCCCGATGGCAAGACACTGGCTTCTGGCAGTTTTGACAAGACCATCAAACTCTGGGATGTGAGCACAGGCAAAGCCATCAAAACCCTGAGTGGGCATAGCAGTTSGGTCTGGGGCRTCGTCTTCAGCCCCGATGGCAAGACACTGGCTTCTGCAAGTGCTGACAAGACCATCAAACTCTGGGATGTGAGCACAGGCAAAGCCATCAAAACCCTGAGTGGGCATAGCAGTTGGGTCTTTAGCGTCGTCTTCAGCCTCGATGGCAAGACACTGGCTTCTGGCAGTTTTGACAAGACCATCAAACTCTGGGATGTGAGCACAGGCAAAGCCATCAAAACCCTGAGTGGGCATAGCAGTWCGGTCTATAGCGTCGTCTTCAGCCCCGATGGCAAGACACTGGCTTCTGGCAGTTTTGACAAGACCATCAAACTCTGGGATGTGAGCACAGGCAAAGCCATCAAAACCCTGAGTGGGCATAGCAGTT
>NZ_SZNH01000026.1 GCF_005869855.1 Nostoc sp. PA-18-2419 | reverse complement strand
CAGCCCTTCGCCCCCCTTTTGTAGTAATTTGGATCATGAGGCTTGTTTCTGAGTCTGGCAAAAGGTGCCTGTGTCTATAGTATTAACTGATTCCTAGAAAAAGTTGTTAATTGAAACTGCATTTCAACTAAAAGGTGCAGCTAAACGTAAATTTATGGCACAGACAGTTGTGAAATTAGGTTTTGGAGGGCAAAGGTTAGCACATAGAGAATTGGCATGGAATCGAGACACGATTCGTAAAGGAATAAAAGAATTAACAACTGGTATTACTTGTGTTGATAATTATTCAGGTAAAGGACGTTATAAAGCAGAAGTACATTTATCCAATCTTTTAAAAGACATAAAAAATTTAGTCGATTCTCAAAGCCAGACTGACCCGAGTTTTAAAAGTAGAAGATTGTATACTCGATTGAGTGCTGTCGAAGTGAGAAAGCAACTCATAGACAAGTACGGTTATAGTGATGAGTTTTACCTAGTTCCGAAACGATTCGAGTCAAATTAAATGATTTAGGTTACACCACTAGACGAGTGAAGAAAGTTTTACCTCAAAAAAAATCCCAGAAACCGAAGCAATCTTTGAGGAATTAGAAATTGTTAATCAAAATGCTGACTCTGACCCAAGTATTTTACGCTGAAGTCTAGATGCCAAGGCTCGTGTAAACATTGGCGCATTTGATCGAGGTGGTAGAAATAGAGTCAAAACAGAAACTTTTGACCACGATTTTCACCCGAAAACCAGTGTAACTCCTTATGGTATATTTATTGCCGAACTTGATGAGCTTTTTTTATATTTCACAGAATCGAAAGTAACGAGTGATTTTATTATTGATATATTAGAGGATTTTTGGTTAACCGAAAAACATCGTTTTTCTCAAGTTCAAACATTAGTTCTTAATCAAGATAACGGGCCAGAGAATAACTCTCGGCGTACTCAGTTCATGAAACGTATAGTTGAATTTGCTCAAAAGCATCAACTGAATATACGTTTAGCTTACTATAGCAAATATAACCCAATTGAAAGAACATGGGCAGTATTAGAAAATCATTGGAATGGCAGCATTTTAGATGAAGTAGAGACAGCTTTAAATTTTGCTATGACTATGAAATGGAAAGATAAACATCCTGTGGTTAAATTAGTGAATGAAATCTATGAGACTGGGGTAAAGTTAACAAAAAAAGCTATGTCTCAAATTGAAAAACGAATCGAACGCTTAACTAATTCTACCCATGCAATTTATCCGAACTTGGGTAATTGGTTTATTGATATCTGTTGTAGTCAAACTTAAATATTTACTTTCGGTAAAAGCAATTATCAAATTTTAAGCTATATTAAATCATCACCATTTTCCCCTTTCCAAAACAATAGGTGAATAGATAATATTATTTATGACTAATTGAGTGGGAGAAAGGGGTTGCCGGTGGCAACCCCTTTCTCCCACTCATAATGATTATCATTCTTAGAAAGATACTGTCTTTTATTTTTTTGGCATAATTTATTCTCTGGAAGTCCCTTACCTGTATGACGTTACTTATGAAAATCAGTATCAAGCAATCAAACAGTTAGCGAGAAATTTTTTAGCCTAGCTAAAAGTCAATTCATAGAAAAACTTCATAATAAATCCCGCCAAAAATTTCCGTAACTTCCCTCTAAACTACTGTAGCTTCACTTAGGAACATAGTGACAATACCAAATTTAAACTGTCAATTATATGTTGAAAAATTCTTTGGTGCTTGCCCTGTCTAGTACATCTTTAGCTACCGCTTTAATTAGTCCTGCTCTAGCTGCACCTGCTGACTTTATTGGTACTTGGGTCAATACTAATTCAAATACAAGTGGTGTTACTCGTTTAGTGATCACTTCAGCAGGTGGCAATAAATTAAACATTGAAGCATTTGGTAAATGCCATCCTACTGACTGCAAATGGGGGAAAACCAGCCTAATAACCTATAGCAGTAATGTACAAAACCCAAACACCCGCTATGGGACTGCTAGCTACAATCCAGAATTTGCTCAAACTCTTCTGACTTTGGATCTTAAAGGTAGAAATGCACTCTCTTTACAAAGCTTCACCGAATTTACAGATAATAGTGGACGGCAAAACTATTCTTCAATCGAAAGCTTTAAACGTTAAAGCTCTCAAGGTAAGTATATAAATAGCCCAAATTTCTTACTTGTGAGAAATTCCGTTTAGTAGTTTATTAAAGGGACTTAACGGCAAAAGTCAGAACCTGGGTTCAAGTGAACGCGAGTAGTGTCTTGTAGAGACGAAATCGACTTTTGGAGCGTTCGCTGTTGTAATTTCTCGGTGGATGATGGGCAGATTGCATAAAATTTTCAACACCAAACTATAAGTCAATGTATTGGTGTTTATCTCAAATTATTTGCCATCAAGGCAGGAAAAACACGCAATGTACATTCACAAACTTTCTGCATCTTTATTTTCGACGACTACCTTGTTAACTGGAACTACTTTGGCCGTCGTGCTTAGTTCTACTTCTCTAACACTCATGTTTAGTCATTCTGCTCAAGCGCAAGGACTACCTTATGGGCCAGATACTTGTCGTCAAGGCTATGTTTGGCGCGAAGCCGTTCCTAATGACCATGTTTGCGTCACACCACGAACCCGTTCTCAAGCTGCAAAAGACAATAGTCAAGTTGCTAATCGTATTCAGCCTGGTGGAGGCCCCTATGGTTCTTTCACTTGTCGTCAAGGCTACGTTTGGCGCGAAGCCGTTCCTAATGACTATGTTTGTGTCACACCACAAACCCGTTCTCAAGTTGCAAAAGACAATAAACAAGCCAATAATCGCCGAGCTTCAAGTGGTGTGACCATTGATTATGGAACCCAACTCAATCCAGTTCACGAATAATTTCATGGGCGATCTGGTAAATGCACTGCCACAGAACAGCGATCGCTTGCTTCAAAGCAGTACACTGGTACTATGAAAATTCCCCAGTGCCTATCACTGCCAGTTCTACTCCCATGACCCCCACATCATCTGTGCCATACATCCGGCTGGGGTTAACGGTAACACTTGCATAGACTTCCGACTTGACCCTAACGCTCAAGCAGAGGAGCTATGGCAATCGGAGGGGGCCAGTTATTACAACGGTGAATTAATACTGCAACCACAGCAGCAATTGACGCAACTGCAACAGCTAGAACTGCTAGATACCCATCCTATGTTTACTGGCAAGTGTCCCCAGTGTGGATATGAGTTTGACCGCTACTGGACGGCGCGGGTGCATTGGGATTGTCAAAACTCAGAGTGCGGTTGGATGGATGATACTGTATAGGGCGATGCCTACGGCGGTAAACTACGCTGTTTTTCCTCTAAGAAAATTCTTGTGAGCGATGCCTGCGGCGGTAAACTACGCTTAATTATGAACCCAAAGAACTATACTTTTTTGGTACTTGAGGATGCAAGATATGTTGCCCTGGACTAGTCTTATAACTGCTCTGACACTGCTGCTGTACTTGGTCATCACAATTAATGTTGGTCGAGCCAGAGCCAAATATGAAGTACCACCTCCTCAAATGACAGGAGATCCCTGCTTTGAACGAGCGCTACGCGTTCAGCAAAATACAAGCGAGCAAATGGTTTTCTTCTTGGCTGCTTTATGGTTATTTTCTTTCTACGTCAGCCCATTGTGGGGGGCGCTTGTTGGTGCTATCTGGCTTGTGGGTCGAATTGCCTACGCTTGGGGATACTATCAGGCTGCCTCCAAGCGGATGATTGGCTTTGTCATCAGTTCTTTTAGCAGTATAGTGCTAGTTTTGGGTTCGCTCGTTGGCATCATCCTGTCTTTAGTGCAGCCATAAATTATTTGCAATGATTTGGCGATATCTACGATAAGCTTTGCTAACGCTTCCGGCGATCGCTCTATTGCTCAAATTTCCTCTAAGAAAAATAGGGGAGCGATCGCTAAGCGCGTCTGTCACGAAGGAGCAATTTTCTTAGAGGACAGGTGCGCTCGCACTGAGTAAGCTATATATAAGTTATGCTGCAAATTTCTCATAAAATTATCATCCCCGATAGCGAACTCGAAATTAGTGCGATTCGTTCTCAAGGTGCAGGGGGTCAAAATGTCAATAAAGTTGCTACTGCCATCCATTTGCGTTTTGATATTGAAGCTTCATCACTACCCGCTTTCTATAAAGAACAGCTTTTGAAGCTAAACGACCGACGCATTACCCAAGAGGGAGTTATTGTCATCAAGGCTCAAGAACACCGCACTCAAGAGAAAAACCGCGAAGAAGCAATGCATAGACTCAAGCAACTCATACTTAACGCAGTTGTATTGCCCCAAATACGCAAACCCACCAAACCAACTCGCAGTTCTCAAAAAAAACGTCTTGACAGTAAAACTAAGCGAGGACAAATTAAGTCTGCCAGAAGGCAAGTCATTGATTAAAATGCGATGCCTGCGGTTCAAAAAGCCTACGCTCTATTGCTCAAGTTTCCTCTCTACGAGACGCGCTTACGCGAATGCTTGAAAGCACGGTAAACTGTCTATACCTGCGTATATAAACAGTGTAGAAATGGCAGACCGGGAATCAATCAACTTCAAACTGCCTAAGCCTTTAGCCGAAGCACTTAGAGCCGCAGCCAAAGAGCGCAACACCACCGCCACCAATTTAGTTATTCAAGGACTCCATCACGTCCTGGGTGCTGTGAATGGTGTAGAAACTGATGTAGAAACTCGTCTACACCAAATAGAAAGCAGTTTGGAAGAGAAGTTTGAAGCGAAACTAGAAGCTATAACTACCAGACTTGCTCAATTAGAAGGGGCAATGATGATGCTGCAACGCAACCAAAACACAGCACGAAAGCCCAGGTCTGCATACTCAAACTATCATTCGGGGCAAAGTCCCCAACTGAAGCCGCATAAAGAGGAAGATTTGGCTTGGAGGCTTGGTACAAGTGCTGACAATTTACGCTCTAAGCAACAAAGCCTCAATGCTCAAGATTTTGTGAGGTGGTGTCAAGACCGTGACCCTAGTAAGGTAGCTTGGCAGTACGACTCCAAAGATGGGCTTTACCATCCCGTGAAATAATCTCAACTGTCCCCTAACTTGGGGTTTAATGAAAGAGCATTCAACATAAGAATAGGCAATGTTGAATAGTTCCTCTACCCTCACTAACGCTGAACTCACTGACCTTTGGCTACACGGCAAGAGCAAAAACACCGTTGATGGCTACCGCCGTCATGCCGAGCGGTTTTTTTCTCATGCCAATAAGCCCCTCTCGGATTGCACCCTCATGGATATTCAACTGTGGGTGATGACACTAAGTAGTTCTGATAATTCTAAGCGGGTGGCTGTGGGGGCAGTAAAAAGCTTGTTTTCCTTTGCTAAACAGCTTGGGGTAATATCAGCTAACTTAGGAGTATTAGTCAAGTCACCCAAGGCAAAGAACCGATTGGCAGAGCGAATTTTAACTCAAGAGGAAGTGCATTTACTGATAAATTCCACTACTAATGGACGCGATCGCACTATCATCCGTTTACTTTATTTTGCAGGTTTGCGGGTAAGTGAATTGTGCGGCTTAAAGTGGCGCGACCTTAAAAGTCGTGGCGATGGTGGACAAATTACAGTATTCGGTAAGGGCGAGAAAACTAGAACTGTATTAGTGGGTGCTGGCATTTGGCGGGACATTATCTCTTTAAAGGGTAACGGGAGTAAAGATGACCCTGCGTTTGTTTCAGCTAAGGGGGGTCATCTTTGTCGGTCGATGGTATTTCATATAGTGCGAAATGCTGCCAAACGTGCTGACATTGAAGCTAATGTATCACCCCACTGGCTCAGACACAGCCACGCTTCCCATAGTTTAGATAGAGGAGCGCCGATACACCTGTTGCAAAAAACATTGGGGCATAGTTCGGTAGCGATTACTGAGATGTACTTACACGCTAGGCCGACTGATAGCAGCGCTTTATATTTGCCAGATGATGATGAGTAGGAGTCAGAGGTGATGTCAGATTCAATTGAGTGTCAACCACCATGTCAGACTATCTGCAATGATTGTGCTTTCCATGCCTTAATAGAAGGAGCCATAGAGTGCATTCACCCTGACGAATTTGGAGTGAATTGTTCTAGCGTCATTTTCTGCAATTCATTTGAGCCAGCACTCATAATTGACAGTCCTTGCGTGACATACGGCAATGATGAAGAATAACGTCAAAGCCTCAGCAATAGCGAACGCGAGTAGTATCTTGTAGAGAAGCTAAACCGAGTCTTCTCCCATTCGTGAGACGCAATCATGCCAACGAGCGTCACAGCCCGCTTTTTGCATTGCCTCAAAACCAAAAAACCCAGGTATGAGACTTGGGCTTTTGATGGGGTTATATTCCCCAAGGGCTATTTATAGAAGTTATTTATAAGTCGCTTTTCTTTCTTAGGACTACACCGCCTAGATTGAAAGTTCCAGAAAATTAGAACTTTTTCAAAGAGGATTCAGGGCGATCGCTCCCCCAATTCAAAGAGGATGAATTATTTTTGAAATAGAGTTGATAGCTGCTGATGGATTAGAAATACCAGTATTAGTTCTGGATAATGCCAGCCTCTACAGGGGTAACAGAAATTTCTCGGCAAGGGCTGAGATGTTCAGTAAGGGAGAAGTGGTCGTGGGTATTGGGGGGCGTAATTTCAACCTTGGCTGACTCTGAGCAGGATTGGCCATCGGAGCTGATGTGGTTGTAGACAACTTCAAATGAGGCTTGAGCGCCGGGAGCTAGAGTTAATTGATGCCGTTGAGCATGATGCAGGTAATTCCTCTGTTCCCAGGTGGTCTTGACCCCTTGAAGTGGCTGACCCTTGGCATCTAGCGGCACAAACCCAGGATAGCCGTATAGAGTGCAGGGCGATGACGAAATATTAGTGAAGGCGTAGCTCACCCCGATATGACCCATAGCAGCGTCAGAATTCACTCGGTGAACCGATAACTGACTGATTTTGCACTGGTTCAGATTTGAGACGATACTCGGTTGAGGGCTGGATTGAGCAGTAGTCGCACCGCCAGTCACCAGGGTGGTGATGGCCAAGAGCGCACAGACGACAGATGCGCGTGTTGAGTGACAAAAACTATTTAATGTCATATTACTTCTGTATTCTTTTTAATTAGCAACTATACCTGTTGAGACTGTACTGACTTAATGAAAGTTCTGTTTGAGCTTGGAAAAGAGATTCAAAGTTAACAGAGTCAGCAGTCCGTTTCATCGTCACTGGAGTTACTAACTACTACCTTGAGGGGGCAAAAATCCGGAATTACCTACAAAGGAATTGATGTTTACATGAGAACTCTTACTCAAGAGCTAAGTGAACACATGAATAATCTAGAAAAGCCAAAACCTAGCGATCGCCCAGTCCTAAAACAAGACAGCAACAGCGAGTGGACTGTATTTCTTCAAGATGCGTTAAATGGCTGCGGCTATGGCCCATTAGACCTTGATGGAGATTTTGGCCCTCTTACATTGGCACAAGTCAATCGATTTCAGCAAAATCTCGGTTTGACAGGAAATGGTATTGTTGATGCAAGTACGTGGACTGCCCTGGATAATCATCAAAAATTATTTGGATGGCAAGCTGAGTGGCCAGGTTCATTGAGTTTAACTGGAATCGCTGGTGTTGACACCTTGGATAAGGTAGACTCATCTACCATGATTCAAGAAGCCGCCAAACTCATGGGGGCATCTCCCCGTTTTTGGGGGCGGTATTTCCAAGGTAATACAAATTGGGGAGAATACCTTCATAAGTTTGAAAATAAACCATTACATGATGCGATCGTTCGAGTATTACCAATTTCTAGACAAACCAATAAAGTCGATGGTACATACCTTGATGGAATGGATATAGGCACTAGCCATGCAAAAGACGTTTTAGACACTTTCGACGAAGATTACCTTGCTTCACAGGGGGATGGTTTTTATTTCTTCTTAGATGTTGAGGGGATAGATAGTCAGCCCTCGTTGTCCAAAGAGTTTTACCTGGGTTGGTCAAACGCTGTTGTCAACGCCAGTAGTAAGGTGAAATTACTTCCTTGTGTTTATACAAGTGCTAAACAAGACCCGACTTCAAAACAAAATCTTAGTGCAGCAATGAAACAAGGTGCCCAATGTCATGGTTTATGGGTCGCTATTTATGACAATCAACCGCAAATTAGCCCTTGGAACCGAGAGAAAGCGAAATCTGCAACCGCAGTTCCTTGTAAGGTTTTGCTGCGTCAGTATATTGGAGACATAAATGGTGGTACTTATGATTTCAACCAAATTAATCCGTTTCTAGATAATCCGGAGTTATTTCTTCAGCGACTTATTTTACCTCCGTCGTAACGAAGATATTGCTGAAGAAATAGAGTGAGCGCTAATGATAAAGCCTTCAGTGATTTACTGAGGGCTTTCTATCATTTCCAGTAAACCCATTTCCAAGATGTGAGTTACGCAAAGATACCAATATATCCCTCTTGTGTCACTTTCCGGAGAAAGTAAGTAGTTCAGGAGCTAAATCATCCAGAAACATAACAGGGTTTAAATTGATTCATAGCAGTAATTAAATGATTGAATCCCACTAATAACTGTGAATTAGGAAAAATATCGAGCCAGGGATAAATCAACTAAAATAGTAAGAGTGGTTGGACAATTAGACGCAGATTATTTAAAACATTCTTCCATCCACATTCATGATTCCATTGTTGATGATTAGAAAAAGCAATATAGCTAGTTCTTTGCCCCTCAGTCTCAATTTGACGAGATTGATTTAAGGCTAACAAAGCTGGAGAATTCAAACAATCATCGTGTAAACACAAAAAATAATCTCCCACCACCTCTCAATGTAATGACTGGGCTGAGTTTATACTTACCACCTTCGCTATTTCTGGTAACGATTTTCTTTTTATCGTTGATATTATCCCCAAATGTAAATATTTAAAGCACTCATAATTTCTTACCTCTTTGAACAGGTCTTTATACTCTGTACAATATTCATCAATCATGGCAACTGTTGGGTGAGCATAAGAAAGCCAAATGTTTGAGAATTTCTAATTCTACATCCATTGCCCTGCCTACCTGAAGAGAGTTTTTTCTTTTAATCCTTTTATTCAGAATACTCGGAAAGTCACACAAGAGGGATAAATCATTGCAAAACTGGAACATCCCAGAATTTTAGATAGTGGAGTAATAATCTACGAATGAAACCAGTTCGTTTGTCACTTAAAAATCTTTGCGACAGAACCCCCAATCTGAGAATTTTTGCGATACAACCACATTTACTCCCATAGCAGCACCGAAGGTACAGTTTCTGGGTGAGCTAAACGCAGTAATTGATAACCAATGCCAGCGGTTCCTTGGAAGAAATTAGGACTGAAGACATGGCCGGGCAAGTTGGCAAATAATTGATATGTACCCGTTTGTGCTGCTCTTGCCACCACCCAAGCAGCTTGTTGTTGAGCAGCCTTTTGTAACTGGGGGCGCGATAATTTTTGAGCAGCCACTAACAACACTTCTATCCGACCAAAGTTACCGCAACAGATATGGTCAACACCCTGCCAGCTAAACTTTTGGGTAGTCTGCAATGCTACTTCCAAATCTTGAGCGATTTCCTTGGTCTGTAAAATTGACAAACCGCCCAACCGAGCCAAGCCGATTCCAGGAGCACCATGACACCAACTGACCACAAAGCCAGGTTGATTATTTAGTGCAGTAACAGAACGAAAGTCGGGCCAGTTGTGGACTACTGTAGAGAAGACATGACGTTCATAAGCGATCGCCTCAGCAGCTGCCTCTAAATATACTTGATTATGTGTCACTGCATATAGCCGTAGCAGAGCATAGGCAATGCCCGCCGCCCCATGAGAAAAACCTGTTAACGGCTGAGATGTCATCGAGTTTCTCCAAGCTCTGGGAGCACCATCAACGCTGATGCGATGATCGAGCAAATGCTGAGCGCAGGCTAACGCTTGCTCTAAAACTGCTGGCGCACCTGTCTCACCATAAAGTGCCAAAAGCCCTAAAATTGCTCCTGCTGACCCAAGCATTACGTCATACTGTTGGTCAGCAGCGATTAGTTCAGGGGTAATTAGATTAGCAGATCCGTGGGCATCTTCTAAAAGTTTTGCCTCCTGAAGACACTTGCTGATTTTGACAAGAGCATAGATGAGCGAACCCAAACCCGTAGCGCCACCAATTCCCATCTCTCTAGCAAATCTTTGCACTAATCCCCGATCGGATGTCTGCAATATTTGTCTCAGGGAGTGTAATGCTCCCAAAGCTAAGTCACGGTAATGGCTGCTACCGCTGACATAATCCAACATTGCTAGAAATAGAGCAATGCCGCATTTGCCATCATAAAGATTTAAACTTAGGCTCTGTAGTTGAAAACATTCAGCAGTGGGAACAAAGCCTAAACCAACCCAACTGACACTCCCATCAGATGCCCAAATCGCCTGCTCCTGAATTTCCTGGGCGATGGCTTGCGACTTCTCAAGCAAATGTTCACTGCTCAAAAGACTAATTTGAGATACATCGGCATCTTTGAGCGTTGAAGTATCGGATTCTAACGTCTGCTGCATACCAGGAGTTTGCGCCAATTTAGCATAGAAAGCTCCCCGAATGAACGCTACTTGCTGAGTAAGATCTTTCTCATCAAGTGTTTTTAAGCGAGTCAAGACTTGACTGTAACTCGGCTCCCGGAAATACTGGTGAATGGGCGGCTCTAGCCCAAGGGGGAGGGTATCCTTGTCTGCGGAAACTCGAAAGTAAGGAACATCTAACTGCTCCATTGCCCTTAGTTCAAATTGCAAAATCGGCCAAGCATAAGGCTGGTTTTGAGCTGTGAGAAAAGCCAAACTGAGAATGTCTAATTCAATGCTCCAATCAACCCCATTCCTCAAGAATTCAGGGGCAAGGCTGTTTTGTACAACTACCCAATAAATCTTCGTACTACGGAAAACAAACCGCACTTGCTGTGCTTTAAGTGCCACTAAAGGACCAGTAGTTGCTAGTAGGGCTTGGCGCTGCTCTACCAGTAAACGATACATTTGCTCAAATCCGATCACTAATTCGTCAAGGTAGTTATTAGGCGACAGGGCTACTCCTTTCAAAATTGCCACATTTAGCTGGATAGGTGTTCTAGCTGCCTCATACCCTTGGTACATATTATCCGTATTCACAGACTTCCATCGCCACTCCAATGCAGGGAATTCATCGGAGTCAACACTACCTAGTGCGCTGATATCATAAGCAAGGCGGCGATTAGGGCTGAATTCCCAAAGGGGCAACAAACCTGTACGCAGGACTGAATCCCATATCTGTTGGTTGGCAATTGTCTCCGCTGCTGCTGTTTCCCAGGAGTCGGACATGGGTTTGACCCGAAGTTCTGTCAGCGTTTCTAGATCGATCAGCATCGGCTGTTCACCACTGGCAATTAAATTCTCAAAGTGAAAGTCTGTCCCGCCAAGAGCATTTGTTAAGCATAATAACATCCCTGCCCGCTGATAAAATCGCTGTGCCGCTGCCTCATCTGCACAGGGTAGGTGCTCTACATATTCCATCCAACCGTAATCTTGGTAATTAAGCACCTTTAGGACTTGCAACGCTAAAGGCAGCCCCTGCCGATTACACCAGTCTAAAAGCTGGTTATAAACCATTTCTAAGCCTAAGTCCCTGGGTTTGTACACCAGTTTCAATCCTGATTCAAAGGTTAGGGCAATTACGCAACGGTGTTCATTGTGGGAATCGGATAGAGCTGCCTCGATTTCTAATACTTTGCCAAGCTCAGTTGTGGGGACTAGATTGGCTAGCTGTGGCTGTTGTGAGTGAGAAAATACTTGCTGAATTTGGGGCAAATCAGTTTTGAGGCGCTGTAGAAACTCTGCTGTCGCTTCCACCCAGAAATCAATGGTTGTTGCGATTAACCTAGCCAGCACTGGATACTTCTGGAACAAAGCTAGTAAACCGTCCTGTAACAGATTTTCTACAAATGCGCTATAGTAAACTTTGCTACTAGTATTTAGTTGCTCTCCTGCAATTGCGCTCAACAAGCTGTTTCCAAGAGGGCGAGAATGAGAAAATTCAAATTCCAGGGTTTTCACGCTTAACTTTACTAGCTTCTGAAGCAGGCTACGTTCTAAATTTAGGTAAGCTTCGTCATGCAGCAATCTCAAGGGTGTCTCATCCGTGGATGATGAGCTAGAGTTTAAATGAGTAAATAATTTTTGCCGCGCCACTAACACAATAGGCAACAGCACGCCTTCAAACGGCAATGGATTTTCGGGGTCGATAGGGATGTTGCTAAAGTCTTGAAGTTTATACTCAATGGCTAAATTTGAGGTAGTTTGAATAATTGCTTTTAAGGTTTGCGTCCAAGTTGGCAGAATTTGACTATCTAAAAAACGTACTGTTCCTAGTACTGAACGTACTCTATCCAGATCCAGCCCATCCCATTCTAGCCGCTGCTGAAATTTTTCCCAGTCCCCTTGGGTAACAACCTGACACCAATGAGCTAAGCGATCGCTAGTTTGCTGTTCATTCAGTTGGGTAGTATCAACCTGAAACAATTGCTCATCGAAACGTTCAAACAGAAAACTAGCTTCAGCAGCTATCTGCGCTAAATTACATTGCATCATTGGTATAGCCATCACTTGCAAGCATTTAAAACTACGGTTCAAATTTCAAACCTACTCCAGCTTAATCATGACTTTCAATAGGGAATATCACAAGCTAACATACAGCTTTATCTAAAATTCTGAGGACGAACGGCTTTTTGGAATGAGTGACCTTAACGTGGTTTCAAAAAGACACTTTTCAACTTTATTCAGCATAGGGTAATCGCTCAATAAACTTCGTGCTTGCTACTTGAGCCTCTATCAAACAATGACTTCCAGCTTCAAAAGCGTTGACGTACTTAATCTAGCTAAACCATTTGTGAATTTTGGGAATCGGGAAACTGTTCTAGCCATCGTCATAGCCAGGGTAAGACCAACCCGGCTGACCACATTTGCGACAAATCGGGGCGAGCCATCTGAGTCGCAAAGCAGTAAATTCATTTCTTGTGTTACTTCGGCTAAATATTGCTATCAACATAAAGCCTGCGAACACCAGTTGAATACAACTTAGTACTAAAGGTGCTTATAAAGATTGCTCTATAAGCAGCAAAGTGTTTGAGCATCAGCTGCATCATGACTGTGTAAATAAAAGCCTTTTGAGCAAGACTTTACAAGCACCCTCTCAATTAATTACGGGTTTTAGCACATTAGACAAGTAGAACACAAACTAATTTTACTACTTGACCAATTTGAGCAGCCAACTCCGGTACCTCCCGATACCGCTTCAAGTTCTGCCGCAGATAACCGCGGAGAACCAGGACCTGTATTTTCTCTAACAACCTCTTCTACCTCTTGTCTGCTAAAGCTATAACCCTTTTGTTGTCCTAGCTCAAGCGTAGTATTTATAAAGGCTTCTGTGGTGTCTGCATTTCTAAGTTGCTGTTGTGTTGCCTCATCTGCAACCACTGCTTTGTAAAACTCCACTACGTTTTCTTTAGACATGATCCATCTCCTTTTTTATCAACTAAGAATTCAGTAGAGCTGTCAATTAACAAAAATTCAGTAGACCTATCACTTAATAACAGGATTGATTGTATAGTCAGCGAAAAAATCTGAAAGATTATGAGCGCTAATTTTACAAACAGTATTTTCTCTGTAGTGAGCAAGTCTAATAACTTATTATTGAAACTACTTACTGATGTATTCTTAAAATCAAATTAGCAGTAAATGGTCAATTGAAATCTAAAAATAAGTAAAGATAAATCTAAAAATAAGTAAAGATAAAACCTGATTTGTTAACTTAAATCCTGCTTTTATCTATACAATATTAATCTAATATCAAGCTGTATAGAAAATATCTTCTAAAATAAAATTATCATAAACTTCCTCAACCCTGAGAAAATCTGGTTTTTAGAAGAGGGCCAGAGATGAACGTCGGATTTACAGAATTGATGCGATAGAATTTGATATTTTTATACGTATTGTTTTTTAGTTTGTCTAACTCGTGTAATATTATAGCCAACTTATAATTAACTAATGTCTAACACTAACAATAGACTCTTTAGACAAAAATCCCTTGAACGGTTATCTTCTCCAGAAAAACTAGACCAACTGATGCGGGTGGTTAGCCCCAAGAGTTGGTGGTGGCTTAGTACTTTAGGCATCCTGGTAGGAGGAGTTCTAAGTTGGAGTATTTTTGGTCGTATCCCAATCTCTGTTACAGGACAAGGAGTATTAGTTTATATACGTGGAGTAACAGCGTTACAGTCAAACGCTTCAGGAACTTTAATATCTATTAAAGTGCAAAGTGGAGATTTTGTTAAAAAAGGACAAGTTATAGCGCTTATCGACCAGTCTGATCTCCAAAAACAACTTCAACAGCAAGGCCACCAACTCACAGCACTACAAGCTCAGTTTCAAACTGAAAACAAAATTCAGAATCAGCAGATGCAACTGGAGCAAACGCAACTCAAAATACAGCGACAGAGTTACCAGGCTCAACTTCAACAAAACCGAACTGTTGCGAATATCATTACTCAAAAAAATCTGCAAGCCATCCAGGATCAGCAGCAGAGCTACCAGGAACAATTACAGATGGTTCAGGCACTTGATAAGACATTCAAGCAAACTCTAGAGGTGCGTCGAAAGTTAAGTAAACAAGGGGTAATTTCACAAGACACCTTGTTGCAGGCAGAACAGCAATATATACAAAATATTGACCAAATTGCTAGCCTCAAAACTCAATTCAAACAGTTAGAAGTCCAAAAAGCTCAGATAGAGCAACAAAATTTAGAAAACGATAATAAATTTATTGACCTCAAAGCCCAATTGGTAGGGCTGGACAATCAAGAAGCAGCACTGACTTTAAAATCTAAACAATACTTTTATAGCCAACAACAACAGATTGAGAAGCTTAAACAAAATATTGCTCAGATGAAGCAACAGTTAGATGAACAAAGTCAAATCATTAGTCAGCATACAGGTACAATTTTGTCAATCGATAAAGTTGTTGGAGATCTAGTTAATTTAGGAAACAGTATAGGGACTATTAATCGAACAATCACAGACGGTTCCTATATAAGTCACGATCTACAGGCTTTAACCTATTTCACCATCAATGACGGCAAGCAAATTAAACCGGGGATGAAAGTACAGATTAGCCCTACTACAGTGAAGCGGGAGGAGTTCGGTGGAATTATTGCTAAAGTTTCCAAGGTCTCGCCTTTCCCTGTTACTTTACCACAAGTAACAGTAGCTGTTGGGAATGCAAACTTAGCACAAACTTTGATCGCTGGGGAGCGAGTGATAGAGGTCAGAACTGAACTGCAAGCCAATCCAACTAATTTCAGCGGCTATGAGTGGTCTTCGGGGAAAGGACCACAATCTAAGGTATCTGCTGGCATAACTACCACAACTTTAGTAGTATTGGAGAACCGTGCCCCAATAACATTTGTCATTCCTTTACTAAGAGACATTACAGGGCTTGAGTAGTTGCTATCCTCTAACCGATTAACTGCTTTGAAATAGGTTACAGATGAGAGATAACTCCATTAGTCCACCTTGTAAGGAGAGGGGAGAAATAAGAGATATTTCATCCCACGTTGCGTGCTCTTTGCCCATTGAGACTTAGTTATAAGGATGCCTATATGTGGAGCTTAAAAAAATTACTCAAACGTCAAGGTAAATTGGTCAAAACTCCCACTGTCCTACAGATGGAAGCAGTTGAATGTGGTGCCGCCGCTTTGGCTATTATTATGGGTTTCTACGGGCGGATAGTGCCATTAACTGAACTTCGCCAAGCCTGCGGCGTTTCTCGTGATGGCAGCAAAGCTTCCAATATGGTCACAGCTGCCATGAACTATGGCTTCAAGGCGGAGGGCTACAGGAAAGAGCTACAAGACCTCAAAGAACTTACCCCACCCTATATCGTGTTCTGGAACTTTAATCATTTTTTGGTGGTGGAAGGATTCAAAAAAGACCGAGTTTATCTGTGCGATCCTGCCACTGGCCGCCGCAGTATCTCCCTACAGGAATTTGATGATGGCTATACGGGCGTAGTGCTAATTATAGAACCAGGTCCCACCTTCCAAAAAGGCGGAAAAAAAATTAGTCTGAGATTAAGTTTGTCTCAACGGTTACAAGGGTCTTTTAGTTCACTGTTTGCCTGTTTCTTAGCAGGATTATTTCTAGCAATTCCTAGACTAGCCTTGCCAGTGTTCACCGGACAATTTATCGACCAAGTCTTAGTGCAAAATCGGGAAACTTGGCTGCTTCCTATGCTCTGGGGAATTGGGTTGACAGCAGTGCTGATTTTGTTACTCAAAGAAGTACAGTTGCGCTATCTTCGCCGCTTGAAGGTCAAACTAGAGGTGGGAATGTCAAGTCAATTTCTCTGGCACGTCTTGCGCCTGCCCCTTGGATTCTATGCACAACGTTTTGCCGGAGAAATTAGTAATCGCGTTACTCTCAATGATACAGTAGCGGATACCCTCTCAGGCAAATTAGCAACAACTACCATAGATGCTACCACAATGGTCATTTATTGCCTAGTTATGCTAACTTATTCTCCAACCCTAACTGCAATTGCAGTGTTTTTTGCTGCCATTAACTTATCAGTTTTACAGTGGGTATCCCGTCAGCGGACAGATGCTAATACGATCTTGATCCAGGATTACGGAAAAGTTGCTGGCGTGGCGATCAGTGGTCTTCAGAGTATCGAAACCATAAAAGCCTCGGGATTGGAGCCAGACTTCTTTAGTCGCTGGGCAGGTTACTACGCTAAAGCTACCAATAGTATGCAAAAACTAGGGACTACAAATCAAGCTTTGGGAGTGTTGCCTTCCTTCCTATCCAGTCTAGCAAACATGGCAGTCCTGATCATTGGTGGGATCCTAATAATTCGAGGGCATCTCAGCCTTGGCAGATTAGTGGCTTTTCAGCTACTTATGCAAACTTTCCTCCAACCTATTGATAGCTTGGTAAGCCTAGGGCAACAATTACAGGAATTAGGGGGTAATATCAATCGCCTAGATGATGTCTTAGCTAATCCAATAGATCCTCAACTGAAGAATGAATCATCTGAAGCTTCATCCATATCAAAATTACAAGGATATGTGGAGTTGCATAACATAACTTTTGGGTATAATTCTACTGAATCACCCTTGATTGCTAACTTTAGCCTCTCGATCAAACCTGTACAACGAGTGGCTTTAGTAGGTGGAAGTGGTTCTGGCAAATCCACAATTGTTAAGCTGGTTTCTGGACTTTACCAACCGTTATCAGGAGAAATTATCTTTGACGGCAAGCTCCGCTCTGAGATTCCTCGCCTTGTTCTAACTAGTTCCGTGGCGATAGTGGAACAAGAAATCTTTCTATTCTCAGGGTCAGTGCGAGATAATGTTACACTTTGGGATACTACAGTAACAGACCATGACCTAGTGCAAGCCTGTAAAGATGCTGCAATCCATGACCTCATAGTTGCAATGCCCAATGGTTACGATAGTCAACTTCTGGAAGGAGCAGTCAATCTGAGTGGAGGTCAGCGACAGCGCTTAGAAATTGCCAGGGCTTTGGTGAATAATCCCTCCATTTTGATCTTAGATGAAGCAACTAGCGCTCTTGATGCGGAAACAGAGCTAATTATTGACCAGAACCTCAAACGTCGAGGATGCACTTGCATTATCGTGGCTCACCGATTGAGCACAATTCGAGACTGTGATGAAATTATTGTTCTAGAACGAGGTAAGGTAGTGCAACGAGGAACTCATGATGAATTGTGGCAGCAAAAAGGAGCCTATTCAAAATTAATTCAGTCTGAAGGTGAGGCTATTGAGGACGCAACACATAGTCAATCTCTTGAATAAGGGGGCCTGCCGAGATACAGATACCTTGGCGAAATATTACTGGTGTTGCATAATAGAGGGATGAATTGAGGTCATCTACTGTGCAATGTCCATACTGTGAGTCTACGGAAATTAGAAAGAATGGAAAACGGAGAGGTAAACAAAATCACATCTGTAATAACTGCGAGCGCCAATTTATTGATGTGTACGATCCGCCAAAAGGATACTCAGAGAAACTTAAACAAGAATGTTTAAAAATGTATCTTAATGGTATGGGTTTTCGTGGGATTGAACGGGTTAAAGGTGTACATCATACTACTATAATTTCTTGGGTAAAACAAATAGGAGAAAAGCTGCCASACGTACCAGAAGAAGATGCTATACCAGAAGTTGGAGAACTAGATGAATTAGAGACATTTATAGGTTCAAAAAGCGAAAAGTTGCGTGCGGGGGTTCCCCCCGTTGAGCAAACTTTTCAAGACAAAACAAAATCTGGCTGTGGACAGCAGTAAATCACTTTACTCAAGGTATTTTAGCCTGGGTCTTAGGACGACAACCAGTGCGGAAACATTTGAGCCATTATGGGAAATTGTGAAACAGTGGGAAAGCTATTTTTATGTGACCGATGGCTGGAAAGTTTACCCTAGTTTTATACCCAACCAGTGCGGAAACATTTGAGCCATTATGGGAAATTGTGAAACAGTGGGAAAGCTATTTTTATGTGACCGATGGCTGGAAAGTTTACCCTAGTTTTATACCCAATGGAGATCAAATTGTGAGTAAAACATATATGACGCGAGTAGAAAATGAAAATACCCGATTACGTCATTATCTTGCACGCCTTCACAGAAAAACTTTATGCTATTCCAAATCAGAACAAATGCTGAGACACTCAATTAAATTATTACTTCATTATTTGAAGTATCAAATTGTACCTATATAAATTAATTCATCCCTATATTATGCAACGCCCACAGGGTTAGCAAACTGGGTTGCAATTACTCTGCACCTTGGAAGTCACCGCAGATATAATTTTGTGTTGAAATTACATTCCCAAAATGACAACCTGGAGTTACTTCAAGCCAAAATGAGATAGTAATTAGAGAATGAAGCTTGTTTAGGTTGGTTAAATGACCAAAAAAAAGTAAAACTTTATATACTTTCTCCAGGCGTATAAGTATTGGATAATTCTGTAACTTTGTTAGGGTAAAATGTTTTGCCTGGGTTTCTCTTTGATTTAACCGAAGTTTGGAAGTAAAAGCGACTGGGGATTAGGGATTTAGTAAAATGGCGAAAGAAATAGAGCGTAAATATTTAGCGATCGGAGATAGTTGGAGAGGATTAGCTGAAGGTAATGTCTATCGTCAAGGATACATTCCTACACAAGATAAAGCGACTGTACGTGTACGTATAGTAGGAGAAAAAGGTTATTTGACAATTAAAGGCCCTACTATTCAATATTCAAGATTAGAGTTTGAGTATCCTATTCCTATTAAAGATGCTCAACAAATGCTTGAAACATTGTGCGAACGTCCATTTATAGAAAAAATCAGATATAAGATAGAATGGGGCGATTTGATTTGGGAAATAGATGAGTTTGAAGGTGTTAACAAAGGGCTAATTATAGCAGAAGTTGAACTCAGCGATGAAAATCAACAAATCGAACTACCAACCTGGATTGGACAAGAAGTTTCTCATGATTCCAGATATTTCAACAGCAATTTAGTAAAACACCCTTTTTTACAATGGTAATTATTGAAATATTGGCTTAATACTAAATTTGCAAGAAAGTTTCTACTCTGATAGCATTCACAAAAATATTTGCAACATATGAATCATATTATATTCGGGTGAATACTTGTTATTGCAAACYGAGTGAAGCAATCGCACACACCATGTGATTGTTTGGTTCCACTTTGTTGCACTCGCTTCSGACATATSACAACTGATTAGCCRAACATGATATAGCAAGCGARTTAAAGGTTAGGACATAATATAATGACAAGCCTGGATGCTAGGAATAGTAATGTTTTACCTCCAGCAAGAACAGCATAGCTGCCTTGTCTTCGACACGCTACGCGAACTGCCTCCTGCTATATCATCTGTAGGGACGTAAGTTATACGCCCCTACTCAATAAGTAGGTCAACATTGAAAAACGTAAGATGGAATCTTTGCGATTACTTCTATTCGAGGCGCTTGGCGTAGCGTCTCATAGAGAACTGGTACGCTTGAGTGCGTTTGCTCGTAATTACATTTGACATTTAATTAGGTTGAGCTACTTATCTCTATCAAGTATTTTGTAAAATGTTTATAGTTTCTAACTTTTAAATTGCTGCAACTACCTCGCGTCGGTTGTATGCAGAAGAGTCACCCTTAATGGCTTGACTTTGTTTGCCATCAATGCCAACTGGAATATCGCCGACAATTGTTACTCGCTGAACGTGGCGGGGTTGGTCGCCGTAATCAGCGACTGCGTAATGCTGAGTAGCGCGGTTATCCCAGAATGCTACATCACCAACTTGCCAACGCCAACGAACTGTATTTTCCGGACGTGTTATGTAAGCTTGCAACAGTCGTAAAATATCATCTGATTCAGTGGTTGATAAACCACGGAACTGGCGAACAAAGCCACCAATAAATAACCCACGTTCCCCAGATTCAGGATGAACGCGTACTACTGGGTGAAGCGTCTCATATACCGTTGAGCTGAAAACAGCTCGGTAAGCTTTCACATCTTCAGGAAGGTCAAATCCAGTTGCATAATCAAAGGCGTTGCTATGTACTGCCCAGAGTTCATTTGCAATATTACGTAGATGAATTGGTAAATCCTGGTATGCAGTTACCGAGTTTGCCCAAATTGTATCGCCTCCTGTCGGCGGAATCACAAGCGATCGCAAGATAGAGCCAAGTGGAGGACGGTCTACAAATGTTACATCAGTGTGCCAACTATTAGCGCGGGAACTGGTTTTGCCGTAATTCAAATCTAAGACTTCTGGATGGTCTGGAAGTGGAGGTACAGTGGGGTGAGCGGTAGTGACTTCACCAAAGCGGCGAGCGAAAGCTACCTGTCCGTTAGCATCAAGTCGCTGTTGACCACGGAAAAAAATTACTTTGTATTGAACTAATGTTTTGCGGATATCACTGGTAATTTCGTCGCTGAGGTCAGTACTCAAATCAACATTTAAGATTTCAGCACCGATGCGTCCGGCAACTGGTTTGATGTCAAAGTATTGGGAACTCATGTATTTGTTTCTCCTGAAAAGTTATTAAAGTGAATGTGCATTAGGCATGGGGAAGATGATAGGGGGATAAGGGGATAGCAACATGGGGAAAAGAAGAATTACTTTCTCCTCACCTTTGTATTTCCCCCATTTCCCCACTACCTCCATGCGTTAAACACCAGGGGTAGACCCACCATCAACAAGAATTTCTGCTCCTGTAATTGAAGCAGCAAGGTCAGAAACTAAAAATAGAGCCAAGGATGCGATTTCTTCTGGCTGAGCAATTCTTTTTAAAGGAATACTTTGAATAGTTTCTGCCTTGGCTTGTTCTACGGTGATGCCACGGGCTTGGGCATTTTGTTCTGCTAAGCGTTCGGCTCGTTCTGTAGCGGTAGCACCAGGTGAAATGGCGTTAATTCGGATATTGTATTGGGCTAACTCTTTAGAAATTCCTCTAGTAAAGTTGATTAAGGCGGCATTAGTCGTACCACCTGGAACAAAGCCAGGACGAGGTGTTCGCCCTGCACCACCAATGATATTGACGATACGTCCATCACCTCGATTTTTTTGATGGGGTACAACGGCTCTTACCAAGCGAATGTAGCCCAATAGTTTTAAGTTCCAAGCATCCAATAATACGTCATCGCCTAGTTCGAGGAACGAGCCTGCACGGGCTGAACCAGCGTTATTAATCAAAATATCAATCTGACCAAACTGTGTCAGAGTTGTTGAGACAACTTTCTCAACATCTGTTGCCTGAGTCAAGTTGGCATTGATAGAGATGACTTTCGCCCCCGGAGTAGGTAGGGACTGAATTGCACTGACTGCATTTTCTAGTCGTTCTGAATTACGAGCTGCAATCGCCACATTCACACCTTCACTATAGAGGGCTTTGGCGATCGCTAAGCCAATCCCCGCACTTCCTCCTGTGACAATCGCTGCTTTACCAGATAGTTTTAGTTCTAAGCTCATACAAAGTTACACTCAAAAATGTAATTTCTTTTTCACAAGCCAGCTATCTCCCAATTGCATCCACCTTAGCGCGAACCAATAATATTGCTGATTGAGAACCTGTATTGTGGATATTTAAGATGATTTGGCTTTCCTGGGATGTACAGCCTAGAAGTATCTTGATTTCTGTATCCCGTTTTTCCAAGTCAACACTACAAATGAGGGCGGTGACTTTTCTACTAGACAAGCTTCCTGTCCATACATCTATATCAGCTTGATCTCCTGCTCGGGTATCTTTCAAGTATCCATAGTCCAGTGGATAAATAAAAGATGGATAACGTGGATGTGATGTCCCTTTTGGACGATCTATCTTGAGGTTACTAGCAGCTACAAGTTGGTCTAGTTTCAACCAGAAGTCAGCGTCATTCGCAATTGCTAATTCGTAATTCATAACTATTACCCCAAACCTGAAATTAAGCCACTCCAAACAATAAATTTAGGTGCATGAAAAAAGAATTAATTACGAATTACGAATTACGAATTACGAATTATTCTGAAATGTGCAATACCGCTTTGCCAGGAAAACTCCTGTCAAGTAGTTTTTGGGCTACATCAGCTATTTCTATCCAAGAAGCTTCTAAATCAATGTGAGGACGCAATTGACCTGCTTCTACTAAACTCAAAAGCCGTTTTAGACCGATTGCTGCTGATTCAAATCTCAGTTCATCGAACAGACGTAAACCATACAAGCTTACGCTACCAGTCCCGAAAAATTGAGCAGCATCGAATGTTACTTCAGATCCCCCAGATACTCCATACAGCACAGTTTTTCCATCCTGAGCCAGTAAACCAAGAGCTATACCCAAAGTTTTGCCACCTACTGACTCTACAATTAGATGATAAGGACCATATTCCTTTGCGCCTGACGGGTCTTCGCCAATCACTACTGATTGTGCCCCTGCTTCTTTAACTAAAGTCTCATACCCAGCTTGGCGAATGTGTGCCACGACTTGCGCCCCTGAGAGTCGTGCCAATTGAATCGCAAAGTAACCAACACCTCCTGATGCACCCGTCACTAGAACGGGTCTACCTAAAAGTGAGCCGCCTTTTAGCAAGGCATGGTACGCAGTTAAACCCGCTACAGGCAACGTGGCAGCTTCAGCAAAGGATACTGATGGCGGTAATTCTGCTAGAGCGTTGGTGGGAACAGACACAAGTTCTGCCCAAGCACCGCTGCGACGCAAGCCAACTACACGCGCTCCTTGGGCAGGCCCCGACCCATCAATGGCAGGAGTTTCTATTACACCAGCTAAGTCCCAACCAGGCTGCCAACCAGCCTCAGCACTGGTTGAACGTTTCACCTCTCCCCGATTTAAAGAAATCGCCGCTACCCGTACTAAAGCTTCATCTGAAGCAGGCTGTGGTGCAGTCACTTCACTTAGTGCCAAACGCCCTGGCACATTGGGGTCAACAATTACAGCACGTATTTTGCTCATAAGGTTACCCTGGCTTAGAGATTAATTTCTAGATCGTTGTTTGACAATTTAGTGCCTGTAATAGATCAACTTCATAAGTTACCTATTCTTTCTTTACTTTAAATCCCTGTAACTAGGTTAATCATTTCTCTTAAATACGGCAAGTTTATCGAATTACCGTAGTTTTAATGTGTAGATAAAAAGTATCATAAAAAACTATAATAATCAAGCATTTTGCGAAAAAATTTGTATCATCAAGACCTACATCTGTTGCTGTGCTGTAAGCTTAGTTGGTATCCAGGCGAGATACAATGGTAGACATAGCGAAAGTCTGATCCGAAGGAAACTCAGATCATAATTTTCCAAGACAGCCGAGACCTTTATTTTTCTGAGATATTTTTAGTTTCGGCGTTTTTTGTGAGTTTTTTATCCATTCTCAATCAATCGAGCGCGATCGCTCCAGGTTTATACTCAAAATATTTAGCACAAGAGCTAGCTTCAGAAAACTTTCAGCAGAGTAGGCGAAAGTTACTTGAAATCATTAATGCTCGTGCTGTGGGGAAGTCTCAACCCCAATTTACCTCGAAGGTGCAAACGCTACAGCAACAATTGCCTTTGAACAGTTTGCCACCGAACTCGGACAATGGTTTAATTTCCGATTAGAGCTTGAACGACAAACCATTGAGATTGAGGCACTAAAAGCCTCTGATGCCAAAGCTACCCGACTAGCTTCTCAAAAACTGAAAAACTTACAAGCTTGGAACATCCGCAAACTATTTGGTTAAGTAAGAAAGGCTCAATCTCAGAATTGACAAAATGCACTCTTCTTTAGAATCTCACGGATGGTCTGTTTACAACTTGGAAAACAATATATTTAACCCTTCGGTCATCGTGGGATGAGTCAAAATACCATCCCGCAGAATGGTGTAGGGCATCTGAGCTTGCATCACCATCTGTACCGTTGAAATCACTTCACCTGCTTCATGACACAACAGGGAACACCCTAGAATACGACCTGTATCTGTATCGACGATCGCCTTCAAAAGTCCATCGGTTTGACCGAGTGTTTTCGCTCTCGGAACGGCTGACGCATCCACCTTCGCCACGCGGATAGCATATCCTTGTTGCTGTGCTTCAGTTTCAGTCAAACCCACTTGAGCCAGTTCTGGATCGATGAATAGACAAGATGGAACTAATCGATCCTGTGTACTACGGTTGCCCCGATCAATTAAATTAGCTTTGATAATGCGATAATCATCAAGCGATATATGAGTGTATTGCGGGCCGCCCTTGATGTCGCCTAACGCCCAAATCCCCGGAATGTTCGTCTCTAAGCGATCGTTAACTTGAATAAATCCGCGTGTATCGGTTGCCACACCAGCAGCAGCTAAATTTAAGCTCTCGCTATTGGGCGCACGACCAACGGCGACGAGCAAATGCGACCCCTGGATGTTGATTTCACGAGCGCCAACTTGGATTTGCAGGATGGTTTGATTACCAGTGCGATTCTCCAAAGGAGACGCTTCTGTGCGAGAGGCTCCGCCAACGCGAACGACCTTCAACACCTTCGCCTTCAGCAAGAATTCAATACCATCTTGTTCCAGCAATGTTTGAACTGCGATCGCTATATCTGGATCTTGCTGTGACAGGATTTGCTCACTTTGCCCAATGACAGTAACCCGAGAGCCAAAGCGCCGAAACATCTGGGCAAACTCTAAACCAATATAGCCACTACCGAGAACAATCAGGTGTTCGGGCAGATGTTCTAATTCCATAATCGACTCACTTGTCAAAAATCCTGCTTCTGTGAGTCCGGGTAAAGATGGAATTAACGGTCGTGTGCCTGTATTAACAAACAATCGTTCGGCGGTAAGTATGCGAGTGTTCCCCTCAGCTGTCGTCACTTCAATTGTTTTGGGAGCAACAAACCTTGCTTCGCCAATGAGCAAGTTGTTATTCAGAGCCGTTTCTAAATTGTGCAAGTTCACTTCACGTGCAGATTGCACAACCGCTCGTTTTCGTTGAATCACCTCTGCTAAATCGACGATAGGTGTATTAGCTTTAACACCATAAGCGGCACTATTTCGCACTGTGTTTGCAACATTGGCACTTGCCACCATAGTTTTAGTAGGAATGCAGGCAATATTAATGCACCCGCCACCAATCATATTTAAACTACGTTCAACCAGAGCGGTTTTACGTCCGTCAGCGACTAACGCTGGTGCAAGTGTTTTACCC
Organism: Nostoc sp. PA-18-2419; assembly: GCF_005869855.1. Taxonomy (GTDB): domain Bacteria; phylum Cyanobacteriota; class Cyanobacteriia; order Cyanobacteriales; family Nostocaceae; genus Nostoc. The sequence goes on along the minus strand of NZ_SZNH01000026.1, from coordinate 76,993 downwards.
GCTTTCCCGCCACCGATAATAATGTCGTCATAGTGTTGAGCGTTCACTTCCATGTCCTTTGAGTTTGATCGGGTGAATACGATTTTTAGAAGGTGTTATGAATTTCAGAAAAAACTAACTAAGAGGGTTTTAGCGATAATGTATTTGACGAGCGTAACTCAAGATGCTTGCCCTAGCTGGGTTGACAAAAAGTGCATAACACCCCCTAGAAGATTCAACTTTTTTTACAAGCTTGCTTCATCAAGATACGGTTGTTTTTATACACCTCTAAAGTTCCAGACTGCGGATTATCTAACGTGCCATCCCACACCCAGTATTGATAAATTCCATTTTGAAACTTATACACTCGAACACCTTCTGTCGCTTGGCTAGTTCCTTTGCCCAAACTTAAATTACCGTTGGGACTAGTGGCGCGATAAAGCAGTTCACCTGAAGTATGATTCTGCCAAATATTTACGTTGTAGCCACCCCGGCATTTCGTACTTAGGATGATGCCAGCAGTAGAATCAGCAGAAGCAGGTAAGGAAAAATTAGCTAAGATACTGATTGGCAGAGTAAGAAGTAACGCGGATGTTTTCATAAGTGTTGTAAAATTAACAAGTTTGACATTATTTTATTGCTGCTACAATTTCATCTGTAGACAGCGTTGGCGATATACCCAAAGTTGATCAGTGCTGCCTTATAGCCGTCACCCAGTTTCGGATGTCGAGGAGCAGCTGTTGCATCCTTGATGACGCTGTTTCCAAAACGCCAATGTGCGATCGCGTGCTAATTCTGCGACTTCTTTGCGATCAGCCGAACTACCTACGCGACTAAACCCATGACTCACTCCTTAGTAAGGATAAATAATTTTCACTAAATATGCATAATAAGAGATCTGTACCAGGCAATTCACCTTGCCAGTAATCGTAATGCTTAAAGGTGATATAATACGAGTCTATTTTAACTATGCAAAGAATTATGGGCTTTATTGAGTTTGGTGGCTGATTCTTCTAATAAGCGTTGTTCATCAGCATTTCTTGATAACAGCAGTTGGCGCTCAATACCTGTTGAGCCAATGATACATGGAAGTCCAAGAACAACTTCACTGCCAACTCCATAGTTAGAATCTGCTCTGACCGATACTGGAAATATCTGCTTTTCATCTCGCAGGATGGTATCAACTAACTGACAAACTACTATTGATATACCATAGCTTGTATTTCCTTTGCGTTCAAAAATGTTATAGCCTCGTTTACGAGTTAACTGTGCGTACTCTTGCTGAATTTGTTCTAACGTTGTTCCTTGTGGTATGGGAAATTCAGTTAACGGAATTCCCCCAATAAATGCACTAGACCAAACGACAAATTCACTGTCTCCATGCTCTCCAATCACATAAGCATGAACGTCTTGTTTGGCAATATTTAGTCGCTTTCCAAGTTGATATCTCAGTCTAGCAGTATCAAGAACCGTTCCCGAACCGAAAATTAGGTTTTCTGCTCTGGTGGAAGTAGCGATTGCAATCCGCGTGAGTACATCCACTGGATTGCTAACGATAAGTACGATTGAATTCGGTGCAACTCGATCCAATTCTTTGATTGTCGAACGTATAATCTCTGCATTGTCGCTCAATGTATCTAATCGCGTCTGTCCTTGTTTTTGCTGCACTCCAACAGTCACAATAATGATATCTGAATCAGCTAGATCTTCATACTGATTTGATGGTATTATCTCCATCTCTTTAAGTAGGGGAATGCTGTCTTCAATATCCCATGCTTGCCCCTCAGCTTTTGATAAGGTTCGGTCAAAAAGGACAACCCTTACACATTTCCCGAGTAGGACTAAAGCATTTGCAACGTCTGCACCTACATTACCTGCACCAATAATACCGACTTTAGATGTTTTACTAATCATGCTATATCTACTTTTTTGTAACTAACACAATGGGTTAGTGTTCACTCTAAAACTAATCCTTTTGAGTCAAGATTATTGAAGCGATGACTTCGTTTCAAATAGTGGATTATCTTTGTGAACAACTTTTTAATTTGCAGCCTTTAAATACTCTTGTACCACAAGTTGGTCAGTCATTGACTGGTCGAGTCACTTGTTTTAAAACGAACAAGGGTTGAATGTACTTTATTAGCTCGTGATGATGAAGGATATGCCAACCCTTGGTTAATCCTCACCGTTGTTTGCATTCATAGCAGTGGACTTCTTGTAGGATAAAAACTGGGTGATATAGCAGGGCGGCCGCATCATGTCAATAAGACTGTTATATTCTCAATAGACTCAAAAATAATCTCATTAACGTTAGCTTATTGACAAATATTTTAGTGATCGCTTTGAGGGTTGGAAAACAAGTCAAACGAGAAATGGTGATTTTTTCGTTGATTTTTAACCTCAGTGGTGAGTAAGTATAATTTAGATACATTCGCCTTGGGTGATATAGTCGTTGGGCTTTTCAAAGATTGAGGTCTGACAATCCGGGATGATCATCAGGACGACGACCTAGTATCCAGTGGTATTTGCGATCGCTCTGGTGAATTGGCAGGTCGTTGATGCTGGCAATACGCCATCGCATGAATCCGCGTTCGTCAAACTCCCAATTTTCATTGCCGTAAGAGCGAAACCAATTGCCAGCATCATCATGCCATTCGTAAGCAAACCGCACAGCAATTCGGTTGTCTTGAAAAGCCCAAAGCTCTTTGATCAGACGGTATTCCAATTCTTTAAGCCACTTACGTGTTAAGAACTGGACGATCGCTTCACGACCAGATAAAAATTCTGAGCGGTTGCGCCAATTGCTATCTGAGGTGTAAGCGAGTGATACTAGTTCAGGGTTACGTGTGTTCCAAGCATCCTCTGCGATTCGGACTTTTTGGATAGCGGATTCATTATCGAAAGGCGGCAGGGGTAATCGAGGATTTTCAAGGTTGTTCATAATATGTATACGGTAGAATCGCCATCGTCTTAGCATAGTTGGATTAAAATTACAACAGATTTTAAGGAAGGTGAAGTACATAAACTAAGTCCCAAAGCCAGGTATGAATCCTGTTTTACTTCTGGGTTCTGAATTCTGCTGTAAGTGCCGACCGAATGACCTCAAAAGCTGTTTGATACGGTTCAATGAATACCATCCGCGATGTGCAGCGTTTCCCCAGATGCCCCCGTCACAATTGCGATTTTTTTATCTAGTTTTTTCATGATTTCTTAAGATGGGGAACCGTGAATGTCACAGTTTCGCTAGTAATGACCTTGTGTGTGGGGTCAGCTAGTTCGATCAGCACCTTGTGCGCGCCAGGTTCGAGTCCGACCAGGATAATCGTTTCGCCACTGGCATCAACAAAGTGCCATGGCGCGTCGTCAACGGTAATGTGGATATGCCCAATGCGCGGCGATACGTCGAGGGCACCTTTGCCAAACACTGGCAACACACGCAAATTCTCCGTCCGGTACTGAATAAAGACGCGTCCCTGTGCTAGCGGTTCAAGAAGCGGTGGATCGACAATCAGCTTGGGTGGTGCTTCGTTTGCGATCACAATCAACGGTGATGGTCCGATAATGTCCCTAGCGCTCGGTGTGTGGCTGTTCATAGCGGATAAGTATCTGAAAGTGGTTTATATAACTATCCGTTTGCAGGTGAACAAGTGCAGAGTCATAGCTTTGAAGAAGCGATCAACGTTTCTTCGATGCGAATTTCCAGACCGCAAATGCAAATGCTTTAATATCTTCCTCGATTGCAACAAGTCGTGCATGAACTAATAATCATCGACTTCAACAATAGCTTGGGCAAAGCTCTGCGGGGCTTCTTGGGGCAAATTGTGACCGATACCGCCTTTGATGAGTCGGTGTGTGTACTTACCAGAGAATTTTTTGGCATAGGATGAAGCATCTGGATGCGGTGCTCCATTGGCATCACCTTCAAGCGTGATTGTGGGCACGGTGATAACCGGGGCTTCGGCGAGCCGCTTTTCCAAAGCGTCATATTTCGGTTCGCCTTCAGCCAATCCGAGTCGCCAGCGGTAGTTATGGATGACGATGCTGACGTGATCTGGGTTGTTGAAGGACGCGGCGCTGCGCTCGAACGTGGCATCATCGAAGTCCCACTTTGGCGATGCAATCTGCCAAATGAGCTTGGCAAAATCGTGTCGGTATTTGTCGTAGCCTACGCGGCCACGTTCCGTAGCAAAATAATATTGGTACCACCATTGAAGCTCAGCCTTCGGCGGCAACGGCATCTTGCCGGATTCCTGGCTGCCGATTAGATAACCGCTCACCGAGACAAGCGCCTTGCAGCGTTCGGGCCAGTGCGCTGCGATAATGTCAGCCGTCCGTGCGCCCCAATCGTAACCAGCGAGGATCGCCTTCTCGATTTTGAGCACATCCATCAAAGCGATGATATCGACCGCGAGCGCCGACTGCTGACCATTTCGGACTGTTTCACTTGAAAGAAAGCGCGTCGTGCCATAGCCGCGCAGATACGGGACGATCGCCCGGTAACCTGCTGATGCCAGCAAAGGCGCGACATCGACATAGCTATGAATGTCATAGGGCCAGCCGTGCAAGAGGATCACCGGACGACCAGTTGCAGAACCAACTTCAGCGTATCCAACATTCAGGACACCAGCATCGATTTGTCTGTGTGGTCCGAGGGATGTGTTCGTCCCTGGTTTAATTGTGGGCAGAACTGCTGGTTTTGGTTTGTTAGATTGCGCGTTTGCAGAACCGAATCTGACTAACTGGGCGGTAGCAATAGTTACTGCCGTAGCGCCCAAAAAGCGGCGGCGATGATAGTTGATTCTTTCAGACATTTGTTAACCCAAATCTAACGAGTCTATCTTGATGTGCAACAACAATTTTACAGACAGTTGTTTCCCTAAGCCTGGGTTATCTTCGGATGTACTTAACATCTCGGTGTCACAAAACCTACTGAAACTCACGACGTTGGCTAACACACCTTCAGGCTTCAAGGCGCGTAACGTGTAAAGACAAAGTCGCGAGCTTTGACGACCACGTGGCAGGAAAAGCAGCTGTTGACGGCCACGTTGGTGGGTTTGCCGTCGTTAAATTGAGCGAATCCCCAGCCGCCCGTCGAGGCGTATTTTCTTGAGTCCTTGATCATAAACTGAACCCCTCCCTTGGTGGGTGGTCCAGCTACGTAAGATTGGAGACGGCCAAAGGCTTCTTTGCTTTCCTCCAATGGGACGTAACTCCAGGCGAGTCGGGCAATGATTGTACCGTCTGGGAAGGGAAGTTTCCCTTCCCGGTATGCCTTGATCGCTACGTCGTTGCCCAATTTGGCGCGTATATCGTTGAGGTCACCTTTTTCGCGGGCTACGGAGATCAGTTTCCAGTCGCGGTATCCAGGGGGGATTTTGTCTCCGAAGACCGGGGCGGTCTGTCCATCAGCGGGTGGAGATGGGGGAAGCGTGCAAACAACCAGGTTAGCCACCATTACAACTACAACCACCAATAAAGCGATCCGTCTCATACAGTGCCTCCAAATATTATGCGCTATTGAAATTACCTCATCGAGAATGACAAGAAAATCTAAAGATAGGGCAGACGCAAAGACTCTTACTCAATTTTTTAGCTCTTTGCGTCACCCTACCCTTCGGGAACGCTAAGAGCGAACGGGTTCGGCAGTGACGTTCGTTCGCGTAGCATCTCCGACAGGAGAAGACTCGCTACCGCTTCGCTAACGCAACCGACGGAAACCGCCAGGACTGCGACTGCCTCACCGCATCTTTCCCTCTTTGCAGCCTATTGCAGATGTTTCTTCAATTCAGCGGCAGCTTGAACAAACAGAGAACGGACTTCTGGCAGATCAGCTAAACCATTGAGCAGTCCAAAGTCATGAATCATGCCGTTGTACTGCACCGCTGTCACCGCTACCCCAGCTTCATCCAACTTACGTGCATACGCTGTACCTTCGTCATGCAAAATATCGCTCTCTGCAATCACAATTAACGCTGGCGGCAAGCCTTTCAGTTGCTCAACCGTTGCCTGTAGGGGGGAGGCATAGATGTCTTTGCGCTTTTCTGGGTCAGCGATGTACATGTCATACATCCACTTCATCGTGGGTACGGTTAGGAACCGCTTGTCGCCAAATTGATGATAAGAATTCGTTTCAAAATCCGCATCGACGATCGGCCACATCATGATTTGTAGCTTGATGTGTGGTCCTCCGTTTTCTTTGGCCTTCAAAGTAGTGACCGCTGTCATATTTCCACCAACACTGTTGCCAACGACTGCCAGATTCTTGCCATCTACGCCAATCTCCTCACCATGCTCGGCAACCCATTTGGTCGCAGCAAAAATCTCATTGATTGCTTGTGGGTACTGAGCATCTGGCGTGCGAGTGTAGTTTACGAAGACACCTGCAAACCCTGAAAGCACAACCAGATTGCGAACCATGCGCTTGTGTGTCGGGTAATCACCCAGCACCCAACCACCACCATGAATAAAGATGAAAACAGGTAATGTGCCCTTGACCCCTTCAGGTCTTACAATATTGAGGGTAATTGAATAACCATCAGCAGTAATTGTCTTTTCAGACTCTTCAATGCCTGAAAGGTCTACTGAAACGGAAGCCTGTGCATCCACAAGAACTTGACGTGCATCGACTGGAGTGAGTTTCTCCAGTGCCACACCCGGTGAATTTAGCTCTTTCAAAAATTCCTTCGTTCCTTTGGAAAGACGTGGATCGTCCGCAACTTCCAGAATTTTTGCTGCTTGCGAGTTTGCTTGAGAAACCATGACATTCTCCTTTAATGAATTGTAAACAATCTGTTGAGATGGGACTGTTAAGTTAATTGATTTAACACTGCTGCTTGATAAGTAGTAATTGTCATTCTACAATTACTCTTATCGACATCTTTTCCCAGCCAAAACTATTTATTATTGGTGGTTAGCTTGGTATTCTCTACAACGTTAGTGGTCAGAAAGCGACGAATATAGTCTGCGATCGCATCCCCATCTTCTTCCAGAGCAAAGTGCTGAGTATCAAAAAAAATGAAACTCAAGGTTTTTTCAGTCGGGTTTATAAGCGTAGGCTCTGTAATTTTTGGGTTGAAAAACCTGCACTTTTACACCCTCGACTCTTCTCTAACGCGACTGGTGATAAAGTGACGGATATGGTCGGCGATCGCATCCCCATCCTCTTCCAGAGCAAAATGTCCAGTGTCGAGTAGATGCAACTCAACGTCTTTCAAATCGTGCTGGTAGGGATAAGCACCGTCAGCAGGAAAGATGTAGTCGTTCTTGCCCCAAACAATCAGGGTAGGGGGTTGATACTGGCGAAAGTACTCCTGCCATTGGGGATACAGCGGTGGATTGCTGCCATAGCTATAAAACAGCGCCAGTTGAATTTCTTCGTTTCCGGGACGATCGAGGAAATGTTGATCCACCGTCCAGGTATCGGGACTAATTGCTTCCAGATTACGAACACCGTTAGTATATTGCCACTTAGTTGCTTCTAGAGTGAAAAGGTATTTGAGCTTTTCAGCATTCTCAGGCGATCGCTCTTGCCAGTATGCTTTGATAGGTTCCCAAAATTCGCGCAGACCTTCCTCGTAAGCATTGCCATTTTGAACAATCAGAGATTGTACTCGTTCTGGATATTTAGCCGCAATTCGATAGCCAATCGGTGCACCATAATCCATCACATAAAGGCTGTACTTTTTAAGATTGAGCGCAGCAATGAATTTCTCCACAATCTCAGCCAAGCGATCAAAGGTGTAATCAAACTCATTTACTGTAGGCATCGAACTGTTGCCGTAGCCAGGGTAGTCAGGAGCAATGAGATGGAATTTATCAGCAAGGGCAGGTATGAGATTGCGGAACATATGAGAGGAAGTTGGAAAGCCGTGCAATAGCAGAATCGTTGGATTGTCAGGAGAACCCGCTTCACGGTAGAAGATATCTAAGCCATCGATCAAAACTGTGCGATATGTAGTCATGGGATTACTGCTTGTAAGTGATAAAAGTGACATGATGGCGTTTTACGACAAGTTGAGCTATCTCACATCCTGACGACGGATCTGCTCCTGAAAGTAGTCCCACCAGCTTTCGGGTAAAGCTTTTAGTTGAGTTGCACGATGCAGTAACTCTGGATTGTTCTGCTCACGAACATAAAGCTGAATGATATTAGCAACAGTAATATTGTTGTCATCCCGGCTCATCAACTCTAAAGTGTCCCCGACTCTAACTTCGCCTCTTGCAAAACCCGAAAGTAAAATCCGGTGCGGCGACTGGCGAGAAATCGTTTCACCATATCCGATCGCCCAAAGCGAATCCCTAGTTTGTAACAGGGTAAGCGCGGTTGAGTCACCATTAGTTCCACACTGCCGATTTTAAAGTGATCGCCAATGTTCAGATCTTCTTCTTTCAATCCTGTGACTGTGAAATTTTCACCAAAGATACCGAGTGTTAGCTCTGTGTCAGGCAATTCCCTTCGCCAGTAGTCATAATGCTCAAAAGGATAGACGTATACGGCTTTGTCAACTCCACCATGAACGGTGAGATCGGCTTGGCGAGCGCCATCTAAATTAAGTTCGCGCACCATCACTCTGGCATTAACTGGCTCTTTGAAAATTCCAGTGCGGACGGCTTTTCCTTACCCTGGTACTTCACGCGGCAGTCCGACATTAACAGAGATCAGCTTCATCTTTAACTCCTTTTGGACTTCAAATCTGTGCCATACCGCCATCGACAAACAACTCAATGCCGTTAACAAAACTGCTGTCGCCTGAAGCCAGAAAGACAACGGCTTTGGCAATTTCATCGGGTGTGCCGACTCGTCCCAGTGGGATAACGCTGGCTTGGGTATCCACGAATTCTTGCAACTGCTGATCATTCAGTCCCAAAAGATCGTAACCAGGAGTTGGAACCACACCAGGACTAATGGCATTCACTCGGATTTTGCGTTCTCTGAGGTCGAGTATCCAATTTCGAGCAAATGATCTCACGGCGGCTTTGGTAGCGCTGTAAACACTGAAAGCTGGCGTACCCTTTATACTAGTAGTCGAAGCATTCAGGATAATGGAAGCGCCCTCTGGCAACAGTGGTAGTGCCTTTTGTACGGTGAACAGCAAACCTTTGACGTTTACATTAAATGTTTTGTCAAAGTCTTCCTCTGTGATTGCTCCAAGTGGGGCAATTTGTCCACTGCCAGCATTGGCGAAGATGATATCGAGGTGTCCTTGCTCTTGCTTGATGGTGGCAAACAGGCGATCGAGGTCTGCCAGATTAGAAACATCGCTTTGCACAGCCGTAACATTTTTACCAATGGCTTCTACAGCAGCATCCAGTTCGACTTGACGACGACCCGTGATGTAGACATAGGCTCCTTCAGCAACAAACTGTTTGGCAGTGGCAAGACCGATACCACTGTTGCCGCCAGTAACAAGAGCGACTTTTCCTTCTAGTTTTTTCATAGGATTAGACCTCATGGGAATTTTGGGTTTGTGTGAATCATTGAAGATTTTCTGTTGAGTGCAGTACGGTCGGGCAGGGTGTGTGGTGTAAGGAATACAACTGAGACACGCTATATCTGCACTTAGAAATGAGAATTAAATAACATTGAATTTTGTAGGATGCGTTATGCTACGCTAACTGAAACAACAAACCGGGCTGTGGCATCGACGCCAAAATAAGTTTGGCAAACGGTGGGGTCAGACGATGATGACAGCCCGATTAGTCGTCAGTTATTTCAACTGGATTTGGTGCCATTCAAGATTACAAAAGACAGCAGCTCAACGGGCAGGATTAGCCACTCATCGCTAGTCTTGGGATGATTTGGTTTCTTACCCCACGTTTTTCTGAAGCACAACCGACGCCTATCAAGGCACCAACGCGCCCTACAGATTTGATAGCACGCCGAGCTCAGCCAAGATGACTGACATTTCGTTGTAACAATCGAACAACTTGACTTTCCCGTTTACGAGCCGAAATATATCGCAGCAGGGCGCGTGCATCGTCTTGCCTGAGGCGGGGATGGTACCGATAGGCAAGTTAAGTGTCCCAGTGTGCGTTCCCTGCAACGTCAGCTCGACTATGACAACATCACCCACGACGTGCAGGTGGTGGATTTCCCGATGCATATCGGGAAAAGCCTTCGACATCACAGCGACTGGCTTCCACAACTCGTCTGGGCCGCGAAAGGTGATGCCCGATGACATATCGACAAATTCTCCGTCTGCTGTGAAACAGGCAACAAAATCCTTCAGATCCTCGTACTCAGCTTCTGCCACGTGGTAGAGGTGGCGAATTGCTTGTTCATTGTTTGTGGCCATTTCAGTTCCTCCTTCGTTAATATCCAGCCTGGCAACATAGCATAGTTCGTCGTACAAAGGGTAATCCAGTTGTGACAAGACTAGACATTTGGACTCATTTTGTCTGATAGAAATGCTTGATGGATAAGTGATGCCATGACATCGGTGGCGAACAGGCGATCAAGGTCTGCCAGACTAGAAACATCGCTCTGCACAGCCCTAACATTTTTACCAATGGCTTCTACAGCAGCATTCAACTCGGCTTGGCAACGACCTGTGATAAACACATAAGCACCTTCAGCGACAAACTGCTTGGCAGTAGCAAGCCAATGCCGCTGGTTCCAACCGTGCTCAGCGCAATTTTTCCTTCTAGTTTTCTCATTGTGGTAACTCCTGTGGGCGTTCTAATCTCTAAGGGAGATCTCCAGGTGCACCCAGAATTTCGTCGCCAATTTCGGTAGAGATACGAGTGAACAATTCCATGTCAGGTGCCTCATCTTGGTTTAGCGTCCCTGTTGCTTCAATTAGTTGAGCAAAGGCACTGGGTGAAGCAACGACTAACCCGCGAGCTGGTTGATCGCTGAGTGCAGCAACAACATGGGGTGTGCCCATCGGAATGAAGGCACTTTCACCTGGGCCTAGTACAACCTTATTTTTACTAACCCAGACAGTGAACTCTCCTTCCAACACATAAAGTTGTTCTGAATAGCGTGTATGGCGATGGGGTGGAGTCTGTGCACCAGGAGGGAAATAGCCCTCAATCAGGTCATATTTACCGTCAGTTGTGGTGTGATCGGCGACGATAGTAAGGTAGTTATTAAGAAGCCAGAATGATTTTGTCATAGAAGTACTCCTTCTAATGAATAGATTGTGTTATGAACGCTCAAGCTTGCGGCTCAGATAAAGCAGGCGTTCATGCCGTTTCTAGATAGACAAGTGTGACAAATTTTGAACATTAAGCTTGTTGGGAACACTTTGCGAGGTACGCTCCGCTTTAATTAAATCTGCTGCCTTCTCAGCAATCATGATAGCGGGTGCATTTGTATTCCCTGTAGTGATTGTTGGCATGATTGATGCATCAACAACACGAAGACCTTAAATTCCATGTACTCATAGCTGAGAATCGACGACTGCCATTGAGTCAATGCCTATTTTGCAAGTGCCAACCGGATGCCATACAGTGCTGCAAATGTCCCGAATGTAACCTTCTCCTGATCAACCCCGTGAAATTCTGACCCGCCTCGTGAGGAGTGCTCCGATTTTTTGAAATAGGGCAATACATCCTGGTACGACCAACCGGGATTTCCTAATTCCTGCCAGCGATCATAGTCTTGAGGATTGCTTCGGATATACATCATGAAATTAATCTAGATTACAATGTAGTCATAATTAGTCATGAAGTTCTCTTCCTCTGTTATCTACAATGGATAAATGAAGTCAAGAATGAACTGATTTAAAGAGCGATCGCACAAACACTGTTAGTTATTCATTGCTTCTCTTAAAATTGGGATTACTTCACAGCAGTGCTTGCTGCTTTAATCACTTTGGCAACCTCTTTTGGATGAGAGATAAAAGGAACATGACTGGAGTTAACTTCGGTTGTCTTAGCATTAATCCGTTTAGCCATAAATCGTTGAAGTTCAGGGTTGATAGCACGATCGCTTTGAGTCACGATAAACCAGGAAGGAATCGTTTTCCAGGCGATTTCATTCAATGATTGCTCAAACGCAGCGCTGGCGATCGGCTTTTGGGTTGCTGCCATCACTCGGGCCTCAGCATTTGATACATCTTGGGCAAAAAATTCGTGAAACTTACTGCGATCTATATAGAGAAAGTTTTCAGCATCAGGTGCGATCGCCTTGCTAATCGGGGCTGCTGCGTACTTTTTGTTCAAATCACTCGTTTTTTCTCCGACATCTGGGGCGAAAGCATTAACATAAACTAGAGCTTTCACTTGTGGATTGCTAGCCGCCGCACCCGTAATTACATTTCCACCATAAGAATGTCCAACCAAAACAACGGAACCTTTTTGATTGTCAATCACCCGCTTCGTTGTTGCCACATCATCAGCAAGCGAGGTGAGCGGAATCTGCACAGCGGTTACTCTGTAGCCATCCTGCTCTAACAATGGAATAACGTGTTGCCATGATGTACCGTCAGCAAAAGCCCCATGAACCAGAATGATCGCAGGTTTAGAGTTGGAGGCTTGAGGTAATTCCCTGGAGGTGGCTGATGTTGGATGCATTGATATGCCAACGACAACACTTAATGCAAATAACCACAGCAACAATTTTTGAACTTTTTTCCATGTAAAAACTATCATTGCGATCGCCTTTGTATTCTTGCTAAATTGCTGAATTCTCTGATTCTTGTTGTTCGTATAGAAGTTATGAAATACTCTCCGCTGAAATACTTATTAAGATAAGCACCAAAAACCTTAATCATTTGCAGCAACAATGGCTGCTATTATCTGCTCAACAGTCCAGCGATCAAGATAGCGAATTCCATTAATAAACAAAGCGGGTGCAGCATCCACTCCACTTCGCAGTCCACCTTCGATATCCGCATTGATCCGATTGACATACGCGCCCTTGGATAAATCCTGCAAAAATTGAGAAATATCAAGTCCTAAACGATTGGCATACTCCACTAAATAGCCATTTCCCAACTCCTGTTGATGGATAAATAGCATTTCATGCATTCGCCAAAACTGCCCTTGAGCCGCAGCGGCTTTTGCGGCTTCCGCTGCTCGTTGAGCATGTGGATGAATCTGTACCTGAGGAAGATGACGGAAGATAAAACCTAAATTATTTTCTCCAAACGAAACCTGCAATTGCTGTAGAGCAACTTTAATCAGTCGATAGACATTGGCACTTTGAAAACATTCATAATCTCCATACATGACGAATACTACAGCAGCATTCAGTACACCTTGGATATGATCCTGGGTTGAAGGCGGAACGAATAGAGAACGATTATTACGGTTGTAAGTCATCTTTCGGTTTGTATTAAGCAAACTTAAGCCTCACAACCCAACTGCGCTGACATTGCTATGGATTCAATATAGACAATTGACCCTTTCTTGTCGTCCACTCTGGGTTGACATTTTTGTACAATCGAGTGATGGATAAACCTGTCCATCTGACAGTGGAAGGTTATCTCCAACTAAAGTTGGAATTTGGATACCAGCTTTAGTACAGCTTACAAATTGACAATCCCACGCTTGACAGCAGTAATCACAGCTTGTGTGCGATCGCTTACTCCCAGTTTGCTCAAAATGCGATTCACATGCGATTTGACAGTGCTTTCACCAATACTCAAAGCAGTCCCAATTTCCTGATTACCCATTCCTTGTGCCATCAAACGCAGGACTTCCAACTCTCGTTCACTGAGTTCTGGATTGCTCATTCGCTGCAATAATTTTGCGCCCACTTCTGGCGGAATATATTTCTGACCATTATGAATCGCGCGAATCGCATTCAAAAGTTCGCCAGGTTTAGCATCCTTAAGCAGATAGCCTTGAGCGCCCGCCTGCAAGCCGCGATAGATGTCTTCATCGCCATCGTAGGTCGTAAGTACCGCAATCCGAGCTTGCTTAAATTCAGCACAAATCGCCATAATAGCTTCAACACCTCCCATTTTGGGCATTCGTAAATCCATTAGCGTGACATCGGGTTGGTATTCTCGAAACGCGTCGAGCGCCTGCTGTCCATTTTCAGCTTGAGCGATCGCTGTCATTTCTGGATCGCGGTTAATGATGGTTGCTAGACCCTTTCTGACTATGGCATGGTCGTCAACGATCAGAATACGGATCGTAGTAGATTGATTCATCGTAACTCTCACCTTCGATCAATAGTGACAATAATTTCTGTCCCGTGTCCCGGTTGGCTTTGAATCGATAGTTGTGCGCCAATGTGCTCTGCCCGTTCGCTCATTCCTAATAAGCCAAACCCACCGCTCAGAGGAATGCTACCCACTCCAAAACCTCTTCCACCGTCTTTAACCCGTAAGATACACTGTGTCTCGTTGTACACTAACTCAACCCGAATTTCACTGGCACAAGCGTATTTAATGGCATTAGTTAATGCTTCCTGCCCAATTCTGAGTAAGTTATTCTCTACTTCGGTTGGTAAGGAATAGGCTGTACCCTGAGTTTCGCAAATCACAGCCGTGTCGGTCGTTGATCGCATTTGAGCTACAATACGATGCAGGGCACTCTCTAAATTACCTTCTTCTAATAGCCGCGGACGGAGTGCTGATACGGATCGCCGTGCCCCTGCCAGCCCAGCGCGTGCTAGTTCCTCAATCATTTCTAGATGTACTTGGGTTGCTTCTGGGTCATCCGCCAGTACTTGTGTTGCTGCTCCAACCTGAAGCAGAATACCTGTGAAGGATTGAGCCAGTGTATCATGAATTTCCCGCGCCATCCGGTTGCGTTCTTCCAGAATGGAGGCTGCTTCAGCGAGTTTGCGATCGCTAATGTCTGCGAGCAGACTGTAGAAGCCTCTGACTTGAGCATTGTCATCGAAATCAGGAATCAAGGTCGCGCTGATGCACCGCTTACCAAGCGGAAAAGGGATTTCTGCTTCTATAGATACAGTTTGCCCTTCAAACACTTGGTTAATGTACGGTTCAAGCCGTTGATAAACTGCCTCACCAAAAAGTTGACGAACAGGGTTGCCCAGRATTTCATTGCGGCTACGGTTAAACCAAACCTCATAGGTACGGTTGATGAATTGATAACACCGATTGGCATCTACATAGCTGATCAGAACTGGTAGAGCATTGGCAATCAGTCGTAATTCCTGTTCTCGGTTACGCAGCTCTGCTTCGCTTTGCTGTAAAGCTGCCGTTCGTTCTGCCACCTGAAGTTCCAGGGTAAGGTTGTATTCGGTTAACACTTTCTCTGCTCGTCTGCGCTCTGTAATGTCTTGAAAAGCTACGATTGCATAAGCCACGTCACCCTGCTCGTCAAAAACTGGAGTTCCCCATGCTTCAATTGGAATATTTTTGTCGTTTCGGCGAATTTCCATGTCATCAACCGTGATGCGCTCACCACTTAATGCACGGACAATTGGCAGTTGGTCACTTGGATATATTTCATTTGTTCCCGCCCGATAAAACTGATAAACCTCTGCAAACCGCTCTGGTGTTATTGCAGGATCGACACCTTTGCCCACTAGCTGAATTCTGCGTTGATTGGCGTAATAAGGGTGCCCCCTTGCATCTAATACTGCAATGGCTACCGGAACTGCTTCTAGAAATTGAGCTATTCTACTTTCACTCTTTTGTAGGTTTGAGTAGAGCTTGGCATTTTCAATCGCGATCGCTGCTTGAGTAGATAGAAGATTCAGAAGTTGCGATCGCTCAGGTGTAAATGCCCCAGTTGCTAATTGATTTTCTAGATACAATACACCGACAAGCTTACTTTGGTTTAATAGTGGCAAACACAGCAGCGATCTGATTTCGTGGTGCTGAATATATGAATCATGAACAAAATTACCTTCATGAGCTGCATCATTTAAGATGACGGATTCATGAGTCCGAATAACATACTGAATAATTGATTCGGGTAAACGATTTACCATTAGCATCGATTGCAACACTTGTGTAGCACAAACCTGCTCACCCTCATGGAGTTCACAAGCAGCCTCAATTATCCATTCTCCTGAATTTTCTAAAATCAGATATCCGGTTTGTGCGCCAGCGTTCTCGATTAAGATCCGCATCAATGAGTGAAGCAACTGATCTAGTTCAATCTCACTAGAAATTGCTTGTGATGCTTTCATGATTGTTGCTAAATCGAAAGCCACATGTAAGGTATTTGAGGTCGTTTTAGATGCTTTAAAGCTTGTTGTATCAGCCATACCGGATGACTGAGGAAAGAACTGAGGATAACGAGTTTCTAAATCTTTAACCTTTGCTGTGGCTCCCCAGCGTTTATAGCAGTAGTGCGCTTCTCTCATATAAAGCTGGGCAAACTTTTCTCTACCACGACCCAGATAAAATTTAGCAGCTAACTCGTAGGCTAAGGCTTCTTCTCGCAAATAGCCATTTTCTTTCGCTCCTTGAATAGCTTGTTCGTAGAAATCCTCTGCCTCAAGCAACTGACCTGAAACTCTCGCCCTCTCTGCTTGTATGAGATGATATTTATGCAAATGATTCATGGGTGCATATTGCGCCCATTGCTTCATTTTCTCCTGACTAACAGCAATTTTTTCTAGAATTTCTGCTTGTACCTCAACCCTGTCAGGGTATATGGCAAGTCTTGCCAAAGCAGCATAGAGGTAGTAGAAGGGAACAAAAGCTGTACCAACTATTTGAGTCAAATAGCGCTCTGCTATCATTGCATTCTCGACCGCCTGAGCGTACTCACAAAAGAGGTAGCAGAGGAAAAGTTTATTAGCATAGACATCAAAAATCGCAGTTCCATCATTTGCTACTTCATGTTGTGGTAATCTATTTTCCTCATTATAAAATTCACCAGCAAGATGGATTGGATGGTCTGAGCAGCCCATCAAATTTGCGACTACCTGGTGGAATATTTGATTCCAGGTCAGCGCTGTTTCCTGTTTAATCTGACCGATTGCCTCATTGTATATTCTCATCTCGCGCTCAACTTCTATGAGTTCATTTCCGACTGCATAGAAATTGAAGCAATAAGCGTGTGCAGTATAGGCGACAAACTCCAAATCTCCGGTTTCTAATCCATTGTGGTATGCTTTTAGAAATGGCTGAAACGTGTTTCTAAGATGCTCTTTCCAATGAATGATGAAAGAATTCACAATCAGCAATGTTCTAGTGCTAAGTGAATGAGTATTGGAGTGTGACAATAGCCTTAAAGCGAGCTGTCCAAATTCGTAGCCCGTCTCAATATCTCCGACCTTTCCACAAAGGATTAGTCCAAAGTTGGCATACGCAAAGGGAGACACAAGGGTATTCCCATGCTTTATTGATAAGCAGACCTGTTTAGCTACCAGTAGCACCATCAGATCGGGAGCAGCAATCCAGGACGAAATCGTAATTCTAGATAGAATTCGCATCGCCACTAACTTATCCTGCTCACTCATTTCTGGCAAATAAGTCAAGTCTTCGATCAATTTGTCACTCAAGATGTGTGAGATTGCGTCTAGTTCAAGCTGAATATCCGACTGGCTTGGTTGTTCGGGCAAATGAATCCCAAATTGTGGCAAAACCTGTAATGCTGTATTGATTGCCTTTAATGGCTGACCCTGTGCGATATAAGCCTGAATTTTGACTTCGTAAACTTTTACGCGATCAAGAATTGTTTTAGCGTCCGGCAAAACAGCCTCTGCCCAATGTTCTACATTTTCAAACTCACCACACAAATATGCGACTTCCGTTGTTTCAGTATATAACTCTAAAGCCAGGTCATAGTTGGTTTGCCAGCTAGAATCTGCCAGCCATGCTCTACCCATCGCCAAATAGTTTTGTGCCGTACCATAAGCGATCGCTGCTTTTGCTTTCTGCCCTGCTATCAAGTTCAATTTGGCAATTTCATCTCGTTCTGCTTGATTAGTAATCAGTTCAATTCCATGATTGAGATGATCCACAATTTCAAACAGTCGATCTGATAGACAAGCTGCCAACGCTTGTTTAAGCAAATTGCGACCAATTTGAAGATGAACTATTTGTTTATTTGACTGATCAATTAGATCGTAAGCTGCTTGCTGAACGCGATCGTGCGAAAACTTGTAATTCTGAATTAGCAGATTCTCATCTAACTCTGAGGTTACTACAAGCAACTCTGACTGAATTACGGTTACGAGTTCTGCAAAAATTTCAACTACTGATCGTTCACAGATGACTGAGAGTGTCGCTAAATCAAACTCAGCACCAACACAAGCAGCTAAGGATAAAATCTGTTGAGTTTGCTTTGGAAATTGTTTCAGCTTTCCGATGATTAACTCCACTACATTGTCGGTAATATTTTTGGCATTAATATGAGTAATGTCCCATTGCCAGCGTTGTTGATTAATGTCGAAGACGATGAGACCTTCAATGTACAGCGCTTTGATAAATTGATTAGTGAAGTAGGGATTGCCGTTCGCTTTCCGCCATATCAGTTCTGCTAAAGGGGCAATCGACTCAGTATGCGTGTGCAAGGTTTCAGCAATCAGTTGAGTCACCGCCCCTAGTTCTAGCGGAGCTAACATTATCTGACTAATAGTAACAGTTTCCTGCTTTAGCTTCTCTAAGGTTGCAATCAACGAATGTGTTTGAGTGACTTCGCGATCGCGATAAGCTCCAATTAAAAGCAGGGCTTGTATGCCACGGTCGCTCATAATTAACTCAATGAGCTTAAGCGTAGCAGAGTCTACCCATTGCAAATCATCTAGAAAGATCACCAGAGGATGCTCAACACAACAGCAGGCTCGAATGAACTTCTGAAAGACAAGGTTAAACCGATTTTGTGCCTCACTTGCTCCAACTTCTGCTACGGGTGGTTGCTTGCCAATGATCCACTCAACTTCTGGAATGACATCAATGATCAGTTGTCCATTACTTCGTAAAGCTGTAAGCAAGCGCGATCGCCATTGTTGCAGTTGCTCCTCAGGTTCACTTAGCAATTGTTGAACCAGTTTTCGTAGAGCATCCACAATCGCGCTGTAGGGAACATTGCGCCCAAATTGCTCAAACTTACCCGACGTGAAATAACCGCGCTTTGCTGTGATCGGTTTGTAGAGTTCCTGTACTAAAGCTGATTTACCGATGCCAGCATAACCAGACACCAACATCATCTCAATATTGCATTGAGCATTTTTTTTATTTCCTATTCCTGCTACTCTCTCAAATGCTGCTAATAATACTGCAATCTCTGCTTCTCGTCCATACAACTTTTGGGGAATGTGAAAGCGATCGCAAACATCTTGTAGACCCAGTTGGATACTGCCAATTTGCCCTGTTTGTGTAAGTTGGGCTGCACAACGTTCTAAATCTGCTTTGATGCCCCAGGCACTTTGATAGCGATCTTCTGCATTTTTCGCCATCAATTTCATCACAATGTCTGAAATATCTTTAGGAATTGCACTGTTAATTGGTGATGAATCATCCACCACACCCCACAACGCCACATCCTCTACTTGGGGAGCCACCCCCGTGGGCGAGTTTCCCGACTTGAGGGGAGTGGCGTGAGACCCCAAGACTGGAGTGGCTCCCCCACACCCCACACCCCTAATTTCACACGGAGGAATCGGCTCTTTAGCAATATGACAATGCACTAGCTCCAAGATATCCGTTGTTGCGAACGGCAGATGTCCAGTGAGCAATTGGTAAAACGTCACGCCGAGCGAATAGAAATCGGTGCGGTAATCGAGCAAACGGTTCATTCGTCCGGTCTGCTCTGGCGATAGGTAGGCAAGGGTTCCTTCTAATACATGGGGGCTTGTGAAGGTTGGATTGCTGCGGTTAAATTGAGTGGCAATCCCAAAGTCGATAATCTTGACCACGCCTGTATTAGGATTGAGAACGATATTGCCAGGATTAATGTCCTTATGAATAATATTCGCGGCATGGATCTCACCTAGAATTTGTGTGAGCTTGACGGCAAGCAAAAGAAAAGTGGATACAGGCATCGGGCAGAAAATCTCTGAGTGCTGCCGCATCCAGTAGTCCAAGGACTCTGCACCAAAATCCTCAAGGAGGATGACCAGCGTACGTTGATAGTCCTCCTGGCTGTACGCCTTGATTACACCTTTTATGTTCAAAGAGCGGGTAATGGCATACTCCTGTCTATAGCGCTTGATTTCTTTAGGTGAGGGATAATCTTGCTTGAGCATTTTGACGATGATCGCCTGACCATCTTGCACTCGGATGCCTCGATACACTAAAGAGGTTGAACTCTCATAGATTTTGCATTGAATGGCAACTCCAGGCAGGGTAATCATCCAACTCTCTCCTGAGGTAGGACATAAGCATACTGCAAATTATATGGTATTGAACCGAGATACATGACGTGAAAGTTGTGCGTAGAGACAGTAGCCTATTTTACGAAGGAATCGTTTCTTCCTGGAATTCCTTTTTCTCTGTCCACATATAAAAGGGTCACAGACCATCTGTGAGAGATTAAGATAACGTGAATCTTCAACGAAGGCGCACTTACGGTAAGGGCGAAAGAAAACAGCGTTTTCTTAGGAGTGCCCCACGAAGGGGAAGTCAAAAATATTAAATCCCCTCGCTACGAATAAAATAAACACTTCATTAATCAAAGAACTTTCCAAGACAGCCGAGACCCTTATTTTTCTTAGATATTTTTAGTGTCGGCGTTTTTTTGTGAGTTTTTATCAATTCTCAATCAATCGCTTTTGCCTGACAAGTTGAGCAAATTCATATCTAGCAACCTTTTTGGGCTTTCCTATCCGTCGAATTCAGGTTACATTAATTACCTTTTAGATAGACAGTTTAAAAATGCTAAAATAAAAGTTGATACTATATCAAATACTGAGATAAATTTACCCAAAACTGCTGAATTTGGCAAAGCTGATTTGGGAGATGCCAAGCTTGATGAAGTCAACAGAGTTGAACATTAATCTAAATATTTTTGGATTGAATCTATGTCACTATCAGAAACTATTGTAAAAGAAAAAGATACTCGTCCTCCTTTGGCGATTGGTCATGTGAGATTGTATGTGAGTAATCTACCGGAGGCTAGTGAATTTTTCGTCAGAATAGGGCTACGGCTAATTACCCAATCAGAACAAATAGCTGTTTTAGAATTACGGGGAGGAACGCACTTAGTTTTGAGAACAACACCAGAGGCTATTACTTCTGGAACCAAGGCACCTTTTGATTTGATGGTAGATGATGTTTTTGCCACTAGAGATAGTTTTAGAGAGTGGGGACTGACTGTTTCTGAAATAGAACCAGGCAGAATCCACAGTTCATTTATCTTGACTGGCCCAGACGGCTATCTATTGACGTTAACTTCTTCGCATACAGGCGGTAGAGAAGTTTAATGTATACAGATATGGGGTAAATATGGAGTGCTGGTTAATGAGTGTTAATTGATAACTAACGACTGTTAACTGTTGAGTGAGGAGTTAAAAGTTATTCTTTTGTCCTCTTGTCTCTCCATATCCCCCAACCAAAAGCTTTGACTAACCAACAATTACCCAGTACATCCCATCTGGTGCAACTAATCCAAAAGAAGGTTCGCCAAATTCGTTAGGAATGACTGGTKTAACATTAGTAGCGTTGCTGGCAATGACGCGTTGATGAAAAGCCTCAATATCCTCAACTTTATAAGTAAAAAGGCTTATGCCCAACGAACCTGGTTGAGCATATTCGCGGCGATCGCTTGTAGGATAAAGTGGGCTATAAACTTGAAAAACTCCAACATTGGTCTTTGGTGAAGCGAAAACCGAAAGATAAAATTCTTGCCCTTCATCCAGCATCATAATCTGCCGAGTTGAGAGATTTTTATAGCCGGACAGCTTGGGGTTATTCTCTGATGGCACAAGTCCAAAAACCTCTGTGTAAAAAGAGGTGAGGCTGTGGTCAGAAGTGATGAAACTAGAGTGAGTGCCCTCGCTCAGTAATAGCCCAGAACTCTGATTAATAGTGCCATAACCAGGGCGGTCATAGTTATATCGCTGGAAAAACGCCTGTCGTGTCTCTTTACCAATCACAAACATTTCCCGGACACCGACAAAGCGGTTATATAATCCCGTCCCCACATTGCCAACAAATTCGATGCCACGCACTGGTTCGGTATAAATCCAGTCTCCGCCGTTAGCTTTGTCGTCGGCAAAAGCATCAGCGATCGCATAGATATCTTGAGTCAGAGAAGCAAACCACCGACTACCCTCGACCACTGGCAAGGTATCACCTAGTCCTTCATTGCGCGGTTGTTCCCACCACATTACTCGCACAAGTCCATGTTCTGATGAGTTACCATTTTGCAGTCGCAGTGATGTTAAATCTGAGCCATGACCGTAGAGTAATTTTGCGTTTTCTGTAGAAAATTCTCCCCTGTTGACCTCTCGATAGCCGAACTCATTCCAATATTTCAGACTAGCTTCAATATCCTTTGAACCAACACAATTTTCAAAAATCCCGCTAATCATTGTGATTAACCTGATAACTACAAAAATTTAGATTATTTAGTTATATCAATCTTGTGGGGTGGGTATCTTGTTATTGGTGTCAACTTAAGCTCAAACCATTGTCCTATGTGTAAATCCTCTGCTGCTTCAATCCCTTGAGGCAAGGAAATGGTTGTGCTTACCGCAGGTATCGCAATCCTAAGCAACCGATGAGTTTGAAAAAACTTCATCAACATCTTGACTCTACTTTTAGAGATAAATATTTACTTTTGAGAAGCGTAAAAGAACTGGGGATTGGGTAATCAGTGTCTATAAATCTATGATTACGATACCCATAAACCGATAGCTTGAAAATCTAGGTGATCGATTATTGCTTATAAAAACAATCTATAGAGTTATCTTATAAAAAAATAATACGGTAAATGCAGTATATTTTCGTAATATGCAATCATATTCATTTAGTTACGTGGATAGAGCAGCTTATCAGATGGCTGGAGTACTCGTAAAAGCGATCGCAAACTTTATCAAAGTTTTGGTGAATTGTTATAATCTTTGGTGCATAGACGCGTTCGCAAAGTGTCTCATTGGCACAGCCTCTCGTAGACAACAGAAGCAGCTTGTGATCAGACATCGCCTAATATCTGATGAAAGCATCTTAAGTTTGTAGAAACATCAACTTTTTTTGCAAGACGAGTATCTGGCCGTCTTGAAAAGACTTCAGCTTACCTCAACCAGGAGTATATTATGTCACAGTTGGAACAAGCGCTGCCAGACACCTTTATAGCCAAAAGCTTAGAAACTACCCCCAATATATTCCACCGGGTTGAGACTTTGGCCAAGGACTTTGCTACCCGTGCGGGGGTACACGACAAAGAGGGTTCGTTTCCTTTCGAGAATTTTACAGCTTTGCATCAGGCAGGACTGCTCAGCCTCACCATCCCCCGCCAACTGGGCGGTGAGGATTTGGGGCTAGAAACTATCTGCCGAGTGATTGAAGGCATAGCGCACGGTGATGCTTCCACAGCACTAGTACTGACAATGCACTATCTCCAACATGCCCATGCAGCTCGTAGTCGTCGTTGGCATCCAGAAGTATATAAACGGGTGTGCTGTGAATCAATCGAAGGTATTGCCTTACTGAACGCAGCGCGTGTAGAACCAGAGTTAGGCACACCAGCCAGAGGTGGATTGCCTGCTACCGTTGCTGAACGCACAACAGAGGGTTGGCGTTTAACAGGTCACAAACAATACACCACAGGTAGTCCTATCCTCAGTTACTTCGTTGTTTGGGCACTAACAACAGAAGATGAACCACAAGTAGGAAATTTTCTAGTTCCTCGCAATCTTCCTGGCTTGCAAATTGTTGAAACTTGGGATCACTTAGGGATGAGAGCCACCGGCAGCCATGACCTGATCTTGGAGAATGTACTAATTCCTTCAGAATACGCCGTTGATATCCGTCCCATCTGTGCTGCGCCTTCTCTCGATCCATTGATCTCCGCTTGGGGCAGCTTGACAGTGAGTGCCTTATATCTCGGTGTGGCTACTGCTGCGCGAGACTGGTTGACCAAATATCTTTGGGAGCGATCGCCATCTAATCTAGGAGAGCCACTAGCAACTCTACCACGCTTTCAAACTGCTGTGGGAGAGATGGAAGCACTGTTATTTGCTAGTCGTACACTGATTTATGGCTTGGCTAAAGATATTGATCGCGGGGAATATGAACCTAACGTAGGATTACAGGCACAAGCTGTTAAATATCTAACTACAACTAACTTGATTCGTGCCGTAGAGATTGGGTTGGAACTAATTGGTAATCCTGGGCTATTGAAAAAGAATCCTTTAGAACGACACTACCGTGACGTTCTGTGCAGCCGTATCCACACACCGCAAAATGATGTCATTTGCCAATCTTTAGGAAAATCGGCACTGAAAGTTAAGTGATTGGAGAAGGTGGGGTCTCCTCTGGGGATATGGGTAATGGGGAAATGAGGAGTAAACAAAAGGTAGAATTCCTAACCGAATCTCCGGCTTTGCTCAACAGGAGCCAGTGCATTGTGTATTTTCCCCGTTGTTCGCTTTTAGCGTTCCTGTAGAGCAACTGGCTTTCAACACTTAACAGTCATCTGTTATCTGTCAAGACTTAACACTCTCAATGCCCATTCGTCACAAGTTAAAGCTGTAAGTAATTGTCAATAGATTTTGAGAAGGCGCTCAAAAGAAAAATTGGTCGGAGCCTCGCTGTTTTTCCGGGAAGGGTGCGACAATTAACTGAACAATTTCAATAAAATCGGCAATTGATACATATCCTCGAAGACTAGCTTTGCTCCTGCAGCAATCAAAGCATCGTGATGCGAAGAATTGCCTTGATTACTTCGTGGAGTATAACCAAATACCTGCATTCGGGCGGCAGATGCTGCTTGCACCCCCGTTACCGAGTCCTCGATTACCAAACAATTTGCTGGAGTCTTACCCATTTGGCTAGCCGCATACAGATACACATCAGGAAAGGGCTTAGGGCGTTCAACATGGTGAGAGCTATATAGCTTGCCATCAAATTGATGCAACAATCCCGTTAATTGTAAAACGAATTGAATATGCCGAGGACTGCTGTTCGATGCTACACATCTTGGCAATGTAATCTGTTCTAAAACGGCAGCAATTCCCTCAGTTGCTTGGAGTTCTTGTTGCAATGCAGCGATTTCTCGTTCCTTACAGCGTTCAAGCAATTTAGCAGGAACTGGTCTTCCGTAGGTTTTCTTAATAATCTCCAAACAAGTTGCCAATGACTTCCCCATAAATTGTTGGGTGACTTCTTCGTAGGTAATTGTCAATCCACCTTCAGTTAATGTTTCGGCAAAAATACGATTCACTATCGGTTCACTATTTACCAACACACCATCGCAATCAAAAATGATCAATTCCAAATTTGTCATAGCTTAACGAACAGTTACATTTTTCAGTAATCATAATCTAGACACTTAATTGATTCCTTAACTCAAAACTGCAACTAAATACATCCACTGCAAATATTACCCCACGATTTATTCAAAATCAGTAGATGATTTCTATCTTTGGAGGTATTGTCAAATTTTTCACAGTTTTAACTTCTTACCAATACTCAATGCCCAACATTTAGTATCCTGCTTGCTTATCGACAACATTTCGTAAAGGCTGACCAGTTTGGTAGCGTTTAAGATTGTCGATAAACAATGCTGCTATACGGTCTCTAAGTCGTGGTGATAGGGCTGAACAATGTGGTGTAATAAAAGCGTTTGGTAGTGACCATAAGGGACTTTCCGCTGGTAGGGGTTCTGTGGCAGTAGTGTCTAATCCAGCGCCCGCAATCCATCCATCACGTAGGGCGGTAAGTAATGCTGTTTCATCCACTATTGCGCCACGAGCGATATTAATTAAGTAGGCGGATGGACGCATAGAGCGTAATGCCGCTTCATCGATTAAACCTTTAGTTTCTGGTGTTAAAGGCGTTGCAATAACTACATAGTCTACATTAGGGAGGAGCGATCGCCACTCATCCGCACCAACAATTTTGTCAAAATTGGGCAAGGGTTCCGGATGGCGGCGGCTACCCCAAACTTTCACTCCAAAAGCTTTAGCACGAGATGCGATCGCTTGACCGATATTTCCTGTACCAATAATTAGTAAAGTCGCATCTGCCAACTCTTCGAGAAACACTCCTCTTACCCAAGTGTGTTCATCCTGCAAAGTTTGCAATTTCCGCAGATTTTTGGCGTGATAGAGCATGAATGCAAGTACGAATTCCGAAATTGGAATCGCGTGAACTCCCGCACCATTTGTAAGGATAATATCCCTTTGCAAAAAATTAGACGTGAGAATATGATTCACACCAGCACTCGGTGATTGTTGCCAACGCAGCTTCGGTGCTGCTGCCAGTACTTTGTCAAGGGTAGAGGACTTGAGGTAGAATCCGTTGACATAAACTTCTGCATCACTAGGATCGCCATCAAAATTGCCTTCACTATCCACCTCTACGAACTCCACATCAGATGGTAATTGCGGCTTAATCTCGCCAATTAGATGATCGGGTAAAATTAGTTTCACCATATTTTTTACTCCCTGATTTTAAAGAGACTGGGGCATGGGGCAAACAGGGAGTGTAGGGAGTGTGGGGAGAGAGGGGGCAAGATTTCTTCCCCATCCTCCCACACCTCCTTTTCCTCCCACACCTGCATTTGTTCCCCATCCTCCCATACCCCCTTTTCCTCCCACACTCCCTGTTTACCCCATTCCCTAATACCCTGCTTCCTTATCTACTACATTTCGTAACGGTTTACCAGCTTGGTAGCGGTTAAGATTGTCAATAAATAGAGCTATTGAACGCTGTTGACTTTTTGGCGAATGACCAGAAGTATGAGGTGTGATAAAGATGTTTGGAAGCGACCATAAAGGGCTTTCTGGTGGTAGGGGTTCGGTGTTAACTGTGTCTAATGCTGCACCTGCAATCCAACCTTCAGTAAGTGCTTTGATTAATGCGGATTCATCAATGACGCCACCACGAGCAATATTAATCAAGTATGCATGGGAAGGGAGCGATCGCAATACAGATTCATCAATAAATTCTTTAGTTTCTTGTGTGAGTGGTGTTGCAATCACTACATAGTCTGCTGTGGGAAGAAGCGATCGCCATTCATCAGCACCCACTACTTTATCAAAATTTGGTAGTTCTTGGGGATGACGGCGACTGCCAATAATTTTCAAGCCGAAGGGTTTAGCACGGGCGGCGATTTCTTGACCGATGCCACCAGCGCCAATAATTAGCAATGTTGCATCTGTTAATTCTTGGATGTTAAAGCCTCTTTTCCAGTGATGTTCTGCTTGTAAACTATATAATTCTGGCAAATGCTTAGCATGAGCAAGTATGTAAGTAATTACAAATTCGGCGATGGGAATTCCATGTACTCCCGCCCCATTTGTGAGGATGATATCTCTTTTCAAATAAGTTGGTGTCAGAATGTGATTCACTCCTGCATTGGGGGCATGATGCCAACGCAGAGCAGGTGCAGCTTCTAATATTTTATGCAATACAGGACTTCTCGATAAAAACCAACTGAAATAAACTTCAGCATCGCTAGGATCGCCATCTAAATTACCATCAATATCTACGCGTACAATTTGTGTATTGGGTGGTAGATGTGGCTCAATATCAGCAACGAGGTCGAGCGGCAAAATGAGCTTCATTGTAGATTACCTCTTTTTTCTTTACGGGATCATCTCCGAAAATTACCTCTGTTTAATCAAAAAATTAAGTGCCATTGTCTCTTGGCATAAATTATGATATTTAGAAAAATTCAGTTATATTTAATATGTAAATACATCAATTCTAAATCAAAATATTGATTATTAAATTTATACGCCATTTTCTCTACTGCATATATTTGAAAGCCCAATGATAAATAAAGTTGTTTTGCTAAAAAATTACTTTCAACAACATCCAGTAATAATATTTCTACCTCGTTAATAATTTTTGCTCTTTCAATTACTTCATTTACTAATAATTTACCTATACCTTTTCCTCGATACTCTTGTTGAACATACATACTACTAATATATGCTTTATGCCTGAGCTTTATTCTTAATTCTTGTTTAAATGCAACTATTCCAATTAACTTTTTATCCTTATAGCAGCCTAAAATGAAATTATTGCTATCAACTGAAACTCTATCCCGAAATTGTTCTATCGTTTTAATTGCTTCTTCATGATACGTTGTGCCAAATGATTCTGGATTTTTATATAAAGCTTCTAATCTAATTAGTCTATAATCTTCTGCATCATATTTTGTTAATTTTCTAATTTTCATTAGATTAAATACAAGGAATAAATATTTATTATTTATTTTAAATTAGTAATATAAATTATTTTTTTTTAGTTTATCTGCGTCGTGAATATAGAAAAAATTACTTAAAGATATAGAGAACAGACTTGAGACAAATTTTGAGTGTTCAAAAACAATTTTAGATTACTGTAGCTACTTTTTAAAATAAAGTTTTAATCTCGAAGTAGCCTATTTTACTGTAGCTACCTCAAGTTTAATATTACTTGATTAAAAAAGCTTAAATTTCAACTACTCAACTGTGCTAATTGGTTCGTTGCTTGAGTAGTTTCATTTCTCATTACTCGTTGTAAAACTGTTTCTCTAATATTGATAAACAGTTCGTTAGTTCTATCTCGCGGACGTGAAAGTCTCACAGGTAAATCTAAAGTAATCTGTCCTGCTTCAATTAGGATTACTCGGTCTGCCAATGCTACTGCTTCTTCTACATCATGAGTAACTAAAAACGCAGTAAACTTACGCTCTTGCCATAAATTCTCTATCAAGTGCTGCATTTCTAGGCGAGTGAGAGCATCCAATGCTCCCAAAGGTTCATCTAGCAACAACAAACGCGGTTGACCGACTAATGCTCTTGCTAATGACACCCGTTGGCGCTGTCCACCAGATAATACATATGGCCACTCATCAGCTCTATCTTCAAGTCCGACTTTCTGGAGTGCCCACTTTGCTCTTTCACGCCAATTCCCTTGCAAGCCTAACCCTACGTTATCAATAACTCGCTTCCAAGGTAGTAAACGGGGGTCTTGAAACATCACTGTTACAGAGCGGGTAAGTTTACGAAGTGGTTCTTCATCTAGTAGTATTCCCCCTGAAGTTGGTTTATCTAATGCTGACACAAGACGCAATAAGGTACTCTTACCGCAACCACTACGTCCAACAATAGCAACAAACTCACCTGGTGCGACTTCTAAATTCAATGATTTTAAAATACTTTTTTTGCCAAATTCCTTCGTTAGCTCCAAAATACTTAATTGTGTACCTTGTACATTTAAACTCACTCGAACAATCTCCTTTGTTTACAAAGTATATATGGTTAATTTTGTAATCAAATCAAAATTTGTCATGCAATTTTCGTCATTAATCAAAAATCAAACAAACTATTTTAATTTTTGATTAATGATGAAATTTATGCACCTTGATAATTAGGATTCCAAGCCAAAAACTTTCTTTCTAACACTCTAGCGATGGTATCAGCTAATTTACCAAGCAGGGCATAAATCACAATACTCAAGACTACAACATCAGTTTGCATAAATTCACGAGCATTCATTGCCATATAGCCAAGTCCGGAATCTGCTGCAATGGTTTCGGCAACAATTAGTGTCAGCCACATAATTCCTAAGGAAAAACGGACACCAACAAGAATCGAAGATAAAGCCCCAGGAAAAATTATTTGCCACAAAAGTTGTGGTGTTTTCAATCCATACACTTTTCCCATTTCAATCAGACCAGGATCGACACTACGAATTCCATAAAACGTATTGAGATACAATGGGAAAAATACACCCATAGATACTAAAAATAATCTAGCTTGGTCGCCAATACCAAACCAGAGGATTACTAAAGGAATTAATGCCAAATTAGGGATAGTACGGAGCATTTGTAAAGAACTATCTAATAACTTTTCTGCTAAACGAGAAAAGCCATTGAGTAATCCCAAACCGAAGCCAATACTGCCACCGACTATAAAACCAGATATGGCACGCCCAGCACTAATTCCAATATGTTGAAACAGTTCTCCAGTTGAAGCTAATCTAACTGCTGTAATAATTACACCACTAGGCGCTGGTAAAATTCTACTGGAAAGTAAACCAGTTCTGGAAGCAAATTCCCAAAGTACTAGTACAAGAACAGGCACAATCCAAGGAACTATTTTTTCCATTTGTGGGCTTTCTAGCACTGCATTTAGAGAGATGTTATTACGTTTGTTGTGTTTAAGGGTGATAGTCATGGGATGAAAATATTTTGGATTAGAATCTAATTACAAATTAAGTAGGTCAACATAAAAATCTAAAATATAATCTTTACGATTATTTCGCTTCCCTTCTATTCTCTACGTTGGGCTGCGCGAACGTGTGTACACTCAGTTTTGCTCGTGATGACATCTCATATTTAATTAGGTTGAGCAACTTATTACCTTATGAAGCAGTTGTTAGTTGTTTAGCAAATTTTTCATTGGCGGCTGTTTCGCCAAAATGACTCAACACTTGTGGTGTTGAAGGTGCAGGTTGGTTCTGCAAAGGTAGGTGTGGGAATAATAATTCTGCGGTGCGATACGCTTCCTCTAAATGGGGATATCCAGAGAAAATGAAACTTTCTATTCCTAGTTCTTGATATTCCAGCATTCTAGCGATAACGGTGTCGGAATCTCCAACTAAAGCTGTGCCAGCACCACCCCGCACTAATCCAATTCCTGTCCATAAATTGGGGCTAATTTCTAAGGCTTGGCGAGAGCCATTATGTAGTTGACTCATGCGCTGCTGTCCTTCAGAATCAGAACTAGCAAAGTCTTTTTGAGCTGTGGCGATCGCTTCTTGATCTACATACTTAATTAACTCATTGGCAGCATCCCAAGCCGCAGACTCGGTTGATCGCACAATTACGTGCAAACGAATGCCAAAACGTACTGTTCTACCTTGTTCTGCCGCCAGTTGCCGAACTTCAGCAATTTTTTGTGCAACTTGTTGTGGAGGTTCTCCCCAAGTCAGATAGACATCTATATGTTTGGCAGCAACCCGTTTGGCAGCAGTAGATGAACCACCAAACCACAAGGGTGGATAGGGTTTTTGAACTGGTGGGAATAGGAGTTTACCGCCTTTGATATCTAAATAGTTTCCTTTAAAATCAACTGTTTCCCCGCTGACAATACCTCGCCAAACACTTAAGAATTCATCGGTTAAATCATAGCGATCGTCATGACTCAGATGCAAGCCATCTCCAGCAAGGTGTACGGGATCTCCACCAGTCACGACATTAATTAATAATCTTCCTTTAGAAATCCGATCAAATGTTGCTGCCATCCTTGCCGCAGCCCCAGGAGAAGTGATTCCTGGGCGAATTGCTACGAGAAATTTCATTTGCTTAGTAACAGATATAAAAGCCGCAGCAGTAATCCAAGCATCTTCACAAGAACGGCCTGTAGGTAGTAATGCACCTGTATAGCCTAAACTATCTACGGCTTGGGCAATTTGCTGCAAATAATCAGGTGTAGCAATACGAGAGCCAATGTCTGTGCCTAAATAGCGTCCGTCATGAGATCCAGTTGGAATAAACCAAAGAATTTGCATTAGTTTATCAGGTAGGAGGTTTATAATTTACGTTTAGTCGACCGATTTACCGTAGTTTACAGTTAAAATTGTACTTGATATTACGTAAAAATCAACCCTTATTTAACCATTAGTCAAAAATGGCTGCTGATATGAAAAGTTCCTTAATCAGTAATTTTTACACTTTCATCTCAAAATAACTGTGTTAGAAACAACTTTTCTTTAAATTTTCTTTAAGAAGCTAGGAATTAGTAGTCTTCAAGATGCTCTACGATTAAAGACTACGCTCTTTTACGTAAAACAATTGAGACCTTTATCTACGTTGCTATGAGCTAGATAAAAGTCAAGCGATCGCAGTTAGCGAGTTGAGTTAGCCAATAATAATTTTGACATATTTTTGCCTCATGTAGAACTACTAGGTCTTGCATTGTACCAAGGTCTATGCAAAGATAATTTTGAATAAACCGGTAAATCTATCGATTTATCGTACTTTAGGAATAATTGATGCTGTCAAAATGTAGCTGATTATCAGCCACCACTTTTCAAATATCGTCTTACTATCCTTTGAAGCGCCAGAATTAATAATTTACTGCGACTTTCGGATTTTATATTGAACTACTTAGTAGTCGTTTTGATATCTGAATATTTGTCATTTTCTCATCAATGAAACCTTAAGTCCTATTAAAGGTGTAGCACAAATATTGCATCAGGGATTTGTGCTAGTTTTTTGTCGAATTTAGAGCTAGTTTATTCGTTTTTTGGGTTGAGGAGTTAAAGAGTCATGTCCAATTTTCGCTGGAATTATAAATCCATACTGTTCCTGCTTTCATTACTAAATATTCTAGCTGTCGTGGTTTTTCATCCAGCTAAAAGTTCGGCTGAACTGCCTAAAGAACTAGAAGCAAACAAACTTCAACAAGCAATTGATAATCAAACAGTACAAACTTCAATTACTGAACTAGAGGTAAATAAACCTCCAGAACCAATTGTGAATCAAACAGTAGAAACTTCAATTCCAGTAGTAACTACTAAAAAAACTAGAAAGCCAGAACAAGTAACATCTGTCTCGGAATTATCTGGAGCTGCAGCATCGACTAAGAAAAAACCTACCAATAATTCTGCTGAACAAGTAACATCCGTCTCCCAACTATCAGACGTGAAGCCGACAGATTGGGCATTTCAAGCACTACAGTCTTTGGTGGAACGCTATGGTGTCATTGCTGGATATACAGATGGTACATTCAAAGGAAATCGCCCTCTGACGCGCTACGAATTTGCTGCTGGTTTGAATGCAACTTTAGAGCGTCTCAATGAACTAATAGCTACTTCAACGACAGATTTAGTCAGACGGGAAGATTTAGATACCATCAAAAAACTACAAGAACAATTTTCTCCAGAACTTGCTCAATTGCGGGGACGTTTAGATAACTTAGAAATGCGGACTGCCAACTTAGCAGCAACTCAGTTTTCAACTACAACCAAACTTATAGCTAGAACTCAGATTGTCTTGGGCTCGCTTTTTGCAGGCAATAATGTTGTGACTAAGACACGCGCACCTCGCAATCCCACACTTCAAGGCTCGGCTACCTTACGCTTAAACTCCAGTTTTAACGGAACAGACTCACTCAGCATAGCCTTGACAGGTGGAAATCAAGCATCGTTGGGACAAACAAGAGCTGGATACTTAGGAACTTATGAAGGGAGAACCGCTGATAATTCCAGTATTACTTTTCCATTCAATCAGATTATTCTCAGTGGTGTTCGCTATCGGTTTTTGCCTAATCCAAATACCCAAGTAAATATCTATGCCTTATCCGATGGAGCTAGTGAGATAGGTCTTTCCGGCCCGGTTAACCCATATTTTGAATCGTCTTCTGCAACTGGTGCTAATGGAATTTCACGATTTTCACGACGGTCTTTGGTCTATAACTATGGAGATAGCGGCGCCGGAATTGCCATACTCCAGCGCTTAGGCAAACAGGTTCAAGTTGGATTAGCATACAGTACACCAAATGGTAATAATCCAGCAATTAATAATGGCTTTTTTTCAGGCAGGTATTTAGCTTTAGCACAGATAATATACTACTCAGGTAATAGAAATTTTCGAGTAGCTGGAACTTACGTCAATACCTATAGCCCACCAAATACCCAAGGTTTTAGTGGAACAAACTTCGGTCCAGCAGTGGGAAGTAACCTGGTAAACAGTACTGTGGCTGGGGCGGGAACCATAGGTAACCTTTATGGTCTACAGGCGTTCTATCAAATTAGTTCTAAGCTGGCAATCAATGGATGGGTAAGTTATGCATCCCATCGCTATATAGGACGCGGAGATGGCGCAGCTATGGATTGGGCGGTAGGACTGGCATTCCCGGATCTTTTTAAGCAAGGCGCTCTTGGGGGATTTTTAGTTGGTATGGAGCCAAAAATGATCCGTCTGAGTGATAGTGTAAATTTGGGATCGGGTTTCGGGCAAGCAGATAAAGATACCTCTCTGCACGTTGAGGCATTTTACCAATATAAAATTGGGGACAATATTGAGATTACGCCAGGTTTAATCTGGATTACTGCACCAAACTCTGATAGCAGTAATCCTGATAGTTTATATGGTTGGATTCGTACTGTCTTTAGGTTTTAGTCATTAGTCATTTGTTCTTTGTCCTTTGTAGAAACTGGGGCATTATAGAGTGTGGGGAGTGTGGAGAGATGATGAAAAAGCTTCCTCATCTCCTGGTTGGTGAGTTTCGACTACGCTCAACTATCGCGAAGTCGAACCACATCTCCCTCATCTCATAACCTGACAAAGCACAAAACTATGTAAAAAGCAAGTATATATTCAGATATCGAAAGTTTATTTTGCAGAAATTTATATTTGAATTTATTTGTGACAATACTTGCTTTTTCTCAGAAATTGTGAAAAGCTTTGTTATGTAAAAACTACGGTTAATCGCTAAAGATAAAGTAGTATAGTAAAATTTAATTTACAGGCAACCTAACTAAAAGAGCCATAAATTGAGGATAGTAGAAAACCCTTAATTAGGATAGGCAAAGAATCTGATAGTATGCGGCGTCAATGGGGTGAAAATTTGATGCTTAAGACTCGCTCGATGGGGAGAAATATTTTAGATGCTCAAGACATTGACAATTGATTTTGAACTCGACCTGCAAGCAGATGTCCTAGTAATTGGCGGTGGCCCTGCTGGAACTTGGGCGGCTTGGAGTGCTGCATCAACTGGAGCTAAAGTTGTCCTCGTAGATAAAGGATATTGTGGGACGACTGGATGTGCAGCTGCATCTGGTAATGGTGTATGGTATGTGCCACCCGACCCCGAAGCACGGGAAACAGCCAAGGCAAGTCGGGAATCATTAGGTGGGTTTTTATGCGATCGCAATTGGATGGATCGGGTACTGAATCAGACGTATGTTAACGTCAATCGGTTAGCAGAGTGGGGTTATCCTTTTCCCACCGACGATGAAGGCAAACCCTATCGGCGATCGCTCCAAGGGCCCGAGTATATGCGGTTGATGCGGCGGCAAGTTCAACGCGCAGGAGTCAAGATTTTAGACCACAGCCCCGCCTTAGAACTATTAGTAGATGAAGATGGTGGTGTTGGCGGTGCCACGGGTGTGAACCGTCAGACTGGTGGAAGATGGATGGTGCGTTCAATTGCCACAATCATTGCCACTGGTGGTTGTGCGTTTTTAAGTAAAGCGTTAGGATGCAACGTCCTAACAGGGGATGGTTATTTAATGGCTGCTGAAGCAGGTGCCGAGATGTCGGGTATGGAATTCTCCAACGCTTACGGCATCTCCCCAGCTTTTTCTTCAGTTACCAAAACCTTGTTTTACAATTGGGCAACTTTCACCTACGAAGACGGCAGCGTGATTCCTGGTGCGGGTTCTCAAAGGGGACGTTCGGTAATAGCCAAGACATTGCTCGAACAGCCAGTTTACGCCATTTTGGATAAAGCAGCCGAATCGATGCGCCCATCTATGCGTTTGGCGCAGCCTAACTTCTTTTTACCCTTTGACCGTGCAGGTATCGATCCATTTACTCAACGTTTCCCTGTTACCTTGCGTCTAGAGGGAACTGTACGCGGTACAGGAGGAATTCGGATTTTAGATGATAGCTGCGCCACCTCTGTGCGCGGACTCTACGCTGCTGGAGATGCAGCCACACGAGAACTGATTTGTGGCGGATTCACTGGCGGTGGTAGCCACAATGCCGCTTGGGCAATATCTTCTGGCTATTGGTCAGGCGAATCAGCTGCCCAATATAGCCGCATCAGACAACAGAAAACTCAACCTCACCTCAAGGGTGTCGGAGAGGTAGCATTAAAGAGTCAGAGCGATCGCTTTGATAAATTTGCAACTGCTGAAGTGATTCAGGCAGTCCAAGCCGAAGTATTTCCCTACGAACGGAACTTATTTCGTACAGAACAAGGCTTAACTCAATCTCTAGCTAGACTCAATCACCTCTGGCAAGAAATCCGCAGTAGCGAGGTAACCTCAAATCAAGAACTGATTCGGGCTAGAGAAGCTGCGGCGATGGTAGCTACAGCACGATGGATGTATAGCAGTGCCCTTGAACGTAAAGAAACTCGTGGTATGCACAAACATTTAGACTATCCCGAACAAGATCCTAACCAACAACATTATTTAATTAGTGGTGGATTAGATCGAGTCTGGGTCAAGACTCAGCCGCTAGATACTACAGCAAAAGCAGAAAATCCAAAATCTAAAATAGGAGCCGCAGTGTGATTGAGTTGGTCAGCGAATCGCGGTGCATACAATGTAATATCTGCGTGAACGTTTGTCCAACCAACGTGTTTGAGAGCGTACCTGATGCACCGCCAACTATTGCCCGACAAAGTGACTGTCAAACCTGTTATATGTGCGAATTGTATTGTCCAGTTGACGCTCTTTATGTAGCACCCCAAAGTGACATGCAGACTTCAGTCAACGAAGCAGAATTGGTAGAAGTCGGCTTGCTGGGTAGTTACCGTGAAAACGTTGGTTGGGGACATAAACGGACATCAACAGCAAAAAGCGATTCAACATTCCAAATTCTCAAGCAAATGAAATAGTACAGCGGAGAAAATAGTCATGCTGTCGTTCATGTTAGCAATAGGTTCTGTCAGTCAAAATAAATTTAGTTTGAAATTATTAGCTTCAGTTGCTTGTGTTTTGCTGCTATTAACTACAGGATGTAGCCAAAACAAAAGTGAATCTGCTCAATCCATTGAAGCTGTTAATGCCAATAGCACTGGTTCTGTTACTGCATCTAACAATATATCTACCTTGCGTATAGGTTATGTGGGTAGTGCAGAACCTACAGGCCCACTTGGTTGGGCGAAGAAAAAGGGAATATTAGAGCGGGAACTCAAAAAAGTTGGATTTCAAAACATTACTTTTGCGCGATTTCCGAACGGCCCGGATTTAAATGAAGCCCTTGTTGCGGGTCAATTAGATGTTGGTTCTTTAGGCGATACACCAGCGATTGTTTTGAGAGCCAAAGGAGAGAAAACTCGACTGCTACGGATTACTCAATTTAATACAATTGCTTGGCTAGTAGCGAAAAAGAATGGCCCGCGATCGCTTGCTGAACTAAAAGGAGAAAAAATAGCTACCCAAAAAGGTTCTTATATGCATCGATACCTGTTGGGTTTATTAGCTGAAACTAAAATTACCAAAGATGTAAAAATCGTTCACTTGATGAGTACTGAAGCAAAAGCAGCGTTAGAACACGGTGACGTAGCGGCTTATGCGACTTCAAGTGATATGGGGCCTTTTCTGAAATCCCAAGGATTTCCGGTGATTGATTCTTCAGCAAATCATAATGGTTTATCAGGAACTTCATTAATTGTAGCAACTGAAACCTTTTTAGCAAAACAGCCTGATTTTGCTGAGAAATTTAACACCATTCTCACAGAAGCAGCCAAAGATTTAAAAGCTAATTCTGAAGAATATTATCAATACCACGCGCAAATTACTAAATATCCCGTTGATATCATCAAAGTATCCTACCCACTTCAACAAGTATCAGAAGAACCATTGCCACCTGAGGGAGTCAAACTTTTAGAAGGTACTAAAAAGTTTTTAGTTTCGCAAGGTTTAGCAAAGTCAGACTTTCAATTAAAAGATTGGGAAGAAAAATAGTAAGTGGGGACTGGGAAATAACTTTCCTAATGCCCATCCAATCAATAAAAGTGTTCCATGTTCCATTTCCTCTGTTTAGTTGTAGAGTGAAAAAAACTCACTCTACATTTCTCCTAAATTATGCATCAACAAATTTGGAAAGTAGGTTTTATTTCACTATTACCAATCTAAAATCGAAACTTATATAAGTATTTTTCTGTGTTCAGCTAATTACAAGTTACTAAAGTATCAAGGATGATTTTTTATGGTACTAGATATTACAAAACCAAAGGATTACATTGATGTAGCAGCTTCTTTATCTAAAGAACTTGCTCAATCCTCAGTTGAAAGGGATGCTAAAGCCGGAGTTCCAGAAGAGGAAATTAATCGGCTACGTGAAACTGGCTTACTACCATTAATTGTGCCTAAACAATATGGTGGAACTGGGGCAACTTGGATTGATGCCTTAAAAATTATTAGAAAACTATCAAAAGCTGATGGTTCAATTGGTCAGTTATATGGTAATCATTTGAATTTGACGGCTTTGGGTCATGTTTCTGGTACACCAGCCCAAAAGGAAAAATATTATAGTGAAACTGCTAAGAATAACTTATTTTGGGCAAATGCAATTAATACGCGGGACACTAGGCTGAAAATTAGCCCAGAAGGTGAAAATTTTCGGGTTAACGGTGTTAAAAGCTTTGGTACGGGTATTGCTGTTGCAGATTATCGGGTATTCTCAGCTTTGCAAGATGGTGTAGAATTGCCCTTCATATTCATAATTCCTAAGGAAAGAGAAGGCTTAATTTCTAATCAAGATTGGGACAATATTGGGCAACGTCGCACTGATAGTAGTAGTTATACATTTAATAATGTCCTAGTAGAGAAAGATGAAATTTTAGGTCCACCAGAACCTCCTGATAATGCCTTCTCAACTTTTCTTGGTATTATTGCCCAGTTAACAAAAACTAATGTTTATCTAGGAATTACCAAAGGAGCTTTCGCCGCAGCTCGTGAGTATACTAAAACTAATACTCGTCCTTGGATTACATCAGGAGTAGATAGTGCTACTCAAGACCCGTATATATTGCATAATTACGGTGATTTTTGGATCGAAATCCAAGGTGCGATCGCTCTAGCTGACTTAGCAGCCGAAAAGGTGCAAGCAGCTTGGGACAAGGATATAGCCCTGACTCATCAAGAGAGGGGAGAAGTAGCGATCGCAGTTTCCGCAGCCAAAGCATTAGCTACCCGTGTAGGTATAGATATTACCAATCGCATCTTTGAAGTCACAGGAACTCGCGCCACTGGAACTAAATATGGATTTGACCGTTACTGGCGAGATTTGCGAACTTTTACCCTCCATGATCCTGTGGACTATAAATTGCGAGCTATAGGTGATTGGGTACTTAATGAACAGCTACCTGTTATCACACAATATTCATAGGGTATGGGGCATTGGTTATGTCACAACCAGACGCGATGAATCGCGTCTCTACAAAATTTCAAATCTAAAATCGATATGACTCAACTCAAAACACTTCCTACTTATGATCCAACCTTGTTTGAGGGAGCCGCTGAAGGCTACACTCAATACAGAACTAAATATCCGCCTGTTGTATTTGATAGATTAGCGGAAATATTTAATCTTAATGGTCAAGGGCGATTGCTGGATTTGGGTACCGGGCCAGGATTAATTGCAATTCCTTTGCGAACTAAATTTGAAGAAGTTGTGGCGATCGACCCCGATCCCGATATGATTGCAGAAGCTAAACGCCAAGCAGCAGCAGTAGGAGCAAACAATATTACTTGGCTTGAACAAGGGGCAGAGTTCATCGACTCTAGTTTAGGGACATTTAAATTAGCTACTATTGGTCGAGCTTTCCACTGGATGGAACGCCAATCAGTGCTTGAGCGCCTTTATGAATTGCTTACTGATGATGGTGGATTAGCACTGCTGAATACTGGCGATAATCCTTGGGAAAGCTCTCTACCTTGGAAACAAGCTGCTGTTGGAGTCGTGAAGAAATGGTTAGGCGATCGACGCCGGACTGGACAACGAGGAGAAGGGATTCGTAAGCCAGTCGATCCTCCTCATGATGTTGTAATTGCCAATTCAGCTTTTGCTCGTCAAGAAGTCTATGAAGTGCCATTTGAAAAATCTTGGACTGTTGATAGCTATCTTGGCTACTTATATACCACAGCTTTTTCTTTGAAAATTTTCTATGGCGATAACATCCCAGCTTTTGAAGCAGACCTTAAAGAAGCATTGCTAAAAGTTGAACCGTCAGGACATTTTGCAGAAGAACTTAAAGCTACAATCTCAGTTGCTTGGAAGAAATAGCATTGTGCATTTTCTAATTTTCTACCTCACAAATCTTCAACTCAAGTTCCTATAGTCGGTATAGAGTGGGGTAATACTCACTCTACTTACTCTTTTAAATTACTGGAATTTACTAAACAATAAATAATATTTTTGGTTTATTTTTTAATTCATTAGAATTTTTCTATCCCTTAGATAACAAGAAGTAAAACAACCTATGCCAGCTAAAAAACAAAAGTTTGACTTTAATAAAAACCAGAAAATAACACGTCGTTCTTTATTGTTTGCTCTGGGCTACTGCTTAGTATTATCGACAACCTTATCCAGTTGTAGTGAAGCTAAAAATAATGCTCAGCAGTCCCCTGCTTCTTCTGATTCATCAGCTTCATCAGCTTCATCAGCTTCATCTAACACCACAGAGAAGCAAGTAGTACGAATTGTGCGTTCAAAACAACTTACTGGTCTAGCAGTATTAGAAAAGCAGGGGTCTTTAGAAAAGCGATTGGAACCTTTAGGTTTTAAAGTACAGTGGAGTGAGTTTGCAGCTGGGCCGCAACAGCTAGAAGCTATAAATGCAAACGCTCTTGATATTGCATCTACAGCTGAGTCGCCTCCTGTATTTTCACAAGCAGCAGGAGTACCTCTTGTTTATTTAGCTACTACATACTCCAGTGGAAAATCAGTTTCACTTTTAGTTCCGACCAACTCTCCGATTAAAAGTGTTGCTGATTTAAAAGGTAAAAAAGTAGCTTTCCAAAAAGCCTCTATAGGTCATTACTTGTTAGTCAAAGCATTAGAAAAAGCAGGATTGAAACTAAGTGATGTCCAATCAGTTTTTCTACCACCACCAGATGCTAATGTGGCTTTTAGTCAGGGAAAAGTAGATGGTTGGTTTATTTGGGAGCCATTTGTTACTAGAAATGTACAAAATAAAGTAGGTCGTGTTTTGACAGATGGAGGTGAGTTGCGGGATACAGGAAACTTTTACTCGACTTCACGTCAGTTTTATCAGGCACATCCTGATGTGATTAAAGTATTTCTAGAAGAACTGGAAAAAGCAGATATCTGGACTCAAGAGCATCCGAAAGAAGTAGCACAACTACTTGCTCCTGTAACTCAACTAGACCCCCCTATTTTAGAAATTATGCATAGTAAATATGAGTATGGATTGCTACCAATTACTGAGAAAACTATTACAAAGCAACAAGAGGTTGCAGACAAATGGTACAATCTCGGACTTATACCAAAGAAGGTGGATGTTAAAGTCGGGTTTTTGACACCTGAAGAGTATGCTAAAATTACTCCTTCTGAGGTATTAGCTAATAAATAGTTATATTATAGCAATCCTATTTAAGTTGTAAAAAATATCAGTAGTAACAGTTAATTGTTGACTGTTAACAGCAGCAATATTTCACTTTCTTATTTAGGACTGCTATATTTTAGATTTATAATTCTGCGAAAAGTCGAGCCAGTGCTAGCTTAGCGCCTTGTGTCACAAAGCAATTGGCATTGGAGCTAAGGCTTGCAGCAAGTTGTTAGTGTAGCGTTATTTAAGAAGCTATTAAGTTGGCGATCGCTTGGATTAATTCGATTGGCTCTACTGGTTTGGCGATATGCTTGTGAAATCCGGCGGCAAGTACTTGTTTGGCATTCA
This sequence comes from Nostoc sp. PA-18-2419, assembly GCF_005869855.1. Classification (GTDB taxonomy): domain Bacteria; phylum Cyanobacteriota; class Cyanobacteriia; order Cyanobacteriales; family Nostocaceae; genus Nostoc. Next base: position 35,424 of record NZ_SZNH01000026.1, on the reverse strand, counting down.
TTTCTCCAGCATAGGCAGTAAGTGCGATCGCTGGAATTTGTCCTCCCTGTTCTGGTGGTAATGTCCTCAACTGTCGCATAAACATGTATCCATCAATGTTTGGCATTCCAATGTCGCTTAACAGAACATCTGGTTGCAATTGCCTTAAGGCAGTTAATGCTTCATTTGCTGATGCCACTGCTGTCACATTTGCCCCATAATGCTCTAGCAAAAAGGCAATAAATTCTCGCGTATCCGCATCATCATCCACTACTAAAATTTTGACATCATTTAAATTTGAGGATGACTCAGAGTCGATACTGTCTTCTTTGCTTTGTGAGGGCTGTTGAATTAGCGGAAGTCTGACGGTAAAAGTTGCCCCGCGATTTTCACCCTGACTTTCTGCCTCGACTGTGCCGCCATGCAGTTCCACTAAATGACGGACGATCGCTAATCCTAACCCCAATCCCCCAAATTTTCTAGTGGTGGTGCTGTTTTCTTGACGAAAATATTCAAACATATGGGGGATAAAATTGGGATCGATGCCTTTGCCAGTGTCGCTAATGATGATTTGGGCATGAGGAGTGTTGAGTGAGGAGTTAAAAGTTATTCTTTTTATCGCCTTGTCCTGCGTCCCTTGCGCGTCTCCCTCATCTTCCCTAGTCCCCACTGCTGCAAGTCGAATATCAACTCGTCCCCTCTCTGGTGTAAATTTGATGGCGTTTGAAAGTAGATTCCAAATAATTTGTTGCAATCTACTAGAGTCACCTAAAACTTGCTCTAAATTTGGTTGTATGCTGATGTGCATCTCAATTGACTTGGCTTCAGCTGAGAGCCGTACTGTCTCCATTGCTGCGGTAATTACAGATGTCAAATCAACTGGGTAGATATTTAAGCTGAGTTTACCTTGTAAAATCCGGGAAATATCCAGCAAGTCTTCAATTAGTTGAGCTTGTAGTTGAGCATTGCGCTCGATAGTTTTAAGCGCTTGAGGGATTACTTTTTCATCAAGTTTTCTGGTTTGGAGTAATTTTGACCACCCGAGAATTGGGTTGAGTGGCGATCGCAATTCATGCGAAAGAACTGCCAAAAACTCGTCTTTAATTCGATTGGCGTTTTCTGCTGCTTCTCGTGCAGTCTGTTCTGCTTCGTATAAACGGGTACGTTCAATTGATTGAGCGCATTGCTGTGCTAGTGCTAGTACAAAAGCACGGTCATCTTGGTTTAATTTGCGAGTCTCAGCGAAAGCTAGAGAGATTCCGCCTATCGCTCGTCCCTCGATAATTAATGGAATGGAAATCCAAGTTAAATAATTATACTTAGCATACTCTTGAGCTAGATGTGAGTAACGAGCCACCCTTGTTGTTGTTGGCTCTTGCCAGAGAAGTTGTTTAGTCCGTACTGCTTCTGCCAGTGGCGCAGCTGCATTAATCGAAAATCGCCGCCATAAATTTAATGTTTCTTCTTGGTAACCAACTGCACGGACAATTTCCAGTTCACTGCCGTTGTTAGTCACGAGTGCTACTAAAGCAGAACTAGCTCCCAAAGCTGCCATACCTTGCTCTACAATTACTTCAGCCACTTGTGCGGGAGTTAGAGATTCCGAAAGCGCCGCAGTAATCGCTTGTAAACGGGCAGTGCGAAATGCGGCGCTTTCAGCAATTTGTTGAGATTGCTGTGTTTGTGTGTACAATCGGGCATTATCAAGGGCGATCGCTGCACGCCCGGCCAATTCTTCAGCTAACATTAAGCTGTGACTATCGTAGCGATGATTGCCAGAAGATACTAAAGTCATAGCTCCTAGTGCCCGTCCCCGAACCATGAGCAGCACACACATTACAGACTGAGGATTTAACTGTTGCAGGATTTTCAAGTGGCTGGCACTTGAAGTTACCGCTTGCATCTGTTCTAAGGAAATAAAATGAGTAATTTGTGATTTGCCAGAGCGTATTACCTCAGCAATACCTTGTGTTTGTCCTACAGGCGGATAATTTTGTAACTGTTCTACCAATTGGTGTTTTGCCGGGTCGGCATGGGCGGCTGCAACCCTACGGACTGATTGATGGTCACAGATATCAACTAAACACCAATCGGCTATTTCGGGTACTGTTAAACGCGCTAAACTTGCTAAAGTTGTTTCATAATCCAATGATGCAGCCAGAATTCCGCTTGCCTGAGCTAAAAAGCGCTGTCTATCTTCCACTTGCTTGCGCTCAGTAATATCTCGCGAACACGCTTGGATTTCTAAAATTTCTTGAGTTTGGCGATCGCGAATTGCTCGAGCAGTTGTTTCTAGCCAGATATAATGCCCATCTTTGTGACGTATGCGGTAAGTAAGGGTATAAATATCTGGTAAATCAGCATTGATTGGATAATGCTTGGCAATCTCAGCTAAATCGTCTGGGTGAACTAACTCACGATTATGACGACCCACTCGTTCTTCTGGTTGATACCCTAGTACTGTGTAGCAAGCTGGTGAAACATACAGCAAAATTCCGTCTACTGTACTACGTGAAATAATATCAGTGGAATTCTCAGCCAGCAGTCGAAAACGTGCTTCACTTTCTGCTAGTGCTGCTTGTGTTTGTTTTCTAACATTAATGTTAGCGAAATATAGTGATAGTCCTGTAGCGGAAGGATAGGCACGGACGGCAAACCAGGCATCAAAGGGCGGGTAATAATCTTCCAACTCAAGCGGTAGTGCTAAAGCGACGGCTCTTTGAAAAAGTTGACCAAAACCAGTATCAGCTAATTCTGGAAACTCTTCCCACAATTTCTTTCCCAGCAGTTCTTCACAGCAACGCCCTAAAGTTCTACTTCCCTCGTGATTGAGATAGGTAAAGCGCCACTCACTGTCAAAGGCAACAAAGCCATCAGTGATACTCTCCAAAATTGTGGTAACTTGCTCTTTGGCATTTTCAGCTTCAAGACGAGCCAGACGTTCGCTCTCCAGCAGTTGCTCGCGTTCAACTTCTGCTTGTTTGCGTTCAGTGATTTCTTGGCAAATTGCGCTCACCCAAGTGATATTACCGGGTAGTTGAATCGGATAGTAATTAACTGACCAGTACTGCTGCTTTCCAGGGGCAGCAGGTGTTTCTCCACTGGTTTCTTGGGAAATGGATTCTCCAGTCTCCACTACATGGCGCAAAGCTTCCGTAACCTCAAGATCCAACCCAGGCAGCAATTCGGCGACAGTCTTACCGATATGCATCTCTTGGGACAGACCGTTGATTTCAGCTAAAGCATAATTCAAGCGCACAAATCTTAATTTTTCATCCCATACGCCAATTCCCAGAGACGCTTTATTAAAAATGGTATCAAGCAGCACGTTAGCTTCCATCAAGCGAGTCTGTTCTGTTTCTAGTAGCGCCAGGAGTTGCTCACGTTCTGACTCTGCTTGCTTGCGTTCAGTAATATCTACACACATCCCCACCCATTCGATGATTTCCCCTGTTTCATTGAGTATGGGCACTCCGCGTATAGACATGTGACGGTATTCACCGTCATGGCGTTGGACACGATATTCTGCAACTGCAACCCTGCGTCCATCAAAAGCTTGTCTCCAAATTGCAGCTACAGATGTCCGGTCTTCTGGGTGTAGTGCATTTACCCAACCCCAGCCTTTGTACACTTGAAAACTCTGACCAGTAAACGCTTGCCAGTTAGGAATCTCATCAATAACGTTGCCCCAAGGTGCCGCACTCCAAATAATCGATGCGCTTGCTTGTGCTAAACAATGGTAGCGTGCTTGACTGTGACGGAGATTTTCTTCTACGAGCTGACGATAGCGTAGTGCAGTTTGCTGTTCGAGCAAACACTGCTGCAAACCTATTACCTCTTGGGCTTCGACGCGAGCAGTTAAATTATTTGGCAGGGTACAATCTTTCTCTGAAATTGCAGCATCGGCAGTTTCTAAAATCCGGCAATATTTTTCTTGTGTTGATTCCAGCATTGACTTGCTTCGCTGCTGTTCGATGAACTGACCAATTTGAGTAGCGATCGCACTCATTTTCTGGAGTAAATCTAAGTCAGGCTGTAAAATTTGGTTGGTGAAGAATTTCATCACACCTAAAATTTTATTACCCAGCACAATCGGCAATTCGATAGCCGCCGCAAAAAAATTCTGATTTAAGCCAAGTTCACAAATCCAAATAGGTTGACTACTAGTCCAAACTTGATTAGTTAACCCTTCTCCCAGAGCAAGAGTTGAAGGCTGGTTCAATAGTTGGGAATTTTCAAGGCTCAAATCCGATGAATGCCAACTGCCGATCCGATGCAGAGCATTAATTTCCTCGTTTACACTCCAGAAAATACCAACTTGCCAGCCTAAACTTTGGCACACGGATTCCAGAAGCAGGGGAACAGCATTGGCAAAAACAGTAGTCTCAGCCAAAATCTGGGTGACTATGTAGTGTGCAGATAAAAGCTGTTGGTTACGTTTTTGTTCAGTAATATCTGTAATTAATATTGATACGCCATTTTCCCCAGGATAGACGCGGTATTCTAACCAACGATGCCATCTTGGGTCTAAATACTCAAAATTTACTGTAATTTGTTCGGCAACAGCCCGATGCATTTGGGTGTAAAGTATGCTATTTCCCGTATCAGGAAAATCCCAAATGCTTTTACCTAAGAAATCTTCTTTATTCATTTGGGCTAGTTCAACTAGCTTGTCATTGACATAGGTGTAGCGCCATTCACAATCCAATATGACGAAGGCATCACTGATCCTAGCTAAGATTTCTTGAATATTTTGGGGGATGATTGGCTGAATTTCAGCAGTCACAGTTTCTGCTCCTGATTTTTTAAGTATTTGGCTAAAAGCGCCTCATTGGTTTTTCTCCATCAGTTATATCCTGTGAAATGAAACTTCTAGGAGCGTTGCCAGTTTTAGCTGTCAAAGTATAAGACTAAATACAGCAAAATTCAAAAGCCTCACCAAGGACGCTGGGCGGCTTGGGGTCATAATTGGTGACACCAATTACAATAGGGTTTGTGCCAAGCTACCAAACCTAAATAATGTACTTGACTTTCCTTTAAATCTGCTGTGATCGTATCTTGATTTTTATACTAGAGGCTGAGAATTAGTAGTTTGATTTTAGCAGCTACTCAAACTAGAAAATAATAGCGATACCTGCGGCAGGCTACGCCTACGCCTAGAATAGTAAAACTAGATTTATTCTGGTCTAAAATATCAGTGAGGGTATCTAACCCTAATTATTATCTTGAAGGAGAATCTGCAAGGGTTGGTTTCAAAACCTTGTATCTAGCAGTTCTAAATCAGAAAGTGAAATCTTACTACTGTTTAGTGTTATATAGTTAACAGTTGACAGTCAACAGCCACCACTGATATTTTTTACTTTCTCCTGCAAAAACTGTTATATACTTACTTACAATTTTTCAGAAAAGTCTGATATTTGCCGCCTTTCTCTAGGGTTGTAGAGATTATGGGACAGTTATATTCTAATACATGGAGTATGGTAGAGGCTATTTAAGCTAATAATAGAGTTATTTGAATGCAAGAGATGGAAAACATGAGAGTTTGGCTTGCCTGCTTTTTGGTACTATTTGCGTTGGCAGAATTTTTTAACTGGTTGCAAAAATTTAATTTGCCATTACCAATCTATATTTTGGGTGGGGCTTTTTTAGCTGTTGCTTCTAACTACGACAAGATTGTTGGTTCTGATTTAATTGATCCCAGTATGGAAGCATCACTCGAACACCCCCAGTTAGATTCAACCACTGCATCTCGAGAGTCTATTTCTTTTACAATTGCTAGTTCTGTTGAAGATGCTCAACCAGCAAAAACAGAATGAATAAGCTTATCCCACCCTTACAAGTTGACTGTTGAATGTTGACTATTAACAGAGTGCCCTTGGTGGTTTCAAGAGTTGAAACAAATGGCTCTCATCAGTCAACCCTCAACCGTCAACAAAAACATAATTTTGAGCCACTTTCCAGTACCGGGAAAACCGCTTCAAATCAATATAGCCATCATAATCAAAAAATGGTTMCACCTCTAGCACTTCGACTTTTATAGAATGCTCAATTTGATTGCAGATATCATCAAACCGAGGACTAGGACTGTCTGCTGTTACTACTAAGTCTGCTTTCTGTTCTTTGGCAAAAGCTAAAACTTCCTGTACCACATCACCACGACGGATTACAACAGGTAACTCTAGCAAACATTCGTAAATAAACGTTAAGCGTTTGAAACTCAATTGCCATTCTTCTATCAAGGCCTCGTCCCAAACCCAGATGGCAAGAGCATCTGGGTATTCTTGTAATGCGGGATTGTATGGACTGAGGCAGTCTCCATGTACCCAGACAATCGGTTTACTCATTAAATTTTAAATCTCAATAAAAGACTATCTCTTGTCATTGAACAATGACAGTCTTATAAGTATCAGACGTTGTTGGAAAAACTAGGGCTGTTACTATAGCGTCTGTGAAAAAGAATAGCCGCTGAATTACTCAGCAAACAGGTGATTGCTAACCACATCAATATATAGGTAGGAGCCATCACCACGCCAATCATAAACCAAGTATACACGTGCAAGATCATCACAGAAGCGAAAAAGCAAGCGATCGCAGCAGATTGCCACACTTGATGCAATGGGCGACGTAATACTGTCATAACTATTGTTAAAGTTGTAAACAGTAAATTTGCTGGTACAAGAAATGTACAAATAGTCACGCAGTTGCCACGAGAGAACTCAGCCAAAGTGTTTAAATCAAACATTAAGATCCTGGGGATAATGTTAGCAACCTATAATTTAATTTAACTTATTTCTAAATAACGAAATTAACCTTAGCATATATCGAGAGTAATAATTTTGAAAATTTAACAGAAGTTTAATAATTCAGTTAAGTTTTGATAATATCGATAGTGAATCCCAATGAATCCTAAAAGCTTTGTATATGTAGGGTGGTAGACGCCAGACTTAGGGACTGACAATTAAAAAACATTCCATCGTCATGACGCACAGTTGTGCGTCATGACAAATGTATAAATAAAATTTGAAGTAATTTATTTCTTGAAATTCCTTAAATCAAACTTTTGTAAAGTAGGTCGAAAAGCCCGTCTTAATTATGCAGCTTTTATGTAAAACAGCTTATTCAGCTATCTATCGTACCTAAATCGCTGCAAGTTTTTTAAAAAATAATAAATATATTTTAAGTTTTATGTTCTGAGTGCAGGTGAATGGGTTGAGCACCTAGCTTAAATACAAGCAGATTAATTTTTTCTAAATTATGTGACAAAATCAGCAGGATTATATCTTCTTTGATGCCCTGGCCCAACTACTCCAAACAAGGTAGATGAATTTTAAAAATTAAAATATATATGTGCATCTTCCAGCCAAATCCAGGTTTAATTAGTTATCCTCCAGCCAATGCGATCGCTAAAACATTTTTAGGCTTTCTATTGACTGCCAAGACCCAGCTTAGCTCAATCGCTATTTTATAGCATATCTATTAACCTGACTCAAGCATGAGTAAAGATGGCTATCAGATGCGAGCAACTTTGTTGTAGGATGTAGTTTAAGAAAATTTCTTTATTTCTTTCTCTTACAATTAATAAATATACGAATCTGATTTAATTTATGAAAAATCTAAGTATATGTAAGGTGTTTTATCGCTCTTAAGTACAGTAATAATCGAGCATGGAGAAAATTATTTCCTGCTGCATCATTACTAAAACTTTCATTATGGGTTAAGCAGGTTAGTCATAATAATTTATTTTGGATAGCTGGAGATAAATATTAAACAACTTTATACAAATTTCTTAAAATGTTAAAACTCAATAGTTAATCTAGTAATTAGATAACCTAAATATCCATATCAATCAAATTCAGTAGCTCGAAAACTTTTGTTAGTTGACGAAATAATCAGGATTTGTGCCGACATTTTTAAGCTAGTGCTTGCCATTGYTACTGAAATTAAGTACTGATGCTTAATCATGTATATATATTCGTAATAACGATACAGATGACTGAGGTAGGGCTAAAGGTGTAGAAATAAAATGCATTTTCAGTAATAGCGAGTAACGTTATCTTGAGCTAAGTAAACACATTGAACACCTTGTTTAAAAGTAACAATTCAGCACTCAAAACGGTCACTACGTTGGATAGGTTTCCAATGTAGTCTTTTGTGCAGGCAATACCGAAGTTTTTTAGCAGGATCGAATACAATAGCTACCTAATACACAGGTTGCAATGCAAATTCTTAAAGTACTAACTAGAGTCTATCTTAGTCCGATTGACTTGGATGAGGCGATCGCTTTTTATGAAAACCTCTTTACAGAAAAATGTTGGTTGTGGTTTCAATATTCGGAAGCCGAGTTGGAACTCGCTGGTGTGGGTTCTATTCTTTTAATTGCCGGTTCAGCCGAAGCACTCTCTCCATTTAAAAATACACACGCAACATTTCTTGTTGACTCACTCAATGATTTTCGAGAAGCACTGACTCAGCAAGGTGCAGTAATTCTGGCGGAACCGAACAAAGTCCCGACGGGAGTTAATATGCGAGCCATGCATCCTGATGGCACAATTATTGAGTATGTTGAATTGGGATGATTAATTTTTAACCAACATTAAATTTAAGAAAATGATTAGCAAATTACATTATCAGGTTTTTCTCTAGCCAGAGTTAATTTAAAGTTAATTTTTTTTGTGTTGATGGCGACATCTATTACTTAAACTGTGAAGTATGCTATCTATGAAGCGAAATCAGAAGTTGTATCGCTTAAATCACTTCTTCAGCGGTAATACAGGCTTTATTGCTGATACCATTTCTTTGTCAAGTTGCAATATATTTTTACCTCCCAGTTAACTCGTCCCCCTTTGGTAAGGAGGGATTAGAGGGCGGTTTAATAAGGCGCATCTTCATAGAGAATTGGTAAGAATTAATTATAACCTTTCTAAATCTCTTTCAAAGGTAGTTAGAAACTCGTTCATGTCTTCAGTGACTTCAAACTAGAAGATACTAATTTTTAGTACCTAGTTTTAGTAGTTAGTGTCAAAAGCGTTAGTCATAACAAAACTTGTGAGAGCAAAGATTCAGGATTTGCTAAATTTTGGTGAGATTAAAAATGAACAAGCTCAATCTGTGCAAACAAAGTCAAAACAATAATAAGCTGTTGATTTTAACATCGTTAGCTGTTTTGATGTCTCCATTAGTATTACCCTTGCAACAASCCTTTGCCGGCACATTAACGACCGTTGTAAATTTTAATGGTACTAATGGAGCTAGCCCAAAAGCAGGTGTGGTTYTAGGAAGCGATGGCAATATTTATGGAACAACTTCCGCAGGTGGTTCGCAAAATAAGGGAACAGCATTCAAATTAACTGCTCCTAATTTTACACCTTTGACTACACTAGTTCAGTTCAATGGCACTAATGGAAATAATCCGATCGCCAGATTATTTCAAGCAAGTGATGGCAATTTTTATGGAGTAACCTCTACAGGTGGTACCAATGACCTCGGTACGATATTTAAACTGGCAAAAACAACTTTTACAACTTTGACTACACTGTTTAACTTTAATGGCACTAATGGAGCTGGGCCAGCAGGTAGATTGATTTCCGGTGCTGATGGTAGGTTGTGGGGGACAACCTCAGCAGGTGGAGTCAATGGTAAAGGAACTGTATTTAAGGTTCCCCTAACTGGAGGTACGCCGACAATTGTAGTCAACTTCAACGGCACAAATGGAGCAAATCCATTGGCAAGATTGCAATTGGCAAGTGATGGGAACTATTATGGCACCACCTCCGCAGGTGGAGCAAATAATAAAGGTGTGGTGTTTAGACTAACTCCTGCAGGAGTAATAACTTCATATAGCTTTACTGGTAGTAATGGACAAAGTCCCCAATCAGGATTAATTGAATCAAGTGGCTTTCTCTACKGCACAACATACCTGGGTGGAGCCAGTAATAAAGGAGCTATATTTAAAATTCCACTCGGTGGTGGGTCACCAGTTTTAGTTGCTAGCTTTAATGGGACGAATGGAGCCAACCCAACAGCGGCGGTGATAAAAGCAACTGATGGGAACTTCTATGGTACGGCTTCTACAGGTGGTGCAAGCAACAAAGGGGCTATCTATCGATTGAATGGAGCAACCATCACTTTGCTATCTAGCTTTAATGGGACGAATGGAGCAACACCGAACTCCACACTAATTCAACTTTCCAATAGTGCATTTTACGGTACTGCCTCTAGTGGGGGCACTTCTAATCAAGGAACTGTGTTTAAATACGTAAACTAATCCAAAGTCCAATCAGATATCTAGCTTGAATGAATTGGTCAATACAGATTAGATATGTGTTGAATATAGAGCTAATCAAAAATTGAATTTAATTATGGCTTAGGCAATAATGCTTGAGCCTTTTTGCTGTAAAACTTGCTTGATCAGAAGTTATACCAATTTGAAAAATGATTGTCATAAATGCATTGATACAACCCTAGATTTAGAAAGCGATTCCTAATCCAAAATCTAAAATGGTATTAGGCGATCGCCACTTGACGGTGACTCACATTTTTCTCTTTCTCCTATTTAGAAGAATTAACTAATGCCCAATGCCATTTAAACAGGCTGTGGTTTGAGTAAATCTGTTTTGGTAACAAATTCACTAAACGTACTTGTAACTTGTTGCGGTAATGCGATCGCTGGCGTTTGCACTGGTAAGCGTGGAAACAGTAATTCTGCGACTTGATAGGCTTCTTCAAGATGGGGATACCCTGAAAATACAAACGTATCAATGCCTAAATCAGCATATTCCAGCATTCGCGCTGCAACTGTGTCTGCATCTCCTACCAAGGCAGTTCCAGCACCACCACGTACTAAGCCAACACCTGCCCATAAATTGGGGCTAATTTCTAAGTTTTGGCGACTACCATTATGTAGTTGTGCCATGCGGCGTTGTCCTTCTGATTCCGATTGAGCAAATCGCTGATGTGCAGCAGCGATGGTTTCATCATCCACATACTGAATCAGTTCGTTGGCTGCATCCCAAGCCTGTTGCGTAGTTTCTCGGACTATGACATGCATCCGAATTCCGAAGCGCACAGTTCTACCTTGTTCTGCTGCTAATCGGCGTACCTTGGCAATCTTTTGGGCAACTTGAGCTGGTGGTTCACCCCAAGTTAAATACACATCAATATGTTTGGCAGCAACTTGGAGAGCAGCATCAGAAGAACCACCAAAATATAAAGTCGGATAAGGCTTTTGTACAGGAGGAAATTGCAGTTTTGCACCTTCAACTTTCAGATGATGACCATTGAATGTGACCTCATCTCCTTGCATCAGCGATCGCCAAATTGTTAAAAATTCATCAGTTAGTTGATAACGTTGGTCATGATTTAGAAAAATTCCATCTTTGGCTAATTCTTTTGTATCGCCACCAGTTACCACATTCAGAATAATTCGACCATTAGAAATTTGGTCAAAAGTAGCAGCCATCCTCACTGCTAATGAAGGTGACATAATTGCTGGACGAAAAGCTACAAGAAACCGCAAACGTTCGGTAACTGAAATTAAAGAACTAGCTACAATCCAAGTATCCTGTTTTTGTCCAGTACCAATTAACATGCCGCCGTAACCCAATTTATCAACAGCTTGGGCGATTTGCTGCATATAAGGATAAGTCGCTGGACGCCTGCCAATTGTAGTGCCTAAATAACGCTCATCTCCCTGTGTAGGTAAATACCAAAAAACTTCCATAATCACTCTGTTCCTAATTTAGCTATTAGTCATTAGTTATCGGTCATTGGTTATTAATATCTTCTCCCTCAGCCCCCAGTTCCTAAGACACTATCTAATGCTGCTTTGACTGATAGTTTCCGGTGTGATAGCTGCATATTGTTCATTAGTCAGCATTGCTTCCTTAATATTAATAGACTTAGGAATTATTTTCTCTTTAGCAAATAAATCTGCAATTTTTTGCTGATTTTCCATAATTTCTGGAGTAATTGGTCTTAAACCGTAATTTCGCCTTTCAACCATTGTTTTTAAAATATCTTCATCAAGTTTCAAGTAAGGAGCGATAAGTTTTACAGCTTCCGCTCGATTTTTGTCAGTCCATTGACCTGTATTATCAATTTCCTCTAGGATTAATCGCACTAATTTGGGATTTTCTGTAGTGAACTTTCGCGCCGCCATGTAATATCCGCCTTGAGTAGCAATGCCGCTAGCATCTCTCAGTACACGGGCATTTGCCTTTTTTTCTGCCACTGCTAAATAAGGATCCCAAGTAACCCAGGCGTCAATTTTTCCTTGAATAAATGCATCACGAGCTTCTGAGGGGGGTAGACTCAGGGCTTGAATATCACTATATTTTAAACTGGCTTCTTCTAAAGCTTTGATTAATAAATAATGGGAGGCAGAACCTTTTTGAAAAACTATTTTTTTACCTTTGAGGTCGGCTAAAGTATGAATTGGTGAATTATTTTGGACTATGATGCCACTTCCTTTACCAGTATTGGGTTTGTTACTAGCAATATAAACTAAAGATGTACCAGCAGCTTGAGCAAATATTGGGGGAGTTTCGCCTACAGAACCAATATCAACTCTACCCACATTCATCGCTTCCATCAGWTGTGGCCCGGCGGCAAATTGCGCCCATTCTACAGAAACACCTAAAGGTTGTAAACGCTTTTCAATCAATCCTTTTAGTCTGACAATATCTCCGGAACTTTGATATCCCATGCGAACAACTTTAGCTTGAAAACCAGTAGTTTTATTTTCTGATTTTGGGTTTTCGACTGAGCAACTAACTAAGGTCGTAGAGATTGTTAATAATCCAGGTAGGACGAATAGTGAAAACTGTTGAAAAATTTTCAATTGTGGCTGTTTGAAGGCAGTAATCATAAAGGTAATACTATTCGGTTAATAATTTTATGTTTTTATTTTTTATTTGTAGGGGCGCACAATTCATCGGGTAGCACAGCTGTGCTACCCTACTAACACAGAGATTTATACAGTTTGCAGCTGAAGATTCTTTTGGAACAGTTCTACAACGTTTTTCCAAGCATCAGCAGCAGCTTCGGGATTATAGCTAGCGCGATGGTTGCAGAAAAAACCATGTCCTGCTCCCTCGTAGCGGAAGATAGCATGGGGAATCTGATATTTCTTTAATTCTGCTTCAATTTGTTCTGTATCTTCTAAGGGAATTCCTTGATCTTCGAGACCAAAGAATGCATAGATGGGGCCTTTAATATCGGGAGTGCGAGTAATGGTTGGTTCTCCACCGCCAGGAGTTGAGTTTGTAATCCCACCACCATAAAAGGAAGCTGTGACTTTAATATCTGCTAATGTGGCAGCTAAGTAAACAACGTGACCACCAAAGCAGAAACCAATGGAACCGATCGCATCTGGTTGTACATTTGGTAAAGTTCTCAAATAAGCGATCGCAGCCTGAATATCACTCAGTATTTCCTCGGCTTTAGTTTGCTGCTTATATTGTCTCCCTTTTTCAATATCTTCAGGATTATATCCAGCCTCGAAACCGGGAGCAGTGCGTTGAAATAAAGTCGGAGCGATAGCTACATACCCAAGTTTTGCAAATTTCTCGGCAACTTCCCGAATGTGTATATTTACCCCAAAGATTTCCTGAATCACAATCACAGCTGGGAAAGTTCCTTTTCGTGTCGGTGACGCTAAGTAAGCGTCGATTTGTAAATCACCGTTGGGGACTTTAACCTGAGTAGTGCGAATTTCTGTGTTTGTCATCGTTTGAGATTAGCTTCCAACCGCTTTTAGTTTCGTTTTTGATGGTAAATTTAATAAAATACTTAATGTTTATCGATTTACCGTATTTTAAAAGTAGTATTTCACAAACAATGTACAAACGCAAGCCTTGATATCAGAAGCAAACACGGGATTAGGCTCTCAATTTTACCAAGCTGATGAAAGTTGGCTCATACAGCAGCAAGCGCAATCTGTATTTTCGGCTGCTCTGGAAGAAAATCAGCAATCACCCCACGGATGAATCCGGGGGCTGTATTCCATTCTTTTCGTCAGGCGACTGGCTTAATTTGATTTGTTACTTTTGTTAACTCCTGCCCAAACAGTAAGCGGTTGTCCGACTTGCTTGTACAGCAGACTCTCTAAAATCACCCCATTATTATTAGCTGTCAGAGTTTTATTCGGCTGACGCAGAGATTCATAGAAACCGTTATACCAACCATCTTTTGACTTGAGGTTAGCTTGGACGAAATCAAATAATTTGTGCGTGTAATCAGTGTTATAAAGCACATACCAGCCTACCGTTGCCTTAGCACTTAAAAAGCGCAAATCATTACGCTGTTGTCGAGTGTCTGTGATAGTACCCCAAGGTTCTCCGTTGACAAATAAACTGCTGTAAACAAAATAAGGAGGGCGATCCAAGTTGTCTTCTGTGGCGGCAGTTAATTGTTTTGTCGCTTGATAGCGAGATTCTTGAGCAGCTAAAATTCTATCGGCGTAGGCTTTAGGCAAAGCTTGAAACCCAGTTTCGATACCATCTAAAATATAGGGTTCGCTGAGAACATAGTTATTAGCTTGAGATTTTTTATAGTCACGTTGGTCGTAAGGAATTCCTTGTCCGTAAAGATTGACAAAAGCAGTATAGGATTGATAATCCAAGGCTTTTTTTACATCTAAGCCCCAAAGCTTCAAACCATAGGCAGCATAATTCTCATAACCCAGGCGGCCTTCTTGGTTGTACTGTTCTTTGCCTTCAATAACACTAGTACCGTACATTTGCCCATTTTTGGTCAAACGCTTGACTTGCCAATGTTTCCAAACGTCACTAGAGAGCGATCGCATCTGAGGATACTTTGCACCAACAATCTTCAGCCACATTGCCATCCGCCCTAAATCAATGGCAGACCAACCAATTTCTTCGCGTTTTTCTAGTTGACCATAATTAACGGGGATGAGAGTTTTTGCATTATAGACTTTGTTAGGTAATTCTTCTTTGTATAACGGCACAGAAGCCAATGTTTTTAACATTTTGCTCATTTTGGCTTCAAATTCAGCCGCAGGCACGATATTGAGTTCTCTGGCACTAACTAAAGCGGCGATTGCTGCTGCTTGATCCCACATAGTTACGGAGGCAAAGCCATCAACAGAATTAACCAAGCCAGTTTCTTCATTCCAGTTACGCTGGAAGTATGACCAAGCCTGACGAGCAGTTGCAATTTCTTCTTTAGTTAACGAGCCTGCACCAGGAGCAACATAAGGAGTAATAGCTATCCTTAATTGGTTGGGAGCAATCGGTTCACCTGGTAAAACTACAGATGTAGCGTCAAGGTTAGCAATTGTTTCAGTTTCTTGAGCAGTAAAAGGAGTACTCTGTATGGGTTCCTTCGGTTGTAATAACTGCCCAGAAGTAGTTTGAGATGTTGATATTTCAGGTTTTTGTCGGGAAGTTGGAGAAAGTTGTCCAGACCAAAAATTAAAACCAGCGATCGCGATCGCCGCAGTTACTATTCCTCCTACAGAAGCCAGTATGGACAAGCTTTTAGGTGGGGGTTGAAAATCAGAACTCATAGGGATTAAAGCCTCATTTTATGAATTACAGTTGCTTGTGTAATCTCACCAGACTTTATTCTTCCCAATTTGGAATATAAATATATTGAGCGCCCCACCTAAGGGACTGACAAATAAAAAATACAGTTATCAGTCAGCAACTTCAAATAGGATAATTTATTTCTTAAAATTCCTTAAAAGACTGTAATCTCACCGACTACCTTTAAACGGATTGATGTAAAGCTGATCTTGGGACTCTACACCCACCTCAAACTTGCAATCTGAGCGAGGATAGGCAATGCAAAGCAAAACATAGCCCATTGCTTCTTGTGCAGATTTAAGTGCGATCGCCCCACAGCGATCAACTTTACCCTCAATTAGACGCGCTGCACAAGTGATGCAAGCACCGTATCGGCAACCCACCGGTAAGCGCAAACCTGTGGCTTCTACAGCATCTAATATATACTGATTTTCTGCCACCTCTATAACCAAGTTATGACGATTAACAAGTTGCACTCGGTAAATTTTCATAACAATTATAGTAATTTTTAAGTAATTAAACCATAGGTAAGGTATCACAGCTAGCTGCGCCTGTAGACTTGAATTTCAACCCGTTGATTTACCCTATCGGAAGGCCGCGCCTATGTTCCTCAAACGTCGCCTCAAGCCTCTTAACCCGTCCACAGCCGCTCCCCAACCTACATTAGTTTTGAGCCTTAGCTAAACTGTATTGCGTGAGAAATAAAAGATATTGTAGAAAATAAATTATCCTTCTTGTGGGGTCGGCACAAAAGCCCGCCCCCACCCAATATGGCACCGATGAGGACACCCATCCCAACAAGAAAATTTGGGATGTTTTTTATTTATCAGTCCTTAAGAATTTATTTCGTCAAAGTAGCAAAATAATCTAAAATTTTAGACATTAAAGTGTTTATATTACTAAAATTATCGTTCTGTGCGAGCATTTCTTCAGGTTTCTGGATATATTTGCCTATAACTAATTCCGAGCCGCAATTTTCAATAATTTGACGAACGCTGTCTTTTGTTGATTCTAGATGAAATTGTAAACCTAATACTCTGTCTCCATAAATGAAAGCTTGATTTGTACATGCTTCACTATAGGCTAGTGGTACAGCATACGGTGGTAAATCAAAAGTATCACCATGCCAATGAAACACAGTAAAAGACGCAGGTAATGAAGCAAAAATACTAGACTTTTGTGCTTCTGTTGTCATTTTAATTGGATACCAACCTATTTCTTTTTCCTGACCTTGGTAAACCTTTGAACCTAAAACATCAGCGATTAACTGTGAACCAAGACATATACCAATAACTGTTTTATTTTTATTGATTGCTTCTGCTATAAAATGTTTTTCTAAGCTTAACCAAGGATATTTATCATCCTCATAAATATTCATTGGGCCACCCATTACTATCAACCAATCTAGGTCATCAACAGATGGTAAGATATCATTGTTATAAAACTTAGTTACAGAAAGTATATAATTTTTCTTTCTCACCCACTGTTCAATGCTAGCCAGTCCTTCAAATGGTACGTGTTGCAAGTAATGAATTTTCATCTCTGGCTACTCCAAATTAAGTTGCAGTATGATTTTTGTATTAAATCACGCAACGAACTTCATATAACGCCGAATTTTAGTGCAGTCTAGATTAATATAGCTTCGTACCTTAGGTTGAGCATCGAGTTTGGGTTGTGCTTACACAAATACCACATTCGTCGTTGCTCGTGAAGTCTTGTCATGTGCGTAATCTCATCAATTTAAAAAACTTGTTACTTGAAGTTTTGATAAAGTCAGCCTTTAATGACGTAATTGAATTGATTTTTTCTAACTAAGTTGGTATTGTAGTTTCAATAAAACATCAAAACACGTATAAATACATACTGATGAATAATTTATAAAGTTTAAATGTTCAAATCGAGAACTATTTAGGCATTAGTTAACCTGCGGCAAATTTTTTGAAAGCATGTACAGTTTTGTTGGCTGTTGAGTATCAACTGTCAGTAGTAAATAAGCCTGACTAGTGATTATCCAATAAATATGTGTTTTAGCTGACTAAAAACAACAAACTATTTTGTTTGTATTGCTAAATGAGCGAATAGTTTTGCACAATTTATTACTAACTTTTAATAGTTTAAACTGTCAATTCATTCCGAATTGATGCAACACCATTTTTAGTTTCTCATGGACAATTAAAATTATGAAAAAGCATTTACTTGTTGCTTCGCTGACTATATTCGCTGTTCATATTGCCCTGATAAAACAGACTTTAGCAGCCACGCTGACCACATCTTCCGAGGTAACTTTATATGCTGCTGGTAGTTTGAGGGGTGCGCTGTCAGAAGTTGCTAGTGCTTTTACTGATGAATTTGGCATTCCAGTTAAAACAGAATTTGCCTCTTCTGGCTCATTAAAAGATAGGTTATTAGCAGGAGAAAAAGCAGATGTTTTCGCCAGTGCTGATTTAGGTAACGCTATGATACTGAATCAAAATAACTTAAGTGGAGAAGTCGAAACCTTTGCGAGAAATCCTATCTATGCGATCGCCGCACCCGAAGTCTCACTCACTACAGAGAATCTGCTTGATAAGTTTCTCAATCCCGACATTAAATTAGGTATTTCCAAACCTATAAGCGATCCCTTGGGAGATTACGGGGTCGAAGTATTTCGCAAAGCCGAACAAATTAGTCCAGGTAGTTTCGCCCAGTTAAATGCAAAAGCCGTAATATTATCAGGAACATTGCCGCCAGAGAGGAATAGTCCAGGCGGTAGCATAGTCTATTATTTGCAAGATATCAATAAAGCAGACATCTATTTAGTTTATTACACCAGTGCTTTATCTGCTCAACAAATTTCACCAAGTTTACAGATAGTGGAATTGCCAGATAGCTTAAAAGTCCAAGCTGACTATGGTTTGACAGTACTCAAAAGTGCAAGTCCTGGAGGTTCACAACTAGCTAATTATATTCTTTCACCAACAGGACAAAAAATCCTGGCAAAGTATGGATTCAATAGTCCGAAGTCAGTTCCCGAACCTCAGGGAGTTGGTGGAGTTTTACTTAGTCTGAGTGTAGCTTTTGCCTTGCAGAGAAAGTTGGTTGCAGGTAAACAGCAAAAAGTTCAAGTGAGCGATCGCTCTTGAAAGGTTGTTTGAAAAAGGTTGTTTGAAAAGGGTTGACTTGAGCTTCAAGTCTAATTCAGCGGTGCAGTCTCAAATCCCAAAACTCGGATTTTTTCGTATCAGTTTCTCGGTAGCCAGGGTAGTGAAACACACGTTTGAGGACTTTTCAAACATCCTCTCAGACATCCTTTAACTGATAGTAGTTGCTAAACAAAGGACATTTCCTTTTACACGAGAGTTGAAGTAGTTGTAATACTTGTATGATAAATTGTTCTAAGTCTGTAGGTTTTTGGATATAAATTTGAAACCCAGAAGCAAGAGCCTTTTTATCTATCTTATCTTCAGAACTACCAGTAAAAGCGATCGCTGGAATTTCTCTGATGAGTGGAGGCATAAGCGAACGGACTTTTTGTATTAGCGTATATCCGTTTTTAAAAGGCATAGCAATATCGATAATTAAAAGATCCACCGGTAATCGTTTAATAATCTCAAATGCTGTCGAAGCATTAGATGCTGTTATCACTTGAATTCCATAACTTTCAAAAATATAAGAAATTAAAAAAAGAATATCTGTACTATCATCTACCACAAGAATCGTCAATCCTTGAAAAATATCTAAGTCTTTTCTATCTTTAAGAATCGTCAATCCTGGAAAAATATTTAAGTCTTTTCTATCTTTTTTAAAACGGGTGTCCTGAAAATAATCTGGCACGATATGGTTGGCTCCCTAGTTACCTAATGAATTGCAGAGGAAGTTATTCAGGTAACTAGTCATGAACTAACTACCTAGCGGGCACTATATCAAAAAATTTTCACCTTATGCAAACAAATTTGCTATACGTATGATATTCTTGCTATGTGCTGAGTATCGTGGCTTTTAAGCGATCGCACTACATATACTCAAAAGCTTAAGGAAGCGGCAGAAAAGCTTGGTAAGTCAGTACGTACAGTGCGACGGCTAGTAGACAAATGGGAACACGAGGGTTTGGCTGGACTGGCACAAAATCAACGGATGGATAAAGGGAAGCATCGAGTTGATGAAAACTGGCAAGAGTTTATTTTGAAGACCTATAAGGAGGGTAATAAGGGAAGTAAAAGGATGACTCGCCAGCAGGTATTTATTAAAGCTAAGGCCAGAGCTGATGAACTGGGAGTTAAGCCTCCTTCCCACATGACGGTTTACCGAATTTTGCAACCCTTAATAGATAAAATTGAGCAAGCTAAAAGTATTCGCAGTCCGGGTTGGCGTGGTTCGCGCTTATCAGTTAAAACCCGTGACGGAAAAGACTTGCAAATAGAACATAGTAAACAAGTTTGGCAATGCGACCACACCCTTGTTGATGTTTTATTAGTAGATCGGCATGGCAAAATTCTTAGTCGCCCTTGGTTAACAACGGTTATTGATAGTTATTCGCGCTGCATTATGGGAATTAACTTGGGCTACAATGCACCAAGCCAAGCTCCCAGGTTGTAGCTTTGGCGCTACGTCATGCAATTTTGCCCAAGCAATATGGTTCAGAATATGGACTTCATGAAGAATGGGGTACTTCTGGTTTGCCGCAACACTTTTATACAGATGGGGGTAAGGATTTTCGTTCCAACCATTTACAGCAAATAGGAGTGCAGTTAGGGTTTGTTTGTCATTTGCGCGATCGCCCATCCGAAGGTGGTATTGTTGAGCGTCCGTTTAAAACTTTCAACACAGAATTATTCTCAACTTTACAAGGATACACAGGTTCAAACGTTCAAGAGCGACCAGAGGAAGCAGAGAAAGAAGCTTGCTTAACGTTGCGGCAGTTAGAGCAATTGTTGGTGCGTTACATCGTTAATAACTATAACCAGCGAGCTGAGGCTCGAATGGGCGGTCAGGGCAGATTTCAACGCTGGGAATCTGGTTTAATTGCTTCCCCTGATTTACTTTCACAGAGGGATTTGGATATTTGCCTAATGAAGCAAACACGGCGACAAATTCAACGCGGAGGATATCTGCAATTTGAAAACTTGATGTATCGAGGTGAACTATTGGCGGGTTACGCAGGGGAAAGTGTGGTGTTGCGATATGACCCCAGAGATATCACAACGATTTTGGTTTACTGCACAGAAGGGAATAAAGAGGTGTTTGTTGCCCGTGCGTATGCTCAAGATTTGGAGACAGAGGAACTCTCTCTAGATGAGGCAAAAGCTAGCAGCCGTAAGGTCAGAGAAGCAGGTAAGGCTGTGAGCAATCGCTCAATTTTGGCTGAAGTTAGAGAACGCGAAACATTCCAAACTCAAAAGAAAACTAAAAAAGAGCGTCAGAAAGTAGAACAGGCTGAGGTCAAAAAAGCTAAACAACTTATACCTGTTGAGCCAGAAGAATCAGTAGAGGCGGTATCTATTGACAGCGAACCTGAACAAGAGATGCCGGAAGTTTTTGATTATGAACAAATGCGTGAAGATTACGGATGGTAAAAATGACTTTACAAGAAGCTCAAGCAGTTGCTCAACAATTGGGTGATATTCCCGTTAATAGCGACAAATTACAGGCGGAGATTCAACGATTAAATCGTAAAGATTTTGTCCCACTCGAACAAGTGCAAATTCTCCATAATTGGTTGGAAGGAAAGCGCCAATCAAGGCAATCTGGACGTGTGGTGGGTGAATCAAGAACGGGTAAAACTATGGGTTGTGATGCGTATAGGCTTAGGAATAAACCCTCTCAAGTTGCAGGAAAACCTCCAACTGTACCTGTGGCTTATATCCAAATTCCCCAGGAGTGCGGTGCTAAGGAATTATTTGGGGTAATTATGGAGCATTTAAAATATCAGGTAACTAAAGGAACAGTGGCAGAAATTCGAGATAGAACACTGCGGGTTCTTAAAGGTTGCGGAGTGGAGATGTTGATTATTGATGAAGCCGATCGCTTTAAGCCGAAAACTTTTGCTGAAGTGCGTGATATTTTTGACAGGTCAGAAATAGCAGTAATTTTGGTAGGAACTGACCGCTTAAATGCAGTGATTAAGGGCGATGAGCAGGTTTATAACCGTTTTCGGTCTTGTCACCGTTTTGGGAAGATCTCGGGGGAAGACTTTAAGCGAACTGTGGATATTTGGGAGAAGCAAATACTCAGATTGCCAGTTGCTTCCAACCTTTCGAGTAAGACGATGTTGAAGACGTTGGGGGAAGCAACTGGAGGTTATATCGGTTTGATGGATATGATTCTGAGAGAGACTGCAATCCGGGCTTTAAAAAAGGGATTGCAAAAAATTGATTTGGAAACTTTGAAGAAAGTAGCTGCTGAGTACAAGTGATGGAAGTAGAAAATATTAAGCCTTGGCTGTTTAAAATTCAACCATATCAAGGAGAAAGCCTGAGTCATTTTTTGGGACGCTTTC
Organism: Nostoc sp. PA-18-2419; assembly: GCF_005869855.1. Classification (GTDB taxonomy): domain Bacteria; phylum Cyanobacteriota; class Cyanobacteriia; order Cyanobacteriales; family Nostocaceae; genus Nostoc. The sequence continues at coordinate 13,422 of NZ_SZNH01000026.1, read as the reverse complement.
GACGAGCAAATGATTTAACGCCTACTGGTTAGGTAAAGCAGCAGGTCTTGGGGGTGCGATCGCACGTTGGGAAAAGTTTCGGTTTAATCCACCTCCTTCTCGGCAGCAGTTGGAAGCATTGGCTGTTGTAGTGGGGGTTGATGTCGATAAGTTAGTGCAGATGTTACCACCTGCTGGGGTGGGAATGAAAATGGAGCCGATTCGGTTATGTACTGCTTGTTATGTTGAGTTACCTTGTCACAAAATTGAGTGGCAGTTGAACGTAACGCAGGGATGTGCGAACCACAAGTTAAGCTTGCTGTCAGAATGTCCAAACTGTGGGGCAAGATTTAAAATTCCAGCGTTATGGATGGATGGTTGGTGTCAAAGGTGTTTTATGACTTTTGCTGAGATGGCAAACTCTCAGAAGCGTTATTAACTAACAAACCTATGAACCTATCCCACTATTCTAAAAATCCCTAATCGTTGTCATAAAATGTGCTTCAAAACCTTGATTTTTCATTTTTAGTTCTCAATCAACTTAAGCTTTGTAGCATAAATCTTATTAGTGGGATAGGTTCATGTAATCGAATATCATGAAGCGATCGCTTTTTGTCAGATAATTGAAATGCGTTAGTTAGAGTTAGCGAAGTGGTAGCGATGTTAAGAGCGTCAGATCTTGTGAAATAAGCTCACTACAAATTCAATTTATTTCCTAAATTACTGAACTGTGGGAGAGTCTGCTCTGACAGTTCTACTGCTGGATTAAAAATTATTGTGAAAGTCGCGTTAGGAATGAGTYGGCGTAGTGCTTGTGAGTGAGACTCTGCCTCGCTGCGACGGCGAAAACGCCCAACAATTTGATGCTGCATATTAGGAAAATAGCGAACTATACACCAAGGGCTTAATCTCTCAATATAGGTCACAATAACTCCCTCAAAATACTTATGTCATTAATAAAAGCCACCCTACTGTGAGAATGACTTGTAAAAAAATGTCAGGATGATATTGCAATTAGTTGACTTTTCAATTCCTACTTCCTTGGGTTAGGAAAACAAAGCATCTTCTGTAATTCTTCTGGAATTTCCTCAAAGTTTTCTAGTAGAAAGTCCATCAGAGCAAGATGGCGTAAATCGGAAAGCATGGGACGGCGGTAGTTACGCCCTTTAGAGAACCAGCGCCGGACGGTTGAAAGTGAACGAGAACAAATTTGAGCGATCGCTTCATGATTGACATCCCACTTGGCATAAAAATTCTTGGGTGTCATTCCTAGTTGACAATGGCTGTATAGATCAATCAAATTTTGCTCTCTTACGTGTAAAGGACGCGGATTAGTCATAGCAGCGACCCTTCCACTGGTTCTAAATCTTGTTCCCAAACAATATCGGCAGATGTCCAAGCGGCACTAGGGCTATCTTTGCTCAACCAAATCAGGTAGCACCAAGTCCAGCAGCAAAGATGGGGAGCAAAGCTATAAAATCTGCCGATCGCAGTTCCCCAATCAGTATCAGAATCAATCCAACGCAATTTGTCGCCATACAAAAAGCGGGGTGTCTTTGCTGTATTAGGAAAGTCGTCGGGTAAATCAACACAACTCGCAGAAAATTTCTGGTTAACTCATATCTTGCACCTGGAAATAGAGATGTCAAATCCACAACTACGTGCTAGAGGAATTATGTGTGCAATATTAAGTAAAAAACAAGACACAACAATTTTTGGAAAAATAAACTCAAGGGCAGTTAGTGCTGCTTGTCCCCAGTCAGGTAAATCTTTAGGGTTGGTAGATAAATAAGCCCAATGTGCCAAGATGAAGGTTAGGAAGGAAAGGACTAACCAACGGTAAACGCCTAATAGCGTTCCAGTACCGAAACGATGTAACCCAAAGCGATGTTTTGCGGTTTTGAACCAGCCCTCAATCTGCCATCGACGCTTGCCCCACCAGTTGATGGTGCTAGCTTTGAGTGGTCTTGTAGATAAAACAAATCGTTTCTCAAGCTTGCCGTTATGGCGTTTGAGGTAAAACCAGGACACCCACACAGGGAAATTGAAACCTTGTAAATAAACTTGTTGACCACGTTTGTGCAAGCGTCTTAAACGTCGCCCATCAGTGAGTTGGCGACTCGACAGTAAACCAGTCACGGCATGATATTTGAGAGAACGGACACCAGCGATAAAATCGGCACTGCCAAATGCAGTATCTGCCAAAACCATGACTTGAAAGTGTTTAGTGAATGACTTGGGTAAATTCTTGAGCAGTTTTAAGCCCAACTGAGCAGGAGATGGTGTACCTTTACCTCTCCAAACTCGAAAACTCCAAGGTATTCGCCATTGCCCGACAACTAGATACATCACGACTAGATGCAATCCACGTTTACGGTTGTACACACGGATTAAATGGTCAAATGCTTTGAATTTACCGCATTTTTCTAGGGTGGTTAGGTCAAAGATGACTTGTAGTTGAGGTCTACGGCCTTTGGGACAAAAAGATAGAATTGCTTGCAGTATGTGTTTACGGGTAGTGCGAATGATCTGACGGGTCGGCCAATCATATATATTTAAGAAGCGACTGATAGCACTAGCAGACTTGATTTGGCTGTGCTGTGGTAGAGGATAACCTTTTGCTTCCAAGAATAATCCCAACAAGGCATTAAAAGTTTCTTGTTGGTAAGTAGAAGGAATTAATGATTCTAAGATGTAAACTAGCTCTTGGGCGTGAGCAAGAAGATATTTCATTGTTCTTGCTGAGAAATTGAGTTAATAGGCCCTTTTCTCTCATGTTTTGCTCACTTTAAGCAATAAGAGCAGCTTTAAATTGTACTGGAGAGCAATTAAGTGACTGATGAAAATGATAATCACCCCCTCAGCGTGATTATCATTTTCTATTTAATTAGTTACTGAGCGGACTAAGTAGTTAAAATATTATTAGGTATTTTAAATAACTATACATCTAGTATAGTCACTTAATAATATGCAATACTTAATACTTTAATTCTACATATTCCGTGTTTATCCAGTTAGGTGCAAGATATCAGTTATCGAGAGGCTAAGGGTTGGTTAGGACTCAAAGAATATCAAGTCCGAGATAAAAGAAGTCTAATTCGACATTTTATCTTAGTTTTTTGTGCCTATAGTTTTATTCTTTGGCATCAGTTAACTGGAGGATTAAGACGAAGGTGGGCTAACAAACCTTTAAACACATTTACTGAAGCTTTAGAGGCTTTTAGAACAGCTATGTCCTTCCGATTTTTCGATTGGTTGACTCTCAATCGTGACCTTTTTGCTGCTTATAAAGCCACTTTGGGCTACATTTGGGCTTAATATTTTGTTTAAGTCCCGATAACATAGTTGTGATTCCTTTTGTAGTGATTTAGATTGAACGGAGGACGTGAGGGCTAAACAGGTAGGCATGACCGGAGGCCATCGCCTCCTCTGACCGCTCTGATGCAGGGTTTCGCCTGCCGTTGGTGGCAATAAAGGGGAGGAAGCGATAAAAACTCCCCATCGTTCCGGTCATGGTTAGTCAGCACTGTCTGGATCTCTGACATCGCTCTCCTCTAAGATCCAGCAAGGGGACACTGCGGTATAACTCCCCGCCAGTGCATTTCGAGTGATTGGGCAAATTGGGTCTCTGACACGATCGTTCCCTATTGCAGATATTTCTTGAGCTCCGGCAGCTTGAACGAAAAGAGAACGGGTGGCTGGAAGTTCCGCTAAACCATTCAGCAAGCCGAAGTCATAAATCATGCCGTTGATGTAACTTTAGTGGACAAGACCAGAGCGGAGTGCCCGAATTGCTGCTTGAGTGCGATCGCTCACATAGAGCTTCTTCAAAACATTGCGAACATGGGTCTTTACTGTACCCACCGTGATATAAAGCTTCCCGGCGATTTCAATGTTGTTGTGCCCATCAACAATCAGTTGCAATACCTCTAACTCGCGCTCAGTCAACGATTCAATCGTAATAATTTGCCTGCACTCTGGCTCGATCACTCGAATAGCAATTGTACCAGCAGGGTTGTTGCCATCAACCTGAACCGAATAAGCTTGCTGAAGTAATTCACTCACCTCTTGTGCAACAAAGGTAAGCGCACTATTCAAACGGGAGTCAAAGTGTTGTTGCGGAAAGCTGCGCGACACTTCAAGGCTATCGACAGGAGTAGAGTCAAGGCATTGCAAATCACGACTCATGAGTTTGTCTCTTAATCTATATTTTACGGTTTAGAACGTATTACCTTTTACGACACAACCCGCTAAACTGCCGCTGATAGCTCTGGTTGAAACTTTGCTTTCTTCGTGCGACAGACTGGACATTTCCAATCTTCCGGCAGATCCTCAAACGCTGTTCCTGGAGCAATTTCAGACTTTGGATCGCCTTCCGCCGGATCGTAAATGTGACTACAGACCGGACATTTATATCGTTCCATAAGTACTTCCTGAGTAGTATGAGAAAAGCTTGGAAAATCTATCATTTGTTCACTACGTTACTGGTTCACCAACGTGTTCAATCAAACAACTCCTCTTCTTTGTGCGTCTCTAACACACAATCTGCTTTGGGATAAGCAACGCAAATGAGCACATACCCTTCAGCCATCTGCTCTTCACTGAGAGAGGATCGTTCGGATTGGTCAACTGCGCGTTCAATCAGTTTTGTCGTACAAGTAGAACACACACCCTGCCGACAGGAGTAGGGCAAATCTATTCCTGCTTCTTCCGCCGTTTCCAGAATGTAGCGATCATCTTGAACTGCAACGGTTTGATCAATGTCTTCGGCTTCATTAAACAGCCTGACTTAGTAACTAACTCCCATGAGACAAAACCTCTAATTTCTCTAAAAAAGTGCTGGGAAATTGGGTCATTGCAAAAGGTTAGGGGAACTTCAGAAACATTGGTATAACTCCCCGCCAGTGCATTTCGAGTGATTGAGCAAATCGGTTCAGAAACCCAATCGTTCCCTATTGCAGATATTTCTTCAGTTCAGCGGCTGCCTGGACAAAAAGAGAACGGGTGCCTGGAAGCTTGGCTAAACCATTCAGCAGTCCGAAGTCATGAATCATACCATTGTAACACACGGTGGTCACAGTTACCCCAGCTTTATCGAGCTTGCGTCCATAGGCTTCACCTTCATCCCGCAAGATATCGCTTTCTGCAACTTGAATTAACGTCGGGGGCAATCCTTTGAGTTGCTCAACTGTAGCCTGCAAGGGAGAGGCATAAATGTCTTTGCGTTTTTCTGGATTAGCGATGTACATGTCATACATCCACTTCATCAACGGCGTTGTGAGAAACCGTTTATCGCCAAATTGGTGATAGGACTCCGTTTCAAAATTTGCATTGACGATCGGCCACATCAGGATTTGCAGCTTGATGTGTGGACTGCCCTTTTCTTTCGCAATTAACGTCGTTACTGTTGACATATTGCCTCCAACACTGTTGCCAACTATCGCCAGGTTTTTGCCATCCACTCCAATCTCCTCACCATGCTCGGCAACCCATTTTGTGGCGGCATAGATTTCATTAATTGCCTGGGGATAGTTCGCGTCTGGCGTGCGGGTGTAGTTGACAAAGACAGCCGCAAACTCTGAAAGTACAACGAGATCGCGAACCATACGCCTGTAGGTTAGATAATCACCCAAGACCCATCCACCCCCATGAATAAACATGAAAACGGGCAATGTACCTTTGACACCCGCAGGTCGCACGATGTTGAGCGTGATTGCATAACCATCAGCAATAATCGTTTTCTCAGACTCATCAATGCCTGAAAGATCAACTTGAACAGAAACTTGAGCATCCACGAGGACTTGCCGGGCTTCGAGTGGAGTGAGTGTTTCTAACGCCACACCGGCTGAATTTAACTCCTTCAAGAATGCCTTTGTGCCCTGAGAAAGACGTGGATCATCTGCAAGTTCCAAAATGTTTAGCCTTTGTGGTTTTGCTTGAACAGTCATACATTCTCCTTAAATTTGTAAATGGTTGATCAAACACAGCGGTATAACTTCCCGCCAGTGCATTTCTAGATTGCTCAGCTTACTCAGACCCTGAGATGTGTAATTTTGCGTTCCACTATTTGTCGGGTGTCACCAGTTTCGTTGCATCGGTATCGACGACAAAGACAGCTAGCATCCGCATGGGTTGAGTATCACTGGCATTTGCGCTGACAAGATGATGATTGCCAGGTACTTCAAAAAAACTCTCACCTGCGTGATACACCTGTTCCGGATTGTCATTGATTTTGCTACGAATCGTGCCCTCCAGAACCGTTGCATAGATGAAAGCCGAGCTTGGATGGGTGTGAGCAGGCGATGAGTCACCGGGCGCATATTCGACTAGCACGCCTTTCATGCTCTTGCCGGGCACATTGGGAAGGGCATGATCAAAGACCAGTGTTATTTTGGACTCAGTAGACGTGTTATCGGCTGAGGCTGCGGATACAGGAAGCGCTGTAAATACGAAAAAAGCTGCGAATATGGAGAGTGCTGCGAAGGCAACTCTGTGGAGGAATTTAGTGAACATTTGGGCTCTTCCTTGGCAATTTAAATCACAAAGAATTTCTGGTCATCAGACCGATCGATGCCAAGCGTAGACTGGTGCGCCAAGCCCATGTCGTCAGTGCAGCACCAATCAAAGCCGGGAGAGTGACAGCAGGAAAGTCTTGCGGGATAGTTGATGGAGCGGAAATGCCGACTGCAACTTCCCACAGATGAAAACTGGCATGGGCGATTAGCCACGATGTTGCCGCAGTCCACAGATCAAAGCGGTGCGCTGGCTGGAACATCCCGATCGCGAACGCAGCACCGAGGAACATCTGAATCATCCCAATATCGCGGATGAAGTGCTGGTTAAAGGAACCCGTGTGGGTCACGCCAGGAACGATGTTATACCACGCTAGCGGAGCGACCAGCATAAACAGTCCGTTGCCAAACAGAAATAGAACGTTAAACGCGATTAGGATGAATCCCACGACCAAAATCGTTTGAGAACTTGCAGTTGCTTTCATGATTGATCACCTTGAAATATTGAGTAAAGATTGCGATCGAACTGGGTTGTACGCACGTGCATCAGCATTCAGGTAAGCGGTAGCTAGCCACAAAGCCAGGTTTCGCACGTAGGTCTTAATGTCCTCAAGGGTGTGTGGCTCTCGCTTTAAGCCATCCCCTACAGGCTCAGTGACATAACTGGGAGCACCCATATCCGGGTTCCAGTTGTGATCGGCAAAATGGTGAAAGGTGGATTCCGCAACGGTACGCCCTAATGTATTGCCTGCGGCGTCCTGTTCCCGCTCAAAGGCGACAGCCAGGTTAAACAGACGATCAGAAATGAGACTTTTACCCATCGCAATCACACGAGCATTGTTAGCCTCTGTGGGAACTCCAACTGCCCCTTCATGGGGATGAGATAGAAAGAATTGGATATACCTGGAAGGGGAGTCCGGGGTATGCAGGAGTTCATGAATGGGTTCAACGGGTATGATTCTTTGATAGTCGCCGTTGTGCCCGGAGTGGTAGTTAGGCCAGGAAATCGAGGTCGTCTCGGTGTCGTCAATCTGCCACTGGGATTCATCTGAGTCTGGATTGTGCGTGTGAAAATAGTGTGCAGCCCCAACTCCGTCCAGATTGCAGATAGAGGAACCTAAATCTTCATGATCGCGTGTAATCAGGCTACCGCCACCGCGTTGACGAAAGCCATTAATGCTGGCACATTCCGCTGGTGTGATGCCGTTGCCAGTATCGACAGCAAACAGCCATAGCTCGTCGAATTCTGAGTGCTCAAGGGTGCTTAAAATCGGGTCGTTTCCCTCAGCATCTGATTCCCGGTTCCGTGCCACGACCTGACAGAGCGGGAAACCGTTTTGATCAGTTAGAGATTTGAGGTAATCGCGCAACAAGGAGAACCGTTCGATACTCCAATCATCTTCTGATGCCGGAATGGTCGTTTGTAGCAAAATGCGAATGGGTTTTTCCATAGAGTTATTCTGGTAAATTAGCTCCTTGGGACTCCCACCCATCGCCTTGTCGCGACGGGCAGGAAGCAATCACTTGAAGAAACATGGGCTGGCTAGGCGGCTTTCGCTTGGTGACCAAGCCACTGATCGAATTTCGTCGTGCCGATACGCGGCTTGTCGCCAGGGGTGAGGGAATGATCGTTTAGCTCTACGCCGGAATAGCGGGCGTGGATGTCTGTGATCACTTGGCGTGTGTCCTGGTTCGCGCTCAACAATCGGCAGATAAGTTCGTCGAGACGGAATTTTTCGGGACCCGCCACCTCCACCGTACCGTTTACGGGTGCCCCGACTGCAATGTCGGTCAATGCAGCGGCAACGTCATCCGCCGCGACGGGTTGCACAAGGGCAGGTGACGAGTGAACCGTTTGCCCGTCGCTGCTCAGGTTGGCGATGCTGCTCAGGCTGGTGATGCTGCTGAGGAACTCGAAGAACTGCGTGGCGCGGAGGATGGTATAGGGAATCTTGGAGTCCTTGATCAGCTTCTCTTGAGCCATTTTCGCGCGGAAGTACCCCCCCTCTAGCAGGCGATCGGTGCCAACAACCGATAGCGCCACATGATGCCCCACGCCAGTGGCGGCTTCTGCTGTAAGGAGATTATGACCGGCTGTCTCGAAGAACTCCATCGCTGCCTTATCCTCGAACGAAGGCGAGTTCGCCACATCGACTACAACCTGAGCGCCTTTAAGTGCGTCCGCCAGTCCCTCACCTGTGATGGTGTTGACACCTGATCTGGGTGATGCTGCCACGACCTCATGGCCAAGCTGGCACAGATTGTTCACGAGTTTTGTTCCAATGAGTCCAGTGCCACCAATAACGACAATCTTCATACTGAATCTCCTAAATAGTGAATCCCTTGCAGCAGAAACTTAGCTAAGCGATCGTAGAATTGGGTTACTGCTAGAAATCAGGGAATTGTGAAGGTTATCAGGCGACTAGGAGTGAGCGGTTTGCTATGTCCTTTCCCTCGCACCTTTGAACCTGATGTCACTACATTAGAGAAGTTTTTTGGATTTGTCGTTGCCTATAAATTCACTACTTTGAGGTCAATAGGATGAGGCTAAATAAAGGATAAGTGAACTTTTTTGCGATCGAGTTTGGTTTGATTTAGCTGAATCCCTTCTCTTGCCAAAGCTTTAGTCTGGTCGTGTTTAAAACAAAAAGTTCACCTCAACTGGTGATAAAATCAGTCCACTACCATTAATGGAGTAAAAAACGATGGATTTAGAAGATGCTTTGCATGTTGCTAATTCCGTCGTCTTCGCCCAAGCAGGTAGACGGCTCAATGAAGTAGAAGTCGCCATTCTTCTGGGTGCCCTGCAAGAGCAGACCTACGAGCAAATTGCTGAAGTGTCTGGCTACTCACTCAGCTATATCAAGCGCAACGTTGGCCCCAAACTTTGGAACGTGCTGGAGCAAGCCTGCGGGGAACCCGTCAGTAAAACTAACTTTCGCGGGGCATTAGAACATCAGTGGCGGCGATCGCTGATTGATGCCACCCAAACTCAGACTCTAGCCGTTGAACAACCGAATGCCGCATCTCCAGCCACTCCTACTGTGACCGTTTTCCCTCATATCTGGGCTGACTGGGGAGAGGCGATGGATATAACCCAGTTTTGTGGGCGAGCTGGAGAACTACAGACCCTGGAGCAATGGATTGTGACAGAGCGCTGTCGAGTCGTAGCACTGCTGGGGATAGGTGGAATCGGTAAAAGTACCCTAGCTGTCAAACTGGTGCAGCAGATTCAAACCAAGTTTGAGGTGGTGGTGTGGCGATCGCTGCAAAATGCCCCACTGTTTGAAGAATGGTTAGAGACAGTGCTGCCGCTGCTATTGCGGGCACAGGGAGAAGATGTTGCTGTGCCAAGCAGCCTGGATGGGAAACTGCTGAAGCTGAGGTCGGGGTTGTGTCAAAAGCGCTGTTTGCTGATTTTGGACAATGTGGAGACGATCCTGAGTGCCGGACAATCGGCACAGTATCGAGCAGGTTATGAGAGCTATGGTCAGCTATTCAAAGAGATTGGGGGAGTTCCCCATCAGAGTTGCTTGCTGCTTACCAGTCGGGAAAAGCCTAGAGAGATTGTGCCACTGGAAGGGGAGCAGCAAGCAGTCAGAACATTCCTACTCAAAGGACTGAACCCAGAAGCAGGACAAGAACTATTTCGCTGTAAAGGAAACTTCGCGGGAACCGACTCAGAATGGGAGCGATTAGTCACCCATTACGGTGGCAACCCCCTGGCGCTGAAGCTGGTGGCAGCCACAACCCAAGACCTCTTTAGTGGTAGCATTGCTGAAATATTGAACTATGTGCAGCAGGGGTTTGCGGTCTTTGATGATATTCGCGACTTGCTCCAGCACCAGTTCGATCGCCTGAGTGAGATTGAGCAGGAAATGCTGTTTGAGTTAGCGATTAATCGCGAACCAGTCTCGCTTTCCAAGTTGAATCAGGATTTGGTAACTCAGGCTTCTAGGCGCAGACTACCGGATGCAATGCAGTCGTTATTGCGGCGATCGCTCATCGAAAAGGAGGGGGAGCGGTTTTTTCTCCAACCCGTTGTGATGGAGTATGCCACCGACCAACTCGTGCAGTGCATTTCCAGGGAAATTGCCAGCCAATCGCCAGAGCGTCTCAAAAACCATGCCCTGATTAAAGCCCAGGCAAAAGATTACGTGCGAGAGATGCAAAAACGATTGATTGTGGAGCCGATCGCTGAACAATTGCAGCTTCAGTTTGGCAAGTCACAAACCCTTGAACAGCAGTTAAAAACTCTGTTGGAACAGCAAAAACAAGCACCTCAGCCCAATTATCTTGTGGGTAATTTCCTCAATCTGCTGGTGTATTTGCAAAGCAATTTACGAGGCTGTGATTTGTCGGAGCTAGCTGTATGGCAAGCCGACTTGCGGCAGGTCAACTTGGCGGGTGTCAATTTTCGCAACGCTGATCTCACCACATCTGTGTTTGCAGAGACCTTAAGTAGTGTCATGTCAGTCAGTTTCAACCCAGATGGTAGTTTGCTGGCGATCGGCGATTTGGATGGTAAGATTTACCTGTGGCGCGTGGTCGATGGTCAACAGGTTTTGACAGTGCAGGGACATGGGGGTTGGATCTGGGCGGTCACCTTCAGTCCCGACGGAAAAACGCTCGCCAGTTGCAGCCATGACTGGCTGATTCGGTTGTGGGACGTGCAGAGCATCGATCTTAAGCAATCCAATTCGGCAAACCTGGATGCAGCAAGCGATTCTAGCCATCGCTCTGGAACCTGTCTCAACACACTACGGGGTCATTCTCATCGAGTTTGGACGATCACCTTCAGCCCCGATGGTCAACTGCTGGCGAGTGGCAGCGATGACCAGACGATCCGGCTGTGGGATGCCCAAGACGGCAGATGTCTGGCGGTTTTACCAGGTCACACAGGCGGGGTGACTTCAGTCCGCTTTAGTCCTAACGGACAGTTGCTGGTGAGTGCTGGCGAAGACGCTTCGATCCGATTGTGGAGTGTTGATCGCAGAACTACCCTCAAAACCTTGCAGGGACATAGCCGTTGGGTGAGGACAGTTACCTTCAGCCCCGATGGTCAACTCCTTGCCAGTGGGAGTGAAGATGGCACCATTCGACTGTGGGAGGTAGAAACAGGCACCTGCTTTAAAACACTGCAAGGGCATACAGGTTGGGTCACTTCACTTAGCTTCAGTCCCAACGGTCAAACGGTTGCCAGTAGCAGTGAAGATGCTTCAGTGCGATTATGGAATGTGCAGGATGGAAAGTGTTTCAAACTGCTGCAAGGTCATAGCAGTTGTGTTTGGAAAGTTGCTTTTAATCCGGATGGTCAAACCCTCGCCAGCGGCAGTGCAGACCTTTCCGCTCGATTGTGGGATGTTCAAGGTGGTACCTGCCTCAAAACATTTCATGGGCGAACTAATGGGATTTGTTCAATCAGCTTTAGTCCGGATGGTTCCACCTTAGCCAGTGGCAGCTATGATGCTCTCGTGCGGTTATGGGATATGCGACAGAGAACTTGCTTCAAGGATTTGCCAGGACACGAAAGCTGGATCTGGGCAGTGGCATTTCACCCGAATGGTCAACTGGTTGCAAGTGCCAGCAATGATCAAACCGTGCGGCTATGGAATGTGCAAGATGGCACCTGTCTCAGAATCCTTGATGGACATACAGGTTGGGTTTTTTCTGTTGCCTTCAGCCCTGATGGTCAATTAGTTGCAAGTGCCAGCAATGATCAAACGGTGCGGCTATGGAATGTGCAAGATGGCACCTGTCTCAGAACTCTACAAGGTCATACGGGTTGGGCTTGGGCAGTCGCATTTAGCCCCGATGGACAAACCCTTGCAAGTGGCAGCAATGATCACACGGTGCGTTTATGGGATGTGCGAGACGGAAAGTGCCTTAGAACTCTTCAMGGACATACCTGTTGGGTTTTGTCCGTTGCCTTTAGCCCCGATGGTCAGACTTTAGCGACGAGTAGCATGGACGGCTCAGTTCGATGGTGGGATGTGCGAGACGGAAAGTGCCTGACAACGTTAAACGACCATACCAATGGAGTTCGCTCCGTTGCCTTCAGCCCTAATGGTCGTTTCCTAGCCAGTGGCAGTGACGACCAAACGATTCGGCTGTGGGATGTCCGAGACGGCACCTGCCAAAAAGTACTGCAAGGGCATACCAGTCGGGTCTGTTCGGTTCAGTTTAGTCCAATCGACGTTAGCCTACCATCCGCTTCAGATGCACTTTTGGTCAGTGGTAGTCAGGATGAAACCATTAAGTTGTGGAATCCGACAACAGGTGAGTGTCTCAAAACGCTGAGAGCTGAGCGCTTGTATGAAGGCATGAATATTCAGGGTGCGATCGGGTTGACAGTAGCTCAAAAGTCTACCCTGAAAGCATTAGGGGCAATTGAGTATTAAGGCGATCTCAGCAACTGCTCTTGTGTTTGATCTTATCTAATAACCTATGAAGCGTATTGAGTGGAAGTTACAAATATCCGTAAATCTAGCTGTAGCCACCTACAATTATAAATCTCCCAACCTGCAATCATCGTTGTTTTCAGCGAATAAAATCGGCACTACTGAATGCAGTATCCGCCAAAACCATAACTTGACAGCTTTTGGTCAATAACTTGGGCAAATTTTTGAGCAGTTTACAGCAGTTTTCAAATGAATAGACCACAGTGGGCAAACCAACCCCAAGCATCATCAGAGGAAATTTGCTGATTCACAATCTGAGTTAAAAGTTGATTTAGTGCCTCATGTGTTGTAACTTTTGCTGCTCGCAAACAGTGCTTCAGTTTTGACCAGCATAATTCAATTGGAGATAAGTCAGGTGAGTAAGGAGGTAAAAAGACAAGACGTGCGCCAACTGCTTCAATTGAGTCTTGAATCACCGCAGCAGTATGTACTGATAAATTATCCATCACCACAATTGCTCCAATCCATAA
>NZ_SZNH01000025.1 GCF_005869855.1 Nostoc sp. PA-18-2419 | reverse complement strand
AAATTTGCTGATTCACAATCTGAGTTAAAAGTTGATTTAGTGCCTCATGTGTTGTAACTTTTGCTGCTCGCAAACAGTGCTTCAGTTTTGACCAGCATAATTCAATTGGAGATAAGTCAGGTGAGTAAGGAGGTAAAAAGACAAGACGTGCGCCAACTGCTTCAATTGAGTCTTGAATCACCGCAGCAGTATGTACTGATAAATTATCCATCACCACAATTGCTCCAATCCATAATTGTGGTGCTAGAATCTCTCGCACGTAAGTTACAAAGACATCAGTGTTAACACTACCGGAAATACTCATGGTCGCAATTAGTCCATCCAAACTTAAAGCTCCGATAAAAGATATATTTTGTCCTCGATTGCGGGGACATGAATCATGCAATCGCTCACCACTTTTTGCACGTCCATACAGTCGCGTCATTCCTAACTTCAAACCGGATTCATCTACAAACACCAAATTATGTGGGTCTACACCCAAAACCCAATCTCGATACTCAAAACGCATTTGATTTACTCGTTGACTATCTTGCTCGCTAGCATATAGTGTTTTTTTTAGTGGTCAAATTCAGCCTTTGAACTGCTCGGTGCATAGTCGCAACACTGACTTCAATACCACTTTTGGCTGCAAAACTAGAGCATAACTCTTCAAGTATTGCGTCTGGTTGCCGATCAACTAACTGCTCAACTACTGGTAAATTGCTAGTCCTGATTTTAGCGATCGCGCCACCTCCATGAGGCAAAGGTGTCACTTGTCCTGTATCTCGATAGCGACGAATTAACCTTTTAATGAAGGATAAGCTCACTTTAAAGCGTTTAGCCAGTTGGCGTTGTGACCCTTGTTGGGCTTCATAAGCATCTATCACACGTTGGCGTAAATCAGTTGAGTAAGGAGCAGGCATAACTATGAGTATTTTTGCTGCCTCTCCAGTTNAACTAACTGCTCAACTACTGGTAAATTGCTAGTCCTGATTTTAGCGATCGCGCCACCTCCATGAGGCAAAGGTGTCACTTGTCCTGTATCTCGATAGCGACGAATTAACCTTTTAATGAAGGATAAGCTCACTTTAAAGCGTTTAGCCAGTTGGCGTTGTGACCCTTGTTGGGCTTCATAAGCATCTATCACACGTTGGCGTAAATCAGTTGAGTAAGGAGCAGGCATAACTATGAGTATTTTTGCTGCCTCTCCAGTTTACTAAATTTGTGGTCTATTCAATTGAAAAACGCTGTAAACTATGGACTGTTGACTAGAATTTTCTACGTTTAGAAGTTCTAGTTTGCTAACTTCGGAGTTTCCGCCCAAGCAAGGCATAGTTGTCGGAAATGGTCACCCCGCACCTCAAAATTCGGGTACTGGTCAAAACTGGCGCAAGCAGGAGATAGCAACACTACAGATGTTTGATATTGTTTGGCTAATTCCGCAGATCTGGGGATTGCCCTTTCCATAGTTTCCACAATCTCGTAAGTATAATAGCCTACTTCTTGCAACCGTTGGGCAAATGTGGGTGCAGCAGAGCCAATTAATAATACAGCAGCAGCTTTGCTTTGAATTTGTGCTAGCCAAGCACTATCATCACCTGCTTTCGCTTCTCCACCAGCAATTAAAATCGCTGGACTGTTCACCGATGTCAAGCCAACTTCGGCAGCATCATAGTTGGTAGCTTTGCTATCGTTAATAAAATCAACGCCTTCCCAAGTGCAGATATATTCTAAACGATGGGCAACTCCAGGAAATTCACTAATTGCACGAGCGATCGCTTCACGATTAATTCCCGCCAACCGCGCTGCTGCTACTGCCATCAATAGATTTTGCTGGTTATGTTCTCCCACCATCCGCAAAGCAGATACTTTCACAATCCGTTCTGGTACAGAGGTGGCAGTTAACTTTTCTACAACCCAGCCATCTTCAATGTAAAAGCCTTGTTCGCTAATCAGAAAATCTTTTCCTTTGACACTTGTCCAATAAGCATTTGGCCAAGCACTCAAACCTAGCTTGCTCAAGTAAGCATCATCGCCATTAAATACTTGTAACTCAGACTGGCGTAATAACTTGGCTTTGATGTTGTAATAATTCTCTAAAGTTTTATGCCGCGCCAGATGGTCTGGTGTGAAAGTCGTCCAAACACCGATACGAGGTGCAACAGACGTTGATGATTCTATTTGATAGCTGCTAATTTCAGCAATTATCCAATCGAGTGAAGAAGACGCAAAGACTGGAAGAGGCTCTGACGCAGGGAAAGAACCAGACGCAAAGACAGGGAGACGTACTGAAGCAGTTGCAGTGCTAGACGCCACTTGCTTGATACCGGAAGACCCGTCCACCGCAGTGGCTTTGGTTTGTGTCGGTTGCGTTAGCGACAAAGGAGCCTCACTGCCGAACCCATTCGCTCTTAGCGTTCCTGAAGGGTAGGGTGACGTGGAGAAAGAATTCTCCGTGTTCCCGCGTCTGTTCCAAGACAGAGCGACTTCGCAGGCGGCGTAACCGATGTTACCACAAGCAGGTGCATTCAAGCCTGCTGCCTGGAAAATCGCAGCAATTAAAGCTGTGGTAGTAGTTTTGCCGTTAGTGCCAGTAATTCCTACCCAAGGTAGCAAGCGTAAATATCGCCAAGCGAGTTCCATTTCCCCAATGGTTTCAATACCTAATTGGCGTGCATGATTTAATACAGGAATATCCCAAGGTACGCCGGGACTGACGACTATTAATTCCGGTAAATCAGCACCATTCAATTCCGGGGATTGACCTAATTTAACGATTATTTGTTCGGCAGCGAGTTCTTGTTGTTGGAGGAGGGTTTCGGAGGTGTTGCGTTCAGCTAAGGTCTTAGCGCTAGCGGAATCGCTTAGCTCCACCTCCCAACCTTCCCGTTTCAACAATCTCGCCGCAGCAACACCGGACTTTCCCAATCCAATTACATGAGCTTTGGACATAGATTGCAGCAGAGGTCCCTGGTTAAGCACTCCCTATACTAACGTTTATTGGCAAAAATTACACAACTTTTTGTTGATCTACGCTACAGATTTTTGACAATTGCCCCGAAATCAGCTAAAACCCGGGCATGATTGCGAACTAATCCCAGCAGATGTAATCGATTACGCTTGATTTCTGGATCGGGATCCATTACTAAAACGCTATCCGCGCCATCAAAAAAGTTACTAACACTCGGAGCAATTTTTGCTAGGGCTGCTACTAACAGTTGATAATTTCTAGTCTGTTGTGCCGCTTGAGTTTCTGGTACTAAATCAACTAAGGCATTATATAAAACTACCTCAGAAGGCTTTTGGAATAGTTCTTTTTGAATTATGGCTGTTGGTTGTAGCTGTATGGGATCCAAATCACCGAATGAGGCTAAGCGTGTGGAACGGTTAACGGTTTCGTAGATACTATTTAAAGTACCATTGTTGCGAATTTCTTGCAGATATAAGGCGCGATCGCGGACATCTAACAAATCCTTTAATGCCCGTTCGGTATATTCTGGATCGTTTTCTCCTAAAACTGCATTTACTAAGTCATAATCAATCTGTTTTTCCTCTTGCAACAAAGTACGAATACGTTGTAAGAAAAACTCTTGTAATGCTGCCGTTAATGATGTCAAATCTTTGTGGTATTTAGCTGTAAAGTCTGTTGCTATTTGCAGGAGTAAATCATCTAAATTTATTGCTAAATTAGCAAACCAGGTAATTTTCACCACTGCATTGGCAGCACGCCGCAAAGCAAAGGGATCGGAAGAACCAGAAGGAATTAAACCTAAACCAAAGATACTTACTAAAGTATCTAATCTATCTGCTAAACCAACAATTTGACCTGTGAGTGTTTCCGGTAAAATGTCACCAGCTCCTGTTGGTAAGTAATGTTGAAAAATTGCCTTTGCTACTTCACTATCTTCACCACTGGCCAAGGCATATTTTTCTCCCATGATGCCTTGCAATTCGGGGAATTCAAATACCATTTGGGTGACCAAATCTGCTTTGCATAATAAAGCAGCACGGTGGATTTTTTCGCTTTGATTTGCTCCTAACCTTAATTGGTTAGTTATTTGCTCGGCAATCTTTACTACTCTATCTACTTTGATACGTAAAGAACCCAATTCTTCTTGAAAAGTGACTGTTTCTAATTTGGGTAAAAAGCTTTCCAAAGGCTTAGTTAAATCAGTTTCGTAAAAAAATCTGCCATCAGCTAATCTGGCACGAATTACTCTTTCATTCCCCACAGCAACAATATCTGATTTTTGGGGATCTGCGTTAGAAATGGTGATGAAATTTGGCAGTAATTCTTGTTGAAGGCTACCTGATTTGAATATAGGAAAATAACGCTGATGAGTTACCATCACTTCTGTAACTACCTCGGTTGGTAATTCCAAAAATTCTGGTTCAAATTTCCCAACAACTGCGGAAGGATATTCTACCAAGTGAGTTACTTCTTCTAATAAATCAGGGTAAATTACTGTATATCCACCTAAATTTTCGGCTAATGTATTTACTTGCTCTGTGATTAAATTTGCTCGTTCTTCTGGGTCTACGGTAACGCAGGCTTCTTTGAGGGTGGTAAGATAATCCGCAGCCTGGGCAATTGTCACAGCTTCAGGATGTAAGATGCGATGACCTTGGGTCAGGCGATCGCTATGAATTGTTTCAGAACCATTCACCAATTCTAAAGGCAGCACCTTATCATCTAGCAAAGCTATCAACCAGCGAATTGGTCGCGAAAACCTGGCATCTCCATCACCCCAACGCATCAACCGCTTACCTTCCAAACCCCAAATCCACTGGGGAACAAGTTCTGTCAGAATTTCTGCCACAGGACGACCAGGAATTCTTTTTTGCACAAACACAAAATCCCCTTTATCAGTCGGGCGAACCGACAGCGCCTCGACTTCCACGCCTTGCTTTTTGGCAAAGCCTATTGCTGCTGGTGTCGGCTGACCATCTTTAAAAGCAGCACTAGCAGGAGGCCCTTTAATTTCTTCTTCCCGGTTTGGTTGCTGGGATGGTAGACCTTTAATCAATACCGCCAAACGCCGAGGAGTACCGAACACTTCGACATCGCCCTTGAGGCTGTTTGCTGTCAAACTTTGGGGAATACGCTCTTGCCATTGCAATAAAGCATTACTGAGAAAGCTTGCAGGTAGTTCTTCTGTACCAACTTCTAATAAAAACGTCAAATCTGCTGATTGAGTAATGTTTTTGGCTTTAATCATCTATTTAATACACAAAAAATACACAATATTCATCAAGACAAGTGTGTAGCAATATTTAATAAGTATATTTTGATACTAAAATGCTATACAGCTTTTGCACCACTGAAATTATATAACTCATAGATATATAGACGGGCTAAAAAAGCGGCGTTGCTGAATTATAGCGGTTCTCGTTTGGATGAAATATGTTTCAACCCTACCCCCAACCCCTAAGAGCGAGGTCTTATGGGAGCAAACGCTCTTTGGGCTGATGACGTAGTGCAAGGAAGTGATGGCGCTATAAAATTCCCTCCAAGTGTAAAAACTGAGGGGAATTCTCACAGGGATAGCTCAAGTCCAAGAGGCAGAAAGCAGAAGGCAGCTATGCTGGAGGAACCCACTCTTAAAAAGGTGGGATTTAGACTGTAGACGTTCTCTTACAAAGTTCAGATCACCGGAGACCAGCGCTCCGACTTTGCGCTTTATACCGAGCTGTGCCCCGCTACGCTAACGCTGCAAGCAGTCTCGGTATAATTATGAATTTAAACTGGGCTTTAAACCAGCAACTTTTGTTTTAATTGATACTCTCAACCTCCTGCCTCCTGCCTTTCTTGGTAATTGCTAGCTTTCGGAAGTTTCCTGAGAGAACTTTTTATGAATAGTTCTTGTAGATTCTCCATCAGCAGCTACCGTGATCAGATAGTCCATTAAACCATCCGAAAAGGGAAGACGTAAGTGGAAAGTACCATCGGGTTTGATTTTGATGGTATTACCACCAATGGCTACGGTTGTATTTGGTTCGGTTGCTCCATGAATAATTAACTCAGCATCTGCGACAAACCAAAAATCTCCGTGAGGACGACTGAAGACACGAATATTAGCTGAACGCGCTATGGGTAGCCAACGATCGCCATCTGTAACATAGCCAATTTCAGCCATATAATCACGATCGCTCACAGGAATTGCCACAAAGCGATCGCTTGCCACTTCTTCACATTCATACTGCTGTACAAGCTGGGGAGTTTGATAACTCAGGTCAATTTGTGTAACATCATACACTCGTATCGCTAAGTGAGAAGCACCTTGTTGTCGCAGCACTTGCTTTTGATTTGGGGAAATGTACCAGGAGACATAAGCCCATTTGGGAGTACGGGGTGTAAAGACAATAGCGCTTTCTGGTTCTGCATCTACCAAGCCATTATCTGTTTGGCTGACTGCGGCTAAATCTTCTGGGAGCGGATCTGGCTCGATCGGATTGAAAACACGCACAATTGCTGAACGCGCTATAGCAAGCCAGCGTTCGCCTTTAGCAATATAGCCAATTTCAGCTATGTAGTCGCGATCGCTTGCGGGAATATCTAGGCTCTTAGTGAATAATTCTTCACTTTCGTACTGCTCTAGAAGCCGCGGAGTTTGATAACTCAGGTCAATGCCTGTTACATCATACAGCCGCACTAACAATTGAGAGATGCCTTGTTCTTGCAGTGCTGATTTTTTGGTTTCAGAAATCTCCCAAGAGATATCAGCCCATCCCTGAGTGCGCTGTGTCAGCATAATCGTGCTGTGTTCTTCTGCATCACCTAAGTTATTAGTATCTTCTGGAACTGGCTCTTGACCCACAGGGCTGAAAATACGCACAATTGCTGAACGCGCTATCCCAAACCAGCGTTCACCTTCAGCAAGATAGCCAATTTCAGCTATATAGTCGCGATCGCTTGCGGGAATATCTACGCTCTTAGTGAGTAATTCTTCACTTTCGTACTGCTCTACAAGCTGGGGAGTTTGATCACTCAAGTCAATGCCAGTCACATCATACAGCCGCACTATCAATTGAGAAATGCCTTGTTGTCGCAGTGCTGACTTTTGGCTTTCGGAAATCTCCCAAAAGATATTAGCCGACTTATAACTGCGCGGTGTCAGCACAATTGTGTTGTGTTCTTCTGTATGAGCTGTTTGGCTGACAGGTAAATCTTCCACAACCGGATCTGGCTTGGCAGGACTGAAGAAGCGCACAATTGCTGAACGGACTATAGCAAACCAGTGTTCGTCTTCAGCAAGATAGCCAATTTCGGCTATGTAATCGCGATCGCTTGCGGGAATATTTACGCTTTTAGTGAGTAATTCTTCACTTTCATACTGCTCTACAAGTCGGGGAGCTTGATAACTCAAATCAATGCCAGTCACATCATATAGCCGGACTATCAATTGAGAAACGCCTTGTTTTCGCAGCGCCCACTTTTGGCTTTCAGAAATTTCCCAAGAGATATCAGCCGATGTCTGAGTGCGCGGTGTCAGCACAATCGTGCTGTGTTCTACTGTATGATCTGTTTGACTCACAGGAAAATCTTCCACAACCGGATCTGGCTTGGCAGGACTGAAGAAGCGCACAATTGCTGAATGGGCAATGGGAAACCAGCGTTCGCCTTCAGCAAGATAGCCAATTTCAGCTATATAGTCGCGATCGCTTGCCGGAATATCTACGCTCTTAGTGAGTAATTCTTCACTTTCGTACTCTTGTACAAGCTGGGGAGTTTGATAACTCAGGTCAATACCAGTCACATCATACAACCGCACTAGCAATTGAGAAACACCTTGTTTTCGCAGCGCTGACTTTTGGCTTTCGGAAATCTCCCAAGAGATGTCAGCCGATGTCTGAGTGCGCGGTGTCAGCACAATCGTACTGTGTTCTTCTGCATTTACTAAACCATTAGCTGTTGCGCCTGCTATCGGTGCATTGTCAACGGTACTAGCCCAAGCTCCAATTCCTGCTCCAGCTGCCACAGCAACAGCATCAGCTGGGGATTCTGACTCTAGCGAATCTATAGGGGGTTCGGCTGCATCTGCTACCACATTCAAGGCATCTTCTGGCAATTCTGGTAATTCGAGTAGTGATGCTGTTTGTGCGTCAGGTATTTCATCCGCTACTACGTTGCCGGATTCGGGTAAGACTGTATCTTCAGTTGAGGTGATACTTTCTAGCCATTCTAATTCTGCCTGGAGTTCTTCTGGCGTCACATCTTCGGTAAGTTCTGTGTCCCAATATTCAAAGTTAGAAGTGACTTTTGGCACATCTGGTAACTCAGGCAGTGGGGTTGTCTCTTCATCAGATAAAGGCAATTCTCCATCAGATGTTTCTTCTGGAATATTACCTAACTGAGGATATGGAGTATTTACAACAGCCGCAGGAGCTTCTATATCCCATGCTACTTCACTGGACTCTGGATGAGAATTTTCAGTATTATTATTTATTTCATTCATCTCATCCTTGGGGTCTGTTTCTTTGTCAGCAAAGGTAGACCAAGTAGCTGTCCCTATTCCTGTTGCCAGAGCAGTACCACCCATTAATGCTGCGGCTCCTAAATTATTCTCTGAGCCATGAGCTACGCTTGAGCTTGTGCCATTAGTTGGCTGTTTTAGAGTACCATTCTCTGTGAAGTTAGATGATTGACCATAAATTTGAAAAGGAGTGCGCTCGGGAGTTTCCGGTTCTGGCAACTCAACGTTAGTACTAGGATTGCTCGCAGTTTCTAGATTGTCTGTGCTGGGTGGATAAGGATTTGGTTGTGGTAAGTCATTTGTTTTCTGTGACAAGGATGGTCGTCTGCCCAAAAACCACCAAAGTAAGATTCCGCCTACAGCAGTGACGAACAAAGGTAAGAGCAACCAAAATGGTGTTTCTTTATTGACAATTGGAGCCGTTTGTGGTTTTGCAGGAGCCACAAATGGCTGTTCGCCAAATACAGAAGTAGTTGCACTGGGAGAAGCTGTAGTAGCCGATGTCGTTTCTTTGCTGGGGGAGGCTGTAAGAGCTGATTGTGATACGCTGGCTGCTACAGCCTCAGCTTCAGTGACTCTAGCTTGTTCTATAGCCTGCTGTCCTACTGGTGCAAGGGTAAAACCGAGAAAAGCTGCTGCACCTAAGCTGGGATTTTTTTTGTAAACGTAAACTAATGGTTGCGAAAAGGGATATTTGGCATCGTCTGGCAAGGTTTGATGTAATTGCAGAACTCGCACACCTTGTAACTTCGACACCTGATTAGCTAGCACGTAGCTGATGCCATCTTTACCCAGGTCTTTGACGATTTCGGCGGTATTGTCCTGAGTTAGTTGAGTCGCAGTCGAGCCTGTAGCAAATTTAGCTGTTTTGAAGGCTGGATAATCACGAAAAGTATCGCGAGTATCGCTCGTTTGCGGGCGATCGATTACCCGAATCTTAGCGCTAGGGCCGCCCAATTGCGACCAATTTGTAATTTGTCCCCGGAATATTCGGGCGAATTGCTTACTAGTCAAACTTTGCTTGAAAGGATTCTCTGCACCAACCACGATCGCAATTTTTTCACGGCGCAGGCGGACTTGCTCGAGTCCTAGCGCTTTTTCTGCTGGGGTTAAACCACGACCCATTGCTGCGATATCAATTTTGCCATCTAGCAAATCTCTCAGCGCCCGCTCGACACCATTAGCAGCAATTTCAACCTTTGTGCCCGAAAACTGTTTTTCAAAACTGTCTTTAAGGCTTTGGTTAATTACAGTTAAGCTACTTGAACCATCAATTCGCACTGTCGTTCCATTTTCCACTGTTTGCGGCAATGGGAAAGACGGAGTTTGGGGTGCAGATTGCGCCAGCAGCATAGGTGCTGAAACTACTACACTTGCTGCCATTGGGGTCGTAGCTAAGGCAACCCATAATACCAGCTTGACTATCAAAGTATCTTTTTTTTGTTGTTGCCACATATGCCTGTTCTTAAACTAAAAAATAGAAAGCCTGCCAGCTTTAATCACGATCTTTTTATGGATTATGCAGGAGACGCGCTAATTATACATCTCTGTTATATTTCTTATCATTTATTGTAAATATTTGTGTCGATATATACTTCGCTTGAATTTAACTATTTCTATTTTTCTAGAGAGAATTTAGTTAAGTAAAATTTTTTAATAGTAGTTATTTTTTATACTTTGATTAAATCTTGTCCAATGATACCCAAGCTGGGAAAATTAGCTAAATAATCAAAATAGTATAAACACTTAGTAAATATATTGTATAGTATAAAATTTAAGTTTAATTTAAATATTATAGAAGTTATAGTGTTTATATTTTTTATGTTGAAACTGCTAGGTATGAGGGAACAAAATGTACATAAAAAAACAGCTCTAACAACTACGGGTTGGATAATATTAGAAATCATCACAGTTTTGCTACTGCTGTGTATCAAGGAATTATTGTTTGATATCATGGCAAGAAATGATATCGACGCTCTGCCTTTAGCAAGGCAGTTTGCAGACCACAACTGGGTTCCAGGAGATTGGTCTGTTAATCAACCAGCCGTTTATCGAGTATTGTTTCAAACTTTATTTGGCTGGCTGATAGCAAGTTGGGGATTTCTGGCTAGTTCAATAATCGGGCGATTATTTTGCTACACGCTGATAGCTTGGGCACTAGTACTCATAGGGCGAAAACTGGGATTGAATTTGTCTTTACTGATGTTGGCAGTTGCAATGTTTTTCTTTGATAAACAAGGTGTTGCTGCTGGGGAAAGGATCGTAGGAGTACTAGAAACGAAGATATTTGCTTATGCTATGGTTTTGTTTGCGATCGCCTTCATGCTCAGGAAACGTTATCGCTTGATGGCTTTTCTATTAGGGCTAGCAACTTCATTCCATGTTCTAGTAGGTGGCTATACAACTTTATTTGTTGCAGCTTGGCTGATTTTAAAACGAAAAACCCATTTTCCTAGTATGCGGGAGCTTGGGTTTATTGTTCCGCTATACCTGATAGGAAGTATATTTGGCCTAAAAGCGATACTCGGAGAATTGTCCAGTTCAACTCCTGCAAGCCCGATCTCGCCTACATATATATATGTCTTTCTCAGGATGCCCTATCACTTGAATCCCTTGTCTTGGCCTGCATATTGGTGGATAGTTCCGATATTTTACCTGATGATGCTTGTGGGCAGTGCTGGCATCCTTTGGTTCCATCGTCCCACTCAAGGACTACCCGAACAGTTTGAAGAATACGAAGCTCGTAGAGGGTTGTTTGAGTTTACACTAATCAGTCTAGTCCCCTTTTTACTGGGAGTAGTTATCGCTCCATTCGACTCTCAAGGAACCTTGCTACAGTATTATCTTTTCCGTGTGGGCGATGTGATGCTGCACCTCAACGCTTGCCTATTGTTTGTCTGTGCTTTGGATCGTATCTTCTCAAGTAGAAAACAACAAAGAGTGCTGATACTGATATGTGGTTTGCTAGTGAGTATAAGCATTGTCAAGGCATTTCCTAGTTTTGAGAAAAATTTTTACTCCACACTTAATTTTCCTGACGAAGTGCAGGAAGTAGACTCTCAATGGAAAGATATGGCTGCTTGGATACGAAAAAATACGCCAAAAAATGCCACATTCGTATCTCCACCGGTTGAACATAGCAACTTCATCTGGTTGACAGAGCGTCCAACCATTGCCAAATATAAGTTAATGGCTCAAACTAAAGCGGCAACATTAGAGTGGTTTTCACGTATGCGTGACTTGAGTGGTAATTTTAATGGGGTCGATCCATTAACTCAGTTTAGTGAAAAACTACTTACAGAGGGCTACAACAACTTGACCATCGATCAGGCTAAGGCGCTAATAGTGAAATATCACGCTTCCTATTTTGTAACTCACATTCAACATCGGTTAGATCTGCCAGTTGCTTACCGTAACAAATCCTACGTTCTGTATGCAAAACAACAAGATTAGAACTACTAAGGGATTTCCAGTTTTAACTGTTGCATTCTTTTTTTAATTAGTATTAGTTTGATTGAGATAACAATGACAATGTGGTTTATCAATTAGCGATTCCACCAAAGCATTCAGCGCAGTTGCAGCTAAAGCACCGCCTCCCAAAGTTCCTTCAACTGTAATGAAAGGTATTCGTTGTTGCATCAGTTGTCGCTTGGCTGCGGGAGCGTGGCTAAAGCCGATGGGCATTGCAATTACGAGTGCAGGCTGAATTTTTTGATTAGCGATCGCCAAAGAAACTTGTAGAAGCACCGAGGGAGCATAACCAACTATCAGTACACAACCTGGAGTTACTTGTTGCAATTTTTGTCGCCATTCTTGCTGCTGCCAAAAGGCAAGCTCTGCCTCTGTAGCAGTAGTAATATGAGGATTATCAATCAAAGTTTCAATGCGACATCCCAAGTGAAATAATCGAGTTTTATCCAAAGCAGCAGCCACCGTTTGGGTATCGACAACTATTTGACAGCTTGCAGATAAAGCTTCTCGACTAGCTGCGATCGCATCTCGGCTCAACTTAACAAAAGACACCAAGCTGACATCGCCACAAGCCAAAACCAACTGAGAAATTAAGTGTTGTTCGATTTCTGAACGGTGAGATAAATCAGGTAATAAAAGTTGTAGCGATTCCGAAAAAGCCTCAGAGTGCCTATGAATTTCGGCATCCAAACCACTCCACAATTTTTCCAGTCCCCCCAATCCGGCTTGGGTTTCCACATCGAGTAACTTCAGTTTTGCTAAGACTTGTGCCTGCATAATTTGACAATGGCGATCGCGTCCTAATAATCCTTCTAATGCTGATGCAGTTTGCCGCAGTTGGGAAATTTGTTGCATTACAGCTCGATATTGCTGTTGAAGTTGCACCATCAAGTTTTGATTTGTGTCGGCTTCTGGTTCCACTTCCAAAATGTGACGAATGTGATTTAGCTGAAACCCCTGTTGCTTGAGTGCCACAATTCGTTGCAACCGCAGCACATCTTTTTGGGTGTAGAGACGGTAATTGCTAGGCGATCGTACTGGTTGCGGTAGGAGTCCTAATTGATGGTAATGTCGCACCATGCGCGGAGTCAAACCGCCACCAACTGCATCGGTAAGTTCTTTGATGGTTAAGGTTAAGCAACCAGCATTCATAACTTATTTCAACTAAAAAACACTCCAAAACCATCGGTAAACATCTAACTGTGCGTACCTTTACGTTTCAAAATCATTATATACCTTGACATTAACATCAATGTCAAGGTTTAGCGTGAGAATATCCCTGTTAATTCAACTCTTATGCTTTACCCACAGTGTTTTACCCAATTCACCAGAAAACACGCAAATATCTTAGCAGCCCTAGTTTATGGTTTACTGTTATTTCTGGGATGGTTCGCCTTGCATCTTGGTGCTTTGGAATTGGCGCTACTGTTGCTACCTGCTGTTGACCTCATTGGTGGTTTTATAGGTATAGCAATGGGAGGAGCAGGTAGCAATGTGGCATTGGAAACCGCAGATATAGTGAGACAAGTTAGAAAAAATTACTGTGGCGATACATTTGGGCAGGCGATCGCAACTTATGGTCAAACAAAATATAGTCGTAGCATTGGGTTTTATTGTGTTGCTTTTAGTGGGCAACTTTCTAGGAAATATTAACTTACCAATAGGCGTTATTGGCCATGAAGGTTCTACAGTTTTAGTTACCTTGAATGGTCTAAGATTGCTAAAATAAACTATTTCTTTGGCAACTGAATATGAACGTGAATATTAAATATTTACTGTATATATTGAAACAGGAGAAGTAAAATCGATGAAAATTCGTCAGGTATGAAAAATTAGATTAATTTTTTGTTTCAAACTTACAAATGAAAAAGAATAAAGTATAAGATAACACGCAAATATCAGTATAATATCAGCCTATTTACCTCTTCATCTCATCTCTCTAATTGTCCAATTCGCTTGATTTGTAGCAAGTTCCAATCATCTTCAGAATAGGGCGTGCTAAACCAGGCATCTAATATTTCTTTGGCGATCGCTTCTGTAGTTGCACGTAAACTTAATACTAGGACATTGGCATGATTCCAGATGCGGGCACCGCGTGCCGTTTCAGCATCATGGCACAAAGCAGCACGTATTCCACAGACTTTGTTAGCAGCAATAGATGCACCAGTACCAGTCCAACAAAAAACAATCCCCTCATCTACTTTCTGGGTTGCTACTGCTAAAGCAACTTTACTACTACTGATAGGCCAATCAACTTCTGGATTATTCTCCGCTAGTGAACCGAAGGGTATAACTTCGTACCCACGTCGCTTAAGTTCTTCGAGTATTATGTCGGTAAGGTTAGTGCGTTCATCACTGCCAATAGCGATTCTCATCCCTTCCCCTCTCAAAGTAGTCTGCCTATTGTCTCATCTTACGATAAGTAGAGACAATTTTCTGCATAGCGATGCACCCATGAAGAGATCGCCACAACCTAATTTACTCTTATCTGTAGCAATTGCAGGAATGGGAAAAATCCCTGTTCCCGCAGCGCTTAGTAAAGAAGTTTGGAGCAAAGGTTTACTTCACTCCAACTTTTTGCAAAATAGAGAAAGTAGTGTATTCTTGGCAACTACCATCAAGTGATATGAAAATCCTTTGTTCTAGGAGTCTTTGAGGTAAAAATTGTTAGAAATACTTTCGTTTCAAAGGAGAAGGAGGAGCCGATAATATGACGATATTTGTCACATTACTAACGTAACGACCTCCAGCTTTGTCACCTGAAACTACTAAACGAGCAAATCCATCATCTGTTAAAGACACGACTGTACCATCACTAGCTTTTTTTTCAAATGCAATTAGTACTGTTTTACCTTCAAAGTTAGGTTGAATTTCACCAATAGCTACGACTGCGCCATAGCAATCTGTGGCATCAACTAGAACATATTGCCTGAGAAAAGAGTTTTTAGTATTTACTCCCGAATTTCCAGGTTTGAGACCACCTCCAGCTTTTGGATTATTAATCAATTCCCAGAGTGGAACTCCATAGTATGTTTCTGTTCGGGGACCTGAGCCGGTTTGAAAGGTCACAGTGACTTCAGTAACTACTGCTGGATTTTGGTTTTTTAAAACATCTCGTAAATTTCTCAAGTTTTGCAAGTTATAAGTGGTTGGATTATTCACTTCTCCACCCAAGCGAAAACTTTGTGAAGAACCTCCAGGACACTTATTTTGATTCCAGACAGATGATATTTTTTCTCCCCGTTCCCAGTTAATATCTGTTTTGGAATCAGCTAAAGTAGGCTGCCATAAAAATACTGTTGATAATATCAAAGAGGCAATGGGTATCTGGCGGGTAAAACGCATCAAACATTTCTCCGTTTACTATTGAATATTGGAAAAACTAGATAGTTTCGCTGAAAGCTGTTTGCTTCGCAAAATTAGTATCTTGCTCGTCAAAACTAAGCAAGTTGACAATAAATTTTGTGAACCAAAATAAAAATAATTCTCTGGTTCAACTTTCAACTCCTTACTACACAATACAAAATAGCTAGTTTTCAATAATAGTTATTAAAAACTAATGAATTCTTACGCCAAAGATAGCCGCAAACTTCTTACGAGATTTGCGTTTTTCAAAATGGATAAGTCTATCTGTCTAATGTATTGAAGATAATACCAACTTATTGAGTAGAATACCAAATAATATGGTAATTAAATGTTAACAAAATTAATTTTTATTTCTTTTGAAAATAGTCAAGCTTAATATTGTAAAGAAGCTTGCGATCGCCGTTTACCTTAGAAACTAGAAATGGCTAGCTATCAAGCTAATAAACTGTTTATAATTGAGACTCAGCCTCTACTTCCTTTCTAAGTATTGCCTAAGCGCTGTTCTATACAATTCGACTCCTGTATTTTTGCAACCGCAATCTTAAGTATCAAACTGAATTAAAAATGCACTACTGTGTCATCTTCATTTTGACTGCAATATCGCACGGTTTACCGAAGTACGGTGAACTTGTAACTAAGATATTTACACCAGTGCTTGCATAATCCTTTATATTTTCAGAGGTAATACCACCAGCTACCGCTAGTTTTAAATTCGGATACTGCTGCTTCAGCTTCAAAACTAGAGGCTCAAGGTCTGGGATCGGAATTTTATCAAACTGAATTAAATCTACACCTGCTTGAGCAACCATCCAAGCATCTGTTGGTGTATCTACTTCCACGCAAATAGGTTGTTCTGGAAATTGTCGTCTTAGTTCATTCATACGCTCAATTAGCCCTGCTATACCTCCCAAAAATATTAGGTGTTGGTTAAAAATTAGAACTGTTTCCGATAATCCTAAGCGATGAAAAAAGCCTCCACCAGCTAAAACTGCTTTGATAGAAAGCGCTCTAGTACCTGGAAAACATTTACGAGTAGTCACAATCGAAACAGATGGACTCACAGCTAAAGCACTATCTACTAATACTCTGGTGCGTGAAGCGATGCCAGAAGCATATTCGAGCAAATTTAAAGCAACTCTCCAACCACTATGTAAAGCGATCGCACTGCCGCTAGCTTGTAGAATTAATTGCTTTTGTTGACAGACTGTACCACTTTCTACTTGATAATGAACTTCAGCACCACAATATTTTAATACTCTGGCTGCTTCTTCAGTCGCGCAAATGGTCATTGGATGACGGGTAGAAAACTCAATTTCACCTAGTTGCTTGCCAATACCAAGTCCGTGGGTTGTCAAATCTAGGTAAGGAACATCTTCCTGAATTAACCTAGCGATCGCCTCATCTGAGAAGAAAACACTCATTATGGGTATTCAAGATTATTTTGAGAGTATTCTATAACTATTACCAAAATAGTTGGAAAAACAGTAGCGATCGCTACGATTTCCAGGCTTAATAATGTGATATTCATAACCTCGCAGTAGTATCTTGAGTACAAGTCTGCATCAAAGAGAAAAAGTTCAGCTCGAAAAGGACGTGATTGCTCCCGTTCGCCGTCATTTGTGTAGATAAATTATGGCGAACGCATTTCTATAATTTTTCTGGCGTTGCTGAATTCAGGTATGAATTTACCTCACGCACAGACGCAGCAGAAAGTCTGAGCAGAGGTTTCCTCCGATAAGGGACTTCCAAATAAAAAAATATCCCATCCCTACGGGACGCTACGCGAACGCTTTTAGGGCAGGGGGCAGGGGGAGAGAAAGTCGTTTTGATAGGGGTGAAATTGAATAATTTATTTCTTGGAAGTCCCTAAGAACTTTCCAAGACAGAGGCGCACAGAGCAAGAGTTTGAGATATTGAGTTTTAAAATTTCATACTTCAATTCAGTAACGCTATTTTTCTGATTTATTTTAGGCGTTCTACAAGGATTGCTAAAATAAATCGATAACTAATTGATGCCCTATCCATTCTATGACCATAGCTCAAGAATTAGATGCTCAAGAAGACATCTTGTGAAGATATTATTTTTCCCCTTGGTGACAGAATACATAACTTTAAATATCAACACAATATCAATTCTGTTGTCTAAAAAGCCTCCAATAACTTGGGTGTGAAAGTTATACTTGTAATGGCGGCTCGGTTATCACATTAAAATCTGACAGAATAAAATACTCATCACCTTACCTAGATGGGAAGTTAGTAATAGTGGACTTTACTCTATCAGAGTCATACAGAGCGATCGCTCCCAAAAATATTTTGGTTAAAAGGTTTCTTTTCTACATCTATAGCTAATGGGTAATCCACTATATGAAGTGATCGCCATACCCTATTTACTTATTTCTGATTTGTAGCAATTATAATGTATGATGTTTAAATCACAGTGGTTGCTTGTTTTCCCTTGTGCAGGTGGAGACTGTCAACTGATTCCTTAGTAATGATTGGAGTAATTTTTACTCCTGATGCAATTTCTAGCCTTCTTATCCGTATAGTGCCAGCAGCACTACTGGTCATTCAAAGCTTTTGCTTCGACCTATTTTTCAGTATTGGGGCTTTCTAGATAATACTTATTAATTTTTTAAATCTGCAATTAACATTTAATTCAACTTTTCAATTGAGATTTGCTGAAAATATTAACTTTAGTGGCAAAAGATGAAGTAAGATTCACATCTATAACAGTCCCCGTATATTCTCATAATTTAAAAGCAAAAATATTTCAGTGCAATGATTGATAAATATTCCATTAATATTGCAATATTGTGGTTATTACCACTGGATATATGTATATCCTTCAGTACCTTAGCTTCCATACCCTTAAAAGCTCAGGCTGTCGCTTCTACAAAACAACCAAATAATAATTTCATCTTGTCGCAACGAGCAGTCTCACCACCACAGGATATCCCACCACCACAGGATATTCAACCACCATCCCCACCTTCCCCACTTCCCTCACCAGAACCGCCACAGCAACTTCCTCCACCAGCAGAATTATTTCTACCCTCTACCCCAACTCCCACACCAGAGCAGCCAGTTCCTGACAAATTTCCCCAAACTATTGTTGTTCAAAGATTTGAAGTTATTGGTAGCACAGTTTTCAGTCCCAAACAGCTAGCCGAAGCTACTGCTGAATTTACTAAACGACCGATTTCTCTGAGTCAAGTGTATCAGGCACGCTCCAAAATTACTGACCTATATGTCAAAAATGGTTACATTACCTCTGGTGCTTATATCCCACCGCAAACAATCCAATCTGGTGTCATAAAAATTCAGGTAATTGAAGGTAAATTAGAAGACATTCAAATAACTGGTACTCGGCGGTTGAACTCCAATTATATCCGCAGTAGATTAGCAATAGCTACATCACCCCCTTTGAATCGGCAACGTCTGTTAGAGGCATTACAACTTTTGCAGCTTAATCCTTTGATTAAAAATCTCTCTGCTGAACTCTCAGCAGGGTCGCACACAGGTGTGAGTCTGTTAGAAGTCAAGATTAATGAGGCAAAAACCTTTAGTAGCCAAATAGTTTTAGATAATGGGCGATCGCCTAGTGTTGGTAGCTTCCGACGGCGATTACAATTGAATGAAGCTAACTTATTGGGATTGGGAGATAGTCTGGGTATAGCTTACACTAATACCGATGGTAGTAACTCCTTAGACGCTAGCTACATATTACCGCTCAATCCCCGCAACGGAACCCTTAGCTTTAACTATGGCATCACATCAAGCAATGTCATTGAACGTCCTTTTGACTTCCTAGATATTCATTCCGATTCTCGCTATTACGAATTGACATTCCGTCAACCAATAACTCAAACTCCTACACAAGAATTTGCCCTTGGGTTAACAGCCTCCCGACGGGAGAGTGATATTTCCTCTTTTTTACAGAGAGAAGGAGTACCCGCATCTGAAATTTCACCTGGAGCCGATGAACAGGGACGCACTAGGGTATCTGCGTTGCGATTTTTTCAAGAATGGACTTCTCGCAACAGCCGTGAAGTCATTGCCCTGCGGTCTCAATTTAACTTGGGTATTGATGCGTTGGATGCCACGATTAATGCAAATCCTCCTGATAGCCGTTTTTTTGCTTGGCAAGGACAAGCGCAGTGGGCACGCCTTTTAGCTCCCGAAACTTTACTGTTACTTCGCTTAAATACACAATTAGCATCCAGAACTCTTTTACCCATAGAGCAATTTGGATTAGGTGGACAAGATAGCATTCGGGGCTATCGTCAAGATTACCTTTTAACAGATAATGGCACTTTTGTTTCTGCTGAAGTTCAAATACCGATTCTGCATTTATCGAAGATAGATAGTACCTTGCAGGTTATCCCATTTGTTGATTTTGGTGTTGGTTGGAACAGTTCTGATAGAGATAATCCCGACCCTAATACTCTAGCTGGCGTTGGTTTGGGATTGCGTTGGTCACAAGGCTCACGTTTCACTGTTCGTCTTGACTGGGGAATTCCTTTAATATCTGTTGAATCAAGCGATCGAACATTACAAGAAAACGGTTTGTATTTTAGCTTAATCTATAATCCTTTTTAAATTAGTTACCAAATGAGGTAAAGGTTTTTGCCCAATTGTAGCTACTGTTGTGTAGTAGTACGCCCATACTGACGGATCATCTGCCACAGCGATGTATCGCTCTACATCGGCTTGCAAGCACACACCAGTTGCAATGTAGCGTTCTGCCAAATGCTGTGCCGACATTTTCATAATTTGGGAAATGCGTGACCTACCATTTGCAAAAGGCACATAGGTTTCAACCATGATTTTCTCACACCCAAGCTGCTGAAAAATTTGAGGT
This sequence comes from Nostoc sp. PA-18-2419, assembly GCF_005869855.1. Taxonomy (GTDB): domain Bacteria; phylum Cyanobacteriota; class Cyanobacteriia; order Cyanobacteriales; family Nostocaceae; genus Nostoc. The sequence continues at coordinate 68,911 of NZ_SZNH01000025.1, read as the reverse complement.
AAGCGGCTCCCAAAGCAAGGATCAATACCCATTGACTCATACATCGCCAAGATTGCTTTATTGACCCGATTAACTGACTCTTTGTCAGGGTGAGCGACTGCCTTGGATGTCTCGAAATCTGGCTCCTCAATAACTAGCCAACCCCCTGGCTTAAGAGATTGCCAAATGTTTTCAACAGCCTTTTTCCAATCACGGATGTGCAGTAATACGTAACGAGCATGGCATACGTCGAAGCACGAGGTATCTAGCTTTTTTTTTGCAATGTCTAGACACCGTACTTCAACGTTAGGTAGATTTGTGTTTTTGATAAAACGTGTGTCAATATCTACTGCTACTACTTTTCCTTGAACACTCACTTGATCCGCCATCCAACTCATTATCGACCCCATACCGACACCAACCTCAAGGGCTGACCATCCTGGAGCAATACCAATTTGAGAAAGCCTGCGACGCGAATCAGGGTCGAACTCATCCTGGATTGCAGATAGCCGGATATGTTCTGTATCATGCTGATTGTCCTGAAAAACATAGTTTTGCGACGACATAGCAGTATTTATTTGAGGTGTGATTTGTTTTATTTTATACTCATTTTTAGAACGCTGAGATGATGCTTACTGATGAAAGAATCTTAGTAGACCACAACTATGGGTTAGCCTGCGAAGTTTGTTTACCGTCCGGCTGATTTTGGTTAATTTTTGGGCTTTATTAATAACTTTAACTTATAATTTATTATCAGCAATCAGCTTTTACACTTTTCTCCAAAAACGGTATTACAGGCTACTAATTTCTGATGTTGGCAAAACTTTTCGGTCTACTGACTATGAGTTATTGCCCGAAACATCAGAGACTTTTATTTACCTTGCTATGATCCGGATCATGGTGAGGCGGTTAGTAGAAATTTTGACCCCTAAAAACTTTTCAAACATCCTCTAGATTAGTTGAAAATTTGACTTCCTGAAACTTTTTAAACAGCCTCTAAGACCGCAGTTATTGCTGAGATTTATTAACAGGAGTAAAAAGGAATTTATGATTTATGCATAGATTTGGAGAACTATCAATAATTAACCGGACTTGATATCAAAAGTTTAATTATATAGATATCTAAATATTTTTTTTGCTTTTTTATTTTTAACTTTTTAGACTTACTTAGCAATAGAAGCTCGTTACAAACTCTGTGGTTTTTTCGCGATTTAACATCAAATTAAAATAAAAATCCGCAAATATACTATATATAAAACTCTGTATTTGATTTAATTTTGGGTATCCTAAAAAAAGATGATATAGATTAAAGATCAGAGTTAATAAATTATGTATAAGTTGAGAAAACAGCTCGGAGTTCTACGAGAAAAATTGGTTAAACAATTGGATATCTTATCCTTAAAGGTAAATTTTAAAGAAAAAGATTGATTTGCATTCTCATACGAATTTTAGAATTGCACATAGTAAGAAATTTAGTTGAGTAAATTTACCAAAAAGCAAAACTTAATAGTATGAACTTAGTCAGCAGTATTTTTCCGACTAATATCATGTTTGGATGAATGCTTATAATTAGGGCTGACTCTCTGAGGCGGAGAATTTTGAATTATAAGTAATTAAGCGAACTTGATATAAGACCTAAAGATATGAGAATTTGAGGAACAGCTATGCTAGGAAATGAGCTAGAAAAAATACGCCATCTGTTGATTGTTCAAGATATGCAAGGGCGGCGAACTATTGCCCTGAGAGAGGCTACTTATTCTATAGGACGGCATTCGGCTAATACTATTGTCTTAGCTTCCCGATCAGTATCAATGCAGCATGCAATTTTATTACGAGTTACTCTTCCAGAAACTGACCAATATGGCTTCCAGATTATCGATGGAAACTACAAGGGCAAAGGAAGTACCAATGGCTTGTTCGTGAATGGCGATAGATGCTTCTCTCACAACCTTAAGCATGGAGATCTCATTGTATTTGGGAATAATCAAGCTCAAGCTCAATATTATGCTATTTCCAATCTTTCAGAACAAGCATTTTCTAAATCATGCGATGTTGAAGATTTATCTGATTTTCTGTCAGAGCAAACCAATCCTGTCAATCCTTTTCAAACCTTAGCTCTTGATACCACCTTTGAAGCAGCTAGTGAGGCTGCTCTTGCTCGCCTAGCATCCTTCCCAGAACTGATTCCCAATGCAATTATTGAAATGGATTTAGAGGGAACAGTAACTTATCTCAATCCAGCTGCAACTCTCAAGTTTCCCAAACTCAGAGAAATTGGGATGCAACACCCAATTTTAACTGGACTATTAGATGCAGTTAATAATCTAGAAAAAAATTCTTTTATGCGTGAGGTGGAAGTAGGTACAGAGGTTTTTGAACAATCGGTTCTCTATCTTCCTGAAAGTGATTTAATTAGAACTTTTATTGTTAGGGATGTTACAGAACAGAAACAAGCTACAGCCGAACTACATCAGCGCGATCGCTTGCTACAAGGAGTTGCAGAAGCTGCCAATTATTTGCTCAGCGAAATGAATTACGAAACTGGTATTGAGCGAGCTCTAGCTGTTTTGGGCGAAGCTGCTAAGGCTGATCGTGCCTATCTTTTTCAAAATCATCCCCATCCAACCACAGGAGAAATAGCAATGAGCCTGCGGTTTGAATGGACACGCTCTTTTATTCAACCTACTGGGCATCTTTGGCAAAATCAACCTTATGAAGCTTCTGGATTAAACCGTTGGTACAATGTTCTCTCTAATGGGCAGTCAATTAGCGGACTCACCCAAACATTTCTCGTCGCCGAACAACAATTCCTGATTCGAGATGGCATTCAATCCCTGCTTCTAGTACCTCTGCGGCTGGAAAACGAGTTTTGGGGTTATCTTGGCTTGGCAGACTGCACCTTTGAGCGTCATTGGTCAAGACACGAAGAATCTACCCTGTTGACGATGGCTGCCAGTATTATTGGCGCACGCCAGCGCCAGCAGGTAGAAGAAAAGATTCGCTATCAAGCCCTCCATGATCTGCTGACAGGATTACCTAACCGCCTACTATTTGACCAGATGCTATGCAAAACCCTGCCGAATGCAACTCGCAACGGGGAAAGTTTAGCTGTGATTTTCCTCGACTTGGATCGCTTCAAGGTAATCAATGACACTCTTGGGCACACGCTGGGAGATAAGTTATTACAAAATGTCGCTCAAAGATTAAAAGACTCACTTAGAAAAGGAGACACCGTAGCCCGTTGGGGAGGCGATGAATTCACTATTTTACTCCCGCGAGTGAATAATATCGAAGAAGTAACCCAAGTGGCGCAGAGAATTTTACAAACTTTAGAAGATGCCTTCCATCTCCAAGAGCATGAACTTTACATCAGTGCCAGTCTTGGGATTGCGCTGCTCGACCGCAACAGTCCTGACGCTGAAACACTAATCCAGCACGCAGATACAGCTTTGTATCACGCCAAAGATAAAGGGCGAAATAACTATCAATTCTACAGTGCTTCGCTGAACGCCAAGAATCCCGAACTCCTGACTTTAGAGAAAAGCTTGCGTTATGCTCTAGAACGTAAAGAATTTTCTCTATATTATCAACCACGAGTAAATATTAGTACACAAGAAATTACTGGAATGGAGGCTTTGTTGCGTTGGCAACACCCAGAGATGGGATTGGTTGCACCTAGTGTTTTCATTCCTCTGGCTGAACAAAGTGGATTAATTGTCCCCATTGGTGAATGGGTGCTGCGAACAGCCTGTAGCCAAAATAAAGCTTGGCAAGATGCAGGCTTACCACCCCTAACCATCGCTGTTAATCTTTCTCTTAAGCAATTTCGCCAACCACAATTAGTAGAGACTGTAGCCAAAATTTTAGAACAAACCGGGCTAGAAGCCCACTTTTTAGAGTTAGAAATTACCGAAACTACAGCTATTGAGGATTTAGACTTCACCCGAACTGTATTAGAAAATTTACAGCAAATGGGTGTTCATCTCTCCATTGATGACTTTGGTACTGGTCATTCTTCTCTCTCGCGCTTACAGCTTTTGCCACTCCACAATTTGAAAATCGATAAATCTTTCATCCAAGATTTGACCCACGATGTCAAAGTAGCTCATATTATCAAGGCCATAGTTAGCTTAGGGCGGAACTTGGGATTGAGGCTGACAGCCGAAGGGGTAGAAAACGAAGAGGAATTAGAGTTTTTGAAATCTATCAATTGTGAGGATGTACAAGGCTTTCTATTCTACCGACCACTATCTGCTCAAAAAGCAACAGAAGTCCTTGAAAGTAAACGACCAATGCTTTAGCTTTCAAAAATCAAACTTTTCGGACAATGTTTGATTTTCGTCAAAATTAAGTATTAATGTGTATAAAAATCTTTAATTATATATATTTATAAATATATATTACAGTTGGCACACATACTTGCCGATTTTTCTATTCACTCAGCCAATAGCTCAAAAAATAAGTAATAGTTGGAAAACTTATGCTTTTATGGATAATACTGTCTAGGTGCGTACAATAATACTAACAAAGTTTAGATGAGACTTAATTGTAAACCTTACTACGAAACAAGATTTGGTGCTGCTTATTTAGGAAATAGCTTAGAATTAATGGCGAATATTCCTGAAGCAAGTATTGACCTGATTTGTACGTCTCCACCATTTGCGCTAGTTCGTAAAAAAGAATACGGAAACGTTGATGCAGCTCAATATGTTGAATGGTTTAAAGATTATGCGGCACAATTTTATCGTATTCTGAAACCAACAGGCTCGCTGGTGATTGATATTGGTGGCAGCTGGATTAAAGGAATGCCAGTTCGCTCTCTTTATCATTTTGAATTGGTTATTACTCTATGCAAAGCAAAAGAAAAAGGTGGGCTCGGGTTTTATTTGGCACAGGAATTGTATTGGTATAATCCAGCTAAACTACCTACCCCCGCTGAATGGGTGACAGTTCGTAGGGAAAGAGTTAAAGATTCAGTGAATACAGTTTGGTGGCTATCAAAAGAACCGCATCCTAAAGCTAATAATAGAAGAGTTTTAAAGCCTTATAGTGATGCAATGAAAAAGCTGCTCGAAAATGGATATAAACCCAAAGTTAGACCATCAGGTCATGATATTTCAAATAAATTTGGTAACGATAGAGGAGGGGCTATTCCCCCGAACATTATTGATGGAAATTCTAATAGATACCAAGAAGAAATAGGACAACATACTATTGTAGAAGAAACTTCATCTGAAGATTTACTTCAACCCGTAAATGTAATTTCTGCCTCGAATACTGCTTCAAATGATTATTACCAAAGGCGTTGTAAAGAACAAGGTTTGAAGCCACATCCGGCAAGATTTCCTCAAGCTTTACCAGAATTTGTCATCAATCTTTGTACAGAACCAGGCGATATTGTTTTAGAACCCTTTGCTGGTTCTAATATGACAGGTCGAGTTGCAGAAACTTTACAAAGACAATGGTTAGCTTTTGAGATTGATGAAGACTACATCAGAAGTTCAAAACTAAGATTTGAAGAAAATTAGATTTTGAAACATTCTTGCATCGGGAGACTATTAGGTAGGTAGCAAACTTTAACCGAACCTGATATAAATTTTTGTAGGTTAATGCATTAAGTCAGACATCACTGCTGATTTATAGTTATCATGCCTTTGAGATAGTAAAACAGGAGGCAGTTCGCGTAGCGTGTCGAAGACAAGGCAGTTCTTGCTGTTCTTGCTGGATGTAAAACATGACTATTCCTAACATCCACGCTTTCAATATGTCCTAACCTTTAATTCGCTTGCGATATTGGCATAGTTTTTTCATTAAAGAGAAAATATTCATGAAATACAAACTCTTGGGCAAAAGTGGGTTAAGAGTCTCTGAACTCTGCTTAGGAACCATGACCTTTGGTGAAGATTGGGGTTGGGGGGCTTCCAAAGACGAAAGCGGTAAAGTCTTTGATGCTTTTGTGGAAGCAGGAGGCAATTTTATTGACACCGCCAATGGTTATACCGATGGTAGCAGTGAAAAAATTGTCGGTGAATTAATTGCCAAAGACCGGGAACGCTTTGTAGTTGCAACGAAATATTCCTTTCCCTTGCGGATGACTGACAAAAACGGTAACCCCAATGGTAGTGGAAATCATCGCAAGAATTTAATCCAGTCTTTAGAAGGTAGCCTGAAGCGGTTGAATACTGACTATATTGACTTATTCTGGTTGCACGCTTGGGATTTTACCACACCTATTGAGGAAGTATTGCGATCGCTTGATGATGTCGTTCGTCAAGGAAAAGTACTTTACATCGGTATTTCTGATACCCCTGCTTGGATTGTTTCTCAAGCAAATACCATCGCTCAATTCCAAGGATGGACACAGTTTGTTGCCCTGCAAATTGAGTATAGTTTGATTCAGCGGACACCAGAACGCGATTTAATCCCGATGGCTAAAGCCTTGGATTTAGCAGTAACACCGTGGTCACCCTTGGGTGGTGGTGTGCTGACAGGTAAGTATAATAAGTCTTCTCAAGAAGGGAGCCAAGGGCGACTTAAGACTTTAGGGGGAGAAATTTCTAAGAAAAATTTAGCGATCGCTGAAGTTGTCAGCCAAGTTGCAGCAGATATTGGACACACACCATCACAAGTAGCATTAGCTTGGTTACACGCTCAAAGTGGGGCGATTATTCCAATCGTTGGGGCACGTAAATTAACGCAATTTCAAGATAATTTAGCTTCTTTAGATCTCCGACTTTCACCAGAAAATTTGCAACGATTAGATGAAGTGAGTCAAATCGAACTGGGTTTCCCCCATGACTTTTTGCACAGTAATGTTATTCACGAACGTCTTTTCGGTGGTACATTCGATACCATAGAAAACCATCGTAGCTAACTTCTTAGTCATAAATCTTAACACATTCAGGCATTAATTCAATCTATCGTCAGAGAGTTTCGCACAGCCAAGCATTTTCTGTAAAGTTAGATATAAAAGGCATTAACGTAAGATCCATGAGCGACAACACTATTGCATCACGTCTGTACCCAACCCGCATTGACATTCCTGCCGAAGCGCGAGTGCAAATTGTGGTACTTCTCAATCAAAGCGTGGCAGCTACTTCGGATCTGAAAACCCAAGCAAAGCAAGCGCACTGGAACGTTAAAGGAACTGACTTCTACCAGCTACACCTATTATTTGATGAACTTGCTGGAGAATTGGAAGGATACATCGATATGCTAGCTGAACGCGTTACAGCTTTAGGCGGATACGCTTATGGAACAGCCCGCGCCGCAGCTAGTAATTCAATTTTGCCAGAATATCCCTTAGATATTTTGGATGGTAAAGATCATGTGACAGCGTTGTCAGATCGTTATGCACTCTATGCTAAACATGTGCGGCAAGCGATCGATAAAACCGATGAATTAGGCGACCTCGATACCGCTGACCTTTACACCGAAATTTCCCGCACCATTGACAAACGACTCTGGTTCTTAGAAGCTCATTTGCAAGTAGCAGAAATTAAGGCGGAGAATGGCAAAGCGAATACTACTCCAACTCAAAGAATACCTGCTGGTGTTAAATAAACACTTCTGAAAAATACTGGATTTAGTAGTACTAGGGTGCGTTAGATTTTAGTCTAACGCACCCTTTTTTATCAGGTACTTTAAACACTTTGCTCATATTTGTTGTAACAAACTAAATATTAAAAGATATGCCTAAGAGACTTCCTTTAGAAAAAATCCTACTGCTTCCAGTCAACAGTTAACAGTCATCATTCAAAAATTTAAATAAAATTTAACAGTATCTTTTTGGTAAGTATCTTACTTTTAAGTGCGTACTTTTCATTTTCTATATGTATGTTTTATTATTTAAATAGTTCAAAAGTAATTAGGAATTTGTAATCAGCTATATTCCATTAATTTGGCAAAGTCTCTCATAGAAAAGATAGGAATTTGTAATACTTGCTAAAAGTAACAAGACAAACTACGTGATTAGTAGTAACTAAATATTTAAGTTTTTGACACTTAAAACTAATAAACAGTGAGGTAAATCTATGTCTCAAAATACAATCACCCACCTAATTCATGATAGAAACGCCCGCGGTCACGTTCAAACAGGCTGGCTCGATAGTTATCACACATTTTCCTTCGGAAGTTTTTACGATCCTAACCGTATGGGATTTCGCTCTCTACGGGTAATCAATGATGATCGCATCACCCCTGGTGTTGGATTTCCTACCCACGGTCATCGGGATATGGAAATTCTCACCTACGTCTTAGAAGGTGCTGTAGAGCATAAAGACAGCTTGGGTACAGGCTCAGTAATTCGTCCTGGTGATGCCCAAATTATGAGTGCTGGCACTGGAATCAGCCACAGCGAAGTTWATCCTTCGTCAACTGAACCACTACACTTGCTACAAATCTGGATTCTTCCTGATAAAGAAGGGTTGACACCAAGATACGAACAAAAAGCTTTTCCGATTGAAGAAAAGCGCGGCAAATTATGCTTAATTGCTGCTAAAGATGGGCGTGATGGTGCTGTGACAATTCATCAAGATGTTGATTTATATGCATCTGTTTTAGAGTCAGGTGATGCTGTTAATTATCAAGTAAAACCTGGTCGTTATGCTTGGTTACAAGTAGCCCAAGGTATAGTCAACTTGAATGGTGAAGAACTTAGAGCAGGTGATGGCGTACAAATCAACGGCGAAGAACAGCTAGAAATTAGCACCGATATTGGCGGTGAAATCTTGCTTTTTGATTTAGCCTAATGTACTAAGTCTGGTTGAAAAAAGCTACAGCAATTTGTAGTTTAGGGCTTACGCACATTCTACGAATGGTTGGCGTTCTTAAGGTCTTAGAAGTTCGATAAATTCAGAATTTTTGCGTAAGTCCTCATAATACCAAAATCCTTGTAGAGACGTAGCACTGCTACCTTTCTACAAGGATTCATTCTTAAATTCAGCAACAGCTCTTCTTTGATACTTGGATTGTGGTAATCCTAGTTTCAGGTTAAAGTGCTGTAGGAGAAAGAGCCATCTGCAAAGATAAATTTCTCAAAGCCGGTCGTAGACAAGCTAATGGTGTTTCCATTGCTGTTGAAACTCAAAGAAGCAGAATTAAGAGTATTGTCAGAAGTAATACCAGATACAGTGATTTGTGAGCGATTGAAAGCGCTCAGATCCAGGGTATCAAAACCGTCCCCGCCATCAACAGTTGCTTGCCCGAATCCTTTTAAGTAATCATCCCCAGCGCCTAAAGCAATGGTCAACCCGCCACCGATAGAGACTTTCTGTGTAACTCCATCTATGATACTGATGGCGGTAATTTCGTCATTGCCATTGCCAGTTTTGATGGTTCCTTGTCCATAAATGCCATAGGCAGTACCACCAATCGTTGAAGATGCCTGTCCGGTAAGTTTGTCAGAACCATTGTCGGTATTAATGACTCCATCATTGAAAATACCATAAGCTGTGGCGTTTGTTCCTGAGCTATTCCCGTAACCGATAATAGCGTCTTCGCCTGAGCCTGTAGTGATGGTAGCGTCTTTAGTGTTCTGGATACCGATTCCAATACCGCCATTGCCGCCATTGCTGCCATTGCCGCCGTTGCCTGTGCCGTCGATCGTATCGTTTCCATCCCCTGCATTTAGGCTGCTACTGTTAGCAATGCCGATTCCAATACCGCCATCGTCGCCGTTGCTGGTGTCGCCGCCGTTGCCACCTTTGCCTGTACCGTTTAGCGTGTCGTTTCCGTCCCCTGTATTCAGGCTGCTACTGTTAGCGATGCCAGTGCCAGTACCGCCTTTGGCGTCGAGGTCGTCTGCGGCGTCGTCGTTGTCACTGTCGCCGCCGTTGCCGCCGTTGCCTGTGCCGTTGAGCGTATCATTTCCGTCTCCTGTATTCAGGCTGCTACTATTAGCAATGCCAATGCCAGTACCGCCAGTGTAAGTGCCGTCGTAAGGGTAAAAGAATATGCCGCCGTTACCCCCGTTGCCTGTGCCGTCGATCGCGTCGTTTCCGTCGCCTGTATTCAGGCTACCACCGTTGTTAGCGATGCCAGTGCCAGTACCGCCTTTACCATCCGAGTCGCCACCTTCGCCGTTGTCACTTCCGCCACCGTCGCCGCCATTACCAGTGCCGACAATCGTATCGTTTCCATCCCCTGCATTCAGACTACCATTATTACCAATGCCAGTGCCAGTACCGCCTTCACGGTCGCCATCGCCGCCAGTGCCTGTGCCGTCGAGCGTATCGTTTCCATCCCCTGCATTCAGACTGCCACTGTTAACAATGCCGATTCCAATAGCCACGGAAAAAGAGGCGTAGCCGTCAATGCTGTTACTGCCAGTACCGATGCCGTTGATGGTGTCTTTTCCGTCTCCTGTATTAATACTGCCACTGTTAGCAATGCCGATTCCATCACCGCCGGAGCCACTGTACTGGGCGAACCTGTCGAACTTACCCCCAATCCCAGTGCCAGTGAGCGTATCTTCTCCATCTCCAGTATACAGTTCATCGGTGTTGCTGATACCCGTTCCATCACCGCCGCTGCCGCCAAAGCGGATACTGTTGTCAGTACTACTGCCGCCATTACCAGTGCCGACGATCGCATCGTTTCCGTCCCCTGTATTAATATAGCCATTGTTATCGATGCCAGTGCCAGTACCGCCGCTGCCACTGCTGGCGTAGAAGCCGTATTCGCCCGTGCCTTCGCTGCCACCTTCACCGCCATTACCAGTGCCGACGATCGCATCGTTTCCGTCCCCTGTATTAATACTGCCATTGTTATTGGCGATGCCAATGCCAGTACCGCCAGTGCCGCGGTAGGAGCCATTACCGTCACCGTCGCCACCGTTGCCGCCAGTACCAGTGCCAATGATCGTGTCGTTTCCGTCCCCTGTATTAATACTGCCACTGTTGTTGGCGATGCCTGTTCCAGCACCACCGTCGCCACCGTTGAAGCCGCCAAAGCCATTGTTGGCGCTGCCACCCTTGCCGCCAGTACCAGTGCCAACGATCGTGTCGTTTCCGTCCCCTGTATTAATACTGCCACTGTTGTTGGCGATGCCTGTTCCAGTACCAGCTTCACCAATTTTGTTGGGTTCTATGGCATTGTCCTTGTAGCTAGTGCCGCCGTTACCGCGAGTACCAGTGCCAGCGATTGCATCGTCTCCGTCCCCTGTATTTAGTTTGCCACTGTTAGCAATGCCAGTGCCAATACCACCGTCGCCGCCGTTGCTGCCGCCAAAGCCGCCACCGTTGCTAAAACTATCGTAGCCGTCACCGCCGTTGCCACCAGTACCAGTGCCAAAGATACTGTCTTTCCCCTGCCCTGTATTTAGTTTGCCACTGTTAGTAATACCAGTGCCATTACCACCGTTGCCGCCATTGTCGTCGTTGCTCAAACCGTCGGCAGCGTTGCCGCCAATACCAGTGCCAGAGATAGTGTCTTCTTGGTTCCCTGTACTCAGTTCGCCACTGTTGCTGATACCTGTGCCAGTACCGCCGTTGCTGCTGTCGGTGTCGCTACCGGTAATACCAGTACCAGTGCCAGAGATAGTGTCTTTTCCTGACAGTGTACGAATGTAACCTCCAGTTAAAATATCAATACCAATTGCTAGAGATACATTTAACTCTTGTCCGATTAAAGTATCGCTACAGTGGGTACCAATAAAATTAGGTGGAACAGTAAGTCTAGACATATCAAAATCCTCTAAATTAGATTAGTACTGTGGTTTTGCTGATTCAAACAATCGATCGGTTTCTCTAAAAAATTCCTGGAATTTTTTCTCCAAGAGTAGAAAATTCAAGCTCTAGTATTTATAGTTTCCTGTGTGGATTTTGGGGCAGTATCTTGCTCAACTCAGTCTTTTTACTGAGTCAACATTTGCTATTTTAAATAAGTTGCTGCATTCCTTGCCAGAATTAGTGAATGGTTACGCTTTTTTAGGCGATCGCTTACTCGAAATCAATAACAGCCAAAGTCAGTAGAGTCGATGGGAACTATTATGTCCTACACCTCTATGTTAGATTCGTACGTGAACCTATCCCACTAATAATATTTGTGCTACAAAGCTTAAGCTTATTCAAAAATGAAAACGAAAAATTCAGGTTTTCAAGCATATTTTCCAAAAAGAAGTAGGGATTTTTAGAATAGTGGGATAGGTTCGTATAACTTTAGCTATATATGACTTCCGATATTCTTAACTTTTGTTTTTACTCATGTGGATGTAATTGTGGCAGCTTTAATGAACTGCTATAAGATTTTTTGCCTTCCAGTTATGGTGGTCTCCATCACTATGATGCAGATGTATCTTTTCCTGAGTGAGTATTTTTAAACCACACTATCCGCACGTATGGTTTTGCCGTTTTAAGGCAATTTATGGAGTTGTCACTAGTGGAAGCAACTGACGATTTTTAATGTTGGAAGGACTAACAGCATACATTGATACAGTTGAATGTTACATCAATGATGTTAATAAGATTCTCGGTATTCTATTGCAACCATTTCAATCTACTTTGCTACAACCATCGTTACGATAATAATTGCAAATTTATCAAACTAGCGATAAATTATCGGTGCATTAGCCAAAACTAAAACCGCAGCAATATGAAGTGGGACTACAAGCAGCGAAGATGGTTTTTTGGAGAAACGAACAATTGAGTATGCTGATAATAGCTACAATAGTCGCAAACTCAGCGAGTTCATAACCAATGTTTGCAGCATTGCACTTATTACAGGATCAGTTTTTAGGATATTGGCTACAGCTACGAAGTCGGACAAACTCCAGTAGGTGATTGGATAGGGGTGCGAACCCAAAGCGAATTGAATACAATTCTTAGAAAGACTAGCAAAAATCTCATGCCTAAAAAGCCGGATTCGCAATTACAAAATCTCTTTGCCACCCATAAATCAAGCAACTGGCAAGAAACATTAACACAAGTAGCCTACCGCTTTAACCGAGAATATCTTGGTCAACCTGTTGAACTTCCAGCTGAAGTTCAAGCAATGCCCATTTTTCGGGAGTGGGCTGGCGGCAATTTTTCTGGGAGAATTGCTTCACCTTTTTGGGAAGTTGCCAAACCTCAAAAGAACCAGCACTGTTTAGATATTGGCTGCGGTGTCAGTTTGTTAATTTATCCTTGGCGAGATTGGCAAGCATTTTTTTATGGACAAGAAATCAGTAATGTGGCGCGGGATATTCTCAATTCTCGCGGGCCGCAGTTGAATTCCAAGCTATTCAAAGGTGTTGAATTGGGAGCTGCTCACGATTTAAACTATTCATCAGCCCAATTTGACTTGGCGATCGCTACAGGATTTAGCTGCTATTTTCCAATCGAATACTGGAATACTGTCTTAGCAGAAGTCAAACGAGTCTTAAAACCAGGTGGACATTTTGTATTTGACGTTCTCAATCCCGAACAGCCTTTAGCAGAAGATTGGGCAGTTCTGGAAACTTATCTGGGTGCTGAGGTATTTTTAGAACCTCTAGCTCAATGGGAAAAAACGATTAAAGGTGCTGGTGGTAAACTAATAAGCCAGAAATCAGGTGAATTATTTGAGTTATACAAAGTGCGGTTTTAAATTAGCCAACAGTTCAAAAGACCATTACTCAGGAATCACTGGACTTGTCGGATCTAAAGAAGTTGTAAAAACAAAATAGATAACTCCAGCGCCGAGAATCATCACAGCCAAAGTAAACAGCAGCACCCAGCGGTCTGTTGGTTCGTAAGTATCTTCTTCAATATCACGACGGACAGCAAAATAATGTCCCGTTGACAGCCATACCGTAATCAAACCCACTAGCGAGAAGACTAAACCTAACTTCCAACCGTTACCAGGACGGGGTACTAAAGGTGTTTGGAAAGCACGCAGACGCACAATGACCACGCCAAAACCCAAAAGAGCAATCCCTGTCCGCATCCAAGCCAGGTATGTACGCTCATTTGCTAGATGGTCTCGGATGCGAGATGGATTGAGTCGTCCTGCTTTCTTTTGACCTTTGTCTTCTTCTGTGGGTTTCGATTTTAACTGCATTAAAAATACCTTTATCCCCAAAGAGGCTCCTTTCCAAAAAACGCCGAAGTAATAACAAATCTCCTTCCAGAGAACTTGCATTAAACGCGTTAATTGTGCTGCTGAAATATATTTATTGTGATTGTACATTTTTTTGCTAACTTTATTTTAATTAAAATTTTGGTTCGTTCTCAAATACCGAAGGTTGGGCAGCAAGCGCAACATGAAAATCAGGGTTTTAGCCAACGATAAGCAGTAATTACTTAAATAAAACAGCCAACATCAGAGAGATTTTTTGCCAGTGCTTGTACTGTTTTATCTCTGATTTTGGCTGTTACCMTGTTAAATTTGAGAATAATCCTTAAGAAACAGATTTCAGTAACTAGTGTTTGGTGTTAGCTGTTTAAGACTTTTCAGTAGGCGCATTTGGAACTCGTGTATTTATTAAAGCTTGCGATACATTTGGGATAAACCAGTTCACTTCATTAGCTTTAACAATTTGAGCATTAGGAATGTTGATTTCAATTGCTGGGTTATCAGGATTGGTTTTAATCGTTAGCTTACTGCCGTCAGGTACTTTAATAGCTACAGATTCTTTCCATTCTTGAATTTGTCCATTTAGGGCTGCAAGTTTAGCATCATTTGGCAGATATAATCCATCACAATCCCAGTTATTTCTAGTTGACTGACCATCAGCTAGAAAATACAAACTATTCTCGTATTTAGCATCGTCATCCTCTTCCTCATTTGCTCTTTTGCCGTATACTGCAATCGTATTACCTGTTTTATTCTCGCATTGACCCCAGTTAATTCCTGTCTCTAAAGAATATTTTTGAAATGCTAACTCATCGATTTTCTGTTGAATTTCTTCTGGTGTGACACCTGTAAGTTCTGTTCTGGCTTCTTTAGCCTGAGTAAGTTGCTTCAGTGCTTTGGTGACTTCGATGTAATCAGGGTTTTTGCTAAATTTTGGTTTATCAGCAAAAGAAGGTTGAGCAAAGGTTAAATTAACAAAAATGATCAAAACAATTAGCACAGATTTCCAGATGTTCATGATTTAATTCCTGTTGATAAGTAATTTTTTTCCAAAAGTTTTTCAAAAAATTTATAGTTTCTCAGTCAAATAAGCTTGACACCGAGCTTTGAAATTTACTTGATATAATTCACTTTCCTTCAAATCTGCTGTAAGTATTTAACTATTCTAACTCTTGAATTGTGACTTCTGAATTCTGACCCCTGCTCAAAATTAATGAAAATAGATAACTAGAAACTACAGATAAAAGAGTCCAAGTGACATTTTCCGAGACAATAAACACGCCCAAGCCAACTAATATACAAGGTACAAAAGTACTGCCATTATCAGTTAAAAATTGAGCGATCACAGGTAAGTAAGTTAACTGATAAGCCGCATAACACCAGACACCGACTAAGGAAAAGAATACGCCCAAAATTAGCAGCAGACTTTCTAACTCCAAGTTGGCAAATAAAGGTACATAAATACTGATATTATCACTACCATTAGCAAAGGCGATCGCCGCTACATTACATGTTTGCGGAGATAGAAAACTGGTAATTACCGAGGGATTAGAATGCTCAGTTTCTTCGGAAACTTCTTGTGGTGAATCCTCTTCCCGTTTTAATAAACTACTTATACCAATAATTATTGGTATTACACCAAGTAATTTAATCCACGATTGCGGTATAATTAGTCCACCAAAAAAACCCGGAAGGCTAGCGACAATCAGTGCTGCAAAACCGAGATACTGACCACTAACAATGTGACGACTGCGGAACGTTTTATTTACTTGTGAAAAAAGCAAGGTTAAAATCACAATATCATCGATATTTGTGGCACTGAATGCCATAATTCCTGTGGTAATTGCAGTGACTAAACCGCTCATTTATGCAAGTCCTTATTTTGGGGATTGGGGATTGGGCACTGGAGAGCCACTGTGTCGGACGGGTTAAGAGGCTTGTTCCCTCTTAGCGTTCCTGCTATAAAAGCAAGTGGCGTCATGGGCATCAGTCTACTTAAAAATGACCCATAACTACGTAGAAAGGTTTGATTTATACTTTAGGCAAACTAAATGATAGAATCAAATGCTTTTTTTTGTCAAAATGATAAATGGAAGTGATGAAAATTTTGACACCAAGTTTTAGGGATACTATCAATGGCAGGAATGACGCTTGAGCAGCTAAAAATATTTCTGGCTGTAGCGCAGCACTTACACTTTACTCGGGCAGCAGAAGAACTTTATATTACACAACCCGCCGTCAGTGCAGCAATCCAGAACTTAGAGCAAGAATACGGTGTAAAGTTGTTCCATCGGATCGGTCGTCATATCGAGATTGCTGAGGCTGGTAAGTTACTGCAAGTGGAGGCGCAGAAAATTCTCGATCAAGTCTCCTTGACTGAAAGGGGATTGCGGGAATTAAATAATCTGCAACGGGGTGAATTGAAATTAGGCTCAAGTCTGACAATTGGTAATTATTGGCTACCAAGCAAGATTAGTGAGTTTAAGAGCCGATATCCCGGTATCCAAATTGACTGTACCCTTGCTAACGCAGAAACAATTTGTGTGGGAACAGCAATGGGACAGTTTGATTTGGGTTTGGTGGAAGGAGATGTGAAGCCAGCGCTTCAGAGTACTTTAGAATATGAAATTATCGGTAGCGATCGCTTGCAAATTGTAGTAGGTGAAAAACATCCTTGGTTTGAGCAAGCAGAAATTGAGTTAAGCCAATTAACTCAAACTCCTTGGGTAATGCGGGTGCCGGAATCTGGAACACAGCAGAGATTTGAGGAAGCCTTGCAAAATTGGGGAATCAATCTCAGTGAACTGAATGTAATTTTAGTGTTCACTAGTGGTGAGATGGCAAAAGCAGCGATTGAAAATGGCGTAAGTGCAACTGGAATTTCTGAGTTGATGGTCAAAAAAGAAATTCAACTGGGAACTCTACAGCCAATTCGAGTGATTGATAATAGACAAGGTGAGAGTGCGATCGTAGAAATAGTTCGACCTTTTTTCAAACTCAAGCATCGTCAGCGCTTTCAAACTGCTCTTTCCAAAGCCTTTGAACAAATGTTGATATCGTCTACGCTCAAGAATTCACATCAACATTCAACAAAAAAGGAAAAAGGAAAAATTAAAAGTTAATTGTTAATTATCAATTGTCATTTGTGATTTGTTATTCTYTTTTCTCCATCTAATTATTCCCTGAGCTCACTTTCGTATAACCATTTTTCTAAATAAATCATTCACCTTTAGATAGATTTAGATAGAATTATCAAAACAGTATATTTGAATGGGCAAATATATAATTTGCCACAATAGCTCATGTAAAGTCAGGAATTTCAATCTCAACAGATAAAATCTTGATTGAGTTTTAGTTAATTTGTTCATTAAATTCCTTATCAGCCATGACATCCCCAGAGCCTCAAACTGATTTTGGAGAAAATTCTTCACAAACCTCATTTGAGCCACCTCCAGAAAAACGGCGGTGGCTTTGGTTATTTTTAGCTGCACTAGTATTGTTAGGCGGTACAGCTATAGTTTGGCGGTTGCTGACTCCACATAATTGGGCACCTTCAACTGCTAACGTGCAACCTCAAGGGGTAAGAGTCAAAATATCTACAGTTCAAAGCGGCATCATTGAGGAAAGTTCAGATTTTATTGCTACTCTGGAGTCACAGCGCTCAGTTAGCCTCAGACCAGCGATTCAAGGTCAAATCACCCAGATATTTGTCAAACCTGGAGATTCAGTAGCACTAGGAGCAGCAATTATCCAAGTAGACTCAAAAGCGCAGCAAGCAACAGTCAATGGAATTAATGCTGCACCTCAGGGATTTTTAATTCAACTGGAAAATGCTCGCGCTACACTCAAGTCTTTGGAAGCAGAACGGCCATCTTACGTTAATAATGTACAACTCAGCCAGCAGGAATACGAAAAGTATTTCAGCTTAGCTCAACAAGGAGCGGTACCTCGACTGGCAAGCAATGAGTACGCTAGTAGGCTCGCCGCGGCTAGGACTAGTCTAAATGCAATTGATTCTAGGATTCAAGCCCAACGAGCCACCATCTTACAAGCTGAAAAATCCTTACAGCAAGCTAATGTAAATCCTAAGCTACAACAACTCCAGTACGAGAAAATTACTGCTCCTTTTGGTGGTACAGTTGGCGACATCTCGGTGAAAGTGGGTGATTTGGTTAATACTTCTACACCATTAGTTACCTTGATGCAAAATCAACCTTTAGAAGTTAAAGTTTCTGTGCCTCCACAGCAAAAACCCATGTTGCGTGAGGGAATGCCATTGGAGATTATGAACACACAAGGTCAGAAATTGGGTAGAACTAGAGTATTTTTCATTGCACCTAATACGAGTAATGAAACACAAGGGATACTGATTAAGGCACTTTTTAAGAACTCTAATGGCCAGGTACGTGCAAATCAATTGGCAAGGGCTAGAGTCATCTGGAATGAGCGCCCTGGAATTTTGATTCCAACAACAGCAGTGACTCGTGTCGGTGGGCAAACTTTTGTCTATGTAGTTGAAAGCGAAAACTCTCCTCAGGGTGTGTCTCGACAAATAGCTCGGCAAAAACGAGTCCAGCTAGGTCAAATCAAAGGTAATAATTATCAAGTGATTGAGGGGTTACAGCCAGAAGATAAAATTATTATCTCAGGACTGCTTAATCTTACCGATGGTATGGCGATCGCTCCTGAATCTTAATAAAACCGCAAACAGTGAATGGTTATCAGGCGTATGGTCTGTTTTACCGCAGACTAACGCTTACCACCTTTTTTGTCAGGGACTTTAACCCAATACACAAGACTGATAACTGATAACTGTTAAAGAAAGTCTACCGAATAAAATTGCTAAATTTAACCTTGGTACAGTACTTTAACAGCAGATAATCACTTTCATGAACTAAATAAAACCAGATTAATTATGCCATCTTTAGCAGGGAAAGTTGCAATTGTTACGGGTGCATCGCGGGGAATTGGACGAGCGATCGCACTTAAGTTAGCTAGTAACGGCGCATCTATTGTTGTTAACTATGCGGGTAATGCAGACAAAGCACAGGAAGTTGTTGCAGAAATCGAAAAATTAGGAGTAGAGGCAGTTGCCGTAAAAGCTGATGTGAGCAAGGTGACTGAAGTCCAAGGCTTGTTCGAGCAAACACTTAAACACTTTGCTAAATTGGATATTTTGGTTAACAATGCCGGAATCGCTTTCTATAAACCAATTACTCAAGTGACAGAAGAAGATTTTGATCGCATTTTTGCCATTAACGTCAAAGGTACTTATTTCGCTTGTCAACAAGCCGCGCAACACATGGCAGAAGGAGGACGGATTATCAACTTTTCCTCATCAACTACGGTGATGATGCTGCCAACTTATAGCGCCTATGTAGCAACTAAGGGTGCTGTTGAACAAATCACACGGGTACTAGCTAAAGAATTGGGTGCAAAAGCGATCGCAGTTAATGTTATTTCTCCTGGCCCCACCGATACAGAATTATTTCGAGAAGGCAAAACACAAGAACAGATAGACCATTTAGCCCAAATGGCTGCTTTTGGTAAATTGGGAGAGGTACAAGAAATTGCCGACGTAGTAGCATTTCTTGCTAGCGACGAAGCCAAGTGGATTACTGGGCAAAATATTCGTGTAAACGGTGGAATTGCATAAGGCAATCTCAACTATCCTGATGAACGCGAGATTCTCTATTTCAAAACCTAACAGACTTCCAAATAGACCTCTTGCAAAAGTCCTTCTTTGCGTTCTCTTCTGTGCATTTGTGTCTTGGAAAGTTCTGATCCCTCCGGCAAGCCCTACGGGTTCGGGGGATCGCAATCGACGGAAACCGCCAAGACTGCGACCCCCTCACCGCAAAGCGTCTACGCCAAAAGCCGGCGCTCAGACTTTCGGTTGCGCCTCTGCGTGAGACAAAAAAATATTTATGCAAGAGGTCTATTAGACTTCTTGCAAAAGTAGGGAAAAGGGTAAGCAGGAAAGGGGAAAGGAACAATAAAAAACCTTTTCTGTTTAACATGCGCCTCTTTTCCCGCCTTTGAGCAAAAATTACTTTTGCAAGAGGTCTATTTACTATTAGTTTCTTTGATTCCCTGCAAGAAGATTGTCGCACCTGTAGCTGAAAATGAAAAAACTTCAAGTCAAGTCGAGCAATTGAATTAACACGTTTAACATCTCAAGAGAAAACCAATTTACAGGTGTTGAAAGCAAAGGTTATCTTCACGACCGCCCTGTTTTGCTGATACTAATCAGGAAGTTGCTGCCTCGATATCCGCAGTGTAAGATTGCAATTTGGAATGAGATGTTGGTTGAGTGGGAGGGTTAGCGATTTTAGTCGCCTCAGTGCTGTTGTTAACAATTTTTGCTTCTTCCAAAGCTTCTTGACCTGTAATCAATCTAGAGCGACGATTACGAGTGATATAATTCCATGCCCACTGAAATACTACTACTAATTTAGTATCAAACTCGATTAAGAAGTAGATATGAACGATTAACCAAAATATCCAAGCAAGGAAACCTTGGAGTTTGATAAAGCTTAAATCTACAACAGCTAAATTTTTGCCAATCATTGCCAAACTACCTACGTCATTGTAACGAAATTGTGGTAGTATTTGACCTTGCAGGCGTTTTTTGATGAGTTTAGCTACATACTCTCCTTGTTGTTTGGCTACCGGTGCAACACCAGGTAATGGTTTTGCATCTTGATAAGAGAAGTTGGCTAAATCTCCGATGACAAAGATATTTTTATAGCCTTTAATCGTCAAGTCTGGTTCTACAATCACACGTCCAGAGCGATCGCACTCTACACCTGTGCGGTTTGCTAAAACTTGCCCCATAGGGGAGCCTTTCACACCTGCTGCCCATAATATAGTTTTTGAGGCAATTTCTTCAACTTCCTCGCCTTGCTTGAAAGTAACGATATCATTTTCAATATTCGTTACCCTAGTTTTTGTGTTGACTACCACACCCAACTTTTGCAAGGATACTTTTCCTACTTCTGATAACTGTGATGCCATATGAGGCAGGATGTACTCGCCTCCTTGCAATAACAAAATCTTAGTTTCTGAGGTATCGATGTTGCGGAAATCTTCTTTGAGAGTTTTATGTGCCAACTCTGCGATCGCACCCGCTAATTCTACACCTGTAGGACCACCACCAACAATTACAAAGGTCAACCAAGCACGGCGTTTTTCGGGATCGGTTTCTTTTTCTGCTGCTTCAAATGCCGAAAATATCCGGCGACGCATTTCTACCGCATCTTCAACAGTTTTCAAGCCCGGAGCCAATGGTCTCCAGTTATCGTGACCATAATAGAAATGGTTAGCACCTGTGGCAACAACTAATGTATCGTAGGGTATTGTTCGATCCCGCAGAATAACTTCTTGGGTTTCTGGATCGATATCATTTACTTCTCCCAAGAACACATGTGTATTCTTGCTTTTCTTAAAAATAGCTCGTAATGGTGAAGAAATGTCAGCAGGTGATAGCGTACCTGTCGCAACCTGATATAGAAGCGGCTGAAATAGATGAAAGTTACGTTTATCGATAAGAGTAACATTAACATTCGCTTTCTTGAGAGTCTTTGCTGTATACAGTCCACCAAAGCCTCCACCAATGATTACAACCTCATGTGGTACATTCTTCTCAAGTGAAACTACCATAAAAAATATTTCCTTGTGTTAAGAGTCTTGTAACGTTTCTTAACAAAGGTGTAGCAAAATTATAATCTTCGTTGCTGTTTATTTAGAACATTTGAAAAATAGTAAAAGTAGTCAAAGTTATCTGCCCTTTAGGCGGCTCTGGCAGAGAGCAGGAGACAGAAGGAAAAAATAAGTATTAAGCAATACCTTTGCTAAAAATAGAGTTATGTATTAGTTAAATTTTTCTGAATAAAAAAATGAAAGAATAATTACTTAAATAATCTGGTTGCGGCAATCTTAAAATAGGTGTTTTTGCGCTTTCGTCGATGAAAATCCTAAACTATTGAGAGTCTTACGCACTGATTCACGATAACATTTGAGATTAAATTGATTGTCAATCAAAACTACTAAACACTTCAACGTCCAACGAGTTAAGAACTCTAGATTCTACTTTTTTTACTAAGGTGCGGTTGCTGCTAGTTCTATGGTTTTACAAATCTCTCTATAAATTGCTTTCTCCATCTGTTTTGAAAAAGGGGGCAATGACCACACCTAATGTCATTAAATTATTACTTTCTAGTTGACAATTTGAGAAAATACCTTCAATCTTTTTGAAGACAAATTTTTGYATCTATTCGCTAAACACCCATAATTTGGGTCGGTTATTACACACACTAGTCTGATTATTATTAGTCATAATTGTAGTAGTGCGATATATTGCACTGTTACAAAAGCTAAATACAGAGGTCAACTATGTTTCCTTTTTGGAGTAACCCTTGTTTTGGAAGCGAACCCATTTCGCATAAAGCTAGCTTAGAGCGGAAACTAAGATTCTTGATTTGGATACGAGATGATTTAGAATCCAAACTAGCTGGTATTAATGCTTCTATTGATACCGTTCGGCAACAAGTAGAACGCTCAAATTCAGCTGTCTAGAACTTAGTTCTTGCAGACATTTGTACTTAAGCCGATTGTAACTCTTTTGTGACTGGGCGCTGTAAATGGGCTGCTACATCAGGTTGTGAGTCTTTGTACAGCGCTCTGTCACAAAGTAGCGCAAAGAGGCAGTTTTTAAAACGAAGCGCAGTGTTTGTGTTGGTGACTAATTAAACTAACTCTAAACAACTTAACCCAGAGTTAGAGTAAGCAAAGTTGATTAATATTTGGAAGTTAGAGTTGTAATCATCACTTAAGCCGCTAAAACTTATAAAAATGAAAAATATTATCTCTTTTTGGAATAACTGGTTAAAACAGCAGAAAGAATCTGTTTTGCTATTTGACTCAATTGCTGCTGCTAGTAAGATTGCCTTTATACTTAACGGTCAGTGGGATGGCTGCAATGGTGTGATCATGGCTAAATATGATGAGGTAGCTGTTAACACTGCTGCCAAACTCTTAGAAGCTAGATGGTGTTATCAGGGTGCATCAAAAGCTGTTTTAGACAGAGTAACAACCGATGAAATTTTACGCCGTTATGCAATGGGAGAAAGGAATTTTATTAATGCTAATTTGAGATGTGCAGTACTTGCAGCAGTGAAGCTAAGTGAAATTAACCTCAGTTATGCTCAGTTGAGTCAGGCAGACCTAAGTAAAGCTAATTTAACTAAAGCTGATTTAACAGCAGCAGATCTGTGCCAAGCTAATTTAAGTGGAGCCGACCTGATTTCGGCATACCTAATGAGGACAAACCTAACAGGAGCAGACCTGCAACAAGCTTCACTTCAGGGGGCTGACCTCAGTAAGGCTAACTTAAGTGAAGTTAACCTCACTGGTGCAAATTTAACGGGAGCTAATCTAGCACTAGCAGACCTCAGAGGGGCAAATTTTCACTTTTGCAATTTGAGTGGGGCTAACCTAACAGGTGCTAAGTTAATTGAAAGTGACTTGGCTTTTGCTAGCCAATAATCACACTTAGATGCGATTCGCTTGAGCGCAGCTCGATGTTAAGAAGTTAAGGTCTTCTCAATGCGAAGGTCGGGGATCAGCCAGATAACTGCGACCAAAATGTATAATACACAAGCAAGCCACGAATTTAGAAAAGCCAGGGGAATTGCTACAGCATAAAAAACTAGAGATATTTTTCCTTTAAAGTCTCGACCGACTGCCATCGCTAAAGTGGAATCGCTCCCATGAACAGAAATTAGAGTACGGGTGAGAATAAAGTAGGCGATCGCAGAAAACAATAAAACCGCACCATAAAAAACAACTGGTATAGTGGCAAAGTGATTCTCGCCCATCCAGCCAGTAACGAAGGGGATTAGCGATAACCAGAATAGCAGATGCAGATTCGCCCAAAGGATACGCCCATTAACATAGCGAATTGCCTGTAATAAGTGATGGTGGTTGTTCCAATAAATGCCAAGATAAATAAAACTCAGTAGATAGCTGATAAATACTGGTATCAGCGGACGCAGTGCGGCTAAATTAGTTCCATGCGGCACTTTAATTTCTAGCACCATAATTGTAATGATGATGGCAATCACCCCATCACTGAATGCTTCTAACCTCCCCTTTACCATGTACGCATTCCTTTTCTATTTATTTAAGAGTGACACTTTGTACTTTATTGTACAAAGTAGCTGCCGTTAATGAAAATTATCTGCGCGATAATTGTTGATATACTAAGGCTGCAAAGCAAAATATTGAATTTTCACTTGCCAATTTCTGCCGTAATTATCGAATAGCTGCGCTAGTATTACGCTCGTAGGCAATTTGCAAATATTCAGTAACTACTTGTGATACATTAATGTTTGGAAAGTAGTGACTGCTAGTTTCAATGACTAAATCTGCAACTACACTTACTTTTCGCCCATGTTTTAGTAGCGGTGTCATCAAAAGAATTTCTCCATTTTGATACTTAATCCGAGGCGAGGAACGCTCGCCTAGTTGCTGATTTAGTGCTTGATAGTCTTGCCAACTTCCCAGCAAGCGGACTACAGCGCCTAGAGGTAAATGTATTTTCTCTGGTGTGACAACAGCGAACATAGAACTGACATCTCTACTGTAATGTTTAGCTTAACTACTCCGACTGAAAAATACAGCAGCTAGGACAATCAAACCTAAAAGCACTAAAGGAACCCAGAGATTGGGAATATCTGACAAACTCATCTTGATTACGAATTACGAATTACGAATTATTTTAAACCTATGCCTTGCTGGGTGAATTCTTCAACAGTTTTTTGTGATAATTCATGAGTAGCGATCGCTTCCAACATTGCCAATGGTAAAGTCAAATGATCTGCCCCGGCTTGTAATGAAGCGGCTGCTTCTTGGGAAGATTTAATACTAGCTGCTAAAATTTCCGTGTCGCTACCTTGGAGTACGCTAGCCATCTCCCGGACTAAGGCAATACCATCACCCAATAACCGAGTAGCGCGATTTACATAAGCTATAGCAATTTTTGCTCCGGCTTCCCGTGCTACTGCTGCTTGTGCTGCACTATAAATTGCTGTCACCGAACAGGTAATTTCTGAGGACAAAATTGCTACTACTTCAAACCCTAACGGTGTTGCCGGAATCTTCAAAATTGTTTTTGAACCAATAATTTCGAAAGCTTTTCTACCTTCAGCCAACATTCCCGCTTTATCAGCTGCTATAAGTTGATAGTATAACGGCCCGTTTGTCAAGGTAGCCAATTTTTGGAGTGTAATTTCTGGTGGAGTGTCACTTTGAGCTAAAAGCGTGGGATTAGTTGTAATCCCCTTTACCCAACCCCAATGCTTGACTATTTCTGCTTCCGATGCGATCGCCGAATCTAGATATAATGCCATAATCTTATGGAATCGATTGTTACAAAAGTTGTTTAACTATGGGATTCTCAAATCTAATGCTCAATCTATTAAGTTTTGGTTAGAATTTGCAATTCCAAAACTGGGATTTAAGGCAGTAGTAAGATTGATTGAAGATTTGAATGATGATACTAATAGATTGCTAGAAAAAGCAATATACTGGCTTCCTTTATTTATTTTGGAGAAAGAAAAAAACTCTGGTGACGTACTACAGAGTTTAAGAGAAAAGGCAAACTCTAAGCAGAATTGAACTTGATTGAGAATTGAGAATTGAGAATTTTGAATTGTTGGCCAACTTTCAAGAGATAATTCCTTTGATACGGCAACCTGCACGGAGAACCGAATATGACATCTCCAGAAACGGTTACATGGCTACAAGAGCGCACAACTTTAGGAATTCTCTCACCTGAGGTGTTGGATGCGATCGCCCAAGTCATTGAAGAACAAGTTATACCACCACAAGTAAACCTGGTTAACGAAGGTACGCCCCCAGAAGCACTTTACATTCTTAAAGATGGTCAACTCGAATGTGATAGCACCGATCATAAAAACTCAGCTTTAGTTCGCGGATTCCTTCCCGGAGAAGTCATTCACCTCCAAGAGTTACTCTTAGATGAGTTAGCCACATTCACAATTGTTACCGTCACAGAATGTCACTTATGGGTTATACCTGCTGAAAAATTTCGGGAATTATTTAACCAATACCCAGAAATTGCTCAGGCTTTTTCCCGTCAATTGGCTCAAGAATTAGCTGAAGTGACATCTGCACTTGGCTACGAACAAGAGCGTTCCATCGCTTTGCGTCCGTATTTAGTCACCAAAGCGCAACGGGGAATTGTCGGTACAAGTCGCTATGCTGTGCGTCTGCGGGAGCAAATTCGAGAAGCTGCTAATGACCGCAAGTCAGTAGAAATTTTTGGCGAACCAGGGTTAGAAAAAGACAACATAGCAGCCTTAATTCACTTTGGTTCTCCCAAAAGGCGAGAACCGATTATTAAAGTTAATTCTGGTATTCTGCAAACAAGCGGTGCAGATTTATTTGGTCGCGTTGGCGGTAAACCAGGACTGTTAGAATGGCTGGGAGAAGGTACCTTAGTTTTCAACAACATTCAAGAATTACCCCAAGAGCTATTACCTGCTGTGACGCAGTTGGTCAAAACTGGCACATATACCCCAGTCGCTCGTCCAGGAGAAGCAGAAGCCGAACCTCGCTCTAGTAAAGCACGTATTCTGATTGTTTCTGAAAAAACTCAGGCGACAGTTGATCGCTCTGTTGGTCATATTATTAAAGTACCGCCGCTACGAGTGCGAAAAGCTGATATTAAAGCCCAGGTCGAATATTATATCAGTCTCTACGCTCGAGCTAGAGGTATTTCCAAACCGCACATCACCCCAGAAGCTTTGCGGCGCTTACAGTCCTATGATTTTCCTGGTAACCTTAAAGAACTAAAAAATCTGGTAGAAAGAGCGATCGTCCAAGCTGAAAATGCTAGTGAATTAACAGAAGAAATCTTTTGGCCAGCAGAAACCAAGAAAAAGCGATTTCGAGTCAATCTTTTAAATACTTATCCTGATTTACGCAAATTTTTGCGGAGTTCGTGGTGGCCAGATCGGATTAATTATGGTTTTACTGCAACTGCTTTTGCAATTATTGTTGCAGTGTTATTTATTGGCCCACAAACTCGCGATCGCAATTTTGTTTTAAATCTATTTTGGGCTTGGTGGTGGCCTTTCTTTTTATTTCTCTTTCCCTTTTTAGGACGTGTGTGGTGTTCTGTTTGTCCTTTCATGATTTACGGAGAAATTACCCAAAAATTATCTTTATGGTTGTGGCCGCGGAAGCTCAAACGCTGGCCTAGAGAACAAGGAGAAAAATGGGGCGGATGGTTTCTTTTTGGACTCTTTACCTTAATATTCTTATGGGAAGAACTTTGGCATTTAGAAAATACAGCTTACCTGAGTGCTTGTTTGCTATTATTAATTACCGCTGGAGCAATGATTTTCTCTGCTATTTTTGAAAGGCGATATTGGTGTCGATATCTCTGCCCCATTGGTGGAATGAATGGGTTATTTGCCAAACTTTCAATGACAGAACTTCGGGCACAACAAGGTATTTGTTCTGCCAGTTGTACCACTTATCAATGCTATAAAGGAGGCCCCCAAAAAGGTGAAGGGATGGAAACTAATGGATGTCCTTTGTATTCTCATCCAGCGCAGTTAGAAGATAACAGAGATTGCGTTTTGTGCATGACTTGTCTCAAAGCCTGTCCCCATCGTTCTGTAGAATTCAACTTGCGTCCTCCTGGAGTTGAATTATGGACAACCCATGTACCCCGCACCTATGAAGTGGCATTATTGTTTTTGTTATTAGGTGGAGTATATCTGCATCGGTTGCCAGAGTTGCAATCTTGGCTAGGGTTACAACTAGATTTAACTAACTTTTGGCAACACTTAGGATTATCACTGGTAGTGTTAATTGTTCCAGTGGCTTTTATCTTTGGGGCTTATGGCTTGCTGAAACTGTTCAACTTGAACCGGAAGCCAAAATCATTTGTAGAGCTTACCTACGGGTATTTACCATTAGTTTTGGGAGGAAACTTGGCTCATTATCTGCGTTTAGGCTTGAGTGAAGGTGGACGAATTTTACCTGTGAGTTTTGCTACTCTTGGTTTGAATGGCGAACAACTGCCAATGTTAGTTGCTCATCCTGCTGTAATTAGTTTTTTGCAAGGTACAACTTTAATCTTCTCAGTATTGTTGACGATATTATTAACCCAAAAAATTGCCAAACAATCATTAAGATCTCTTCTTTGGCAACATTTAGCAGCGATCGCTCTGGGTGTTAGTATGTGGGCAATTATTGTGTTGTAAAAACAATCGCAAATTCTTTGACTTTTGCCTGGTTTGGTACTATGGGTTTAGCTACTCTAATATATTAAACCAGGTTTCTAAATCTGCTTGAGCCTGAAAATCCAACAAAGCTTCGCCAAGATTTTCTAATTGTTCTAAGGAGAGATTTTCAATGCGGTTTAGGACTTCTTGAGGTAATTCTCCCACCCCTCGATTCAGTTGACGGACAATAAGCAATTGTCCTTCTGCTTTTCGTCCTTGTTCCCGTCCCCGTTGTTCTCCTTCTTTGAGAATTTCTTGATAAATCACTGACTCGCGCATCATACCCTCCCGAAATAGTTGTCGAATCAAGTCCTGATTGTATTTTAATCCCGCTAAGATTTGGGTGTAAGCGGAAATTTCTGGTCGTTGTCTTGGCTCAAGTTGATTAACTTTTTCCACAACTGTTTGCAACAAAGCTTGGGGTTGGGTGGTTGCTGTCAGTGGTGCTAAGGGTAACAAAGCCGCGTCATTGAGAAATGGTTCGGGATTTTCTAACCACATGCAAACTCTGTGCGACTTTGCGCCTAGAGCGTGATAAAAAAGCTGTGGTTGAATTTACCTCAAAATAGCTGTAAGAAAGAGACTTTTAGGCTCAGGGGAAACTCTTGATTTAATTAAAATGAGTCTTTGAACTTCATTAAAGAGTCTTTTAGCTCCATTCAAGACTCTTTAAACTCCATTAAAGAGTCTTTGAACTTCATTAATGAGTTTTTGAACTTCATTAAAGAGTCTTTTAGCTTCATTAAAGAGTATTTGAACTGGATTAATCCCCCTCTGAACTCCACTAATGAGTATCTGATATTAAAAACGTTGCCTACACGCAAACCGACTTAAGAACTTGATTTCTCTCTCCCTCAACTTGTCGGGAATTTAATATACTTCGAGGCAATGACAAGGACTTTTTCAAAGTCGGCAGGATTCACAACGCCCAAAAGACTGCGTTCTTCTTCATTTAATGGTAAGTTAACACGATGCCCTACCTCTGCAAAAAACTGCTCGCCCCCTGCTGGTGTCGCCCACATCAGTAGTTTGGTAGGTATCGAGCCGATATTTTTAAAACTGTGCCATTTACCTCTAGGAATATTTATAAAGGTTCCAGCAGTTGCAGTGATAGTTTCCTCGTCAAGCTGGTACTCAATCTCTCCCTCAAGAATATAATGTGCTTCGTCTGCATCGTCATGATTATGGAGTGGTGCAGCGCTTTGTGGTTGCATTAGAGCCTCTACTAACCCATACTCCCCGTTTGTATCTTTTCCCTCAGCAAGCAGAGTGTATAAATCACCCAAAACTAAATATGTAGAACTTTTACCTGGCTGAACTAATGAAGCTTTAATGTTCACTGTCATTATAATTACTCTCCTTTATTTGTTGTGATTAAATCTGATAATAGTTTTCAGAATTCGTACTTTTATCTATCGGCAAATTTTTAGCAATTTATGCAAAATCATCTATCCATTCGCTAATTGCCTACAGCTAATGCTAAAAAACAATTAGCGATTCGCAATTAGCACTATGGCAAATTTTATTCAACCACCAAGGTTACGCACTGGTGAAGACACTCAAGAAGAACGACGCGCCACTTGGMTAGAACTTTTTTATGATTTGGTTTTTGTAGTTGCAGTTTCTCAACTCGCTCACAATCTCAATGAGGATATCTCACTTTCAGGATTATTTGGCTTTGTAGTTTTATTTATACCTGTTTGGTGGTCGTGGATTGGCACTACATTTTACGCGAACCGCTTTGATAGCGATGATGTCGGACATCGACTGTTAATTGGTGTACAAATGCTAACAGCAGCAGCAATGGCTGTGAATATACACCACGGTTTAAGCGAAAGTTCTCCTGGTTTTGCCCTTTCCTATGCTCTCGGTCGGGTTGTGTTGGTGATCGAATACGTCCGTGCTGGAATACACATCCCCTTAGCACGTGCTTTGACGACTCGCCACGCAATTGGTTTTGCGATCGCCGCTTTGCTTTGGTTCATTTCCGCATTTATACCCGTCCCTTGGCGATTCGCCCTCTGGACATTAGCAATCGTTATTGACTTTACTACACCCTTAACAGCACGCAAGTTTCAAGTCGGACTACTCCCTCATGCTTCCCATTTACCAGAACGTTTTGGACTGTTTACTATTATTGTCTTGGGTGAAGCAATTATCGCCGTGGTCAACGGTGTTTCTGAGCAGAAATGGGATACTTTAACTGTAATTTCCGCCGTGTTTGGTTTAATTATTGCTTTTAGCTGGTGGTGGGTCTATTTCGATAATCTGGGCGGTAAACCGATTGAGATAGCGCGGACGCATGGAAAAACTGGTATTGTTTATCTCTGGCTTTACACTCATTTACCTCTAGTGATTGGCTTTGCTGCGGCCGGAGTGGGAGTAGAACAAATCTTGTTAAGCAAACCAACTTTAGCCTTATCGGATTCTTACCGATGGCTGATTTGCGGTTCAGTCGCATTATGCTCGTTAGCTGTTAGTATTCTCCATAGATTTGGGATGATTCGTTATTGCCGAATCCGCTCCCAGTATCGATTTGGGGGTGCAGTTGTGCTGCTGGCGATCGCCATTTTTGGCAAAGGTTTGTTACCTGTTACCGTCATGGCTCTTGTAGCCTTAGTTTCTGCTCTCCAAGTTGTTCAAGACTTATATCAAAGTCGTCCCACCACCCGCTTGGCTGACCCAGAAATCTAGCTCATAGCCCATTGTAGTAGGGTTACACATCGGTGCTACCCTACAATCTATTCACATATTTAGATTTAAATTAAAAATGCATCTATCTTTAGTAGTTTTTTATATAAAATATGAATAAATCTTTATATAGTTGTTTAAAGATTATGTAATCTGAATACTTAACTTTGGTACTACAAAGCTAGAAACTCAGCCTATTGCCGTCTATCTGAGGTGACAAAACCAAAAAAGCAATGTCAAGATTATCAGATGTACCTTTGGGTAGGGAAGTCAAGTAGGTGAAATATTTATTAATATTATTAATAGCTGAGTGTAAATTCTGCCTTAGGAGTTAAAAAACTTCCTCATAGCAGGTATTCCTGATTAAGTCAGCACACAGCGAACAGTTATCAAGTCTATAGCCTGGTGCTACAGCGCACCAATGCTTACCAGTTTTTGGGAGACTTTAACCCAAATCGACAAAACCGATAACTGTATAACCACTAGACATCTCCAACGGAGCGGAAGATTGTGAACGACCAAAAACCATCAGAGTTTAAGGAATTTGTCGGAAATCTCAAGAATGGAATTTGGCTGTTTGGCTTATCATCTTGGGTATTTGGGATTACAGATCGCAGTATTGCTTCATTTGCAGATGGCTATCTGTCGGCTTTAGATTTGATGCAACTATTCACAGCGGCTACATTCTTTATGGCATGGCTATTTTTAAAGCCTGTATCCAAAGTTTAAGTTCACTGAGAAAGAAAACTTTTGGTTACTGTAGGGGTTGCAAGACAGAACGCATTAATTTTTTGTATTCAGTGCGATCGCAGTATCCATTTTCCCAAAAATTTCGATCCACTCAAGCCAGGTGTGCAAATTAAATTTAATAGAAATAAGGCGATATCTGTTGTTTATATGAGATTTAGATTCTAGCGATCGCACTTGCCTCAAGATAGAAGATATTATTCCCAAAAAAATTCTATTTTGGTAGAAAACCGATTTATGAGGTTGAAAATGGAGGCGAAGAATACAACCTTCAACCGACGGACACCCCTAATTATTGCCGGAGTTGTTCTTGGTTTAGGTCTTGGAGGGTTTGTTGATGGAATTGTACTGCATCAGTTGCTCCAGTGGCATCATATGTTGAGCAACATTCGACCTCTGACAAACGTTGCCAATGAAGATTTGAACATGGTGTGGGACGGGTTATTTCATGCCTTTGATTGGGTAGTAACCGTAGTCGGAATAATCTTGCTGTGGCGTGCTGGAGGACGCGATGATGTTCCTTGGTCATCACAGACGTTTATTGGTTCAATACTGATTGGTGCTGGGTTATTCGACTTAGTTGAAGGAGTGATTGACCACCAAATTCTCGGTATCCATCATGTGAAACCAGGGCCAAATCAGTTAGCTTGGGACATAGGATTTCTGGCATTCGGTGCGCTACTTGCTGTTATCGGCTGGATAATGATAAAAAAAGAGTCAACTGTAATTGAGGAATAGGGAATGGGGCAAACAAGGAGTGTCGGAGTTATAGGAGGTGTGGGAGGATGGGGAAAAATCTTGCCCCTTCTCTCCCTACACTCCCTACACTCCCTACACTCCCCACACCTCCCTATCTCCCCATCTCTCCCGACTCTCCCCACACTTCTCCCCTATGTCCACAGATACTTTTGAAAAAACTAGCTGGAATTGGCAGCTTTCTCAATTTCAACAACAAGTAGGAGAATGGTGGGAATACCAGTTTTACCGCTTGGGACAAGCTCTGCCAGAATTGCCTGGTGGATGGTCAATTAGTCCTTGGGTAGGTGAGTTACTGAAATTCCTATTTTGGCTAATATTAGGCTTATTTGTCGCTTGGGTGGTTTGGCGGTTATGGCAAGAATTCAGTCCTTATATATATTCTTGGCTGAGTAGAGGTGGCAATTTTGCTAATTTGGGCGTAAAAACTGCCTCTAGTGAGTCATCCATCGCCATTTTGTTGGAGCGATCGCAACAATTTTACCGTCAGGGTAACTACCGTGAAGCTTGTCGTTGTATTTATTTAGCAATGTTACAGCACTTGCATCAGCAAGCCATTGCACCTCACAAACTTAGCCGTACAGATGGAGAATATCTGCAATTGTTGCGATCGTCTCATCGTCCCATACAGCCTTATGAAACTTTAATTACTACTCACGAGCAATTATGTTTTGGTAATGTTGAGATTTCACCAGATAACTATGAGCAGTGTCGCCAAGCTTATCGGGAAATTTCGTCAGAATGAAAATGCTTCAAAGAGTGAACTTACAGCTATTTTCAGGTAAATCAACCACTGCTTTTTTTATCACGCTCCAGGCGCGAAGTCGCAGAGAGGAAGATGAGTATGTGGTCTAAATAGAATGAAAATTGCTGTGAACCACAGTGCTAATAGCAAAAATCGCGAGTTTCATCAACAAACTCACGATTTTTGTCACAAAAGTAATCCTGTTTCTCATGTAAATCAGGACAGATATTTAAAGAACCTCGCGTTTTGCCAGATATTGATACATCTGCCAACGTGTATTGACCTCAGCTTGAGCTTGTTCTAACAAATGCTTAGCAACATCAGGTTTGCTCTTAGTAAGCATTTTGAAACGATTTTCTTGATACATCGAATCTTCTACACATTGGGTAGGCGATCGCATATCTAATTGCAAAGGATTTTTACCTTGTTTTTGCAACTCTGGATTATGCCGATACAACAACCAACGACCTGATTCTACCAAGGCTTTTTGATGATTCATACCTGTAGTCATGTTAATCCCGTGGGCGATGCAATGGCTGTAAGCAATAATCAACGATGGCCCGTTATAAGCCTCTGCTTCCAAAAATGCTTTCAAGGTATGTTCATCTCTAGCACCAAGGGCTACACTGGCTACGTAGATATTTCCGTAGGTCATAGCAATCATACCCAAGTCTTTTTTTGGTGCAGGCTTACCACTGGCAGCAAATTTTGCAACTGCGGCTCGTGGTGTAGCTTTGGAAGATTGACCGC
Organism: Nostoc sp. PA-18-2419; assembly: GCF_005869855.1. Lineage (GTDB taxonomy): Bacteria > Cyanobacteriota > Cyanobacteriia > Cyanobacteriales > Nostocaceae > Nostoc. Next base: position 34,888 of record NZ_SZNH01000025.1, on the reverse strand, counting down.
CTGTGTTGGAATATACTTCTGTATCCATGACCAAGATATTGACATTGCGACCACTAGCTAGCACGTGGTCGATACCACCAAAGTCAATATCATAAGCCCAACCATCACCGCCAACAATCCAAACGCTTTTTTTCACTAGATAATCAGCAAGGGATTTGAGATTTTGGATTTTGGATTTTACATGGGGGTCAAAAGTTGAGATTTCATCTAACTTTTGCTGCAACAATTCTATCCGTTCTCGCTGTTCCCAAATATCAGCTTCAGATTTTTGTTCGGCTTTGAGGATAGAATCAACTAGGTTTTCATCTAATTCACTGCTCAATTGTTGCAAGAGTTCCGCTGCAAATTCGGCTTGTTTATCCACAGATAAACGGAAACCAAAACCAAATTCAGCGTTATCTTCAAATAGATTATTAGACCATGCTGGGCCGCGTCCTTGGGCGTTGGTTGTCCAGGGAGTGGTGGGGAGATTACCACCGTAGATTGAAGAACAACCCGTAGCATTGGCGATGACAGCGCGATCGCCAAACAATTGGGTTAATAATTTTAAATAAGGTGTTTCACCACAACCAGCACAAGCACCAGAAAATTCAAATAAAGGTTCTTGCAATTGTTGTTGGCGAATCTGATTTAATTTCAACTGCCGCCTGTCAGGATTGGGTAAACTTAAAAAGAAATCCCAGTTTTTCTGCTCTTGTTCCCGCAATGGCAATTGTTGTGCCATATTAATTGCTTTACGCAATGGCTCAGATTTATTTTTGGCGGGGCAAATTTCTACACAAATAGTACATCCCGTACAATCTTCTGGAGCGACCTGAATGGTAAATTTTTGATCGGCAAAGTCTTTATCTTTGGCATTAGTTGACTTGAAGGTTTCTGGTGCATTAACTAATTCATCGACTTGATAAGCCTTAGCACGKATAGCGCTATGAGGACAAACCATCACGCACTTACCACATTGAACGCAGACATCCGGCTCCCAAACAGGTATCTCTTGGGCAACGTTGCGTTTTTCCCACTTAGCAGTACCTACTGGAAAAGTGCCGTCAACTGGTAGTGTGCTGACAGGTAAATCGTCACCTTCCCAGATCATGATTTTGCCTAAAACTTCCTGGACAAATTCAGGAGCAGAATTAGGAGAGACGCGATTAATCGCGTCTGTACAAGAGTTAGGATGGAGTGTCTGTGGTATATCTACCTTATGCAAATTGTCTAGAGTGTTGTCTACGGCTTGCAAATTCATGCGGACAACTTCTGCACCTTTTTTACCGTAAGTCTTTTCAATCGCTTGTTTAATTTTGGCGATCGCTTCTTCTTCTGGCAAGACTCCAGCTAAAGCGAAGAAGCATACTTGCATAATTGTGTTAATTCTGCCACCCATGCCACTTTCACGGGCAACTTGATTGGCGTTAATTACATATAACTTCAACTGCTTCTCAATAATTTGCTGCTGCACCTTATGGGGTAAATTTTCCCAAACGCTATCTGCATCATAGGGGCTGTTAAGCAATAAAGTCGCCCCCACAGTAGCAGCTTTTAAAATATCTATGCGTTCCAGAAATCCCCAGTGATGACACCCAATAAAGTTAGCTTGGTCGATTAAGTAAGTCGAGCGAATTGGCTCTTTACCGAAGCGCAAATGAGAAACGGTCATCGAGCCAGATTTCTTCGAGTCGTAGACAAAGTAGCCTTGGGCATAATTATCGGTTTCTTCACCAATAATTTTGATAGAGTTTTTATTAGCGCCAACTGTACCATCTGAACCCAACCCATAGAACATTGCCCTGACAACGTTATTCGATTCCGTAGAAAATTTCGGGTCAAAGCTCAGAGAAGTATAAGTAACGTCGTCATTAATACCAATAGTAAAATGATTTTTTGGTTGACTTTGGGCTAAGTTATCAAAAATGCCCTTAACCATCGCTGGCGTAAATTCTTTGGATGAAAGACCGTAGCGACCACCAATTACTTTAGGCAGAGGGGCAGGGGGCAGGGGGCAAGGGAGAAGCTCCTCCCCTTTGCTCCCTGCTCCCTGCTCCCTTGCTCCCCATGCTTCATGAATAGCAGCCACTACATCTAAATACAATGGCTCACCGGCGCTACCTGGTTCTTTGGTGCGGTCGAGGACAGTGATCGCTTGTACACTACTAGGCAATACTGCAACAAATCTGTGGACATCAAAGGGTCGGTAAAGTCGCACTTTCACCACACCAACTTTTTCACCACGGGCGTTGAGATAATCTACTGTTTCATGGATGGTTTCACAGCCTGAACCCATGAGAACGATGACGCGCTCGGCATCGCTAGCACCATAATATTCAAAAATTTGGTAATACCTGCCTGTGCGTTCTCCAAATCGATCCATCATCCCCTGGACAATTTCGGGACAGGCGTTGTAGTAAGGGTTAGCAGCTTCACGAGATTGGAAGTAGACATCTGGGTTTTGGGCAGTTCCCCGCAACACTGGGCGGTCTGGAGTGAGGGCGCGGCGACGATGGGCGAGTATGAGACGATCGTCCATGAGCGATCGCAAATCGTCTTCTGAAAGCAATTTGACTTTCTGCACTTCATGGGAAGTACGGAAACCATCAAAGAAATGCATAAATGAGACTCGCGCCTCTAAGGTAGCAGCATGGGCGATGAGAGCAAAATCTTGACTTTCCTGCACTGAAGCAGAACACAGCAGGGCAAAACCAGTAGCCCGAGCTGCCATCACGTCGCTATGGTCACCAAAAATTGATAAAGCATGAGTAGCTAGAGAGCGTGCAGCGACATGAATCGTCGCGCTAGTTAATTCACCTGCAATTTTATAGAGATTAGGTATCATCAACAATAATCCCTGAGATGCCGTGAAGGTAGTACTCAGGGAACCTGTTTGTAATGCTCCATGTACAGCAGCAGCGGCTCCTGCTTCGCTTTGCATTTGCACAACGCTAGGAATAGTTCCCCAGAGGTTAGGACGACCTTCTGCTGACCAAGCATCCGCCCATTCACCCATTGCTGAAGAGGGAGTGATCGGATAAATGGCGATCGCTTCATTTAATTTGTAAGCAACACGGGCAACAGCTTCATTCCCGTCAATAGTTGCAAAGGTTTTGTTCATAATTTGATTTTTGTCCCCGCCTCTAAACTGCATTATCGGAACATGTAAATAGAAAAAATAGAAATAGCCAGAGTTATAAAGTTAAGGTATTAAATATATCTAACTTGAAAACTAAAGATTGCTTGGAAGGATTATTTATTAAAACAGCGAACAGTAGCAGCGGCAGTTATAGTAATTCGGTTTGATTGTCTCGACAATCGAGTACAAAAACCAGAAAATTATGATACTTACCTATTGCCTACTTATGCTTTGAAGTTAACTTTCAATAAATACAGCAAATATTAGTATCTCATTTACAATCTGGCATCTATTAATATGTATTAAGTATGTACTCACTCATAAAAATTTTGATTAGGCAAGGCTTTTAGGTAGTTGATTGTTTTTTGTGGGGTATGGGGTCGGGTATTCTTGATGTTGCAGATAGAATAAGGTTAACTTTAATAAAACTGTAAATTATGAGAATGTAATGTAAATTTGGAACGAAAAATTGAGCAGCACTATGGTTCGTTATACCGATTTTGTTGACAATACCAGTTTCACTACTTGTAATTAATATTGTTCCTCTATTTTGCTGTCAAGCACCTTTGGTCAACTCAAAAAGCCAAACTTTCAATGCGATCATTGTACTTGGCAACCCTGCAAATTCAGACGGCAGCGTTGGTGAGATTGCGCGGCAAAGAGTTCTACAGCTTTGAGAACTCTTTCACACTGGACAGGTCAGTGGTAAAATTACCTATTGAATCGATTAACATTTGATAGATATTCAAAATCCTATGGATTGACTCATAAATATAGATACTGCGATCGCGCAATCAAGCTTCGCCGCATTGGCTATATAAAACCTTTGATATACCTTGACCAAAACTAGTTAGTTCAGTCTGACTTGTTTTAAAATTTGTCTAGTTATTTCAACTTCTTGTTTGATTTTATCTGCTTCGTCTTGAGATTCCTGTGCTAGTTCTTGAAGATTATTCGCTATTGAGAATACCTCTGGCACCAACTGATTTGTCTCTACTGATTTTTACTCGTATTTTTGCGAGGCTTCTGTAATTTCATCAAAAATATCTTTATATTCTTCAGGTGGATTTTCTAACCAGTCTTCAAACTCACTTGGCTGTTTTTTAACAATAACAAGAATTTGTTCCCACGAAGAGTAAACCAAAAAGTTTTCCTAAAAGCTCTAACTACTAGTGATACAGAAGATATCACCAGGAAATGAATACAGAGAAACAAGTATTATGTAATACTTATTATATAAGAAATAGTTATCATATTTTACAGCAGTTCTAAATATGAAATGATCAAAGTAGTGTGTCGTATATTGGCTGAAAAAGTGGCCAAAATTTGAGTAATTCTCTGCAAGATGGTCTGCAAACCCTTGTCCTGTCTGGTTTTAATAATTTGTTACTTCCAATTCAAAAAAGCCGTTATTTAGAACGTAAAATCAAACCTTTTCGGGACATCTTGCAGGTTTTTGGTCATATCTCGGTTTTATAGCATAAATGTGCCCTAATGAATGCACTTTAGCAAAGGGTAGCTCATTCAACACTTGCAAGAACTTTAGTGATCAAGGCACATGCTGTTCAAACCGCCACAAATGGCGGCGCTCAACACAGCTTGACTAACATAAACTGTTAGAGAGAATTAAACTTAATGAAGAAGGATTGAACTGAATGAATAACAGCCCCATGAACAACAACCCTGCTACCCCTCCTGGACAATGTCCCTTCCGGGGAACCCGCATTGGCGGCGCGCTCGGCTCCAAGCCGCAAGTTGATGATTGGTGGCCGAACCGACTTCAGGTCGAGCTACTTCACCAAAATTTGCCCCAAGCTAACCCACTGCGAGATTTCGATTACAAGGGAGCCTTCGCGAAGATTGACTTCGAACAGTTGAAGAGCGATATCAAAGCGCTGCTGACCGATTCAAAGGACTGGTGGCCAGCCGACTATGGTAATTATGGACCTCAAATGATTCGTATGGCGTGGCACGCCGCAGGCACCTACCGGATTGCAGACGGTCGGGGCGGAGCGAGTCAGGGTATGCAACGCTTTGCACCAATCAATTCGTGGTGGGATAATGGGAACACAGATAAATCACGACGGCTGCTCTGGCCCATCAAGCAGAAATATGGTGCGGCACTAAGCTGGGCTGATTTGATGAGTCTGACTGGCAACTGCGCGCTCGAAATCATGGGCTTTAAGACCTTCGGTTTTGGTGGCGGTCGCATTGATGCCTGGGAGGCAGATCGCGCGACATACTGGGGGCCGGAGTTCTGGAACGGCGATCCGGTTGACGATATTAAGGAACACCCTGGTCATCCTGACGAGATGGTCACTCGCACAATTCGGTGGGTTGGGAAGCCGAACGAGGAATACTACGACCTTGAGAACCCGCTAGCAGCTTCGCACCAGGCGCTAATTTACGTCAATCCAGAAGGTCCAAACGCCGAGGGCGACCCCTATGGCTCAGCGCGAGACATTCGCGAGACGTTTGCGCGTATGGGCATGAACGACGAAGAAACTGTCGCGCTCATCGCAGGTGGTCATGCCTTTGGCAAAAGTCACGGCATGGTCTCGCCCGACAAGATCGGTCCAGCACCGGAAGCCGCGCCGATTCAAGCTATGGGCTTGGGGTGGCAGAACCCTGAAGGCACTGGGTTTGCCGAATATACGATGACGAACGGGATCGAAGGATCGTGGACTCCAAACCCAATCCAGTGGGACAACAGTTACCTAACCAATCTTTTTAAGTACGACTGGGAACAGACAAAGAGTCCAGTAGGTGCCATTCAGTGGAAGCCGAGCAATCCTGATGCGCCAAAGACACCAGATGCCCATCAACAGGGCGTTGAGCACCCGTTAATGATGATGACTTCGGACATTGCGTTGAAGGTCGATCCGGTCTATCAGGAGATTTGTCAACGCTACTTGGGTGACTTCGATTACTTCAGCGATGCGTTCGCGCGCGCCTGGTATAAGCTGATCCATCGAGACATGGGGCCGAAAACGCGCTATCTCGGTCCGGAAATCCCAGAGGAAGATCTGATCTGGCAAGATCCAATTCCAGCACTGGATCACGAGGTTGTTGATGTCGCTGATATCAAGTCTCTCAAGGATCAGATTTTAGCGAGTGGACTCTCGGTTTCGGCGCTCGTGTCAGCCGCTTGGGCAGCGGCATCGAGTCACCGCCATTCCGACAAGCGCGGCGGCGCAAATGGGGGGCGCGTTCGCCTCAATCCCCAGAAGGACTGGGAAATGAACCGCCCGCAGGAGCTCGGCAAGGTCTTATCGACCCTTGAGCAAATTCAGGCAGACTTTGACAGCGCTCAGTCGGGCAACAAAAAAATCTCGATCGCGGATCTAATCGTCCTCGGTGGCTGTGCTGCGGTCGAAAAAGCCGCGCAAGACGCTGGGGTTTCTGTTGCCGTCCCGTTTACTCCGGGGCGGATGGATACAACTCAGGAACTGACAGATGTTGAAATGTTTAATTGGTTGAAGCCAGTTTCGGACGGTTTCAGAAATTATCACAATGAGGCGGTCGGCTATAAAGTGAAGCCGGAGCGGATCTTCCTCGATCGGGCGCAGCTCCTGACGCTGACCGCGCCCGAGTGGACGGTTCTGGTCGGCGGACTTCGCGCCCTGGATCAGAATTGGGACTATTCAAAGCACGGTAGCTTCACTGATCGACCCGGTGTCTTGACCAATGACTTTTTCCGTGTCCTGACAAGTATGGACTACGAGTGGAAGCCTGCTGACCATCGCGAGATGTTTTTTGATATCTGCGATCGCGAAACCGGTGCAGCGAAGTTCACTGCAACCCGCTGCGATCTCATCTTCGGCTCGAACGCCCAACTTCGTCAAATTGCTGAAGTCTATGGCGCTGATGACGGTCACGAGCGGATGGTCAAGGACTTCGTCGCAGCCTGGAACAAGGTGATGATGCTCGATCGCTTCGACGTTGGTGCTGAACAGACCCGCTAAAGTCTTGAGTGCTCAAGACGCCCGAACTCCACGCGTGTATCGCTGCGCTTATACAGCAGTTTTCAATTGAGTAGATTACAAATCTAGTAAACTTAAAGACGCAGTAAAAATCTTGCTCGTGAATGCCTGCCCCCTACTCTCAGGATATACGCCAACGTGTGGTTGATGCTTATAAAGCAAAGCTCGGGTCTCAACAACAACTAGCTGAACGCTTTCAAGGAGTGCTTATCGTTCGTTCAACGCTTGATACGTAGTTATCAAAAGACAGGAGAAGTGAACGCTAAGCCTCATGGAGGTGGAGCGTTAGCGTAGCTCGCCGTTCGCGTAGCGTCTCGTAGAGAAGGCATCGCTAAAATAAAAATTGAGAACTTGCCTGCTGTACAGCAATTAGTAGATGAGCAACCGGATGCCATACTATCAGAATTATGTGAGCGTTTAGCCGAACGCAGTGGTATTAACGTGAGTATATCAATCATGCACCGTGCAGTTCAACGGTTAGAATTGACCGATAAAAAAACTTTGTATGCCAGTGAGCAAGACAGTCCACGAATCAAACAGATGTGTTTTACAGCAATTTTCAGGTAATTAAACCACATACTCCAATAGAGTGAAGAGATAGCGTTGTTTAAATAGATGCCAGTATCTCACTTAAAAGATTTATGTGAGCGTGTGATTATGGCGTATGTTGTAAAAGAAGGCTCTCAACGTCAGTTGGCGCAAAAATTTAAGGTCAGCTTGTCATTTGTGCGAAATTTACTCCGTCAGTATCGGATTAATTAATGAATTGAGGAGCTTGGATTTTTATTGGTCTTGCTCATGAAAAGCTGCTTCAAGTTCATGAGCGCGATCGCGGTACTACATATTTTCCAGCTTCTCTATCTAGCTTTCAGCCATAGGTAGAATAATTTATACTTAAGTCGATAGCGATCGCAATTAGATAAATTATACAATCGACTCAAACACCATTTTTTGAAACTCACTGTATAGATGGGGGAAGGGTGAGATGAGCGATCGCAAAATTGGGCATCAAAAAAAAGCAGCTACATCCACTTCTACGAATCCCTCGCTTGTTTTTTCAAGTATTCCTACATTGGCGAATCCAACACGTGGTTTCGGTTCACAAATAAATACTGCCCCATCCCCTCAAGTTAATCAGGTAGTAACCGACTCGCAAGATACACAATCTGCCGAGCAACAATTATCACAACCAGAAACCAGCAAGCAACAGCTCCCTAGTCATGACATTAGTCGCATATTCTTGCATCGTCCGCAAGCAAAACTGACGGTTTGCGAACCAGAAGACCAGTACGAACACCAAGCACAGCAGGTAGCTAATCAAATCATCTCGATGCCTGATACTACTGTGCAACGAAAGCAACAGATCGGCATTCACTCCACTTCACAACCCATAATCCAACGATTTGGCTCACTAGAGCATAAATCATTAGGTGATAAAGGGTCTGGTGGGCAAACCTATGACTTTCAGGGAGGAGAAGTCACTACAGGGACAGAAATTCACCCACCCCGACAAATTCCCTTTCGCCTCACTCATGGCGATATCACCATGTTGAGCGGCGACTACTTCGATCCGCGTGATACTCGCCTGAATGAGCAAGGTGTTGAGGAACCTGTTCCTGACTCGCTGTTTCATCTCGCAGCAACCCCATCGCCCGATCCCGGTAAAACTCCCGGCACACAGGATGAAATTATCTATGCCATCAAAACCATCAATCCCCAAGATCCTAGATTTGCTCAAATCTGTACACCCGAACAGCCACAGGGAGGAGTCTGGGCACAGCTGGAATTTTCTAAGGCTGTGACTGAAGCCGTTGATAACCGTTATCTGCGGTTAGCGGCGAACAATAGCGAACATTTCGCTGCCCCTCATGGTACAGCAGGCCCGGACGGAGGAAATAGATCCTCTGCGGGTGGTTCCTATCGAGCTCTACATGAAGACACAATTCTACGGGCATTCTTTGCCGGACAATCTGGGCAAGACATCGCTGAAGGAATGGCGCGTGAAGCCGCTGCCCACCACTTTTTGACAGATCACTTTGCAGCCGGACATTTACGTACACCAAGAGCTGACATTCGGCAGTATTGGCGACAAAAATATCCCTTATTCTTCAACAACATGAAGCGGAAGATTGCCCTTGATGTGGCACGCTACATCAATGACAACACTACAAATGGGGCGACAATTTTCGGAACTGTTTCAGCTATTTACGACACGATTATTGCCCAAGTACAGGAAAAAACTGCCAATATGCCAGAATTGGGATTTGATGATTTGGTGGCTTTAGTTGCCCATGATTTTGATAATGAACAAGGATTGTGGGTGGTGAATGACTTAGGCGATCGCTGGAAAACTTTTGGTGATAGTAACCTGAACAAGGTAGATTCTAATAATCAAACAGCTAAAATGGCAGAATTAGCTGTCAAACTGGGTTGTAAAGATATCGAGAATGCCCACGCTTTCGGAAGTGGTAATCCAGGCCCCTACTCATCGGAGTGGATTTTGGATTCCGTGAAGGCACAAGCTGGCAGTCCTGCTGTTCCTAGTGCTAAGTATGCGCCGGAACAAGTTCTGCCACGTCTCGATGCAGACGCCAATAACGGAACTCAGAACTGGCAAGCAGATTCCCTAGATGCACTGTGGGCTGTAAAAATTCGCTCAGATTTGGAGCGAACCTATGGAGAAGCGATTACAGAGAGTGTTAAATCAGGCGAAATCAAGGATAAGTTAGATGGGATGGCTGCTCAGTTCCCAGAAAATCAAAAAGTTGCAGATGGCTGGCTGGGAACGGTTCATCCTCAAGCAGCATTTATTCATGGATTCCTGGAACCACTGGTAGCTAATCCTCTAGTTGGATTGCGGAGCATTATTGACTTTAATCCATCTGAAGGGCAGGCAGGATTCAATGAAGATGATGCTGTGATGGAAGAGAGTACCGACGATTTGCCCCATCTGACCTTGAATCAACGTGCCGATCGCGTGCGTGCTTTGATTGGAGGTTGGACTGGAGAAGATGAAGGAGAACGGGTGATTGAAATCTTCCGCACAGCTCCAGTGGGCGATCGCGCCCAACTTTATCGCCTTGTAGAAGGTCATGCTTGGAGTGGCGATTGGATTGAAGGAGTCTTTACAACCGATGATGATATCGTTGATGCATTATATCGTAGCCAATTAAATCGCTTACGAAAAATCATCAATGGAGAAAATTGATACTTTAGCCTAGCGCTAAACATTAGACCTCTTGCAAAAGTCCTTCTTTGATGTTCTCTTGTGTGCGTTTCTGTCTTGGAAAGTTCTGATGCCTCCGGCAAGCCCTACGGGTTCGGGGGATCACAATCGACGCAAACCGCCAAGACTGCGACCCCTTCACTGCAAAGCGTCTACGCCAAAAGTCGGCGCTCACACTTTCCCCTGCGCCTCTGCGTGAGACAAAAAAATATTTATGCAAGAGGTCTATTCACCACTGCCCGGAATTATCTTCCTGTTGCAAACCGATTAATTGTCGCCGCTTCCAAGCATAATGAAGAATATTAACTCCGAGTTCTTGAGCTATCCGAATCGTTAATCGCGGTAAATTCAAATCTCTATCCAGTCCCCAAGCAGTTGCTAAATCCCCAATTACTAAAATAATTCCTCCACCGATTAAGAGTTTAATTTGTTGTTGATTAACCATTGGCAAGGCAGCAAACAAAAAAGGTTTTGTTCTTAAAGGATGACTACGTTGTAATTCTTCTAAAGGTCTTAAAGGACTCTCTAACTGTTGTGCTAATGCTTGAATACTTTCAATCAAAGGGTTAGCATTTACTGGTGCATCAACTAAAAGCACACCACCTAAATTTAAGTAATTTTTCAGTGATTCAAATTCCAAACTATTTAAAGATATAGCCTGTCCACCTGTAAGATAAAGTAGGTCAAAGTCTAGAATATTTTCCGATAAAGAAACTTGACCTGGTTCATCAGCTCCTCGCAAACTGGGGTATAAGGGTTCTACTGCTTGTAATAAGTAGGAAAGGCTGAAAAAATTACGCGCACATTCTGGGTCACTATGATTGGCCTGGGCCATACATACAAGTGCTTGGGGACGCATTTGTGCTTGACGGCGATAACGCAAATCAATGTTGTTATATCCAGGAAAAAAAGCATCCGCAGGTTGAATAATATCAGTATGTCCAGGTTGCAGCAGGATTCGACATATTTCAATTTCTGAAGTGACTGGTGTGGAGTTTCTTTGGTCGATTCTATAAGTTTCTTGAACAATATCTCTTTGCTGTGTACGCCGCAATTCATCAGGGTCTACATAGCTAACTACTAAGTAGATTGTGATTGGTTCTGAGGTTGCTACTTCTATATCAATGGGAAAGTCATAGGAGATTGGTACAACAATTAAATTACCTGCTAAATCAATGGCTATACCAGGTTGAATTTGTACCCAACGTCCATCTCGATATCTGGCTTCTACTTGACTTGGTGCAGGAATGTCTCGCACGCCTAAACCGCAGACAATTCCTGGTTGATTTAAACTTTGATATTGGGCGTTTTGCCGTAGACGATGGTAATTGTGGGCTGTCCGCCAGCGTTCAGCATTAATTAGTAATCCATCTGCGGCTTGCAGACGTTCTAAGGATTTAATTGGTGGGGGTGGGAAAGGGTGGGACATAAGTAATTCAAAATTCAAAATTCAAAAAAGCAAACACAGAAACAAAGATAGAAAGAGAAGATTAAGATTTTATTGGCTAAGTTTTTAATTAGCAGGATTTTCAATAGTTAGTTCGTAGGTACAGAAAGCAGGTTTTTCTTGTTCGATAATTCTTTGAATAAGTTGTTCGTTGATGATGCCACTAGAAATATTGGAACGCAAACGGACTATAAAATGATATGGTTGTCCACCTGCTAAAACTGCATTTCCGAGTTGTGCTTCTCCAATAATGAAACTTGGACCAAAAGGTTCTGTGATACTAATATGTTTATCTGCTTCATTAGGTAAATGTTCGTCTAATGGTAAGCCTGTATAAAGATGTAAGTAGAGACGCAATCCTTTACGAGTTCCCCGCCAACGATAAAGTTCTACTGCACGGCGAATTAAACGCCGCTGTTGCTGAAGATTCCAGACGGAATCTACTTGCCAAGCAACCCAATGAGCCATAAAGGGTAATAGTGCTTGCGGTGTTGTCAGAGGGTCGAGGTTTGCCCACATGACGTTATAACTATCAATTATTGGTTGAAAAGCTTGCTCAAATATTTTCATGAAGCGACCAATAAAGTCTACTTCACGATACAAAATTGGCAAGAATTCCATGTAAGCAGTATAAGGACGGATATATAAATCAAAATATTCGCTTCTGTGGATTTGTTCGTTGTCTGTGCCTGAATCGATGTGTAGAGTAACTAAGCTGCGAAAATTAAGAGTTAGTTTCTCTTGTGTACCTGGGTTTATGGCTTCTTGGTCTTCAAAAAATGTCTCAGGAATTGAAAAGTAGAGAACTGCATCCATTTGTCCGCGAGGTGGTATCTCACTACCTTCTGTGCCAATTTGACACCATTGAGTGGGAAAGTTTCCCTCAACGCTAAAGTTTACCTGCAAAGGACGCGCTTCTAAGTTTTGCACTTGCACAACCATCTGGCTTGGGTGTCCAGGATGCAAGAGTAAACTACGTCCTGCTACATTCATGTTTTCGGCATTAGCGAAGGCTAAACCCGCTACAGGTAAAGCTTCGGGAATTTGCATTGGCGTTAATTGAATGCGGACAGCCGGACTAGAGCGACTTTGAACCATAAGATTGGGGACTGGGTATTGGGTATTGGGGGAGAATAACTACTGACAAATTACGAATTACGTTAGCGCAGCGTTAGCGAGTCTTCGAGCGTCATTACGAATTACGAATTATCTGGATGTCGTGATTTGAACGCAGATTTGTATCAGCCCAAGAACATATTAAGCCTTCTGGACCCGGGTCTATTAATTGTTCTGGTGATGATTGTCGTCGCCAATTTTCTCCTTGTTTGCGGATGGGAAATAGCAGGACGGGGCCTAAATGACGCACGCCTGGGGTTTGTTGCAGTAAGGCGACAATATCGGATGTATAAACTGGTCGCCCAAACGGCCAACCTTGGCCGTCAAGTCCGCCTGTTAAAGGATTTAAATATTTATACAGCAATACTCTTAAATTACGGCGAATTTCTTCTCGAGCATAAGGGTTATCATAAGCGGGTTCTAGAGCAATTTCTGTTTGTACAGAAACACCTACGTAATTTGGTTCTTGTAGTTCTATTTGTACTCCTAATAAACGTCTTTCATCTAAGTAACTTAAGATTTGGTCTTGGAGTGCATGACTTAGACCAAATTCTTCTGGTGTCATGCCATTGCCTTGAGTGATCGCATCTGTGTTTGCAAAGGGAACTACCACTAAAGTAACTATACCTGCTTGTCTTTGAGAATTAGCTGGCAGACACCGCACGCGAGCGATCGCTCCTCTACCTGCTTGTTGGGCTAAAACTTCAAAATCTTCGGCAGTGACGGCGCGATCGCGGGTACGTAGGATTCGTGGTGCTTTGATTACAGCTTGTTCTAGCGATTCGGCATCAGCGCCATTAATTGCTGGTATGCGATTAATCACGGTGGCAATATATGGATATGCAGACTTCAAAAACTGAATTGCTCCAGCTTGGACATTGCCTTCTCTGCCACCACCTGTACGATATGCCACCATTCTAATCTCTGCCCCACGGGGAGGAATCGCCCCATACTGGTGTTGAGATTGGCTGTTTTCTAAAGTACTGACTTGTACAGATGTATCATCGAGTGATGGTTGCTGAATGCGCGATCGCACTTGGGTTTGCTGTTTGATTTGATTGGGTTCCCGAATCAACGGGCCAAATTGTACTTCACCCGTGAGCGAATCGACGGTGTAATGAAGGTGATGCGGTGCAGAATCAGCAAAATCTCTTACCTCAGTCCACTTCTGAGGCAAACCATTAGCCGGAGTAACTAAAATATACTCGTTTTCTTTGCGCTCTAAAATTGGTGAGGTTTGCAGTTGGAAACTCTGACCCGGTGTACCATCACTAATTCCCAAGCGCTCATCTAGAATCAGCGTACTGTGACTAGCCCTGACTGTACCGCCAATTGATTGCACTGCTAAGCCAGTAATTCGTGGTGGACGGTTGTAACCAGATTGATTGCTTTGGGTGATGGCAAAGGTACAGCGCAGCCAGCGACCCCGGTAAGAGGTAAAGTTAGTTACAGGCCAAATTTGAGGCAGATGCAAAAGTATTTCTGCACCTTGCTCCGGATTTCCACCTTGTTGCGCCATTTCGTAAAAACTGAAGCCGCGAGTTTTATCATCTGATTCTTGCAATAAAACTGGTTGCCAATTTTCTCCATCCCAAGCTTCCCACTTGCGGGGTGGTTGATTGGGGTTAATCCCCGCAGGGGTAGCGGCAGCTCCTTGGAAAATAATTTCTAAGACATTAGCATCTAAAGAATCCTCAGAATTAATTACTAAATAAAAGCAATTACCAGGCTGGGGTTCTTCTTCAAAAATTGATTGTTCGTTACCTGTCCAGAAACCGTTAAATTCACGAGTCCAGGAAGTTGTGACTCTTTCCCGTAGAGATTGGGGAATATCTTCGGTGGTTTGGGCGGTTAAAAAGTGCTGTATTCGGGGTTTGCCGATAACTAACGGCGAATCCGTACTAAAAGTAATAGAATCTGTTGTTTCAGTTTGAATAGTTGCAGCTTCTAATCCTGCTGGAATAGTATAAGCTTCCGGCAGAGCAGCGGTTAAATAAAAAGTTAATTCTGTGTGTGCTGGGGCGGGAGGCTGGAGACGAATACCGAGTAATTCCAGAAAAGCAACATAATTTTTTCGCGGTACTTGGTTAAATCTGAGCAACATTTGGTCAGTTAACCAAGCAAATAACTCAATGAGCGTAATTCCTGGGTCACTAAGATTGTGGTCTGTCCATTCCGGACAGTAGCGGGGAATACGCATTATACATTCGTCTACCAAGTCATCGAAAGCGCGATCGTCTAGATTAGAAGAAGGTAATTTTGGTAAAAAGTCAAAGTTCACGATTCCTCCCCAGCTGAAACCAAATAAAAAGGATAAACAAAGCTGTAAATATCGGGGCCTTCTTTGAGTCGATAATTGATGGTGATATCTATTCTGCCGCGCACAGGGTCAGTATCAGTGAGAACTTCATCAACAAAAATGCGTGGTTCCCAAACTTCTAATGCTTCCAAAACATAAATCCGAATTCGCAGCAAAGTATCGGTATTTAAAGGTGCAAACGCCAGTTCTGACAAGCGCGAACCAAAAGTAGGTCGATAAACCCGCTCACCTACTCCAGTGCGGAGGATAATCCAAATAGATTCTTTGACTTTTTGTTCTTCACGGCTAAGCTGTATCCCACCTTGCACGCTCAAGCGTAGAGGATAAGCCCAACCTGTTCCCAAATAGGCTCGTTCACGACCATAAACCATATCTGGCACTTAGACAGCTGTGACATGTATATCTTCAAAGATATCGGCACAAAGCGGTAAAGCCTATTCGCCAAAGGTCGAACCCTCCAGGTAATTCAAAATTCAAAATTCAAAATTGCCTTGTTCCCAGCCAGAGGCTAGAAACGAGGTTTAAGCTAAATAATCACGAATTGCGGCTGATTTAGTGCCTGCTTCTGCAATCAGCCGCCAATCAAAACAGTGGGATTACCTTTAACAATTTTATTTGGCGGCCCTAATGCTTCTAAAATAGTATCGCCCATCCGACAGGCAGGCAGATTGTTAATCAGCACTGTCTGACTACCGTCAATCACAACCCCAGGACCGTGAGGAGGTACGGGTAAAGGTGTGGTGCAATTATGAATATCAGCACCAGCAGCAGCAGTAGCGATCGCACTACCCATAGTAGTTGATGCTGTTGCCTTTGTAGTTTGTTCAGCAGATAAGGCAGCAGGTGCCCCTGGTGTACCAGCTGCCGCGAGGGTAGCAGCCTCAGCGGCTTTGATAGCCGCATCAGAAGATGTTTTAGCAGACTGCAAACCTGGTACTGCGGCAGCAAGTATACCCCGCCACGCAGGTAAAGACCCAATCAATACATTGCGACTACCCGGTCCTCCTGTTAAGACTGGGGGTAAGGGGTGCGCCACATTATCAGTAATTCTTGCTGCTGGTCTACCCATTACAATCTCCTATTATATTTATTACGAATTATGAATTACAGAGAAGTAAGCTACGCTTTTAGCCTCTGATTGAGAGCGTCATTAGGAATTAATTAAGTCGAATTAATGCACCTTTGACCGTAATCGTACCAGTAGCGGAAATATCGATATTGCCAGCGGCATCTAATGACATATTACCTGTTGATTTCACTGAAACAGATCTACCCATGTCGTCCATTTTGATTCTATGACCGCCTTTGGTTTCAATTTCTATACACTTCTGACTATCATTAAGATATATTTTGTGACCAGCTTGAGTTTCTATACGAATACCTGTTTTACTGGTGGCTTTATCTTCTTCGATAAACTGTAAAGTATGCCCAACACGAGTTTTAATCGTGCGTAATCTTACACCGCGTCCACCAACTGAGTCATTGACTTTTTCTGGTGGTGCGTCTTTACCATTCCATACGCCGCCAATGACGTAGGGACGATGGATATCGCCATGCTCAAAACCTACTAATACTTCATCGTTTATTTCTGGTAAACAGTCGAAACCTCTGTTTGACCCTGCCCCCACAGCTACAACTCTCGCCCAGTCACTTGTATCTTCTTCTGTGAGAGTAGGAAACTTGACTTTCACTCTACCCCATTTCTGTGGGTCTTGATTATCAGTTACAATTCCTACTAATAAAGTCTCAGATGGCTGTAAATGTTTTTTTGCGGATAGAGTTGTGAATAGGTTAGCAGCACGCAACCCGCGCACACCGAACTCGGTTTCATAAACCCGCCCATTGTAAAAGTGACGTGTTTCGGTGACATAATACTGACCATTATAGCGATCGCCCATACCATCAAGACGAATCACTCCTCTGGGTCGAATTTCTGGATTTCCTACTGCTTTAGCATCTGCATAAACAAATTCTCCTCCCAGTTCATCACACAAAGCTTGAGCCATCTTGTCTGCTTGTTTTTTGTTAGCAACAGGTTTATCTACAACAATCATTTTGGGAGTTTGCAGATTGCGAAATGCTTTACTGGTAGTACTTCCTAGCTTATTACCTGTCTGGGTCATTTGCTTCTCTTTGGTGGCTGTTGAGGTAATCAATCTTTTTTGGGTATAGTCCCAGCCACGTACTTCCACAGATGTCACCTGCTCAGCACTAGTGACACGAGTACTAAATTTACTAATATCAACTAGCCATTTCAATACTAAAGATGTCTGACTTTCTGGTTTACAAAAATTTATTTTGTCATCTGTAATGAATAAATCAAAACCAATACGAGCGGCTCTTTCTTGCAAGAACTCCATATTAGTTTGATTTTCTTGGAATACATACTTATGAACTTCGCCACTTTCGTCTATTTTGCCAATTTTTATCCCTGTTTCTTGAGCAATTTTTTTAACTATTTTGCTATCAGTTGTATTTAAAAAAGAACGATTATAGCGACCTCTGTGAAGGCGATGCGATATGTCATAACCACGAACAATTATATTAGCTTCGGATTTCTCATTGAAGTGAACTTCCATCCCGGTAATTTCCCCTTCAATCAAAATTTTTCTTTTCTCCTCTTTAAAATTCTGATTTTGAGTAGTACCCGATTTAAAACCTAAGGTTACTTTATTACCAATTTTAAAAAACTTCTCGTGTCGCCAAGGTTGGTTTTCTGGACGTTCAGATGTGGGAAGATAGCTATTATGTATTACCAGCGTAAATATTGCTGGTAAATGCATACTTTCTTCTACAGTAATTTGCAGCAAATCTTTCATTAATTCAGGAGAAGCAGCCTTTCCTTCTATTTCAAATATAGGTTCGCTTAGATAAAGATTTACGTCAGGCATAAACTTTCAGTTAATAATATTAAATGAAAAACTTTAGAGGGATAAACTCAGCATTTATGAGTTGTTTTCGCCTACTTTTTTCTACCCATTAATTTTTTGCTACCTTTGGATTTGCTTTCCGGTCTTTGTCTTTAGATTTAGATTCTTTTCCCCCAGGAAGATTATTTTTATCTACTTCTTGCAAGTCTATATCTACCATTGCTCTAACTGGTGTGCCATCAGTTAAAAACATATTTAATGTGTAAGTTAACTTTGTGATTACACAATAAAAGTACACTGTTCCCCATGTTAGTATGTAAACAGGTGGACGTTTGTCAGCTGCTCCTTTAATTGTTTCTACGCCTTTCTTGATTTTGTCTACATACTTTGTCATTACCGACTCTTTAGTTTCATAAGTATCAAATAATAACTGTTTCAGGCTAAACGTGTAAGGTTTGACGCCAGAAAAGTTAACCTTTGGGAGCAGTTCTGTACCTCTATTTCCATCATTACTTTTCCACTCAACAGTTCGACTAAAACTAATTTCTGTAGGATTAAACATCAACTCAAAATCTGGTGCTTCACCGTTATAAGCTACAAGTTTGGCTTTCTCAAGTTGGGGTTGACGCTTATGAGTAACAATAATTGCTGGAGTTGCCATTTGAGTATTTCTCCTAAATTGATTTAATGAAATCTACCAAGGTAAACGACCTGAAAAACCGCCGTGACGTTCTCGTTCAATTTCCAAACGTTGGCGTAATCTACTATAAATTTCTCTGGCTAAAGCTTCCAAATTTGCTGTATCATCTTTGTTATTCCCTTCATCTTTGAGAGCAGAGCTTTCTATCGTTTCGGTTATCGGTTGTGTGTTTACAGATGTAAGTGTAGTGACTTCTCCACCATCAGCAAAGCCTATAGGTGCAGAAACGTATTTAGGAGCATGTGAAGATTCTGATGGAAAAACAGTAGAAAATTCAGAATTTTGACTTTTAGATTCCCCACCGCTAAAGAAGCTGGAAAATTCATCATTACCATCATTAAATAATTCTTCTACATTTGACCATTGAGAAGGTGTGTCTGACCATTGGGAAGGTGTATTAGTAGTAGAATTTGCTTTTCTAAAAATTAGTGAAGGCGATGAGTATTGAGGTGAAGTTCCACCCACATCAGTCTTTTTGCTTTCGACAGCACTAAGTTGAGGAGAGTTGAGTACCGAAAGTTTCTTTCCAGTATTCAACCCCAAGGAAGCAGGAATTAAAGAATTAGACTCTTCAGGTGATTGATTATCAAGGTTTTTTAGCTGTAATGAAGTATCTGAAAAAGAATCGACTTTAGTCGAATTCTCTGGAGAAGTTTTTTGTTCTGGTTCTTTAAGATTGGGTATCTGTAAACTTGGAAGAATAATATCGTCCGGTGTACCACCAGTGTTGATGTGGTGTAGTAGAGGTAGATTTTTCTGTGCATCCCTAGTATTAATCACAAACTCGCCAGGCGTCAGCATTGCAGGTATTGTATCTGAAGGTGCTATCTGCTGATTATTTTGATGATGGGAGTCTCTTACCTGACCACCAGTAGCATAACCTTTAGGTGCTGCTAAATTTTTAGTGGTGGTATTTTGTTCAACTTGAGGAGGTGTGCTTAGCTGATTTTGGGGAAAAGTTGATTTTTCTGAGATATCTTGGTTATCTGAGGCATCAACAAAAGTTATAATTTCAGAGTTTTCAGAATTAGCGATCGCTCCTAATAAATCTGACTCTACTATTTGTTTATTTTCAACTATTTTTCGGAAAATACTCGATGTTTCCACAATTGATGACACATCACTAATTTTTGGTGGTTCACCAATATCAGGCGATACATCGCTAACTTGTGCTGTTTGCACAATCTCCTGACTTATTGCAGAATCTGGAAAACCTGTGTCCAAATCTCTTTCTTCATCAAACAGAGGCTTTGAATTTTCCTGATTCGAGTTGACAAAAGTTTTTTCACTTTGATGTTTTGTTTGCAGAGGGTTAGCTAGAGGTAGAGATGGTGCTTGAGGGGTTAGGTTTGGCGTTGTGATTTCGACTTCAGGTGAAAACTCAGAAATAATTTCAGGCGATGTAGGGTTAACTGCTGGTGGTTCACTAATCTCAGGGAATATATTGCTAACTTTTGCTGTTTGCACAACCTCTTGACTTGTCACAGAATTTGGAAAACCTGTCTCTAAATCTATTTGGTTGTAGGAGAGAGGCTTTAAATTTTCCTGTTTTGTTTGCAGAGGATTAGCTAGAGGTAAAGATGGCGGTTGAGAGATTAGGTTTGGTGTTAACTTTTCTATATCAGCAGAAAAGTCAGAAATAATTTCAGGCGATGTAGCGTTAACTGCTGGTAATTCACTAATCTCAGAGAATATATTGCTAACTTTTGCTGTTTGAACAACCTCTTGACTTGTCACAGAATTTGGAAAACCTGTCTCTAAATCTATTTGGTTGTAGGAGAGAGGCTTTGAATTTTCCTGATTCGAGGTGACAAAAGTTTTTTCATCTTCCTGTTTTTTTTGCAGAGGGTTAACTAGAGGTAGAGATGGTGCTTGAGAGATTATATTTGGTATTTTTTCCACTTTAGGCGAAAAGTCAGGAACTATCTCAGAGGATACGTTACTAATTTTTGGTGCTTCAACAATCTCAGGAAAAATATTGCTAACTTTTGGTGCCTCAACAATCTCAGGTAGTGCTAAAATAGGCTGATTTTCTATAGATTCGCTGATAGTATTCTCAAGATTGTTGTCACGTTGGAGTGAAATTACATTTGCTGGAATATCTGAAATATTACCCACCACAGCAGACTGAGACTCTGAAGTTACTAATTGTTCGTTTTCATTATATTTTTGAAAATTACTTTTTATCTCTTCAATCTTGTTTGAGTTAGGTGTTAATTGAATAGGTGGAGAGGCTAGAGAATCACTCGTAACACTAGAATCAATTTCTTGTTTGACTGTAATCGGATTTTTTGTAAGTGAAGGCTCAGAATTAGCTAAAGTAGACGGTATATTCGATTCTACTGATTGTTGAGAGTTTACTAAAGGATTGAGTAAAGTAGGTACTTCATTTATACTAGGGAAATTAATTACTGATGGTATAGGTGCATTTGTTAAAGAATTCTCAGTAACAAAATCATTTGTAGTACTTTCTGATATAAAATTTGGCTCAATGGCTGTAATTGCTTCAAGATTATTACTTCTTATATTTAGTAACTCTTCTTGCTGAGACTGAGAACTTGAGATTGGTGATACTTCTTGTTTTTGAATTAAATTATTCAGAGTAGTGCTACTTTGATTATTAGCAGTAACTTGAGATATTTCAAAATCTTGTTGTGGAGATACTACACTAATGGGAATATCTGAAATCTCAAATGTTTGGGATGCTTCAGTATCTAATTGTTGTTTATTTTTTAAGTTACCCTTCCCAGAAAAAGTAGATTTTTCCTCTAAATTAGTAAGCAAAGAAAATTCTCTAGGTGAATTTTCTGCTAATTCAGTTGTGTTTTCGTCTAATCTAGTTTTTTGTGAAAATGGCAAAATACTTTCTGGAACAGATGGCTCTGCACTCGGTAAAGTAAATGGTAACTCAGAAATTTCTTGTAGTTCTTCGTTGCCAATTTTCCTAAACAAACTTGGTTGTTCTTCAACATTAGACCAAGTAGATGTTGTTATAGTAGGCGTAATACTATTTGGAGAATCGTTATCATCTGTAGTATTATCTAAACCAGATAAACCGAAATCATGTTTTAATATGGGTACTTCTGAATTAACCTCAGCAGAGAGAGTTTCCTTTTTTGCTATGAAGATATCTTCGTAAGGATTATTGAGAATATTACTTGCTTCAGCAGCTTGTATAACATTCTTAGCTGGAGAGGATTTAACTGATTTTTTCTTTCTTGATTGTGTCTTATTTTTTGGTTCTCGTTGAGATTTATTAGTTTTTTGAGAATTAGATTTAGTCTTAGTTTGAATATTTACTTTTTTTGAACTATCATTATTTTCATGATTTTCAATGATATTTGGTACTATTACTGAAATATTGCTTTTTACTATTTCGTTATTAGGAAAATTATTTTCTTCTGAATTGATTGATTCAAGAGGATTAAAGTCAATAAATGGCAACTCACCATTAGTATCTTGATTATCCCAACTATCCCATCCAATTAAGGGTTTTATCGATGGTTCTTGCTCGCGAGACAAGAAAAATTGAGAAGATGTAACCAATGGCGATTTTGTTTGTATATGACTGATGATATTACTTCGGGAATGCAGTAAATTTGACTCTTTCGTTAATCCTAATCTGTGAGTATTAGCTAAAGGTGAACTGATCCCGAGTGGATGAATATTTCCTAATGGATTTTGAATTATTTGCATACTTTTACTGGAAAAAGAATCAATTAACTAGAAGCGAAATATCCTGTTTTGGCATTCCGGTCTACAGAATTGCCTCCTCCTGTAGTTCTGGCAACTTTTAAACCTTCATAAGCTAAAGTTAATTCTTCAATAGCAACGGCCTTCCCATCTGCTTGGAGTGTAGGTGTTTTCCAAGTTACTGGAATAGCACCAATCAAAGTCCAACTCATCATCGTTTCACCAGATTGATTGAAAATCAAAATATTTACATTGCGTCGAGATGTTTTCTTCTGTTCGTCAAAAACTGCATTAATCCAGTTCCAAAAACCTGGATGGTCGGTAACTCCACGTTTAAGAGTTACATCTGCAAATTCTGTATGTCCTAAATAAATTCTTTGCTGGTCGTTGACACCACCTTCTTGAAAAACATTTTTCTTAATTTGAACGCTTAATCCCGTACATTCATTAAAAGATGCAGCAATAGAACTATCTATTTCTACATAAAAACGATTACTAGTAACATAATTCAATTCGTGAGTTACTTTGCCGTTATTACCATTTCCAGCCATTACAACCACCTATGAGAACTATAATCACCTGTTCTTTCCCGCTGCGATCGCAAATCTTCTTGCAAAATTTTATACACCTGCTCTGTTAATTCGTTCAGCAGTAGTGAATCGTTGAGGTATTTACTTGCAGTTTGAGCAATGTTGGCATCAGAAGTCATTGCAAGTCCGGCGTATCCAGCCGTACTGCCAACATCGCCATTAAATGTAGAAAAAGTTTGTTCTTGATATGAATCCATAAATAAAAAAACTCTCCTACAATCAAGGCTAAAGGTAGTCCACCAGAATCAAAAGTAGCCAAAAGTCGAACTTAGTTTTTGCTTTGATTTAGACTTTAGAGGAATTGTGTTACAAGTGCGATCGCAGTACTCTGGATATTATTAACAGTAAAATATTCATCTAGCTACTGCTTGGGCATCTGGAGAAGAAAATGAGAGAACAGGTCAGTCGGCAGAAAAAAACTACTACAGGCTTCTCAATTCCATCCCTGAAACAACCGATACATGGCTTTGGTTTGGAGTCGTCGGCAATTTCACGCCAAGCAATTCCTCAGATACAACCACTCCACAAACCAGTTACTCACGATATCAGTCGCATACCCCTGCGTAGTCCCCAAGCAAAACTCTCAATTAGCCAGCCTGGAGATCGGTATGAGCAGGAAGCTGATAGCGTTGCACAGCAGGTAATGCAAAGAATGGCGCAACCTGTAAATCGCCAGTCTATTCAACCAGAAGCATTGCCAGAGGATGAAGAATTGCAGATGAAACCTTTGGCAAATTCCATCATGTCTTTGCAACGAGAAGTATTGCCAGAGGATGAGGAAGAATTGCAAATGAAATCTCTGGACAATAGCACACTGCAACGAGAAGTATTGCCAGAGGATGAGGAAGAATTGCAGATGAAATCGATGGTGCAGCGTCAGGCTGGAATAGCTACTGCACCAGATTTGGAAGCGTCCATCAACCAAGCCAGGGGTGGAGGAGTGGCGATGGCGGACAATATCCGCGAACCGATGGAACAAGCGTTTGGCGCAGATTTCAGTGGGGTGAAGGTTCACACGGATGATCGGTCCGATCAGTTGAATCGGTCAATTCAGGCGCGGGCTTTCACAACAGGACAGGATGTGTTCTTTAAGCAGGGGGAATATAATCCTCGGAGTCAGGTCGGTCAGGAGTTGTTGGCTCATGAGTTGACTCATGTGGTGCAGCAGAATGGGGCGGTGCAGCGATCGGCTTCTAATTCAGTAGACTCAGCTCCATTTGGGATACAGAACCAGCCTTTTGAAAAAACGATCTCACGGGAGCTAGTATCAGAAAATGACGAGAAAATCCAGCGAAAGCCTACTGTGATGAGGGGGAGGGATCACCTTGGAGATGACCGTCAGCTACCCGGTATGAGAGTGCCAGATATGGAGATGCAGCAATATGCAGAGCATGTACAAACTCGAGTCGTGCTATTTTTCAGTGTGACATCGAAGGCATTACGACAGATTCTCGGAACTGGCAGACAGGTTCCGCCAAAACTGTTCCATCCACACGCAATGGCGCAGATTGGTAGTGGTTATAGAGGAGACAAAGAGCAAGAGACAGTGAAAGGCGAACTTAGGTATGACGCAGCCCATTACATGAACACGACACTTAATCAGCAAACATACGCAAGCGCGATGGGAATTCCCATAGATTCGCACGAGGTGCAGGACCTATATAGTCTAACAGCAGCGACGAGTAACCAGTTCCAAACGTCGAACGTTAGCTCGGATAAAGTAATCGATAGTTTGCAGACAGAATATGTGAACAAGATGATCGCGCTGTGCAACCAAGAGGGGGCGTGGAGAGACGATAGGATAAAGGAAGCAGTTGTTGCGTTTTTAATAGATGGGAAGAATCGTCTCTACACACAAGCCAATGCATTGCTCCATTCAGGAAATGTCGAGGATAATCAATTAAAAACAAGTTCGTATTTTGCTGCGGCCGGAGCGATGGCGCACATGTTAGGAGAAATAGATCAGACGTTAGAGAAAATATTACAGGAATTAGGCTAGGCAAGGGGTGAAGCTTGGGTTAGGCGCAGTGTGATCGCACGATCTTGTATGGTGCATTAACGAAGTGCAATCGCCTGATATTGTAGTGACTATCCTGAAAGTTGAGCGATCGCTCAGAGGCTAAAATAAAACCACCTTTTTATTCGGGAGGTGCTTTGCCTGACAGAACCCGTAAACGATGCAGCCATTACAGAACTTTAGGAAGCTATAGGCAATATTGTCATCCGATTTCCTATACTTCACTGTCAAGAATGTTCCAGTATACTTAAAAGATGGCTCAAACAATCGGCGTACCAGGAAAACTTTGGCGAATTTCCACCCAATACGACCAATGAAGATTTTACCAAGAGCGACCGCCTAGAACAACAGGGTTGCTTTGAAAGCATTACTGAAAATGGTCTTCACGTGTTAAAGTCTATGGAAAAATCTTTGACAACTTTTCAAGACAAGGACTTTCACCAGAAAATTAGGTTAAAGATTTTACTTATCTATGCTAGTGAACTTAAAACTGAAATAATTGAAAAGTTTTAGAGATGCGATTTTATGGAGCTAAAAATGAGTACGTTATTTGAACTACTGGAAAAAATCAAAAGCAAACCAAGGTTATATCTCGGCTATGCCTCCATTAAAAACTGGATTTTGCATTGATTGTTACAAGTGCGATCCCTTTACACTAGATATTAGTATCAGCATATTTATCTACCTACTGGTTGGGCGTTAGAAAATATATGAAAGAACGCATCATTCAGCCTAAAAAAATTACTACAGATTCCTTCTCAATACCTGCACTCAAACAGCCAACGCCCGGTTTTGATTCGCACTCTTCTGGTGCTTCATCTCCAACAGCGCTAAACAAACCTGTAGTCCACGACATTAGTCGAATACCACTGCGTCGTCCCCAAACCAAACTCACGGTTAATCAGCCAGGAGATATTTACGAGCAAGAAGCTGATACTGTCGCACAACAGGTGATGGGAAAATTGGCACAGTCTGGAAATTCTTCGTCTATCCAGCGCCAACAAATGCTACAAGAGCAAGAATTACAAATGAAACCTCTGGCAAGTTCTATCATGCCTGTGGTGCAACAAGAGTCAGCGCCAGAGGAAGAGGAAGAAGAATTACAAATGAAATCTCTCGACACTAGCACGCTGCAACGAGAATCAGTGCCAGAAGAAGAGGAAGAAGAATTACAAATGAAATCTCTCGACAGTAGCACACTGCAACGAGAGTCAACGCCAGAGGAGGAAGAATTACAAAAGTCGCCGATGGTGCAGCGTCAGGCTGGAATGGCTGCTAACTCAGACTTGGAAACGTCCATCAACCAAGCAAGGAGTAGCGGACAGCCGATGGCTAACAATATCCGCCAACCGATGGAACAGGCTTTTGGGGCTGATTTCAGTGGAGTGAAGGTTCACACAGATGCTCAATCAAATGAGTTGAATCAATCAATTCAAGCGCGGGCTTTCACCACGGGACAGGATGTGTTCTTTCGCCAAGGGGAATATAATCCTGGCAGTCGGGGCGGACAGGAGTTGTTAGCGCATGAATTAACTCACGTTGTGCAGCAAAATGGGGGGGCGGTTCAGAGATCTTCAGACTCGCAAGACCTAGAAACTAGCTTGTCTGAGTTTTCGATCCTCAACTCAGAACAGGAGCAGTCGCAGCCGCATCAAACTAAACTAATGCAGCAAAATGATACTCAATTGGCAACAACACCAATCGTCAGCAAGGCCAACAGCACTGCCTCGATTCAGCGAAAAATTGGATTTGAATACGAGATGAGCCAAATTTTTAGTGCGCTTGCTACTCCGGTCACTCCTGCCGAGAAGAAAGAATTTGCAAAGCAGGTTAAACGTGCTGGACGTGGTAAGACTATCAAGTCTGATTTTACTCAACAGACGGACTCGCAGCGTCGTAATTATCTTGGCTCAGGCGAACTTGTTGATAACAAGACTGGTCAGGATATGGAAGGCAGTGGTAATGAAAAAATGGGTAACTATAGGTTTCACGCGCTCTCGAAGAAAGAGAAAATCGTGCGTGGAAATCAGTTCACTCTAGAAGCAGACGAAGGCAATGCATTTCCAGACGGCAGCAGTATGTCAAATACTGAATTTGTTACCGATGCTTTTGAGGAAGATGAGAATGGACGCAAGGCACTTGAAAAAGCACTCAAGGATTTCACCGAAATAACCCAGAGAATTACAGGATTTTTTGGCAAGCGTCAAGTAGTTCACGCTGCGGAAGTCGCGCCAAACAGCGGTCTAGTTGGGAAAGTCATTTTCCCAGCCAAAAGCGCTGCGGGAGCCTTACAGGTGACAGGCGCGGTCGATCTTGCGAGGGTTCCCGAACTTATGAAGTCCATGAACGCTGCTGAGAACGAGTCAGAGGAGACAAAACAACAGAGAAAAGATACACGAGATATGCTTGGGGCAGCGCTCGGAGGCGCCCTTGGTCCTTCAAGTGCAATCGGAAAAGCTCCAATAAAAGCAGAAGAAGCTATTGAAGACCATCTCTATTTTGCTGAGTTTTCTAATTGGCATCCCCCTGAAGAATTTGGCTCAAAGGAACTTTGCGGGCTATTGTCACTCATAGCAAGTTACATAGTAAGTGCAGATAATAAAAATCTTGGATACGCAAAAACGATCGCTCCAGTCATGGCACGCACTGATTTCGCAGCAATGTTTAAACTGCTCGATCGCAATGAGCAGACCTACTTCAAACAGAATTCAGACGCGCTAGTCTATTTGGTAAAATATGCGACTGGTGACCTTGATATGCAGACCGATCTCTTCCCTCACGGTATTTATAATGACCCACGTGCAGCAGGTGCAGGCGATCAAAATGCCTTAGAAGGGTTGACTCGCAAGCAATGGATACTAGGTATCATGAATGGAACAGATTACCTTACAGCAGCACACTTTAATGAGAATCCAGATCTCAATTTAGAAGACACTCACGATAAAAAGGATGACCTGGAATCAATGGGTGCGATGGGCTCTCGTACTGAAAATGTAGATAATAATCGAAAGGAAGCACCGATCTTCGAGATTCGCTCGCTTGGACAACTTGCTACTCCAGAGCAACTACAAGAACGGGCGCTTGAGATTTTTGATTACATCGTCAGTTTAAACAAGAGTGCTCTGTAGTAGTTTGATTGCTGCTATTCCAGAGATTCTAGCCTATTTATCAAGCGCGGAGTGTATTAAATATCAAGCGATCGCTCATGTATGATGCTTGATTGAGTGCGATCGCTCTACACTAAATATTAATATCAGCATATTCATCTACCTAATGGTTGGGCGTTAGAAAAATATGAAAGAACGCATCATTCAGCCTAAAAAAATTACTACAGATTCCTTCTCAATACCTGCACTCAAACAGCCAACGCCCGGTTTTGATTCGCACTCTTCTGGTGCTTCATCCCTAACACCGCTAGACAAACCTGTAGTTCACGACATTAGTCGAATACCACTGCGTCGTCCCCAAACTAAACTCACAGTTAGTCAGCCAGGAGATATTTACGAGCAAGAAGCTGATACAGTCGCACAGCAGGTGATGGGAAAATTGGCACAGCCTGGAAATTCTTCGTCTATTGAACGCCAACAAATACTACAAGAGGAAGAATTACAAATGAAACCTCTGGCAAGTTCTATCACACCTGTGGTGCAACTGCAAGAAATACCAGAGGAAGAGGAAGAAGAATTACAAATGAAATCTCTCGACACTAGCACGCTGCAACGAGAATCAGTGCCAGAGGAAGAGGAAGAAGAATTACAAATGAAATCTCTTGACAGTAGCACGCTGCAACGAGAGTCAACGCCAGAGGAAGAAGAATTACAAAAGTCGCCGATGGTGCAGCGTCAGGGTAAAGCTGGGATGGCTGCTAACTCAGACTTGGAAACGTCCATCAACCAAGCAAGGGGTAGTGGACAGCCAATGGCTAACAATATCCGCCAACCGATGGAAGAGGCTTTTGGTGCAGATTTCAGTGGGGTAAAGGTTCACACGGATGCCCAATCAAATGAGTTGAATCAATCAATTCAGGCGCGGGCTTTCACGACGGGACAGGATGTATTCTTTCGCCAAGGGGAATATAATCCAGGGAGTCGTGGCGGACAGGAGTTGTTAGCGCATGAACTAACTCATGTTGTCCAGCAAAATGGAGAGACGGTGCAGCGAATACAGCCCTAGGAAATTGGCCAAAATTACAAACACGACCATATATCATTTCAGCGTAAAGAAAAATTACGGATATCTTCAGATAATCCCTGGCTCTAGACCGAGCGAGGCTATAGTAACAGCAGATTTCAAGCAAATTGAAGTAGACAACGATTCCTCTTTAAACCAGAGATAAAGCCTGTTTCGCTTGTGAATTCAGTAATTCTGCTGTCAAAGCTAAAATTTATTTTGATTATTGACCTTAACTTATCTTAATATACTAAGGCGACCTTTTTGTTGGCCTATTTAGTGTTTGTTCGAGAATGGAGTTAACCTCAAAAGAATTTAAATCAGAGTTCATATTAGAAATCCAAGCCTGCTTACAATTAGCAGTTCCTTTGGTAATCGCTCAAATATTGGAAGCAGGGATTCCTTTATTGGATGGGGTGATGATGGGCTTACTTAACAGTCAAGCTTTAGCAGCTGGTGCTTTAGGTGCAGTCACCTTTTCGACCCTAGCCTCCATTTGTCGTTCTACTCTTTCAACAGTAGGTGCTACCGTTGCGAATGCTTTTGGTGCAGGAAAAATAGAGCGAATTAGCTGTGCTACCAGTCAGGGAATTTGGTTAGCTGCGATTATGTGCTTCCCTGTAATGTTTCTTATTTGGCACTTTGATTCTATTTTGATGCTCACTGGTCAAGAACAAAGCAACGTATTATTAGCTAAAACATATTTACAATCTATTGTTTGGGGTTTTCCTGCTGCACTCGGCTTTTGTATTTTAAAAGAAGTTAGCTCTGCCCTCAATCGTCCCCAATTCCTGACAGTAATTACAATCACAGGATTATTATTGAATGCAGCTGCTAATTATGTATTTATGTTCGGAAAATTTGGTTTACCAGCCCTTGGTTTAGCTGGTATTGGTTGGGGAAGCACACTTATTCTCTGGCTGAATTTTATCGCCGCCGTTACTTGGATTTACTTTGATGAGTATTTTCAAGACTATCAGCTTGATTGCGCTTTGTTTAAATTCGATAGGGAGATGTTTGTAGATATCTTCCAAACAGGCTGGTACTTGGGTTTGCAGTATGGAGCCGAAGTTGGAGTATTCACTGCCATTGCTTTATTCATGGGGTGGTTTGGCACAGATAAATTAGCAGCCCATGAAATAGCCGTTGAAACAGAAAGTTTTGTGGAGACTGTGGCTATAGGTATTTCTTATGCTATCACCATGAGAGTAGGACTACTGAAGGGACAAAACGATTTTAAAGGTGTAAGCATAGCAGCATTTATTTGCCTTGGACTGATCACTCCTTTTGTGAGCATTGTCGCCATAATTTTTTGGCTA
This sequence comes from Nostoc sp. PA-18-2419, assembly GCF_005869855.1. GTDB lineage: Bacteria > Cyanobacteriota > Cyanobacteriia > Cyanobacteriales > Nostocaceae > Nostoc. The sequence continues at coordinate 4,316 of NZ_SZNH01000025.1, read as the reverse complement.
TTTCCCAACTATATTGTGGGAATGTATTTGGACATTAGTAATCTGAATAATATCGAGATAGTTAATACTGCAATTTCTTTGTTAGCTGTAGCGGCAATCGTTCAAGTATTTTATTCTATTCAAGCGATCGCTGCGGGTGCTTTAATTGGGTTAAAAGATACGCGTATACCGACATTAATCACAATGTTCGCTTACTGGGGAGTTGGTCTAGGTGGCGGCTACCTGATGGCATTTACTTTAGGTTTGGGTGCTATAGGGTTATGGTTAGGTTTATTACTAGGGCTACTTATAGGTGCAGTGCTTTTAGTTGGGCGTTTTTATTTTTTGGTCGCTGATTTAAGCACTAAGCAAGAATTGGAATGTTGAGTGTTGAGTGAGGAGTTATAGCAGGAGGCAGGATAACGCAGCGTTAGCGAGTCCACGAGCGTCGGCAGAAGGCAGAAGGTAAAACTATTACTATTCCTAGCTTTCACCCTTGTCACTATGTCCTAAAGGATGTGACTACGGCTATATTATTTTCTCCCCTGCCTCCTGCCCCTCTGCCCCCTACTACCTCGATTCATATCTTTGCCAAGCAGACTCAACTATTGTGGCAATGATTTGTGTGTATGGCATACCAGCCAAACGTGCCATAATTGGCAAATCTGAGCGGATATGATGAAGTCCTGGCAATGGGTTAATTTCCAGAAATTGCAACACACCATTAGCATCACAGCGTAAATCTACGCGGGCAGCGTCACGGCAATCAAGAGTATAGTAAGCATCGAGCGCCAGTTGTCTTGCCTGTGCTGCTAGTGGTTCAGGATCGATGAGCAAACGATAAGATACGCGTTCCAAGTATTCATCTTTGTTAAGAGTGGTATAGGCAGAAGTTTCTGCTTTGGCTGTAAAAATTACTTCCATAACACCTACTACCTGTGAGTTGCTGCCGTTACCAATAATACCCACTGTTAATTCTCGACCAGGAAGAAAGGTTTCCACCAGTACGGGCTGCTGAAGTTGTTCGCGTAATAATTGGTACGTCGTCACTAGTTCTTCGCATTCTTTAACAAACGAATGCCCAGTTACTCCTTTAGAACTTCCCTCTGCCACAGGCTTGAGGAACAATGGCAAAGGTAGGGATACAGCTTGTACTTCAGCAATGGAATTCACTACTTCAAACGCAGCTGTGGGCAAACCGCGATCGCGCACTACTCTTTTAGCTAGTGCCTTATCTAAAGTCAGGGCGCAGGTTAAGGGATCGGAAAAGGTGTAAGGTTGAGCGAATAATTCACAGACTGCTGGAACTTGGGCTTCGCGAGAACGACCTTTCAAACCTTCGGCAATATTAAAAACCAAATCCCACCGATCGCCTTTTGCTAACCTGAGAGCAAGTTCTCTGCCATTGCCAATCCGTTCAACCTGATGACCTAACTCAAATAGTGCTTGTTCTAGCCCAATGATAGTTTCTTCATCGTCAAATTCCATCACTTCATCAGCACTGAAACCAGCCTTCAGGTAGTCTGTTTTCAGGTCATAACAAAGACCGATAAATAGTTCCATTACCTTATAGCTTCCAGTGAGCAAGCTTTCGTTGTTAGCTGTAATCAACTAAAATGTCTTAATTACCAGAATTTCGATTACTCAGTTGGCAAGATTATCGAAGATATCTCAATCAATAACATTAAACCAGATTGGAGATAGATCCTCAGGAGAACCGTTATAGTTGGCAGTAATTTCTTCTCCCACTTCTATATCTCTGTACGCGATTAGCTCCACCTCACGTTCAGCAAATTTTTTCACATAGTAAGTATTAGGATGGTAAGAATGGTTAAACAGGGACAATAAACCAAGAGCGATCGCTCCAGCTTCATCTTCCCAATCATAGTAATAATTAGCTAAGACTGTTTGATCGATTAATTTGACTTCTTGTGCGGGTATAACAATTACTGGCACTCTTTCAAGAATTTCTCCTTTAAGAAAACGCTTTTGTGCAAACACGCCTCTACCTTTGAGTTTTGTATTACCCACAATCAACATTCCAACTTCTCTCCTGCAATTACTTAGTTTTTTATTGGTCAAGAAGTTAACTGAACTATCCTAAGTGTCTGTTTTACATGGCAATCAACTCTTCTATATATAGATATATAGTGTTAGTCTTGCTCTACTGGATCTACATAAGTGTAGGTTTTGCCTGCCCAATTTCGGACTGTAGCTGTGCCGTTTTCATAGGTAAGTAGAGTTTCAGCTTGAATTGGCACTTTGCCACCACCACCAGGCGCATCAATTACATAAGTTGGCACAGCATAGCCAGTGGTATGACCGCGCAATTGAGAGATTAAATCAATCCCCGTTTGCACACTTGTTCGCAGATGTGCAGTACCAACAACGGGGTCGCATTGATAAAGGTAATAAGGTCGTACCCGCAGTTTGAGAAGACCGTGAAATAAATTCTTCAGCGCTTGGTGTGAATCATTGACACCTTTTAATAGCACAGTTTGACTGCCTAGAGGAATACCACCATCAGCGAGGCGATCGCAAGCTTGTGCTACTTCAGGCGTGAGTTCCTGCACATGACAAAAGTGCAAAGATAACCACACGCGATGTTTACGCAGCAAAGCAACTAGTTCTGGTGTAATTCGTTGTGGTAAAAAACTCGGCACGCGGGAACCAATCCGAATAAATTCAATATGGGGAATCGCACGCAACCGTCCCAGCAATTTATCTAAAGGTTCATCAGACATCAGCAGCGGATCGCCGCCGGAAATTAAGACATCACGTACCTCAGTGTGTTCTTCTAGGTAAGCAACAATCGCATCTAACCGTCGCGTGACTGGATGCATCTCACCTTGACTGACTAAACGAGAGCGGGTACAGTAACGACAATAAGCCGCGCAAGTATCTAGGGCAAGCAGCAATACGCGATCGGGATAGCGATGTACAAGTCCTGGAACTGGTGAGTCACAATCTTCTCCACAAGGATCTACCAAATCTGTGCTACTGACAATCAGTTCTTCTTCCCTTGGAATCACTTGTAACCGTAGTGGACAAAGCGGATCTTTTGGATCGAGTAGTGATGCAAAATGTGGTGTTACGGCTACAGCAAACTTTTCTGGTGCTATTAAAAGTCCTCGTTCTTCAGCAGGAGTAAGCTGTAATAACTGCTGAAACTGTTCCAGCTTAGTCAACCGATGCCGCATTTGCCAGCGCCAATCGTTCCAACGTTCCTGGTTGTAAGTCTCTCCTAAAATCTGACAAATTTCTGCACGCCCAATACTGGTTATTAAAGGATCTAAAACAGTGTTTGCAATCATAATTAAAACTGAATCAACTGAGAATTATTAACTAATCAGCAGCTATTTTTATACCTACATTTTGTAAGCAGTGGCAAGTATTAAGAACTGTGACAAATTCTGATTAAAATTCCTCTTCAATCAGGTAATCTTAACTTGTGGCGTAGAAATAAAAATAGTTCGGCTCGTTGCCTGCCAGAGATAATGGCTGCTTATGCCTATCTATAACTGTAATGGGAAAATTCGAGTGAGGATGTAATTTCGCCTCAGTACACTCTTGGTAACGAACAAGAGTGTTTATAATCACCTTAGATTTGAATGCCTCAGCCTGATTAGCGTAAATAGCTAGCTTTTGATGAAGATGAGGTGGAATTCTGATATCGGCTTGAATAGAGGACATGAAAACTAACTTGCAACTGCTTTAGAAATAATATCAAAAGTTTAACAATAAGTATCTCACTATACTGAATAAGTATATTTTTTATGATTTCTACACCAAAATTGAATGGTAGTCGATTGATTAACCTCACTTTTTATGTCATGTGTAAAAGCTAACACCAAACCTAACTCTCCAGCCTTTTCCCTAATACTACGTGAGTTCGACAGAACTAAAAAATGGCAGGAGGTAGAGCAGGAAGGTCTTTTGGGTAAATGTCAATAGATGGTTTTTGAGGTAAATAGCTATAAGCAGCTAAAGAAGCCATCAAATTAACCAGAAAGTTAAAAGGGCTACGATGCCGAGAGTGTTCTACTTGGCATATATTTTTGAGATGGTCATTCACCGACTCAATCACTGCTCGCTTGCCTAAGAGAATTTTATCAATCAATTTAACTAAGCGATTTTTCATGTTCTTCTTGGATTTGATAATTAATTCTAAACCTCGCTCATATAACTCCTCAAATAGTTTTTGAGAAATATATCCTCTATCTCCAAAAAGTTGAGCCAGTGCGTTGGGCGGCTCTGCCGACTTGAAGCAACTGGCGTTACCAATCAAATCCTCAGTCATTTCTGGTACTGGCTTTCGGTCATCTACATTCGCCGGA
>NZ_SZNH01000024.1 GCF_005869855.1 Nostoc sp. PA-18-2419 | reverse complement strand
CCTTCATGGCTCCACCTTGCTTTTTGGGTTCTAGATGTCCTTGCACTCTATGAAGTTGGATTAGCTTTTGCACATAGCTTTTTGCTACACCAAATTGCACGGCAACCTTTCTTATTGAAGTACCACCCTTTTCGTAAGTATTTACTATTTTTTCTCGTAAATCGATTGAGTATGCTTTCATTTTAAGTCTTGATGCACCAATACTATGTGTACCTCATTTACCTCGAAATTGCTGTAAATCTTTTAAATGTAAGCTCTAGTTATATGATCACCGCTTAATTACTTGTACTTCAAAATTTTTTGTGTCTTTGCGTCTTTGTATAAGTCCTAATTATAAATATTCAACCGGACATGATTAGTCAATCGTCACTTTCTTGCTGCTTTTAGTTTTTGCAAGCATCTCGGCTCAATGCTCTATTTCTTAAAAGTTTTGTCTTTTTGCTTACCAAACTTGACTTAAATCTAAAACAAACCCAGCTAGCAATGGTTCCCTACTCAGCGTCTTAGGGTTATCTAATACCTCAACCGTAATATTAGGACGATAAATAAAAACTTGGCGTTGTTTTCTATCAATTAACCAACCAAGTTGTGTGCCATTATCAATATACTCTTGTATTTTGTCTTGCAAAATTCGTAAGTTATCAGTCTCAGAACGCAATTCAATCACAAATTCCGGACAAATCGGTGCAAATTTTTTTCGTAGTTGTGCTGGTATTGCTTCCCAACACGTGCGTTTTATCCACGCGGCATCAGGCGATCTGACTGCACCGTTAGGTAAAGTAAACCCACCACTGGAACCAAAGCCTACACCTGTACCATCTTGCTTTGTCCACACCCACAACTGCCCAACTAAATTAAAATTGCGTTCATCGCTTTCAGAACCAGTAGGGGGCATAATCATTAATTCTCCAACAGCATTGCGTTCGATGCGAAAATCACGGTTGAGTTGACAAAAATCATAAAACTGATTGTCAGTCATGGCGATCGCAGGTTGCAATTGCAAAACAATTGGTACAATCTCTGTGACTACAGGTAAGTTGGTGGTCATAATTGCTTTGTGGCTACTTCACCTGCCTTAACTATAATCTCTTGGCAATCTAGGGTGGAATCAGGTTAACTTATGAAAACTGGAATTGTTGGCAGTGGTAATTTAAATATTAATTTTTCAAGACAGACAAATAATTAGTCAATCGACAMAGTTTCATCCAAATTTTGCAAACCGATCGCAATCTTACTATGTTTCTCAATTTGCCCCATTACTTGTTTTGCTCGTTGAATCACTACCGCTGGTAAACCCGCCAATCTTCCGGCTTCAATTCCATAGGATTTATCAGCACCTCCTGGTTGGACTTGGTGCAAAAAGATAATTTGGTCGGGTAATTCTTTGACTGTCACTTGATAGTTAGCCACATTCGACAAAATGCTGGCTAGTTCATTTAACTCGTGGTAATGAGTGGCAAAAATTGTTCGCGCCCGAATTTCTACTGCAATATATTCTGCCACCGCCCAAGCAATGGAAAGACCATCAAATGTTGCCGTTCCCCGGCCAATTTCATCTAACAATACTAATGACCTAGATGTAGCATGGTTGAGAATATTTGCCGTTTCATTCATTTCCACCATAAACGTTGATTGACCAGTTGCCAAATCATCCACTGCACCGACACGGGTGAAAATGCGATCGCAGATTCCCAATCTGGCAAATCTAGCTGAGACAAAACTACCAATTTGTGCCATTAACTGAATCAATCCCACCTGACGCAAATAACAACTTTTGCCGCTAGCGTTTGGCCCAGTGAGGATGATTAAATCAGGATTGTCATTTGTTATTTGTCCTTGGTCTTCTGCTAATGACAAATGACTAATTACTGATGACTCTTGACCCAATTGCGTCGAATTCGGTACAAAGAACCCCGCAGGTAAAGACTGTTCTACCACCGGATGACGACCATCAACTATGTTGATTTCTCTTCCTGACAAGATTTCTGGACGACAATAACCTTGCTGCACGGCCAATTCAGCTAGACCACACAACACATCTGCCGCCGCGACTGCACGAGATAAATGCCGAATTACTTCCGCCTGCGCTGCTACTTCTTCCCGTAATGCTATAAAAATCTCATATTCCAACTGATTTAAATCATCTCGGGCTGTGAGAATTCGTGCTTCCCGTTCTTTCAAGTCAGGAGTGATATAACGTTCTTCATTGGTCAGCGTTTGCTTGCGGATATAATTGGCGGGTACTTGGTCGGCTTTGGCGCGGGAAATACTGATATAATAACCAAAGGTTTTATTGAATCCTACTTTTAATGTGGGAATTCCCGTCTTTGCTCTTTCGTCAACTTCCAAATTAGCAATCCATTGTTGGTCTGCTTCTACAGTCACTTTCCTGTCATCTAACGAGGAATTTACGCCAGAACGAATCAATCCGCCTTCTTTTATATGTATTGGTGGCGACTCCACAAGATGGGCGTGTAACTTTTGTGCCAATTCTTCTAAAATTGACGGTACTTTTTGTAAAGCTTTCAAGAAAGGAGAACGCGTATCAGCAACTAAGTCGGATAGTTGCGGTAAGCGTGAGAGAGAATCTGCCAAAGCTGCTAAATCTCTAGCGTTAGCAGTACCAGAACCCGCCCTTCCCGTCAGCCGTTCTAAATCATAAATTTGCCGCAACAACTGGCGTAAATCTTGGCGTAGGGGTGTATTTTCCATCAATTCTTCGATGGTGTCTTGCCGCGCCCGAATGCCTTTAATATCGATTAGTGGTTGCAATAACCATCGTCGCAAAGCCCGCCCACCCATTGCTGTACTAGTTCTATCTAATGCCCAGAGTAGGGAACCGTGAAATGTGCCATCACGTACAGTTTGAGTAATTTCCAGGTTACGCCGAGTTTGATTATCTACTATTAAATAATCAGTAACCGTGTAAGTGCGGAGTCTTTGCAGGCAGACTGGGTTTTCTTTTTGGGTATCTTCCAAGTATTCTAGAAGACCACCAGCCGCACGAACGGCGAGGGGAAGATGGTCGCAACCGAGTCCTTCGAGCGATCGCACTTTAAATTTCTGTAATAATCTTGGTCTAGCCTCGCCTTGAGCAAAGGGAAGTTGCGATCGCAAACTATAACAAAATGATGGCGGCAAACACTCCGGTAGATGCGGCGAAGTTTCTCCTGGACGCAGCAAACTACCCAAATCAGGTGCATTTGTCGGAACTAACACTTCTGAAGGTTGCAAGCGCATTAATTCTTGTGTCAAATGTTCCAAATCGCTGCCTTGAGTGGTGAGGAATTCTCCTGTGGAGATGTCTGCATAGGCTAAGCCCCAATGATTTGCGGCAATTACTACTGCTGCCAAGTAATTATTGCGACTTGATTTGAGCATTCCCTCTTCCAACAAAGTGCCAGGAGTGAGGACGCGCGTTACCTCCCGCCGCACCAATCTCCCAGTAGCTTCTGCTGCATCTTCTACTTGGTCACAAATTACTACTGCATAGCCTTTTTCGACTAGCATCGTCGCGTAGCGTTCCCAAGCGTGATGCGGAACACCAGACATCGCCACCCGTCCTTGTTCCCCAGCTTGCTTGCTGGTGAGGGCTAATTCTAATTCTTGCGCTAGTTTGACAGCATCTTGGAAATAACATTCAAAGAAATCTCCCACTCGATACAGCAACATCGCGTGAGGATATTTATCCTTCGTCTCGACATAATGCAGGTACATTTGACTTAGCTTACTGCGGTCTACCTGTCGATGGTCAGAAATAAAAGTACTGGCATCGGCTTTGGTAGATGGAGTTTCAGAGTGAGAGGCAGTCATAGATGCTATCGAGTTACGCAGGGAAATTCCACAATATCTGATGGTAGCGTGATGTTAGAGGCAAAGAGCGATCGCTCAAGGATATTTTACCCTTCGTTATATTAGCTTGCTGATGCACCCATGATTGTAGTTAGTGTAGTGAAAAAGCGATCGCAGTATGGCGAAGCTTGACGTACTCTATCAGCGTCCAACAACTCTAAAAGCTTGGAAGCGTGTTTGATTTCGTGATATTCACCCTTTATAGTGGGACAAGTGGCGGCTTTTAAGCTTGGTTTTAAACTATCTTTGTCAATAATCTCCACATTAGCATTCTTGGAAATAGCATTTTCTTTAAATCCCTTTCCGTAAAATATTTTGAGAGTTGCCATATCACTAATAAACCAAGCTTCTATTGTTTGTACCATTAAATGGCAATGGCTATCATCAATACCTGGTGGTGCATCCCAATTATCCCTAAACTTAAGATGTTCCCAAGGAGACTGTGTAGTAACAGATGCTTCTGCATCAACAAGCAACACATTAAAGGCTTCTGGATGAGATTTCAAAGCATTCCTAAAATCACGGAAAGCGTTATTACGAGAACCGCATATAGTAATATCCCATTTAATTTGTTGACTTTTAGCTATTTCCACAAGTGCTTTGAAAAGTTTGCTAAATCCTTGTCTGATTAAAGCTTTCGTATTCTTTCCATCTCCACCACCTTCTATATAAATTCTCACCTCTTTTACCATCGATTTCCCCCAATTTCACCCATCCGCCAGAGGTCACCAAGAGTATAATTTTCTAGCCAGTTTTTCAGTTTATCAGGTTCAAGGCGGCGGAGGTGAGAGCCTTTTTCATCGCGTTCGCATACCAACACTGATTCAGGATATTCACTCAAAGCAGAAACTAAAGCATCAGAATGCGTAGTTACTATGATTTGAGTACGCCGCGATGCTTCTATTAACATTTCTGCAATAGTAGGTAGAATATCTGGATGCAAACCTAATTCTGGTTCTTCAATACATATAAGTGGCGGTGGAGTTGGATCAAGTAATAAAACCATTAAAAATAAATAACGAAGTGTACCATCAGATAAACGATTTGCAGGAATTGGTTGAATATAACCTTCTTCACGAATAAATATCTGTACTGTACCTGCGTATATTATTACATCCAGTTCCTCTGCTGTTTCATAATTTTTTTTTAAATTTTCTATAAGTTTTCTAGTTCCAATTTTGGATTTTAAATCATTTAGAAATAAACTTAAATTACTTATATCTTCTAGTAAAGGATGTTGCGGTAAATCAGTTTTTTGAGCATTTCTAGGTTCTGAATATCGCCCAATTTGCCAGTAACGATATAAACAAATATTTGAAAATTCAGTACTGATATAAGAGAGTTCTGGATATAAATCTGGGTCTGTTTTCTGGGATAAAATAGACTGGTCTGATTTGACATTAAGTGGATTAACATATAATTCTCCTCTCCGTAAATCTGGGTAAACACTGTTATAATGATAGTAAGAAATTACAATATTTTCACCAGCAGTCAGAGATTTATTTTCTATTATTTCGTCTATCAAATCTAGTCTTTGTCTCGTGACTGTGAACTTTAACTCATAGTGTAACGGTTGAGGTATTTTAGGATAACTTAAAGTAGCTTTTATTTTAGCTATTGGATTTTCCTGTCCACCCTTCCACAGAAATTCGCCAACCCCTCCACCTTGCCGAAATGGGGCGGGTAAGTCTGTTGGTGTTGCTTTTAAAATTCCAATTGCTTCAATTAAATTCGATTTACCTGAAGTGTTAGCACCAATTAAAACATTAAGCGGTTCCAGTTCAATCTCTTCACCTTCACTTCCATAGGAAAGAAAATTCTCTAATCGCAAGGTATGGATAAATCTTTTACCTTCCATCGCATTTTCCTATTTAGCTAATCATCTATATTTTATTAATCTCATACTTGCTAGTAACTCTGGAGAGAATTACTACAGTATTTAATGGTAACATGATGTTAGAGGTAAAGGGCGATCGCTCAATGACCAGATCCAAAACTGTACCTACTTCAATTTAGCTTTTATCAGGGGCGATCGCCCAAACCTTAAGCACTCAGTCAAGAGGCGATCGCTCCGCTAAAGCTTGGCAAACCCTAGCTAGATTCAACTACGATCAAAGCTGCAAAGCGTGTTTTATTTGACGGTGTTTGCCCTTCTTGGTATTGTAAATAGCTAACGAATATTATCAGCAGCAAGAAAGGTAAAGTAATCTTCTTACATAATTTAATTACCCTGTTTATTTTGATTTAATGTAGATAGATAGTTCTTAAACCGATCGCTAAGTTGTTCCACTGTCAAATTTTGAGTCCAATATTCCACTAAAGCGTGACCAAATGCCCAAGCATTCCGCTCAGGTGAAGCAGAGTTTTCTAACAGCAACGGCCACAAAGATAGCAATTCAAAATTGAGCAGGTTAGAGTTACCTGTATTCAAAAGTGAGAACAAATCATAAGCCATTTGGAGTTTACCAATTACAATTGGTAGCTGTTCCACCGGGATTTGTTCTGCTAGCAGATAAGCCAAGGTTGGAGATCCAGTTGATAGCGTAGAAATAAACTGGAGGACAGGACTTTTGAGCAGTGACGTTAATCCCTGCGTTGTTGCCATTTGAAAAGTGTAATGGTCGATAATTTTTGCAGCAGCAACGGTGCGGGCTTCCAGGTTACGCAAAAACCGAGCCAAACGCAGTTGCTTGCTAGGAGCGATCGCATTTACTAATCCCAAGGATAGCGCTTCTACTCCCCAAGCGACTCGACGTGTTTTGTTGTCAGCTGTAACCAGAGGGAGAACTAAATTACAGAAGTTTTCCAGCTGCTTATTACGGTACTCAGTGGCTTCACGAATCGCAATTTCCTTAGGACGATCGCCCCATTGCCAATCATAAGGCGGTTGCCATTCGCGGATTGGACGCAGACGATCTACCTGGGTGACAACTGCGATCGCTGGTAAATCTGGAATTTCTGTTTTCACGTCTTCGAGAAAGTCTACATCCATTTGTAAGGCAGGATCTAAAGCTGGGGTTACTAACAGCAGCAAATCTGCGTTGTCAGCATAATCAAGCACTAAATTTCGTAAATCTCTACGCTTGACTTGTTCGTAACCAGGTGTATCCCAAAGCGTCAGGCTTTCCCCGCTTTGAGAGTGCCATTGGTAATTTTGAATGCGATCGGTACTGGGCAAAACATCAACGGCTGCCAGATCTGCTTGAAATAAGGTGTTAATCAAACTGCTTTTTCCCGAACCCGTGCGTCCCACCAGCAGAATACTTACGGGTTTTTGTTCAACCGCCTCCGCAGGTTGGGCTTGAGCCAGGATTTGTTTGAGTGTTTGAGTTTTGGCTTTGGGTAGAGTTTGTGTAGTCGAGGATACTGAAATCGGTAAAGTGCTACCTCCGTAGAGCGCGATCGCTTGTCGGCATAAGTTTCTCAGGGCAGCTTCCCGCAATAATTGACTCAAATTCACCAATAATTGCTCAGTTGCGCGGTTACTGGAACCTTGGCTAACTTGTTTTGCCACCGCCGCCACGGGATTTAACAGCCACTGCGCCCAGTTCCAAGCTTTCCAGAATTTCCGGGCAGATGGTTCCAACTTGCGGTAAACTTCGTAGGCTTGGTATGCTTGCCCAACCGTTACCTGATTTAGCACAGGGGATAACTTTTGCATCCACAGATCCACATCGTCCACCGTTCCGCGAATTAGTCCGTAAGCTTGGGGAACGTAGATATTTAACAAGGGATATTGAATTTGCGGATTGTAGATATGCGCGATCGCTGCAACCAAATCTTGGCATCGCGTCCAAAAAGTTTGCCAATCTTCCCAAATCGGGCGATCGCTTTGTGCGGTTTGGAGAATTTCTTGCAAGGCTGTTTCTGCAAGCTTTGTGGTGTCGCTTCCCGGTGGTAGTACTGTATCTTCTGCTGTCGATTCTAATTCTTGCTGGACTTCGGCTAATACAGCTTCTACCTGCTGTAGGGCGGGTTGAGTCCATTTTACTAGTAACCAACGCCAGCTAACGAATAAAAGAGTGAACACACCCCAAATCCAATTAATGCCCCAGGCATGGATTTGTAAACCAGCGGATACTAGTAAGAAAATAATAATGAAAGCGATCGGAATTACTAATACAACCCATTGCCACAGCTTTAATCGCACCATTGCCCCATACCTTTTGAGTTTTGCTAAAAAACTACTCCTATAAAGAGTTTATCGTTTCCAATCTGGGCAGAATAAAGCGATCGCACTTCACGACTACCCATAATGCGCCTACTTTTAAGGATTGACATTGCTTTGTGTGCAGAAGCCAGCGGGGGATTTGAGTCTGAGGCGCTCAAATGTATGATTAATCAGAAGATGCAAACATTGGCTTGACTACTATGCGAATAGTCATAGCTGGCGATTAATAGTATATTTAGATAATATTATTCTCAATAATTTTATAATAATTTCGAGAATTGAAATAATTTATCAAAATTCTTAGCGACTAAATTTACATACAGACACTAATTATGCTAATGTGACACATAATTGTCGGTTCTGATGGGGAGCAGCCATCAGACGCAAGGGGGAAAGTTCGGTGTAAATCCGGCACTGTCCCGCAGCTGTAAAGAGACGAAGACAACGTGTCTCTAAGTCAGAATGCCCGCCGACTCACTTTAGACACAAAATACTTATCTGCGAGGCACAGATGATACATTTGATTAACAAATTTTATGGGTACAGATATCGATTTAACAAAGTACCCTCTGCAAGTGTTACTAGTTCGCTTCGCTGTTAGTAACGATACTCAATTTTGAGTTGTTTTATAATAATTTGGGTATTTATAAAGAATACTACAGAGTCTTTTTTGCTATCCAAATAGTATCCACCATGATTTAGGTATGGCAATGCATTGTAGCAAGCTAATTTAAGCCTAAATCTCAAAACTAAATCGCACAAATTAATATCTGCATTTACTGAAAACGAGGAGTTTCATGTCCACTTATCGTGTCGTTACTTGTTGTGAGTTTCTCTCAAAAATCTTCGTTTTTACCGCAATCCATGGGATTGTATGTGGGGGAGGCTGTGCGTACGCTAATCAAGTCCAACAAATATCTGAGTTTCCCAAGTATAAAGGTACTGCAACAGACTTACAACAAGTTGCACAAACAACGCCTGAAAATACCCCAGCGTCCATAGAAGAAAAAGAACCAGATATTGAATTAACAGTTATCGATAAACTACTCAATGAACCTGTTTACTCACCCTTTCGCCGCGAGGGGACAGTGAAAGATTCCACCCGTCCGGTTTACGTGATTACAGGCGAAGAAATAGAAGCCCAAGGTGCTAAAACTGTCAGAGAAGCGCTCAAATTTCTTCCAGGAATCTTGCCGGATGGTACTGTTGGCACAGAAGTAAATGCTTTAAGCGGTCAATTTATCCGAGGTTCTAACTCTGCACAAGTTTTGATTTTGCTTGATGGTAGACCAATTAATGAACTTGGTTCTGGTGGTTTTGACCTTTCAGAATTTACTACCAATATTGTTGAAAGAATCGAAGTATTACCAGGTGGTGGTTCTACCCTTTATGGTTCTGATGCAATTGGAGGGGTGATTAACATTATCACTCGTCGTCCTACAGAAAAAGTGACGACACAAGCAGGTGTTAATTTTGGCGCGTATGGACTAAATCAGCAGACTATCAATAGTAGCGGAAAAATAGGAGATATTGGTTGGGTTGTAGGTTATAACCGTACCCAAGCTGAAAATAACTACTCTTTTTCGATTCCAGAGGCGAATTTCGAGGGAACCAGAGACAATAATGATGTTCTCTACAACAACTTCAACGTGAAGTTGGAGGCGGATTTAGGTTCTCGTAATACCCTAACTCTCTCTACTTTATACTTAGGCAAAGACCAAGGAGTACCAGGAGGAGTCCCGATTCCCGAACCATTATACGGTCAAGGCTATTTTAACTCGTTGACTGATAGCGATCGCAAATACACAGATCAAGTTCTCACGGATTTAATTTGGAACTCAAAACTTGGAGGTGGGAATGATTCATTGCTAACAGCCAGAGTGTATGCAGATTTCCTCAACACTCGTTTTGATAGTCGCAATTCATCCCAAGCACGATATGATAACAGGCAAGCTTCTTATGGATTGCAAGCACAACACAGTTGGAAATTTGCTCATAATCAAACCTTAGTTTACGGCTTTGATTACCGCAATGTCTCAGCTACTAATAGTACATTTGACTTTTCTGTTGATACAAAAACAGTCACTTACGACGATAGTATTAGTCAAGGAGCGCTATTTGCTAGATATGAAATTAATTTAACTCCTAGTTTCACTGCAAACTTAGGTTTACGTCAGGACTTTAGTAGCTTGACAAATGGCTCTTTTACATCACCAAGTATTGGGACAAAATTTGCACTTACAGATTCTACCACCCTGAGAGCTAATTATATCAATAATTTCCGTGCGCCGAATCTTTTCAGCTTATATGCGAATGGTAGCACTTACGTTGGTAATCCTAATCTCCGTCCAGAGAAAGGCGATAGTTATGATATTGGAATTGACCAGAAGCTAGGCAATTTTGGTTTGTTGCGCTTAACCTATTTCAACAATACAATATCAGATTTAATCGCTTATAACTTTGTTGTTCCGGTAGCTACTTACGAAAATATTGGTAAAGTTCGCACTACAGGAATCGAAGCAGTTTTAAATTTGCAGTTGGCGAAGAATATCTATGCTTTTGTTAGTTATACAGCAAACGATCCGCAGATTTTGAAAAGTACAAATTCAGCTGAAGTTGATAAAGAATTACGATTTGCAGGTGCAGATAGTTTAAATGCAGGACTTTCTTATGAAACTTCTCAAGGTTTATATACTGGAATACTAATACATTCTTTGGGTGCGTATCCAATAAATAACACTAATACAGAATCTTTGCCTGGGTACACTACTTTTGATTTCAAAATGCGTGTACCTCTAAGTGATAACTTAATACTCACAGGTAGTGTAGATAATCTCTTTGACCAACGTTATCAGTTGTTTCCAGGTTATCCTGATGGGGGGAGGGTTTTTCAAGTTGGGTTGAGTTCTACGTTTTAAGAAAAATAATTTTTTATTATGCAGAGGAGAGTTTCAAATGGCTGAGTTTAATTGTTGGGTAACTCCAGTAAATAAGGTTGTAAGTGAGATTTTATCTACGGGGGGGTCTATTGAATATGAATATTTTGATTCGAGTACTGATGTTTTATCGTCACTACTCTACACCTTATTTCAGCAAAATTGGCAACAGGTAGGGGTAGGGCACATTGTCCAAGGAGGTGTGTTAGAATTAGAATTTAATGCTCCACCTAAAATTTGTATTCTCTATGATGGATATCTCACAGTAGTTGCAGAAGGCTGGCATTTGCATCTATGTATAGAGGCAAATTTAGGTGGCCCTCATTGTAAGACTCCTTTAGAATTAAGGCAACAACGTCAAGTTAGTCGCGCTGCATTTTATCGACGGTTTAATGCAGAAGGTATCCCTAGAAGTTGGGGTATTGATTTTTGGAATGGTGCAGACGAAAACCTTATGACTATTTTCTTGCCAAATCCGTATGTAGAAGGTGAAAATTTATTACCAGAAGGTAAGCCTAATTTATCAAAGTTAGCTCTTTATCAGGAATTACGAGAAATTTATGTATTGGGAAACAAACCAATTCCTTTTACTAAAAACCCATTGAAACTTTCTTATATTTCTGTTTGCACTTCTACTCGCTGTCTTCCTTCCCGGAAATGGCAACCCACATTTGACGCTTTAAAATCAGCAGTTGAAAAAGCAGGTGTAGATGTGAAAGTAAGAACATCTGGTTGTTTGGAAGTTTGCCAATTAGGACCAGTAGTATTTTATTCAGATGATCGGACTTGGTACACTCGCGTTAACTCAAATGTCGCTAAAACTATCGTCAATGAACATTTGGTTAAAGGTAATAAAGTATCTGAAAATATATATCCACCGGAGTTGGTTTAAATTAGGACTTATATCATCACCTCTTCGAGTTGTACTTAGCTTCGCAGAAATTAAATAGAAATTCTATATGTAACAGCTACAGGGCTGAATCAAAAAAGTTATTGAACATCACTATTTACTAAATCTTGTTTGACGCGATCGCCCCCGTCTGTATTTCGATCAAAACCTCTGGATTAGCCCTGCCTAAACCATTGGTACAAGCCTTTTGCTAACCCAAAATTCGGACAAGGGCAACAGTAGATACAATGATTGTTAAAACTGCCACGAAACTGTCCCTAGTACTGTAAACGGCGCGCCAGGAAACACAGTGCTTCTACCATAGGCACTTTCAAAATAGTTTACATCAAACAAGTTCTTGATATTCAGCCCGACTCGCCAGTTGTCACGGCGGTAATAAATCAGTGCATCGGTTCGCACATAACTGGGCAATGTGAATGTATTCTCCAAGTCTCCCTGTCTGTCACCTACAAAAAATAATCCCCCACCAAATCCAAAACCTTTCAAATCTCCAGTTTGAATTTCATAGGTTGTCCATAAAGAAGCACTATTTCGGGCAATATTACTCGGTTGATTCCCCTTATACTCTGGTCTGGTATCTTCAGTAATTTCCGGATCGATATAGGTATAACTGGCAATGATTTTCCATCCCGGCGAGATTTCTCCAGCGACATCAAACTCAATGCCACGAGAGCGTTGTTCGCCCACCTGGAGGCTATTTAGCGGATTCACCGGATCGCTAACAACAAGATTTTGCTTGGTAAGTTGGTAAGCCGCCAGTGTTGCTGCAAGTTTGCCATCCAAAAATTCACTCTTGACCCCAACTTCAAATTGTTCGCCCCTAGTTGGCTCAAATGGAGTATCGTCGGCATTTGTGTAAAAAGCGATAGAGGGTTGAAATGAACGACTATAACTGGCGTATAACGAGATTGGTTTAATAGGTTGGTAAACAATGCCAATGCGAGGGCTGAAAGCTGAATCTTCTTGATCGTTTGAGATACCAGCTACTGCATCCTCATAGGAGGCTTGTGCAAAATCAAAGCGACCACCTAGCAAAATCTTGAACTGATCTCCAATTGAAATCAAATCCTGGCCATAGACACCAATCAAATTTTGAGGAAATTCTTGGTCTTGAACTATTGTATCAAATTGAAGTGAAGGTCGGTCATAATTTGGGTTAAAGAAATCGATGGGTGGCAAGGCGGGTGTTGAATAGAATATCTTGCGGGTGAAATTAATCCTACTTAAATCCAAGCCGAAGAGTAAATCGTGCTTAACTATGCCAGTCTGGATAGTTCCAAGAACATCAGTTTGCAAATAATAATTCTGTGACTTAGCTTTATCAAATCTAGCAACACGATCCAATGTCCGATTGTCTGCTTGCAGTCCTAAATTATAGTCAAAAGCTTCCTGATAATTTTCAAGCTCAGTTCTGAATCCATTACGGATTGACCAGCGATCGCTAAATTTGTGTTGAAAGCGATAGCCGAGTACAACAACATCACGTTCTAGTTTCAAATCTGGGTCATCGACATAGCGGGAGCGGGGGACTCGTCCAAAAGGGCTATCAAAAACCGAACCATCGGCAGGAATACCTGAGTACGATACTTTGGAGGTATTAAGATACTCAGCTTCCAATGTTAGGCTTGTATTCTTACCAAAATCAAAACTAATGACTGGCGCTACAAAGACTTGCTCCGTTTTCACAAAATCCACAAAGCTACCAGAGTTTTGATATGCTGCATTCAAACGATAGCGAATCGTTTTGTCGGCGTTGAGTGGACCGGAAATATCAAATGTCGGACGGTAAAAATCAAAGTTACCAATTGTTCCTTCAACAGCATAATAAGGTTCAGAAAGGGGTTGCTTGGTTGTAATATTGAGAATACCACCTGGTTCCCCCTGACCATAAAGGACTGATGCTGGTCCCTTGAGAATTTCGATTTGTTCAATGTTAGCGACATCTGACTGGTGACTATAAGGGTTGTATCTCCTAAAACCATTGACAAAAGTATTACCAGTGTCGCCCCCATCAAACCCTCGGAAAAAAAGCTTTMACCACCCCCAGTTTGAGAACCACCGATTCCAGGAGTCACACCACTGACATTCTGAACTGATTCCCTTAATTGCGTAATTCGTTGATCCTTTAGTACTTGGTTTGGGATAACCTGAATCGACTGAGGAATGTCACGGATGGGCGTATCAGTTTTCGTCGCAGTTGTCGCATTAGGGACTTTATACCCATCTTGCTCACCTGTCACCACCAACTCAATCGGCTGATCGCTCTCTGCCGATTGAGTTGGTTGTGTCTGGTTTTGGGGCAGCTGTGCTTGAGGTGTTTGAGATGGCTGTTGTGGAGAAGTTGCCGTTGCTGTAGTTGCTACTGCAAAAACTAGCCCTGCATCATCATCAAATAACTCAACCGTTGGTAAAACTGCAACACCCACCACTGTCACTCGCACAGTATTTGCATCAATATTAGTAACAGTTATTTCAGTAATTCCCTCAACTGGTTTTTGGGAACGGAATGTAAAAGCATTGCCATCAGCTAAACGTAACTGCCCACCAGCTACATCTACAATAAAATTATTGCCCGTACTCCGATTTGTTAGTTGTAGTTGAGTACCAACAGGTGTCTCTAAAATAACCTCCACACCTTTAGAGGTAGGATTGGCTTTTACCCCCGTTATTTGAATTGTCGGCGTGGGTGTAGTTTGCGGTGTGGGCGACTGCACTAATAAATTTTGAGCGCTGGTGAGAGGAATTTCTAACTCGCTGAGTTGTCGGATTTTTTGATTAAGACCATGTTCATTCAAAACAGAGGTTTTTTGACTATTATTCTCAACTTTCATCTCTGCGGAAGCTACTTGAGTTACTAGAGTAGAGATAATCCCCACTAAAGTTGCTGCCAGCCATAAAGAAATATTGGACTGCCGACTTTCCACGCCACTCTCCACCCAGTTTTAATTAAAAGGTTTATTGCAGATATTTATTAATTGCAATCAAGCTTAGTTTAGAAGAGCGATCGCAGGTTTGTCTATCCAAAAACAAGCACACTATCCCGAAACAAGCTTTTTGCCAAAAAGACATTCACTCGGTGTAATCCCAAACCTGCGCTTAAAGGCAGCACCAAAGTGTCCGAGGTGAGCATAACCTACCAAATTAGCTACTTCGGCAACACTCAGCCTACCACTTCGCAGTAATTGTTCTGCTCTTTCCATACGTTTATCAGTCAGATAACTAAATACTGTTGTGCCAAACAGTTGACGAAATCCGCGTTGCAGGGTACTCTCGCTCAACCCTACCAATTGCGCCAATTCCAGTATTGAAGGTGGATTCTCCAAACGGGAGAGTAAGATATCCTTAGCGTGATAAATGCAGGCGATAGTTTCAGGTTTCTGTCGTAGCGATAGTTGCATTCCACCTCGATCCACTAATAGAGGAGTTAACTGCAAGCGGATCAGTTCCAGCACTCTTACCTGCAAGAACATCAACTTGGTGATTCCTTGATAAGGACAATAGATAATTTGTTGCACCACAGAGTTGACAGCACTAGTCTTCTTAGGCTCTAGTATTGTCTGCAAATCATTATCTTTCGCCAATAGGCTGAACTGGGAAGGAATTTCACCGCCAGCTATCGGGAAAAAGGTTCCCAATAGCTCAGGTGGCAGATGAATATTCATGCCCACACTCCGTGATTTTGGAGTTATCGACATCCATGAGCGTTGAACGCCAGCACCAGAGATCAGTGTATTGTCTGCGTTATTTCCTAAAAGCTGGACATAAAATTGCAGTGGATGATTCGATTCCGGTTCTTTCTGCGATATATCATCGTGATATTCACAGTCCCACATTGAAAGTAACACTTGAGGATACACTTCAATATCTCGCTCATAGCCCTTGCCGACTTGTTTAGGTACTTGACGATATAATTCAAATGGCTCTAATGGATTTTGCAGACTATTTTTGGCAGCTTCTGCCCACCATTCTAGCCACTCTGCTGTTGTAGTAGTAATAGTCATAGTTGGCAACTAGTAGATGGTAAACATTGATGCTAATTAGTTTCAATAATCTTACCGCGATTTATCCCTAACTCAAGAGACATTGCCTCATCATGTACGAAAAACAAACGCGATCGCAGCAAGCGATGTTGAAGGCAACCCCACACATTCAAGGTTTGAGAGTACGTAGGCTAGCAAGCACCGCAGGCATCGCCTAAAAGTATATGAACAATAAGCATTGTAGTAAGCGATGCCAAAGGCATCGCCTACATCTGTTTTTGAGTAATGCGTAGGCTAGCAAGCACCGCAGGCATCGCCTACAAAGCTTGGTAACTCATGGCGGTTTGCTTGTTGAATCTACTGAAATTATGAAGCGATCGCGCTTTTTGTTTACTGAATTTATGGAAATGAGTGCGCGATCTACTCAAATGAGTAAATAAAATCAACTTTGACTTATTCAAACCTCAGTTTGCTTATTCATTTTGGTGTTTTCCGCAAGTAAAATCAACTTTGACTTATTCAAACCCCAGTTTGCTTACTCATTTTGGTGTTTTCCGCAAGTAAAATCAACTTTGACTTACTCAAACCCCAGTTTGCTTACTCATTTTGGTGTTTTCCGCAAGTAAAATCAACTTTGACTTACTCAAACCCCAGTTTGCTTACTCATTTTGGTGTTTTCCGCAAGCGAAAAGGTATATTGAAAGTGCTAAATAGCAGAAACGCAGCATCAGTGCGTACATAACTTGGCACAAATGAGTTGTTTAAGTCTCGGTAGCGTTAGCGCAGCTCGCCGCAGGCATCGCCGATGTAGAATAACCCTAAGCTAAAATTTCAACTTCTTCATCCCCTTATTCCCGTAACTCTTTACCGCAGACACTAAAACTCCCACGAAATTGTTCCCAACACCGTCAACGGCGCACCTGGATAGATGACAAGTCTTGTCTGGCTGGTTTCGTAATATCTCTCATCAAAGAGATTCTTGATATTGATTGCAGCCTTCCAGTTATTGCGTTTGTAATAAAGTGCTGCATCCGTGCGGAAGTAGCTGGGTAACACAAAAGTGTTAGCCAAATCGCCCTGTCTATCCCCTACATAATACAGTCCCAATCCAAATCCTAAACCTTGTAAACTCCCGCGTTGGATTTCATAAGTTGTCCACAGACTAACAGTATTTTTAGCAACGTTGTTCAACAAATTGCCAGCTAGCAGTGGATTGTTGTCTTCAGTAATTTCAGCATCGGTATAAGCGTAAGCGGCAATAATTTTCCAACCAGGCAAAATTTCGCCTGCAACATCTAGTTCAATGCCTTGACTGCGTTGCTCTCCGACTTGAATGGAAAAACTGGGATTGTTGAGATCGGTAGTCAGGACATTGGTTTTTGTAATCTGGTATGCTGCCAGTGTTGCAGACAGTCTGTTACTCAAATCTGCTTTGATACCCACCTCATATTGTGTGCCTTGTGTAGGTTCAAATGTAGAACCGTTAGCTGAATTCCCAATAGCTGGAACGAAAGAACTGCTATAGCTGGCATAAAGCGAGATTGGCGGTATCGGCTGGTAGACTATGCCAACTCGCGGGCTAAAGGCTTGGTCAGATTGACTGATGCTAGTTCCGGCAAGCAAATCGTCATTTTTCTGCTCGGTAAAGTCGAAACGCCCTCCGACCAGTAGCTTCAAATTATCCAGCAGAGTAACCTGATCTTGAAGATAAATCCCTAATCTGTCTGTACGAAGTCGTGCCTTGAAAGTAGCTTCTAGAGGATCGGTAGGGATAACGCTGTTATTCACCGAACTAAAAATATCGAGAGGTGGCAAAATAACATCTCTAAAAATTACCGGGCCGTCGCTTCGGTTTAGCTCTATTCCCAAAAGCGGTTGGTGGATAATTGACCCAGTTGCAAACTTTCCTATGACCTCTGTTTGGAGACTGTAGTTGTCAGTTTCAAATTTACTATTCTCATAATATCTGACAAAGAACCGATCATCGATTAAGCTATCTGGTTCGGTGTAGAAATTATTTGACTTGTTTATGGTAATGGAAACAGCATTGCGAAGCTGCCAATTTTCACTAAACTTATGTTCTAATCTGTAACCAGCTCTGTAAACTATGTTTTTTGAATCATTTTCTCCAGGAATTCCTAAGAACCGACTAATCGGAATTGGGGCAGGTCTGTTGCCAACAGTGACAAGGCCTCGATCAAATCCGGTATCATTATTTAGATACTCGAAATCAAAGTTTAATGTTGTCTTAGTGCCGATTTTCCAGGTTAGAGATGGCGCGATGAAGATACGTTCAGTGTCAACAAAGTCACGAAAACTCCCAGAGTTTTGGTAAGCAACATTCAAGCGATATAACAGAGTTTTGTCTGTATTCAACGGACCAGAGATGTCTAAAGTCGGTCGATAAAAATCGTAGCTTCCGGCAGTAAATTCAGCCGCGTAATAGGGTTCGCTTAACGGCTGCTTCGTCACAAGGTTAATAATCCCACCCGGTTCAGCCTGACCGAAAAGCACTGAGGCTGGTCCCTTAAGTATCTCAACTCGTTCCAAGTTTGCTACGTCTGATAATGTGAAGAAGTCGCTATCGCGGAATCCATTTCTAAAATTTCCATCCTGCCGGAAACCACGAATGATATAGCTACCTGCATTTAAGCCTCCGTAGTTACCCCCTTGAGTAACCCCACTCACGTTTTGCACTGCATCCTGTAACCGCACTGCTTTTTGGTCTTGTAACACCTGTCGAGGGATGACTTGAATTGAGGCAGGAATATCGCGTAGGGGGGTATCTGTTCGGGTAGCAGTGGAAGCATCCGGTACGCGATACCCATCTTGCTCGCCTGTGACTACTAACTCAATTGGTTTATCACTTTCTGCTGATGGTGGAGTTGATTGTGTCTGATTTTCTGGCTGAATAGCTTGGGGTGACTGTTGTGGAGAAGTCGCCGTTGCTTGTGAACTTATACCAAAAACCAGCCCGACATTATCATCAAACAATTCAACCGTGGGCAAAGCTTTCTCACCCACTACCGTCAACCGCACAGTCTTTGCATCAAGGTTTGTTACTGTTACTTGGCTAATTCCTGCAATTGGTTTTTCTTGCTGGAAGGAGTTACCGAGCAGTAAACGTAATTGTGCGTTGGGAATATCGGCAATGAAGCTGTTGGCATTACTTTTGTTGACAACTTGCAACGCCTGAGCTTGAGATGTTTGTAAAATTACCTCAATCCCCGTGGAAGTTGCATTAACTTTAACGCCAGTAACTTCTGTAACTCCAACATTGCTTTGTGCTAACAAATCAGCTGCATTTGTAGAAAAACCTCTTTGAGCTTGCTTGATACCCGGAAATTCATTTCCCCAAGCAGGTTGCATCATTGGTAAAACTAGAGCGATCGCCCACAATTGCAAACTAACATACCTACAACCCGCAAGCATCCTCTGTAATCTTCTCATAACTAGCTCTACCAATAGACAGATATTCTCAAGTACCTCTTGAAGTCACCTTACGGAGTTTCAATAACCGTGTCTATCTGTAAAGCTGCAATTTTTTGTCACTTCAGCAACTTTTTTCCAAGTTGACATTCTTTTGGCGTAACTCCAAATTTTTTCTTAAAAGCTTGAGCAAAATAACCTAAATGTGCATACCCTACAGCGTTTGATACTTCTGCTACTTGCATTTTTGTCCCATTTAGCATGATTTTTGCTTGTTCCATGCGATAGTCATGCAAATAGCCAAAAACAGTAGTCCCAAAAATTTCTTTAAAACCTTGTTGCAACTTTCGTTCTCCTAAATGAACCATCTCTGCTAAATCGAGCAATGAGGGAGGATTATCTACTCGATAGATTAAGATATCTCTAGCATGATAAACTTTTTCAATATCTGCTGCTTTCAGATTAACTAATAGATGAATTGTTTGTTCTTTATACAAAAGTTGATTGAATTGTAGCGCCAGTAGTTCAATCACTTTACTTTCTAAATACATCCGCTTCATCATTCCCTGATAAGGAGCATCTAATATTTGTCGTAAAACAACAAACATTGCCGAAGTGATTTCTCCAACAGTGTGATGAAATCTCAACGGGTATTTATCTTTTAAAAAGGATTGTAACGAAGTAGGTAGAAATTCAAAGTTTTTGCTGAAACTTCTCAGCCAATCAGGATAAATATATATAGTTATATCTAAGCGATGCTCACCAGCCGAATGCTGCTCAATCTCATCTAAGTTTGGTAAATAAAATAAATAATTTTTGCCAACATACTCTATATAATCATCTGGAATTTCTTTGATTCCTGGAGTAATTGTTCGCAAATTACTGGAAAGGTGAAAATGAGAAATTAAAGGAAAAGGTTGTTCGTCATGATGACCMCAGACGCTTAAATCATGCTCAAAATATTCGTCTATAATAACAAGCAAAAGTCCTGGACGTAGCTCAACAGCACAAACAAAACCAGTAGAAAACCTATCTTTAGATTTAACAGCATAGTCAAATCCATTACATTTAAAAAGTTCCTTTTCCGTTTTTTCTAAATATTCTTGAAATAAGTTATTACTTTCTTCAAATGTTAGGATTTCCATCAAAATATCTCATCAATAAACTTGACTTACGAGAAAAACTAAGAAATATTCTCAATAAGTAAATTATAAACTGTACCTAACAAATATAAATCTAAGTGTAGCGATGCCTTTGGCAACGTCTTCTCCTTCTCCTATCAAAGACGCTACGCGAACGGAGATGTTAACGCGTAGCGTCTCCGTAGGAGTACGACGAACGCAACCGTAAATATGACTTTTTTAATAAATTGAGGGCGATCGCTTTACCATTGGCGTGTATTCTCAAGCTGAGGAAGAAAAAGGCGATCGCCATGCAAGCCAACACAAAACTGCCAACAAATAGTTAAATTTATTTAGGTAGATTTTCAATCTCATCTGCTGCATGATTCGCCTAGATGAGAATAATTGTATCTTTATAGAATTGCCTGACTGGAGTATGAAAAGCAAGAGCGATCGCTTCTCGTAACCAAAGAACCATGCTAACCTCGCCTAGTATTCATTGGGCGATTTTCTGATGGAGATACTATGCACCCACTCGATGCCGAAATCATTACTCTTTCATAAAACTGCCATGAAACTGTCCCTAGTACTCTAAACAGCGCGCCAGGAAACACAGTGTTTCTATCACTAGCACTTTCAAAATAATTCACATCAAATAAGTTCTTGATATTCAGCCCGACTCGCTAATTGTCACGGTAGTAAAAAATTGCAGCATCTGTCCGTACATAGCTGGGTAATGTAAACGTATTGGGTAAGTCTCTCTGGCGATCGCCCCCGTCTGTATTTCGAGCAAAACCTCTGGGTTAGCCCTGCCTAAAGCATTGGTACAAGCCTTTTGCTAACTCGCACAAGGCAACAGTTCGTTAAAACTGCCACGAAACCGTGCCCAGTACTGTAAATGGCGCGCCAGGATACACGCTGGTTCTACCAGTGGAACTTTCAAAATAGTTCACATCAAACAAGTTTTGGATATTCAGCCCGACTCGCCAATTGTCACGGCGGTAAAAGATTGTAGCATCTGTCCGTACATAGCTGGGTAATGTAAACGTATTCTCTAAGTCTCCCTGGCGATCGCCCACAAAAAACAAGCCACTGCCAAATCCAAACCCTTTCCAACTTCCAGTTTGAATTTCATAGGTTGTCCATAAAGAAGCACTATTTCGGGCAACATTATTCGGCAGATTTCCCTTGAAAGCAGGTCTGGAATCTTCGGTGATTTCGGGATCAATATAGGCATAACTGGCAATGATGTTCCAACCGGGCAAGATTTGTCCTGCAAGATCAAACTCAATGCCCCGGCTGCGTTGTTCACCTATCTCGAGGCTGAATCCTGGTCGGGCTGGATCAGATACGGCAATGTTTTGCTTGGTGATTTGGTAAGCCGCTACGGTTGCTGCAAGTTTGCCATCCAGAAATTCTGTTTTCACCCCGACTTCAAAAGCTTCACCTGTAGTTGGCTTAAACGGTTTTTCACCTGGGCTTGCGTCGAACCCATTAGAGGGTTGGAATGATTGACTATAACTGGCATATAAAGAAACTGGCGGCAGGGGTTGGTAAACCACTCCTACACGAGGGCTAAAAGCACTGTCTTTTGGTTCATTTAAAAACCCATTTACCTTGTTCTCATAGGAAGCATCTACAAAATCGAAACGTCCACCTAGCAAAATTTTTAACTTGTCTCCAATAGAGATTAAATCTTGGGCGTAGACACCAATCGAATTTTGAGGAATTTGTGTGTCTGTTGTTTTATTCTCAAATCGAATTGAAGGTAGGTCGTAATTTGGGTTAAAGAAATCAATGGGTGGTAAAGCAGGTGTTGGGCTGAATGTTTTTCGTATGTAATTAGTTCGACCTAATTCCAAGCCGAAGAGTA
The DNA here is from genome assembly GCF_005869855.1 of Nostoc sp. PA-18-2419. GTDB lineage: Bacteria > Cyanobacteriota > Cyanobacteriia > Cyanobacteriales > Nostocaceae > Nostoc. Next base: position 67,108 of record NZ_SZNH01000024.1, on the reverse strand, counting down.
AATCCTGCTTAACTATGCCAGTCTGGATCGTTCCAAGAACATCAGTTTGCAAAAAATAATTCCGTGACCTAGCTTTATCCAATCTAGCGCGACGATTTAATGTCCGATTGTCTGATTGGAATCCTAAATTATAGGCAAAAGCCTCCTGATAATCTTCAAGCTCAGCTCTGAACCCATTGCGGATTGACCAATTATCACTAAATTTGTGTTGAAAACGATAGCCGAGCGCAAGATAATCACGATCTAGTTTCAAATTTGAGTCATCGACATACCGGGAGCGGGGGACTCGTCCAAAGGGGCTATTAAGAACAGAACCAACCGCCGGAATACCCCCGTACTCTACTTTTAAGGTATTGAGATACTGAGCTTCCAATGTTAGACTAGTATCCTTACCAAAATCAAAACTAATGACTGGCGCTACAAAAACTTGCTCTGTTTTCACAAAATCAACAAAGCTACCAGAGTTTTGATATGCTGCGTTCAAGCGATAGCGAATCGTTTTGTCAGCGTTGAGTGGACCGGAAATATCAAATGTTGGACGGTAAAAATCAAAGTTACCAATTGTTCCTTCAACAGCATAAAAAGGCTCTCTTAGGGGTTGCTTGGTCACGATATTAAGAATGCCACCCGGTTCGCCTTGACCGTAAAGGACTGATGCTGGTCCCTTGAGAATTTCGATTTGTTCAATGTTAGCGACATCAATCTGGCGACCCAGGAAGTCGTGCCGCTTAAAACCATCGACAAAGACATTATTAGCATCGTCCTGAAACCCTCGAAAGATAAAAGTTTCACCAGTCGCAGTTTGAGAACCGTTTCCGCCTGGAGTCACCCCACTGACGTTCTGAACGGCTTCCCTGGGTCGAGTAATTCGTTGATCCTGTAAGACTTGACGAGGGATAACCTGAATCGACGCGGGAATGTCGCGGATGGGCGTGTCAGTTTTCGTCGCAGTTGTCGCATTAGGCACCTTATATCCATCTTGCTCACCTGTCACTACTAATTCAATTGGTTCATCACTAGATGCTGATGGTTGAGTTGGCTGTGTCTGGTTTTCAGCCTGCTCGGCTGGGGGCTGTTGTGCCGAAGGTACAGTACTCGCAACGGTGAAAATCAAACCCTCATTTGGACTGTCATACAATTCGACAATTGGTAGAGTCGTCTCACCTGTCACTGTCACCCGGATAGTCTTGGCATCAAAGTTAGTTACCGTTATTTCAGTAATACCCGCAAGTGGTTTTTCTGATCGGAATGTGAATACATCGCCTGATGGTAGGCGCAGTTGAGCATTAGGAATATCAACAATAAAGTTATTGCCAGCACTGCTATTTACCAGTTGTAATTGTTGTCCAAGAGTTGTTTGTAAAATAATATCCACACCTTTATCAGTGGGATTTGCCTTAACTCCAGTAACTTGCACAACTTCTGATGTTGGCAACTGCACTCTTGTTTCGGCGCTGGTGAGCGGAAGTTTTACCTCACGGATGCTAGGGATATTAGCGATATTTTTTTTAACAGTTTCTGCCCAGCAAGGCCCAACACCCAATACTAGTAGCGCACTTACCATCAACACCATTTGTTGCAACTGATTTATGCTCATACCATATAAAAACTGATAAGTATTCTCAAGAATATTACTGGACAGACTAGTATGAGTTAAAAGAATTTTGAACGCTAGACGGACTTTTTTGAACGTTAGACGGACTTTTTCTGCTGTATCTGATATTCTTTGGGACTAAGACCAAATTTCTTCTTAAATGCGGCTGCAAAGTAACTCCGATTAGCAAAGCCGATGCTATACGCCACCTCAATCACGTTCATTTCCCCAGTATTGAGGAGTTGTCGTGCTTTTTCCAGGCGATAGTCGTGGAGGTAGGCAAAGGCAGTTGTGCCAAACACTTGACGAAATCCTTGCTTGAGACTGCGATCGTTTAATCCTACTTGCCTTGCTAATTCTATTAACGATGGTGGATTGTCAAGATTTCCTAGTAAAATATTTCTTGCATGATGAATTCGCTCAATATCATATAGTTTCAGTACATTAGAATTCTGCCTACCCTCTTTGATTTCCAACTCTTCTTGAACTGTCAATGTCGTCAACTCCAACGCCTTGCTTTCGAGATACATCCGCTTGGTTATTCCATTGTAGGGACAGCGCAAAATTTGCTGTAAAATGTTTTGCATGACTACTGTAGTTGTTCTAATGCCGCCATAACTGGACTGTTCTGTTGGACTAACAAGACATTTTAACGCTGAAGGAATTTCCCCCTCTACATTGCCTGCAAATGAGCAAAGTAGCTCTGGTGCCATCCAAACAGACACAGCCAAATGATGTTCTGGTAAAGCTGCATTCAGTTGTCTAGGATCTACGCCACTACCCGCTAAAAAGTACTGTCCTGCCCCCTCTGTTCGATGCTTTCCCGTGGGAACATCCCAAGTTTCATTGCTTCCTGACAAAGTGAAGCAGTACTGTATATCGTTGCCGTTGCCTCCACGTTCTGGGACTTTTACAACTAGACGGTCATTAAGTAGGTAGTCGTTGATCAGCAGTCCCAATCCCTCTCGTAACTCGATGGTTCGGCTGTATCCTTCGCCAAACTGGGGTGGATATTGCCAGAGTATATCAAATTCGTCTGAAGGATCATAGCGTCGTTTGGTTTGTTCAACTTCAAAATACAGTCCCCAGAAAGAATTCCGTGAAATGGTGATGGTCATTTTGGCATTGATCGCACTACTTGCAATAGTTTCTCATAAAAGTGGGGTGTGGCAGCGATAAGCGAGCGATTAGCCTTTTCTTACCAGACGCGATCGCGTGATATCATGTCTGCCTAATTAGTTATAATTCCTGCATCTGTGCAAAAAGAAGGAAAACTCTTTTTCCCCTTTACCCAACGGCAATACCACCGCATCACCACACCCGTCACCATCAAAACAGTGGAGGCCAACCCCACAAAATAGAATCGCCTGACTGGAGTATAAAAGGCAAGGGCGATCGCTCAGGTAGTTGTGATTGCTCTTCGCCTGTAACTCTATCAACCCCTACAAGCGATACACTTGTTAAAAATTTGTTGCTTTTGCAGATAGCACGCTGCAAAATATGCTCCAATGCAGAGGTCGGTTCTGATGGGGAGCAGCCATCAGACGCAAGGGGGAAAGTTCGGTGTAAATCCGGCGCTGTCCCGCAACTGTGAAGAGACCTTGGTCTGTGAGTCAGGATGCCCGCCGATGGTTAACTTCTGGTTCACACCATCTGCGAGGTACGGATGATGGCTATAGTTGCGCGGCTTTTTCGCGATGCGTGCGGCGGGCGCTTACGCCATCGCAAGCTGGTTTTTGGTATTGCTGTAGGCGTGAGCCAATTCTTGTTAATTGTCACTTTAATCATTGCTTGCCATAACACAGCAATCAATACATCTACAAATAATATCAATAATTGTATTCAAAAATACGAGCAAAATACTGATTACTTTCCAACTAAAATCAAAATTACTCATGCCATAGGCTTGACAGTAGAATATTACAAACATTATAAAGTAGTCACCATTAAGAATCCTTGGCAGAATGCTAAAACAACATTTAAATATGCTTTAGTCCAATGTGGAACTCCCACACCAAAAGGATTTAATCAAGCACAAGTAATTACAGTTCCGATTAATTCCATTGTCTCTTTATCTACAACTCATTTACCACATTTAGCTAAGTTAGGAGTAGTTGATAAACTGATAGGAATTAGTAATAGTAAGCAAGTGAATACGCGTGAGGTGGTAGAAAGAATCAAAGCAGGGAAAGTCACACAAGTAGGTAATAATGCCAATGTGGATATCGAGAAATTATTAGAATTAAATCCTGACTTGGTAACAACTTTTGGTACGGGTGATTCCCAAACTGATAACTATGCCAAACTCACAGAGGCAGGCTTGAAAGTTGGAATTAATGCTGAATATATGGAAGATACGCCATTGGGAAGAAGTGAATGGTTGAAATTTACTGCTTTATTTTTTAATAAAGAAGAACAAGCAGAAAAGATATTTCAAGAAATTACTCATAAATATGAACAAGTATCTCAAAAAGTCAAATCTGTAAAAAACCGTCCCACAGTATTTGTCGGATTTAACTTTAAAGGTACTTGGTTTATGCCTGGTGGTAAAAGTTATGTAGCTAAATATCTTGCTGATGCGGGTGCAAACTATCTCTGGAGTGATAATAAATTCTCTGGTAGTCTACCTCTATCTTTTGAAGTTGTTTTAGAACGTGCGGCAAACGCTGACTACTGGTTGAATTTTAGTCAATCTTGGCTGAGTTTACAAGATTTATTGGCTGAAGATAATCGCTATGCTGATTTTAAGGCAGTGAAAACAGGGAATCTTTATAATAATAATGCTCGTGTCAATGAAAGTGGAGGTAATGATTACTGGGAAGGCGGAATTAGTAACCCAGATACAGTTTTATCTGACTTGAGTAAAATCTTACATCCAGAAATATTGCTTAATCATAAACTATTTTATTATCACAAAATTAGTAAATAATGTTAATTAAAAAAATTAACTTTCAAAGTTCCATATTTAACCAAAAATCACCGTTGTTAAAAAGTATTTTTTTCTCAAGTTTACTGATAGGTTTACTATGTGCATTTTTATTGGACTTAGCTTTAGGCTCAGTTCATATACCTATCAATGAAGTAGTCAAAATTTTACTTGGACAACAACCAGAAAAAGCAACATGGGCTAATATTATTCTCAAATTCCGCCTACCTAAAGCTTTAACTGCAACTTTAGCGGGTGCAGCTTTAGGTGTGAGTGGCTTACAAATGCAAACTTTATTTAAAAATCCCTTAGCAGGGCCTTTTGTATTGGGTATTAGTTCTGGTGCGAGTTTAGGTGTGGCGTTAGTTGTATTAACAGCAAGTGCTACAACACCAACATTATTAGCAGATTTGGGAATCATTAGTGATTTTGGTTTAGTCATAGCAGCAAGTCTCGGTGCAGCATTAGTTTTAGGGATGATGTTAGTTGTTTCTCGCCGAGTGCAAGACACAATGACGCTACTAATTTTAGGTTTATTGTTTGGCTATGCTACTAGTGCAATAGTAAGTATTTTGTTGCAGTTTAGCTCAAAAGAACGTATTCAAAGTTATATCATGTGGACTTTTGGGAGTTTTGCTGGGGTGACTTGGAGACAGTTAGTTGTTTTAATTCCAGTGATAGTTTTGAGTTTATTGGGAGCGTTGCTACAGTCAAAATCTCTGAATGCTCTTTTACTGGGTGAATCTTATGCACGTAGTTTAGGTTTAACGGTGGAGAAAGCTAGGTTTTCTATTATTTCTACTGCATCTATATTAGCAGGTGCAATTACTGCTTTTTGTGGCCCGATAGCGTTTCTAGGTGTGGCAATTCCCCATTTGTGTCGTAGTTTTTTCAATACTTCCGACCATCGGATGTTAATTCCTAGTGTAATAATCATGGGTGCAATCTTAGCCTTAATTGCTGATTTGTTTTCTCAACTTTGGGTAAGTCAGATGGTTTTACCTTTAAATGCAATTACTGCTTTAATTGGTACTCCTGTTGTTACTTGGGTAATTCTGCGGCGTAATTCTCAAAAATCTTTTCCATCATGATTGATACTATGTCAGTTTAAAAACTTATCATTTAGACTGAGGTGGGGACACAAAGAGATTTTGATCGCAAGTCATTAGCAGGACATGATATTATATCCTTATTTAGGAGACTTCAAGAAATAAAAATAACTACTTAAAGTTGCTGAATGATGACTAATGACTGTTTTTTATTCAGTCTAAGCAGTGCAATCTTTTTTATTAAAAAACTTCTTAATAATTTAAATATTCAATTTGATTTTACATGCGATCGCCACTAGATTAATCACTTTGATTTTTCAACTTCTTTATGTAAACAGTAAGTGAATAATTTCAAAAATTAAAGCTAATTATTACAGTTGATTTATCTCAAAATTGCTGTAGGGTTTATGCACTCATGACGAACAATTAAGTCTTTGCGATTACATCTACTACAAGACGCTCCACGTAGCTTGCTTCCACGTTCACGTAGCGTCCCGCAGGGAAGTGATATGCTTTACTCGTAATGACGTAAAATCGTAATCTATACGTAAGTCTTGTGCTGTAAATATGCTATTACCAAAGTTGATTAGTTAGAAGAATTAACGCTGATTTTAATAACCGGGTTAATAAAAATGCCTTTTCTCTAACTCAGTGAATATTTTGTGTTAATATGTATATTTTTATATTTACTTCACACAATATTGATAATTCTTGCAATTGAATTAACTAAACTTTATGTTTTCATAGTAAAATTTATTTCTTAACTGTTGATCCATAAATACGGCATTCGTCTTCATTGTTTCTTAAATGCAATTTCATTGATTATACCATTGTAGTAACAGCATAAAAAACGGATATTAGAGAAGTAGTTACAAAATATATTTTGTCTAATCATGAATAAAAAATGGGCTGTTAAACGATTTACAATTAACCTGGCAGCGGAGGAGGCACAAAAGCTTGAGCAATATTGCTCAACTACAGGGAGACCAGCAACCGACGTAATTCGGGAGTTAATTCGCACTCTTTCTATTAATGAGGAAAAACTTTCTCAAAAATAGAGCGTGTTTGTAGAGGCAGGCAATAGGCAATATGGAAAGATTGATTGCCTCTTGCCAGTTGCCCTTGCCTATATGTATCTAACTTTTCACGGCATCTAGAAAACCTCACTTCTATTCCTCTCCTCTCATAGGGGAGAGGCTTTGAATTTCCCCCTTTCCTAGCAAGGAAGGGACTAGGGGGTTGGTTTCGCGTTGGTTTTTCTAGATAACGTGAAAAGTCAGATATCTATCTATTGCCCTTCATCAATATTGACATTTCATTTACTCTCGCCAGCAAAAAACTTACGTAAAAATGTTATGTCCTTTGGTACGTCCAATCACTTAAAAAACTTTTGGTGGAAATGCGCCCAGACATCAAATAAAACTTACTGTCTCCATCTGCAACTTGGGAAATGCGATCGCTCAAAATCAAACTGAGTTAGATGAAGCTTATATTTGGGCAAAATATTGGAAATAAATGGCTGATTTCACAAGAGTCGATGGAACATGAATATAGCAATTGAGCCGAACGCCAAGCTTCTAAACTATCAAATTACCGAGCAACTTTATACAAGTTTTAGAACGCTGGTTTACCGCGCAATTCGAGAGGAGGATCGACTTCCAGTAATTATCAAACTGCTTCAACAAGAGTATCCTACTAGCTTCAGCGAACTCCTCCACTTGAGCAATCATTATACGATTGCTAAAAATCTCGACCTGCCAAATATTGTTCGCCCCTACAGCTTAGAACCATACGGTAACAGCTATGCCTTGGTAATGGAGGATTTTGGCGGGATTTCTCTTCGAGAATGGATGAAAGCAGCAATAGAGAGTAACCCAAATTTATTGGAAGAGTTTTTAGATATTGCGATCGCTTTGAGTGAAATTCTCGATGGACTTTACCGCCATCGCACAATCCATAAGGACATCACACCTGCGAACATTCTGATCAATCCGCAAACTAAGCAAGTCAAGTTAACAGATTTTAGTATTGCCTCGCTTTTGCCTAGAGAAACGCAGGAAATTCAGCATCCTAATGTCCTAGAAGGTACCCTGGTTTACCTTTCTCCCGAACAAACTGGACGGATGAATCGCCAAATTGACTACCGCTGCGATTACTACTCGCTAGGAATTACATTTTATGAATTATTGACTGGACAGCTACCTTTTCAATCTGACGATCCGATGGAGTTGGTTTATTCTCACATTGCTAAGCAGCCGCCTTCCCTTTGGGAAGTCAAAAGTCAAAAGTCAAAAGCAGCTAGTGCGTTGGGTGGCTTTGGTGACTTGAAGCAACTGGCTTTTAAAAGTGAGGAGATCCCTAAAATTCTGTGTGATATGACGATGAAATTGATGGCGAAAAATGCCGAAGAACGCTATCAGAGTGCATTAGGGCTGAAACATGATTTAGAAGTTTGTCGGCGTCAACTACAGGAAACTGGACGGATTGAAACATTTGTATTAAGTAAGCAGGATATTTGCGATCGCTTTATCATCCCTGAAAAACTTTACGGCCGCCAAGCTGAAGTTGAAACTTTATTGAGTGCATTCGAGAGAGTCAGCCAAGGAAGCACTGAAATTATTTTGCTAGCAGGCTGCTCTGGAATTGGCAAAACCAGTGTAGTTAACGAAGTTCAAAAGCCGATTGTCCGACAACGGGGTTATTTTATTAAAGGTAAATTTAACCAGTTCTGCCGCCATATCCCATTCGCTGTATTTGTACAAGTCTTTCGAGACTTGATGACACAATTGCTCGGTGAAAGTTACACCCAACTCGAACAGTGGAAGCCCAAGCTTCTCAAAGCCTTGGGTGAGAACGCACAACTAATAATTGAGGTGATTCCAGAACTAGAAAGTCTGATTGGTAAACAGCCTCCTGCACCAGAACTCTCAGCGAGTGCAGCAGAAAATCGCTTCAATTTGCTGTTCTTGAAGTTAACTCAAGTATTCGCTGCACCAGAACATCCGTTAGTAATCTTCATTGATGATTTGCAATGGGTGGATTCTGCTTCTTTAAAATTAATACAGTTGTTGACGAGTGAAGCTGACATTGGCCATCTACTATTAATTGGTGCATACCGTGAGAACGAAGTTAAAAACACACATCCCCTACTACTAACGTTAGATGAAATTCAGAAGTTAGGCGCTATAGTCAATACAATTATTTTAAATCCTCTTGATGAAATCTCTCTCAATCATTTAGTTGCAGACACATTGAATTGTTCCCTGGAGTTAGCAACACCGTTAACAGATTTTATATTAAGTAAAACTAAAGGCAATCCTTTCTTTTGCACCCAGTTTCTCAAAGCGCTACATCAAAATCAACTAATTATATTTAACCCCCGCTACAACGGAAAAGACCCCCGCAATGCTAATAAGGAAAGTCAAGGGTGGTGGGAATGCGATATTGCTCAGGTGCAAGCGCTCTCTTTTACTGATGATGTAGTGGAATTCATGGCAATTCAACTGCAAAAGTTGCCAAAGCAGACTCAAGAAGTTTTGAAGTTAGCAGCTTGTATAGGCAACCAATTTGATTTGATGACTCTGGCAATTGTCTATAAAAAATCCCAGTTAGAAACAGTCGCAGACTTATGGCAAGCCGTGGAAGATGGGTTGATTATTCCTATCAATGAAGTCTACAAATTTTATCATAATTCGTCATTGGTCACTAGTCATTTGCAAAGGGCAAATAACAGAGGACAAATGACAACTTACAAATTTTTTCATGATCGCGTCCAGCAAGCGGCTTATTCACTGATTCCTGACTTGGAAAAACAAGCTCTAAGCATGAGCAAATCAGCAACTTCTAGCAGCAATGCCTCATTCATGCTGGATATGACAACGGTTCTCAAAGCTTTTCAAAGTCTCTCTAGCGAAATCGAATTAGATAAATTACTGAATACATTGCTTTGTATAGTCATTGAAAATACTGGAGCCGATAAGTGTGTGTTGCTACTGCTCAAAGAAAATAGATTGGTCGTCGAGGCAATTGCTCAAATTGGGCAGCAATCAACTATACTACAATCCATCCCGATTGAGGATAGCACAGACGTGCCCCGTAGCCTGATTTACGCTGTCAAATGCAACCTGCAACCTAGCGTCATTATTGATACACCTATGTATTCTACGCCGATCGCCGATCCTTATATCATGCGTCAGCAACCCAAAAGCTTGCTATGTATGCCGATTCTACACCAAGAGAAACTATTGGGGATTTTGTATTTAGAGAACAATCTCAATACTGCGGCGTTTACAAGCGAACGCGTGGAAATTCTGAATCTATTATGCACTCAAGTTGCAATCTCCCTAGAAAATGCTCGAGTGAATCAACAGGTACAAGATACTTTAAAAAACCTTGGTCAAACCGAACAATTTTTGCAGCTAATTATTGATAATATTCCCCAATCTATTTTCTGGAAAGACCGCAATAGCTTTTATTTATGGTGTAACCGCAACTTTGCTAAGGCTGCGGGTTTAAAATTGCCAGAAAATATTGTCGGTAAAAACGATTACGAGCTTCCTTGGACTGAAGAAGAATCAGATTGGTATATAGAATGCGATCGCCGCATTATGGAGTCTGGACAAGCTGAACTCAACATTATTGAAACATCGCAGCAAGCAGACGGCAAACAAATCTGGGCAAATACAAACAAAATTCCCCTACGAGATAAAGAGGGAAACGTTTTAGGCATTCTTGGCACAATTGAAGATATCACCGAACGCCAGGAAGCAGAACAATTACTACAACAGCAAAAGCAACAATTAGAACAAGCATTGCAAGAACTCCAAATAATGCAATTACAATTAGTGCAGAGTGAAAAAATGTCTGCTTTGGGGAATCTCGTAGCAGGTGTTGCTCATGAAATTAATAACCCGATTGGCTTTATTGCTGGTAATATCGAACCAGCTAAAGATTATGTTAAAGAATTGTTTGGGCTAATTGACCTCTATCAAGAAAAATTTCCTCATCCTGGTTTAGAAATTGAAGACGAAATCAATGCGATGGATTTAAATTATTTACGCGAAGATTTGCCTAAATTGCTAGATTCAATGAGATTGGGTGTTAGCCGAATCCGCAGTATTAGCAATAGTTTGCGAAACTTCTCTAGAGCCGATCAAGATTACAAAGTTCCCTTTGATATTCACGAAGGCATTGATAGTACTATTTTGATTTTGAGACACCGTTTAAAAGCTAATCAGAACCGTCCGGGAATTGAAATAGTCAAAGATTATGGCAAGTTACCTTTAGTAGAATGCTTTGCTGGACAACTCAATCAAGTGTTTATGAACTTGTTAGCAAATGCCATTGATGCACTTGAAGAATACAATATAGGGCGAAGTTTAGATGAAATTTTAGCTAATCCCAATTGCATCACTATTAAAACTTCTATAGCTGCTGATAGTAATCACGTTTTGATTAAAATTGCTGATAATGGTGTGGGAATGTCATCAGAAGTTAAACAAAAAGTATTTGACCATCTTTTTACTACCAAACCAGTAGGAAAAGGTACAGGATTTGGATTAGCGATCGCTCGTCAGATTATAGTAGAAGGACACGGTGGTTTACTCTCCTGCTATTCCGAGCCAGGAGAGGGTACAGAGTTTATTATTCAAATCTCTAGTTAACAAACTTAAAAGATAATAAATCATCTTTGTTTGATATTTTCTTTGATAATTTTATTTTGATTTTTAAGTAGGATAAAAGCAAGGATATTGGTACTGTATATACTAGTGCTGTAAATGGTTTTGGTACATTACTACTTGACCTAAAAGATATTTTTATTCAACCAGAAAGTACTATTAGCGATGAAAGTCTCAGCTAAGCGTTAGCGCTGAATAATGTTAGTTTACAGGCTAATTAAGTACCAGATATAAAACAGCAACCACCACTAATAGAAGCTACTGGATGGATGATTAATCAACGAGGACAGATGGAGTTAGTAGCAAATACTACATAAGTAAGCTAAATCACATCTAGTTTGCATATCTAAAATTGATATAAGTCTTGTGGAGTGGGCATTTTGCCCGCTCTAATTATACAAGTTAAATGTGGAACAGCTTACAACCTGATGGTGCAAGAAATGAAAGTGACTGCGGGAATTTATCCAAGTAAAAACAATCCCCCGTGAGTAGCTGATTGAAGTCGATGTAGCTGCCAATTATACAAAGACTAGCAGTAAAAGTCTGAGGTACTTGATTTGGAAGGGTTGGACTTGTCAGAATTAGGCGTACCTGGTACTGCCCATTCCCCAATTCCCAATAGCTTGCTAGAGCGAATCTTCAATTCAAAATTCAGATAAATTTGCTTCCCCTAGTTTTCCCCGATTGTTTAGTAATCTACAAAATATCGAACAGAGGTTATTTTATGATTCACCATATTTCTATTGCTGTTAAAAACCCCAAACATGTTGCCCAAGTTCTTGGAGAAATTTTAAAAGCACAAGCTGTTCCTTTTCCTCCTAACCCAGGAAGTTACATGGTTCTACCTTTCGATGAACATGGTACAGGCATTGAACTTTATCCTCTGGGTTCTCAAATAGAACCTGGTGAAGGCGATGAGGGAGCCGTATTTGTGCATACTGCTATCAATTCGAGGTTTACAGATATTCATGCAGCTATTTCTGTACCCACCAGCCAGAACGAAATTGAACAAATTGCTGTCCGTGAAGGCTGGCGTGCAGTGCGCTGTAACCGCGATTCTTTCTTTGATGTGATTGAGTTCTGGGTAGAAAACAGATTAATGATTGAATTCCTCACACCAGAAATGGCGTCTCAGTATTTGAAATTTGCCACTCAGAAAGAAAATCTGAAATATTTTTTGGCAGAGCCGGCGTTAGCTACAGTTTAATAAATATTAAAAACAATCCTATTTTTTTAAATCCCTGGCTTCTTTAAGAATTCAGGGATTTTTTTGATGCCAATAGTGTTGATCTACTCATTAGCATTGTTAACTTTTCCCCAACCCCCACTCAGCCAGCATCCACGAGGGTCTTAAGACTTCTGGTAAAAAGTCAGGTAATTGCGAGAGATAATAGTCCGGGTGGTAAGCTGTTCTACATTTAACTTGCATAATTAGAGCGGGCAAGATGCGCACTCCACAAGAGTTATATAAATTTTAGATATGCAAACTAGATGTGGTTTAGCTTGACTTGGCGGCGGCGGTAACTCTGTTAGCGGAGCACCAAACTCGGGCGATCACTTTTCAACTATTGTTTTAGCCAGTCACCGATGCCAATTTTGATACTGAGTCATCAGTCATCAGTCAATAACTTCAAACGGGATAATTTATTTGTTAAAGTTCCCTAACACTTCTCTGATTAATGTTAAGAAATATTTCGTTAATAGTATTTCTGACTAATGACGCAGATCGCAAAGGAGAAAACGAGTTACATTTATTTACAATGTCTTCAGTAGAAATTAATATATCTAACTCTGTTTCATCACTCTAGAAAACGAAAAATCAGATACCATTTTTAATCTAAAACAAAAAATGGCTTTGAGTTTTTATTTTCTAATGCAATGCCCAAAATTCTGACTTTTTGACGAAAGCCACTTGTCAGAAGGATTTAAAATTATTTCGCACAAGTGATGATAGAGTGCTAAACACATTCAAAAGGAAATTGCATGTGGATCGTCAAAATTGCTTTACGCCTTCCGTATACATTCGCGATCGCTGCTTTGATGATTGTGATCCTGGGTGTAGTCACGATATTTGGTACACCAGTTGACATTTTTCCATCAATCAATATCCCAGTTGTCAGCGTAGTTTGGACTTACACTGGTACTACTTCTGAGGAAATGGCACAGCGAATCGTCACAATTAGCGAACGCGCCATGACCACAACAGTTGGGGACATCGAACATATCGAGTCTCAATCTTTGAGCGGTGTTAGTGTCGTCAAGGTTTTTTTCCAACCCAACGCTAATATAGCTTCAGCAGTCGCTCAAATTACCTCTGTTAGCCAAACAATTCTCCGCCCTTTGCCACCCGGTATCACACCGCCATTCATCATTCAATACAACGCTTCTAGCGTGCCGATTATCCAGATGAGTGTCAGTAGCAAAAACTTGCCGGAACAAGCGCTCAACGACTATGCTACCAACTTCGTCCGTACGCAGTTAGCAACAGTGCAAGGGGCGAGTGTACCTTTGCCTTATGGTGGTAAACCGCGGCAAATTATGGTTGATATCGATCCCCAAGCGATGTTGGCTAAAGGCGTTTCTGCCCAAGACGTAACTAACGCTGTCAGTGCCCAAAACTTAGTCTTGCCGGCAGGCGGTATGAAGATAGGCACTCGTGACTTCGCCGTCCAAATTAACAATAGTCCGGATGTGGTGGCAGCCCTCAACGACTTGCCAATTAAGCAAGTTAACGGTAACGTGACTTACATTCGTGATGTCGCCCAAGTGCGAGATGGCTTTGCCGTCCAGACGAATGTTGTCCGTCAGAATGGCAAGCGATCAAGCTTACTTAGTATCCTTAAGAGTGGCAGTGCCTCGACTATTGATGTCATTGATCGCGTTAAAAAAGCCTTGCCTCGCATCCAATCTACCTTGCCCCCAGGACTAAATTTATCGTTTTTATTCGATCAATCTGTATTTGTGAAAGCTTCTATTCAAGGTGTTCTCAAAGAAGGATTGATTGCAGCCTGTCTCACCGCGCTGATGATTCTGATTTTCCTGGGAAGTTGGCGCAGCACTGTAATTGTAGCTGTATCGATTCCCCTCTCGATGCTGGTTTCGATTATTGTGATGAGTCGTTTGGGACAAACTTTCAACATCATGACCTTGGGTGGTTTGTCCTTGGCTGTTGGTATTCTCGTAGATGATGCCACGGTAGAAATTGAAAATATCCACCGAAATCTCGCACAAGGCAAACCAATCAAGCGAGCAATCTTAGATGGAGCGCAGCAAATTGCAACTCCAGCACTTGTGGCAACATTATGTATTTGTATTGTCTTTGTGCCGGTCGTGTTTCTCAGTGGAGTGGCAAAGTATCTGTTTGTGCCGCTAGCAATGGCGGTAGTATTTGCCATGCTTGCTTCTTATCTGCTGTCTCGGACTGTAGTCCCGACGATGGCAAATTATCTCCTACCACATGAAGCGGACTTGCATAAAGAAAGCGAGGGGCATAATGGTCATGGCGATCGCCATCATCTAGATTCACCAGCCCAAAACAATAACGGTCATGACGATCACCATCATCTAGATTCGCCAGCCCAAAATAATAACGGTCATGACGATCACCATACTCATTCGCCAGTCGAAATTCACGATCGCCGCGATCGCCATAGTCATTCGTCAGTCCAAAACAATAATGGTCATGGCGATCGCCACCACACTTCAGAAGATACACAAAGCACGCAATCTGTCAAGAAAGATTGGATCTGGCGATTACACGAAAAGTTTAACCGACAATTTGAGAAATTTCGTAGTTGGTACTACGATGTTCTGACCTCTGCATTGAATCACCGCCGCATAGTGTTTGTACTGTTTGGCGCTTTTATAGTCAGTGCAGGAGTTTTATTCCCGTTCGTCGGTCAAGACTTTTTCCCTGAAGTCGATGGCGGTCAGTTTAGCCTCCATGTTCGAGCTTTACCCGGTACTCGTTTGGAAGAGACAGAAAGAATTGTCAGCCAAGTTGAAGGTGTTATTCGCCAGACTGTACCTCAAGAAAATCTCTCAATGATTCTGGATAATATCGGCTTACCCAACAGTGGTATTAACCTTACTTATGGTTACAACGGTGCGACAATTGGGCCTGCTGATGCTGATATTCTGGTGTCGCTCAAAAAATCTGGTTCAACTTTTTCTTATATCGAGCAACTCCGCCAGAAATTGAAAACGACATTTCCTAGTTATACCTTCTTTTTTGAGCCGGCTGATATTGTTACTCAAATTCTGAATTTTGGTTTGCCTGCTGCCGTTGACGTGCAAATATCCGGCCCTGGGCAAAACTCAAAAGCCAACTTTGAAATTGCCAAACAAATCGAAACACGGATGAAGCGTGTTCCTGGCGCTGTAGACGTACACATGCAGCAAGTTGTCGATGCTCCAAAGTTACGCCTTGATGTAGACCGCACAGAAGCTCAACAATTGGGTATGACCCAGCGTGATGTTGCTAATAGCGTCCTCACTTCCTTAAGTTCCAGCGGTCAAGCTGCAATCAACCAATGGCTCGATCCCAAAAAAGGCGTGAGTTACACTCTTGCTGTACAAGTTCCACAGTACAAACTTGACTCTATTGACAGCCTCAAGAATATGCCTGTCGGTAACGGTCAAACCCCACCCCAACTTTTGGGTAATTTGGCTACTGTCAGACGCGACACGGGGATGCAAGTTGTCAATCACTACAACATTCAGCCAGTTTTTGATATCTATGCTAACTCCTCTGGTCGTGACCTTGGCGGAGTTGCCCAGGATGTGAACCGAATCATCGCTGATTATCAGAAAAAATTGCCTCACGGTAGTCTGATTACTGTACGCGGGCAAGTACAAACGATGAACTCTTCCTTTCTGGGACTTGGTTTGGGACTTGTGTTTGCAATTGTGCTAGTTTACTGCTTAATGGTAGTCAACTTCCAATCTTGGCTCGATCCCCTGATTATTATGATGGCCTTGCCAAGTGCTTTAGCTGGGATTGTTTGGATACTGTTTGTCACCCGTACTACTCTCAGCGTTCCTTCGTTAATGGGCGCAATTATGAGTATAGGTGTGGCAACATCAAACAGTATTCTACTGATTACTTTTGCTAATGACCAGCGTCAAGAAGGGCAAAATGCTTATCAAGCAGCGCAAGCGGCAGGTCATACCCGGTTGCGTCCTGTGTTAATGACTGCCTTAGCGATGCTCATCGGTATGGTGCCAATGTCTCTCGGTCTTGGTGAAGGTGGCGAACAGAATGCACCCTTGGGTCGTGCTGTAATTGGGGGCTTGTCGGCTGCGACAATTGCTACTCTCATCTTCGTACCTGTTGTGTACAGCATGTTACGCCGTAAACAACCTCGTCCGATTGATGAAGATGACGACGATTTAAATTTCTCAGATCCACAGACTGCATACTCTTTGTCATCATCCCAAGGTAAGTCATAAGCTTTGGTAATAGGTAATGGGTAATGGGGAAAAATACCGTTTACCTTTTTCCCAATTACCTTTTTTCCAACTACCAATCACCAATTATCAATCACCAATTACCTATGAATTCTCAGCATCCTTCATCTCCTGATTCTGAACAACAAACAACTTCTAGAAAAAGGCGTGGCATTGGTCGAATTGGTTGGGCTATACTTGGTACTGTTTTTTTTGGTAGCCTACTAGCTATAGGTATTCTGCCCAGGTTAAACCAAAGGTCACAATTACAAGCAGCCGTCAAGGAAGCAAGCACCGTACCCTCAGTCGATGTGATTACTCCCCGTCGCGCTGCTGCTACTACCAATTTGGAGTTACCTGGCAGTGTTGTACCCCTGAACCAAACGACTATCTATGCTCGCAGTACTGGGTATTTGCGGCGGTGGTACGCAGACATTGGCGATCGCGTCCGGGCTGGTCAGTTGTTAGCAGAGATTGATTCACCAGATATAGATCAGCAAGTTTTGCAAGCAAAGGCAGAATCAGCACAAGCACAAGCCAACATACTTCAAAGCCGTGCTAGTCTCGCTAAAAGTGTTTCTGATTTAAAGCAAGCCCGCGCTAATTTATTGATAGCACGTCAGAGCTGGGAGCGCTGGCAAGTTCTTGTCAAGCAAGGTGCAGTGCCTCAACAAGATGCAGATACAAAATATGCCACATATCAAGCTAACCTTGCCAGCGTTGAGGCAGCACAAAATACTGTTAATTCTGACTCTGCCAATGTCAAAGCAGCACAAGCTAACGCCTACGCAAGTCAAGCAAACTTCCAGCGTAATATCGTATTGCAGTCTTACAAAAAAGTCACTGCTCCCTTCGCAGGAGTAATCACAGCACGTAATGTAAATACAGGTGTTTTAATTTCAGCAGGTAGTGGCAATAGCAATACTACCAGTAGCAACACTGGCAATAGCAACACTGGCAATAGCAGCCTTTATACCATTGCTGCTTACGATACCCTAGACGTTAATGTGAATGTTCCTCAGACTTCATCAGGTATACTCCAGACTGGTCAAACAGCACAAATTACTGTTAGAGAGTTACCACAACGAGTGTTTACGGGGAAAGTAGTGCGTACTAGCAATGCAATAGATCCCAATACTCGCACTTTGCTCACACAATTAGAAATACAGAATTCTGATGGGGCGTTGCGACCTGGAATGTATGCTAGTGTTAAATTTGCCATTAACCGTACTAATGCTCCCTTTGTGATCCCAGATAGTACCTTAGTCGTTAACGCCAAGGGTACGCAGGTAGCAACTGTAACTAAAGACCAAACCGTGCATTATCAAAAAGTTGCTGTTGGGCGAGATTACGGTACTGAAGTAGAAATTACATCAGGTCTGACTGGAAATGAATCGTTGATTGCTACTCCTACGGTAGATCAAACAGAGGGTTTGCGCGTGCAGCCAGTTGCACAAACAAAGTAGACTCAATGTTGTCAATTTACTACTTGACATACTCCCTTGAATACGGTTGCCTAACGGCACGCTACGCAAACGCTAAATTCAGGGGAGTATGTCAAAACTACTACTTACTTATCCCTCTTGAAACAAACAAGTCAAATCCTCTTCCCTTCTGCCTCCTCCCTTGTTTCTTCAAAGAGGGTTAATTTAGACCCAATTCTTGTCTAATCATTTGTTGTTGATCAGGAGGAAGTTCAGCAAAATCTGTTGAAGATATAATTGCTGATTTCTGCTCATTAGTAGAATTGCGATTCAGCACTGCAAGCATAGCGACACGAGGACGACCACCGTAAGAGCCATCATATAAATCTAGTCGGATTTTTAACTGTTTCTGAGCAGCAAGCCGACGTAATTCTTTGAGCATGTCTGACATTTGTAAGCCATTGAGCTTTTTGTAAAAGTCTGAAGCTTCTTCCTTGGCTACAACTTCATCAGCATAGGGTTTGTAGATGCCGCCACAAATTGGATAAAGCCAATATAATTGATTGATTTGCTTTAACTTCTTATAAATTGCACCTACCATTGCTTTCAAGTCGGGATTGTTGTTTTCTTGCCAGAAAGACCAAGGGAAAGTTGCGGATATTGCGTGGCGCGAGTGAACAGCCAAAGTCGCACTATCTAAGGGGTATTCTAAAATTTCTGGAGGAATGCCACTCATTGCATTTTCTAAAAATGTTGTCCACTGGGCGTCAACCATTGTCTGACGCTGTTTGACGCTTTCATCTTCGCTAGGTTCTTGTCCGGATTGATTCGTTTGATGACCTTGACTAACATTAATAATTAATGAAAGAAGCGGATGATTTGTTTGGATATAATTTGATGCATCTGTTCCATCCAAAATCCACGCTTTTTCTGTGTCAACAACTAAAAAACTTTTTGTCTTTTTATCAGCTATTAATCCAGCTTGAAAGGCTATACTCTTGACTTCTGGTAAAGCATCAAAACTTTGAGCTACTATCTGTTCTGCTTGCCTACCTGATGATGAAAAACCAACTCCAATGGTGAGAGTTTTATCAAAGGTTGTGATTGTACCAAGTCGTCCTTCTAGGGGGATCGTTTTTTTGAATATTTGCCACTTTTTTTGGTCTTCAGGATTTGAAGGATCAAACTTTTGGGTTGGTTGTGCGCCTTGACTCCATTGATTATATTGGGCTGCAATTGGATCGTTCTTAGCACGTGCTGGATCGTGAAAATTTCCTACAGCTTCTCCATAAGGACTTCGCCCAATCTCTCGTGCTGGAATAGCATTGCGGGCAACAACAATCTCAGCAATTATTTGGTTTTTCCTCGAATCATCAATTTCTTCACTATTTCTGGATGTAAGGTCTACATCTTCTTCCGAAGCATAAGTCAATGTTGGGTCAGTATTAGGTGTGTTTTCTACGCTTGTTAGCGTTAATTTACCTTTCTTTGCCCCCTTTTTTGCTCCTTTTTTTAAATGCGCGTGTGGTAAATCTAACCATGTAACAGATTGCTTGGTTTGAGTATCAGTACTTTGACCTCCAGAGTCTCCTGGCGCTCGTGATATTCGTAAATTTTGCTCTTTCGTCTGCGAAAGCTGTGACAATCTCTGTACTGGCTGTGTGCTAGGAGGGTTCCACATCACCTGATTTGCCATCGAATCGGCTTGTTGCTCGTACTGGTTGTTTGACTCTCCCACTGCTAGCTTTGCTTGGGGATCACGCAATGATATACGACTAATGTCATGACCAAAAGACCGTTGTTGAATGGCTTTTGATAATAAGGATTGCTCATCAACAGTCTGTGCTTCTTGAAGATTGGTTGATTCTGAAGTTTCTGTTTCGATGTCATTATTTGTTGGTAAACCAAAGCCGCGTATTGGGTTCGCCAGCGTTGGAGTAGTTGGTGAGACAAGTGATGGATTTGAAAAAGTTGATTTACCTGCTTTTTTGTGCCCAAACGTGCGATCGTTCATCTCACCCTTTCTCCATTGGTGGGTAAAGCCCTAATTTCTACTTCAGACATTTTTGATTAAAAATTTTACAATTTGTAGAAATCCGATTGCTATCGACTTTAGTCTAGTTAGGAGATTCCAGCATAGCTGCCTCCTGCTATAAGTTCAAAAATCAAAGCCAATTATTTTAGTTATCAGTCCTGTGTTAAGTCAATAATTTCATCGAAGCAGAAGTTACGGACTAAATTTGCTAATTCTTCGGCTAATTGAGACTGAGTTGGCTCAATTTGTGCAATTAATTGGGAAATTCGCTCACCATCTACTTCAACGGCTGCTTGATTCAATTCAGCTATCCATTCGCCAGGCATAACCTCAATTGCAGAGTGAAGATCGAAGATGGCAGATGGAAGGTTATCTGGGTTTTTATCTGTGGTATTTTCATTGCTTTGTTGGGCATAGATATAATGTACCTGCAAATATTCAGCTATCTTTTCAAAAATTACCTGTTCACGAAATGGTTTACGAACTAAATCGTCACAACCTGCGGCTAAGATACTTGCTTGTTGTTCTTCAAAAGCACTGGCAGTTAGGGCTATAATTACACTGCGGTGATTTAGATCTGTATTTCTTTCCCTAGCTCTAATTTCTTTAGTTGCATCATAGCCATTCATTACAGGCATTCGCATATCCATCCAAATTAGGTGGGGTTGCCAATTTTGCCAAATTGCGATCGCTTCTTGCCCATTATTTGCAGCCTGGATTTCAAAACCAATGCTGCCAAGAAGTTGCATAATTAAATCGCGGTTTTCTTTGCGGTCATCCACTACCAGAATTCGATACGCAGGTTGGTTTGCCGCCAACTGAATCACACGTCCTCTGCTCAACTTGGGTGTAGCTTTTAAGGCTGCAACTAAATTTACTTGGATGTCAAAGCTAAAAATAGATCCTTGCCCAACGCTACTGCTAATGTGAATATCGCCCCTCAACAACCGCACAAACTGTCGGCTAATAGTTAGTCCTAGTCCAGTTCCCTCTTTGGTTTGGATACCGCTTGTTGTCTGCACAAAAGGCTGAAATAAGTTATCCATTTCTTCTTGTGCTATTCCCCGTCCAGTATCTTCGATTTCAAAGATTAGAGATTGGGGACTGGGTATTGGGAGATGGTGATTGGGGACTGGAGATTGGAGATTAGTTGTTCCTGTGGTTGTTTTATCATTTTGTCCATTTATCTCCTTATCCCCAGTCCCCAGTTCCCAGTCTCCAGTCGCCATTCTCACTCGCAACGTTACTCCCCCAGTTTGGGTAAACTTGACAGCGTTACCCAAAAGGTTAATTAGGACTTGGCGGAGTTTACCTTCATCTGTTTGGATATAACGCGGCAGATCGGGGGACATTTCAAATTTGAGGAATAATTGCTTTGCTTGTGTCCGCACCTGAAACATTTCTTGTATTGTTTGCAACAACAAATAAAGGTCAAAGTCTTCAGGATTGAAAATGATTTGTCCTGCTTCAATTTTCGACATTTCCAGGACATCATTAATCAGGTTGAGTAAGTGTTCTCCACTACGGTTAATGGTAGCTAAAGATTCACGCTGATTGGAGTTGAGGCTAGTGTCTCGTTCCATCAACTGGGAAAAACCAAGAATCGCATTTAGAGGGGTACGCAGTTCGTGACTCATGTTAGCCAAAAAGGCACTTTTGGCTCGGCTGGCAGTTTCAGCGGCTTCTTTGGCAATTCTCAACGCTTCTTCTGCTTGATGTCTGGCTCGACCGATCGCGATTATTTCACCGACTAATTTCAATAGATTAATATCTTCTTGGTTCCAGGTTTTTGAGCGGTGAATCATTGCTGTACCGAGAAATCCCACTACTGTGCCAGCATGAAGCATGGGCACAGCTAATATAGACTGAAACGACATACTCTCAAACATTTGCCGTTCTGGTAGATCTGGCGGTAAATCTTGCACACAAGGGATTTGGCGATGTCCACCAACAAGAATCGGCTCGTAGAAATAGGGGAAAACTTCCACAGGCGAACCTCTGGCAATATCAATCAATGGTGTAACACCTCCAGCACACCATTCATGAATCAGGTAAAATTCGCTGCGGTCGTTGGAGCATTTAAAGATACAACTGTGTTCAGCATCAATAAATTGAGCGATCGCTTTGAGTGTAAAATTAATTGCTGTTGCTAAATCTTGGTCGATAAATTGCCGAGAAATGCTGCTAAGTAAAGTTTCTGCTTGAGTTCGACGTTGTAAGGCTGCTTCTGCTAATTTGCGATCACTAATATCACGAGCTACCCCAACAATCTGAAAGTTACCCTGGGCATCTTGGGTGCGGACTGCATTAGAAGTTAGCCAAACCCAACCTTGTGTACGATGTTTGGCGCGGTACTCAGTACCGGAAATTCCCTCGCCTGTTGCTAGGATAGTTTGGGCGACTTGTAGACATTTGGGCACATCGTCGGCATGAGTAAAGGATGCCAAGGAATTACCCTCCATTTCATTAGGGGCATATCCGGTAGTCTTCAAGATATTTGGAGAAATATAGTTGAAAACCCCATCAGGATTGAGTACAAATAATACATCGTTGGCTTTTTCAACGATAGTGCGAAACTTTAACTCGCTTTCTTGGAGGGCTGCTTGTGCTTGTAGACGTTCCAATTCAGCACCAGCACGGGCGGCAAAGATTTTCACAATCAGTTCCCGTCCCGGATCGGGCTTCATTGGTTTGACATCTATCACTGCTAGATGTCCGATGATGTCACCAGATGAACTAGTTAGAGGTACGCCAAAAAAACTCTCGGCATTCATACTCACTAAATCTGCATCTTCTGGAAAAGTGGCTTGCACTGCTTGGGAGTAGTGACACATGTCGCCTTGCAAAGCATGTTCACAAGGAGTACCGCGCAAATCATATTCCAAGTTCTCGCAAATCGCCCCAGAATACCAAAATGCCAAAGTGCGGACGCTAGTTTTTGACTCTGCGTCAAACTTTGTGACTAAGGCATATTGAACTTGCAACACTTCGGCAAGATAACGAACGCAGGAATTGAAAAATTCATTGCCTGTTTTAGCTGCTGTGCCCTCAAGAATTAAGCTTAAAGCTTGTTCTTGGCGTTTGCGATCGCTAATATCTGTAAATACGCAATCCAAACAAGATTCTTCAGAATTAAGCCTTAGTGATAATAATAGCCAAACCACAGAGCCATCAGAGCGACGCACTGCTAATTCATAATTGCATACTTCGCCGTAGTCTTCTATCTGTTTTAAAATTACTTCGCGTTCGCTGGGATTGAGATAAAAATCAGTTATCAGATAGTTACCAATTAAATCAGAAGCACAGGCAAAACCGACGATATGTGCGCCATGATCGTTAGCATCAAGAATTAATCCATCTTCTGGACGGGTGCGGAAAATCCCTACTTGAGAATTTTCAAAGATATTGCGGTACTTCATTTCACTACGACGCAAGGCTTCTTCTGCTTGTTTGCGTTCTGTGATGTCGCGTCCCACACCTGCGATCGCAATTTCACCACTGGAAGTAATAATTGTTGAAGTGTTAAAGTTGAACCATCGCCAACTATCGTCTTTGTGTCGCAATTGCACTTCAATATCAGTCAGCTTTTCGCCAGTTAAAGCCCTTTGTAAGACCGTGGCGTTAGTTGCTAAATCTTCAGGTTTGGTAAAGTCTACTATCGAGTGACCTTCAATTTCTGTCAAACTGTAACCCAGAATTGCAGTCACATTCGGCGAGTGATAGGTAAAAATTCCCTCTGGCGAGAGGATAAATATCAAATCATTGGCATTTTCAACAATGCTGCGGAATTTTAACTCATTTTCTTGCAGAGCTGCTTGGATGCGCTTGCGTTCTGTGGCATCGGTGCCTACTGAAAGAATTTCGATCAAGTTTCCTTGTTCGTCTAAAATCGGTTTATTTGCCCAAACTATCCAAACGCGATCGCCATTTTTGCATAAGTTCTCGTTTTCGTTAAATAGATAGTTTTCTGGATGCAGGCAAATATCCACCATTAACATCTGTAAGTCGCGTCCAGAAGTTTCGGTTTCTGGAACAATTGTACCGACAACATTGCTTCCTGTAATCTCATCTAAATCGAAACCAAACAGCCTTTGACCGTAGTCATTTAAAAATACAATGTCACCATTGCTGTCCCAACGCAGAATGATGCAATTGGCTGTTTGCACCAAATCGCGGTACTGTGCTTCGCTTTGGCGTAAAGCTTTTTCAGTGCGTTTGCGAGCGCTAATATCCCGCACTATTGCCAAGATGTGGCGCTTGCCATTATAAATGCAAGTCGTTCCTTTGACTTCCACATCGATTAAACTACCATCTTTGCAGACATCAACTGCTTGTCCGTAAAATTCCTCACCAGCTCGCGTTTTCTCGATAAACTCATAGAAAACAGAATGTGAATCTGGGTGAATGAAAGCAGATGGATGCAAAGTCATAAATTCTTCGTAGTTATAACCGTGCATTTGACAAGCCGCAGGATTGACTTCGGCGACTGTTTGAGTTTCTATTTCAGTAATAAATAGTCCATCATTGATAGCTTCAAAAACACTGCGGTATTGCAATTCACTTTGTCGCAGTGCTTCTTGTGCCCTTTGGCGTTGGGTGACATCGCGGAAGCACCACAATCTCCCAATAATCTGTTCACCGACGCGCTGAGGACAGGAGTAGCGCTCAAATATTCTGCCATCGAGCATTTCTAAGCAGTCGTAACTAACTACTTCCGGCTGTTGGTATAATTCTCGCACCCGTTGTAAAAATTCATCGGGTTTTTTTAGTTGGTTTGCTAGATGCGCTACTCGCCGACGATGACTTGGTTCCATTAAAAGTTCTGATGAAATTGACCACATTTCTAAGAACTTTTGGTTATAACTAGTGATATTACCGGAGCTATTTACTACTAAGATACCGTCTTGAATTGATTCTAAGATAGCGTTTAATAAAGATAAAGAATTTTCTAGAGCTAGTTGGGTTTGTTTGCGTTGGCTAATATCGCGCCCCAAAACCAGCATTGCCTTGCGTCTACCATCCTGGTGAAACAGAGAAGCTTTAACCATATCTAAACTGCTCACTGTCCCATCAGGGCGGGGAACAATTTCTTCTACCCGATGCACACCTCCTAACTGCCAAGATTGTTCATCTGTTTCGCTGCAATTAAGCAAAGCATCGCGATAAAAATTGCTAAATTCTGCCAATTCTGAGTCGGTTTTGCCTCGATAATCAACGCCTTGTAGTTCTAAAAATTCCAAGTTAGCTTGGTTTGACAGCAACCATTTTCCCTCACCGTCTTTTAAACAGATAATATCGGGTGTTGCGTTAATTAATGTGTATAACCGCTCCTCAATTTCTTGCAAGGATTCTTGAGCTTGTTTCGTCTCGGTGATATCCCGAATCACCAGTATTGCACATTTATCATCAGTCAATCCGATACAGTTACCGGAAATTTGTAACGTTAAAGTCCGCTCACCCTGCTGCAACTGATAATTTGTTGTGTCATATTCTCCATTGAGTAACCGTATGTGCGGATAGCAGGATAAAGCAACTAATTCTCCAGCGTGTGTTAAGGGTAGCAATTCAGTTAACATCAAGCCGCAGACAGTACCGTGGGCTTGGTTAACCAGAAATTCAAAGCTAGAATTGCACCATTGAATGCTTTGGTCTTCTCCCACCCAGACTACAGCATCAGCGATCGCATCCAGTGTAACTTCCATTTTGTTCAACGTGGCTTGCAATTGCTTCACCTGCTCTAGCTGTTGTGTAATCATCAACGACTCCCCCTTCAAACAATTCGTAATGACGCTCTCTACGAGACGCTGCGCGTAGCTTGCTTCTCTGTAAGAGTACGAAGACTCACTAACGCTGCGCTAACGTAATTCGTAATTTTTAGGAATTAGGTACTGCACAAACTAACAATCATGTGATGTCTAAGACATTAATAAATGTGTATAGTGATTGTATCGTTACTCCATGACTGGAATATTCGACTACAGTAAAACTACATATTCCCTTCAGATTTTACGGAAATGGCAGTAAAATTGGCGGTTAGAAACTGCGTTTAGACAAATAAGACTCACAGACCTAGCTTCAAATAAGGGGCTTAATACGAATTTAAAATGAGGCTACATATAATTATTAGAAGCAAATTTATACCGTTTGTTTATAAAGCTACGCCAAATTCTAGCTTTTTTTAACGCATAGGCGTTTCTCTACGAGACGCTACGCGAACGCCTTCCCGCAGGGTAGGTACGCAAAGTTGAGCGCAAAGGTACACAGAGGTTTTATGAGATAGTTCGCGATGTTCCAAAATAATTAGGCACATGTTCATAGAGAATTGATATTATATACCAACTCATACACGAACTTATATAGGTCTGGGAAAATTAAATTAACAGCAAAAATAATGGTCTTAGACGAGTAGGGGATAAAATTGCTCTGATCAAAGTTGAAAACTCTCTTACTCTCTGCGCCTGTGCGTTTCAAAACATTAGTTCTGTACCTCACTTAACTGGGAATTGCTATAATACCAATTTTAAAAAAGAATGTGACAGATACATATCTTCAAAACCTTGTCCTGTCTGGATTCTTAATTTTGAATTTGGAATTAGTATAATGTAGGTTGGGTTGAGGAACGAAATCCAATATTATCAAGGCTTTATTATGTTTCACTTCTTACCATTTTGTGGAAGCAAGTTACAACCCAACCTACGATTCTTCTTTGATATAGCGTATTGATTTTTAAGGAAAAGTTGAACCTCAATCAATATGGTTCGGTTTTTGGTAAATGTCTTCTATAATTAATTTATAAAGTGCCTAAGTAAAATGCAAGAAGTTCCGCTATTCAAGAGCAAATTGCGATTAATTTTTCAACATAAAATTAGTAACTTGATATAGCGATTGAATTGTTAATCCATCACTAGGGTATTCAACTACGGCAAAATTACATGTTACCTGAAAGCGATCGCCATCAAAAGCTGTGAATATTTGCTGGCGTAAAGTAGTTAAAATCTCGCTCAGGCGATGGTTGATTTCTGGTTTTGTTAACCCATAAATTCCCACGACAAAATCTCCGTTACCCCAATAACCTAGCACTTCACCACTACAAAATTCCGATTGGAATAAACGACTCCATCTTTGTAATACTTGGTTACCAGCTTCATGACCATACTTAATATTAATTTGACGTAAATCATTTACACTCAAAATCGCCAAACAAACAGATTGCTKATTTTTTTCGGCTTGAGTAATCAAATGTTCCAAGTTGCGGCGAGACTGAAACTGATTTGCTAGTCCAGTTAGGGAATCTTTGGTAGAAAGAGACTGAAGTAAACGACTKCGTTCTAGACGATGGGTAATGCGTGCTAACAATTCTGCGCCAACAACAGGTTTAATCACATAATCATCTCCCCCAACAGCAAACACTTGCTGGACAATTTTGATTTCTCGATGAGCAGTGAGAAACACAATCGGTAATTCTTGCCATTGCGGATCGGTACGAACTGCTTGACAAAGTTCAATACCACTGATTTGGGGCATATCCACATCTAAAATCAACAAATCAGGTGTAGTAGATTGCAGTACCTCCCAAAAACGTAAGGGATTGTCCAATGCTGTCATCCGCATACCCCAAGGTTCTAACATCGGCCGCAGTGCTGCTAAAATCAGGGGGTCGTCATCTACTACCAATACATTTATCCGCAAAGAACGAGTACGTTGTAATAGTTGAGACGAAACATCCCACACCTGAGCAGCTGTTACAGGTTGGGCTAGAAAACCCCGCGCCCCGCACTGAGCAAAAGTTACGCGTTCTACTAGCTCATCAGTTCCAGCTAACACCAGCACGGGTACGGGTGGGGTACGTGTTGCTAATTCTGACAACAGTGCTAAACTTTCTTGCCGCCACCCTACCTCCATAACATTTAATACTACTAAATCTGGAGATGTGGTTTGGAGAAAGTTTTTTGCATCCTTTAAGTTGGTTATTTGCTGCCAACACATTCCCATGCATTCAACGAGTTGTTGCAACTGAGAACCTAATTGGGGATTGGGATCAATTAATATTAATTGGCTACAAATTTCTGGGGCGATCGCACTAGTAGTTTGATTATCTACCTTTTGCCCCATCTGATTGATTAATTTACTCAAATCTTCAATCAATGACAGCAATTGCCGCTTTGGACTTGGAGATAAATCGCCCTCTTTGCCTAAAATCTGTTCAATTTCCCGCGCTATCTGAGTGCCATTGTCTTGTTCAAACATGCCCAAGACACCAGCTAGTTTGTGCGCCTCTCGTTCTGCGGATTTGCGTAACTCCTGAGTCAGCGTTTTACTTGATAGTGCTGCTGCTAATTCTTCCAGTACAGTCAACCGCTGTACCATTAACCCTTCATATTGCTTCCACAAGCCACCCATCGCTTCCTGAAACTGCTCCTCAACGGGAGGACTTGGGATTTGCGATTTTTCTTTCCCCCCCTGCTCCCTGCTCCCTGCTCCCCTGCCTTTCTCCACAGCAGAATTCAGCCGATATCCCAAACCATAAACATTTTCAATCCAGTCTACTGCTCCAGCGGCTTTCAACTTTTGTCGTAAGTATTTGATATGTGATTTTACCGTTTCTTCTTGGGGTGGATCGTCAAAAGTCCACAAATGCTCAATGATATCTCCGCGACTAAAAACACGCGATGGATTCCTGAGAAACAGCTCCACCAAACTGTATTCTTTAGCAGTTAATTCTAATAGTTTGTTGTTATAGGTGACTTCGCAACTACTAGGATCTAGTCGGAGTCCGCCTACTTCTAGTATCGGGGTAACAGGGCGATCGCCGCGACGTAACAGCGCCCGTATCCTTGCTTGCAGTTCTCCCAAGTCCAAAGGTTTGATCAGATAATCATCTGCACCTGCATCAAGTCCCTGAATCCGCTCTTTAGTACCATCTTTGGCAGTCATCAACAGAATCGGAGTGAAACACCCACCAGAACGTAATCGCTGACACAATGTAATCCCGTCTAGTTTCGGCAATCCTACATCTATCAGCAGCAAATCGTAGCTGGCATTTTGAGTGTATTCCCAGCCCATTTGTCCATCTTGTGCTATATCCACAACATAGTGTTGTTTAGCAAGAGATTTCAACAAGACACTTGCTAAAACTTCTTCATCTTCAATTAGCAAGATTCTCATCGCACCCGTCCAATATAAAACTTGCTACCTTACCCAAAAAAAATAGTAGACTAAATAACTAATTTTCTACAACAAAAAAATATAAATAAATAATTTCTTTAACATGTATTAAGTAGGTCTGTGTGAATGTTTATCGTTGGGATGAGGCAGGAGGCAGCTATGCTGGAGGCAGGAGGAAAGAGGGTTTAAGTCTATTTAATTTTTATTAAAATAGTTTTGTTTTTTCACACCATTCTACTTAGTTATGGTTTCAACTTCTCTGGAAGTCAGGTTTTTACTTGCGTCTTTACTAAATAACAAATCACGCTAATGTCAATTCAGTACGCACAACTCCAGCACGTTCGTGACGAGCCAGCAGTTTAACTGTACTACCTTGAGTCGCACGCACTAACCATTCCACCTTGGCGCGATCGCTGGTAGGATCGCCTTGTCGTCTACTAGGTGCTGAGGGCTTGTAGGTACGTCCTTCTAATTGACCTAATTCTTCTCGCGGCTTACCTGTTACCAATGTTGCATCAGCAGGCAATTCGATTTCACAAATACAGCCTCGTACCAGCTTCTTATCTAAGGCTTTTTGAGTGATGTAGGTGGGTAACCAACCTGTATTATGTATAACCATTTGCACTCGATAAATATCATTATTTAAGCTGTGAACGCTGGCTTGGTAAATTTCTAAACGGGGGGAAATTAACAAGTGCCATACCAGCCACTCAGGAAACAGGGCTATTTCTTTCTCTAAAAATTCTGGAGGTGGATTTGTCCAGGCATACATAGTATCCCAGCCGCCGAGTTCAATCTGACCGAGTTGGGGATGGTCGAAGGGATACCAATCTACGTAGCCTTTACCTGCGAGTTTTTCATCGTTCCAGCGCAGCAGTTTCAGGTCTTCTTCTACAGGGTGTTCCCGCGCCCAATCGACGTATTTGTAATCAGTAATTCCGGCTTGGCGCTGGGGACTCCATACTTCTACTGTCCACGCAAATAAACCTTGATATTCATAAGCCCAGTCATCGAATGTACCTGTAATTACGTCTTTGGGGTGATAGCGAAAATCATGAAAAGCAGAAATCGCTGGGTATTGCGTCAGTTCAGTACCTTTTTCGCCAATGCGTTGGTAGGTACGGAGGTCATTAACCGGGAATTCGTCATCGCCTAAGTGGGTATAGGGACGGATGAGGACACCACTAAAAGTATGAAAAGCGATCGCCCCGGTAATATTTGCATGTGTGGTGATAAACTCGACGAGCGATCGTACTTCTGTTTCCGATGTCGGATAAGAACCAGCCCCCGATTGCTCAAATTCTTGCCGCCACAAAAATGGAAAATTTCGGTTTAAGTCTAATCCTTCTTTGGTTGGCTGAATTTGAATCTGAACTCCGTCATAATTTTCTATCAGTCCTTCTGGTAGTAAACGATAATATTGACCACCTGTTTCTGTGGGTTCGCGTCGCACTAATAAGCGTGGTTCGCTGGGGCAGACTTTCCAAGCACCATTGGTATCAGGGATTCGCATTAGTAAAATCCGGCCATTGCCATCGATGTCTGACATCACTAACCCGTCGTTACCTTCCTCATCGTGGGGATAGGGACGAGTGCTTGAGCGAATAAATTTCGGCTTGTCAGCTAATGCCAACTCGGCACCATCAGGGTTAACACGCGGACAAATGTAAAAGGTGCGCGTGTCTAAACAACGGGTAATTTCTGGGTGGGTGCCGTAAGATGTGACTAATGTTTGCAAAAAGTACAGGCAAACACTCGACGGTGCAAGCTCAGTAGCGTGGATGTTGCCATCAATCCAGAGAGCAGGTTTTTCAACATCCAAACCAGTGGCAAAATTAGTAACTGTTAATAGCCAGATATCGCGTTGTTCGTAACTCTTGCCGATACTTTGGATGCGTATTAATTGCGGGAATTCCTTGGCGTAACTGTGGAGAATGCCTGTTAGATCTTCGTAACGGTAGTATTTATCAAACCGAACGTCTGGCATAACTAAACCTCACATATCCACCCGTCGATTCTAATCTACAATATCACTGATGCAGAAAGGATAGGCGATCGCGACGAGAAATCTCCAGTCATTACTAATTGAGCGATGCTCTATTTCAACTGGAAAACAATTTTACAGTGTGTACTTCCCATCTTGAAATATTTTTAAACCACAACTATGTCCGAATTCCACAAACCCCAACCCTTACCGCCATTAGATTCCAATTTGGATGTTACTCAAAATCACTACTGGAATTATCACAATATTGAAGCACTCATTGCTTGTAAAAAACCTCTCACAGTCTCCAAAGACGAAGATTTATTTATTACCGTGCATCAAATTTGTGAACTCGCTTTTCACCAAATGATTATTGATATGGAACGAGTTTTAGATGCTTTCGCTACGGCGCTACAAGATACCCGAGATGCAGTGATTGGTGATACAGCAGAGGCATGTTATTTTTTAGAGCGCATTTTGCGTTTTTATGAAGTAGTGAATACAACTATGCCAATTTTGATGACAATGCGGGCATTTGCTGAGTTTAGAACAACTATCGGTCCGACTAGCGGTTTCCAGTCTTTTCAGTTTCGCCATCTGGAGATTATGAGTGGTGTTCGCAAGTATTGGGATGGCGGTACGAAGGATACAGAAGGTAAGCTACACATTGCAGAAGTTGAGTTTAATTCGCGCTATGGCGAGGAAGTAACAAAGTGGTTTGAGTTATACCAAAAACGCAATCTTGCTGATTATTATCAAACTCTCACTAGCCGCGTTCCTGGTAACTCTTATCAAGAAAGCATCGCCTATCTACAAAATTATCCCTATGCTAGTGCAATTCTGAAGCATCTGCGTGCTTACGATCGCTTGCAAACACAGTTTCATCAATCTCATTTGGGACTGGCAATTCAACAACTAAAGATAGTCGGCGTTGATATCGGTACTGGTGGTACATCTTTTCGAGATTATCTTGGTAAATACGACACCGAAGAAGCCCCACTTTTTCCTGGTCTGAATTAGCTTTTCCTTGTTCGCTATTTCAGCTAAAACAATAATCTAATTGAGGCGGCATAGGCATCGCTATCATCGGTAAGTAAGGATATTCAAAAATCTATATACTACTGATGCTATAACCAACAAATAACCAGCAGATAACGCTGCTACTTTGTTTTTGCCAGCCATAAAAAATTTTATTAAATAATTATTAAAAATATATATAATCTATAAAGTTATGCTTGAGACTTATTAATAACAAGTCTCATAATTAAATAAAATTTAGCACTAGCAAGCTTTGAGTGCTAAATTTTAACAGAAGTTTAATACCTATAAGCTAGACATAAATTCTACTTTTTCTAGATAACTTAGGTATTTTTTAGGCATTATTTTAAGATAAAAAGCTTGATTGATAGTAATTAAAAGCTGGGAGAATCTATATGAAATACACTTTTGATATTGTAGGAGTATCTCCACTTTTACAATTTTTTAGTCACCAACAACAGATTTATCAACAAGTACCCCATCAAAGTGTTGAATATTTGGGAATGCATACCTGTACGCTAGATACATTTCTCAAATCTGTAGAATCAGTTCGACCACAGCACGGCTGGAATCTAGATCGAGTTGTAGATACAGTAATTCAGTTTTGGTTGAATAACTCAGATAGTATTCGTTATTGGAAAGTATGTTTAAATGATGCTGGTAAAGATAATTTATTAGTCACAAGGTTGGCGGATATAACCGCCTTACAAGCTGAATTTGAGTCTCTATTAGATAAAGAGATATAGCACCTAAATCATTCCGAAACAACAAGCTCCCTGACTTATAATCAGAAGTTGGGGAACTGAGCTTTGGGACTTATTCGACACCTAACTACTGATACAGATTTTACTTACGTGTATCAAGCAAAATTTCTCAGCTTAATACTTCTTTGGACTTTGGGCTTGAGTATTCTTATTACCCGAAAAATAGTTGCAAATTCAAGGTTTAAAGGTAATAAATACCTGGAATTTACAACTTAGTTCGTCTAAAATATTGCGCTAAGTATTGACAATTTATCAATAATCGAATAACAAGGTGGCAGTAGCTTTAAAAAAAAGCGTTAGTGCATTTCTACCTAGAAACTAATTAATGCCCTTCATGAAACTTCATACGGAAAAGATAATTATGCCAGAAAATACCGAATACAAAGCTGACAAATCAGGCAATCAAGCTATTGCTTACAAAGAGCGTCTGAATTCTTGGGCGATCGCTC
This sequence comes from Nostoc sp. PA-18-2419, assembly GCF_005869855.1. GTDB lineage: Bacteria > Cyanobacteriota > Cyanobacteriia > Cyanobacteriales > Nostocaceae > Nostoc. The sequence goes on along the minus strand of NZ_SZNH01000024.1, from coordinate 33,554 downwards.
GTTTACTTCCCGATACCCAACGGGAAATTGTTGCTCGCTTCCGTAATCGTTCTGATGCAGATGGTTATATCCAGCATTTGCGTCAGGAAATCCCGAACGCTTGTTTTATGGTTGTCTTTGATTGTCAACGTGAAGAAGCTGTGATTTAAATCACAGGTTGGCTTTGAGTTTTTGGATGGAGGAAACCTCCATCTAAAAAAATTTTGCTTTTGTGTGCGCTTTTGAGGTTTAAAATCCGATATGGAAGTAGGAGTCAAAAGATTTTCCGATTGAGTGCGATCGCTGCTAAAATGTCACAACTCTTGATTGCAATCCAGGCTTCACTTCAAAATTCTGGATTTAGTCAACAAAGACGACAAGCAGACATACAAACATAGGATTCTTATTTGAATGTATCAAAAAACTCACTACACTTAAGGCGAAGGGCAACAGACAATAGGCAATGGATAACAAAGGAATATGCTTTACTCGTTCCCTACGCTGTAGAAGTTCCAACGTTTTTGTCAACAAGTAGCTGATAGGTGCGAAAATCATGAATTGGAATACCGAATGTTAACAGCCGACGGGCGAGTTGTTTGGCTGCGACAGATTGTGACGGTAGTTCACGAAACCCGAACTCCTACAATGCTGAGGAGATTTATGTTTGAGATCACAGATTTTGGGCTGAAATCCATGCTCTGTGTCCGCACTTATTATAAGGGAGAACCAAATAGTGCTATAATTATCCACCAATGCAGCTATTTTGGCCAGTGGACACAAGATGAAATTGAATTACTAGAAGCAGTGGCCGCTCAGTTGGGTATTGCTTTAGCACAAGCTCAATTACTGGAACAAGAAACCCGCCAACATCAAGAACTCACCTTGAAGAACTTTGCCTTGGATCAAGCAAAACATCAGGCAAAAGCCGCAAATCTAGCGAAAAGTGAGTTTTTGGCGATGATCAGCCACGAAATTCGTACTCCCATGAATGCTGTTATTGCCATGACAGGTCTACTGTTGGATACTCACCTGACGCATCAACAGCAAGATTTTGTGGAAACAATTCGCAGCAGCAAAGATGCCCTTTGGGTTGAAAGTCAGGGGTTTGTTGGTAGCAATCCTAATTCTACATGGCAAAGTAAAAAATTATCTTCTTACTCTGGCGAAGGTTCAACATTTTACTTCACCATTACAGCCAAAGTGATCCCTTTAGGTAAACTAGAAACTTCCCTTGATTTTGGTGATGTGCAGTTTGCTGCTTTTTTGAGCAAACTAATTAAACAGACTCAACTCTACGATGTTATGACCCGTGTTCTGGTTAATCAGCCGACCAAAGCTAGTATTTCTCATTCTCATTCACCCTTGGTCGATCCGCATTTGGCACATCGATTGCCACTGCGGATTCTTTTAGCAGAGGACACGGTTGTCAATCAGAAAGTTGCTCTTTTGATGCTACAGAAAATGAGTTATCAGGCAGATGTAGTAACTAATGGACTAGAAGTGTTGCAAGCGTTGCAAAAACAGCCCTATGACGTAGTGTTGATGGATATCCACATGCCTGAAATGGATGGTTTAGAGGCAACTCGGAGAATTTGTCAACAATGGGAAGTTGGTTTTCGTCCCTACATCATTGCGATCACTGCCAATGCCATGCGCTGTGATCGCGAAGCTTGTCTGGCTGCTGGGATGAATGACTACATTAGTAAACCTATTCAAATCGAGGAGTTAGCCCAAGCACTTAGCAATTGCCCACCACTAACAAGTAAACAACGTCGAGTAATACCTCAAGAATTGCAACCGTCGCTAGATATCCTCCAGGTTCGTCAAAACCAGACATTCAATAGTGCCAAGATAGATGCCAAAATTCTCAAATCCTTGCAGAATATCCTCAAAGGAGATCATACGGCATTTGCGGAACTGATTGAGTGTTATCTTACACAAACTCCTAGAATGTTGCAAAATATCAGCACAGCGATCGCAACTGAGGACGCCCAGACTCTATGGAAGACAGCACATCAACTCAAATCTAGTAGTGCCTCTGTAGGAGCGATCGCCTTGGCACAACTTTGCAAGCAATTAGAAACACAGGGACGCAGCAACAAGTTACAAAATAGCCAACAAGTTATATCACAACTAAACCAAGAATATGAACAGGTCAAAACTGCCCTACAAAAAGAACTTGCCAAGGAAGGACAATGAAAGCCACCTCTCAACAAACCCAATCATTAGCTTTAATTGTTGATGATGAGCCATTCATCCGCATGATTTTGCGAAATTTCTTGGAGCGGGAAGGGTATAAAATTGTCGAAGCTCAAAATGGCATAGAAGCTTTAACTGTTTTTAACCAACTGCATCCTGATATAGTACTTCTTGATGCCATTATGCCCGATATGGATGGGTTTGAGTGTTGCACTCAGTTGCAAATTCTGGATTGTAGTAAGCATATTCCAGTATTAATGATTACAGGACTGGAGGATGAAGAGTCAGTTGACCGTGCATTTGAAGTGGGTGCAATTGACTATATTACCAAACCGATTCACTGGCCAGTTTTGCGACAACGGGTAAAACGCTTAATTCAGCAATCTCAGTTACAACAAAAACTCGAAGCTGTGAATTTAGAATTGCTGCGATTAGTTACTATCGATGGATTAACCGAAGTGGCAAACCGCCGGGGGTTTGAAGAGTATTTTTCCCAAGAGTGGCAACGGATGAAACGGGAACAACGCCCACTTTCTCTGATTCTTTGCGATGTTGATTATTTCAAATCATACAATGATACCTATGGTCATCGAGTGGGCGATCGCTGTCTATTAAAAATTGCTCAAGCCATCAAAGATATTGTCAAACGTCCTGGAGATTTGGTTGCCCGTTATGGTGGAGAAGAATTTGCCATAGTTTTACCTCACACAGACACCCAAGGGGCAACTTATATTGCCGAAAAAATTTGCGATGTTGTCCGCACATTGGCTATTCCTCATGGGAATTCACAAGTTAGTCCTTATGTAACCTTGAGTGCCGGCTTCACTACAGAAATTCCCCAACCAAATTCTGACTTGGAAGAAATGATTGCCGCAGCAGATCGGGCATTGTATCAAGCAAAAACAGCAGGACGCGATCGCTTTGTGCAAAATACTCTAGCTACCCAAATGCAATGAAAACAATACAACAGATCAGGGAGATGGGGAAGGTGGGGTCCCCTAAGGGGATAAGGGGAAAGAATTTCATCCCACCACCCCACCTCTTCCACGCTCCTAACGCCCCATATCAAAATTTAAAAATCTACCCCTCGTTTTAGTTCTACACCTTGGTTGGCATAATGTTTGTGACAGTAAACCTCTGAATGGACGCTAGCTAAGTCGAAGTATGCTGGTTGGTTTTGGCAACGGCCAGTGATGATAATTTCAGTGTCGCGGGGTTTGCGGAGCAAAGCTTGAACAATGGGTTCAACGGGGAGTAGTTCCAAGTCAACTGTGGGATTGAGTTCATCGAGAATAATCGTTTTATACAGCCCAGAGGCGATCGCAACTTTGGCAATTTCCCAACCACGTTCGGCTTCTACATAATCTAATTCTTGGCGAGAATTGCGCCAGACAATTGCATCTCGACCGCAGCGTTGATGATCCACCACTTCTGGATATGACTGCTGCAAAGCGGCGATCGCTGCGTCTTCTGTGTAGCCAGTACCACCTTTGAGCCACTGCATAATTAATACACGGGTAGACCCTGGATGATTGATTCCCCTACCAATTGCCTGCAAGGCTTTGCCCAAGGCACTCGTAGACTTACCTTTGCCAGCACCAGTATAAATTTCAATACCATTGAGTAAGAGTGCTGTGGCAGTTGGGTGATGGTGCGGTTTCATTTCAGAGTGCAAATCTGCAATATCGAGTAACTTTTGTGGCGCGGCGCGTCCGGTAGCAATAATTTCCAACTCTTGGGGTTTAGATTTTAATGTCCGCACCACTTCATCCACTGGTAGTAAACCCAAATCGAGGACTGGGTTAATTTCATCTAAAACCACAACTGAATATAAACCACTGGCGATCGCACCTTTGGCAACATCCCAACCCCGCGCCGCTTCATTTTTGTCAAAGGCAGTAATTTCTTCTGGGCCAAAAAATTCGGCTCTCCCAGTCCGAACCTGGTCAATTAAATGGGGAAAACCACGTTGCAAAGCTGTGATCGCCCCATCTTCATCATAATCACGTTCCGGCCCCTTTAAAAACCGCAGCAGTAAAACCCGGTTGCAATTACTAGGTGTATTTATTCCCAAACCAATCGAACGCAAAACCACCCCTAAAGCTGCTTGGGACTTACCTTTACCCGCACCATCATAGACGTGAATTTGACCAATGAGCCGTTCTTGACGCACTTGCGCCGTCCGAATACCGATGCTGTTCCTTATCATTTCTCGAAAATTTATAATATAACAGTTTATGAACTATCACAACTAACCCCAAGTGGTATAATTGGGGATTGCGTATAGAAGACAACAAACCTTGCCTCTTAGCGGTCTTACATTCCCTTCATTAGGCGTATCGCTAGTTTCTAAAAACAATACCCCCAAGGCTTCATTTTTGATAATTAAAGTCAGTCAAAGAGTCACTTTCTTAACTGCTCTCCAAAACGGGACGTGATAGTTTTCCATCATTTTGCTCCTCAGTAAAAGGGCTACTGTCATCAAAAGGTGATTCCCAACATCTCGTTTTCCCCATTAAATTACCAGGTTCTACTGATGGCTTAGGTTTAGCAGTTGTATTTTCAACATCAATGTACGCCATTAATATCTAGAATAAGCTATGAAAATGTCATTGTTTAAAGAGAATTAATCATGTCTGCAACCGGATCTAGTAAAACACGAGACAGATTAACAGCAATCAATTTGATGAAAACTATCTTCAGCCGTGCAGTTGTAATCTGCACAATTTGTATTTTCCCGATTAAGACATTAGCAGTGTCAAAACCCACTGCGATTTTCCATGCATTCGATCAACAATATAGTGATATCGAAAACGTTGTATGTGAAATCGGGAAGCAAGGATATTCTCACATTCAAATTCCTCCAGCCCAAAAATCTAATCCTGCCCCAGAATGGTGGGCGCGATATCAACCTTTAGACTATACCATTATTGAAGGTAGAGGTTCGCTTTTTAATTTAAAAAAACTGGTTAATCAAGCCCACAGTTGTCATGTGAAAGTGATTGCTGATGTTGTTTTTAATCATCTAGCTAATTTAGATAGTAATGATAATTTTGAAGATTTAACTAAATTTCCTGGTTTTTCTCCAAGTGACTTTAATTCAGACTCAAATCGTCCGGGGAAAAAACCCTGTGACATTAATTATAACGATGGCAACAGAAATTCAGAAATTAATTGTTGGTTGGGTGGACTTCCTGATCTGATATTTACTAATAACGTTAAAACAATTCAAAAAGCTTATTTAAAGAAATTGCTAGATTTAGGGATTGATGGATTTCGATTTGATGCTGCCAAGCATATGCCAGCAGATGTTGTTAAAGAGTATATCAGCTATGTGGATCAAGAAAGTCAAGGAAAAGCATGGAATTATCTTGAGGTAATCACAGATAGCGACACTAGTGCAGAAAATTATAACTGGATTGCCGCTGTTACAGATTATGTTCTCTACAACTCAATAAAAAATGCCTTCAGTTCCGATGGAGATTTGCGATCGCTGCGAATTCCCATAGCCATAAACGATCCGCGTAGTGTCACCTTTGGCAGAAACCACGATAATATCCGCGAGATTAATTCAAGTGCCATCAACCCCTATAGCGATCGTTCTGATTCTTTCCTAGCAACAGCTTACGTCCTAGCAAGAGAAAGCGGTACTCCTCTAATACTAAACTGGGATCATAGAGATGCTTCTTTTATTAAATATGGTGTCAAATTTCGCCAGATTATGGAGCAACGAGGAAATCAGGGAAAAAATATCAAAGAAAATGTTTTAGCAGCCGTTGATAGTCCGACTGTATTGCTAATGGAGCGAGGCAGTGAAGGATTTTTTGTTGTGAATAAAGGTGAGAATAAATTTAATATTCCAGTACTGGATTTGACCTTGACAAATTTGTCAGGATGTTATCGGGAACTGCGTAATAACTTTACTGTTGCGATTGAGCGTCGTGAGCGTACTAAAAAATTTATAACTCGTTGGGTAAGCTGGAATAGAGGTGGTATGGAAGTTCAAAAACGCGATGCACTTTATTTTATTCGAGAACCTTTTAATCAATGTCAAAATAATTCGTAATTGATAATGACGCTCGTTCACCCTTGGCGTCTCGCCTTGGGAGAGGACACGGCTTAGCTGCGCTAACATTATTCGTAATTACCCTATAACTGAAGTTATGGGCTTGAAAATAAGGAATAAATTTTTTATTGTTGTCCATAACTGAAGTTAGAGGTTTGTATCCCCAATTACGAATTACGTAGCTTGCTTCTCGCCGGAGGCGAGTATTACGAATTACGAATTAGTAATTATTTGGTAAAGGCTAAAGCTCCTTCTTACTAGTCGTACAATTCTCAATTTTATGGATTGATGTGGTGGAGCGAACGCTGACTCATATTGCTCTTCAATTACTCTGGTCAAAGAAAAATCTTAGTCAATTTTTAAACAACAGACATAAACGGGGTTTGGAGCTTTATTTTCTAACATTATACTTAAAATCATCTTTTTGGGCTGAAAGTCCTGTGTAGTAAGGATTATTGCTTTTTTATCTGGAGAAAGCGATTAAAGAGCGATAGGTAAGAATCCACCTGCCTGCATTTTCCATAATCTGTGGTAGGCACCGCCTTGGGCCAAGAGTTTGGCGTGGGTACCATCTTCGATAATCCGACCTTGGTCGAACACCAAAATCCGGTCTAAATGGGCAATGGTGGATAGGCGATGAGCTACCACAATCACAGTTTTGCCATCCATTGCTAAATCTAAGGTTTCCTGGATCGCTTTTTCAGTAATCGAATCCAGACTAGAGGTGGCTTCATCCAAAATTAGGATTGGCGCATCTTTAAGGATTACCCGCGCGATCGCAATCCGCTGTCTCTGCCCTCCTGATAATTTAACACCACGTTCACCTACCAAAGAATCATAACCCTCTTTCATCTTGACGATAAAATCGTGAGCATAAGCCTTCCGTGCGGCTTCAATTACTTCCTCATCCGTTGCATCTATGCGTCCGTAACGAATATTTTCGATCAATGTGCGATGAAACAGAGATGGATCTTGGGGAATTAAGCCGATCTGGGCATGTAGGGCATTCTGAGTCATATCTCGAATATCGACTCCATCAATGAGAATTTGTCCTGATTGGGAATCAAAAAGACGCAAAATTAAATTGACAAAAGTAGATTTTCCAGAGCCGGAAAAGCCCACTAAGCCGACACGCTCACCTGGTTGGATAGTGATAGAGAGGTTTTCAAAGACTTGTTTGCCTAACGTGTAGCTGAAATTCACTTGCCGAAACTCGATTTTACCTTGGGTGATGGAATGAGCGATCGCTCGATCCTGATCGATCAACTCATGCGGTTGAACAATTATGGAGACACCATTGACGACATTGCCGATATGTTCAAAGAATTCTATAAATCGTCGGCTCAAATTGCGGGCTTCACTAACGATCAACAGCGACAGGCTAGTTGCCACAACAAAGTCAGCAGGAGCGAGCACTCCTTGACTCCACAGGGAGACGGAGTAATACAAAACGCCGATTTTCAGAATGGCTGCTGAGATGAACTGAAACCAGCGAATTCGCTCCGAGTACCAGTTGGACTTTCTCACCTCATTGATTTCGCGTTTTAATTGCTCATTCAAATAACGTCGTTCAAAACCCAGGCGAGCAAACAGTCGGCTACTGCTGAGATTTGTCACCGCATCTACAATCATGCCAGTCGTGTCACTTCTTGCGGCTGCGGCTTTGCGGGAATAAATTCGGCAGCGAGTTGCTAGCCAGAACGAAATACTTACGAACATAACTGCCCACACACCCACGAATGCAGCAAGCGGAGGATAAGCACGATACAGTAATATCGCAGAGACAATATACACAACGATCAAGGACATAAATTCAGTAATCAGCATTTGCATCGTCTGGGTTACACCTAGAGAGGTTTCGCCGATGCGATGCGCCAATGCCCCAGCAAAACTACTGCTCAAGTAGCGATGCGAATGGTGCTGCAAGTAGGCATATAGGGAGCGGACGATGTGCTGTCGGTGGATCGGATGGAGAATGGTCTGCAATAGTCCAGCTGATCGCCCGAATATTACTTCACCTACACTCAAAGCTGTGAATAGCATCAGCGGTTGGCTGATAGCATCAAGAATGGGCTTAATGTCACCAGTCGATCGCGTCACGCTCCTGATGATCTGGCCAATGGCATAGGGCAACATAATACCACAGGTTGCGTGTATTGTCTCCAGGATCACCATTGCTAGATACCACCAGCGGAACTGGTTGACGAAATAACAAATGAACCTGAATGGAGTATCAGGTAAATTTGGTGCATCGGCAGCACGTTGAAAAGATTTGGAAAGTCTGACCTTTTTTCTCATAAAAGTTGTTGTGGTAGTAGCAACCTGTTATGTAAAATAAAAATGGACGGCTGCTTTAGCCGCCCTATGGAGTTAAATTAAGTAGGAGAGTGAAAAATCCTACTCTGTAGTTTCTAAACCATAATTTCAGGCGGTGTGATTGCAGCATATAAATCCGGCGGAAGTAATGCATCGTGAATGTTAATTTTCTTCGGTATAACACCTTCTTGAAAGAATAAATCTGCCACGCGTTGTTGTTCGGCAATCAGTGTGGGGCTAAGGCCTCTGCGTCCTGCGAAAGTGCGACGAGACATAATCTTTGCTACCACATCCTCATCGAGCTTTTGTAGCTTTGTTATCAATTTAGCTACTTCATCTCGATGCTTGTCTGCCCACTGATCGAGTTTCTGAAGCTCCTCAATGATAATTTTTAGTATGCCAGGATTCTCTTCGGCAAACTTCCTGTCAGCCATATAGTAGCCACCAGGAGAGTCTAGCCCTACAGAATCTCTAAGGATGCGAATTCGATTCTGCTTTTCGGCGATCGCATAGTATGGATCGCTTGTCATCCAAACAGGAATTTTACCTTCAATAAAAGCCGCCGATGCCTCAACAGTTGGTAGACTTTTGATTTTAATATCTTTGATGGTCAAGCCGATTGACTGCAATGCTCTAAGAATAAAATAGTGCGAGGCCGAGCCTTTTTGAAAACATACTTCTTGCCCCTTAATATCCTCAAACCTCTTGAGTGGAGACTCTGGTGGCACGGCAATTACAGTACTTTTCCCTGTTGTTTGGGTTCTTTGTGTACCGACAACATAAACCAGGTCAGCCCCAGCCACTTGAGCAAAAATTGGTGGTGTTTCTCCTACTGATCCCACGTCAACCTTGCCTGCACGCATTCCTTCCATGAGTTGGGGACCTTGGACAAATTGTGCCCATTCCACCTTGACACCCAATGGTTCTAAGCGTTTCTCTAAAACTTTCTGATTTCTAAACAGATCCCCCGAACTCTGATAACCCATGTGTAAAACTTTAGTTTTTATACCAAGGGAACTAGAACTGGCAGAAGATGTTTTTACATTCTGTTGGCTTTGTTCACTACAACTTCCTAACAGATACGCCATAGATAAACCACATAAACTAGATGTAGCAAAATGGAGAAAACGACGACGTTCCATCCTAGCTATTTTATTTATGAGATATCTCTGATTTGAAGGAATTCTAGTTGTCATTGACAAAAACTCTAGGTGTTAAGATGCTTAAGTTTTGGGGTTGGCAATTAATTGTTCCTAACGCAGAGAATCTCCCCTGCGATATTCTGCGGTGAGGTCGTCTAGTTTTTGTTTCAAATTGTCGTCAAGTTTTACTTCCAAAGCCTTTAAGGTGTCAGCAAGCTGTTCTGGACGACTAGCACCAACAATCGGGGCAGTGATAATCGGATTAGCCAGAACCCAAGCTACAGCTAGGGTAGTGAGAGACAATCCGGCCAAGTCCGCCACTGTGCGTAATTCTTCCACAGTATTAAACTCGCGATCGCGCCAATAGCGTTCTTGATAACGTTCTGCAACAGCACCCAGAGTAAAACGCGTGCCTGCGGTAGGGCCTTGACCGAGATTGTGTTTACCGGTGAGCAGACCACCCGCCAAGGGATTATAGGAAATTACACCCAGTCCTTCTTCTTTTGTCAAAGGCAGTAGTTCTCGCTCAATTTCGCGGAACAGCAGGTTATAGCGAGGCTGAATCGAGACAAAGCGAGTCAGATTACGCACATCAGCGCGACCCAAGGCACGGCTAAGTCGATAAGCTAAGAAGTTAGAAACCCCGATATAGCGTGCTTTACCAGCACGAACTACTGTATCCAATGCTTCTAGAGTTTCATCAAGGGGGGTTGAGGCATCGTCGGAGTGCAATTGATACAAGTCTACATAATCTGTTTGCAGCCGTCTTAGAGAAGCATCGATCGCATCTAGAATATGTTTGCGTGAAGCACCCCGATCCCAAAGCGCAGGGCCAACCTGGCCGACGCACTTTGTAGCCACAATAAAATGTTCGCGTTTGCCTTTGAGCCAGCGCCCAACTATTTCTTCAGTACGCCCAGCAGTGGTTAGTCCACCCCCAAGTGGATAAACATCGGCTGTATCTAAAAAGTTGATTCCAGCATCAGCAGCAATGTTAAGGATCTGCTTGGAAGTTTCTTCATCAATCTGGAATCCGAAGGTCATGGTGCCTAGACAAAGGCGAGAAACAGTCAATCCGGTATTACCGAGTTTAGTGCTTGGTAAGGTCATGGTGTTCGTTGTTGAGTTAAAGGGATTGGGGAATTCAATTTTAGATTTTGGATTAAAATTCAAAATCTAAAATTGAATTCCCCCTTATCCAGCAAAGTTATTTACACTAATGCTAAGTTCCGATCCACTTGTTGGGATTCGATGTTAGCTACCTTAGATTCAACCGCTGTTCCCTTGAAGAAGTCTCTTTTGGCTTGAGTATAGAACTTGTAGGGATTAGCAAATACATAAGACTTGAAGTCGGCTTCGGAAATCACGCCTTCTGTTACGAGATCCCAGCTTTCAGCCAAGGGAGAGGTGAGATCAGGCACATCCCAGTGACCAACATCTGAGGAATAGATGGCATTGATTTTCACACCCAACGGATTGGCTTTATCATTGAATGCTGCGGCGATGGTGCGATCGTCGGACTCGGAACCAAAGAAGAAACTATTCACCCAGCGATCGCGGATGTCTTCAATTGTTTCAATCCCTGCTGCACCAAAATCGTTGAGTTCACTAGCAACTGGCTGGCGGCTATGACGACTGAATGAAGAACCTAATACACTCTTGGTTAATTCTTCTTTGCTCAGGGAGTACCCTTGAGTAATTTCGCCACCGAAACGCTCAAACAACTCGAACAACTCATCAGAATTTGTAAATTCTGGGTTGTAGTTTTCTAGTCCCTTGAGATTGCGCTTGGAAAAGCGATCCACTAAATGAATGTAGACGTGGGCACCCCAGTCTGCACCCCCTTCTAGCATACCGAGACGCAACTGTGGAAAACGCTTGGTGACACCACCAAAGAACAACGCTTTGGCAAATGCTTGGGAACCATCGGCGAAGTGACCGATGTGGTTGTTCATGTAATTACTGATGGAGGAGCGTCCAGTCCAACCCTGACTGCCGTAGTGGGTAGTAATAGGTACACCGAGTTCGACAGCCTTAGCCCAGAATGGATCGTAATCATATTCACTATCCAAACCGTAAAAGTCGATATAAGAGGCATACTTAGCGATTTCCGGGAATTGATCTGCTGGATATTTTTCAGCGATCGCCTTAATCGGTCGTTTCACACCACCAGGAATATTTGCCACCTTCAAACCCAGTGTTTTCACTGCAAATTCTAGCTCCTCAATGGCTTCTTGAGGATTACTCATGGGGATACCAGCCACCGGTGTCAGGCGATCGCTATATTTCCGGTAGATATCAGCATGATAGTGATTCACCGCACGTTGCAGTGCTTGACGGTTCTCTGGACTTGCGCCAGCCGGTGCTAAGACGTTGTTGGGAAACAGCACCGAATAGTCTGACCCCTGCTCTGCTTGACGCTCATAGAGTAATGCCGGGAGGGTGTAAGTAGCAAGATCCAGCGTATTGCGAGTGACTCTTGCCCACCAAGGCGATCGAATTGTGCGGTTTTGTTGACGTTCTTGGGGAGTTTGCTGATACCAATCTTTACCATTGCTCTTGGAGTTAAGACGCGAAGCTTCCGCCTTGCGTAATTCATCTACGAGTTTTGCACCGCCATAATTAGCGATGTAATCCTCAAAAGCTGGCGTGAAATCATTAGTATGAACATCAGTATCGATTACCGGATAATCAAGAGTTGCTCTGATTCCAGCAGAGCGCGAAGTCTTTAATCGGCTATATTCAGTCATGATTTTTCCTGACAAAAATTACAAATTTTAATCCAATGTCTTTGGAAATTGAGAGCGCTCAGTTAAGAGTTATTCTCCCTTTGCCCCCTGCCCCCTGCCCCCCTGCCTCTTCTCTAGGGTGGAGATCTACAGAAATTAGGTTTTAAAAGGTATGGCTTAAGCATCTGTAAAAAATTCCTTTACGCCAACACTAATCTTTCATTCACTTGTTTGATGGCAAAACGATTGCTCGGCCGACCCAATCCCAAATTTTCACGTAAGGTACTGCCTTCGTATTCGGTACGAAATAGTCCGCGTTTTTGGAGGACAGGAATCACTAGGTTAACGAAATCATCTAATCCTGTAGGTAGGATTGGCGGCATGATATTAAACCCGTCTGCTGCATTGTTGTTGAACCATTCTTCTAATTGGTCAGCAATAGTTTCGGGAGTACCAAGGATGGTGCGATGACCTCTGGCAGTAGCAAGAGAGAGATATAACTGGCGCAGCGTCAGAGTGCCACGAGTAGCTAAATCCTTGACTAGTTTCAGACGACTCTTGTTGGTGTTGGTGTCGCTAGGTAGTTCGGGAGCTATATCATCTAGAGAATATTTGGATAAATCGACACCTTTGTAATAGTTTTCTAAAATACCCCAGGCTACATCGGGGTGAATCAACGATTGTAGAAATTCGTACTTTTCTTGAGCTTCTGATTCAGTACGGCCAATGATTGGGAAAGCACCAGGCATAATTTTTAGTTCGTCTGGCGAACGCCCATATTTAGCCAGCCGACCTTTGAGATCGGTATAAAATTCCTGGGCATCGGCTAGGGTTTGATTAGCGGTGAAGATGACTTCGGCAGTACGCGCAGCTAAGTCCCGTCCGGCTTCAGAGGCTCCAGCCTGCACAATCACCGGGTAGCCTTGGGGTGGACGACCAACGTTCAAGGGGCCTTTTACAGAAAAGTGTTTGCCCTTATGATTGAGTATATGCAGTTTGTCCGGATCGAAATAGATACCAGATTCTTTATCACTGATGAAGGCGTCGTCTTCCCAGCTATCCCATAGTCCTTTCACTACTTCTACAAACTCTTCAGCACGTTCATAACGTTGGCTGTGTTCCGGGTGTTGGTCGTGGCCGAAATTACGAGCAGCATTCTCATTGCCTGTGGTGACTACATTCCAACCCGCCCGACCGTTACTTAAATAGTCTAAAGAGGCAAACTTACGTGCTAAGGTGTAGGGTTCTTCGTAGGTGGTCGAGGCAGTAGCAATGAAGCCGATGTTTTGGGTGACGGAGGACAAAGCCGAAAATAGGGTGACCGGCTCGAAATGCACAAGTTTACCATTGCGTTTCTGAGTTTCCGGTGTGCCGCCCCAGATTCCTGGGCTGTCTGCTAGAAAAACTGCATCGAACAAGCCACGTTCAGCAGTCTGGGTAATTTCCTTGTAATGTTCAAAATTAAAGCCAGCATCCGCTTGTGAGTCGGGATGCCGCCAAGCAGAAATATGATGTCCGGTGGCTTGAATGAATGCACCTAACCGAAACTTACGTGTTTTGTTCATATATTTTGTTGTTTCCTTATAGTGCGTTAGTGCTAGCTCTACCGGAGGTATCGCTATGTGTATACCCAATGAGTTTTCATATCTGCGTTAGGTATGTCTAAAGCAGATATGAAAAGACAATGAATGTAATAATGGAATGCTTTGGCAACAACCAAATTTACTTGCAGAAGCTTATTAATTGCTTTACAAAAAATGAGATGACGGAACTGTAGGTCAGGTTGATACCACAGCAGAACTAAGAACGCTGCTACTTGGCAAACTAAATACCATAAATTTTTATAGCAATTTGACTTAGCAGATACACTTTACACAATAGACACAAAAAAAGATGTGTTGGAAATCACAATTGCATGATAAACGAATTATTAGTTTTTCAAACATTAAGTATTGCAAATTTGGTGCTGGCCATTGGGAGTGTTGACTGTTGAGAAGGCAGAAGGCAGAAGGTTTTATTCACAAGGGGATTCAGATTTCTCCTTAATAAGAGCAACCTTTGTTAAAATTTGGTCGGGGTTTTAAACCGCAGGTTCGCTTCCGTTACGGCAGAGGGTAGGAGGCAAAATTTCCTTGTGCTTTCTTCCTTTCWCCAATAACTGTTGACTGTTTAATCAGGAGTTAAGAGTTATTCTCACCCTACCCCCTGCCTCTTGCTCCCCTGTTCCCCCTGCCTCTGCCTCATCCCCTAGTTTCCACTCATAGAATAATTTCCCCCATCACCGTCACTATCCCGGTTATACTCTCTACAGTTAACCCTTACCATTGACTTTTATGCGTGAAAATTGGATGCTTCCGAGGATTTTTCCCATTGGTGGAATTCTGTTTGACTTTTTATTTGTACTGATTGCCATTCCTATCGAAGCATACGTTTTGCACAGACGGCTAAAATTTGATAAAAAAACTAGCATTTTTTATGCTATTTCTATTAATTTATTTTCTAGCGTAATTGGTTGGATGGTATTTTTTTTCTCAGAACCAATGCTGCCAATACAGTTAAAATCAGAATTAATTAATTATTTATTTTTTAATACTTTTAAATCATCTGGTACACAAACTTTAATAATTTTAACTGCGTTTATAATTTTCTTCGCTAATTTTATACTGAAGTTTTTTCTATTGAAAGTTTTACTTTTATCTTTAGTCAAAGAACCATTTGTTAAAAAAGAGGAAGATATTGAAGTACCTCTGAGGCAGAAATGGCGAGGTTTTAGAAGTATAAAATTTCAAAATACAAACTTAGTCACTACTATATTGATAGCCAACTCTCTGAGCTATAGTGCAATAACTATTATTTTATTGTTTCGCTCAAAGTAGAAAATTTAATTTCTTATCCAGCAATACTATTAATTAAGTGTAGGTAAAAAGGTGAATACACTACTTAAAGATTTATTCGGAGCTTACAAATTTATTGAAGGGCTTTATGCAGGAATTAGAAAGATATTAGTTCCAGCCAAAGCTTATTCTTGGCAAACATTTATTTATCTGAGTGTTTTTTCTTGGTTACTTTCATATTTTGCTACAGGTTATATCAGAGATATCATTGCATTTTTTGGTTGGATGTTTTTAATTGCTGGTACATCTTGGTATACAACAGAAGATCCTTTAAGGGTTCCTGGTACTTTTATGCCAGTGGGAGCAGTAATCACTGGATTTTTAGTTAGTATTTTTGCATTTGGAAATCAAAAGGATGGAGTTACACCAACAACAATTGTTTTATGGCCAACAATTTCAGCACTAATTACGGCAATTCCAGAATTTATCGAAGGAAGTGATACAGATGCCAAAGCTCAAATTCCTAAGCCCGAAGACCGCCAAAAAATCATAGTTTTACTTGCTAGTTGTATGTTGCTAAGCTGCTGGATTCAGTTTTATTTTGTGGTGGATAATTGGTTAGAACAATATCCCAGTATGCAGACAGATAGTTTTAGGCGTAATACCTTTGTTGTCAGAACTCAAGAACCAACTAAAGTACCACAAAATGGAATTATAATTTTAAACAAACTTCAACCAATAGTAGAAGGACAAATAACTCAAACACCTTGGTCAGAAGTAGAAAAATGGTTGCTAGATGCAAAACAGCGAGTAGGAAGCTTGGGTGGAGAAGTAATTGAAAAAAACCTGGGAAAATATCAAGAGAAGGAATTATGGCATGTTGAACCGCGTGTATCTAATACTAAGTCTGGGTATATATTAGATTTACTAAGTATCTGGACAGGACCGAGTTCTAACCCACGGGGATATTATTTAAAGAAATCTTGTCGGATTGAACCAGTTGCAGCAACTAATAAATCAGGGAATAAAATCACAGTTGGAGAAATTGAATGCGATCGCTTAAATAAATTTCTCGCTGGTTCGCCACCTCCGCAGCAGTGAAGAGTTGGGAGATAAGGAGATGGGGTGGTGGGGTGATGAGCGAGAAATGACTAATGATAAATGATAAATGACAAATAACAAATGACAACCAGAATTTTTGTACTCGCTAAGAATGTGTTTCAGGAAGTGATACGCGATCGCATCCTATATATTATTGGTTTTTATGCATTAATACTCGCTGCTGCTTTCGGTATACTTCCTCAATTTGCGGCTACTACCGAAGACAAAATATTTTTAGATTTTGGCATGGCAGCGATGAATGCGATCGGATTAATTGTGACGATATTTATTGGTACGGGACTAGTTAATAAAGAAATTGAAAAACGTACTATATTAGTATTAATTGCTAAACCTGTTAGCCGCAGTGAAATTATTGTTGGCAAGTATTTGGGGTTATCCGCAGTGCTAGCGGTATTGATAGCTACGATGACAGTGATCTATTTGTTATTTCTGCAATTTGGGAAAGTTGCTCATCCAACAGCAAGCATTTTAATTGCGGCAATTTTCTTATTTTTGCAGTTGTCATTAATTACCGCTGTGGCTATTACCTTCGGTGTTTTTACAGCTTCACTCTTGGCGACTGTTTTAACTTTTGCTGTGTATTTAATGGGGAATATTAGCCAAGATTTAGTACAACTTGGGCGGCTTAGTCGCAATCTTGGGATAGAACGTTTAACTCAAGCTTTGTTTCTCATTTTCCCAGATTTATCACGATTAGATTTGAAAAATGATGCTGTTTATGGTTTGCAAGCACTACCTGATACGACGGCACTGATTATCAATGCTGGCTATGGCTTACTCTACAGTGTCATGTTGTTAGCGATCGCTACTGTAATTTTCTCACAACGTGAGTTTTAATCATTGGCCAAACAAGGCATTGGGAAAAAATAACAAATTACCAATGACCAATGACCAATGACTTAATAACTAATGACTATTGATGGTTCTTTAACTGTAGCATCAGGCATGATTGTATCTCTGAATTTTGCATAAATTAAATTCGTCTGATAAAGGTTTGCTTTACTCAAGTTGGTCTTAGTTAAGTTTGCCCATGTCAAGTCTGCACTTGTTAAATTGGCTTCAGTTAAATTAGCTTCTAGTAAGATTGCCCCACATAGCTTTACTTTTGTCAGATTTGCTCTAACTAAATTTGCTTCAATTAGCGATGTTTCAATTAATTTGGCTTCAGTTAAGTCTGCTTCTCTCAAATCCGCAGCACATAAAGAAGTACCCCAAAGGTTACTATTTATTAATTTCACTCGCCATAAAAAACTTCCACACAAATTTGCTTGCCTTAAATCGGTATTGCTTAAATTAGCTTCACATAAAGAGGCTTCATACAAATTAGCTTCGCATAAACTAGCCTGCATCAAATTTGCGCCACTTAAATTAGCACGAGTTAGTATACAACCAGATAGATTAGTACCACGCAAATCTGCTCCTATGAAGTTAACTCCACTTAAATCTAATCCTTTCAGGTCAATTTCACTCAAATCATATCCACTGAAATTGTGACGCTGAAAATATTTATTTGTGATTTGATTTAAGATAAATTCCTGCTTGTTAGCATAATCTTTCATGGTATTCACCTCTGGGTGTAATTCATCTCAAATGGCGATTGCAAAGTTACCGTATATTGAGAGTACACCTCAAATGGAAATAAAAGCGATCAATAATCAAGAATAAATTTCTAAAAAATCGTCAAGAACCTGAAAATACGCTCTTAAAGTCTTTTTTAAGACAAAAAATGCTGACATAAGTCAGGAAATATTGATATGCTACTGTAATCAACTTAGAGATATTTGTTTATTTGTCTAAGCCTATACTTTTGCTTCTACATTTCTGGTAGGTAGCCTCAACTATCAACTAAACTTCGTGCCATTGTATTTCAGCCAAAAGTTTGAGTCGGTTAAATATGGGGCTTGATATTAAGGCAAACTGTGACGTTGAAAAAAGTTCCAAATTGTTTCACTGGCGTTCAGTCCTAGCTTAGCATTGAATTTATTTAGGCTCTTGTCAGTTGAAGCACCACCAGGCCAGAAATGTCCACCGTTTACTACCGCTAAGTGCCAAACTTCTGAATTGTTACTACAACCTGCGTAGAGGGAGGTTTTGACTTTATCTTCAGAAAACTGCGAAGATTTATTTGATAAGGTACATTGGTCGTGCGATTGCCAAAAGTTTACCATGTCTGACACCGAAACCAACGCTCCTCGTTGAGTGCGATCATCACCTTGATAAAGTACATCGCGATCGTTTGTACCGTTAATTGTTAACATCGATATCGGAGTTTGAGGTTGGCAATTAGGTTTAAGTTTAACTGGGAGTGAACCGGCTACTGATGCAAAACCAGCAATTTTATTAGGTAACTTACAAGCCAGTGCTTGGGTAAGTATTCCACCTCTAGAAAAACCGGTAGCATAAACTTTATGAGTATTAATATTCATTTGCTGCTGAAGATGATCGATTAATGCACTGACAAACAAAACATCATCTGCCTTTCCTTTAGTATTAACTCTAACATTCCATTTTTGGTTAATCCCATCTGGATAAACAACAATAAATCCTTTTTTCTCTGCTAATTGATTGAAGCGAGTCACATTACTTATAGATTGACCACTACCATCATCTCCATGAAACACTAAAACTAAGGGCATCTGGCGGTTGGGATTATAAGATTTTGGAGTGTAAAAATAGTATGTGCGTAATTTTCCTTGGTCGTATAGCTCTCCATAATTCTCACCTTTGACAATTTTTTTAGATATGCTTCTTTCTTCAGCTTGGCTCGAATTGCATGCTATGACGAAAGTAATAGTACATATGGATATAAAAATATTTTTTAAAAATCGAGAACTTTGAGATTTTTGATAAGTATTCATATTAATTAAATTTACTTTATCAAAATGTTATCATTAAAAGCGGTGAGACACCCCATCCTCAAAGTAGGTATTTGAGGTTGCTCACCGCTACTTCCGGCATAGAGCATTGGTAAATTCTTCCTCATCCTCTATGCCTAAAAACTGCATCTTCTTTGTAGGTGGAGTTTTTAATTTTTACTTGAGAAATGGCCTTTTACTAAATAGAGACTAATAAATTAAGTGTGATTTAGTCTCTATTAAAGATATTAAACTCTTACATTTACATAATGAGCAGGAACTCGAACTTTAACTAACCTGTTACCACGTCGTACTGTTTCCCAGTGTGCAGGAATTAACTTACGTCGATATCGGGCAGCAACAACAGGTCTATGCACAACAACAGTTTTATGCATGTTAGGTTTAATAATGATCTCTGCTGCGGATGCTTGTGATGGCATGGAAGAAATGGCAAATGGTAGAGCAAGTAATGTACCTAAAAGAATACGTTTCATCTTCAAATCTCTATCGGTTAATTGGCTAGATTTTCTACAGTATTCATCGTTAAGTTGTAAACATATTTTCTTACCTAATCTCAAAGATTGTAGTAAGTTTTTTATTGTTATCAGACTTAATTCAGTTCGCTGTATAGTTCTCAGTTTAAAATCATAAATAGCAATAGACAGTGGAATAAAGTCACAATTTGAATCTAACTAAAGTCATATTAAGCAATTAAAATATCTTTGAGCTCACTGTTTTACTCTTCTTTAGCAGTTTGCAATTGCAAATACACGACTACCAAAGTTACTGCTAACAGCAGCGTTATGCTGGCTACATAACCAAAATTAAATTGAGCAAACGCATCATGGTAAATGTAGTAAACCAGCGAATTAGTCAAATTTAATCTACCGCCGCCGATTATTAGGGACTGATAAATAAAAAAATATCCCATCCCTGCGGGACGCTACGCGAACGCTTTTAGGGCAAGGATCTCTATTGCAGGGGGGAGAGAAAGTCGTTTTGATGGGCGTGAAATTGGATAATTTATTTCTTGGAAGTCCCTTAGATAAGGTTGTTCAAAACTCTGGAATCTAAAAATATCCGTGGTAATTGTTCTAAATATGACAGGAGAACGCAATCTGGGTAGTATAATATGCCAAAATTGTTGCCAAACATTTGCGCCATCTAAATCTCACGACTTACTATATATTTTTGGCATTGATAATTTTCCCTTTTTGCTGTTATGACCATCCGCCCTGATTATACTTCTAGCTTGATTTCTCCAAATATTAACGATGTCTGCCGACAAGACACTTGTTTAAAACTCGGAATTATGGCTTCTGGAAATGGCAGCAATTTTGATGTTGTTGCCCAAGCTATTGAAGATAAACAGCTAAATGCCAAAATTCAAGTTTTGATTTATAATAATCCAACGGCTAAAGCAGCGGTAAGAGCAGCTAATCGAGGAGTAGAAGCTGTGTTGTTGAATCACCGTGACTACAAAAGCCGAGAAAAGTTTGATGAGAAAATTGTGCAAGCATTACGGCAGTATGATGTCGAATGGGTGATTATGGCAGGCTGGATGCGACTTGTGACATCAGTCTTTATTAATGCTTTTCCTCACAGAATTATTAATATACATCCGAGTTTGTTACCTAGTTTTAAGGGAATTAATGCTGTAGAGCAAGCTTTGGCATCTGGGGTAAAAATCACTGGCTGTAGTGTGCATATCGCTTGTTTAGAAATGGACAGTGGGCCAATATTGATGCAAGCCGCAGTACCAGTGCTGCCAGATGATACGCCAGAAACACTCCATGCTAGAATTCAAATTCAAGAACATCGGATTTTGCCAATGGCGATCGCTTTAGCAGGCTCTACTAATTTTTAGTCACAGTAAATAATAGTGTGATATCTGTGAGGGTTGGTAATGGGTAATCGTCAGTTATTTATTCCCTTTCTCCTAATTCGCAATTACCAATTCGCAATTACCAACTACACCAACCATATTGTAAGTAATAAGCTAGACTTGGTATAATTCGCTCCGTTGAGGTGATTTTCAGATAGTTATCTAGGCAAAGTGACAAGTCACCATTTGAGCATTTAGCAACGTCTTATTTTTTACTTCCTGATAATTGCCAGGTTTTCCACATATAGCTAGAAACCCAATTCGTCGTAATATGAGCAGCGATGGGCACTAGTAAGTTGCCAGTGAGCAAGGCGCTATATGCTAATATCATCCCGACAATCGTTGCCCAAACTACATAAGGCCATTGTTGAGAACCGCTCAGATGCAAGACGCCAAAGCAAACACTAGATACAATCACAGCCAAATGATTGAAACCTAAAGCTGGTAGCATCACGCCTCGAAATAACAATTCTTCACTCAAACCAGGTAGTAACCCTAACCAAATTAAGTCTGGTAAGGCTAAAGGCTTCAATACTACTTCTAGATAAAAATCTGCACTTTGACGGTAGGAATTCCAAAGGCGATAAGTTAAACCACTTAATGCGGTAATCACAAATCCCAAGCCTACACCCAACAGTAAATCTCTTTGGTTCAATTTCCAGGATAATAGGGTAAAGTTGCCAAAGTGCAACGACACTTTGGCGACTATCAGCAAAATGATTGCAGTCGCTCCCATCGCCCCAAGTACTTGGATGCGTGTCAGATATGGAATTTCTGGTTCTTGCTTTTGTTGTTCAATCACGGATTTTTCGGGAATGGGGAGGTGGAGAGATCAAGGAGATGTGGTTCGGCTTGGCGGTAGTTGAGCGTAGTCAAAACTCACTAACCGAGAGAAGAGGGAGCGTCTTTAGTGAGGCTCCTAACTTTTGGAAAGACTTGGGTTAATCGCGTCTCTACTCTCAACTCAGCACTCCTAACTTATAACTTCTAATGACTAATGATTAGTGACTACTGGTTGCAAAGATGATAATTTGGGACAAAGAGCAGAGGGATTAATGCCTGCTTTATGTGCCACTAATACACCCACTGCCTCTAAATATGAGTTTACCTGTATGGATTTGATCCCCAACGGTTGGGGAGGAACTTTGATCGCAGTTTTATTTTCTTCTACTGTAATTATTTGGCATCGTGTTTGACTTAAACTCAATAAAGCACTACCACCACAGGCATTTGCAGGTACAACAAGAGCATCTACTCCTTCGGCCCAAATATCTTCTTGTTCTAATGCTATCGTTTTTCTCTCTACTATAAATTGTGGGGCACGACTCAAGCCGACGAGAACGCATGGTAAAAATGTGTAGCCCAATTCTTCAGCAGCAGAACGCGGTGCTAAGTCCGGTTCTGGAGGGGTGCTAGCCAGAGCAGGAGAATGGGCACAAGGAATTTGAAAGGTTCGCACTAGCAAATGGCTAATTACGGCTTCTGCACCTGCTAGGGAATCAACTCCTTCGCCGTGGCGGTATTTCTGTACTGCCTCTTCATCCATATCATCTCTGAAACAGGCGACAACTGCGATCGCTTCTGCTCCAGCTTTTTTAACCAGTATTTCGGCTGCCCTTAACAAGCTATCGGGGTTTCCAATTGTCCCCCAACTTGCACCCGATAGAGTAGTCCGTAATTCTACATTTAGAGGGGCATCAGTGATGACATAATCTGTTAAGGTCAATCCCAGAGTAGCTCTCGCTGCATCCGCTGCTTGCAGGTGTCTTAGCTGCAACTCCGGCTCAATACCTTGGTCTAAAAGCAAACCTATCTTGTTGTTCCTGACTGGACGCAAACCCCAGCATCCAGCGGCGAATTTGTCAAGTCCAAAACCTTCAACGTAGAAAGTATTGGGGAGATTCCAGTACAAGCTTGCGCCATTGAGGACATTGGGGTGAGTAATCAGGCGATCGCAAACCTGTGCTATAACTCTGGCAACAGGCAAAGCATCTCCAGCGTAACCGCCAATCGCAGCCCCAACCCCAGTTGGTACAATTAAAATAGCAGTGTATGGATGCATATTGAATGCTGAGTGGTGAGAGACGCGATTAACCCAAGTCTTTCCAAGAGTTAGAAGTTTAGAGTTCTTATCCCCCATCTCCCCATCTCCCTACTTTTAACTCTTAACTGTTGTCACAACGGCTTCAACTGTAGCCTTTTGCTGGGCAACGTCCACAGAGGTAACTGCCCACCGCAGGGGTTCCCCTTGTTTTTTCAACTCTGTTTCAATTGTTTTGAGTAACTCTGCGGGAGTTTCTTGCAGGTCAATTTCTGCGGTAATAAAATGAGTTGTCATCGCCTAAATCCTATTGATTTTTAGTTTATAGAATAGCTTATCAGGTGCTATCAAATACCTATGTAATTTTCTAGTTTTTGTAATCATGTTAGCGAACAGTCATGGAGTTATGAATAAATCAACTCATATACTGATAACTGTTGGCTTAATTATTGGTCTTTACCAAATTGCAACTGATAAAGTTTGTCTTCTTTTTCACTCTCAATTTTCAAATCAGAAAGGGGTTTAGCAATACAAAGCAATACATAACCTTGTTTTTGTAAATCTGGACTAACGCCCATACCATCAGTTTGATCGACAGTTCCTTGGCTGATTTGACCGGCGCAAGTTGTGCAAACCCCTGCATGACAGGAACTTGGCAAATCTAAACCAGCAGCATCAGCGACTGATAAAATGGTCTGATCCTCGGGGACTTGCAAAGTATGAATTTGACCCTGGTGATGAATTTCTACGGTGTAAGTTTTGGACATATACAAAAAAGCGTCAACCAACCGACAAAAAACTTATTTTATCTGAACGAGAGGCCGAGTACCAAATCAATAAAACCAAAAAGAGAATTATTTTCAAACAGCTAGATTGGGAAAAATAGCTATACAGTAATAATTATAAGTCCTTGCCAGACAAAAAACTTAAAGTAAGGAGACTCACTTCCTGTTAATTCCACCTGTAAAGACTTGTGAGGTTGAATGCTCCTGAAAATTGAGAAGTGATTATGAATACTTAAACAATGTTTGGCTGAAAATTTGGAGTGTAGAATGCTGGAATTATATCGTAAACATGTAGTAGAAAGAGCAGCACTAGGAATTCCCCCCTTACCACTAGATGCAAACCAAACATCCCAATTGTGCGAATTACTGAAGAATCCACCTAAAGGTGAAGAAGATACATTATTGCATTTATTGAGCGATCGCGTCCCTCCTGGTGTTGATGCAGCCGCTTATGTAAAAGCTGGATTTCTCACCGCTATTGCCAAGGAAGAAATTACCAGTCCTTTGATTTCGCCTATAGAAGCGGTGCAATTGCTGGGCACAATGGTAGGCGGTTATAATGTGCAAGCTTTAATTGATTTGCTGCAATTGCCCACTGTATCTGTATCAGATTCTTCCGAAACACCTCTGGTAATGGGAGGACAAGGAAAGGAACCCATCGCCGCTTACGCTGCCAATGCCTTAAGTAAAATCCTCTTGGTGTATGATGCTTTCCATGATGTTTTGGAATTGTCGAAAACCAATCCTTTTGCTAAGCAGGTAATTGACTCTTGGGCGGAAGCTGAGTGGTTTACTGTTCGCCCGACTGTACCACAAGCGATTACTGTTACCGTTTTTAAAGTTCCTGGCGAAACCAACACTGATGACTTATCCCCTGCCCAAAGCGCCACAACTCGCCCAGATATTCCCTTACACGCCCTAGTGATGTTAGAGTCACGCCAACCGGGAAGTTTACAAACCATTGCCGAACTGAAAAAGCAAGGACATCCTGTAGCTTACGTGGGAGATGTGGTTGGTACGGGTTCCTCACGGAAATCTGCTATCAATTCGGTGTTGTGGCACATGGGAAATAATATACCTTTTGTGCCCAATAAACGCGCTGGGGGATATATTTTAGGTAGTGCGATCGCGCCTATCTTCTTTAACACAGCTGAAGATGCCGGTGCTTTGCCTATCCAGTGCGATGTCACCAAACTAGAAACTGGCATGGTAATTACCATCCATCCCTACAAAGGCGAAATCACAAACGAAGCAGGCGAAGTTATTTCTACCTTCAGCCTCAAACCAGATACCATCCTCGATGAAGTCCGCGCCGGCGGACGCATCCCCCTACTTATCGGGCGTACCCTCACCGACAAAACCCGCCAAGCACTCGGTTTAGAACCCAGCACCGTTTTTATCCGTCCCCAACAACCCAGCGATACAGGCAAAGGCTACACCCTAGCCCAAAAAATCGTCGGTAAAGCTTGCGGATTAGCTGGTGTGCGTCCCGGTACATCTTGCGAACCAATTATGACCACCGTTGGTTCCCAGGATACCACAGGTCCCATGACGCGCGACGAATTGAAAGAACTCGCTTGTTTGGGTTTCAGTGCAGACTTAGTAATGCAGAGTTTTTGTCACACCGCAGCTTATCCCAAACCAGTAGACATTAAAACTCACCACGAACTCCCCGACTTCTTTGCCCAACGTGGTGGTGTCGCCTTGCGTCCCGGTGATGGTATCATCCACTCTTGGTTAAACCGGATGCTGCTACCCGACACCGTGGGAACTGGCGGCGACTCCCACACCCGTTTTCCTTTAGGAATTTCCTTCCCTGCCGGTTCTGGGTTAGTGGCGTTTGCTGCGGCGTTGGGCGTCATGCCTTTGGATATGCCAGAATCAGTTTTGGTAAGATTCAAAGGTGAATTACAACCCGGTGTCACCCTGCGAGATGTTGTGAATGCGATACCCTACGTCGCAATTCAAAAAGGTTTGCTGACAGTCGAGAAGCAAAACAAGAAAAATGTCTTCTCCGGGCGAATTTTAGAAATTGAAGGTTTGCCAGATTTAAAAGTGGAACAAGCCTTCGAACTCGCCGACGCTACCGCTGAACGTTCTTGTGCGGGTTCTACCATTAAGCTGAGTGTAGAGACAATTTCTGAATATCTGCGTTCTAACGTTGCACTTTTGAAAAACATGATTGCGCGGGGCTATCACGATGCGCGTACCATCCTCCGCCGCATTGCCAAAATGGAAGAATGGTTAGCAAATCCTGTGTTATTAGCAGCCGATACGGATGCGGAGTATGCCGAAATAATTGAAATTGATTTGAACGAAATCAAAGAACCAATTGTTGCTGCTCCCAATGACCCGGATAATGTTAAATTATTATCGTCAGTTGCGAATGACCCAGTGCAAGAAGTATTCGTCGGTTCATGTATGACGAATATCGGTCATTATCGAGCAACAGCGAAAGTTTTGGAAGGTGCTGGTGAAGTAAAAACCCGCCTGTGGATAGCACCACCAACCCGCATGGACGAACACCAATTAAAAGAAGAAGGAATGTATGCCATTTTTGGGGCTGCGGGTGCGAGGATAGAAATGGCAGGATGCAGCTTATGTATGGGAAATCAGGCGCGAGTTGCTGATGCTACAACAGTGTTTTCAACCTCTACCCGCAACTTCAATAATCGCATGGGTAAAGATGCGCGAGTGTATCTTGGTTCAGCGGAATTAGCCGCAGTTTGTGCGCTGTTAGGACGCATTCCCACAGTGCAGGAATATTTAGATATTGTGGCGAAGAAGATTAATCCTTTTGCTGATGATTTGTATCGCTATTTGAACTTTGATCAAATTGTCGGTTTTGAGGATGAAGGAAGAGTGATTGCGTTGGAAGATATGCCCAGGATTGAGGATATTTTGGGTATGCCAACTGCGGCGAGGTAGTTACAAATGATATCAAATGCCGCAGGCTAAAATCTGGGGCTATAGGAATAAAGCCCGCATTAGCGGGCTTTTTGAGCTAAATCAATTATATGTAATTCTTTGATAATACAAAAATTTAGTTATTATCGTATATGATACACAAAGCAAATGACAGGCATGAAAGCATCAGAAACAAGTCTCCGTAACTTACTAGAAGGTGGTAAACAGTTTCAAATACCTCTTTTTCAGCGACCATACTCTTGGAAAAAGGAGAACTGGGAGACTCTGTGGGAAGATTTGATGAGTCTTTATAATGATGATGAAAAAGGCTTTTATTTTCTTGGCCCTATAGTAACCCAAGCTGAACTGGGGACTGCTGATGGTATAAGTCGATATATTGTTATAGATGGACAACAACGTTTCACAACTCTTAGCATTCTCTTGGCGGCATTAAGAAATTATCTTAAGAAGTCTGACAAACAAATAGCAGAACAGATACACGAATTTTTTTTGATAAACAAGTATCAAAAGAATGATGATTTTTATAAAGTGCTGCCTACTCAGGATGATTGCGATGCATATAAAAGTATTATCGACAATAAGACACCCAAGGCAAGAAATAAAGAATCACAATCAGGAGCAATATATGAAGCATATAAATTTTTTGATGGCAAGCTGAAAAAGCCTTTTGCAAATGAAGATATCTTATTAGATTTTGCAAAATTTAAAAATATTATTTTAGAACGTTTAGTATTAGTAAATATTACTTCTGATAACAACGATAATCCATATCTTATTTTTGAAAGTTTGAACAATAAAGGAGAAGAATTAACACAGGCAGACTTAGTTCGTAACTATATATTTATGAAATTACCTATTGAAGAAAGAGATGAAGTTTATAACAGCGAATGGTTGCCTCTTCAAGAAAGTTTTAAATTAAACATGAAGCCAAAAGAATATGCAGACGAATTAACTAATGCTTTTTGGTTTTATTTACGTAAAGATGGAGAGGCAGTTAATGAAAAAGCTGTTTATAAATCAATTAAACAACACTTTGATGAATCTGCTAAACGCTTTGAAAAACCGGAATTAGGTATCAAGGCTGAGTTGGAGAACCTGATAAAATTTACTAATTACTATCTACGTCTTAATTTCGATCAAGAAGAACAAGAACCAAAACTAAAGCATTGGTTTCAGCGGCTAAAAAAATTGGATTTTACTACTTGTCATATATTTTTGCTGAATATTTATTATGAATATGAGGCTAAACACTTATCTGTTCAAGATTTTGAGAAAATCCTGCAATACTTAGAATCATACTTTGTACGCCGTTGGATTGTTGGAATTCCTACTAGAGCTTTAGGCATAACCTTTAACAATTTGTATAAGCAAGTAAAGGAAAAAAATCCTGAAGATTTAGTAGATGGATTACGTCAAGTTCTAATCAGCTTTGAGAAAACTCAAGTATTCCCTGACGACAAGTTATTCTGTCAACATATCATCAATGAACCTTTATATAATAACAAAAGCTCGACAGCAAATGAACGGGTAAAGTTTTTATTAGAAAGTATAGAACAATCTCTGAGCAAAGAGCGTGTTGATACTCAGCCTATGAGTCTTGAGCATATTATGCCCCAAAAGTCCCCTTTACGTAAAGAATGGCAAGAAATGTTAGGCACAAATCATAACAAGACACATAAGGAATTGCTTCACACTTTGGGTAATCTCACGCTGACACAATATAACTCTGAATTATCCAACAAATCCTTTGAGGAGAAATTGAAGATTTTAAGGACTAGTAATGTGACTTTGAACCAATATTTTCGAAACGTAGATGTTTGGAATGAAGAGGAAATCAAAAGTCGCGCTGAATATTTAGCTAAGATAGCGATAAAAGTATGGCCTCGATAAAATGAATTGTACGCGATCGCACCCGGAATTTGTGAGTGCGCTCGCTATACAATACTAAAGTCTAATTTGCTTGAGATTACCACCTTGTTTGATGAAATTTTACAACGGATGCGGGATAAAGTTTCTTCTTGTCAGTATTTAATGACACTACATGCTGAAGAAGAAATGAGCGATGACAATCTAACAATTTATGACATTGAACAAGGTATCCTCACAGGCGAAATATTGGAACGTCAAAAAGATAAAGTGACAGCAGAATCCAAATATCGTATCAGAGGTTTAACTCTTGATGCAGGGGAAATTGAAATCATTGCCAAGCTAAGTCCAACTGGAAAACTTGTTATCATTACTGTATAGATACCCTAATACCAGGAAAGCGGCAAATGCTGTGTGATATTTGTGGAAATGAAGGTGTCAAAATCCGTCGAATTACCAGAACTTACGGTAAGGGTAAAGACCTGCTAGTAATAGAAAATATTCCGGTGGTAACTTGTTCTCATTGCGGCGAAAACTATTTAACAGCTGAAACTATTCACAAAATTGAACAAATTAAAACTAACCGTAAAACATTAGCTGTTGAACGCCCTGTAGAAGTAGCTAGTTTTGGATAATGAATAATTGCCAAAATCCAATGTTATCTAAGCTATTATTTCAAAAACAAACGTCTATAAAATAGAGTTGAGTAAACAATAGTTTTAGAATTTTATAAGATAAATAACTAAAAAAAATGAAATTTTATCCTGTTGTACTAAGACAAAATTCTGGCTATTGGGTTGCTTTATGTTTAGAAAATGCTATTGTCGGCTAGGGGAATACTCAAGAAGATGCAATTAATAAACTAAAAGAAGCAATCAAATCCTTTGAAATAGTTTATGAGTCTAAAAGTAATATTTATAAATCCTTGATTTCAATAGAACAATTACATTAATTTTTATATTTTGAAGCAAAAGAACAAGATTCAGAAATATACGAATTAATGAAGGTTTATACCTAAAAATTGGGTTTTGCTGAAATTAGTGAATGGAGTCCGCTTTTACCTGCTTCTCAACCAGGCAAAGTGATGAAGATTTTAACCCGCAGTGTTCCCATAGACTAATAATTGTATTTATAATATTATGGAGCGATATCGTAGACATCACTCCATAAATTTCTAGCAAATAATATTCTGAATATAACCAGAAAAACTTGATAGTTATGCCTTACTCAAACTAGATAAACTTTCCTCTACTTCAGCACGATCGCTTGCATCGGGATTCAGCCGAAGATAAGTCTGGAGGTCGGCAGATGCAGCATCAGATTGACCTAAACTAATTAATACTATCGCCCGATTTTGATAGAAGTCTGGATTATCTGGTAATAAAGCGATCGCCGCTGATAAATCGCTCAAAGCTTCTGGTAGTTGTCCGAGTTCGTAGTGAAGTGTGGCTCGATTTGCTAATAATAAAGGTTGCTGTGAATTTAAAGCAAGTGCCGCATTATAATCTAATAAAGCTGCTTCCAGATGTCCCCAAGCTTCAAATGCTTGAGCGCGACCAATCAATGCTGGAGTTAGAGTAGGTTCTAAATCAAGAGCAACTGAATAAGCCTTAGTTGCTTCTTCCAGTAAACCTTTTGAGTAATAGCAATGTCCGATATTCATCCATACTTCATAGTATGGTGGGCTAAGCTCAATAGCTTGGTGGTAATCGTTCAAAGCATTTTCTAAAAGACCGAGGCGTTGGTAAACATTGCCGCGATCGTTGTAGTACTCTGAGTAGTTTGGATCGGCAGCGATCGCAGCTGTAAAATAAATCACAGCTTCTTCTAATTCACCCATTGCTGCGTAGACTTGAGCAATATTATAGTCCAAAACTGAGCGATGTAATCGATGTTTACCTTCACTCAAATGGTTTTTGAATTCTTCAATTGCAGACCGACAAAGTTCGATTGCTTCTTCAGGAAAACCTTGACGGTGTTTAACAAGTGCTAAACCATTCATATCAAAAGCAGTCATAAAATGTCTATCATCAGCTGGAATATCCGAAGTTGATTCTGCTAAGATACTCAGACTGCGATTGAGATAATCTTCGGCTAAAGCATGGTCATGTTCCGGTAAAAACCGAGTATGGAACATTGCCATTATGTAATAAGCTCGAACTAATTGCGCTGGTGCATCAAGTTTGAGGAGAGCTTCTTCTTGAACAATTTGATATGCTTTGGTAATATTTCCTGTTGTTGCGTAACAGTTAAAAAGATTCCCAACCATATTCCAGCGCATGTTATTGTCTTTTCCACAAAGCTGCTCAAGTTGAGTAGCAACAGGTTCACAGTATACTAACGCATCTTCATAAAAACCTTGGTGATTATAGGTTCCTAATAATCTTGCTTGCCAAATCAATGCTTTTTCAGGTTCGTCACTTTGTAACCAACAGGAAATTAATCGCGGCCCATGAATTTCAAGTTCAATAGAATCTCTACCAATTTGTTCTTCCAACTTTTGTGCTAGTTGGGACATTTTTTCGGGGAAAATTACTACTTCTGGTTCGGGTGGTAATTGTAAGCTAACCTTTTGTGCCAAAAACTGATGATTTAAGTGATTGATGGCAGTTTCACCAGTATTAGAAGCAGTAGCAAAGAGTAAACTTAACTTTAGCTTCTGTCCCCGACGACGAACGAGTTCAGCAAAAAAGCGGCGTACCAAAAATCCTGCTTGCTCATAATTATTACAAGCAATCAACCAAGGAGAACCATCGGTGTAATCATGCCAGGAATCTAGTAAATCGATTACCCCATGTATGATTCTATAAGCCCGATCTAAAGGATAGTTACGTACCCTTTCATCATCAAGAGAACTGTCTGTTAAATTTGGATTTCGTACCGATATTTGACGCCTTAAGGCAGGCAAAATCATTGCTAATTCATAGCTATGTTTGTCAATCAGATGTGGTGCTTTTGCTTGAATATCTGGTAAAAGTTGATTTAGCCATTGATTTAATCCAGCCCATAACCCATCTTCTTGGGGATTAAATGATAGTAACCAAGTTTTTGCTTTATTTTCTTGACCTAACTGTAACCATTGCTGCAAAATCTCTAACCTAGAACTACCCGATTCTGCCTCTAATAAAATTACCTTACCTATTTCTGGTTGTTGTAAAATAGCTTGTTCGAGAGTATTGTGACGCTTCATAATTTATCTCCTTTTAGTAAGACGTAAACTGTTAATCCAAAGAAAAATACCAATACCTTGAATTCCAAAAACCAGCAATCCCATTACTAGGGCATCGGTGAAGGCATAAGGATTTGATTGATACCCTGCACTCAACGTGCCTAAAAGTAGGGAAGCATAATTCCACATGGTTGGAATACCAATGAAGAACAGCGACGAAAATGCAGCGATGTGACCTAAAATGTAGACGACTGCGTAACAGCGAATCACTCGCATCTCACCTCTAGGAATAGAGGATTGGTCAGTGGGATGAGAAAATCTGAGTAATCGAAATATTTGGTTTTGTACGAAAATCTTTGTATCCTTCATCAGACTTCTACATCTGAAAAAGTTTGCAATGACGTAGTAAAAATCAGTCCGAACAAAGAAATAGCATTGCCAAAGTAAACCGAGTAGATAACTTAAAGCGATCGCTTGCATTAGCTGTGAAGCAATGGGAGATATTATTACCCATTTTTCTTGTTGAGCAAATAAAATCAATAGCAAAACAGAAGTTAATACAACATCTAGCAATGGCCCTGCAAGAAAAGGTAAATACCGCTGATTTCGTGGGACACCCCATATCCCAGTCATATCTGTTTCTGCTACAAGTATCCAAAGGCGATTGCTTAACCTTAATTGACAAGAAACACCTACTGCTTTAGCTGCAATTAAATGAGCCATCTCATGTAGAAAGACTGCAATAACATTAATTCCAGTTAAAATTAACGTCATCAAAGTGACATTTTTTGTAAATACAAAGGCTTGATAACCTGGCATAATTGCAGGTTTCAAGATAACAGCAGCTAAAGCTAATAATATGACTAATGCACAACCAATTAATACTTTATTGCTAAATAACTGTTTGGCAGAAGATTGGGAAATCCAAGTGAAGTGATTTTTTTGCTTTGGTTGCTTAGTATATGTTGGTAAAATGATTTGTTTAGAAGATTGAATATTAACAAAATCGTTTGCTTCTAAAACCTCTAGTAGACCTTCAATGTCTGGTAGCTCATTATACTTCTTTTGATAAAGTGATTGTGCTTGTCCAATAGTTTTACCAGCAGCTAAATAGTCTAATAACTCTATTGCATCAGAGGGTAATGCTAGAAAAATATTAGTATCTACTCTACCAATGATGAATTCATCTCCTTCAGGTTGGCGAGTAAATGGATAAATAGAAACCAGAGCATCGGCAGGATATCTTGTCACGTCAAGTTTCCTTGCTAATATAATGTTGTAATAATTTCAAATTCAGAAGTTAAAACTCAGGAGTTAGAATCAATATACTTATTTCAAAACTTCTAATTTTAAACTCTTTCTCGGTGGCTCGGCGTGAAATAAAAAATCTTTATTCATTAGTGGGGGATTATAGCCCACCACTAATTTCAGGAAAAGTATGTAGCTAGCTCACTGAACTACTTAAATGTAAAACTGAAATCAAATAGTTCATTTATTTTTTTACTACCAGCAATTACTACATATCCAACAAACATAAGCCGCTGCTCTGGTTGTTCTGAGTGTTTCCACTTCACGAATACATATCCAACAAACATAAGCCGCTGCTCTGGTTGTTCTGAGTGTTTCCACTTCACGAAT
>NZ_SZNH01000023.1 GCF_005869855.1 Nostoc sp. PA-18-2419 | reverse complement strand
TGAGCCATTATGGGAAATTGTGAAACAGTGGGAAAGCTATTTTTATGTGACCGATGGCTGGAAAGTTTACCCTAGTTTTATACCCAATGGAGATCAAATTGTGAGTAAAACATATATGACGCGAGTAGAAAATGAAAATACCCGATTACGTCATTATCTTGCACGCCTTCACAGAAAAACTTTATGCTATTCCAAATCAGAACAAATGCTGAGACACTCAATTAAATTATTACTTCATTATTTGAAGTATCAAATTGTACCTATATAAATTAATTCATCCCTTTATTCAGCAACGCCATATTTTCTATCTCTCTAATTTTGGATAAATTATTTACGGATGTAAGTTGTATTAAAGTTACTCCAACCATCAAAGTAAATATCGCTTCTTTGGTCAAATCCCTCGCAATACGTGGCGAATAATATCTGATGGCACTTCATCGGTAATTGTAACTACACCAATTTGTGTTGGCAAAATAAAGCGCACTTTGCCTGATTTAACTTTTTTATCTAACTGCAAGGCTTGAATAATTGCTTCAATATCTACCCCAGCTGGTAACTGAGTCGGTAAACCTGCTTTTTGAATTAAAGCATTTTGACGTTCGGTATCTTCCTTTTGCCACATTCCCAGTTCCACAGCAATTTGCCCAGCTGCTACCATGCCAATTGCCACTGCTTCGCCGTGATTCACGCTTCGATAACCAGTCAAACTTTCCACTGCATGACCGATGGTATGTCCATAGTTGAGAATAGCCCGTAACCCACCTTCTTTTTCATCTTTGCTAACAACATCAGCTTTAGCTTGACAAGAGCGGGTTAATATAGTGTCTATCAGTTCAGGTTTGACATAGCGGAGTTGGTCGAGGCGTTTACTTGCTTCCAACTGGGCAAACAATTCGGCATCCCAAATCACACCGTACTTTATAACTTCTGCCATTCCTGCGCGAAACTCGCGCATTGGAAGAGTTTTCAATACTTCTGGGTCAATCAAAACCAAGCGTGGTTGATGGAATGCCCCAATTAAGTTTTTACCGTGGGGATGATTAACGCCTGTTTTGCCACCAATTGCCGAATCTACCATTGCCAACAGAGAGGTAGGCACTTGCACAACATTAATGCCCCGTAGCCAAGTGGCGGCGGCAAAACCAGTCATATCACCAATCACACCTCCCCCCAAAGCCACCATAGTAGAAGAACGTTCTAGGCGGTTTTCCAAAGCAACATCATAGAGTTTTTGGATGGAGTTGAGGGTTTTGTAGCGTTCCCCAGGTGGTAGGGTGGAGCTAGCAACATCAAACCCAGCAGATGTCAGCGATGCAATGGCTCTTTTCCCAAAATGCTTAAAAATTGTTGGATTAGAAACCAGCAGTACCTTTTTGCCTAGCTTCAGACTGGCCATGTGTTGACCCAATCGATCTAAACTTGAAGGTGCGATCGCAATCTCATAAGACTGCTCTGGTAAATTTACATTAATTACAGAAGTCATTGCCCAACCCCAAACAAGCGCCTGTGGGCTGTATTCTATCGCAATCTGGGAAGAGGGGGGAGGGGGGAGTGTGGGGAGATGAGGAGATAGGGAAGTGTGGGGAGAGAGGGGGGCAAGATTTCTTTCCCATCCTCCCACACCTCCTTTTCCTCCCATATTCCCCGCTTACCTCATACCCAATCCCCAACAGTCAACAGTTAGCACTCTCAATGCCCAATATCCAACATCTAATGATTCAATAGATTTAGGAAGTATTGTGGAGAAAAATAAATGTTTGCAATCGTAGCTTACATTGTCTTCTTGGGTTTATTCTTTGGTATAGCCCTTGGTTTGTTCTTCGGTCTGCGGACTGCCAAGATAATTTAACCAAGACTCTTGTGGGGCGGGTTTCAAAGCCTGCCCTTGTTTGACTAAGGACGGGCGAGACGCCCATCAGAGAAGATATTTATCCCACAACTGCTGGAGTTGCTAGTTTTTCCTCTGTTTGGGAAGGCGGACGCATTCCTAAACCAAGTAAATTCAGCATTTCTTTGTCGCTATCATAATCTGGACACGGAGTTGTCACAGTCAACATTTTGTTGTCGTCGCTAGAAAAGATAGAATTGGCTCCTGCCATAAAGCACAAAGCTTGTTCGACTTGAGAAAGTCTAGCCCTACCAGCACTCAAACGGACATCGGAAGCTGGCATTAAAATTCTGGCTGTGGCAATCATCCGTACAATATCCCAAATGGGGACATCAGGCTGATTTTCTAAGGGTGTGCCTGGTACTTGGGAGAGAATATTAATTGGTACGGACTCTGGATGCGGCTGCAAGTTTGCTAGAGTTTGCAACATGGCAATTCGGTCATCGGCAGTTTCGCCCAAACCAAGGATACCGCCGGAACAGACAGTAACATTTGTTTGACGGACATTCTCAATTGTGTTCAAGCGATCGCTATATGTCCTTGTGGTAATAATTGTGCTGTAATATTCTTGAGATGTATCCAAGTTATGGTTATAAGCGTAAAGTCCGGCTGCTTCTAATCGCTTGGCTTGATTTGGTGTCAACATCCCTAAAGTGCAGCATACTTCTAAACCCATTGCTGTCACATCCTTGACCATTTCCAGGACTTCTTCAAATTGTGAGTTGTCCCGTACCTGACGCCAAGCAGCACCCATGCAGATGCGACTAACACCAGTTTCTTTAGCTTTTTGAGCAATGCTAACTACTGTTTCCTTTTCTAAGAGTGCTTGCGGCTTTACCTCTGTTTGATAGCGGGAAGATTGGGCACAGTAGCTACAATCTTCTGGACAACCTCCAGTTTTAATTGATATCAGCTTACAAACTTGGATTTTTGTTGGGTCATGATATTGGCGATGCACGCTAGCAGCTTGATAAATAAGCTCTAGCAAAGGCGTGTTGTATATCGCCCCAATCTCTAATTCCTGCCAATCGTAGCGTATTCCCGACATCACTATCCTTCTTGTAGACTAGGTTTATCAAGAGCTGTCTTTTGGTTGAGTTTCCTCTGGTACAGCCTTTGGGCAAATGAATTTTATTGAAGTTCTTAATTACCCATTAGCTCTCAATCCTTCGGCTCTAGATATTTAGACATCAGCTTATCAAGATTTTGCAGGAATAACAGATTAATAGTAAAAATACTCAGGAAAAGTTGGGGGATGGGGGGATGGGGAGATGGGGAGAGAAATAAGTAATGACCAATGACCAATGACTAACGACTAACAACCAATGAAATTAGAACTGCCATTAATTAGAAGCGATCGCCTATTATTGCGAGCGGCAATTTTAGAGGATATACCGCAAATTATCAAATACTTTACTGATAATAAAACTTATCTGACTCCATTCTACCCTCTTTGGGCTKATGGTTTTTTCACTCAAGAGTATTGGCAGTATCAAATCGAGAATAATTTTCTGGAATTTATCAATGGACAGTCCTTGAAGCTATTTATTTTTAATAAAAAAAATCCTACTGTAATTATTGGAACTATCAACTTTAGTAATTTTGTTCTTGGAGCTGCTCATTTTTGCTATGTAGGATATAGTCTTGCTGAAAAAAAGCAAGGCAAAGGCTATATGACAGAAGGATTACGATTAGCAATTAAATATCTGTTTGAGGAATTAAATTTTCACCGGGTTATGGCTAATTATATGCCTCATAATCGTCGTAGTGGCAATGTGCTAAAAAGACTCGGTTTTGTGATTGAAGGATATGCTAGAGACTATTTATTAATCAATGGACAATGGGAAGATCATATTTTAACAAGTCTCACAAATCCTAATTGGCAAGTACCTAAATCTTAAAATAATTCGTAATTGAGAAGATGTCGATACTGATGTCCAAGCCAGAGGTAGTATTAAGGGAAAGAATGAATTAAGTTTTGCTTGTAATGACTCTGGCCCAAACTCCAAACTCCCAAAATTCTAGCAATCCTTTTCTCTCCCTCAACTACGAAAGCGCCTTGGAATCTCTGGGCGATGACTACTATGATGAGGTTGCAGCAGCGGAATTTCCCCAACACATCTTGCGTTGGCGTAATGATGCACTATTACCGCGCTTAGGGCTTGACCCCCAAGTAGTCCTAGATGAAGATTTCATCACAGCTTTTGGCAAATTTGAGGGGCGCAAACCCTTTTTGGCAATGCGTTACCACGGCTATCAATTTGGCGAATATAATCGGCAATTGGGCGATGGCAGAGGCTTTCTTTACGGGCAGGTACGGGGTACTGATGGCAAATTATACGATTTTGGTACTAAAGGTTCTGGCAGAACGCCCTATTCCCGTGGTGGCGACGGTTTGCTGACGCTTAAAGGCGGAATGCGGGAAGTTCTGGCTGCGGAAGCACTGCATTACCTTGGTGTACGTACCTCGCGCTGTCTGACCATGATTGAAAACGGCTTATCGTTGTGGCGGGGGGATGAACCATCACCTACCCGTTCATGTGTAATGGTGAGGATGAGCAATTCTCATATTCGTTTCGGTACTTTTGAGCGTTTACACTATTTGAAGCGTCCAGATTTAACTCAGAAGTTGTTAGACCACGTAATCAAGGAATATTATCAAGATTTAGACGCCAAACAAAATAAATATGCCTTGTTTTATGCCGAACTAGTGAAACGGGTAGCAGAATTAGCAGCACAGTGGATGGCTGCTGGTTTTTGTCATGCAGTTCTCAATACTGACAATATGTCGATTACAGGAGAGAGTTTTGATTATGGACCTTATGCGTTTATTCCTAATTATAACCCATCCTATATAGCTGCATATTTTGATTATTTTGGACGCTATTGTTACATTCATCAACCAAGCGTTTGCCAATTAAATTTAGAAATGCTTCAGGAACCTTTGAAGGCGATTATTGCTGAAGACGATATGAAGTTTGGATTAGCAAAGTTTGATGAATACTATCAAGCGGAATACAGTTCTTTAATGTTAAAAAAATTGGGTTTTAGAGAGTTGCTACATCCGCAGGCTAAAGAACTATTAAATTTAACAATTGAATTTTTGACCAATAGCAAAGTTGGTTATCATGAATTTTTTTATGAGATGGCTCGCACCTTTTCAGCTAAATGGCGAGATGAGCCAGGTTTTGTGATGAATACTTCTGATATTGTACCAGTACCGGGAGCGTCAGGAATTTTTGATGATTGGTGTATATTGTACCATAAAATCTTGAATGATTTAGATAGCGATCGCCTAGATACAATCGCCCAAACTCTAGCTTTTCATAATCCAAAAACAACATTATTAAGACCTGTAATTGAATCGATTTGGGAACCAATTGTTCAAGAAGATAATTGGCAACCTTTTTATGATTTACTACAGCAAATTCAATTGAGAAAATAGTTATGGCAGGAGGCAGGGGGCAGAGGACAGGAAAAAAGAGAATTTCTAACTAAATTCCTGAGCATAAAACTGCCCATAGCGACCGTTTAGGGCTAATAATTCTTCATGGGTTCCTAATTCGACAATTTGTCCTTGTTCAAGAACTAAAATGCGATCGCACCTTCTAACTGTTGATAAACGATGGGCAATAATAAACACTGTCCGGTTTTCTATTAATCTTTCTAAGGCTTCCTGTACCAATACTTCTGACTCAGAATCTAATGCAGATGTCGCTTCATCAAGAATCAAGATTTTCGGGTTGAGGAGAACAGCACGAGCGATCGCAATTCTTTGTCTTTGTCCTAATGATAAGTTTACTCCACGTTCGCCCACCCAAGTACGATAATCTTCTGGTAATTCGCTAATAAATTTATGGGCATTAGCAATTTTTGCTGCTGCTGTCACTGCTTGCATATCAAAAAAGTCTTGCCCAAAAGCAATATTTTGGGCAATTGTCCCGGAAAACATGATGCTTTCTTGGAGAATAATGCCAATTTGTCGCCGCAGACTATGTAGCTTGACATCCCGAATATCAACTCCATCAATTAAGATTTGACCAGTTTTGGGGTCGTAAAAACGGGGTAAGAGATTCACGAATATGCTTTTACCAGCAGCAGAAGTACCTACAACAGCGATCGCTTCACCCGGTGATACCAACAAACTGATATCCTTTAATACGAGTTTGCCCGCTTGATAGATAAAAGAAACATGACGATATTCTACTTCGCCTTTGACTGGAGGTAGAGCGATCGCATTTGGCTTTTCGATGACTGTCGGCTGAATTGCCATCAATTCAAAAACTCTGCGAACAGATGCTTTACCCTGCTTAAATTCGTTGTAGTTTTTAGTAA
This sequence comes from Nostoc sp. PA-18-2419, assembly GCF_005869855.1. Taxonomy (GTDB): domain Bacteria; phylum Cyanobacteriota; class Cyanobacteriia; order Cyanobacteriales; family Nostocaceae; genus Nostoc. The sequence goes on along the minus strand of NZ_SZNH01000023.1, from coordinate 91,031 downwards.
TGTGACTGATGGGGTCAACTAACAGCGCCGCCGCCGCCAGATAACTAAAAAAATTGGCTACTGTCAAATTATCTTGGGAAATTTGCCACGCCCCCACTATCAGTAAAGATAAGACACTTGAGGCTGACAAAAATCCCAGGATGGGACTTTTAATTGCTTTTAAGCGTTCTGCTGAATATTTTGCTTTTAAATTGCGTTCTGCTTCATCGCCAAAGCGGGCAATTTCGTAGTTTTCCGCCGCAAAAGCTTGTACCAAACGGATACCATTAAAAACTTCCAAGAAAATGGCAGATAAACCCGACACGCGATTTTGATTTTTTGAAGAATGCTTGCGTAAGAGTTCGCCAAACCAGCCAATTAAAATAGCGATTAGTGGTGCAATTATCATCGTTGCTAGTGTCAATTGCAAATTCAGATAAATCATGTAAATCGCAATTGCAACTAACTGCAAAACACAGGGAATAAAGTCATGAAATATTTTATTTACCACTTCCCCAATTCGGTCAACATCTTCGGTGAGACGGTAAGATAAATCACCTGCTTTCGTGGTTTCAAAATAACTGAGATTTAGCTTTTGAAGATGTGTGTAGAGTTGTTGGCGCAGATAAAAAGCAACTTTTAAAGCAGCTTTTGCCATGTACATATCTTGTATAGCCTGAAACAAGCCTCTCACAAGAAAGATTAAGGCACAGGTTCCAGTTATTTGGACGATCGCTACTAGATTACCTTGGGCCAAAGGAATTGCCAATTTGCCAGCAAGATTGATTAACACTAATGTCGCCAGCACGTATCCGAAAATGCCAATAAATCCCTTAGTGATAGTTCGCCACTGAGGTTGGATATAAGGTAACAGTAGCCAGTAATTAGAACGCGTTTTCAAGCTCTAACGTCCAGAAAAATATTTTCCTTTGTTTGACGCTATCAGGTTTTGGAGAGTTTCTGAGCAGTTAAATACAATTAGGCGTGGGGGAGGTGGGGAGACAAGGGGACAAAGAAAATAAGGCGTTGCTGATTCCAGATATGAATTTACCTTAGTCAACACTCAACACTCCCAATTCCCTCATCTAATTATTTCTGCTCGACTTCCCAGCGAAACAGCCGTGGCAATTGAGATACATCTATGGCATAATTGACAATCCACAGCACCAGTAGAAAAATTAAAAAATATCGCACCCACAGCAATTGAGTTTCAGAACCTAAAATTGTTAAACCCTCATATAACTGCCAGAATCGGTACGGTAAATATACATAAGGAACCATTACCCATACTACATTTTGGAACTTTCTTAAGGCGACTGTCTCGGAAATGATTTGTAGCGCTAATACGATAAAATACCAACCAAGCACAGTTAAAACAGTGCGATCGCTCCACCAAACACCCCATAACAACATTACTATTAACGGCAGTACTATTCCTAGTATTTGCACTGAGCCAAACCAAATTTTATACCAACCGGGAAATGGTAAAGGCAAAGTGTAGGTTTTTGCGTTTTTCCACCCCTGGTTAACAATCACAATAAAAAGCGTGGCAATGACGAAAAAAATCAGGTTTTCTATCAATAGGTAGAGATTGATGTTTAAGGAAGTCATACAACAATACGAGTAGTTGAAAAACTCAAACCGCTTTATCCTTTAATCCTGAATTTTAACTTCTAACTTCTGATTTCTGACTCCTGAATTCTGAATTATGAGATATTTTCACTCTTTTTTTGCTCTATTTTCTTGGATAATATGAATAATTGATGGTCCTAAAGAAATAACTATAATTAATCCAATAATTGGTAACAAATACTTATCTACCTGTTCCGGTGGTAAGGATTTTCCTAAGAAAAAGCCTAATATAGTGATTCCGAACGTCCACAGGAAGCCACCAATTAAGTTGTAAGACATAAATGTGCGGTAATGCATAGCACCAATTCCTGCTACTATCGGCGCAAAAGTACGAATAATCGGTGTAAAACGTGCTAAAACGAGCGTTTTTTTGCCATGCTTCTCATAAAAATTTTGGGTTTTTACCAAGTGTTTTTTATGAAACAACCATGAATCTTCTTTCTGAAATAATCTTCTGCCAAATCTGTATCCTGTCGCATAGCCAACATTATCACCAAGGACTGCACAAACGAAAGCACCAAAAATCAGAACCCAAATGTTAAGTTGTGAGTTGGGAACAGATGCCAGAAATCCAGCGGTAAATAATAAACTATCTCCCGGCAGAAAAAAACCAATTAACAAGCCAGATTCAGCAAAAACAATTGCCCACACCCCAAAGTAGCCGAGTGATTTAATCAGTTGTGGTAAATCTAGATGCATAAAACTTCTGAGCTTTGAATAATAGATCCACCAGATCTTAACGTTCAATAATTTTCTTAAATAAAAAGTAATATTAAATTTACATAAAGTTCTTTTGTTATTTTAAAATTAATATCGGCTCACGGGTGCAAGATGCAAAGATATTGGAAAGTACTAAGACTATTTTGGAGTGCAGCGATCGCAGCTGAGTTTGAGTATCGCATCAACTTTCTCATAGCTACCCTAACCAGCTTGGGGAATCTTATCGGCAGCGTCTTTGGATTATTCTTGTTTTACCGTACCGGCTATACCTTTGCTGGCTGGTCATGGGAAGCAGCTTTAGTAGTTCTGGGAATTTTTACTTTACTGCAAGGATTTGCTACCACTTTTCTGGCGCCAAACTTGAATCGCATTGTCCGCCATGTGCAAGAAGGCACTCTTGACTTTATATTATTGAAACCTATTCGCAGTCAGTTTTGGCTGTCCACCCACACCATTTCACCTTGGGGACTACCAGATTTAATCTTTGGCTGCATCATCATTGGCTATGCAGGTCAACGCCTCGGCGTAGAAATAAACAACTATCTACTGAGTGTAGTGCCGTTGTTGTTTGGCTTGGTGATTTTCTATAGCTTGTGGTTTATACTTGGTTCTACGACTATTTGGTTTGTTAAAATATACAATGTTACTGAAGTGCTGCGTGGTTTATTGGAAGCAGGGAGATATCCAATTACAGCTTTTCCAACTGTTTACCGCGTTTTCTTTACTTATGTAATACCAGTAGCTTTTTTAACTACTATACCATCTCAAGCGCTGCTAGGTCGAAGTCAAATTACTTGGTTGATGGGTGCAGGAGTATTGGCTGTAATGTTATTTCTCGTTTCTACTTGGTTTTGGCGATTTGCATTACGGTTTTATACTAGTGCTTCAAGTTAGTGGATATGTGATATGAATCAAGTTTAGCGAATTGTTATTTTCATTTTTCTCAAAAAAACTGTTTATTTTTATTAATGAAGTCGCTAGTATTCTTAGTTTAGATTTTGCAGTTGATGATTTTTTTGCACTAATTCGCTTTTGCGATAACCAACGTGCAATTAATCCTGAATACAGGGCAAACCAGGGCAAACGCACCTAATCTTTGAAACCCTTGCTGGACACTATGCAACTATAGCAGGAGGCACAGGGTAGCTATGCTGGAGGTAAAACTATTACTATTCCTAGCTTTCACGCTTGTCATTATGTCCTAAAGAGTACGACTACAGCTATAAATGAAATTAACAATTGAATGGCTGTTTCTTGACAATAGTCACAGGCTTTATAGTCTTTGGTAAATTATTAAACAAATCAGGTGACACACCGAATATCGCAGCTAAAACATCATTTGGGATGAGACTGATTGAGTTGGTAATCCCAATATCATTGTGTGGTTCGGAGGTACTAGTGTTAAAAACAACCAAAACAACAAGCTTTTCATGTTCACTAGCATTTTCAAAGTAGTGAAAGAAGCCTTGAGGGGCAAAAACAACATCACCTTTGCCAGCAACAAAAGTATAATTCTCTTGTTGAGTACCAAGAATAACCCACTTAGCTAAACCTGAGATAACATAGTTTATCTCCCACGCATTCGGATGCCAGTGTGGTTCTCGAACCCCACCAGGTTCGAGGTGGATCAAATAGATGGCAGCATTTTGTCCAGCAAGAATTGGCCAATTCTCTTCGTTGCCACCACGTAAATTCCCACCGTTATGCTGAGTAGCAGGTAAAGCTTGTAAATGGAATAAGTAAGGAGACAAGTTGTCAACACTAATACTTTTTTTGGTATTACTTACATCTGTCATCTTCACATCTCCTATGAGGTAAACTTTTTTATTTAGTTTTATGTATTCATYATGTATTCCAAAAATATTTGTACATCTCTCTTTAGAATTACAACTTAATTTTTACTTTATTACTTTAGAGTTATGAAATTTTATTTAATCATGTTTAAAGTGAAAGCTCATGCTACAAAAATATAGCAGTTGGCGCAGTTTTGATAATTTGCTTTTTAAGCATTTATTTAAATCTTTAAGTAAGTCGGCACAATAAAACCAAACTATGTGAATAAAAATTAACTAAAAAAACCCTCTTCTCTCCTGCCCCCTGCTCCTTGCCTCCTGCCTCATCTCAACGATAAATTTTCCCACTCACCTACTTAACATTAATGCGGTCTTCCCAAGTGAGCAGAAATGTGTCTTCGGCTTGAGAGCTAAATTCACTCTGGCTAGCAAGATGAATTATGGAAAGTCTCCCTATTCTCAATAAGGTTTAAGTCATATCTGCGTTAAAATTTACTTGCTTGGCGATTGACACTTAAGCATCAAAAGGTTAATTCTTCTAAAGAAACTGACTTTGGGGAAAATCTGAGTTTTTCTCCTGCGAATGGTTTAGCAGTGTATCCTCCGGTCGATGCAATCAATCGGTTACGCAGCATTGTTTATTATATCGTTGCTGATAACTGTCACAAAAAACGAGGAGTCAAATACAAAGAACCAACTGTTTGATATTAGATAGCTTAGATGGCGAAAAAATTATCCACTCACCTAACAATTTTGAGTCACAAATGAAAAGCGATCGCACTACCTGATAGCTGATGCGATCGCTTGCAAAATCTAGATGGAAATGGACTCTTTTTCCTACATGACTTCTATTAGAAACTACCTATGCAGGTACCATTTCCTTTTGAAATCTCATCCAATGACGATGTTGAGCGATCGCACTAATAAAATCATCAGCTATAGATTTCAAATCAGATTCACTAGAAGTCACCACACCCTTGTCAGAGCGCGCCCCATTTTGCGACAACTTCACGCCCGCAATATTAGCCACCGATAGTAGTTCAACCCCTTCGCTGGTGGCGGCGATTGTTTTATAGTGCTTGAATGCCTCGTTAATGAAGTTAATTGCTTCTTTCTCCTGCTTGAGCGCCTTGATACTCTGCGCTCCACCAGGTACATACACTGCATCAAACATCACAGAAGCAGCTGTATCAAAGGTCATCTCAACCGGGATTTCCTGACCATCATCACCTTTGATTTTACCGCCATGAGTCGCAACGATTTTTGCCTGAGCGCCCTCCTGCGTTAGTGCTTGCTGGAGTGTGCTAAGTTCCTGAGCATTTACACCATCCGCCGCTAGAATTGCAATCTTGCGACTCTTAATCGTTTTTTCTGGCATCTTCTCTAGCATAGTTTGGATACTGAGTGCTGGAGATTTCTGCCCATGATTTGGTTTAACTTCTGTAGGAACAGGTAAGCCAAGTCCCTCAGCAATGCGAGTTACCAGTTGATGATCCACAGAGTTAAATAACTCTAGCATCCGCTCTTTGACGGCGGCGTTCATCACTTTGCCCAGCTCAAAATGTGCGGCTTTGACTAAGTGTTCTTTCTCCGGCTCGGATAAACTGTTCCAGAATAAAGTTGCCTGACTGAAGTGGTCTTGGAAACTGGGGCTGCGTTCTCGAATTTTATTACCTTCCACCTGCTCCTTATAGCTGACAAAGCCGCCAAGATTTTCCGGAGCGTTCATCGGGCAACCATTACCCAGAGAATTCGGGAAGTAGTTTACCTTTGAAGTGGGAATGTTGTACTGCATAACGCCGTCCCGCTGGTTATTATGGAACGGACAAACAGGGCGGTTAATTGGTAAATCGGTATAATTTGCGCTTCCTAAACGGTGTACTTGCGTATCAGCGTAGGAGAAGATCCGACCTTGCAGCAGGGGGTCATCCGAGAAGTCTATGCCTGGTACAACATTGGCAGGTTGAAAGGCAACTTGTTCAGTTTCGGCAAAGTAGTTGTCTGGGTTGCGGTTGAGTACCATCTTGCCGATTGGCTTCACCGGAACCAATTCTTCAGGAATCAACTTGGTAGAATCGAGGATATCGAAATCAAACTTAAATTCGTCCTCTTCCTCGACAATCTGCACCCCAAGTTCAAATTCTGGATAGTCGCCCATTTCGATCGCATCCCCTAAATCACGGCGATGGAAATCAGGGTCTTTTCCGCCTGCTTTTTGCGCCTCATCCCATACTATCGAATGCACGCCGAGAATCGGCTTCCAGTGAAATTTCACAAATCTAGCTTTGCCTTGTTCGTTGACAAAGCGGAAAGTGTGAATCCCAAATCCTTGCATCATTCGGTAACTTCTGGGCAGGGTGCGATCGGACAGTATCCACATAATCATGTGCATCGATTCTGGCACGAGCGAGATAAAGTCCCAGAAATTATCATGAGCGGTTCCCGCTTGGGGTATCTCGTTGTGCGGTTCGGGTTTCACAGCATGAATCAAGTCAGGAAACTTGATCGCATCTTGGATAAAAAATACCGGAATATTGTTGCCGACTATATCGTAGTTGCCATCTTCAGTGTAGAACCTAACAGCAAATCCACGTACATCGCGGGCGGTATCAGCCGAACCCCGAAACCCAGCAACCGTAGAAAATCGAACGAAGACAGGAGTTTTAACCGAGGGATCTTGAAGAAATTTGGCCTTTGTATATTCTGCTAAGGATTCGTAAGGCTGGAAGTACCCATGAACACCTGCTCCTCGCGCATGAACTACCCGCTCTGGAATGCGCTCTCGATCAAAGTGTGCCAGTTTCTCGCGGAAGTGAAAGTCTTCTATCAATGTGGGGCCACGAGATCCAGCTTTAAGCGAATCATTTGTGCTGTTAACCCGCACTCCCTGATTGGTGGTCAGATATTCCCCAGCTTCTTGACGAAAAGAGTCTAGAGCCTTCTGCTTACTTTGCTCGTTGATCGGATTGTGTTCAGTCATGTCAGGTGGTGTAAAGTGCTATATAACAGTTGAATTAACTTGCGTAATGTGTTGGCTAATTTTGTTTAGCAGGTAAATAAGTCTACTGGGATAGGTTGTTGCCGCTGCTCATTCCTTTTTGGGCGAGTCATTAAGAGCGACTCTACTATCTTAGACAAGATAGTACAATAGTTCCTCTCACTCAAGACGGAGAGAAGCGGCGTGTGTCTCATTTGCTAGTTGCGAAGTGGATTACTTACCCGTAAATCCAGAGCGCAGTCCAGCTGCTGCTTCCCTAACCGCTTGCTTCCCCTGACCCTGCTAGTGTGGCAAACTCTCTTGCTGATATTTTTCGATTCACAAACTCCTCCAAGAACCACCACAGCAAAAGTACAACCTAAGTCTGACTGGTTTTTCCACCCAATTTTAGGCAATTGCTAGCAACATCATCTGAAGCACTGCATCTTAGCCCTCTGATATGAGTAGCTCAAGGAGTAGTCAGTTTACTTCTGGATGGCATTCAAGAGACTTAACTCAACCTTTGAAAATAGCCGAGCAATATTAATCTTAAAAAGCTAGAAGCAATTTTACCTCTCCCCAACCTTCCCCAAGGCATCGGGGGAGGGTGCGACTGCCGAACCCGTACTCCTTCCCTTCAGGACGCTATGCAAACGGAGAACTCGAAGGGTATGGCTTGTTAATAGAAATCGCCCCACACCTCAGTTCATGGGAAACTATTGCAAGTATTGCAATTATCGCTCAGTCCCAAAATGACCATTAGCATTTCGCGCAATTCTTTCTGGGAAATCTTTTTTGAAGATGAACCAACCAGACAACGCTACGACCCCTCAGATGAGTTTGATATTCTTTGGCAATATCCATCCGAGTTTGGTAAAGGATATTGCCGAGATATTCAACTGCGAGAAGGATTAGGGTTACTAATTAGTAATTATCAACTGCGCGATCGCTTAATAATCAAAGTTCCAGAACGTGGAGGTGATTTTGTCGCATACGACTTCTGGGTTTCAGGAAGCGGCGAAGGCAGGGATGTTCATACGGGAAATTATCTAGCAGGCGGAGCAGGACAGCACCTTTTCTCTAGCGGTGGTACAATACCAAGCCAAATTGGAACCAGTTCAACAGCGCAACCTCATCTTGCTATATCTGTTTGGATGACACAGGAACTATTTCGCTCATTTGCAGGCAATGCCCAAAAAGAAGTTTCTTCGTCCTTACAGCATCTGCTCCGGCAACCCACTCAAGAACTGTATCAGCGTCTGGGAACAACTACACCAGTAATGCAAGGACTTGTGCAGCAAATTCTGTGCTGTCCGTACCAAGGTTTGACTAAGCGGATGTATCTCGAAAGCAAGGCGCTGGAATTAATGACACTGCTGGTAGAAGAGGAATTGGAAGCAAAAGAAGGTAGACACAATCCCACCGCACTGAAGCCAAATGATATTGATCGCATTCACCATGCGAGAAATATTTTGCTAGAAAATCTTGACAATCCACCATCTTTGATTGAGTTAGCAAAGCAAGTAGGATTAAATGATCGCAGTCTCAAACAAGGATTTCGCCGAGTGTTTGGTACAACTGCCTTTGGCTACTTACACGACTATCGCCTAGAGAAAGCACGCCAACTCCTCAATACTGGAGAGATAAAAGTAATTGAGGTGGCAGATAGTATTGGCTTTGCCAGTCGCAGCTACTTTACAGCCGCATTTAAGAAAAAGTTTGGTCTTAGCCCCAAAGAATATCAAATGCAGCAGAAAAAGTCCGTCTAAAGCACAAAAAAAGTCCGTCTAAAGCACAAAATTTCTTTCACTTACACTAGTCCATCCAGTAATCTTCTTGAGAAGGCTTGTCAGGGTAGGATGTAATGATAAATCAGTGGCAACAAGTGGTGTTAATCATAAGTGCGCTGCTAGGATTGGGCGTTCAGCCTGTTTGGGCACAAACAGTTGAGAAAAATATTTCTAATATTTCTAGTATCCGCGAAATAAAACTGCCGCTCACTACCGCCCAAATGCTAGTGCAGTCGCCAGTATCAGAAATCGTGCAAGTTACTGATGTCAAGGCAAACCCCACTAATAAAGGTGTGGAGGTGATTTTACAGACATCCAAAGGACAGGAGTTGCAATTGGTGAATCGCAGTGCTGGCGATAACTTCATTGTTGATGTTCCCAATGCTCAACTGCGCCTTCCTTCTGGTGAGGCATTCACATTCCGGTCAGATAAACCAATTGCAGGTATTACACAGATAACAGTCACGAATTTTAATGCTAATACTATCCGAGTTACGGTGACGGGGGAAACTCTTGCACCACAGGTTGAGTTGTATGACAGTCCAAACGAAGGTCTGATCTTCTCTGTGGCGAGTACTGCACCAAGGGCGCAACAACCGCAGCCGCAGCAAAACCAGACACAACCAAGTCAATCGTCAACTAGTGGTGATGAGCCAATTGAGTTGGTGGTAACAGGAGAGCAAGACGGATACAACGTGCCAGATGCCTCAACAGCTACCCGGACTGATACACCCCTGCGTGACATTCCTCAGTCGATTCAAGTAGTACCCCAACAAGTGCTAAAGGATCAACAAGTCATTCAAGCTTCAGAGGCGTTGCGTAACGTTAGTGGTGTACAACAGTCAATACCATCTGGCGGCAGTGCTGAAGACATATTTTCCATTCGTGGTTTTGAGCAAAACGTTAATCTACGTGATGGTTTTAGAGACGTTGACCAGAAATTGGTGGAAACCGCTAATTTAGAACGGATCGAGGTACTCAAAGGACCCGCTTCAGTACTATATGGCAATGTAGACCCTGGTGGAGCGATCAACTTTGTCACCAAACAACCACTCAGAGATCCTTTTTATTCTTTTGGAGTGCAAGCCGGAAGTTTTGGTCTTGTGCGACCGACTGCGGATCTATCAGGTCCATTAAACCCAGAGCGTACACTGCTGTATCGGTTGAATGCAGTTTATCAGCACGGTGGATATTTTCGAGACTTGGACCAAGAAATTGAACGTTATTTTGTCTCACCTGTGTTGAACTGGAAGATTGACGAACACACCAACTTGACCCTGGAATTTGAACATTTAGATGAGAAGCGACCTCTTGATGACGGACTGATTGCCTTTGGTAGAGGAGTTGCAAATATTCCCTTTGATCGGATTTTAAATGAAAGGGATGATAATTTCAGCCGAACACAGGACACGGTGGGATACCGTTTAGAACATAATTTGAGCGAAGACTTGAAGCTTCGCAGTCGGTTTCGATTCACTGTGAGTGACTCCCGATACCGTAGTGCTTCCGCTGGAAGTTTAAACGAGCAGACTGGGGAACTGAGTAGAAACTGGGCTGATATCCCAGTTAATTTCAAGAACTATTTGCTGCAAAACGATTTAATTGGAAAATTTTCTACTGGTAGGGTCAAGCACACGCTTCTATTTGGTGTTGATTTGGAAAGGACAACAAATAATATCAATTATCACGTTGATGCTGCTCCTAGTATTAATATCTTTAACCCCATTTATGGAACCGTTCCTCGTCCCTATCAAGATCAGCTTCCAGTGGTCTATGCGATCAATAATCAAACAAATTTTTTGGGCATCTTTTTGCAAGATCAAGTAACAGTCACTGACAATTTAAAATTGCTGCTCGGAGGACGCTTCGATTTAGTCGATCAAAAGTCTACTTCAGATCAACAAGATGATGCCTTTACGCCACGGGTTGGGATTGTCTACCAACCGATTCAACCAATTTCACTCTATGCTAGCTTCAGTAAATCATTCCAACCCAATTCAGGAACTCTTGTAGATGGTTCACTGCTTCCAGCAGAGCGCGGTACTCAGTATGAGGTTGGTGTCAAAGGTGAATTTTTAAATAACAAGCTGACATTAACCCTAGCTGCTTACGAAATTACCAAGAGCAACGTCGCCACGACCGATCCTAACAATACAAATTTTGTCATCCCAGTTGGAGAGCAGAGAAGTCGCGGCATTGAGTTGGATATTGCAGGCGAGATTCTTCCAGGCTGGAATATTATCGCCTCCTACGCTAACACCGATGCCAAAGTTACAAAAAGCAACGATGGGCAACAGGGAAACCAACTTTATAACGTACCATATAACGCTGCTTCTTTGTGGACAACCTATGAACTTCAAACTGGGAGTTTGCAAGGGCTAGGCTTTGGCTTGGGTTTATTCTACGTAGGCGATCGCCAGGGGGATCTGGCTAACGACTTTAAAGTAGATAGCTACTTGCGGACTGATGCCAGCGTTTTTTATCGGCGAAATAAGTTGAGTCTGGGTCTGAACTTCAAGAATCTTTTCAATGTTGACTACATTGAAGCTAGCCGAACTAGAACCACTGTTAACCCTGGTGCCCCGTTTACGGTTCAAGGCACGGTTTCCTGGGAGTTTTGACCCTGGCGACTGCTCGAGTTCTGTCATGGAGATTATTATGCTATCTAATGCGAAGTGCTACTCTAGACACTTCGCATTCCAAAGTTTTTCTATTTTCTCTACTTAGAGTGATAGAGTATTAATCACAATTAAACAATTACAAAATTATTGTTGGTTAATGATAACCCAGCAGTAAGTTGTGCAAATTGTACCTGAGTAAATGCACCCCCACTGCCATCAGAGTCAAAGAACAATGCACCTGTAATAGAGTTATAAATAAATCGGTCATCGCTAGTGGTTGCAGATGCTCCAATTCTAAACTGATTTGTCTCAAGTGAACCTGGTGATAAGCCGCCACCAAAACCAGCAGCCGATATCTGAATCAGTTCATTTGTTGCATTGAAGTCATAAATCCTATCAACACCTTGATTGAAACTATTGAAAACAAAGGTATCAGTACCACCTCCTCCATAGAGGCTGTCATTACCTTTGCCACCTGTGAGGATATCGTTGCCATTACCACCTTTGAGGATATTCTTACCAGTAGCATCAAAGGCTGTGAGAATATCATTACCATCGCCACCATCGAGTAGATTATCCCCCGATGAGTAGCTGACATCCAAGTAATCGTCATCAGCACCACCGTTAAGAGTGTTACTACCAGAGGAGTCATATCTGCCGTTGCTGGTGTCGTCGAACTCGGCAGAGGCAAATAAAGAATCATTGCCATCACCTCCAGAGAGCAGGTTATTACCTGATGAAAAGTTAACATTCAAAATATCATTACCACCACCACCATTGAGGGTGTTATTGCCAGAGATAGCATCGGCAGACAGCAAATCTTCGCGGTAGTATCTCAAGATGCCATCGGCAAACAGAGAATCATTGCCATCGTCTCCAGAGAGCAGGTTATTACCTGTTGAAGCGTCGAGATCCAAGTAATCATTACCTTTACCACCAATAATCGTATCATTGCCGTTACTGCCACCGTAGAGTGTATCGTTACCATTAGTCCCGACAATATTGTCGTCGTAGTATGTACCTCTAATACCTAATCGTTCAATATTACTGTAGTTAACCTGATTTGTACCCACCGTAATTGCGCCAGTGTTAGTACTGGCATTGAAAGTAGATGTGATTGGCTCACTAGGATCGCCATAATAGAAATTGATGTACAAAACATCGTCGTTACCTGTTCCTCCATCTACCGTTTGAGTTGCTGAGGAGGAAACGACAGTAGATAATTGCTCTAAAATAAAAGTGTCATTGCCATCGCCACCATCTAATAGGTTATTACCTGTTATATTTGTCACTTCCAAGTCATCATCACCAGCACCACCTTTGAGAGTATTATTACCAGACACTCCATCAAGATATGAGCTAGAAAGGATGAGTGCATCATTGCCATCCTGCCCAGAGAGTAGGTTATCGCCTGTTGAATCTCTAGCAGTCAAGAAATCGTCACCAACGCCCCCATAGAGTAGATTATCGCCTGTTGAAATGTCAACATTCAATCTATCGTCACCAGCACCGCCTTTGAGAGTGTTGTTGCCTGAGGCAAAATAGAGCTGTAAATATCTGCCTTGGTCAAAATAGTAGTCGCCTTGAGCAGAAAGACTATCATTACCATTCCCTCCATCCAGGAAGTTATCACCTGTTGAAATGTCTGCATTCAATAAATCGTCACCAGCACCACCCTTGAGGGTATTATTGCCTGAGGCAACAGTATGTAGGTACTGGTTTCCAGATGCAAATAGAGAATCATTGTCATCGCCACCATCCAACAGATTATTGCCTGTTAAAAAGTCAGCAATCAAGTAATCGTCACCAGCATTACCCTTGAGGATGTTATTGCCTGCACCACCAATAAGAGTATCATTGCCTACACCACCAATGAGAGTATCATTGCCGATACCACCCCTTAAAAGGTCGTTGCCACTCTTGCCGTCGATTTTGTCATTGCCCCCTTGACCATTGACAACATCATCTGAGTTATCTAAACCCGTAATATTATTGTCGAGGTCATTAAGAAAAGTAACCATATTCTTGATACCCAGGCTAGTTTCTGTCGAGTTGGCATCGAGAACATTAAAACTGTCCGTGATACTAGTTTGGTTAGAAAATAGAATATTGCCGATAGCTGGTTTTGTTCCAGAAGCTTTCAGGTTCTCCAAGTTTTCTAATTTAAAGTTTTGTAGAATGACTTTTGTATCATCTACTCCTTCAAAGGTAATTTCCAGATTGCTGCCATTCTGGGTGAGTAGCATATTTCTGGCTGTGAAGTCTTCAAATTTAATAGTATCTACTTCGGCAATGACTGCTGCTGAGGGATTTGTGCCTTCACCTACACCACCAAAATCAGTGATTGTATCAGTACCGTCACCAAAATTATAAACAAATATATCGTTACCACCGCCACCGGTTAAGGTGTCATTACCCTGATTTGCTGTGATGATATCGTTGCCAGCTTTACCGTTAATTGTGTCTGCGCTGTTAGTGCCCAGTAAAGTGTCGTTTGCGTTTGTTCCAATGATATTTGCCATTACTTTTTCTTCCCTGAATAAATTTTTGAAGTAATTTCAGTTCTCAAGTTACTGCTAGTGTTTGAGAACACAAAAGTTAGCCGAAAGTAGATGCTTTCGACACAGTTAAATCTCACCCTTGAGGGTTTAGAATTTTTCTGTGAAGATTCAGCTTTTAACTAGTGCTGTTGTAGTACTTATCCAACTATTAAGGACTATTTAAGTCTTAAGCACTGTAGAAATTTATGAGGGTGTGGATTCAGTACAATCCGTCGTTTCAGGCAGGCTTTTTTAATTATCCTCGATTGGTAGCTCAGGCGCGATCAAATCCCGGCATCTCTCAAAAAACATCAAAAAATTAAAGCTTGAATGCCTAATACACACTTCATATTTGGTTTTTTAATAGGGAACTTTAATAGGAGATAGGCAAAATAATTGTCATCCCCTTGTCATGGGCGATCGCCCTTGGAGTGCTTAGCCGAGAAATAGAAAACATCTGATAACATTATACTAACTTAATACAGAATATTTACTTACATGTCATTCCAAGCGATATCTTTGCATACTCTTTATATTATTTGCTGATATATACCTATTGAGCTTTGTATATTCTTTATATTTTGCGGCCAAAGAATTTGCTTAGAGCAGCAAGCAGATGTCCGAAGCATCGATAGAACATGCCTACAGCAGGCTACACCTACGCTATGATACAAATAAACTCTATCCAAGCCAAAATCGCTTTTGCTTGCCATTAATTACTAATACATAGAAAAATTAAATGCAGAGTGTGTAAAATGGCATTCTGCATTTTTTAGATTAACCACTTTGCTTACTGCTCAGTAATACAACCCTAATTACCCTTAAGTAACTACAAAATTGTTGTTGGTTAGTGACAAGCCACCAGATAGCCGTGCAAATTGTACCTGAGCAAACGTACCTGCACTACCATCCTGGTCAAAGAACAATGCACCTGTAGTATTGTTATAGATAAATCGCTGACTAGTTGTGGTTGCAGATGCACCAATCTTAAACTGACTTGTCTTAAGTACACCTGATGATAAGCCGCCACCAAAACCAGTAGCCAATACCTGAATCAGTTCATTAGTGGCGTTGAAGTCATAAAGTCTATCAACACCTTGATTGAAACTATTAAAAACAAAGGTATCAGTACCCGCTCCTCCATAGAGGCTGTCATTACCTTTGCCACCCGTGAGGATATCGTTGCCATTACCACCTTTAAGGGTGTTTTTACCAGTAGCATCAAAGGCTGTGAGAATATCATTACCATCGCCACCATCGAGTAGATTATCGCCTGATGAATACTCAAGATTCAATGTATCCTTACCAACACCTCCATTGAGAGTATTATTGCCTGAGGTGTTAATAGTGCTTCCATCGTAGTCGTTGTACTGGAAGCCAGAGCCAGAGAGAGAGTCATTGCCATCGCCACCATCAAGGAGGTTATCACCTGATGAATAACCAATATTCAATGTATCGTCACCAACACCACCATTAAGAGTGTTGTTACCTGATGTGACGTAATTATAATATAGATATCCGTCGTAGTAGTATTCTAAGCCAGAGGCGCTAAGAGAATCATTACCATTATCTCCAGACAGAAGGTTACTGCCTGTTGATAAGTAAATATTTAAAGTATCGTTACCACTACCACCGTTGAGTGTGTTATTGCCGGAGGCGCTGTTTAATCCGTTGTAGTAGTCCCAGTAGCCAGAAGCTTGAAGATAATCACTGCCATCACCACCATTGAGCAAATTATCGCCTGTTGAGGAATCAACATTCAAGGTATCGTTACCAACACCTCCGTTGAGAGTGTTATTGCCCAAAGAGTAATCGATGCCGTATCTGGTGCTGTAGCCAGAACCAATGAGATAATCATTGTCATCACCACCAATAAGCAGGTTATTGCCTTGTGAAGCGTTCACATTCAAGGTGTCATTACCAATGCCACCATCGAGTAAGTTATCGCCTGTTGAATAATCCGCAATCAAGTAATCATCACCAACACAACCGTTAAGGGTATTATTGCCGGAGGCGCCAACAATGCTATAGTACTGAAATCCAGAGAGGGAGAGTAAATCATTCCCATCATCACCAGACAGCAGGTTATTGCCTGTTGAATAGTCCGCACCCAAGGTATCGTCACCAGCACCACCCTTAAGCGTGTTCTTCCCTAGACTACTAATAGTAGAATCAAAGTTTCTGGTGCTGGCATACATAAAATCATTACCGTTGTCCCCAGACAGCAGATTATCGCCTGATGAATATTCAATATTCAATGTATCATTTCCAGTGCCACCGTTAAGGGTGTTATTGCCTGAGGCATAGTAAGTATTTTCGTAGTCGTAGTAGCCCGAAGCATCAAGATAATCACCGCCATAGCCACCAGATAACAGGTTATTACCAGTATCGGCAATGAGAGTATCATTGCCTGCACCGCCAATGAGAGTATCATTGCCCGTACCACCACGCAGCAAGTCATTGCCACTTAAGCCATCAATTTTGTCATTACCTCCTTGCCCATTGACGACATCATTTGAGTTGTCTAAAGCAGTGATGTTGTTGTCTAGGTCATTAAGGAAAGTTACTGTGTTCTTGATGCCGATGTTTGTATCAGTAGAGTTAGCATCTAGGACATTAAAGCTATCGGTGATGCTGGTTTGACCATCAAACAGGATATTACCTATGGCTGGTCTTGTGCCATTCGCCTTGAGGTTCTCTAAGTTTTCTAATTTGAAGTTTTTCAGAATCACCTTGGTATCAGATCCTTCAAAGGTGATTTGCAAGTTTGTGCCATTCTGTGTCAGCAGCAGATTTCGCGCAGTCAAGCCCTGGCCAAATTTGATAGTATCAACTTCGGCAATCACCGCTGATGGTGGATTTTTTCCTTTTCCGACACCACCAAAATCAGTAATTATATCAGTACCACCGTACAAGTTATAAACAAATATGTCCTTGCCGCCTCCACCTGTTAAAGTGTCATTTCCTTGATTAGCTGTGATGATATCATTGCCAGCTTTACCATTAATTGTATCGGCACTGTCAGTACCAACTAGGGTGTCATTTGCATTGGTTCCAATGATATTTGCCATAAATTGTTCCTACTTAAATCAATGTTTGGGAGTAATTTTCAATTATCAAGTTGCTGTTAGTACTTGAGGGCATAAAAATTTGTCGAAAGCGTCAACTTTCGACAAACTTAAATCTCACCCTTGATGGTTAATTTTTTTAAGACTCTCCTTTTAATTCGTTTGCAAGTGGTACTTATTCAACTATTAAGGACTATATAGTCTTAAGCACCGTACCAATATCTGAGCATGTGGCTTCTAAAAAGCAACTAGTTTCAGGCTGATTTAATTCATCCTTCATTAGTAGCCTTTGTATTACTGAAAAACAGTTAAAAAATTAAACTGCAATACCCAAAACCAAAAGTTCATAATTTGGTTAGTTTGTCAATACATAAGTCCCAGTAGCTTAAAAATAGAAAACACTTGACATAGCATAAAAGAAGAAATCTCTATGCCTTTTTCGTAGGCGATCGCCTTTGAATATCTAGCTTGAAAATAGGAAACATTTAAATAACCCGATAATAACTAAGTACCGAACATTTACTTAAATGTCTATATTTTCAGAAAATTTTTGCATAATCTTCATATTAGTTGACAAATGTATAAATACACACTAATTTTTATGTATTCTTGAAATTTTGATAGCCAAAGAATTGACCGAAAGCAGTAGGATAATATTCTCTGGAAAGAGAAAAATAGATATTTGATGATAGTGTTCGCTACGATCAAAATAAAACCACTAAGTAGTAAGGTATTGTATTCAAACAAGAATCGCTAGAGATAGCAAAATTATAAACGCAGACATGATCGGACTTAGCCAAGAACATTTACAGACTATTCGCACCCATGCGGAAAAGATTTACCCAGAGGAATGCTGTGGTATAATCTTGGGCCATATGGCTAATGAAGGCAAAACCACAGTAGAAGTTATGCCAACAGAAAATGCCTGGAATACAGAGGCGGGTGCTGAATTTTGTGGCGACCAGACAGTAGAAAGTAAAAAACGGCAATATACGATCGCCCCCCAAGTAATGTTACAAGCACAAAAACAAGCACGCGATCGCTCATTGAGTATTATCGGTATTTTTCACTCCCACCCGGATTGTTCTGCCATACCTTCAGAATGCGATCGCGTGTATGCTTGGCAAGGATACTCGTATATAATAGTTTCCGTCCAAAACGGTAAAGCCACAGAAGTGCGAAGTTGGAGCCTTGATAACACTCATCAGTTCCAAGCAGAGGCAATTGAAAATATAATTTAACGGCTTAATTACAAGACAGATATCATTTTTCGATAGGATTAATATTCCCGCTCTTCCACCTGTTAACTGCTATGATCAATCCCAATCTGGATGAAATCCAGTTGACCAAAGACGATTACGAACGCTACTCCCGACACCTGATTTTGCCGGAAGTGGGACTCGAAGGACAGAAGCGCTTGAAAGCTGCTAGCGTACTTTGTATCGGTACAGGTGGACTAGGTTCACCACTACTTTTATATTTAGCAGCTGCGGGTATTGGACGCATCGGCATTGTTGATTTCGATGTTGTTGATACTTCCAATCTACAACGTCAAGTAATCCACAGTACATCCTGGGTAGGTAAACCCAAGATTGAATCCGCAAAAAACCGCATTCACGAGATTAATCCCTATTGTCAGGTCGATCTCTACGAAACTCGCCTGAGTTCCGAAAATGCATTGGAAATTTTTCAACCTTACGATATCGTGGTTGATGGGACTGATAACTTTCCTACGAGGTATCTAGTCAACGATGCTTGCGTATTGCTAAACAAACCCAACGTCTACGGTTCCATTTTCCGCTTTGAAGGACAAGCTACTGTATTTAATTACGAAGGTGGGCCGAATTATCGCGACCTTTACCCGGAACCACCACCACCAGGAATGGTTCCCTCTTGTGCTGAAGGTGGCGTGTTGGGAATTTTGCCAGGAATTATTGGTGTTATCCAAGCAACGGAAACTGTCAAAATTATTATTGGACAGGGTAATACGTTGAGTGGACGGTTGCTGCTATACAACGCCCTAGATATGAAATTTCGGGAATTGAAGCTACGTCCTAACCCAATTCGTCCAGTGATTGAAAAGTTGATAGACTACGAACAATTCTGCGGAATTCCACAAGCTAAGGCAGAGGAGGCAAAACAGCAGATGGAAATTCAAGAAATGACAGTCAAGGATTTGAAGGAATTGCTAGATAGTGGTGCGAAGGATTTTGTACTACTGGATGTGCGTAACCCCAATGAGTACGAGATTGCTAAGATTCCTGGCTCAGTTTTGGTACCCTTACCAGAGATTGAAAACGGGAATGGTGTTGCTAGGGTGAAAGAAATATTGAACGGTCACCATTTAATTGCTCATTGTAAGATGGGCGGGCGATCGGCAAAAGCCCTAGCTATCCTCAAAGAAGCCGGAATTGTGGGGACGAATGTCAAAGGTGGAATTACCGCTTGGAGTAAGGAAATTGATTCCTCAGTTCCAGAGTATTAAAAAGGAATAAGAGGAGATAAAACGGATGAGGGAGATGAGGAGGACAAGATAAAATTTTCTTGTCTGGTCTTGTCTCCCTCATCTTTTGTGCTTATGACTACCTCAAAATTTTCTTTTAATATCTTATGGGTGCAAGTTTGGGCGTTGGCTGCGGTGCAAGGGGCAATTACCTTAACTTGGTTAATATATAATCTGTACTTGCCCCAACTTTTGGCCCAGTTTGATTTTCCTGCCTCATTGGCTGTTGGTTTATTGCTGGTAGAAAATGCCTTGAGTGCAGTATTGGAACCAGTGATGGGGGGACTTTCGGATGAATCTCGGCGTTGGGTAGGAACGAGATTTCCCTTTATCTCAGTCGGTGTGATTCTGGCATCAGCTTTGTTTATTGCTATACCATGTGTTGTCAGCTTGATCCCGCTTAATATCGTTTTACGATCGCTGCTGCCAATAATTCTGGTAGCCTGGGCATTAGCAATGACGATATTTCGCTCTCCAGCTATGTGCTTGCTGGGAATGTACTCTACACCAGCCGAGTTACCATTGGCAGTCAGTTTTGTTACTTTAGTAGGAGGATTTATTGGCGCTTTTAGACCAATTGCAAGCAAATATATTCTCAGTTTAGGGCCAGTTTTAACTTTTGCGATTGGTTCTTTTGCTTTATTGGGGACGACAGCTGTGTTGCGCTTAGTTAATCCTCCAGAAACCCCAGTTGATCGACACAATGCAGAGATAGTACAGTTTCCTTTACAAAAATTGGTGGTGATTTTAGTAACTGGTTTTGGTGTAGCATGGGGTATCCGATTTTTGATGGATGTCTTAGGTAAAGTCCTCAAAGCTCAACTGAATACTGATAATATTGATGTGCAAATGGTGTGGATTGGAATAGCGATCGCTCTAGCCAACATTCCGGCTGGGATATTCGCCGTCAAAATTGGCAATCGTCAAGCAATGCTTTGTGGTATTTGTGCAACCATTGCTTCGTTACTGATAATAATATTTGTGGGCGCCCAGATTCCGATAATTCTATTAATCGTTGCTGGCTTTAGTTTAATTGTTAATGGGGCGATTCCTTTTGCTTTAGCACTGATACCCAAAAGATGGGTGGGATTAGGAATTGGCATGTACTTTGGTGGGTTTGCTTTGGCGATGAGTTTGTTTAACATTCTATTTCCCCAACCGCAAACCATATCACCTTTTGTTGGTGCAGTTGGGGGTGCAATGGCATTTTTACTAGCTGGTGTTTGCATTGCGGTGAGTGGTATTTCTCAACCTCAAAGTAATGCATAGATATAACGCAAAGATACTCCAAGCTATTACTTGGAGTATCTCTGTGCTTTGGTTAGCGTTACCTGCGTTTAAGAAGCAGTTATTGGTTGAACTTGATTCAACAGACTATGCAATTTCTCTCCTTCAATGACTTCTGTTTCCAGTAATTGAGTGGCGATCGCTTCTAATAAGTCTCGATTCTGTGTGAGAATCTGTAGGGCTTGTTCGTGGGCTGTTTCCACGATTTCCTTGACTTCGCTATCAATGGCTTTGGCTGTATCTTCACTCACCATTCGTCGAGGATTAGGGGCACCATTGCCCAGGAACGCTGCTTGTTGTCCTTGTTGGTAAGCTAGCGGTCCTAAAACTTTACTCATACCATAGGTAGTCACCATGCGTTCTGCCAAGTCAGTTGCTCGTTGCAAATCGTTGGATGCACCTGTAGTAATACTGCCAAACACAATCTCTTCAGCCGAACGTCCCCCCAACAGAGTTGCAATCTGACCGCGCAGTTCTCCTTCATTCATCAAAAAGCGGTCTTCGGTGGGTAATTGCAAGGTATAACCTAAAGCAGCCATTCCCCGAGGAATAATCGAAATCTTTTCTACACGACCGTTTCCTGTTGTAAGCGCCCCTACCATTGCGTGACCGACTTCGTGGTAAGCAACAATCTTTTTCTCAGTATCACTCAATACGCGACTCTTCTTTTCTAAACCAGCGACTACCCGCTCAATTGCTTCGGCAAAATCTTCTTGAGCAACCGTTTGCCGTTGATTGCGAGCTGCTAATAATGCAGCTTCATTCACCAAATTTGCTAAATCTGCACCAGCAAAACCAGGAGTACGAGTTGCGATCGCCTTTAGGTTTACATCATCTCCTAATTTCACCTTTTGAGCGTGAATCTTGAGAATTGCTTCCCGACCAGATAAATCGGGACGGTCTACCAACACTTGACGGTCAAAGCGACCCGGACGCAGCAATGCAGGATCGAGGCTTTCTGGACGGTTGGTTGCTGCCAGAACAATCACCGTTGCATCCCCAGCCGCAAACCCATCCATTTCAGTTAATAACTGATTGAGGGTTTGTTCGCGTTCATCATTACCACCGTAGAAGCCGTTACTACTGCGAGATTTACCAATGGCGTCCAATTCATCAATAAATACAATACAGGGTGCCTGTTTCTTCGCCTGCTCAAATAAATCTCGTACCCTGGAAGAACCTACACCAACAAACAGTTCTACAAACTCCGAACCAGAGATACTGAAGAATGGAACTCCTGCTTCCCCGGCTACAGCTTTCGCTAAAAGTGTCTTACCAGTACCTGGAGGACCAACTAACAACACACCTTTGGGAATCCTGGCACCAATCTGCGTAAAACGTCCTGGTGTCTTGAGAAAATCTACAATTTCCACTAATTCAGTTTTAGCTTCTTCTACCCCAGCTACATCTTGGAAGGTAATTTTAGCTGATTCACCTTCTACGTAAACCTTAGCTTTGCTTTTACCGATAGAGAGAACACCTTGAGAACCACCACCACGGGAGATAAAGAACTGCCAAACAGCAATAAAAATCAATGGTGGGACGACCCAACTCAACAGGGTCGTAAACCAAGTATTCTTGGGTGGAGGTGCAGCGGCGAATTCAACTCCTTTTTGTTCTAAGAGTTTGGGCAATTCCAAATCAAAGATTGGTGTAGTTGCAAACACTTGACCCGGTTGGCCACTCTCTGTTTTTAGTTGATAGATGATCTGGCTTTGACCAACGGAAACGCGGTTGACTTCACCTTCCTGTACTTGATGAATAAATAAGCTATAGGGAACGCCAGTGGGATTAGAACCAAATAAACCAGGCAAAAATATATTTAAAAGCAGAAATAGCCCTGATATTGCCAACAATATATTGGCAACAATCCGAAACCGAGGTAATTTGGGCTGTTCTTTAATTGCCATAGATGTTACCAATCCTGAAAATAAAAACTAACTTGAAAATCGGGTATAGAGCAAAGCAATTCTGAGTTTTGAGTAAACAAGTGAGTCATCTCATTTATTTACTTAAAACTTGCTTATCTCCCTCATCTCCCTTAACGGTTTGAGAAACTTAATTAAAGACTGCTTAAAAATACTGGCGTACTCGCCCAACCTAAGCAATGTCTACGATGCTCACTGAGCTTCTCGCCCTGACTTGTGCCGAGCAGAGCCGAGGTAGCGACGCCAAAGGGTGTCGAAGTGCGGGCTACGCCTGTACAAAGTTGTTCAGTCTGTCTTGATTGTCAAAGATACTAGCGCTTTTCACAATTTCTCCAATACATTGATGTTTGCAGCATTTTTTTATTTATGTAACTAAACTTAACAATTAAATTAATCTTTGGGAACTAACGAGCAAATACGGTTTACCGTACTCGAACAATTAAATACTGCTCCCAATCAGAGAACTTTGGGGAACTCTAAGAAATAAATTATCCCGTTTTAAGTTGATGACTGATAACTGATGAACGCCAGTTGCTACAACGTGGGGAACCTCCACAACGCACTGGCTCTTGTTAATACTCAACAGTGGGATATTTTTTTATTTGTCAGTCGTTTAGTGAAGAGAACGCTGTCAAAGAAGATGCAGTTGGGAGATATAAAAACAAATCAGCGATCGCAAAATCCCAAATATTTTTGTGAAGTCTTGTATAACAGCAAGTAAAACGATAATTATACCAAATTAATCCCTACACAATTTTTTTGCCAGTTGATACTGGCTTTGGAAGAGCGATCGCATGGACTATAAATACTCAATTTATCTTACATTTGTTCCGAATTAAAATGTTAGTCAGAAAAATTCATATTCTTAATATCTAACGTCCAAAATTAATATATTTCTATTCTCTGGCAATGACTATATCATTAGATTTTATAACTGCATAAGCTTCTTTTCCTTGAGCTAGTTCTAATTCTTCAGCGGAAGCTCTGGTGATAATCGAGGTTAATTCTACTTTGTGAATAATCTCGATAGTCACTTCACTATTAACAGCTCCGTAAACAACTCGTTTAACGACACCTTTAAGAATATTGCGAGAGCTAACTTTTAATGATTTTTTCGGAATGTTAGTTTCTATTTCAGGCTTTTGAGTGTAGATATCTTCTTGTTCTTCTTCATTAGTTGGTAGTGATATTGGTGCTGAAGAGTGCTGATTGAGACTACGCACGAGTTCTCTCAGAATCTCAGTTTTGGTACGTTGAGAGTGTTCGCAGAATTCCTCCAGAATCTTCCGCTCCTCTTCTGAGGTTTGAAATGTGACCCAGCCTTGTTCTTTTCTTGGCATAATGTTATCAATTTTGGTTATCTTAGTACGATTTTACCAAGTATCAATTCGATGTATCGTTTTAGTAATAACATTTTTTTTTGAGGAATTTCTGCATTTTGCTGGAAAATTCCTCAAATAATCTCATACATTTAACTATATAGATATTTATTTTTTCTAGATGCAAAATAATTTGTTACTTGATAATGCATAACCATGATTATATTTATACCAACAAAAATGGTAAAAATGATACTTACTTCGCTGCTTTAGGTTTTACCTAAGGTGAGCGCCTTTATGGTGTGTGGGTAGTTTGATTGAGTTTGATCTCTTAGCTTTTGTTAGCTTTTTGGGTGAAATATTCGATTTGGCGAGTGGGTTTAGGATTGATATGTTACAGGGTAAGTCTGGCACGAAATTTGCCGAGCGATCGCGCGAGTACCATAGGATTATTTCATGTGAGTTTATAAAAGGGTGATGAAACACCTCAAATCGCGTTCTCAAGACCTGCGGGGTTTGTTTGAGAATAATATCACCATTGAATACATCGCAGAACCCCTCAAAGCTATGCCAGCTAATGCACAGGTGACACAAGTGCTGCATTGGATGGAAGCACAAAATTTTGATGTCGTCGGTGTTGAAACCGAAGATATTATTAGCGGTTATGTAGAACGCTCTAGTTTGATTCAAGCTAAATCTGGTAAATGTAGCGACTATCAACGAGTATTTCATCCCAAAGAACTAATTGCCATTTCCACCCCACTGATGAAGTTGCTACCAATTTTGCAACAAACTCCCCGGTTGTTTGTTCTCGACTGCAATCAAGTGAGTGGAATTGTTACCTGCGGCGACTTGCAGAAAGCACCCGCACGAATGCTACTGTTTGGCTTGGTAACGCTGCTGGAAATGAATCTCCTGCGGTTAGTGCGGCTTTACTATCCTCAAGATTCTTGGCAACAAGTCCTGAAAAAAGAGCGGTTAGAAGTTGCTCAACGGTTATGGCGAGAAAGCCAGGAAAGAAACGAAGCTACCGATTTGTTAGATTACTTGCAATTCTGCGATAAGCGAGAGTTGGTTTTAAATCAACCAGAACTTCTCGAGCAATTGGGACTGAAATCTAAACGGTTTGGCGAGCGCTTTCTCAAGTCTGCTGAACAGTTACGAAACCGATTAGCTCATGCCCAAAATTTAGTTACTGGTTCCTCTTGGACAGAGTTGATTTCTCTAGCAGAGGCGATGGAAATGCTGTTAATTCGCTGTGAGGAAGTTGAGTAAAGTTTATTGATAGTTGTGCAACCAGCCTGCTAAATCTGCTGCTGTAGAAAAATCTAATAGCGCTTCGCTCAACTCTTCTAATTGAGTCACAGACAATGCTTCGATCTGCGTAAGCAGTTCTGGAGCAATGATACCAATTCGTCGAGTTAGTTGGCGCATGACCACTGACAAAGCCTCTTGTTTTCTCCCTTGCTCAATTCCTTGTCTAATAAAAATTACAAATATTTATAAAATAAATTAGCTTTAGCGCGGCTTGTTGAGGGAATCACTCATCTGAGTACCTGTATAGTTAGGAACCCATCCTTCTACATTTAGGAAATAGCGTACTGCCTTAAAATTTAACGATGCATTTGGGCTGCACCAATGCTCAACACCTGCGGGGATGTAGAGATAATCTTGTGGCTGAATTAAAAGCTGTACTTGGCTGCCATCAGGTCGCACAAAGCCATAGATCATTTCTCCTGCCAACACGTAGAGGGGTTCAGCGGCAGTGTGAGTATGGTAACGGCTGTAAGTTGCTATCAAATGGTGAAGATTGGGGGAACCTGGATGTAAATTCAGCAAGTCACACCAGAGAGCTTCATTTTCTTGCTGAATAAATTCAAACACGCTGTTATGGAGTTCTATAATATGAAGTTTTTCTGACTCTGTTAAAAGCTCCTGGTTTAACAGGTTTGGGAAAAGCAGCGATGTTCCTGGGTCGTAATGTCTAAGTTGAATGCCAACAGGGGCAAGTTCACGAGCTATTTCGCCTAAATCACTCTCAATTGTACCGTCATCAAGTAGTAGGTTGGCCATAACAAAAAGACTAATTAACTGTTAACAAGAGTATACTCAACTTTTAAATCAAAAGCCACTATTACCGATTGACAAACCGGGGATTTAGGGATTGAGTATTGGGTATTAGGTAGTGAGAAAGTATTTTTAAATATTTATTTCCTAATCACCAATCCCAATTTCCCATTCAGAGAATAAATTTATCAGCAGAATGATGCTGATTAGTACCGTTAGCATCTAAGCTAGTACGGGTGAACTATGTTGAGTATGGAATGTCTGACTTAATTTTGTTTTGGCATCGTCGTGATTTACGTATTTCTGATAATACAGGACTGGCAGCAGCACGGCAGCAGAGTCCGAAAGTAGTAGGCGTGTTTTGCCTCGACCCGTGTATCCTAGAACGAGATGATGTTGCCCCAGCGAGGGTAACTTATATGATTGGCTGTTTGGAGAAATTACAACAGCGATATGCTGAAGTTGGCAGCCAGTTGTTAATACTTCACGCTAATCCTGTGCAAGCAATACCAGCTTTAGCTGAGGCGTTATCAGCAAAAGCTGTTTTCTGGAATTGGGATGTAGAACCTTATTCCCAAGAACGCGATCGCACCATTATAAATGCCCTCAAAGAAAAAAGTATTCAGTTTCTTAGCGAAAACTGGGATCAAATCCTCCACTCTCCAGAAGAAATACGGACAGGTAGTAATCAACGTTATACGGTTTATACTCCCTTTTGGAAAAATTGGATTAGCAAACCGAAGAATCAACCAGTAGAAACTCTGCAAAATGCCCAAGGGTTAACGAAAGCTGAACAGAAAATGGCCAAGCAAGCAGGAGCAATGGCATTACCTTCAGCAAAAGATTTAGGATTTATTTGGGATGGAGAATTGATTCTTTCACCGGGAGAAGCGGCCGCGCAAGAACGGCTAGAAGAATTTACTACTCAAGCGATTACTGAATATCAAGAACAGCGCAATTTTCCCGCAGTTGAGGGAACATCGCAATTGAGTGCAGCTTTGAAATTTGGTGTCATTGGCATTCGCACCGTTTGGCAAGCCATAACACAAGCACAAGAAAACAGCCGCAGTGAGGAAGCAACAGCCAGTATCCGCACATGGCAACAGGAACTAGCTTGGCGCGAGTTTTATCAACACGCAATGTATAACTTCCCCGAATTGGCTAACGGTGCTTTCCGCGACACCTTCAAAAACTTTCCTTGGGAAACCAACGAAGAACATTTCCAAGCTTGGTGCGAAGGAAGAACAGGCTACCCGATTGTGGATGCAGCAATGCGCCAGTTGAATGAAAGCGGGTGGATGCACAACCGTTGTCGGATGATTGTCGCTAGTTTTCTCACCAAAGACTTGCTAATTAATCCGCAATTAGGAGAAAAATACTTTATGCAGAAGTTGATTGACGGTGATTTATCTGCTAATAATGGCGGTTGGCAGTGGAGTGCTTCTAGCGGGATGGACCCCAAACCCGTGCGAATTTTCAACCCAGCTAGTCAAGCACAAAAATTCGATCCAGATGCAGAATATATTCGCCAATGGGTGTCAGAATTGCGGTCTGTCGATACAGAATATTTAGTTACTGGTAAAATTCCAGCTTCAGAACGCGATGCTGTCGGTTATCCGGAACCGATTGTAAATCATAAAATACAGCAACAGCACTTTAAAATGCGTTATCAACAACAAAAAACTGTCAGTAGTCCCCAGTGATCGAAGTTTTGAGCGCCAGAAGCCTTGAAGCGTTCTCAAAGAGTAGCTGCACCGTCTATTTTGGGCAATTCAGCGGATATGATATTATCCTATAATTCACTGAGAACCGGGCTTCACCAAGATTGTAGTCGTTGATTTTGGATGCTTGACCGCAAATGCCCTGATACTTTAATGTCTCTTGTTCATAAATTCCGCAAAAACACCGTTACGGTAATCTGTACTTCCGATCAAAACTGAGAGCATCCAGTTTTTAGGGTTTATTTATGACCAGCCCTGTAACGACGGTTATCCAAGTCAATCTGAAGATGGCTCTAGAGGTAGCTCAAGAATTGGAGCAAGCTCCATACACTAAACTCAGTGCTTACTGTTTAGAAATTTTGCGAGAAATAGGGTGTCCTGGTACTGAACTCCCAGATAGCTTACAAACTCGCGATCAGCAGCTAAATTTCATCACTGGCTTTGCATCTTATGCTTTTGGGGAGGTACAAAATGTCCAAAGCATTAATTGAAGATATCTTTAATGATTCACAAGAGGCACAAGAAATTAGTTTTCCTGCCACAGATAAAGACTTGTTGATTTTAACAGAAAAATTTTTAGGGTTTGAAATTCCCTCAAAGGTTTTCTTGCAAGCTATAGCCATTGCTGCTTACGACTGTGCATCTGCTTTTCGCTATGTTGATAATTATTTGGCTACCCTCAAGAATAAGAATAAACGTAAGCATAAAAATTTAGTTGTGTTCAAGTCTGCGGCTGGTTTTGAAAATAATTGAGTCGGATTTTCACAAAGTAATACCATTTGAGATTTGAGATTTTGGATTGTGTTCGGGGTGCATCTCCTAGAAAATGAGTTAGTCAGTAGATTTTGGGAACTCCATTTATGTGCAATCATGATTCAAATTGGTATAACTAAAAGCTAATACTGTTGAAATCAGATAATTTGCATGAGCAATAACTTTCATAGAGACCTTGTATTACAAAGTCTCTACATACATTTGTTTTAATAATTCAGAATTTCAAACAATTACGAATTACCCAAGACAAACTTGTTCATAGCTTTTACCAGCAATATCCCAAGTAAATTCTGTTTCTACTAGTTGTCTGCCATTGCGAGACAATTGCGATCGCAACTCTCGATTATCGAATAATTTACTAATTGCGGTGACGTACTGTGCAGGTTCATTGGCTCGTAATGCACGCAATGGTTCGTTAGTACCGTCTACGGCTAATCCTTCTAAACCGCGATCGCTTCCTACGATCGGTACACCAGCTGCCATTGCCTCTAGGGTCTTATTTTTAATGCCAAACCCAGTCCGCATAGGTACAACACAAATGGTTGCTTGATGTAAATATTCTACCATTGAAGGTACACGTCCAGTGACATTAATTCCTGGTTTTTTATTAAGTGCTAAAACTTCTGGTGCAGGATGAGAACCGACAATATCAAAAGTTGTATCAGGATAATTTTTTTTAATTTCTGGCAATACTTCTTTGCTGAAAAAGCAGACTGCATCAATATTCGCTAAATTATCCATTGCACCAATAAAAATTAAACGATTTCCTTTGGGATCACTGGGACGACTTGGGAAAGAAACTAAATCTACGCCATTAGGAATAACTGTAATTTTACTATTGGAGTTAAATTGTTGTATTTGAAATTTATCTTCTGCTGTGGTGACAACAATTTCTGAGAATTTAGCACAGTAAATTTGTTCATAACGACGCAAAAGTGGCAGATTAATTTTGTCTCTGATTGCATTTTCCGAAATGCCTGTCGCTAATTGGTTCCGACAAGTAGCGTAAACAGAACTATGGACATTAACTATAGTTTTTAGCTGTTTCTGGAAATATGGTTGCACATAAATTTCATTGACGCTATGTTCGCAGGTAATCACATCACATTTTCCTGCTTCTACCCAGTTATTAACCCAGGTTTGCATCTCCAGTGAATAGCGATTGAGTACGCTGGGCGGTGTACTTTGTAATAAAAATGTACCAAAGCGCTGCATCTTCTTCAAGATTCCGGCTGTAGTTGGAGAATCTTGTGGGCGCTCAAAAACTACCAAACGCTCTACGCGATCGCGTAATCCTACTAATTCTGCATCAGTAACATCATTTTCACGTTGAGTAACAAGAGTGACGTTATGATGTTGGCTCAAGTACTTAAGTAAATTAAATGTCCTGACTTGGGTTCCTCCCCTTGTTGGTGGGTAAGGAAAGGTAGAAGATAGCATTAAGATATTCATATTAAGAATAAATCAAATGTGATACATACACCATGACCTGATCCATGACTGTATGTCATCATAAGTATCCCTTAATATATTATTTGTAAAATTTTTAGAAGTTAAAGCAAACAAAAAGCTAGTTAGCTGTAGACAGAGCGCAATGGTAAATTTACTGTATAGTTCCACCTCAACTGTTGTTTTTACAGTCAAGTATAAGTCAGTATGTAACTATCACTGATAAAGTATTCAGCGAATAAACTAGTCTATAACTTAAGTAGGATTTAGCAAAATGAAATCATTTGGTATTTATACACTTGCCAATGATGCTGTATATGACCAATTAGTTGCTTTGCTAAACAGCATTGAGGTAAATGTTGGAGAAAATATTCCTGTTTGTGTGATTCCTTATAATCAGCAATTAGACCTAGTTAAGCAGGAAATAAAATCTAGAAATAATGTTACACTTTTTGAAGATTGGGAAGCAATTCATCGCTGGGATAATTTTGTTAATCAGCTTTGGGATACTCATCCAAGAGCAAATGACTCTAAATTAAATCGTCCAGGATGGTATAAAGGTTTTGTACACCGAAAATTTGCTTCTTTTAATGGTGATTTTGATAGATTTGTGTTTTATGATGCTGATAGTTTAGCCATGAAACCAATAGATGACATTTTTCAAAAATTAGATACTTACGATTTAGTATTTAACGATTGGGAACATGCTAAACCTAGAGAAAAAACACAATTAAATCTTGATGTACTTGAGAAAGTAATGCAGCTAACCGAAGCTGATTTGCGTTTGAAAATCCATTGTGATAGTTTTTTTGGCTCGAAGCGGTTACTTTTTAGTGACAAAGATTTAGATATTATCAAAGAAAGATGGATTCAAAAACGTGAATTTGAATGGATTCGTGAAGGTTCATGGTGGTCTAGTTCTGGCATCTTTGGTTATATAACTTTATACGGCGACCCACAAATATTTAACTTTACCCTCAGTCCAAATGCTGAAGAGAGAACAGGTAACTGTGCTAATGCAGATCCATTCGTGAATATCAATAATATTCTTTACAATCAAGATGGCTTAAAACCAATTCATCGCATTCATTATATGAGCTATTCTTCTATTGATTTTGTCCGTTTATGTCAAGGAGAAGATGTGAATATTGATTATAGAGATGAGTTTTTATATTATCGATTTTTCAAACAGCCAGAACGAAAACCAAAAGAATTGAAAGTTCCTAATGTAATGTCGCAAATGAATCGTTTTCTCAAAAAATCTAGTAAGAAACTTAAAAGAATTATCTCTTAAAAAATCATTTATAAATTTAGAGGATAAACATACTGTCAAATTATTAAAATTTAACCCAAAACAACGCGATCGCGTCCTTGTCTTTTTGCATGATATAGTGCTTGTTCAGCAGCATTAACTAAAGTAGCAGGCTCGGTTTCAACTTCAGGAATAATACTAGCTACACCTAAACTAACAGTTAAAACAGCAGCAGGCAAACCACCAATGTTAGGATACTCACACTTAATCGCCAAAGCTTTTACATGCTCTCGAATATATTCGGCAACATTCATTATCATAGCAATATCGACTTTCGCAAGAATAGCAAATTCTTCACCACCGTAACGAGCCACTAACACCTTGGTGTTTTCATTTTTTAAATCTGCTTTGGATAAAGTTGCAAAATAATTAGTAGCAGGATAAGCCATTTTGTGATTTGAATATGAAAAAGTACTATTACCTAACGAGTATTTTATGCTGTTACAGATAGTATTAGCGATTTTTCGCAAACACCTATCTCCTGCGGTATTACCGTAAGTTTTATTATAAATTTTGAAATAGTCGATATCGCACAAAATTAGTGATATGGGAGTGTGTTGAAGAATAGAATTTTGCCACTCAATTTGCAGATAGGTTTGAAAATAGTGGCGATTCACTAATTGAGTTAGTTCATCCAAGCTAGAGAGGAGAAGCAATTGTTGATTTTCTTGTTTTAACTGGTTAATACGATTGTTGTTGAATTCCTCATTGATTTTCAGGTATTCTCGAAAATATAAACGATATAATTTACATGTGGGAGTAGAGCGATCGCCTTCTAAGTTAATTAATCCCATACCTTGTAATTTATATGCCAATATCGGTTCTAATTTTACATAATTATTAGTATTAATTACTTGATAAAAAGCATTTACTAATTCTGGCTCATCTTGGAGGAGTAATATATATTGCCTTAAATACTCATGATAAATTCCTAATTCTGTTGGTGCTTGTTGCAATAGCTGTTCTAAATTTCCTTGTAATCCTCCTTTACCTATAAGATGATATAAAGCCAATCGTACCAAATAAGGATGTCCTCCCACAATCGCCATTAAACTGTCAGCATCTCTACCATCTGTCCAATCCAAACCATGACGTTGTGCTAAATCTTGGACTTGTTCTTTTGTAAACAAAGGCAATTTAATTGGCAAACCAATATTAAATAGTGATTGACTCAGTTTTATGGGAACAATAATTTCCGTTGAGTAAACTAGAACCAGGCGCAGTTTTTGCCAAATTTCTACTGCTTTAGCTTGTTCGTGCCACAAGCGCACTAATGCTAAGAATTCTCCAGCAATTTCCTGATACTCAAATACCCAATTTGCTTCATTTAAGACTAAAACAAGGGGAGTTTCCAACGCAGACAGCAAATACTTTTGAAAATAAATAGAGCAACTGACTTTGCTACCCATATTTTCATCCCAATAATCATTGAGTTTTGGTTCTAGCTGTAATTCACGACTGACATTGGCACAAAACCAGCGCAAAAATTTATTTAAACTGGTAAATACTGGTTTGTCTGCTTGCAGAAAGTCCAAACTCACGGTGCGAAAGCCTTGGTTTTTAGCGCGTGCAAGCAGCCGCAGAACCAGAGAGCTTTTGCCCATTTTCTTGGGTGCTTTGATGCAGATGACACTCCCTGGTTGAGCCATTTCTGCGTAAGCAACTTCCTCAATTGGCGGACGAGAGATGTAAAATCTAGAATTTAGGGATACTGGGCCATTAGGAAATTCTAAAGATATAGCTGTAGCAGCTCGGTTAAATTCCCTAAGTAACTGCTGATGTGTTTTGTTAAGACAATGATTTTCTAGAGTCTGGCGGAAGTTGGACTCATTTATTGGTTCTTTGTAAAAATGACTCAGTATTTGCCATAAATCAGCAGCAACTTTCTTGACGCGATCCTCGGCGTAATCTGCTTCAACTGCGATATTAGTGTAAGTTTTTCCTTCCCACGAAGAACGCAATACAATCTCTTGGAGTGTTGTTAAACCGATTGCTTGACTGGCTTTTAATAGCAGTGCTACTTCATCTATAGTCATTATTCATTGACTCTAATTGAGCATGAAATTTTCTTACAGCATTATTCTTGCAACTGAATGTAGCCTGTTGCGTGTAAAGGACAGCCAGCCCTTTCCACAAATGGTACAAAAAAGTCTAGAATAATTTTTTATCCTCAGATATCTGACGTGATTTGATCATAAAATTTTTTCCAAGTTTTTCGCCAATTTTATATGATTAAATCTACTTTTTTTAGACAAATTTTAGAATGTAGATACAGATAATTTAGCTGTTTTTTTCTCAAAAATAATCAAGGCGATCGCCACGAAGATGACATTTGTCCGTTTAGTYTTTGCTAAATTCCATCCAATTTGATGATATTGGTTGATAATCTGAGATCTAAGTTACAGTCTAATCAACTAAGTTGACGATTCATTAACAAAACCGTACTGTCCACAACAGGATCGTCAGGGTGCTAAGACGGCCTAGAGACAAGCAAAGGATATCTTCCTCATCGTACCAGTAACTATGCATATCAAAGAACCCGCTACCAATTCACTCTCAACTCAACTTTCACTACAAGATTCCCAGATTCTAGAACCAGAGTCACTCCACAAACAACAAAAAGACTTACTTCAAGAGAATTGAGATACTTGGCAATGTTCACAAGCAGTTGTAAAGATGGCCTTAATAGCCAGTGGTTTAGGATTGTGGGATTGGAATCTGGTAACAAACAAAACTTATTACGATCTCTAGTGGAAAAGCATTCTGGGGTATGAACTAAACGAAATCGCTCACGAGTTGAAATCTTTTGAAGAATTCGTACATCCCCAGATTTACCGATAATTCGCCAGGTATTTCAAAATTATCTTCAAGAATACACACCTGTTTTTGAAGTCGAATTACGAATGGTAACTAAATCTGGCGAATGGAAGTGGATTTTGACTTGTGGCAAAGTATTTCAGTGGGATCAATTTGGTAGGCTACTGCGGATAGTGGGGACGCATAAGGATATTAGTCAGCAAAAAGCGATCGCTATCCAACAATATCAACTATCTGAACGACTCCAAAAATAAATTGTTTTTGCTTTCCTGAGTTTTTCCAACTCCAATCGAGGTGAAGTTTTAGTTAATTAATCTTTGTTTACTAATAATAAAAATTATTTATAATATATTAGCTTTCATCCCAAAAGTATTTCAGTTTTGCTTATATCTATACCGTCACTGCAACTGATTAAAATCTATGAATTCAACTGTTTCCTCTCAAACTCCGAAGTTATCGACCCAAGCAATAGGAGCTAAAATATTTCATTGGTGTAACATCATTAGTCTGTTTATTATGCTCACTAGTGGATTACAAATTTACAATGCCAACCCTGTTTTTGGTGGACGTACAGGCTTGCACATTCCACCAATATTTACCTTGGGAGGTTGGCTTGCAGGAAGTAGACATTGGCATTTTGCAGCAATGTGGCTATTTTCATTAAATATATTGTGGTATGGAATTTACGTTTTAATTACTAGGCGCTGGCGACATCGGTTTGTAGGAGCTAATGACCTCAAAGCATTACAAAAAACTCAAAATTATAAGCGCCTCATTTATGCTTGGCATCGAATTGTTTATACAGCAATTATTCCTATCTTACTACTGGCATTATTTACAGGAATAGGAATGTATAAACCTGCTCAATTTCATTGGATTGTGGATTTGTTTGGCAGTTGGCAAGCATTGCGAATTGTTCACTTTGCTTCAGTACCAATAGTTATCTTATTTGCAGTAATTCACTCTTTATTAGGGCGTCAAGCAGGAGGTTCTCAACTAACAGAATCAATGTTTTGGTAAACGAATAAAAGATGAGTGGGGAGGGTAGAAAGATTATAAAACAATCTGCTTGGCTTCAGACAAAAGTCGGTTGGATTGAGCAAAGTCAAACCCAACAAATCCAGAAATGTTGGGTTACCCTACGGGATCGTTGTTAGGTTCCTCAAACGCCACTCAAGGATCTGATAAACCTATCTAACGCAGTGGCTCGCCAACCTACGGTTACTATTTTTATGCCAAAATATTAAATTTAATGGAAGATTTGATAAATCGAAAGGGGTGTACGCTACCTAGATGGGAATGCGTTAACAAAGGACTAAATCAATGGGATATGTAATTGCAACTGCAAATATGAAAGGTGGTGTTGGTAAAACCACCCTCACTGTCAACTTAGCTACCTGTTTAGCTAAAAATCATGGCAAGCGAGTACTTGTCCTTGATTTAGACAGTCAAATTAGCGCCACGCTAAGTCTGATGTCACCTTTAGATTTTGCTAAGCGTCGTAAACAAAGTAAGACATTTAGATATCTGATAGACGAGGTTATCAACCCAGAACCACAAGCAAAGCTGACAATTCAAGATATTATTCAATCCCAGGTTTGTAATCTTCCTGGACTGGATTTATTACCAGGAGATATTGATTTATATGATGAATTTGTTGTTTCAGAAATGCTGCATCAACAAGCAACTGCTTTAGGAGAACAAGACTTTGAAACGATTTGGAATCGCTTTGAAAGAGTTTTGATAAACAACATTTTAAAACCTGTGCGCCAAGAATATGATTTTATTCTTCTCGATTGTGCCCCTGGTTATAATCTATTGACTCGTAGCGCTTTAGCTGYCAGCGATTTCTATATACTTCCAGCTAAACCAGAACCCTTATCTGTAGTCGGTATTCAACTACTGGAAAGACGGATTGCCCAATTAAAAGATAGCCACGGACATGAAACCAAGATAAATATAAAAATGCTAGGAATTGTCTTCAGCATGTCTAGTGCTAACCTTCTAACTGGTAGATACTATAAACAAGTGATGCACCGGGTTGTTGAAGATTTTGGCGTTGAAAAAATTTGTAAAGTACAAATACCAGTTGATGTTAATGTTGCCAAGGCTGTTGATAGTTTTATACCAGCTGTTTTAAATGCTCCTCAATCACCTGGTTCAAAGGCATTTTTTCAGTTAACTCAGGAGTTGTTACAAAAAGTATAGTCTTACTTAATCATTCATAAGCAACAAAATTCCCTATTTCTTAATATAAGTAGGGAATTTCACTATCTAAATTATTAGATACAATAATGCAGCCTGGTAATAATTAAGCTACTTTTATTTAAATTTAAGTACTTATACTGAAGCTTTAAACAAGAAGATTCAGTTATTGAGTGAAAAGGCCAGTAAATCTAGCTAAGAAACAATGATTAGTAATGATTATGTACACGCAGACAAAAATCAGCCCTTGGGAATGCGCCTACCACGTACTCTGAGTTATCTCGAAACTTGGGGCTTTGGGTTGACGGGTCATGTTGGATGGATTGGTACTGCTCCCATCATTCATGCAGCGTTAGGGTCTAAAGCTATCTTAGTTTGGTTGTTTGGCACCATTGTTTCCTTTTTACTTAATTTGCAGGTACAAAGTCTAGGTAGACATTGGCCGGATGTTGCAGGAGGAACACCGAACTATACTACAAAGTTATTAAAAAACTTTCCTAGTTTAGGCCGTTACGTAGCCTTAGGCTACTTTTTTAGCTGGGTGGCAGCACCAGCACTGTATGCAATTATTTTGACAAACCTGATTAAAGTCAACTTTCAAACATTAGGTATTGTTTGTCCAGAAACTTTTTTAAAAGTTGTATTTACAGCGATTCCTTTTATTGTAGCGTTCAGTGGTACTCGTGCTTTAGCGCTGCTGCACTTATTTTTTGTGTTCCCAGCGATTTTATTACTGTTTTTATTTTGCATTCAAGGCGTACTATGGTTAACCTTTTCCAGCACTAGTTTTAACTTGCCCCCAATTAGTATACATAGCTTGAGCTTTGAAGAATGGGCAAAGTGGTTTTTCTTGGCTAGTTATTCAATTTATGCTTGTGAAACTACTTCTTCTTTTGTTGCTGATAGCCACAACTCAGAAAAAACATTGAAGTTCTTATCTGTGGCTGCTTGGTTAATTCCTCCGGTATTTATAGGTAGTTCTTGGGTATTAACGTGTTCGGCTCCAAATCCAACAATAGGCGACGATGTATTCTTAAATTTGCTAGCAGCTTCTGTCCCTTTTTGGGGTAAGTATGCTTCATTTTTAGTAACACTTCTAATTACTATATCCTGCCTTTTAAGTTCTGCTACGGCAGTTTCTAATTCTCCTCGGATTTTATACCAACTAGGTTTAGACGGACAGCTTTCTGAGATATTTGCAGTAGTTTCCCGTCAAGGTGTTCTTGGACCTGCCATTCTAGTTGCCTTCATCCTTAGTCTGTTTTGTTTGAATTTGGGAAATGTATCTCAGCTGGTGACAGTAGCAGGTACTTGTTATCTGTTGTCGATTATGGGACTACATTTAGGATTATGGTTGTGTCGAGGTCAACCGCAGGTATTATGGCCTTGGTGCTCACTTGGTTTTTTCTTTATAGAAGCGATAGTTCTGATAGTTGGAGGTTTAGCTTGGAATTGGAGAGATTTTTTAGTGGGATTATTGTTACCCATTGTTTTGATGTTAGGAGATATAGTACTACGTCACTTAAGATTTGGACCATTAGATCCAAGATGGTGGACTGAGCGTTACGATGCAAAGTCTAGTACAAACAACCCAGACTTTGTTGTCCTACAAGTGGTTGTCTTAGTATCATTAATTTGTATTACTGCTTGTAGCAGTTGGTTTATCCGTGATTTATTAAGCAAAGTTACTAATAATGCTCCTAACTCTTTATTAGCTATTTTGTTGGTGATACTTTCTTTTATAGGAGTAGCGATCGCCTGTTGGACAACTCTACCACAAATTGTTGCTATTGATGAGGCACGCAAACAAGCGAAAAACCTATTTATAACTACTCTCGATACGGTTCCAGATACTGTTTTAGTTTTAGATGAAGATGGGATGATTTGTCAAATCAATGCCGCTGCTGAAGAATTATTTGAATTAAGTATTCAGCAGTTACTTGGGCAAAACTTGAATCAACTGTTAATGTCTTATCACGGTAAACCAGAGAAATGGTCTATTAGAAGTGAGCAAACTTTAAAAATCAACAAAGGTCTACGAATTGTTGAATCGACTGTTTCATGCCCATTTAATCCTCAACTACGAGAATATGTTGTTATTGTACGTGACATCACTCAACGTAAGCTAGCAGAGGAAGAATTAGTCCAGTATCGTTGTCAGCTTGAGCAACTAGTGTTAGAACGCACCATTGAACTTATTCGAGTTAATCAACAACTCCAACAAGACATTATCAAGCGTCAAAATGCCCAAGAACAATTACTACACAATAGTCTTCACGACGTGCTAACGGGGTTACCTAATCAATCTTTATTTATCGAGCGAGTGCAGCAGTCAATAGAACGTACTAAGCAGAACGATAATTATCTATTTGCTGTTCTTTTCTTAGATGTAGACCGTTTTAAGGTCGTTAATGATAGCCTTGGACATCTACTAGGAAATCAACTTTTGATTGCAATTTCTCATCGGCTGAAGTCAGTTGTCCGAGCCGGAGATATAGTTGCTCGTTTTGGTGGAGATGAGTTTACAATTTTAATTGAGGAAATTGATGATATTAACACCGCTATACAAATAGCTGAACGCATTAAAAAGGTGCTAGCTTTACCATTTCAATTGAACGAGCATCGAGTGTTTGCTAATGCTAGTATTGGCATTGCTTTTAGTAAAGTAGATTATCAGCAAGCAGCACAGATAATCCGCGATGCTGATGTAGCAATGTACTCTGCTAAAGCACTTGGTAAGGCACGTTATCAAGTGTTCGATCAAAAGATGCATGAAAGTGCATCTTTACTCTTAGAATTAGAAACTGCTCTGCGACATGCACTGCTACTCAAGCAAGAAGAATTTCGCCTTTACTACCAACCAATTATTTCACTGTTAACTGGTAAAATTATTGGATTTGAAGCATTGATTCGCTGGCATCATCCAGAACGAGGAATTGTTTCCCCTCAAGATTTTATCCCTTTGGCGGAAGAGACGGGAATGATTGTTAGTATTGGGCAATGGGTGCTTTATCAAGCGTGCCACCAAATGCACATCTGGCATCAACAATTTCCTAGCTCACTAAATTTAACGATTAGTGTCAATTTTTCTGGTAAACAGATTAGCCAACCCGATATCTTTAAACAAGTTAAACTGATTTTGCAGCAAACTGGACTGAAGCCATGCAGTTTGAAATTAGAGATTACTGAAAGCTTGTTGATGGATAATTTTGAATTAGCTACTACTGTGCTTTCCCAGTTAACTGCCCTGAATATCGAGTTACACATGGATGATTTTGGTACCGGCTATTCATCTTTGAATTATTTGCATCGCCTACCAATCAAAACTATTAAGATTGACCGCTCTTTTGTCAACAATATAGGTAGTCGTGGAGAAAATTTAGAAATTGTTCGAGCGATAGTTACATTAGCTCATAATTTGAATATGTCTGTAACAGCAGAAGGAATAGAAACTGTAGAGCAATTAGCACAACTAAAGGCATTACAATGTGATTATGGACAAGGTTATTTTTTCTTACCGCCTTTAGAAAGTGTAGAAGTAGAAGCATTACTGGCTGCTAACTTTTGTTGCAAAGACTTCTTCAGTAAGTAAATTTTTCTTTTTCGTTTATGTTTATAAATAACGAAGGATTGAGAACTAACGACAATTAGCTTACTGACTGTAACTGTAGATTTTTTACTTGATTAAATAACCCTTGTTCTAAAACAAGTTCATCAATAAAGGTATCTATTTTATCTTTATCAATATTCTGCATTACTACAATGTGCGCCCAATTTTCAAAGCTAGCTAACTGCCACTTTTTAATTAATCTTTGAGAAGGTTTTTGAAGTACTACAGTATTAGAGAAATTATTAAGCATACATGGATATTCTCTCAATTGAAGTTGGTGAAAAAGATATTGAGCATTCCAAATACAGGTCTTTGCTTCTTTGGCTAAGCAATTATAACCTCTACTTTGCAGTGCATACCAAAGAATCAAAGGAGTATGACCGTTTCTAGAGCCGAGAATAGTTGTATCTTTGGAACCAATATATTCAATCATTGTTTCCACTCTTTCTACCCATTTTTTCTTAGTCAAGACTACACCACAAGGTAATGGAGAACCGATAAATTTAGCAGAAATAGCTATACTATCTATTGGTTTTTGAAAGTTCACTTGAGGAGCGCCATCTAAAAATGGTAATATTAATCCTGAAAGTGCAGCATCACAATGAATGTAGTAATTTTTAATCTGATGACGATCTAAAATTTCTAAAACTTTGTCTAAATTATCGATCGCACCTTTAACAGTAGTGCCAATATTTAAATTGATAATTACAGGATAATTCCGATTTTGACTAATTACCTGTTCTAAATGATGATAACTTATTTCACCATTAATTTGTGAATCTACAACCTGATGTTTGATCCGAAATAATTTAGCTGCTTTGGAAATTGAGTAATGAGAATCTTGTGATGAATATAGAATCCCATTCGGGTAAATTTCTCTTGCTAAAAAGATTCCATATAAATTACCTTCAGTTCCACCAGCAGTCACATAACCCCAAAATTTATTTTCTGGAATTTTATAAAGCTGGGCAAAAAAAGATAATACTTCTTGTTCAAATTGACGAGAATGCAGACCAAAATCTGGCTCTACATAAGGATCTCCCGCATTATTTAACATAAAATTGAAAAATTTTACAATTTCACTGTAATCACAACTTAAATTATATGGATAACCCGCATGAAAGTGCGATCGCTGTTCTATCTGCTGTAGAAATTTTTCTAACTTTTGAGCAACTTTATGTGACATAATCTGTATTTTTTAGTTTTGATTTAATGGAAGTTTTAGTCTAATTTTTAGATATAAACTCCATTTCTTTACTATTTTTTCATATTAAGCATAAAATATTTTTTTTAAAAAAAATAATCAGTGCAACTACTTAAAAAGTTTTTTTAATTATATTTTTTATTTAAAATCTTGACTAAATGAATAAATTTGAAGATAAAATTTATCAAAATCTTTGTAATACGTGAATATATGAAGATTATCAGTATTTAAAAAAACTTCACTTTAAATCAACTGCGGATAATCACTGATGAAAAACTTTGTTTATCTTTGCATCACAGCCTCTGTATTAGGTAAAATAAGGGTAATTACTTATGATTAAAATTCCTGTGTTTGAGAGCGCTAGAGAAATACTTACAGCAACTTCTGCTCTACTCCCCTCCAACCTCCCCGAACTCGCGTGGAAGTTGGAGGGGTCAAAATAATGTGCAGTTTCCCAGAGAATTGGTATTAATTAATTGATAGAGATTAAAAAAACAGCTAGCCTTTTTTCAAGTTACCGACTTCAGTCCTAGCCTAATAACTACGAATTACGAATTTTGTTGACGCCATTTGCTCATGGGGGAGACTCTGAGGCTTGAGGGGGCGACAGAGGAGCTAAAGAGCTTGTACTTCACTTCGCGCACCACGCAGACAAGTTCCAAAATTAAAGCGCATTAATATCTATTCTGCTGTGTGAAAGAAATTGAAGAAAAACTGTCTCAATTTGCATCTGGTTGAGATTTATGAATTTTAACTTACATTAACAAGGAAATCTAACTGTAGACAGATGAAATGTGAAGCGCTACTGTGGTTAAGAATCTGGATTTTTGTGTTTAGCCTATATTCAAGTGTAAACGCTAGAGACAAGGAGTGAATCATTTGATATTGCTCCTGAGTGTATTTGATCTCGTCCACAGCCAGCCCCAAGACAAGACATAGGTTTTTTACTCATGCTCAACGTATCCACTCACAATTCTCAACAAAATCAACAACTGATTGACACTACTGACTGGAACGTTATTGAAACGGAATTCGATCCGACACAGTTGCATCACAAAGAAACTGTTTTTACCCTTGGTAATGGCTATTTAGGAGTGCGAGGTAGTTTCGAGGAAGGGTATTCCCAGAATATTCCGGCCACACTCATTCATGGCGTTTATGATGATGTGACAATTGCTCATACTGAACTTGTGAACTGTCCTAACTGGTTGCCATTGACAGTAAAAGTAGCAGGTGAACGCTTTAGCATAGATAGTGGTGAAATTCTCAACTATGAGCGGCGGCTTGATTTACGTTTGGGTTTAGTTAGCCGTGATGTGCGCTGGCGTAGTCCTAGTGGTCATACCTTAGATTTTCACTTTCAGCGGTTCGCTAGTTTAGCAGATCAACATGTTTTAGCGATTCGTACTTGCG
Organism: Nostoc sp. PA-18-2419; assembly: GCF_005869855.1. GTDB lineage: Bacteria > Cyanobacteriota > Cyanobacteriia > Cyanobacteriales > Nostocaceae > Nostoc. The sequence goes on along the minus strand of NZ_SZNH01000023.1, from coordinate 48,302 downwards.
TGACATCGGTAGACTTTGAAGGTGAGATCGTCGTTGAAGCAGGGTTTGATGCCGAACCATATACCCAAGGTGTTAGACATTGGCGAACCTTAAATCAAGGGGGTATAGATCGAATCATCTGGCTAAATAGTCAAACTCTGCATTCAGGTATTCAACTGGCGATGGCGGCTAAGTTAGTGATAGATGATGAGACTGTACCTGTGCGCGTTGAACATGCTTGCAGTTCTCCCACTTTGGCAACCAGCTTAGAGTTTTACCCAGGAAAAATGGTGACTGTGGAAAAGATTGTCACCGTGTTTACTTCACGGGAAATAGAAGTCCCGATTGCCGCAGCGATAGAAAGGCTAGGTAACGAACCCAGGTACGCTACTTTGTTAGCCGCTCACATTGCTGCATGGGAGCAAGTGTGGCAAGACAGTGACATGATTATTGAAGGCGATCGCCAAGCTCAATTAAGTGTCCGTTATAATCTCTTCCAATTATTAGCTGTAACACCGCGTCACGATAACCGAGTGAGTATCCCTCCCAAAACCCTCTCTGGTTTTGCCTATCGCGGACACATATTTTGGGATACAGAAATTTTCATTATTCCCTTCCTCACCTTCACTCAACCAGCTCTAGCCCGAAACTTGCTCACCTACCGCTATCACACTTTACCAGGAGCTAGACGCAAAGCCCAAGAAGCAGGTTATCAAGGAGCCATGTTTGCTTGGGAAAGTGCGATGACTGGCGATGAAGTCACCCCGCGCTGGGTACCAACTCCTAACGGCGAATTAGTCCGTATTTGGTGCGGTGACATCGAAGTGCATATCAACGCAGATATCGCTTATGCAGTATTACACTATTGGCACACCACCAACGATGATGACTGGATGCGGGATTACGGCGCCGAAATTATTTTAGATACGGCTGTTTTCTGGGAAAGTCGGGTGCAGTGGAACCAACAGCGCCACAGCTACGATATCTTGGATGTGATTGGCCCTGATGAAAATCACGATCGCGTCAATAATAATGCCTTCACTAATCTCATGGTGCAGTGGCATTTACAATCAGCTTTGGCATTGTGGGATTGGCTCAAACAAGCCTATCCCGAAACCTCAGCCCAATTGGTGCAAAAACTCAACTTAACTACACAACGTCTGCACCGATGGGCAGAAATCCCAGAGCATCTATTTGTCAATCAAGATCCAAAAACAGGTTTAATTGAGCAGTTTGAAGGCTTTTTCCAGCTAGAAAAGATTAACTTTGCTGATTACGAACCGCGCAGCAAATCTCTGCAAGGTCTATTGGGAATTGAAGCCACAAGCCAAAAGCAGATTCTCAAGCAGCCAGATGTGTTGATGCTTTTGTATTTGCTGCGCGATCGCTATGACTATAATACCCTGGCTACCAACTGGGATTATTACAGCCAACGCACCGACCATACCTATGGTTCATCACTCGGTCCAGCCATTCACGCCATCTTAGCCTGCGACCTGAATCAACCAACTGAAGCTTATAGGCATTTTATGCGATCAGCCTTAGTAGACTTGGAAGATATCCGGCTCAATGCAGGTGAAGGAGTTCACGCTGCCAGTGCTGGAGGAGTTTGGCAAGCAGTAGTTTTTGGATTTGCTGGTATCCGCATGACTCAATTTGGCCCTGTGGCTTGTCCCAATTTACCACCTAATTGGACGCGTCTGAAGTTTCGCCTGCAATGGCGTAATGAGTGGTATGACTTTGACTTAGGAGCCGAAACAGAAGTAGAAGTTCCAGTTTAGTAGATGAAAGCGTGAAAATTTGTTGATTTTTTTAGTGTTGCTGATTAGAGGTAGGAGTTTAGCATTCTTCTCCTGTCCCAGACTTGCGCGAATGCGGTTCGTTAAAATTATGTATTTCTTTAGCGCCAAGAGAGTAATCAACAAAGTTCAAAGACTCGTTGACGAGTATTTGAGGTGGATTGATGTATCGCGATTATATAGCGGTTCTCACTCAGATGAAATACACATCTTGTGGGGTGGGCATCCTTCTTGCCTGCCCTTAAACCCGGACGGGCTAGAAGCCCATCCCACAAGAGAAAGATTGTGTTGCATTCAATTGAGAACCGCTATAATTTCATTCCAATACAATCGCAACCCCAAAGATGCAAAAGCTCCCTTCCCCGCTAGCGGGGGGAGAGGTTGGGGGTGGGGTTAAACGCTAAGTAAAATCGATGAACACTGAACAGTTACCAGTTATCAAGATTCGTCTTATAACTGGTAACTGCTAACTGAAAACTGTTAATAACGATTCCAGTTGCGATCGCGCTCATAACGATAGCGATCATTACGAATGTTGTAAAGGTTATTATCCCGATCGAGGCGGCGATAATTATCGCGATCATAGCGACGGTTAACGTCACGAATGTTGCGATAATTATTGTCCTGGTCATGGCGGCGATAATTATCGCGTTCATAACGGCGGTTATGATCGCGTTCATAGCGGTAGTTATGATCGCGGTCATGGCGGCGATAATTATCGCGCTCATAGCGGTGCTTGCGCTCGCGCTCATAGCGGTCGTGATTGTCGCGAATGTTGCGAAAGTCGCGATCGCGGTCATAATCATCACGTCTGTGGTGACGACTTTGGAGTTGATAGTTACCATCATCATTGTGATGATAGCTGTAACTATCTAACTCAGCAAGATAAGACGCATCAGCTTTTGGAGAAATAGCCAAAGCTGAAGCAGACGCTATCAAGCCTGCCAGAAAAATAGAGGCAAAGCGGTTCATGATGTGAATCGATTGTTGATAGTAATTTATGCAAGTCCAGTCTGTTTACGAAGAGCAGATTCCACAAGTCTTTAGATAATCCTAACAGTATTGAATAAAGAAGAAAAGTTTTCCTGGGTGCGATGATTGAAAAATTTTTTGTCATCTGTGATACTTTTTGAGTATAAAAAGTCAGATTTATACATAATATTGTTGGTGAAAACAACAAAGTATAACGTATAACTTAGGATTACTTGAGTAGATGTTGAGCGAGCGCGCATATAACTGCCTAATTCAATCAGCAAACGAATTGGCAGATTATAATCATTCTGTTCGAGAGTTTTTTCTACCAATCCAACGCTAGATATTGCAATAATCTAGACTTACCAGAACCAGGAGCGCCTGAAATAACTATATAATTTTTGCGTTGTTTATCGCAGACAACATTTAATACTGAACGGATTGGCTGCTTAAAATAATTGCATTGATATTAGGAGTAGTTTTATGGTTCTACAAGTTAATCCCATCCAAAAAGAACCAATTGTTACTTGGGAAGCACTTCCAGCCGACTTTATTTTACCTGACGAGCCAGTGGAAAATATTCAGCAACCCGCGATCGCTGCTGCACTTACCGATGCTTTGGGAAGCACAGGACGCATCCAACCCCATATGCTAATTGGCTCTAATTTTGGACTGGTAGCCACAGTCAACAAAAAAATTGTTGTCAAAGCACCAGACTGGTTTTATGTTCCTCAAGTACAGTCTGTAGGAACAAATGTAATTCGTCGAAGCTACACCCCAAATTTAGAAGGCGCTGCTGTGGCTGTAGTGATGGAATTTCTCTCGGATACAGAAGGTGGAGAACTATCAATCCGCTCAACTCCACCCTACGGTAAACTCTATTATTACGAAAAGATTCTCCAAGTTCCCACCTACGTAACCTATGACCCTTATGAACCAAGCATAGAACTGCGGTGCTTGCAAAATGGACAATATATTTTGCAGCAAGCAGACGCTAACGGACATTACTGGATTCCTGAGCTAGAGTTATTTCTCGGAATTTGGCAAGGTGAAAGATTATGTCAAACTATGAATTGGTTGCGCTGGTGGGATACAGAAGGAAATTTACTGTTGTGGAGCAGCGAACAAGCCCAACAAGAACGCCGACGTGCCCAACAAGAACGCCAACGTGCCCAACAGGAAAGCCAACGTGCTGAACAAGAACGCCAACGTGCTGATATATTAGCAGCTAAGTTACGTGAGCTAGGTATTGACCCTGATGCGTAGGCGTAGCCCGTTCTAGACATCGTATAACATAAACAAATGCTGGGAATAATAATTTTGGGACATCAGCACCAAAATTCTATGAAACAGCAAAAAAATCAATTCAGTCATCTTACTGCGATCGAAAGAAGTTATCTATCATTTCCGGCACAGTTTTTATTAAATCAAAACCTTCTCCAAGGCAAAATACTAGACTTTGGTTGTGGCTTTGGTAATGATGTGAAAATATTACGCCAAAAAGGTTGTGATATTACAGGCTACGATCCTTATTATTTTCCAGAATATCCTCATAATAAATTTGATACAGTAATTTGCTTTTATGTTTTAAATGTTTTATTTCCTGAAGACCAAGCTAATATTATTATGCAATTATCACACTTATTAAAACCCGGAGGAAAAGCTTATTACGCTGTCAGAAGAGATATTAAAAAAGAAGGATTTCGCCAACATTATATTTATCAAAAGCCTACTTACCAATGTATTGTCAAACTTCCTTTTGATTCACTTTATTTAGATGAACATCGGGAGATTTATAAATATATTCACTATAATTATCAGCAAAATTCCTCTAATAATTGTATATTTTGTAATCCCCGGAGAAATCTCAAGCTATTAACGGAATCAGCAACTGCTTACGCCATATTTGATGGCTATCCTATAAGTAAAGGACATGTTTTAGTTATTCCTAAACGTCATGTTAGCAATTATTTTGAACTACTATTTAAAGAACAATCTGCTTGCTGGTTTATGATAAATAAGGTACAAGAGATTTTGAAAGCTGAATTTAAAACCGATGGTTTTAATATAGGAATGAACATTAATCGAGAAGCAGGTCAAAATATTATGCACGCCAGTATTCATATCATTCCTCGTTACAAAGATGATACTATTTCTCTCAAAAGTGGAATCAGGAACGTTATTCCTAAAAAGTAGTAATTTTTCTTAGCTGATAGCTTTAGTTTTAGTAGTAAAACAAGACTTTTGACAACTACATAAATCTCAAAAAGCTGATTTTTCGGTTTTGCTGAAAATCTTACCAAATATTTTAACTAACCGAGATTATCTGGATCTATTCCCAGCGCTCTTAATTGTTCCGCCAACTGTTGAACGCATTGTTCTGCAACTTGAGCACGTTGTGCTTGTTGTTCGGCGCGTTGTACTTCTTGTTTAATTTGTTCTGCTGGTGTAGGATACCGTTTTTCAGCCTCATCATACCAATACATCCATTCTGGCGTTACGCCAGAATAATTTCCCCGTTCGCAACCAATTCCTAAACCAATTTCTGGTAGCCAAACCGGGTTTCCATTCTGCAATTCATACTTACTATTAACTAATTTATGCACTTCCAATCGTGGTTTGCGGCGACGACGAGGCGAATAAATCACGTAATAAAGTACACCTAAAGCTGCATATTGATCCAATTTAGCGCTGTATTCTTCGCAATAATTTTGGGAAACTACTACTAGTACTAAAATTGGTACAACGTTTTCATCCCAAAGCACATAACTGGGACGCAGTTCCTCATCATAAAATCGCTCTACTCCTAAGCTCAAAAACCCATCTGGAACAATGACCGGGAGATCTGGGTGATAATAAATAGCCATATCTATCCCAAAGAACCAGTCCATGCGTTCTGCCCAGAGTATCAGCAGTATCGCCTTCAGCAAGCCTGGTATCAATTCTTGCAGTTCATTATCCACAGGGGTTTCATCAGAGTCGGGTAGTTCCTCGGCTGAGGACAAGTACCTTGGCAAGTTGTACCCTGACATGGTTGGTTTTTCCAAAACTCAAATGATACTTGGTTTTTTGGCTCACCAGAATTATAGCGATTTCAAGTCCAAGAGGGATTCTAAGAAATCTACATAGAGCGATTGAACGCCCAACCTAAAAGCTAAGAGCAAGTCCATACAACCTCTACCTAACTCCAACAACTAAACAAAAAGTTTCCACTAGTTGAGCTGACCAAGCAGGCACATTCCGCAAACTTGCTGAAACTGAGAAAATTTTAGGTAACTTTTAACTATTAATAAATATATCGAGTTTGATGCTATTCATGCTTTATATTTAGCGAGAGGGTAGTGCAAATACTCACTCACCTTCAAATACTAGGAGGCAGTACACATCACCACAAGCAACTCACATTCTGATATCATCGGTACGCAGTGTAACTCAAGGTTAAGTTGATATTAAAAMGCATAATTTTTGCTGAATTGCGACAGATAAAGACTAAACTAAAAAGTCTTGTGCAGCAAAACCTGTAGCTTTAAATAAAGTAATCATGTCTAAGGTTCTTGTATCTGATACTATTGACCAAGCTGGAATTGACATTCTTTCTCAAGTTGCTACTGTTGATGTCAAAACAGGTCTCAAACCAGCCGAACTGATAGAAATTATTGGTGAGTACGACGCGCTGATGATTCGCTCTGGTACGCGCGTCACCCAAGAAATTATTGAAGCCAGTACCCAACTCAAAATTATCGGTCGTGCTGGTGTGGGTGTGGATAATGTAGATGTTCCTGCCGCCACACGCCGAGGAATTGTAGTAGTCAATTCTCCAGAGGGAAACACTATCGCTGCTGCTGAACATGCCCTAGCGATGATTTTGGCTTTGTCTCGCCACATCCCCGATGCTAATGCTTCGGTGAAACGTGGTGCATGGGATCGCAATAGCTTTATCGGTGCAGAAGTCTATAAAAAAACTCTCGGTATTGTCGGTTTGGGTAAAATCGGCTCCCATGTAGCTGCTGTGGCTAAGGCAATGGGAATGAAACTCCTAGCTTATGACCCCTTTATCTCCACAGAACGAGCCGAACAAATTGGCTGTCAGTTAGTAGATCTGGATTTACTCTTCCAGCAAGCAGATTATATCACCTTACACATCCCTAAAACCCCAGAAACCACCCACTTAATCAATGCCGTAACCTTGGCAAAGATGAAACCCACAGCCCGGATTGTCAATTGCGCTCGTGGTGGCATCATTGAGGAAACAGCTTTAGCAGCAGCAATCAAAGCTGGTAAAATCGCAGGTGCAGCCTTGGATGTGTTCGAGTCAGAACCATTGGGAGAATCGGAATTGCGATCGCTAGGCAAGGAAGTCATCCTCACCCCGCACTTGGGTGCATCCACCACGGAAGCGCAAGTAAATGTAGCCATTGATGTCGCCGAACAAATTCGCGATGTGCTTTTGGGACTACCAGCGCGTTCTGCCGTCAACATTCCCGGACTCGGCCCCGATGTGTTGGAAGAACTCAAACCCTACATGCAACTAGCAGAAACTCTAGGTAATCTAGTCGGACAGCTAGCTGGCGGACGAGTGGAAGTCTTGAATGTGCGACTCCAAGGCGAACTCGCGACCAACAAAAGTCAGCCTTTGGTGGTAGCTGCCCTCAAAGGATTACTTTACCAAGCTTTGCGAGAACGAGTAAATTATGTAAATGCCAGCATAGAAGCTAAAGAACGCGGAATTCGAGTGATTGAAACCCGCGATGCTTCCATTAGAGACTATGCCGGCACGCTGCATTTAGAAGCCACGGGTACTTTAGGTACTCATTCTGTCACAGGTGCTTTGTTGGGTGAGCGAGAAATCCATCTCACGGACGTTGACGGTTTCCCGATTAACGTTCCACCCAGTAAATATATGGTATTTACCCTACACCGGGATATGCCAGGAATTATCGGTAAACTCGGTTCGCTACTCGGCAGTTTCAATGTGAATATTGCCAGTATGCAAGTCGGTCGAAAAATCGTCCGTGGTGACGCAGTCATGGCTTTGAGCATAGATGACCCTTTACCTGAGGGTATTTTAGATGAGATTATTAAAGTCCCTGGTATTCGGGACGCGTATACAGTAACTCTATAAAGGCAAAAGTAAAAAGGCAAAAGTAAAAAGAAATCTTTTTTCTTTTGCCTTTTACCTTTTTACTTTTTTATGGCAAACACTTGGTGGGAACTACAAATTTTATGCGAACCAGACCTAGAAGATTCTATCTTTTGGCGGCTGGAAGATTTTGGCTGTCGTGGCACAGCTAGTGAAAGCAAAGGAAATTCCTCTTTAGTCAGGGGTTACTTGCCGACAATTCAAACACAACTGCTAGATTTGGCAGCATTATCACTGCGGCTGCGTCAAGATGCCCTGTGTGTAGGACTTTTGCCTCCTACAGTACGCTGGCAATTGATTGATGAAGAAGATTGGGCAACTAGCTGGAAGCAATACTGGCAGCCTCAAGAAATTGGCGATCGCTTTTTGATTAATCCTGCTTGGCTACCATCACCAGAAACAACCGAACGGTTAGTAATTCGTCTTGACCCAGGTGTAGCATTTGGTACAGGCAGTCATGCCACAACTCAGCTATGTTTGGAATCTCTGGAAATGCGTCTGAGTCAATTACCACAATCTTTTGTTGATACTAATAGTAAACAAGAACATACGATAATTGCGGATATAGGCTGCGGCTCTGGTATCCTTTCCATTGGAGCGTTACTACTGGGAGCAGAGAAAGTCTATGCAGTGGATACTGACCCCTTAGCAGTGCAATCAACTATTAGTAACCGCACACTGAATGACATTAGTCCAGAACGTTTATTACCTACACAAGGAAGCGTAGACGTTTTGACAAAACTGCTGTCAAACCCGGTGGACGGTATTGTTTGTAATATTTTGGCTGATGTGATAATCGAGTTGGTGCCAGAAATAAGTGCGATCGCTAAGCCTAGCACTTGGGCTATTTTCAGCGGTATTTTACTCGAACAATCCAAAGCTGTCGCTGACGCTTTAGAAAAACATGGTTGGGTTGTTGCTACTCTGTGGAAGCGCAAAGAATGGTGTTGTTTGAATGTAAGGCGTTCTTAAGCAAACAATATTAATTGCGATTGCCCTGCAAACAACCTAATTATTTCTTTTGGCACAGTCACCAGCTTTAGTTGAAAATTGATACTTTTGGATGACTTGTTCAATCTTGGAAGTCACTAAATTGATTCTATTTTTAACTTTATCAAAATCAATATTTACCCATATATAGGCTTTGTTAGATATTTCTTGTGAAATCATAGGTCGCCTTACTTGTCAAGATAATTTTTTATATCTATACAATACAGCTATCCTAATTTGTCAACCACTTTCTTAAGACATATAAGTATATATGCTTAATGTTTACTTTAGATTTATTTGGTAGTAGTTTATTAAATGGTAATTCGTGAGTTATAGCCGTAGTCACACTCTTTAGGAAACTTGAAAAGGGTGAATGCGAGAGTTAGCAATAGTTTTACCTCCAGCAAGAACTGCCCTCTGCCTCCTGCTATAGCATAGCAAGCAGTCTACGCTACTAAAAAAGACGCGACATTTCGCGCCTTTGGGGACTAAACCAAATTCTCAATGCTACCTAAATAATTGTTTTTAGCTGTTCCACCAACTGCGCTGCTTGTCTTACACCTTCAATTCGCTCCACAGGCTGACCCTTCTTAAACAGAACTAGGGTTGGTAGCGCATAGATTTCATACTGGCTTGCCAATTGTGTGTATTTTTCCGTGTCAATTTTCACAATCCGCAGGCGATCCTTGAGTTGGGCATTCACTTGCTCTAAAATTGGCACCATCATTTGACATGGGCCACACCATTCAGCGTAAAAATCCACTAATACAGGTACATCGGAATCAGATAGCATCTCTTCAAAGCTATTAAATTGTTTTTTAGTTGCCATGTGATACACACCGCTTTTCAATTGTTTGTTTCAATAGTAATTCTTAGAAAATAAAATAGGTATATGTTTATGGGTTTTTCTTAGGAAAATATTAGATTAGTCAACATAAACTAGTTAATCAGCAAAAAAAATTAAATAATTCTAATAAAATCAATATATTATATTATTTTATGCATCGGAATTAGATATCTATTTATACCTATCTCAACCAACCAAATAATTAATACAAAGTTTCACGACACTGATGTCTATACTACTTGCTAGTTTATCTAATTTGGCAATGTCTGTCTTGAAAAATCCAGAGCAGCGTCAGCCGTCGCTTTGACTTTTCGCAATGACAAGCTCGCCTACGCAGTTATAATTAAATCAATAATATATTTTAACTTCTCCAAATATTAATATAAAAATAACTAGAGATAGTTAATTGAACTAAAAATGTGATATTCAAAGAATTAGAAGCAAAACTGCTCAACTGACTATAATTTGTATTATGCAAGCAAGATTACTACTCGGCAATAATTAGATTTTATCCAAACAATATTCAGATGTTCCCTAAATCACCATAAGATAATTAGCGCGGTATTCTCAGATTGAGGAACATTAAATGACACTATTAAAAGATAAAGTCGCAATTGTCACAGGTGCTTCGCGGGGAATTGGACGAGCGATCGCCATTGAATTAGCCACACAAGGAGCGATCGCAGTTGTTAATTATGCCAGTTCCAGTGCAGCCGCCGACGCAGTTGTTGCCGAAATTACAGCAGCCGGAGGTCAGGCGATCGCTCTCCAAGCAGACGTTTCCAAAGTCGAGCAAGTAGACGCGCTAGTTAACGCCGTCATGGAAAAGTTTAAGCGTGTGGATATCTTAGTTAACAACGCAGGGATTACCCGCGATACACTGCTTTTGCGCTTGAAGCCAGAAGATTGGCAAGCTGTCATCGACCTCAATTTAACTGGTGTGTTTTTATGTACGCGCGCCGCCAGTAAAATCATGCTTAAACAGCGATCGGGGCGGATTATCAACATTACCTCAGTTGCAGGGCAAATGGGCAACCCAGGTCAGGCAAACTACAGTGCCGCCAAAGCTGGTGTCATTGGTTTTACCAAAACTGTCGCCAAAGAACTTGCCTCTCGCGGGATTACTGTTAACGCCGTCGCCCCCGGATTCATCGCCACTGACATGACCAGCAATCTCAGCAACACCGAAGATATTCTCAAATACATCCCACTCGGTCGCTTTGGTCAAGCAGAAGAAGTCGCTGGGATGGTGCGCTTCCTCGCCGCCGACGCCGCCGCCGCCTACATCACCGGACAAGTCTTTAATGTTGATGGTGGGATGGTAATGGCGTAAAGAGAGATGCGATTCATCATGTCTGTTCAAAAGTGAAGAGTAGAGACGCGATTAATCGCGTCTGTTGCAATCAATTTTATTGTGGGTCGCTACTAATACTTTGCAACGAATAAATAGATTGTAGGGGCGTACAGCTGTACGCTCTTACGAAAATGTTTGTAATCGAAATATCTAGCTTGGAAGATAAAAGCGATCGCCATCTGATTTATCTTTCAACTATCACAGGCGATCGCACATCATTCTATAATCTAGGTGGAGCGATGTCTTCGACGGGCTACGCCTACGCCCTCATAACACCATGATTCCACCTCAGAACTAGAACATTTTCGTTTGGAACAAGAACATTCTGGCTTGGAACATAAAATTTCGAGTTAGTAACACCATGATTCCACCTCAAAACTAGAACATTCTCGTTTGAAACAGGAATGTTCTCATTTAGAACAAGAACGTTCTCACTTGAAACAGAAACATTCTTGTTTTAAACATCAAACTTCGAGTTCAGAACTCGGAACTTCGAGTTCAAAACATGAAAATTCCAGTTCAGAACACGAAACTTTTAGTTTGAGCGATCGCACTTCTCAATTTTATAATCATATGCGTTGAGGCGAATTTATAAATTGCTTTCCCTTGCTGCTGTGCTAGCTTGCTGCTTGTCTTTTTTACTATTGTGAGGAGAAGCGATGCCTACGGTGGGCTACGTCTACGGAAAGATTTGCTAAATTTTCACGAATAGTAACAGTAGATGTAGGATGCGTTGTTGCCAAGCGCCCCACCTTGAATTATTGATGGTGCCTTATCCTCAGTAGTAACACACCCAATACAGACTACATTTACGTTTATTAACATAGTTTTAAATATTAGCGCCGACTTACTTAGCTTAAATGCTGAAGTCTGTTCTAACTCTACAGGCATTGATGATGCGATCGCCAGTAGAGAAGCTTGTGCTAATCAAGGATGTTCTTGCAGACTTAGTAAATTTTGAGTGTATGCACTCAACTAAAAAAGATTGTATTAATATAAGAATTAAAGTAATATTTATAACACTTATTATGGCTATGCGAGACGCAGACAAGGATCGCCGCAAAAATTACACCATAAAAAATACTAATCTACCTGCAACAGAACCACTTTCCTATCATGAGCTTAAACACTTTCTGACGAATGCTCGTGCCGATGCACTTCGATGGGAACAACGTGCTAAAGAAAATCAGGAAGCTGCATCCCAACTTACTCAAGTTCAGCAAGAGAACCAAACTTACCAAGTTGAAGTTCAAGAATTAAAAGAACATGCAGCACAAAATCATCAGAGATATCTGAATGAACAAACAAATTATCAGCAGGCTTTATGTCTCTACAAGGAAGAACAAACCAGAGCAATTGAATTAATTTCTCTACGTGATGAATGGCAAAAACGTGCCAAAGAAAATCAGGAAGCTGCATCCCAACTTATTCAAGTTCGCCAAGAAATCCAACTTTACCAAGTTGAGGTGAATGATTTAAAACAGCAATTAGCACAAAATTACCAGAAGTATCTTAATGAACAAAAAAATTATCAGCAAGCTTTATCTGATTACAATGAAGCAACAGCTAAAGCAACTGAATTAATCTCTCAGCGTGATGAATCGCAAAAACGTGCAAAAGAAAATCAAGAAGCTGTATCCCAAGTTCTTCAAATTCAGCAAGAAATTAAAGCTAACCAAGATGAGATTAATGAGTTAAGAAAACGTGCAGCACAAAATTACCAGAAATATCTTGAGGAGCAAAAAAATTATCAGCAAACTTTATCTCGTTATAATGAAGAAAAAGCGAGAGCAACTGAATTACTTACCAAATATGAGGAAATTAAGTCTGAGCGAGACAACTATGTGATTCTATATAATGAGGCACAAACACAACTTAAATTTGAGCGACGTTCCAAGGCTAGTATTAAAGGGTGGGAAACTCGTCGTAAAGCCGAAAACGAGCGATTAAAACGGGAAATTGCTGAGATGGTTGTTCTGCTGCGTGAATCTCTGGTAAGTAAGGATGAAGCTATAAATAACCTCTACGTTGTAGCAGAGCGTATGGATCGAATTCAATCCCTGGTTGATTCGGTGGGAGAGGAAACATCAAGTAATCCTGTAGGTTTGGTACAAAAGTTTAAACGCATCTGGCTTGCAATTAAAGAGATACTTTCAGAATAAACAAGCGTCCTTATGAGTAAAAAATCAGCATCAACCACAGGAACTCAAAGTAAAGCAAAGTTCGGAGAGCAAATTCGTAATATTGCTGATAGGCTTAAACAAGAGACTGAGGTACAGATAAAAGCCACCTCCCGTATTTTAGGGGCTGCTGCTCAAATTTCTGAAAATCATGAGAGACTTATCAATGAGGTAGTTGATATGGTTGAGGAAGACCTTAATCAAAAAACCAAGACGTATCAAAAGGACATTTATACAGTTGAGATTTTAAAGAAACAGTTTAAAACATTACGTGAAGCAAAGGATCATTTAAAACTGAAAGCGACTAGTTGGGAATCCCTTGCTAACAAACTAAATGAACCATTTTACCAAAAGCTTATACCTGAGACTCAACCTCAGTCATATCAAGTTTTAGAAAGTAACGGTACGGTAAATTTTGAACATCAGGGCAAAAATTATGAAGGGTTGACAGTTCGTTTAGATGCAGATGTTGCAGAAATGTTTCCCAATTCTCAAGCAGTTAATGAAGCTTTGCATTTTCTGATTAGAGTTACGAAAAATTATAGTTACTAATACAGTAAATCTTACGGTCAAACACTTATAATTGACTGATGCAATTTGACACCCAACTGCTACCTCGAATTAATAGTAAATCCCTGAGAGAAAATGGTAAACAATATTATGTAGATGCCAAGGGAAACCGCTTCCCTAGCGTCACCACAATACTTAATGTCACCAAACCTCAAGAAGATAGAGACAGATTATTAAATTGGAAAGCGCGTGTAGGTACAGAAGAAGCCACCCGCATATCTACAAACGCCAGTCGTCGGGGAACCCAAACACACAAACAAATTGAGCGCTACCTGCTGGGGCAAAATCCTGTTTGTCCCGAAGCCAGTCGCCCTTACTGGGAAAGTATTAAGCCAGTTTTAGAAGAAATCGACACAGTGAGACTCGTAGAAGGCTCAGTTTTTCATTACGATTTGAGCTATTCTGGCAAAGTTGATTGTATTGCCAGTTATCAAGGCATCCCTTGTATTTGCGAGTGGAAAACAGCAGACAAACCTAAAGGTTCAATTGAGCATTTATACGAACATCCACTGCAACTTACAGCATACATTGGAGCAATTAACAACTATTATCGAGATTATGGCATTCAGCTAAATCATGCTTTGTTAGTAGTAGCAATTCCAGAAATGCCAGCCGAGGTATTTTGGTTTGAATCAGCGTTGATAAAAGATTATTGGGAGCAGTGGGAAAAAAGAGTTGCCGAATATTGGGAACGCAAAAATATTTGGAGTCGGTGAATGAGATTGTAGAGAAGTTTTTAGCAGATATGGAAGTTTCACGATATTAGAGGTAAAGACAATTATTAGTAATTAAAGTAAAGGAGTCAGCAATCGAGAAACTCTCACAGCTAACTTGAACCAAAAAGGTTTTTTATCATACTCATTAAGATCCACAGCAACACAGACAGCTAAATCATCCTCTAACATTTTTTTCACACTTTGGACAAACTGAGGCTCGGTAATAAACCCCATAACTTCAAAGTTAAGAGAAAAAGAGCGACTATCTAAGTTTACAGTTCCTACCCCTGCTAAATTCTCATCAACAACTATAATTTTCTGATGCATAAACCCATTTTTATAACGATACAGCTTGATACCGATTTTTTCCATTTCGGTGTAATAAGAGAAAGAACATAAATAAACAAATAAATGATCGGGTCGATTTGGTAAGAGAATTCGCACATCTACACCTCGCATTGCTGCTAGTTTTAAGGCTGACAATGTTGCCTCATCCGGCACAAAGTATGGACTAGCAATCCAGAGATGAGTTTGAGCTTGATTAATTAATTCCACGAAAAAAAGCTTACAAGCTGGTAGCGAATCTGCCGGGCCTGTAGGAAGAATAAATGCAGTTTGATTAGTTTCTTGATTAATTTTTACGTCCCAATTAACTTCGAGAAGTTTTCGAGTTGCCCAATACCAATCTCGCACAAAGGAGTTTTGTACACTTTGTACAGTCGGGCCTTCAAGCATCATGTGGGTGTCGCGCCAGGGACTCAAACGAGGATTTTTTCCTAAATATTCGTCACCAATATTCAGTCCCCCGATAAATGCTATTTCTCCATCCACTACCAGAATTTTCCGATGATTGCGAAAATTATATTGCAGCCGATTACCCTGACCTTGGGTAGTATTAAATGCACTTACTGCAATTCCATGCTGTTTTAAAGACTCGATATAAGGGCGAGATAGTTTCTTGGAACCAATTTCATCGTAGAGAAAATAGATATTTATTCCTTGCTTAGCTTTAGCAATTAATGCTTCTTTAAACTGATTACCTGCTTGGTCATCGTTAACAGTATAGAATTGGAACAAAATATAATTTTTTGCCGACGCAATCTTTTTCAGCATTGCTTCATAGGTTTGCTGACCATTAATCAATAATTCAGCAGCATTGCCTGATGTGAAAGAAATGTCTGTAAAAGCCTCCGCTAATGGTTGCAACTTGCCTAGATTATCAGGTGGTGTAACCTGAAATTTAATCAGTTCACTATAAATCGGCTGAATAAGCTTGTAGTGTTGTGCATAAACTGAGCGCAGTGTTTCAGCATATCCATGAAATTTAGTTCTTCCTAAAATCCAATACAACGGAATAGCTAGCCAGGGAAAGGTAATTAGAGAAATGCTCCAGGCAATCGCCCCTTGGGAAGAACGTACATTCATGACTGCATGGGCTGCATGTGCAACTCCTACAACATGGACAAAAACTGTAGCCGTGCTAAAAATAGCTACAACACCACCATCTACAAGCATCTTAATTTTTTTGAGTATTGATATAAGTAAATTCTGCCATTAATGGCTTGTGATCGGATGAACAAATTTTGTCTAGTACTTTAGCACTGGCTTTTTTCAGAGTCAGATTTCGATAAAAGATGTGGTCTAAAGGAGGTGAGAATAGGAAGCGTTTTATTTTCTGCTTCTCATGAGGTGCAAAAATTACTGGTGTTAATCCCAATTGAGTTGTTAATTGATTGAGGATAACTGCTCTTTTTCGACTCCAAGTATTGAAATCTCCTGTAAATATGAGTGGCCCACGATGTGTAGATAATACTAGCTCTAATTCATTTAGTTGGATTTGAAATTTATTTAAATCAACAAAATTTATTAAATGACTATTTATTGTTAGGAGGGTTGTCTGTTTATCTGATAGCAGATATTCAGTAACTAAAGAAATTTTAGGAGTTTTCACAATTGGTTCATGATGTGCAGTAGTCAGAACTTTTTTTGTCAGGGGGCTGATTGTAGCTGCTGTGAAAATTCCTGAATAGGTTTGATGATGAATATCAACAAAGTTAGGAGCAAAATTCCAATTCATTTTCAGCAAAGTGTCTAATTGGTTTGCTTCTAATTTCAGAGAAAACTCTTGTAAAAATATCAAGTTTGGTTGGTAACTATCGATTATACTTAAAAAATCTTTTAACCAATTTTTATTATAGTTTTGTTTAGCAATATTCCAATTGAGAATCTTAATCGAACTACTATTAATTTCTGTTTGCAGAGAATGATTTTTATCAATTGTAAGTTCTTGTAAACGAAGAAATCTATAAGATGGAACAAATTGTGTCAAAAGAGTGTTTACGTGTTCTTGAATATTAGGCATCACTATCAATCCATCACAGCTAACACAGCTTTTGGCAATAACTTATCTTTAAACCAAACAATTCTTGCGGGAACATCATTTAATTTTACTCCCGCTTTTTCTAAATTAAGTCGCTCAGAAATTGCCAAAATTAAATCATCACGTCCCGCACGCCGCACCTGAGAAAACTTCTTTTGTAAATATTCTGGACGCCAATAACCAACAATTTCTAATAAAAAGGTACGTCCATCAGGATGCACTAAGCGAAAATCAGGAATCATTACACTACCGGGAATCGGTATCAAATCAACTTCTCTCTCTAACGCCCAACCACTTTTCAAAGCATCCCACTTATCAGCGAATGATGCTTCTAGCATACTATCGTAGGGCTTTCCTGGTGGATAATGAGATACCAAACCACATTCAGAATTGAGCGTAAAACGTCCAGTTTTCCAAGTATCTGTATAAGCATCACGAGTTTGGAGAATCGAAGAAAGACTCCATTTTGTAACGTGAAGTAAAGCGGGGATGAGTTTAGCGATCGCCAACCCATATCGCGTACTAGAATTAAACAAGCTCGTCGGGCCGTCTATCGTAATTGTAAACCCGTGGTCAGCATCACCTTCAATATAAGCCATCAATTGAAACAACTTTAAATAGCGAAACAACAGCTTATATTCTCCTGGCACATTCCGATGAGCATTTAACACCAACTGACTGGCTTTATAAAAAACACCCTGCACCTGAGATAAGTTATAGCGATTTAATAAATCTGGTGCTGTTGGTGCATCAAAAACTGTCAAAATCTTATTTTCAGATAAATCTGCATATAATCCATTCCGAACCTGTTGCGTTAAAACTTCCCGCTCAAGTTCTTGAGTTAACTCATCAGCAACTTTTCCCAGAGTGACTTGTGTTGATTCCCGACTAGAAACAGACTTTGCAGCCAGAGAAAATACCCGTTCTCTTAACATTTGTGGTTCCAAAGGACTGACCACTTCAAAAGTACAAAAACTGCTTTTAAGGATATAAGCTAATCCCCGCTTCACCCGATAATCTGTTGAATCTCCTTCAAAATCAGTTAGTTGTCGCTCAAGTACACCCTGAGTTTTCCCTACTGCTGATTGAAAATAATTAATTAACTCTATCGCCAACTCCGAAGTTTGATTGTCAATCTTCAGTCTCTTCGGAATGATCTCCTCTCCGTTTTGGCGATGCATCAATAATTCTGTCGGTAACATCTGCTGAATTTTGGATTTTAGATTTTGGATTTTGGATTGAATAATTAATTTCTAACTGTTCCGCCGCTTTTAAACTCCTTCCCTTCCCACTCCCATAGACAACCTGCAAATTCCCTTTCTTCTCCCGGCGTTCTTGTGTCTGCATGTCCCCGCGTCGCCTCGCCGAAGTCGCCTCTTCACTCGTATCTTCAGCCACTACCTCATATAAAATCGCCTGCTTATTCTCAATATTTCCCTTCCTTAAAACCCTCCCCAAACGCTGAGTATACTCCCTAGCCGAACCAGTTCCCGATAAAATAATTGCTACAGAAGCCGCAGGTACATCAACTCCTTCATTTAACACATGAGAAGCAACTAAAGTATTATATGTACCCTCACGAAATTTTGTTAATATTTCATGGCGTTCTTTCACCGGAGTTTGATGAGTAATTGCCGGAATTAGTAGCTCTTGAGAAATGCGATAAACCGTAGTATTATCAGCAGTAAAAATCAAAATTCGTGCTGGATAATGTTCTGCTAATRAATTAGCTAAAATTCGCAACTTACCATCAGTACCCAAAGCAATATCTTTGGCTTCGCGGTGCGCTAACATCGCTCTACGTCCAGCCTGGGATCTAGCACTCATTTGCACGAACATTTGCCAACCTTGCAGACTCCCTAAAGAAATGCGAGATTGCTTTAAAAAGTCGTTGCGAGTTTGAATTAATTGGTTATATCTTTCTCGTTCTTGCTGCGATAACTTGACCTTAATTTGCACAATTTCGTGTTCTGCTAACGCCTTCCCCGCCAAATCTTCAGCGCGTTTGCGATATACTTCTTGGCCAATGAGAATATTTAAGTCAGCGTGTTTGCCATCAGTACGTTCTGGTGTAGCAGAAAGTCCTAAACGATAAGGTGCGATCGCATATTCAGCAATCACCCGATTAAAATCTGTTGGTAAGTGATGACACTCATCAAAAACAATCAAACCATATTGATTTCCTATCGCTTCAGCGTGAATTGCCGCACTATCGTAAGTTGCGACTAAAATAGGTGTTTTATCCCGCGAACCACCCCCTAGCAATCCCACCTCAGCATCCGGGAAAGCCGCCTCCAAATGTGCATACCACTGATGCATTAAATCCAAAGTAGGCACTACAATCAGCGTCGTACGGGGGGTTGACTGCATGGCCATTTGTGCTAAGTAAGTCTTTCCCGCCGCTGTCGGAAGCACAACCACCCCCTGCCTACCCGCTAGTTTCCAAGCAGCTAGGGCTTCACTCTGGTGAGGATATGGTTCCATTTCCAGACTCGAAACCAAATCTAGAGGATAAAATTCCTTTGCTTCATCGAGAAAGTTGACATCTTCCGCCTGTAGTGCTTCCACTAGTGATCGGTATCTAATTGCCGGAATGCGGAATTTTTCAACTCTATCATCCCATGTAGCATAGTCCATCCAAGCTTTGCCGCGTGGTGGTGGATGCAAAATTAGTGTGCCGCGATCGAAAGTTAATGTTGGGGTACGAGCCATAATTGTTGGGCATTGAGCATGGGGCATCGGGCATTGGGCATGGGGAAGAGGATCAGGGGATAAGGGGATGGGGAGATGAGGGGAAAGAAGAATTACTTTCTCTCCACCTCCCCACCTCCCCATCTTTCCATCTCCCCATCTCCTTCATCTTCCTTATCCCCCTCATCTTCCTCATCACTCCCACTCCCTTGATTACTAATAACGTAAAAAGTGCATGATTCAACCAAATAACTCTGACAAAACTCAACTAGATGCGCTGATTACTCAAGGAATGCCCCATTGGCAAATCAGCAATAGCCTTGGCGAATCATACAAAGAACAGCGACAGCGCTTCCTACTCAAGCGATTGCAATTGCAGGCTCAGATTATGCTGATTTCTGGCTTGACTTTGATTGCTTTTTTCCTTTGGGTAAATTCACAAATAGAAGGCAAAATATATGCTTTTAAAATTGGTTTTATAGTAGAACTATTCATTCTTATTTGTTGGGCTTTATGTAAAACTTCTATAGGTCAGCGCCATCCTGATTTAATTTTTTTGAGTTTATGCTGGTCTGTAACTTGTGTTGTCCAAATTGATATAGCGTTGCTATTTAATAATCTCGAGCCTAGAAGCAATATTTGGACACTGATGTTTCTTACTCAAGCTACAATTATTCCAGTCCAGTGGTGGATGCATTTAATATCTCAAATCGGAACAATAATTTGTTATTTTATTTTATATATTTTATATAATCCAGTATTAAAAAATATATCAGCTTTTTATGTTGAACAAGGATTATACTTCTTTTGGACTTGCATAATTTGTGTTTTTTCTGTTTATTTATATGAGCGCTTGCAAAAAAATGAATTTAATGCACGTAAAGCAATGGAGGTAGCCCAGCAAAAATCAGAACGGCTGTTACTAAATATTTTACCAGAGATGATTGCAGAACAATTAAAACAACAGCCAACAACTATTGCTGATAGTTTTCATGAAGTCACGGTGTTATTTGCTGATATTGTTGGTTTTACAGAACTTTCAACTCGGACATCTCCTGCGGAATTAGTTGATTTACTAAATAGAATATTTTGTTTGTTCGACCAATTAGCAGAACGTCATGGAGTCGAAAAAATTAAGACGATTGGCGATGCATATATGGCCGTTGCTGGGTTGCCAAATCAATCTAACAATCATGCGATCGCCATTGCTAACATGGCGTTAGATATGCAAAATGCTGTAAATAAGTTTAATGCAGCAAACAATCAATCTTTTTGTATTCGTATTGGCATTAGTACAGGGCCAGTAGTAGCAGGAGTGATTGGTCTGAAAAAGTTTGCCTACGACCTTTGGGGAGATACAGTCAATATAGCTAGTCGAATGGAATCACACGGTATCGCAGGTAGTATTCAAGTTTGTGAAGCAAGTTATCAACTTTTAAAGGATAAATATTTATTAGAAGAACGAGGTTTAATTAAGGTTAAAGGTAAAGGTGAAATGATGACTTATATATTAAAAGGAGTGTTTAGTGAGGAGTTATGAGTTAGAAGGCAATAGGTACAGGTGAAAAATTATCTCTTTTATCCCCCCTTGTCTCCCCATCTTTCCATCTCCCCATCTTTCCATCTCCCTCACTCCCCCACTCCCAGACTAGAATTAGAATTGACGTGACTCCTAGTAGCTAAAGTGTCAGACTCTCTGCCATTGCGCGATCGCTATCTTGCCTTAATCGATGAAATTGTCGAAACCACCCTCAAGGGCAAAATTAGCTCTGTGGAACAGGTGTATCAAATGCTGGTTAAAGGTATCACTTCCGGTACAGGGGAAGTGTTTGAGCTAGCTTTGAGCGATCGCTTGAATGTTCACCAAGGCCAAGTCGATAGCGAAAAAGACGAACTCAAAAAAGCGAAAGCGACTCGAAGTTTGAGAGCTATTAAAACCATTCAAACTCAATGGCAACGTTGGCAAGAGCAAAACAAAGCTACCGAAGCGATCGCCTCAGCCCTTACAGAAATTACTACAGCTTCTCCTAATGAGCGTCTGGCAGCATTTGTGCGTGTTATTGACCCAAATCAAAAGTATCCTCTAAATTTGCCCCAATTACAGCAGTTATCAAAATCATTACAGCAATTTGCCCAGGTAGATGCTGATTTACAACAATTTTCTGATGGTATTACCCGTGGTTTAGCTTCTTGGCAACGCCTCCAAGACAATTTGCTCAGTTGGATGTATGAGCAAAGAGAATCTTTGGGATTTGGTGGTGTACCTGGCGAACGTGGCCCTTGGGCAAGTTGGGCGAAGCAACTTAATAGTGAATTACCCCAAGCACTGTTTCGCACCTTAGCGATGGAGGAATCTGCAATTCAATTTGCCGAACAGCAACGGGCTATCACCCTTAAAGATTGGGTAGAAATGGCGTTGATTCTACAATATTTGCAACGAGGCTTAATTAACTGGTTTGACCAACAAGCTTACGATGTTAAAGCAGGGCCAAATTTGTCCATTTCTACTTTTTTGACCTTTGCAGTAATTTGGAGTCAGTTAGCAAGTGGTTTTCAAACCATTGGTGCAGCATATAGCGATGCTTGTTCTCAAATTATGCTGCAAATTCTGCGAACCTTTGCCCAACGTTCATATTTTCCGCTTTACGGTGGCATTTTCGCCTCATTTTCTGGCAGTTATCTCCGGAATGCTCTAGATTATTTGGATGAACCGTTGCGATATGTGCAGGGAACCCAAGAAAAAGCGCGGATTTTGACACTATTAGGTTATTCTCAACGTGCTTTGGGACAATATCAGCGCTCTGTAGACTTTCATCAGCAAGCGTTGGAGATATCGAGGAGTGCAGGCGATAGGCCTTGTGAAATTGCCAATCTCAACCACCTCAGCCGTACCTACGTCCAACAGCAAAATTATGCCGAAGCAATAAATTACAGTCAACGAGCATTAATATTGAGTCGGCAAGCAGGTGATAGAACAGGGGAAGCAAACGCGCTGGTAAATTTAGGTTACAGCGAAGTTATGCAGGCTCAGCAGTTGGAAAACTTAGAACCAGAAACTTATGAGTCAGCAATTAACTATTTGGAACAAGGTTTAAAGTTGTCAGAAAAATTAGGAGATATTCCAAGTAAAGCCTTATGTTTCAGCAGCTTAGGAATTGCCTATTTAGTTATTGGACAACACCAAACGGCAATTAAATACCTCGAAGATGGTTTTAAAATAGCACAATTTTCTGGTGATTTATATCTTCAAGGACGGAATTTAGCTTATTTAGCTGAAGGTTATTATCATCTACAAAATGTCGAGAAAACTATCTATACAGGTAGCTTAGGAATGTATCTTTTGAACCAAATTGGTTCTCGTGAATGGCGTCAACCAGCAGGGTTACTGACAATTTTACAGGGACAAATAGGGACGGAAGATTTCCAAAAATTATTACAGCAACATCGTTCTAAAATTATTGTACTTATTGGTGTAGATGGATATGATTACATCCCAAATCTGTTAGAAATATACAAGCAAGATATATAGGATGTTAGTACAAGTGTGTTACCCTATAAATTTTCTCTAGTTTACGCAATTATAAAGCGCTATAATTGCATTTTGATGATAATTAATATTAGTTCCAAGGAACTAAGTAAGTTGGTGCAATAAAACCAAACTATGTGAATAAAAGTAAGTAAGACTCAAGCTATTTCTCCCCCTGTTCCCTGCCTTACCCCAACAATAATTATTTACGCCAACCTACTTATTGGCGCTAATGTTTTGGGGAAACATGCCACAAACACATAGACCGCCCTTTTAGTATACCACTTCTCTCACATTCAGCGTTTTCAATCGCCTATTGACTGCTTCAAGAGTCTATTTTATTGAGCTAAATTTGCATTGAATCTCTCTGGCAGTTAACTATATTTCAGGCTAATTTAGCACAATTTTAATATGCTAAATCATCAGAGTGGGGTATCAGAAAAAAATCAAAAACCCTTAGTTTTATGGGTTTTGGGCTTAAGCCAGCAATCAGATTTGAACTGATGACCTTCCGATTTAGAATGTTAGATGAATTATCAGCAATTGGTTGATTTAGTTAAACAATTGGATATGCGTCCAACGTACGACAAACCAAGTTCATGCGGAAGATTTTACTCGCTCCAAAGAACATGCAGTAAAGAGAAAACCGCAGAATTTTTCAAGTTAGGATGTCCTGTTGGTGAGCCTAATGAATAAACTTGCTCCCAGTCAAGTAGCAACTGCAAAAATGTGAAAAGTTTTTTATCAAATGAAGGTAGCTATATTCCATTTTTTAAATTATTGCAGCTTCTTGTTATGGCATCTAATATTGAATCTAGAAGTTTTATTAATTAGGCGAAATTGAGATAATCCTTATGCTATTAGTACGGTGAATGGAACTTTTAGCCTTCTGAGCAGTAATAAATTCTACTGCACCAAGTGAGACCGCCGCTGCTATATGAAGCGCATCCATTGCCCCTAGCCCTGATTGGCTGGCCTCTATATGATAAGCATTGTGAATAATTTCGTGCAGATTTGTTGCCCAGTGTAAGACGCTATTAAAATGTTCTTCATAAAACGGACTTCAGCGATTCTCTCATTGTAAATTGCCTTAGGAAGTACTTCTAATTTCAAAAAAATACTTGACGCAAATTCTCAAAGATCCCAGTCGAGAATTTGCATCGCCATTTCAGAAATAGGATCTTCTCCTCGTGCAGTTACAATCAAAACTCCTGAGTCTATGAAGGTGCGAATCATCTAAGATTTTCCTGGTACCCACCTCTGCGATGTATTCGTCTAAAACCCCATCAAGCCAGTCGCATATCTCCTCTGGAGATTTGTTTTTACAGGTTTTACGACGTATTACGTCTACCACGTCTTCTAAATACCCGTATTCACGCTCTTCGTTTTCGGGGTCAATATAAAAAATCTTGCGGTTAGAAAAATCTCTTTTGATTCTGAGTAATGCCTCACCAACAATCGAACCAGGGTCAACTCAAAGTTGACCCTGGTTCTAAAACACTGGACTAGCACTGGTACAGGATGACAAGGTTGTGTGGGGTGCTGAACTCACGCACAGAGGGCAACAAATCAAAAACGACCTAGAGTCACGTCGCGCCATCCGCAGGGGAAGACGCAGCTGCAATACTCGCTACCGCAAAGCCCGATTTCTAAACCGTGCTCGTCCTGATGGGTGGCTACCACCAAGTCTCAACTCTAGAGTTGAAAATATTCTGACTTTGACAAGGAGATTGAGAAAACTTGCCCCAATAAAAGGGATGTCTCATGAGTTGGTCAAGTTTGACACCCAAGTAATATAAAATCCAGAAATATCAGGAGTTGAATATCAACAGGGTGAGCTTGCTGGTTATGAGGTGCGCGAGTATTTGTTAGAAAAGTGGGGGAGAAAATGCGCTTATTGTGGTGCGGGCAATATCTCACTAGAAATCGAACACATTCACCCCAAAAGTCGAGGTGGGAGCAATCGCGTTTCTAACCTGACTCTGGCTTGCCACGCTTGTAATCAAGCCAAAGGGAACCGAGATGTTAAAGATTTTTTGGCAGATCAACCCGATGTGCTAGCGTGTATTTTAAAACAGGCAAAGCAACCGTTAAAAGACGCGGCGGCAGTCAATTCGACTAGATGGGCATTGTACAACAGACTGCAAGCGACTGGACTGCCCGTGGAAGTGGGTACTGGAGGTAGAACCAAGTTTAACCGCACTCGACTTAACCTACCTAAAACCCATTGGCTAGATGCTGCTTGTGTTGGTGTTATGGAGGCATTGCGGGTCTTAATTACTCAACCATTGCTGATAACAGCAAAAGGATGGGGTACGCGTCAGATGTGCTTCACCAATAAATATGGTTTTCCAATCAGGCATCGTACCAGACAAAAATCATTCTTTGGCTTTCAGTCTGGTGACATGGTTCGCGCTATTCTCCCTACTGGTAAATTTGCGGGAGTGCATGTAGGGCGAGTAGTTGTTCGCGCTACTGGGGTTTTTGAAATGGTCACGAGTAAAGGCAAAGTTAGTCCAGTGAGACACAAGTATTATGAATTAATTCACAAAGTCGATGGTTACAGTTATGCTGTTAGTCCACCTTTGTCTAATTAATTAGCCATTAAAGGAACGCCAATTACCCCTTCATGAAAAATTTTTCATGACTCGTTTTCCATTGGATCGTTCCTACCAATTCCAAGCGATCGCAATTTGAGTCTCACGTCTTCCACTTCAGTTCCACAAAAGTAATATTTTTTATTGCGAAGGTCTGCTAAATAATAACCAGCTTTGTCACCATTTATTTTACGTAGTTCAACAGCAACTTGAAGCTTGCTAATACCATACAGAAGCTCAAGGTCGCTCATGTCAACAGCGAATGGTAGAGATGTGTAAAATAATTCGCCTTTTTTAAATAACCATCCGTTAGAGACGCGCTCAACGATGCGGTAATAATCGGGATGATAAACAGTTGTGTCTGTGCTCATTTGTTAAATGATATCAAAGTGCGATCGCTTCTCTATGAATTAGTCGAAAAAGAATAGCGATGCCTGCGGCGAGCTGCGCCAACGCATTAATCTATCAACAATGCGATCGCCCTCCTGAAAAATTTTTCACAAACTATTTTCCATCGGGTCATCCCTGCCAATTCCAAGCGATCGCAATTTTTCTCGCACTGCTTTGACATCGATACCGCAATAATAAAATTGCTTTTGTTTTAGATCCCCGATGCAATACCCTGCCTTATTATCACTAGCTCGAAATAGCCCTGTTACAAGCTCTTGGCGTGAAATATTGTATTTGCGAATAGCAAATTCTAAATCTGGCGGCTCGCCATGCGGATTGTAAAACGAGCTTCCCAAAATGTGCTGCCAGCGACCTTGTTGATGATGAAAAATTCTCAAGTTACTCGGAATGCAAATATTCATTGTTGTAATATAAATGAAGAACTAAGGAAACCAGTAGCCCCTAGTGGCGCTTGGGGCTACTGGCTAGGTGTTAGGACGGATCATTCCTCGTCGTCTGATTCAGACAACTTCTTGTCGATTTCATCCATCACATCCTTGGCGGTGAGTACGTCTTCCCGGTCCCCCGTTTCCGGATCAACCTTGAACCTATCCCACTAATAAGATTTATGCTACAAAGCTTAAGTTGATTGAGAACTAAAAATGAAAAATCAAGGTTTTGAAGCACATTTTATGACAACGATTAGGGATTTTTAGAATAGTGGGATAGGTTCCTTGTAAAAAACGTCCGAGTCATCGACAACTCGTTGGTACTCAACCTCCGGGTTGTACTGACTGTGTCCGTTACCGGATTGTGTCATATTCCTCCTTTAGTTTTTTAGGTTCAGCGTGGAGGTTTCTGCCCTCCACACTTTATCATATCCCGGTTAACCGCGAATATCAATAATTTGACCAAATATTTTTTGGGGATTATCATGGGATAAAACCCGGTTAACCAGCAATGAGTAATCCCATTCCAGTACAATCAGAAGAGTTTAAAGAATATCAATTCAAAGGCTATACGGAGGAATTGACTGAGCCTTTGGCAAAGAAGGTAACGGGTTTGAAGTTACCACAGAGCATCCACGATGCCCTACACGCACTTCCTCAAGAAGAGAGAGTAAGATATTTGCGGCGAATTATCACTGAAGCGGTGAGACGAGACTTCATTGACAACCAACGATGATATCAAAGTGCGTTGGCGCAGCCCGCCGCAGGCATCGCCCTTCATGGAAAATTTTTCATGAGGCATTATGCAAAATAATGCAAGCCTTCAAATTATGATTTGGGTTTTGCAATTCCCCTTGAATTCTTTGTTTTAGCAGTCCAAGCCAGTCAACTCGTTCCATCTGGTTTTGCCACGAGAGGGAAGGATTTTTAAAGCTTGCTATTAGCGATAATGGCACTAATGCCACTCCTGCAACAGCGCGGCGGGGCGCGAGTTCCCGAAGTGATGAGTTTTGGCAAAATCCTTCGAGGTCAACATCCCAAATGCCAATAGGATTGCTGCTGCCATTGGGAAAAACGCGCCAGACCGCAAAGCGATGTGTAAGCGGATAAGTGTTCGCTGGAATTTCGATAATGGTGCCCTGGAATTCCCCAAGCACTTCTCCATGTAGGTCTGGGAGATAATCAAGGGTAATGAGGTAGTCAAATCCACCTTGTAGTGGAACAATCCGATACGTAGAAATTCCGCCCTTGATCGATCTCTCAAGTCGCAATACGGCGCAATGTTTTCCGTACCAGCGTTTGATGATTTTTGGGGAGTTGCGACGTTTTTTCGAGTGAGGGAAGAATCGTTTAATCCAGCACTGTAATCGTTTGAGCCATCCCACATCACTCAGGCTCCTTCGAGGTTAAAATTTTCCCCACAGCAAGGGCGATCGCATCTGTAGGAAGTCCCAAAATCGCAGCGATTAAAATAACACAGGGTAAGAAAATTTGGGTATTGAGTTCGCGGGTGGCGACGCTAGCTTCAAACTCGCTTTTGGAATTGATTTTAAATTGCACATTGACGGATTGACTGGCAATGATGCTGGTGAGGGCGATCGCAAATAAATAGCTATATCCCTTGCCAAGGCGAGAATCTTTTGAAGGTGGAGTGATAGCCATTTTTTGGCAAGGTGAGGTGTACGAAATCAAAATTCCCAAATAAAAAGCGCTCTACTTTGAAAGAGCGCTCTTGTCTTGCTGACAATACTTTTTTAACTCAACGAATACCGTGTAATTGTTGGTGAGCCTTGTCCCATAAAGGTACAGGTAAGAGTCAAGATGGCCGTCGATGTCATGTTTTTTTGCATGTTCATTACTACAGTCGCACCCTTCAAGCCATCGCCTTTAGCGTATCCAGCCGGTGGTGCATCTTCTTGCCACACAAAAACTTCTCTGCCTGAAACAGCATTAGCAGCTGCGTAAAATACTCGACGGAAGGCTTCATCATCACTAAGTAAATTCGCAGTCCAAGGAATTTCCCAAGATTGCCCTGTAACCGCTCCATCTTTGTAGCCGAGTGGGTCTTCAAATACGAGTACGTCGGTTCTATCCGAGTTGATATTCGCATTTAACTGAGTACCGCCAAGCAATCTCAATTTTGCTGTGTATTGAGCCGCAGACGAGCTACCCGTCAAACCGACTGTAGCTGGTTCAATTTGCAATGAGGTGGCGCCAAGTTTGGCATCTTTAGCTAAGTAAACTGTTAATTTATCTGTGCCGTTATCAAAGGTTAAAGGTGTGCCACCTGCAATCGGGCCCGTCAAGGCAGTTACAGTAATGCTGGTTGCACCACTGGCAATGGCGGCTGAAGTAGTCACACTAACATCGGTTGGTTCGGTGCGATCGCCTAGTGGTAACAACGCCACATAAAGCTTTACCTTATTACCCGCACCAACTTGAAAAGTCTTAGACATTCTAATCTCCGGAGATTCTGATCCGGGCTAGGGTTCCCTGACTTCCCAATCTGTTAGAAAAATTTTACATTGTTCCACCGTTAGTAACTTGTCGTTGGAGGGCATTGGCGAGACTCTTTCTATTAAGTAATCGTTGGGTAAATCGCCACACAAAAGCCCAATTACTTCCACAAGATGTTCCTGGCAGTTCAGTGCCATCTTGTAGCGTTGCACCATCGTGAACAATGGTAGCGTGGTCAGATTCCCATTCGTATTCTGCGGCGTCCCGTGTGCGGCTGATTACAAGAGAGTCAATCAGTTCTTCGGTGTCAACGCGATCGCGGGGACTTCCTACTGTTTCCCCGTTTTTGCGGACTGTCTCACGCGGCCATTCCCATATTGGAGATGCGATCGCATTTTGAAACGCCTCTCCCTGTACCTCGACTACCACATCAAAGGCTTGATTGATGATGGAGTTTAATTTTGATTGGTTGATGTTAATTTTGCCCATTTAAAGTATTTTTAATTTATACAAATTATCTACAATCTGACGCATACAAGAGCCAATGCAGTAAGCTAATTTTTCTTCATTTTCGTCAATTTGGTCGGTCAGTTGCAACTGCTGAATCAATCGAAGATAGCTAGTTGCCATGTGGACAGCTTCATGAGAAATGCACTCGCTACCTAAACATTCTTTGTAAAACAAAACATTACCTACCTTTGGAGCCGTGATTTGTTCATCTCCTTCATATCTGTAGCGCCAAATAGGAAGTGTAATTGCTCCATATCCACCGTTTCCATCCTTCTTCCAAGGCGAAAGTTTAGCTCCGGCTTGCCACATCGCAGCTTTGGTTTCAAAGACATGGACATGAGGCGTTGCATAATAGAGGGATGAGTTGAGGCTATCTACTGTGCATTGTCCATACTGCAAGTCCACCAGGGTTAGAAAAAATAGTAAGCGTCGAGGTAAACTCTCATCACATTTGTGTTGATTGCGAGCGCCAATTTATAGATGTCTACAATCCACCAAAAGGGTATCCAGATGAAGTCAAGGAAAGCTGTTTGCGACCGGATGTAAAGGGTATGGGATTTAGGGCAATTGAGCGCGATAAAGAGGTTCATCACACAACTGTAATTAACTGGGTAAAACAAGTTGGCTCTATGCTTCCAGACGCTCCACCGATTGAGGAAATACCATTAGTTGGTGAGCTTGATGAGTTAGAAACTTTTATTGGCTCAAAAAAAACTGTTAGGTGGCTATGGACAGCAGTAAATCACTTTCGTAAAAATATCCTAGCTTGGGTATTGGCAGACCACAGTGCAGAAACATTTCAGCCTTTATGGGATATTGTTAGACTCTGGCAATGCTATTTTTATGTCAGTGATGGATTGGAAGGTTTACGCGAGTTTTATCAATCCAGGAGACCATATTCTCAGCAAAACATGTATGACCAGGGTTGAAGGAGAAAATACAAGGCTTAGTCACTACCTCGCACGTCTACACCGAAAGACATTATGTTATTCAAAAACAGTAGATATGCTTAAACACTCAGTTTATTTATTACTTCATTACTTGAAGTATAGACAAATACCTGTGTTTGGCTAATTCATCCCGCATTTATGCAACGCCCAACTTTTTATAACTGCAACAGATACCACAAAAAAAGCGATCGCTATTATCAACGCCGCTGCGTTACCTCTACGTGCCGCCAAGCACCTAATGGCTCGAAAAACATGAATAAGTTGCAGACCCCATTACGTTCATATTGGTAGTCATATCGCTGTTTTTTTCCTAGTTCGGCAGGTATTAGTTCAATTTTTTCGGCGATTAGTTGCTTACTGGTTTCATCAAAACAAACAAACGGATGATTTGGGTCATAGGGACGAGTGTACACATCTAAGACATCTTCCATGCAACAGACAAATTCTGCATTGCCTTGAGGCGGAATTACCCACGATTTACTTAACCACGGCTTGAGTTCGTTTTTTTTAGGGTTTGACGCACGGTTTCATGAGATATTTTTTCTACATAACCTAATTCCACCATTTGCTGTGCCAGCATTCGCATTGTCCAATGCCCCTGTCCCGTTGGTGGTTCACTACAAGTTAAAGCAATTAGGTGGGCTTCAAGACTTCCATCTAAACAACGTGGCTTGCGGTTATTTTGCGGTTTTCGGCTTAACGCGCCCTCTAGTCCCTGCTCTACTAACCGCTGTCTCACTCGTTCAATAGTGGCAACACTAATATTCAACGCTTGGCTGATGGCCTCATCCTTCCAACCCCCTTCTACTCGGTTAGTGTCTGCCAAGAGCATAATCCTTGCATGGTTCACCTTGTAGGCGGCAGCCTTTCCTTTTTTAGTCAATTCCTCTAGGTGCGCGCGCTCTTCATCTGTCAAGGTGACAATGTACTTTTTCTTCGGCATCAGTGCTTAGTGTCTTTTGAGGCTATTGCTTTTAGATTATTTTCCCTGACTTTATCCCTCAATTCAAACTTTACAGAGTACTAGAGTGAATGGCGTGAAAATACTTGTAATATTTATCAGGATTCCAAAAGGCGCACACTATGCAAATTCGGTCTTTCCCCACACCCTGTCCCTTTTTCCACATGACGTCAAAAGTCAGATCATTAACAACTGGCTGTAGCAGCACCACACCTTCACCAATCCACGCAAGGGGAGTACACGGATCGCTATTACCGGACTTGACTAACTTATCAATAGGTGCTATAAACACTACCCACCCCGGCAATTTACCTGCATCAGCCAAGGCGAAGAAAGCATTGGCTGCAACGCTTGAAATCCTTCCCCTTTCATCTTCAGTAGGCGTGAAGTAGAAAAAATCACTGGGTTTGGCGGCTTCCGATTTGGGATCGCGATTACTATTTACAAAGCAGCTGGTGAGAGTGGCGATTCCCAGCTCTGTCAAATGCAACTCTTCTCGGTGCAATTTCGCCCCATAGTACAGTGCTTGGAGAATTACCCAGGTTGGCTGGTCGCCAAATCTTCTTTCGCTAAATCTTTCTTCCTACGGCCAGTATCGTCGGACTCGCCAGTAAATTTCTGTCCAGTCTGGGTCTCGTTGGTCGTCGGAAAGTTTCCCAGTTCTTCTTCAGTGACTTGAACTGCTACTACATCCGCCCAGCCAGACTCTTCATTCCTAGCAAATTCAATCACCAAGTCTAATAACTGCGCATGAATTTGATTTGGCTCACCAGTATTTTCCACTTGCCAGTTGGGCACTAATCGCCGAATTATTACTGTAGCCAGCACCAAATCCCGTGAAGAAGAATTTTCCGACATCCAGTGAGTGACTGCTTGCGATCGCCCTCATCCTTCAGCCCCTATTTCCATGCCAAAATCCCACAATCTAAGCTGTATCAAGCTTTCATCCGTCACTGGCACGGATCGTTTTTTCTTTTTTCTTTGCGAAGGCTGTTGAGGTGCGAATGGGGCTTGCAATTGCCCCAGTCCGCGCGATGGTGGAACGCCGGCCTTCGGCGATCGGGAAGCATATTCAGCTTCCGGTGCTAGTTGTCTAGCTTCCACCTGCATCGAAGGCGTATCGCCCCCCTTCAGTGGCATAAGCTTCCACGCCCAAGCGCGGTACCTCCCTGAAACCAGGAAACTTGAATTCAGTAGGTGGTTTCGTGAAGCGTTGGTATCTGCTTGCTGCACAATTCTAAAGGCTCTACAACTTTGGAAAGTGAACATACCCATTATTGCTGTCTGGCAGCCTTTCTGGTTTTAGCTCTTTATTAACGCCTCCAGTATTTTTGTTTACTAGAGTTTTGATTTTGTCGGATTTGCTTTTAAACTTTGGTTTTTTGGCTGGATGTTTTGGGTCGGAATAAGCTTTCCATGCGTTCTTTAATGAGTCCGCAGTCCCACTCTTGAAACGGCTAGGTATATCTCTCAGCCATTCGGGAATGCGATCGCTTCTATAAAATTCACTACTTGCAAATTTTTGCGGATCTTTAATATCCCTACATGTGCGAATTTCACAATATTTATAACCAGCTTTGGTCTTGCGAACGCCACAGCCTACCAATTTACCGTTCTTCCATTTGAGTTTTAGGCTGTCGGGAAGAGGGCGATCTAGCTTCTCTCTCCATCGGCGTTGTTGAGCTTCAAAGCGAAGTTCCAGCCCCCTGATTCCATATCCACTTCAGGCTTTGAAGCCATAAGTTAATTGTTTGTGCTTGGGCAACGGTTGGATATAGCTTACTTTCAATCGTTTTCATAGGGAAAGGCAGAAGGCAGAAGGCAGAAGGCAGGAGGCAGAAGGCTAAGAAAAAGGCAGGAGGGTTAATCATTTTCTTTTGCTGCTTCAGATTTGCGATCGCTGCTTGGCTAGTGCCGACCATTCCGTTAATGGAACAAGTTTGCGACCATGCTCATCGCATTATTAATAGCTTGAGCATTGGCTTGGCTACTTTGCGATAATGCATTTAGTTGTACTTGCACTAAATCAACTGTAGGCATGGAGCTTGCTAGTTGCACGTATAGCCTTAGTAACAAATCTGGATCGATTACAGCTAGTCCATTGGTCTGTACGTAAGCGTTTCTTGTAACTATCAAAATTGGTTGACCCTGGTAGAAAATGATAGGAGGATTAAGGCAATACAGGTTATATGGACTGTATAAACCATATTGACCTCCGTACATGCCATGTGGATTGCTAATGCTGTATAAACAAACCATATTGCGCTCCATACATACCATGTGGATTGCTGATTGAGTTTACATCATACTGATTATTCGATAACACTCCTAAAAATTGGTCATTCGCACCCCACAACTGACCAATGCCGTTAATGTCAACCAAAAAATCTAGAATTTGCATTAGTTCTTTTATAAATTAGTTTCTTCTCCAGTTTCAAAGCAGAGCCTTACAAAATGCCTCGGTGGCACTAGCGAACTATTTATGAAGAGATAGCGATCGCTCTTTAAGTGAAACTGAAGACAGAGTCAGGGGGTTAATAGTAGAAGGGTTAATCATCACCTTCTCCAATTTTTTCGTAACCAAATAAATCATTAGGAGTGCATTCTAAGGCATTGCACAACTTTGCAATTCTTTCAAACCACTCAACCCCGCTTCGGTTATTCATTCTCCCAATTGCGAACAGTAGTTTCTGTGACCCCTACCAAATCAGCTAATTGCCGTTGACGCAGCTATCTCGGCTCAATGCCAATTTACCAGTAGGCACGAGCGTGCCAAGTTTTTGCGCGCTGAACACGCAGACGGCGATCACCAAACAGTGCGCTGACGAGGCGGACAATACAGAGTTGTAGGAGTGGCTAGGTCACGCCAGTTTGGCTATGACCCACCTCCATTGGTGTAGGACAACACCGAAAAGCAACCCAATTCAGCAGGGCTGCTTTTTGACCATCCTGGCCTCTGCATGCATCAATAATGGCTGGGTTGCTTACTTCACCATGCCGAACGGGTCGGGCACCGTGTGCTGGTTGGCGTTGTTCCAGAAGTTCCCGATCACGAAGGCATACTCCGGCAGATTCTGGTTGAACGGGTCGAGCATGGCGTTGGAGGTGGGCAACTTCCAGTCGGCCTGCAACTCGCAGGCCAGCGCAAAGGTGGTCACCAACTCTGCGCCCGCGTTGCTCATGCGCGACATAGCCGCTTCCGCCTCGTAGCGGCTCCACCCGCCGCAAGCGTCCACGACCGGGAACACCTTGTAGCCGTCATTGAGCATGGAGAGCGTCGGGAACGCGCAGCAGGTGCCGATGGTCACGGCAGCGATGATGATGTGGCGGCGGCCCGTGCTTTCCACAAGGTCTTCAAGTGCCTTGCGGAAGGTCGGGTCCTCGTAGCAGTTGATGATGCCGGTCCGCCGGTAGATCGGCTGGTCGGGGAACAGCTCCTTGATCTCGGTTAGCGTGTCGCCGTTTTGCCACTGTGCATTGGAAGAGGTGATCAGGGTCGGGATGTTGAGTACCTTGGCCACGCGCGCTAGTCCGACGACGTTGCTCTTGTACTCGGACAGGGACACGAAGTCACGCACGCCGACCATGAGGCCGACCTGATGATCGACCAGCAGCATGATGCTGTTGTCCGGGGTCGGCTTGTCGTGGCCGTAGCGGCCGGCTTTGCGGGCCTCGTCAGCGGAGGTCTTGTTGGGTAGAACGCCGTCGGTGAGCGGGCTGAAGATGTCGGCAGGACCTTGTGGAGTGGATGGATTGCTCATGGTTGCCTTTCTTGTTTAGTAGATGGGTAAACGGATTTGGTTCTTTGGATCGGCACCGTGTGGGATACCGGACACTTGCTCTGCTTTCAGAACAGAAAGGAAAAGGATGTCGTGGCGCTAAAGAAGTGGTAAATTGGGTCAAATCTGCTTTACATAGGTGAGCAAATTTTACTACACACTCACCCCTGTAAATTCAGGAATCGTCAGATATTGCTTATTTTTGCATGAGAATAGTTACCAAAGTTTTTGCAATCCCATTCGTAAAGAGTGAATCTGCAACACTGGATCACTTTGGCATTCTTACAGGAATGAATTCATCAGGTGGACATTCACCGATCAACGCATAGAATTTAAGTCGATTGAGTCTGTGCGATCGCAATGCCAGAATTTTGCGGGACTGTAGAGTAAGACTATAATGATCGCGCAAGTTACTTTGAACTGTCAAGATCATTGCCCTTGAAGGGCAGTGAGTATGTCTTGAGCAAGTATAATTTAGATGCGTTTGTTAAGCGAGCCTGTCCTCCTTAAAGCCAAGGAGAAACTAATGAGACACTTTACTATGTTTACTTTTCTGTATCTAGCAGCGGGAGTTTGCCTAACGGTGGTCGTACTTGAGCATTCTGACATCACTCCAAACCAAAAAACAAGCCTGCTAGTAAATGCTGGACTGTTATACCTTGCCGCTGTCCTTAGTACCTTTCGATTTTGGCGTCAAGGTGTACTACGGAGCGAAGCGAAACTACGCGATAAACCTGCTTGGGATCGGAATTTTGTCATCTTCCTACCAATATTTCTTATTGTAGTAACGCTTGCTATAGCGATCTCCAACCTGGTAAATCACAACTGGTCGATGGAGGCGATCGCCACAGCATCTGTAGAGCCACTGCTCATTCTAATTATTGCAGAACAACTCTTTATCAGAAGCCAAATTCGGCGAGAATCCTGATTACTACTTGCGTAGCTTGCCGCCAACTCTACAAGACGCACTCGCGTTTGGCATCGCCTGACTGCAACTCGCCAATACACCGCGATCGCCAATACGAGGTGTACCAAAATTTTTCAGCTATCGAGAGCGAAATATTTTGCCAAGAGCATACCTATGCGCTTGGAAATTTAAGTATCCAATGCAGCAGGCTCAAGACTTGAGCGATGGAATAGCGGCGCCAAACAACGTCCTCACTAAATTGTTACCTCTGTCATGTGGATAACTTGTGGATAATTTCAGTTTCTTGGTTGCGATCGGACTATTGGAGCTTGTGAAAAATTTTTCATGTAGGCTTATTTCGGGTTGAGAACTGGGGGGCGATCGCCAAAAATTGCTCCTCGTCGTTCTAGGTCATGCCTCAAGTTTTCTGTAAGAGCTGTGCTGTCTCTAAATAAAATTTTGTTTGATCCAATGACCTTAATTGCACCTTCTAAGGTAAAGCGATCACGTTGACCCTTTTTTTTAAATTGGGAACTTCAGAAGTCTTTTTAAAGCATCTGTCCCAAGCAATCCTCATGATTATCATTCTTGATTACTCTAGCTTTTTGATTTTTGTTGAGTAATTTATTGCGTGCTTGTCCCTTAACCTGATTCCGAGTTAAAAATGCAAAACCCGAGAAGTATTGTATCCACACCTACACCATAAAAGTTTCGCCAACAACACTAGAGAAACTAAAAGCGGCAGCAGGATTACTGGCACTACCAATCAACTCAAAGTTCTTTACGAACATATCAGTCGTTCCATTGCTTACTATATAGTAGCCCTGGTCAGTTGTGGTATTTGAGACTGTATAGCTTCCAATGCCAAAGAGCAGCTTATCTTTGTTGCCATTGCCACCATCAAAAAATCCGCTGCCGAACTATGAGGAGAGTTCCGATGTAAATAAGTCATTTGTAGTAGTTGTGCTGCAATAACTGTTAAAAACCCCAGCATTGATGACATACTCTCACCAGCCAAACGATAGCTCTCTGCTTTGCAGCCAGATTTACAGCGGTTTTCATATGAATAGACCACAGTGAGCGAACCAGCCCCAAGCATCATCAGACGAGATTTGCTGATTAATAATTTGGGTTAACACTTGATCAAGCGCTTCGTAAGTTCGAGCTTTTGCTGCACGCAAACACTGCTTAAGTTTTGACCAACACAATTCAATCGGGGACAAATCAGGCGAATAAGGAGGTAAAAAGACGACCTTTGCGCCGACAGATTCAATCACATCTTGAATGATCTGCGCGTGATGCACTGACAAATTATCCATTATTACGACTGCTCCCACCCACAACTGAGGTGCAAGAACCTCTTGAACATAGGTCAGAAATACATCGGTGTTGACACTACCAGGAATACTCATGGTAGCAATTAGTCCATCCATACTTAGTGCCCCAATCAATGAGATGTTTTGTCCTCGATTTTTAGGGCAAGAGTCGTACAACCGCTGACCACGTAGTGCACGACCATAGATTCGGGTGATGCCTAAGTTCAAACCAGACTCGTCTACAAATATTAAATTGTGAGGATCAACGCCCAAAACCCAGTCCCTATACTCAAAGCGCATCTGTTTGATTCGCTGGCTATCTTGCTCACTGGCATACAGAGTTTTTTTAGTCGTCAATTTCAATCGTTGAACTGCACGGTGCATCGTCGCTACGCTGACAGTAATTCCACTTTGAATGCAATAGCGCTCACATAATTCTCCTAGTATGGCATCCGGTTGTTCATCTACTAATTGCTGCAAAGCAGGTAAGTTCTCAACTTTTATTTTAGCGATCGCTCCACCTCCATGAACTTTGGCATCCACTTTTCCTGTGTTCCGATAGTGACGTATTAACCGCTGAATAAACGATAAGCTCACTTTGAAGCGATCAGCTAGTTGTCGTT
Source organism: Nostoc sp. PA-18-2419 (assembly GCF_005869855.1). Taxonomy (GTDB): domain Bacteria; phylum Cyanobacteriota; class Cyanobacteriia; order Cyanobacteriales; family Nostocaceae; genus Nostoc. Next base: position 10,219 of record NZ_SZNH01000023.1, on the reverse strand, counting down.
GCGACCCTTCTTTTGCTTTATAAGCATTAATCACACGTTGGCGTAGATCTGTTGAGTAGGGGGCAGGCATTTATTCATGAGTATTTTTACTAAATCTTTATTTTACTAGATTTGTAGTCTACTCAATTGAAAAATGCTGTAAGAATCTTATGATACTCTTCCACTCACCAACGATACGTATACCAACGCAAAATTGATGGGGCATCTTGTTGGGAGAGTACAGATTCACTTGTCAGTAACATCCACTCTATCGGTTCGCACCCATCAGGAGTATCAATTTCTTTTGCATAAACAGCATAAACATTGAAACGGACGGAGTTTTTTAATCTTGAAGGAGGACTTATTGAAACTGGACAAAATCTAACTTCTAAGGTTAGAGTTCTTTTTGAAAGTGAGATTCGCGAACCAATTTCCCCTTTCTACATCCCGTGAAAAGTCAGCTCGTTAACAGCCTCAATTGTCCATTTATCACTTCTGATACCCATGCTAATTTTGCGCTAATTTTGCGCTAATTTTGTATTGTGATTAACGGTAATTCAAGGTAATTTAGCACAATATTATTACCGTAAATCGTTTTGTCGTGGAAAAACAAACAAAGCCAGAACCTAGTCTGGCTAAGAAAAATATTGGTTTTGGGCTTAAGCCAGCAATCAGATTTGAACTGATGACCTTCCGATTACAAGTCGGATGCACTACCACTGTGCTATGCTGGCAAGTTTGGCATAGACGTAGTCCACTAGATATATCACTCTAGAATTTCAACCACGATTTCTAATATTATCATAATTAATCTATTTGTCTAGGGCGATCTCTAAAAAATATTCCCCTGCTCACACTTAACAGTCATCAGTCATCAACTTCAAGTGGGATAATTTATTTCTTGGAGTTCCCATAAAGTTGATAAATTAATATTCATAGCGAAAGCTAACTCAAATCCTGGGCTGGACGCCAAAATATTTAGTACGGTTGTAAGATTGTACTTTTTTGACACGGCTGGGTAAAGGAACAGAATTGAGAAATTGTTCTTTACACATCACAAGCATGGCAGCGTTGATCGGACGAGATTTATTAAGTCTGGCGGACATTAGTTCAACCGAACTTCAAGAACTCCTGCAATTGGCAACTCAACTTAAATCCCAACAGTTGAAGTTGCAGTGTAATAAAGTCTTAGGGTTATTGTTCTCTAAAGCTTCAACTCGCACGCGAGTAAGTTTTACCGTGGCAATGTATCAATTGGGTGGACAAGTAATCGACCTTAACCCTAATGTCACTCAAGTTAGTCGCGGGGAACCTGTGCAGGATACAGCGCGAGTCTTAGATAGATATCTCGATATTTTGGCAATTCGTACTTTTGCACAGCAGGAGCTGGAAATTTTTGCTAACTATGCCAAGATTCCAGTAGTTAATGCTCTAACTGATGCAGAACATCCCTGTCAAGTATTAGCTGATTTATTGACAATTGAAGAAGCTTTTGGCACCCTTGCTGGGTTAACTTTAACCTACGTGGGTGATGGAAATAATGTCGCTAATTCTCTGATGTTGGGCTGTGCTTTAGTAGGAATGAATGTGAGAATTGCCACTCCTAGTCGATTTGAGCCAGATTCTAGAATTGTAGAACAAGCAAGAGCGATCGCTAATAACAAAACTGAAGTTCTACTCACTCATGACCCAGAATTAGCAGCTAAAGGAACTGCTGTACTTTATACTGATGTTTGGGCGAGTATGGGACAAGAAGCAGAAGCAGACAACCGTCTGCCAATTTTCCAGCCTTACCAAATTTCCGAGCAATTATTGAGCCTTGCTGACTCAGAGGCAATTGTTTTACACTGTTTACCAGCCCATCGTGGTGAAGAAATCACTGAGGCAGTTATTGAAGGTTCTCAATCACGAGTTTGGGAACAAGCAGAAAATCGCCTCCACGCCCAAAAGGCTTTGCTTGCTAGTATCTTAGGGGCAGAATGAAGGAAGACGCGATTAAGCCAAGTCTTTCCCAAATATAAGAGTCAGAATAGCGACGTGTGGCTGACTCTTGACAATTTATCAGTAAAAAATCAAGAATAAATAGCTCAAAGAAAATAAAATATTCTTACTTTTGCCTTTAATATTTTCACCTTTCTATTGCTTATAGGGAGTTTTTTGTAGTACTAATGTTCTAGAGAGATTTATAATTACTTCCCGCAAATTTATGGAACGTCTAACGGAAGCTCAACAAGAACTTTACGAATGGTTAGCAGAATACATCAGAATGCATCAGCATTCGCCTTCAATTCGGCAAATGATGCAAGCGATGAATTTGAAATCACCAGCACCAATTCAAAGTCGTTTAGAACATTTACGCACTAAAGGATATATAGAATGGACTGAAGGCCAAGCGCGAACGATTCGGATTTTACGTGGTGTGAAGCAAGGTGTACCAATTTTAGGCACGATCGCTGCTGGTGGTTTAATAGAACCGTTTACTGATGCTGTAGATCATTTAGACTTTTCTAATTTATCCTTACCTCCCCAAACTTACGCTTTGCGGGTAGCTGGCGATAGCATGATTGAAGACTTAATTGCTGATGGGGATGTGGTATTCTTGCGTCCAGTAGCAGAACCAAATCATTTAAAAAATGGCACCATTGTCGCCGCAAGAGTTGATGGATTCGGTACGACATTGAAACGTTTTTATCGTCAAGGCGATCGCGTTACCCTCAAACCAGCAAATTCTAAGTACAATCCCATTGAAGTCAGCGCCATGCAAGTACAGGTACAAGGTTCCCTAATTGGTGTTTGGCGGGGTTACAACTGAATTGGGAATGGGGCATGGGGGATAGGGAGATGAGGAGAATAATAACTCCTCACTCAGCAGTCACCAGTCATCAATCAACACTTCCTGTTTACCCAATGCCCAATAATTTAGTTTGTGCTTAACATATGTACCTGACGCCAAATTCAGTACGGCAACTGCCCACTTTCCGGTTAAAATTACCATTTGCAAGGGAAAGTAAGGGCAGTTACCAGACTCGACAACCATTACCAGGATGCCCCAAAATGCCTTTATCTCTGCAATTGCGGCAATATCAGCGAGAAGCGATCGCTAGCTGGTTTGCTAATCATGGTAGAGGAACGCTCAAAATGGCTACTGGTAGTGGTAAAACGATTACGGCACTTGCGATCGCTTGTGAACTCTACCAACAGATTAATTTACAAGTTCTGTTGGTGGTGTGTCCCTACCGCCATCTCGTCACTCAATGGGCGCGAGAATGTGAAAAATTTAATTTGCAACCCATTTTAGCTTTTGAGAATTTACGCACTTGGCAAAGTCAACTTTCCACGCAAATTTATAATCTGCGTTCTGGTTCTCAACGGTTTGTGACTGTGATTACTACTAACTCCACATTAATTGGAGATGGGTTTAGCTCTCAACTCAAATATTTTCCTGCCAAAACTTTAATTATTGGGGATGAGGCGCATAATTTAGGCGCACCCAAGTTAGAAGAAAGTTTACCGCGTAGTGTAGGGTTGAGACTGGCTTTATCTGCCACACCGGAGAGATATTTTGACGATTTTGGGACGCAATCTTTATTTGATTATTTTGGCCCAGTTCTTCAACCAGAGTTCACTTTGAGGGATGCGATCGCCTGTGGTGCTTTGGTACATTATCTCTATTATCCGGTGTTAGTGGAATTAACCGAGGCAGAAAGTATTGCTTATTTAAAGCTAACTAAAAAAATTGGGCGATCGCTACTTTATCGTCAACGAGAAAATGGCAAAGCGGGATTTGAAGACAATGAAGATTTAAAACCGTTATTGATGCAAAGAGCAAGGTTAATTGGGGCAGCAGAAAATAAATTAAATGCTTTACGGGATTTAATGGCAACTCGCCGAGATACTACTCACACTCTTTTTTATTGCAGTGATGGTTCACAAGAAGATGGGCAACGTTCATCCCTGCGTCAACTCAAAGCCGTTGCTAAAATTCTGGGGGTAGATTTAGGGTATAAGGTAAGCACCTATACGGCTCAAACAACTTTACAAGAAAGAGAGATATTGCGCCGTCAATTTGAAAACGGTGAATTGCAAGGTTTAGTAGCAATTCGTTGCTTAGATGAAGGTGTTGATATTCCGGCAATTCAAACTGCGGTGATTTTATCAAGTTCTGGTAATCCTCGCCAATTTATCCAACGACGTGGACGAGTTTTGCGTCCTCATCCTGCCAAGGAACGCGCGACAATATTTGACATGATTGTTTTGCCACCAGATTTGGATAGAGAAACTATCGAAGTTGAGCGTAATCTTTTAAAAAAGGAATTGCGTCGCTTTGTGGAGTTTGCTGATTTGGCTGATAACGCTGGGGAAGCTAGAATGAAGTTACTTGATTTACAAAAGCGATATGGTTTATTAGATATTTGATAATCAACTATATAGTTGTATTATTTTGTAAAACTTTTCGAGTTTTGAAAAAAGAAGCATTAAGTATGAAATAATAAAATTATGACTTTCATTATAATGGGATGTAAGTAAAATTTTTAAAGTTACTTACATCCCATTATAATATCAACTATTAATATTAATTATATCAGAAGACAATTCAATAATAAAGTCTTTTTCAAAGAAAATTATAAATTTGAAAAAATAGTTTTGTCAAATTCCAGATAACGCTAACAGTGGCTTTACTGAGGTAAATGCACTACTAGAGAAAGTTAAAATATAGAAAAACTATATTTTCAAACTGAAGATGTCACAAGATGCAAATATCGATGATGTGCAGGAGCCAATAACCAGCGCTCCGCCGGAGGTACGGCGAATTATTGAGCGGGTATGGAAACTGGAAAAAGGCAGACTAGATAAAAAGATTAACAGCCATATAAATGATAATATTTTGGACATTATCAAGGAAGAGGTGCGATGAAGCTGACTTCAATCAAGCTATGCAACTTTCGCTCCTTTTATGGTACGACACCAGAGATGCTTCTAGCTGGTGGAGATGTTCACAACACGACGATTATTCATGGCAATAATGGCTCTGGAAAAACTAGTTTACTGAATGCCTTTACTTGGGTATTATATGAAAAATTTAGTGCAGCCTTTGCATCTATAGAACAGTTAGTAAATAAACGGGCGGTCGCAGAAGCTCAAAAAGGTCAAGTTGTAGAATGCTGGGTAGAAATTGGCTGGGAACATGAAGGTAAACGCTATCGAGTTAAACGCGCTTGTCGAGGTTATAAAAACGAAGGTGATTTTGACGCTGGTAAAACTCAATTAACCATGTGGGTTGGTGCGGATGATGGTAAATGGAATATACCAATTCAGCAACCAGACGATATAATTAATCAAATTTTACCCGCTACTTTACATCAATATTTTTTCTTTGACGGCGAACGAATTGAAGAAATAGTCCGTTCTGATAAAAAAGCTGAAATTGCTGAAGCTACAAAAATTTTCTTGGGTGTGGAAGTCATCAACCGTTCCATCAGACATTTGGGAGATGCTAAAAAAACTTTAGAAAATGAGTTAGAGGCTATTGGTAACTCTGAAATTAAACAACTATTACGACAGCAAGAAAAGATAGAACGAGAGCGCGAACGTATTACCAAACGACAAACTGAGATTAAAGAAGAGTTAGAATATCAACAAACTTTTAAAAAAGAGACAAGTAATCGGTTACGAGAACTGAGCGCTGCTAAAGAATTGCAAGAAAGATGGCAGGATTTAGAATCGCAGAAAACGGCAAATCAAGAAGAATATAAAAAAACGAAAGAAGCCCTGAAAAAAGTTATTTCCGCACGAGGTTACACAGTTTTACTCTCAGAAACTACATCCCAGTTTCGAGGAATTATCAATGATTTAAAGCAACGTGGCGAGTTAACATCAGGAATTTCAAAAGAATTTGTAAATGATTTACTTAATTCTCAACGCTGTATTTGTGGCGCAGAATTATACGAGGGTAATCATTCTCATACTCATGTAAGTACATGGTTAGACAAAGCAGGTTCTTCGGCGGTGGAAGAGACTGCAATTCGGATGAGCGCACAAGTAGATGAAATTGATAAGCAAGCCATAGAATTTTGGGAAGAAGTTGATAGAGAACAAACTAGGATTAATCAGTTAAGGCAAAGCATATCTCAAATTGAAGGTGATTTAGATAATATTCAAGAACGGTTGCGAAAAGATGCTAATGAAGAAATTAGTAGCTTACAAAAACGCTTAGATGAAATTGAAAGTAAAATTGATGAATTAAATCGAGAACAAGGTGCAAATCAACAGCAAATTGCTCAACTCAAAACTGAAATTGAAAGTTTAAACAAACAAATCGCTAAACAAAAACTGAATGAAGACAAGCAAACTTTAGCACAGCGACGAATTAACGCCACTCAAGAAGCAATCGAACGGTTAACAGAAGTTAGAAATCGTCAAGAGCAACAATTTCGCCTGCAACTAGAAAAGCGAGTACAAGAAATATTCATGGAGATTTCTGTGACTCCATACATTCCTAAAATTAGTGAAAAATATGAACTGACATTAGTAGAAAATACTACAGGGATAGAAGCACCTGTTGCAGCTTCCACTGGGGAAAATCAAATTCTCAGTTTATCCTTTATTGCCAGCATTATTGATAAAGTAAGGGAATGGAGTGAGAAGCGGAAAATGATGATGATTCCCGATAGTAGCACTTTCCCAATTGTCATGGATTCACCCTTTGGTAGTTTGGATGAGAATTCGCGGCGACACATTGCTAAAACAATTCCTCAATTAGCGAATCAGTTGATAGTTTTAGTGACTAAAACTCAGTGGCGGGGTGAAGTGGAAGCAGAAATGACAAATAGAATTGGTAAAGAATATGTACTTACATATTATTCTTCTAAACCGGATTGCGAACAAGATTATATTGAGTTGAGTGGAGAAAGATATTCTTTAGTGAAACAAAGCCCGAATGACTTTGAGTATACGGAAATTATAGAAGTTGAACGGGATAGGTAATTATTATGCACGGACGCAAAGAAAGACTTTTGCCAGGAATCTTATGATTTCGTGCATTCGCTGTTTAAATTAGGATTATTCTAGATTGTTCATTATTAATCGTGTTAGTAATCCTGAAAAACCGCAAGCTTATCGCCGTGATGAGGTGGCTGAAGCTGAACTTGTAGTACCAGGATGGACTATGTTGGTGGATAATTTGTTCGTTTAGCGATCGCCCACATACTATTATAAAATAATACCTTGGCAAGTGCGTAAGCTTAGGAATCGCTTTTAGCCATTGGTTAAAACAGCAACAATGTAAATATTAATATCATGGCTGAAACTGGCAGAATCCGGGTTGCTAAAGATAAGGCTGAGTTGGTGAAGGATTTAACATCTTCAGATGGTGGAACAGGGCCTTTTAATACTTTTGCTGATGTAATTGTGTTTGCAGCAGCTTTAGGCGCAAAGCATAAAAAACGCGTACCTTTAGGAGAAATTTCTAAAAGGGAACCGTCACCAATACCCCAAGAACAGTTTATAGTTAGGGGATATAATACGGTAATAAATTTAATAGCAATTGCTGAAATGCAAGATATAAAAGTTTTATCTGTCCAAGAAGGAAATAATAACGAAAAACGTAATTATATTTTTGAAGAATATGCTAATGGTGGACTTGAAATTTTACAATTAGAAATCCGGGGGGCAGTAGATTACTCTGAAAGAATTTTATTGATTCTCAGTCATGAGAGGTTTGAAGAGAACTCCCAAGAAGAGGATTTTGATTTAAGCAAATTTATTTCATAAATCACTATAAGTCCATGCATAATAATTACCAAATTGCTAAGAAAATACTTTTGATATATAAATTAAACAATGAGTAAAGAACAACAGCCAGCAAATCAGCGGAGTTTAGTTTATTATTGTGAATGTTTCTCTAATATTAAGGTATATAAAAGTCAAAAAAAGGGTGATGCTCTTAATAAACCTATATTACTTGTATCTATAATTGACCTAATTACACAAGGTGTAATAACAGATAATCGTATCACAATATCTAATGAATTGATTGATACATTCAAGAAGTATTGGGAAGTACTTGCTTCTAGTACTTTTAAGGGAAGTGATTTTGCCCTTCCTTTTTTTCATCTAAAAAATGAGCAGGGTAAATTTTGGCATCTTAAGTATACTTCTGAATATGATGGTGGTCGTCCGCAAACAATTCCCAAACTCAAGGAAGATGTTGACTATGCACATTTGGATAATGAACTATTTACGTCCATTCAAGATGAAATTTCTAGGCAAATATTAATTGATACACTTGTTTCAGCTTGGCTACCATCTGAAGATAATACGATAGAAGGTTTTTTAAACATTAACCAAAAATTTGAAGATGTGCCTTTAGATATAGACAAAACTATTGATTCTTGTAATTTAGATGCTAATCCTAGATGGAGAATAAGAAAAGCAGTAATTAGAAATGCTTTTTTCAGGAAAGCGATTGTAAATATTTATGATTACAAATGCGTTTTTTGTGGTCTAAAAGTAACTAAATCTATAACTCAAAACATAGTTGATGGCGCACATATAAAGCCATTCTCACAATTCTATGATAGTAGAATTCATAATGGAATAGCACTATGTAAAAACCATCATTGGGCATTTGATCGCGGTTGGTTTGCTGTAGATGAGCAATACAAAATTATAGTTAGTAATAATTTAGAAGAAGCATCTCCCCATACTAAACCTATGAAAGATTTTCATGGTGAAACAATACTTCTACCAAATACAGAGCAACTCTTTCCAGAACTGGAAGCGCTACAATGGCATCGTGAAAACATATTTCAATCAAGATGAAATAAATATCAAACTATACCCATATAAGAGTTTAACTGCCATAGGGGTATAGTTATTAACGCTCAGGTAAGTTTAACTATTCAGTTAATTTCAACATGGGAACTAGAAGAAGGTTAGACCATGTTGAAGCAGAACGCCCAAAGGCGGCTGGATTTCCCCTCATTTCTGTAGGCAGTTAGCAAGTTATTCAGGAGGGTGTTTCCCATCTCATCCCATAACTTTTCGACAGGACTCTCCCACTTTCCATCTTTGATAAATACACGGAAGGCTGCAAGAATGGGAAATACGAAAGTAATGGGAAGGGTATGATTAAATTGCTTACCTGTAATGAACTGATAAGTCTTTTTTTCAACGCCGTTTAACTTACTCTGCCCTTTTTGCCGATCATATTCATCACGAAGGCACTCCTCAATATAGAGTACATCTTTAAGTAAAGGCACAATCTCCCTAAAGTCTTCCTTTTTCCAATTCTTAATGAGAGTTCCGTATGCAGAGCAAGTTGCACTAGGATTTTTAGGTGAACCGTCTGAACCTCGCCAAGGATACAACTTATTATTAATGCAAGCAAGGCGACGAACCAAATCAGTCACATCGAATTGCTTATTTTCGCCTTCTCTGAAAGCAACATAAGGTTTACATCCAGCAGGAAGGTATTCTTCAATGATGTCCCAATCTTTAGCTAGGTTTTTAAGACTAAACTCCTCAACACTTTCACTAGTATTACGATACCTGCTAATATTTGATATTTCTTCTTGGCTGATGTTGACCAGCACAAAAATTTGCACACTAGCATCTTCCAACTCTAAGTAGTCAGCCTTGCCAGTTTGTTGGTTAAGTTTTGGTTTTGCTCCTTTTGATTTTAATTTATCGTAATGACTGCGGGCTTTTGTGATAGCAGTGTAAGTGTGCCCACCATTTACAATACCATTACCTATGAAATTGTCTTCCTGTTCCTGCTCAGGACTGACAAGTAAAAGCTCAACGTCAAACCCTCCACCGACACCATGACCTTTAACCTGTATGGAGTCTGCAACAATTAAAATTCCATTGTTGTAAAAAATAAACTCTTCTGGCTTTTGTGCCAGAGTAGTCAACATACTAGACCTCTTGCAAAAAAGTTTCGTGGTATGGTGGAGGATTGAGTTAAATTCAACAGGAATTTAGGCTTTTTGAATTTCGTAGTTATAAAGCCCAGCAATTAAATGACAGCGCAATCCAAAACGTTTCCTGCGATTACGGTAGCGCTGACTCAAAATCCGAAAAACTTTTAACTGCCGATTAACATGTTCAATCAGGACTCGACGACTCGCTAAAGTCCGGTTAGATTGCTTTTGCTCTTTGGTTAACTTACCTCCTCTAGGTTTTTTGTGAGGCAACTGACTATTTGTATGTACCTTAGAAATCCCTTGGTAGCCACTGT
>NZ_SZNH01000095.1 GCF_005869855.1 Nostoc sp. PA-18-2419 | reverse complement strand
GGCAGAATATTCTGACTCAAATTCTTTCCAGGGTATTAAATCAGCCATGATCACCCAACGATTATCTGATGATAACTTTCCCTCAAATGGCAGTTCAAAACTTTCTGGTGGAATTGGAGTTGATTCTGATTCTCGGTACATAGTAACTTCAGATACAGCGTGTTGAAACTGACCACTGTGATGCAAGGATTTTGGGCTATTTTACCTTCTTTCCTTGCACCTGAATATACTTCTATGGTCTTTTCTTCTACAGACTGTCACCTTTTCTTTCTTTTTCAGCAAGCCCTACTTAGTTGTAGCAGTTAGTTCGACCTTTAGCGCTTTCCAATGGCCAGCCTATGCTGCTGCAACTACAATGCTTGTTCCAAAGCAACACCTTGGTCGTGCCAGTGGGATGGTGCAATTTGCAGAGGCAACTTCACGGCTGCTTTCACCAATGTTAGCAGGTGTGCTGGTTGTGACTATTCAGATTCAGGGCGTAATCCTGATCGACTGCGTTACTTTTCTCTTTTCCCTGGTGATGCTGCTACTCGTCCGATTCCCTGAGCCGAAAACTACCGCAGAGCATGAAGTGAAGAAAAGTTTGCAGCTGCGGGAGTTCATCTATGGGTGGACATACATCACTGCTCGACCCGGACTACTAGGATTGTTGATTTTCTTTGCTGCCATTAATTTCTTAATCGGAGTTGTCAGCGTACTAGTTACACCACTGGTATTAGCCTTTGCTACGGTTAATGTACTGGGTACGGTACTGTCCATTGGTGGAAGCGGTATGTTGGTTGGTGGTCTGGTGATGAGCATTTGGGGCGGCCCCAAGAACCGTATCCTTGGTGTGTTTGGTTTTACCCTATCAGGTGCATTGTCCATAATACTTGCGGGGCTTAGACCTTCTGTTCCGGTCTTCTTTGCATCTGCTTTCATCTACTATTTTGGGGTGTCCATGATTAATGGCTGTGACCAAGCTATCTGGCAGAGTAAAGTCGCACCTGCTGTTCAAGGACGTGTGTTTGCCGTGCGAAGTATGCTTGCTTTGGTATCACTACCGCTTGCCTATCTGATTGCAGGGCCTTTAGCTGATCGAGTTTTCGAGCCATTACTTGCTCCCACAGGGTTATTAGTCGGAAGCATTGGCAAGCTTATTGGTGTCGGTCGAGGATATGGTATTGCTTTGTTGTTTATTGTCGTCGGAATCTTGACTGTGATAGCGAGCGCCTTTGGCTATCTATATCAACCTCTACGGCGGCTAAACCATCAACTGCCAGATGCAATTGCTGATGAGACTCTCTTGTAAAAGAGACTATCTGCTAAAAATGTCTCAACCAATCATATCACGCAGAGAATAAATGCGCTTTTGCAGCAACCAAATTCTATAGGATAGCCAAAACTCTGGTCTTGGATGTGGCTAATTTTGGCGCTTTTACCATTACAGGTGATTCCCTAAAAAGTTGTACGTTCAGCTAAATGAGCCTCAATAGACCTGTCCGAAAACTAAATTCACCAGGACTTACGCAAGTGTCACAAGCAATGGCGCGGCTACACCGCGCCGAGCGTCAAGCAGCTATGCGATAAACATGGAAACAGCAGGACGTTTTAGAAGCTGTTTGTAAATGATTATGAAGTAGTCGTATGAGATTTTGTCAGACGTTTCAACATCAAACGAATCATGACAGTGTAAATTATGGACTMACTCATTTGTGGTAGAAGTTCATAATCCTTGCTCAAACGACGGTATTGATTCCACCAAGCGAAAGTTCGTTCAACAATCCAGCGTTTAGGTAATACTTTACAGCAATTTTCAGGTAAATAGACCACAGTGATTGAACCAACCGAAGGCATCATCTTCAGTAATGTAATTGAGAGCCTCAGCCATTGCTTGGTCGAGTGATTCGGTGGTGCGTGCCTCACAGCAACGGAGAAATTGCTTTAGTTTCGACCAACACAGTTCTATGGGAGATAAATCTGGAGAGTAGGGAGGCAAAAACTTGATTTTTGCACCGACGGACTCAATAGACCTCTTGCAAAAATATTTTATGGTATGATATTGGGTTTTGTCGCTTGAATCAATCTACTTATGCGATACGAGCAAACAAAAAAGTTATCGAATCGGCAGTTCAAACGTTTGGTTGGGGTGCAACAACGCACGTTTGATGAAATGATTAAGGTGTTAAAAGATGCAGCTAATTTGAAGCAAACACGAGGTTATCCAAACAAGTTAAGCTTGGAAGACCAAGCTTTAGTTTGCTTACAATATTGGCGGGAATACCGAACTTACTTCCACATTGTTCCACATTGCTAGTGAGTGGGAAATATCAG
>NZ_SZNH01000069.1 GCF_005869855.1 Nostoc sp. PA-18-2419 | reverse complement strand
CGGCTAATTCGCTCACGAAATCATCTAGCCTACCCTTCATGGCTCCACCTTGCTTTTTGGGTTCTAGATGTCCTTGCACTCTATGAAGTTGGATTAGCTTTTGCACATAGCTTTTTGCTACACCAAATTGCACGGCAACCTTTCTTATTGAAGTACCACCCTTTTCGTAAGTATTTACTATTTTTTCTCGTAAATCGATTGAGTATGCTTTCATTTTAAGTCTTGATGCACCAATACTATGTGTACCTCATTTACCTCGAAATTGCTGTAAGTAATGATTAATGTGTTTAATTGCTCCAATCGCTTCCAGATAAATTCTCTTAATTCATCTTAACTTGAGAAACTTTCCCAACTTAAATACCTTTTAACTTCCTCCCATCATCTCTCAATTGGGTTAACTTGAGGTGTATGTGGTGGTTGAAATAACAAAATTATGTTCTTTGGTATCTGAAGATACTGACTAAAATGGAAAGCTCCATTATCTAACTGAAGAATATGTATATCTTGAGGTGAATGTTCCAAAAATTTTTCCAAAAATATATTAAAACAAGCTGTGTTTAAATGAGAAAATTCCCAGATAAAATATTCTCCACTTAATGCTTCCACTAATCCATATAAATAAAAATTATCCCTTTTCCACTGCATGATACCGATAGGCTTAGTACCTTTTTTGGTAATTAGTCTCCCAGCTTCAGTTTTTAATCCCACACGACTTTCATCGCCACACCAATATCTAATTCTTCTTTGTTTATCTACTGGTGTTATCACGTGTTTTTTAATTATTTCTAGATATTGTGGCAGTTTTTTTAAATTCTGATTCTGATTCTGCTTCTTCGTTGTGTTTTATCCCTACTGCTCTTGGTACTTTTAACTTCGCTTTCATTCGATAACCTACTGTATCATGTACTACTTTATATGACGCTTCTACTCCTTCCACTGCTTTCAACCATGTTCGGATTTCTTCATAACTTTTGAATCCCTCCGGTTGTTCAAGTTCTCTATCTAGTTGCTCCCTTGCCTGTAAGTTGATGATTGGTGGTCTGCCTGTATTCTTATTTAGTTGACAAGAGGCTGTTTATTCCTGACTGGCTATAATCTTTTAACCATCTTTACACTGTTACCCTTGCTCTTCCCAACACCACTCCCACATCCTGTATTGTTTTTACCTGTCCGATTTTTAGCAAATACAGAGCTTGAATCCGTTCACGACTTGATACTGTTTTTTGTTTTCTCAGTAGCTCATGTAATTCTTCTGCTGACTCAGCTATTTCTATTTTGGTGACTCCAGCCATCTTTGCTCGTTAATATTTATTCCTTAGTTATCTGTATCACATCTTTCGTGAATTAGTATCAGCTAGACGATGCAGGTATGAATGCAATTTTGGCAACTCATCAAATCGACGCAATAACACTACAAAAGGATGATTTTGAGGGTTTTATTGCATCGTGTCAACGGATGATACTTGCCAAAATTGAAGCTGCTATGGACAAGCCTGTATTGGCTGTGGATGATTCAGCATTCAATGATGTGACAGATGAAGAAGAATGATTGGAGATAAATTAACTTAGGAAATGAGTTAAGAGCTATTTCAAAGGAATCCCAAGACTACTGTAGCCGAATGCTACAAATTACAAAATATATAGAACTAAAAATTAGCTTTGAATTCTTTGAGAGGTGCTGGATTACCCAAGCAAATAAATGCTGCCCAATAACTAGGATGCTCATAAGGGCGTTCAGAATCGTCAGATTTTTGACTTAATTGACGTAAATGAGCAGCAATGTTTTTACTATGGGTTTCTGTCCATTCTATGGCTTCTTCAGTAAGCCATTGAGAACGCATTTGAGCAATGGTCAGATTTCGTACATCGTATTTAGCTTTTTTCAAGGCTTCAGCTTTACTTAATTTTAGTTCTAACAGGTAATAATAGAAACGTTCCATTAAAATAGCAGTAGCGACATCAGGAACTTTCCAAAGACTCATTACCACTGCTTTTGCGCCTGCTTGGATAAACGAGCGACGCAATCCAACGACAGTTTCCCCACTATGAATAGCTCCTAAAGCAGTTTCACAGGCGGAAGTAACGACTAATTCTGTTCCGGCTAAATTTATAGATTGCACATCTAAAGCAGTCAATAAACCATCTCCAGCTTCTTCCGGTAGTGTCTTTCCATCAAGCATGGTATTAACTCCAGCCAAAGCTAATCCTGAACGGAGAAGGGGATTTTGGCTACTACCTAATTGCAAACGTTCTAATGCAGAAAGATTTAATAACAAGAAATTTTGCCTAATCTTTTCTTCTTGCTTCGGTTTTATATCTTCGAGAAAATAGCCGTGAGTAGCAATATGAAGAATATAAGGGGAGCTTTTGATTTTTGAGAGAACGGATTTTAAAGCTTGAGCTTGCATAACTACCTCTACACCTAATAGATTGGCAATTTTTTCTCCTTCTATTTCGGTTCCGGGTAAGGGCGAAAAAATTTGTCCTCTTCTTGAGTTAACCAATTGTTGATAAACAACGGATCTGTACCCTAGTTTTTCTTCTGCAAACAGAGAAGAAATGCTATTGTCTTTAGCTGCTAAATTATAATCAGGATTGGCGATAATGAGAGGTTTGGTAATTTTAGTGGGAATTTGGGATTTGAAGCGCAAGATATCCCGTCCGACGCTCAGAAAGTTGAAGTTATATTCATCCATTAAATAACCTCCCTCGTCCGTAGGTAGCACTTCAAAGGGTAAGCAGCTGAGTTCACCATCGGGACAGATGAATAATTTTTTGGTGAGATAAGGTTTGAGCTTATCAAAAACAAGAGAGCGTAATTCAATTTTTGGCTCAATTTCATCCGCTTCGACAATTTCATCCAAATCCAAGCCCCTCGCAATTTCTACAAACTCTCGAAATTGTCTCACTAAGCGGTCTATTGGTTCAGCTTCTCCTAAGTCAATCATTTGCAAACGTTCTGGCTCTTTGACAGGTAGGATAAAAGCGAGGTAGCGAGACGGAAACCATTGAGAATCATAGTTACCAGAAATGGCTTTGAAGTTAAAGACATTAAACCGCACAAACTCCACTAAGGTTGTATCTTCGGGTAATTCCAAGGCAATAGTACGGTAGTCTGCATTTTGCAGTTCTTTCTGGAGGTTAATTTCTGGGATATTGAGTTCACGTTCTAGTGTTTCTGCTTGTTGTCTGAGAGAGTAGATTTCGCTTTGGTAGTAGGTAGATTGTTCGGGAGTGGGGATATCAAAACAGCGTTTAGCCATTTGTTGTCTAACTTCTCGCCATTGTTCGAGTTTGGAGGTGAGGTGGGAATATTGTTCTGATAGGAGGGCTATTTTTTGCAGGATAGCGGTTTCAGTGGCAATGGACTTACGTTGTAGTACCAGGTTATAAGCAGATTGTACGGTTTCAGGAATGTTGGGGAAGTGTTGGAAAACGAGGGAGAGAAAATACTCTAATTTAACGTAGTTTTGTTGCAAATAAGTAAAACGTTGACTATCTGTACTGATGCTAAAGATTTGGGAAAGAGTTTGGAAATGGATGTCTGCTGACTTTTGCATAAATCCTAAAGCTTCTTCTAGACGTTCAGTTGCAGCATATAGAAATGCCAAATTTTCGAGATAAGTAGCATAGTCAAGATGAGTAGTTCCAAGAATTTTGGCAGAAATCTCTAGAGCTTGAAGATATAAAAATTCAGCATCAGCATATCTTCTCATAAAAATATATGACTGAGCTAAATTATTCAGAGAAACTGCATAGATATGATGATTAATACCAAAAACTTTAGATTTAATCTCTATAGCTTCTCGATATAAAGTTTCAGCTTCAATATATTTTCCCATTGAATGATATAGCAGAGCTAAACTATCAAGAGAAATTGGGTAGTGAGGATGATTAATACCTTGAGTTTTAGCGATAATCTCTAAAGCTTCTCGATATAGAGGTTCAGCCTCAGCATATTGCCCCATTGAATAGTATGATTGAGCTAAATTATTCAAAGAAGTAGCATAACGAGAATGGTTAGTTCCGTAAACTTTAGCTATAATATCTAAAGCATGAAGATATAGTGGATGAGCTTCACTATCGACGATAAACAATTGCTCGGTTAACGTATGATGCAACAAGAAGGGGAGAAAGACGAATAGTTTGGTTATAGTCCGCAAGTGCTTCTTGAAGATTCCCTGAATTACGTTGGAGGTTCCCCCGGTTATAATAGACATTAGCATTATTAGGAGCAATCAGTAGGGCTTGATTATACTCTTTTATTGCTGCTTGAAAATCTCCTAATTCAGCATAAGCTAGTCCTTTCATTCCGTAAGCTTCAGGATCATCAGGTGTGAGATGAATTGTGTATGTAAAATCTTCGGCTGCTTGTTGAAATTTTTTTAAATTAAGATAAATAATTCCTCGGTTGTAATAAGCACAGGCAAAGCTAAGATCAATATGAATAGCTTGACTATAATTTTTTATAGCTTCTTGAAGATTATTCATTTGAAAATAAGCTAGTCCTCGATTATAGTAACTCTCAGCCGTATGAGGTTGAATTTTTATATATTGGTTAAAATCTTTAAGCGCTTCTTTAGGTTTTTTTAAGAGAAGATAGGTATTACCTCGGTTATTGTAAGCGCTAGCATAATCATGCTTAAAAAGCAAAGCTTTATTATAGTTTTTAAGGGCTTCTTGTAATTCTCCTAACTGATGATGTTCAATCCCTTTATTGTAGTAGTATAAAGCTTTACGAGCTTTAATTAGTTTCTTGATAGTAAAAAAGATTATTATTAAAGTAAAACTTGCTAAAAAAATAATCATTTATCAATTTTTATGCTTCGACTTTAGTAAAATATTAGTATAAATTTATTAAATTATTACCTTAAATTTCTTGTAGAAAAATCGAGTATTAGTCTGTCTATTTACTTTCATAAGAATCTCTTCAAGGCGTTCTTTATTTAAATCAATATCTTTACTAAAAGATTCCTCATTTACCCAAGATAGCTCAATAGTTTCTTCTGTAAGAATAGCTATAAAATATTCCTCTCCTTCTGTAAGAAACTTGAAAGATTTAGCACGTCCTGGTTTTTGATCATTAGGCGGGAGGTAAAGTCTTTCAGAGAATAGACTATAAGGAACCTCTGCAAAAGCTTTTGAAGGACAAATAAGATACTTGTTTCCTTCTGCGTCCTCATTAATTAACAAAAGGTTTTTTCCTATATACGGAAAAATTATGTGCAAGCGATAAGGTTGTCCTAGCTTAATACAGTGACTGTCATCATTAGGAATTTCGTCTTTATCTAATCCTCTTATTTCTTCTCTTGTTTTAATATCAATCATCTTTAATTGTTCTGGAGCATAAATAGCAGTATGTTTAACTGACTCCCAACTAGTTATTATTACTGCTGCTTCTGATGCAGAATTCTCAGTAGGTTGCAACTGCTGTTCAATTGCATCCAACTTTTCGCCAAGCTTCCTTAATGTAACCTCCTCTACCTGAAGTTGTTGTTCATATTGAAACTTGCGGGATGGGTCTGTCTCTATTACCCATGCGTTTCTTATCCTGTCAACTCTCTGGTTTTGCAGTGTATAAGCTTTTTCGAGTGAGTCTCGTTCTTGCTGCGATCGCTCTTTTTGTTTTTGCGATTGAGGCGGACTACCTGATGCCATCTGTTGCCCAAAGTGAATATTGTAAATGTCGCCACCAATTCGCTCAGCGTTCACTGTCTCAGCATTGACCAACCCACCGCCAAACTGGGAATTGCGTAAGTCGTTCTTGGAGACTTGCTTTGGGTCTTTTGAATCCGACATGGGTTTGACTTGAGCGTTCTTAAGCGTCATTGTTCTCAATGTTACCACTTATCTGGTCTGCGTTGACAGTATTAGTGTCCATGATGCCACCTGCAAACTGCGGATTCTGCATATTGTAGTTTGGTTTTTGCAACACAACCTTTGTGAAAACTGGTGTACCAATGCACGGTGGAAATCTTTTTCCATCCAATATTCCCCAATTTCGGGAAACAGTTCTGGATTATATAGATTCAATGACCAGACTTGGACATACTCTAATGGCTGGTATTGCTCTCAGTTTAGGGCTAGAAAATCTTACTTTCCAGACCGTTATACAGAAAAACCATTGATATTATTTCGGATTTTCAATTACCCTCCTAATTCATCATTATCTGAATCTAAATGGGGCGTTAGCGAACATACAGATTATGGAGTATTAACTATACTAAAACAAGATAATACAGGTGGATTACAAGTCAAATTAAAGTCTGGTTGGATAGATGCACCTCCTATTCCTGGTTCATTCGTATGCAATATTGGGGATATACTTGATCGGATGACACGAGGACTGTATCGCTCAACACCTCACCGCGTTCAGAACCGATCAACAAGTAGTCGCTTATCATTTTCATTCTTCTTTGATCCCAATTTCAACATTGAAGTCAAACCCATTGAACTGGACGGCATAGTAGTGAATGACAATCAAAGCGATCGCTGGGATAAAGCTAGTGTCCACGAATTTCGCGGGACTTATGGCGATTATCTTCTCAATAAAGTCTCCAAAGTATTTCCAGAACTACGCCAAACAGTGTTTTAAAGTGCTGTTAGCGATGGCACGGCGTTGAGCCAATGCTGAGTAAAAGTTACTAACCTCCAAACAAATCATCTTCGGCAACTTCTGAAAAAAATGAATACCAACTATTGCTAACTTCATTAACACGATTGAGATACAGTAGTTTATAGCATAGCTTTTGCAAAGTAATGTATGTCGCTGTGCAATGCTCTGGAAAAATCAATGGTCAAAGATGCATCTGAACTAGAAATTACCACCGATTCATCAGCAGTGGTAGATGCTATCAATAGCTTTGTCGATCAATTATTGGGTGTTGGTAACGATACTCAAGTCATTCTCAAAGCAGTTGAGGCAGAGCCGACTTGTGCGATCGCTTTAAAATGAGATAACCGTTGAGCACACCATGCCGTTACTCATGTATTAGAAACTCAAGGACGTTTAGAAGAGGGAATTAGCTAATATTTACAACCAGCTAGTACGCAACGATGAAGCACATCAAGCTCCTCAACTTGCATTAGAACTATTACAACGTTATCAAAAAGTAGAGCAAACAGTATGACAACATACGTAAATCTCGGAAAAAGTGGATTAAAAGTATCACGCTTGACTCTGGGTACTATGACTTATGGTTCTCGGAAATGGCGTCAATGGGTACTAGAAGAAGAGGAAAGTCGCCCGTTTATTAAATTAGCTTTGGAATTGGGTATTAACTTCTTTGACACCGCCGATGTCTATTCATTAGGTGCTAGTGAAGAAATTCTGGGACGGGCGCTCAAAGATTTTGCCAAAAGAGATCAAGTAGTTATTGCTACTAAAGTATACAATAAAATCGGTGATGGTCCCAACGACCAAGGACTGTCTCGTAAGCATATTTTTGATGGCATTGATGCCTCATTACGGCGTTTACAAACAGATTACGTCGATTTGTACCAAATTCACCGATGGGACTACGAAACGCCCATAGAGGAAACCTTAGAGGCGCTGCACGATCTAGTCAAATCAGGAAAAGTTCGTTACTTAGGAATATCGAGTGTTTATGCATGGCAGTTTGCCAAAGCCCTTTACACAGCTGACAAACACGGTTGGAGTCGTTTTATATCTATCCAAAATCACTACAACTTAGTTTATCGAGAAGAAGAGAGAGAGATCATACCTTTATCTGTAGATCAAGGAATCGGGATCATTCCTTGGAGTCCTTTAGCCCGTGGTTTTCTGGCTGGAAATCGCAGCAAAGAAGACTATGGTCAAACCGTGCGTGCAAAAACCGACGAATTCGCCCACAGTCTCTACTATCAAGATTCAGATTTTCAAATAGTCGATCGTGTCGTAGAATTAGGGCAAAAACGCGGCGTGAAACCAGCACAAATTGCCTTGGCTTGGTTATTGCATCAACCAGGTGTGACAGCTCCAATCGTTGGTGCTAGTAAGATAGAGCATCTCAAAGAAGCAGTTGAGGTTTTGGATTTGAAGCTTTCCGATGAGGAGCGTAAATATCTCGAAGAACCTTATACACCACATCCCATCTTAGGACACCAGTACCCAACCACCTTTGCCAGTCGCTCGTAGCAATAGACTTGTTGCATAAATCGGGAAAGGGGAAAGGAGGGGTTTCCTCTGGAGATAAGGGGAAGGGAGGAAGGGGGAAAGGAATAAGAAAAACATTCGTCCCTTTTCCCTTTACCCGCAAGAGTGCAAAGATTACTTTTGCAAGAGGTATAACATCTGTTATTGGAGAATGGGGAAGAAAAGCAGAGAGTCACAGAAAGTAGTTACAAGGGTAATTCATTACTGTTAAGTAACAGGTTTTGGCAGCATAAAAATTGGACTCAAGTATCGTCTGCATCTAGATTCAATTTCAGGAGCATAAGCTTGTACCCAACGGTAAATTGTTGTGTGATCTACCAAAAGCCCTCGTTCCAGCATCATTTCTTCCAGGTTTCTATAGCTCAATGGATATCGTAGATACCACCGCACACATAGTGAGATCAGCTCGGATTGGAAATGACGCCAAAGAAATCGGTTCTTTTGAGTTCATTACCGGGCAAACTTTGATACTAGACTATTAGTAAATTACATTTATACTAGACTATCCCTAGTTTTTGCAACACAACCTTTGTTAGTGCCATTCCTCTTTAGGGAATGAAACAGCCCCACTCTCTGTTTAACAGAGGTTACTTCTTCATTCCCTACATTCCACACCCTAAAACCATTAATATCAATGATTTCCGTTTATCTTAGTGCCATTCAACTCTTACCCAACTGCGTCATAAATTAGCTTCTGTACTATAAAATCTTATACCAGAGGTGATTGTTTTTCCTACCTCTTACGACTTTATGAAGCTTTATTTAATGCAGCCTCATAAAGAATTGGTATAATATCTAACTAGTTACAAGCAAGCAAAAACAGATTGCATAGTTATCATTTTTCCCATTAGCAAAAACCTGAGTTTTTGTCGGTGCTTGTGCTGGTTGGAGGTGGTTCGATATTTTGGCTAGCAAATTTGAGTAGGTTAGCAAAGATAACTGTCTGATCACCACCTAAAATTGGCTGCCAATCTTTAGGTGCTTTATTAATATAAGATTCCCGATCAGAATCTAAAAGTCCATAAAATACCTCGGCTACAATCCGACCACCTACCCAACCTAGCTGAGTTTTGGCGCCAACACCATTTAGTAAGTCTACTTCGGAAAAACTTTTTCCCACACCAAAGTGATCTACTAAAGGAGCTTGACCCTCAGCTAAGATGTAAAACCAGAGAGGGGTGTCGTTTTGCAGACTCTCTGCAATTGGCTCAAACTTGAACAGTGCATCCCCTGCCGAATTTTCACCTGCTGGTTGTCGCACACTGAGTTGATCTGATGTGAGAGGGATAGCCTGAGTAAAACCTTTGTCCTGTAAAGCTTTGACAATCTGTTGCCCACCTTGTACTCTGTAGTTGTTGCCTCGCAATAAATTAAGCAGTGCCAGGGATGGACGTGGTGGTACTACTTTTGTGTCTGGCAAGGTGTCAGGGCTGATCGCATCTTTAACTTCTTTAATAACCCCCCCAACATTCTGGCTGGTTGGCAATACAGGGGACGGTAAAACGCCAAGTGGATCAACCAAGTTGGAATCAATTTTGTAAGCTAGTTGTAAGCGTACTTTTGGATTGGGCGTATCACCAGCAGGACTTTCACGAGGCTCATTGGGTAAGACTCCTGGACTTGTGAGTGGGAAAAAGCGCGCCCAGTTATCAATGACATGATGACTCGGCAGTGGCTCGAATCCTAACAAACTGTCATCGTCTGGATTGTCATTATCGCTACCTGGGAAAATGCTAAAGCTTTTATCATTGTTGAGACGATAACCAAAGCGCACTCCAGAATGTCCAAAGCGGTAAGCTGCTACTACAAATTCGCGGGGTAAATTCTCGCGTTTGTCTTCTGTGTAAAGAGCATAGTTTTGGGCGCGCTGGTCACGAGTTTTGTCTTTTAGACCTTCTAGAACATCTGCGTTAACAATGCGCGGCAAAAAGTCTTCTACCACTATCTTTTGATAAACCCAGCGTACTTCGTTTCGTGCTGCTTCAAACAAAGCAGTACCCGTCAGTTTCTGATCGTCTTGCAGTCTGTGATTGTTTTGTTTGAGCTTTGCTACTACTGCATTATGATACTTGACAAAAGACAATTGAATTTGACTGATGATCGAGTTTTCATCATTACGTTTGTCACCAACAATTGCGCGACCATTGGGGCTACGCAGTAGATCTTGCTCTGCCTGATTTTTAAAGTCTTCAACTAGCTTTGTATTACTGAGGGTAGGTTTAACCTGATTTTCAGTACCATTTTTATATAAAAGAGTAGCCCCATCCTCAGCGTACATAAAAGGTTGAGCATCAGGACCGTCACCATATAAGGAATCCAAATCAAAGCGTGGAGTTCGTAAATTACTTGGCAAACGATCTTGAGAACCAATATCTACTGGGTTTAAAGATGATGTGTTATCAAAGGTTAGATCGTGATCGATGAATTGACCAAAGTATGTATAACCTGCTGGTAACAGCAAATTTTCTTCAGGATCAGGACCATCTTTGACGGTATCAGGCTCTGACTTTATGCTGTTGGCAAGTTTTAGTAGTTTATGGGTCGGATAGCTTTTTGCTCTTAAAGGTAGTAAATGTGTAAATACTTGTTCTCGTGTGCCGACGGAACCGTGACCAAATCCATTCATAATAATGCTCCTTAATTAAGGTAAAGTTAATTGATTGAATGACTATTGCGTTAAAGCAATCTGCACTTTAGATTTCGATAAACTTATCAAAAGAAAGTGATTTTGACAGCTTTGACACTTTTGTAAGCAGCGATGGCATAGCCTATTTGTCAAATCAATGTTGGCTAGGATGTATCCCTGTCTATCATCAGATTTCCTCTTTATAAATTTGTTTACTTTCTGAAAGCTTCTTGTCAGTCTTTAGGAAGAGACCAGAGTTTGATGGTTTTGTCGGCACTGCCGCTGGCTACCATGTTTCCATGCGGTCTGAAAACTACTGACCGCACGCCTCGCTCATGCCCTATCAAATTCTCCAAGAGTTTGCCTTCAGGCAACCTCCATAACTTGATAGTGCTATCATTGCTACCACTAGCTAATCTCTTGCCATCGGGACTGAAAGCCACTGACCATACAACTCCTGAATGTCCAATTAAGGAGTGCAACAATTTACCAGTGGGCATTTGCCAGAGTTTGACTGTCTTATCAGCACTGCCACTCGCTAAAGTCCGTCCATCAGGGCTAAAAGCCACTGAGCGCACGGCTTGTGAATTAGCATTCAGGGTTTTTAGAACAGCACCATCCATCAGCCGCCAAATTTTGAGTGTACCACCCTCATTGCCACTAGCTAAGGTCTGCCCATCCGGACTAAAAGCAACAGTTCTTACCCACAATCCATCCGATAACTGATGAACTTGTACGCCAGTCTGCACGTTCCAAATGCGGATGGTTGTGTCAGCACTACCACTGGCTAACCACTTTCCATTGGGGCTGATGGCAACGGCTTCTACATCATCTGTATGGCCATCTAGAGTACGAAGCAGTTGCCCCGTCTCTAAATTCCAGAGTTTAATACGGTTATCCCAACTGCCACTAGCGAGCAGCTTGCTATCTGGACTGATGGCAAGGCTTACCACTGCATCGCCGTGTCCTTCTAAAGTATAGAGTAAGGTGTTACTAAGCAGATCCCAAATTTTAATTTTTTTATCGTAACTGCCACTGGCGAGGAAGCGTCCATCAGGGCTGATTGCGATCGCGTAAATCCAAGCTGAATTTCCTTTGACAGAATGTAAGGGTTGAGTGGTTGCAACAGAGATAGTAGCAACACTAGCGTTTCGGAAGGAAGACAATAGGTTAGCACAACTGCTACTACCAACCAAGATCGTTAGAGTGCTGATTGCGAATGCTGCTGAAGATTTCCAGGTAATTTGTTTCGATCTCATAACAGGACATTCCTTGTGTGAGTGAGAGAATAATCTGACTTGCACCCACTACGTAATGGTGTCGGAGACTAGCGGTACTATAGAGTAATTTTTTCTGGAATTTGAGATGAGAACGCTTTTCCTTTCGCTTTTTGTTGTTTATTCCAATGTTCAATCCAGCATCGCATCAGAAATAGAAGGGTTGTCGTGACAATCCCTACTAGCCCAATCGGGGTTAAATAGCTCCAGTGATCTAACATTTTGTCCCAAACGTGCCAAGTGAGCAGGAACATAGCTAAGTAAGTCAGGGTATGTAATCGCTTCCAATTTTTTTTCAGTCTTTTGACACTCCAGTCATTAGAAGTAATTGCCAATAGGGTAAAAATTATGAAGGTAGATATACCTTGGATATAAATCCAATAGGTATTAGGATCTAAAAAATCAAGGTCTCTCTTTTTCACTAAGAGAAAACCGTGAAGCAAAGCCAAGCTGAAAGCCAGAATACCGATAAGTCGTCGATATTTCAACAGCCATTTAGGAAGATTYGCTTGTTTAGTTTGAGGAAAAATGATTTTGAGATTTGTGGGCATTAAGGTGAGAATATAAGCTCCTAAAGCTAAAAATCCTAGGCTGTTTTCTAAGGGTACTGTATCGATTGCTGCCATCACCAATTATCCTTATTTTTTGAATAAAAGCTACTTTTTTATAACAATCGTTTGCCAAAATAAGAGGCTACAAAAATTTTGGTAAAACTTGTAAAGTTACCCATATATAAGTGTTTAATCCCTCTTTTGTTACCTTCAGGAAAGAAAATAGGAAGAAGACTAGCTAGCAATAGAGGAACGAATTGGAGAAGCTTGAAAATCATTCATTAATTCAATCAACTTGAGGAAACAGCGTTTCATCCCAGGAATGTTGAATCTAACTAAGGTAACAATAAATGGTAAAAGATATAAGGTTGAATAATTAGTCTCAAGTTATTAAGAGAACTTTTTCATGTTATACCATCTGACTACTCCTGATGTTGACTAAACTGATTAGTTAATGCTTCTCTGAATGAAGAGTAATTAGAGCTAGGATTTAGAAGATTTTTGTCTGCCAATTTCTCAGTCTATAGTTGGAAATAAGTCGCTCGAATGCTTACTAAAAGATAAGCACCAAAAATTCTCTTACACCAGCGTTCAATGCTTTCATAGAACGATGATTAATAGAAAATTTATAACACTAATAATAAAACTATTGTCTGTGATAATCACTTTAAATACTGCTGTCTTCAAATATTAAATAATAATGTTATTGATTTCAGGATATTTATTAATTACTAAAAAATTAATCATTTTTCTCCTAATGTTTATCTTTTGAATCTCTAATTTATGGCTACAATCACTTACTTAACATCGTTATTTTTGAGGAAAATCCCTTAAGCTTCTCTAAAGTAGGATACTCGGGTTATTAGAAAAAACACTTTTTACTCTCAAAAAGCAAGCTAAATGTGATCTCTTTATGGTACTCAGTCGTTTGATAAGTCGCAATCAAAGGCTTTAACTACAATAATATTAGGTGTAGGAATCTAGGTGCGCTTGCAACAGGCGCAGCGAACGCAGATTGAACGGATAGGAATCTTGCCGAGATACGTAAAATTTGGGACGCAGTGTGCACTTATACTACGTAGATTTACTAAAGTTTTTACTTTTTTTCAGCAGTTTACTCTTTAGAAGTTGTAAAATCTACTTTTTCTATTTGTAATATTAGATAGATTTTATTAAAAATAAAATCTAGAAATCTCATATAAATTTCATTAATATAAGTTTGAAATCTCATATAAAGCTAATACAATATTTTGTATATATATATAGGACTAGTATTTGATTTCTGAAAAAAACCGCGAGATAATACGGTTAGAAATATATGTCTAATAACGAACAATGATAAACCAGTATATAGAAATGGCGATCGCAGAATTACAAGAATTGCTCGACAGTCGCCCAGATGCTCGTGAGGTAAGAAAAGCATTGGCAGTAAAGCTGGTTTATCAAGGTTATAAGTATGAGGAAATTCAAACAATTTTAGATGTGTCCGTTGGTTCGATAACAAGCTGGAAGAACGCTTATAAAGAATATGGAATTTCGGGACTGCGCTTAAATCATAAAGGCAGAAAGAGTTACCTGAGTGATATTCTCTTGCTGCCATTTTTTTCCCCTGTCGGTAGGGTTGCGTCCTACCGATTCCGTTCCCATCGGGGCTTTCATCATTGCTCCGTCAGCCGCTTGCCACTGCCAGGCAATCCCTTCCAACTCATCGTATTCTGCAAGCCCCTGACACCACAATTCAACGAAAAAACCAGCATCCCGCCATTCTTGGAAATACCGATGTACTGCACTTGGGCTGCCAAACTTCTCCTTAGGCAATGCCTTCCATTGAATCCTTAGGCAATGCCTTCCATTGAAT
>NZ_SZNH01000022.1 GCF_005869855.1 Nostoc sp. PA-18-2419 | reverse complement strand
ATCATCTAGCCTACCCTTCATGGCTCCACCTTGCTTTTTGGGTTCTAGATGTCCTTGCACTCTATGAAGTTGGATTAGCTTTTGCACATAGCTTTTTGCTACACCAAATTGCACGGCAACCTTTCTTATTGAAGTACCACCCTTTTCGTAAGTATTTACTATTTTTTCTCGTAAATCGATTGAGTATGCTTTCATTTTAAGTCTTGATGCACCAATACTATGTGTACCTCATTTACCTCGAAATTGCTGTATTAGTTTTTTATACTTGGTTGTAAGATTTTATTGTGAATGACTAGGTTAAAAATCAGAAATCGGAAGTAGAGAGTAGGGAAAAGAATTTTCATTGTTCTTTATGAGTGCAGTTCATGGGGTATTTCGTATTATTCGAATTTTTGGATATCGAACCACACAGAAGCTTAATGTTATCTAAAATACAGCTTTCAATAGTAAAGGGGCTAGGGTAATGTATTCTGTGCATGTAAAGACTGGCGATTTAAAATCAACTATTAAAGTACTTGACATTAACCCATGACTAACTGTTATATTAAGTAGGGTGAAGTTGTTGGGGCGTAGCCAAGTGGTAAGGCAGCGGGTTTTGGTCCCGCCATCCCTAGGTTCGAATCCTAGCGCCCCAGTCAGGCAAGAGACAGGCTTTTATGCCTGTCTTTTTGCATTTAGATTTAGAAAAGTGAAGATTCATTGTTCAAGGATTACTTGTCAGGTGTATGAAGAGCTCGATCTAATATTAGCCGAGCTTCCTCTGCTTTAATTCGTGCTTCTTGGTAACGCACATTAGCTTGAGCAAAATTTTTTAGAACTTTAAAGCCTTCCTTGAGTCGAGTAATTTCCTCTTCATTCACTGACTCGTCCGTGAACAGAACATCAACTGCTTTGCGAATTTCCAAGGCTTCGGCTCGTGACTCTTGAACTTTTAGTTTGAGCGTGGCTAAGTTACTCAGAATCTGAACAGCTTGGGTAATGGTATCCTCACTGTTAGCAGTATCATTAGTTGGTTCTTTAACCTCTATTAATTGTTGAGGACCAAACCCTTCTTCGAGTTCCGTAGGAAGCTTACCTGCATCCATCAGTTCCATCAACTGATCCATCGCTTTGTCACGGGCTTTGGCTGAATCTTTTCCAGAAACAGTGAGGATAATTTCTGGACTTTGAGCGAGAGTGTACTGAACCATATTTAGACAGAAAACTTGCTGGTTAATCAAACCAAGGTAAACTATCTTAACATATTATGTGTCAAGTTAATTTGTGAGTTTATTTCAGCCATTGACAAGTCGTTGAAAATAAAACTTTATACTTAAAAAAGAAGAATATATTTTCGCAGGAGGGGAGAGGAATGACTCTCAATCCCACCATCATGCAAGCAGTGGAACAACTGGGTTACCGTGTCACCGTTGGTGATGTGGCAATTCAGGCAGGATTGAACGTCGCTGAAGCTAATCAAGGGTTGTTAGCCCTAGCATCTGATGCTGGCGGACATTTACAAGTAGCAGATTCGGGTGATATTGTTTACCTATTTCCGAAAAATTTTCGCTCAATTTTACGTAATAAATACTTCCAATTACAATTGCAGGAATGGTGGAAAAAAGTCTGGAGTGTTCTGTTTTACCTAATTCGTATTTCTTTTGGAATTTTATTAACTGTTTCCATCGCCCTGATAACTATTACCATTATTATTATCATTACCGCTGCCAATTCAGACCGTGATAGCGATAATCGGGGCAGTAATTTCGGTGGTGGGTTCTTCTTTTTCCCAGATTTATTCTGGTATTTTAGCCCAGATTATAATACCAACCACCAGCAACGGCGATATGAAAGACGAGAACAAAGCGATTTGAATTTCTTTGAAGCTGTGTTTTCGTTTTTATTTGGTGATGGTAATCCTAACGCCAACTTAGAAGAACGTCGCTGGCAAGAAATTGCTACAGTGATTCGGAGTAACCGAGGTGCAGTCGTAGCCGAACAAATTTCTCCGTATCTTGATGACATTGGCGAGGGATATAAAAGAGATTACGAAGATTATATGCTGCCTGTTCTGACGCGATTTAATGGACAACCATCTGTCAGTGACCAAGGGCAAATTATATATTACTTCCCAGAGTTGCAGGTAAGTGCAGCTAAAAAGCGCCGTCGTTCGATATCAGTTTACTTAGAAGAATTTCCCTGGCGCTTTAGTGCCGCAGGTTCAGGACAAATTATGCTCAGTGCTGGCTTGGGTATAGTCAATTTTGTTGGTGCCTTAGTACTGGGAAGTTTATTGAGAGATGGTACGGCTGCTGCTCAATTAGGCGGACTAGTAGCTTTTGTCCAAGGAATTTATTGGCTGCTGTTGGCTTACGGAGTCGGTTTTTTGGGTATACCTGTATTGCGTTATTTTTGGATTCAGTGGCGCAATCAAAAAATTGCTGCACGCAACCGCGATCGCCTTTCTCGCGCTAGGCTATTAGCAAGTGCGGATAGTTCTTTGCAGCAAAAGCTTGACTTTGCCCATCAGTTTGCAAAAGAAAAAGTCATTGGCAATGAAGACTTAGTGTACTCGACCGAAACTGACTTACTAGAACAGGAAGTTGAACGTTCTGCACAAATGGAAGCTGAATGGCAACGGCGCTTAGATGAATCATAAACAATTCAAAATTCCAAATCAAATTTCAAAGGGCGATTTCTAACCGCCTCTGATAAACAAAACCCACCTGCATGCGTTAAAACGAGGGGCTTGAGCCCCTTGTTGATTTTTCCTTTACCCAATGGGTATCGTGTTGGGGCGCAACTTTTTTAGTAGCATTAGTTATTGGTCATTGGTCAATTGCGATCGCTATTTGGGAAATCTAGGTAACTAAGTTAAGTTAACGGCTTGACCTGATTGTTATACCTAAACTAGCCATCTCGATTAATTCTGTGAGTGATCGCCACCACTCAACCAAGAGTGCGTTCGCACCACGTAAAAACCGCCCTAATCTTTGCAGGCAGGACGGTTTTAAGAGTCTTCAATGTATTAATTTAGAAAATTTCGGATAGCACTACCACCATTCCTACCAACAGCAGGAATTTCTAATAGACTATCTGTGGCTTTGCCAGTACCGTCGTCAGTAACGTGTGTAGAGTTACCCGGATGTCCGTTGGGGACAAACAGTTGCGGATGATCGAAGGGTGCTTTCTCTTGGACAACTCGCCGATCAGTGAGTCCTTTTAAGAAAGCCACTAAGTCATCCTTTTCAGTCTGAGTCAGTCCCAAGGGAGCGATAGCGCTTTGCTGGCGGAAATCTCCACCACGGTTGTAGAAGTCCACCACTTGCTCCAAAGTTAAGTAGCCACCATTATGGAAGTAAGGGGCAGTGAGTTCTACATTACGTAGCGCAGGTGTCTTAAAGCTTCCATCTGCAACTATTATGTCATTGGAGGTAATTGTAATATTGGGGTTTGAACCGAGAAGTAGTGGGAATTTACCCAAAGCAGCGACCCGCGATTCAGAAAGCGGATTACCAAATGGGTCTTGACCACCAACACCAGTGTCTTCTAGGGTCGGTCTAACGCCAATATTCAAGAAGCCATTGTCAAAGACGAATCTTTGAGTACCAATGTTTATCGTTCCTAGCCGTTGCTGCTCTACGCTGCTAACGGAGGCAATAGTGAGTTCTAGTCCACCGTGACAACCAATACAGCCAGCTTTGCCCTCAAAGAGTTGTTTGCCTCGTTGTTGCTGCTCGGTTAGGGCAGTGGTCTTACCTTCCAAAAAGCGATCGTAGGGGGTATCATCGGCAATGAGTGTAGACTCGTACAACTGAACTGCAAGCCCAAAGAATAGCGAGAAGTTGTACTCAATTTGTGTATACTCATCGGTTTCAGATGAGTTATCAGGCTTGTTGACAAAAGTCCTTCTACCTTCGCTATCAACTTGGATCAGTTGATTAGACTTCCACCACTCAGGGTTGAAAGCATCTTTAATCAGCCGATCGTAAGTTCTGTCTTTGAGTCCTGGTTTAGGCCATCTACTATCTGCACCTAAAACGCTGTCTTGTGGGTGTACAACCTGTTTACCTAGTGGTTTAAGGCGAGATAACTTTTTGCCTAGTTTTCGAGGGAGCTTTTTACCCCTAGCAGCACTGCGAGATTTTCTGTCAATTCGCCCAAACTTATCACCAATTTCTTCAAAGGTGCGACCATCAGCAGAGGTCTCGAAGGAACTCAATGGTGGACCGACCGCTTGGGAAGCTAAAGACGAATGATTCAAGCTAACTTTCACAAATTCTGGCTGATTTGGGGTTTGTGCCTTGACAACAGAGGCATTAGGATCTCTTAAACCAAAGGGATTCACCCCATTAAAGATTTCTTGTGCCCTTCCGTCCCAGAAGTTGCGAAAGTTAAATACTGCATTAATTACAGTTGGCGTGTTACGGGGTTCAACGCGGCGCACATTTACGCCTCCAACGTTAAACACCGGATCTGGCTCATTTATTACTTGGTCTTGTGCGCTACCAGGTATGACATCAATAAACTTCGTATTGAAGACCCCCTGGGAGGAAGTGACATCGTTACGGTCAGAGGTAACACTAGCAGGATTATTCGGGTCTGATAGCTTGTGAAAAGGAAAATCTTCTGGCTTGAGTTGGTAGTTAGGTAAACCACCGACATCAAAAACTGTATCAGGATTTTCTGTACCATCAGCGTTAACCCGCAAAAGCCCAGGAGCTATCTGATTTTTGGATCTATTGTCGGCTCCAGCATGGAAGTGACAACTAGCACAGGAAGTTACGCCGTCGCTACCAACTTGCATATCCCAAAAAAGAGCCTTTCCTAACTTGATGGCGGCTACTTTATCTTTTACGAAGTCTCCAAGATTGTCAGGCTGTGGAACCGAGACATTCTTAAGCGAAGCTGGCGATGCGGTAATCTGTGCTGATACGCTATTTCCAGCTATTACTGCTGCGGTAATCATGGCAGCAATTACTACAGTTTTGGAACTCGATTTCAGAGGTTTAAGCTTGCCAGCTTTGTCTGTTTGCCTTTGGGGCTTAAGATTTCTTGAGGTCAGTAGTAAGTAAATTGGTAAGCTAGTCAAAACTAGCACCAAGACTATTACGGGTATAATCCCCATAGTTGTTGGTTGTAAATTAAAACTGCGAGAAATTATACATTTGAGTAATCAGCTTGAAACTTATTGTTTACATAAATTGATTACTATTTTTAAGTGAATAAAAAGTCACACTATTATAATTTAATTGAGGAAAAAATAAGATTTTATATATTAATTAAATTTATCTGATTTTGCTGCTAATTCTTTTTGTAAAAAATAAAATTTGCTAAATCTATATAACTTTCATTTATAGGATTACTGGTGCTTGAAATATAGATAGAGTAGGAATTTAAAAAATATTAAATATCCTTAAATATATACATATTATAAGAGAAACTAGTACATACCGAAAATTTAGGCGATCGCTCCTCACTATCGACTAAGAGTAAAGTGAAATAGAGTGCGATCGCCATTGAGGTTTTTTATAAATTCTCAATACTGCTTAATTCTTAACCAAGAAGTATTGAATACTGCTGAGTCATTTTGTCATGGGTTAGCCTAAACTCCAAGTATTAACTGTTTCGTCAAATGGTATTAATTTAGAAAATTTCGGATAGCACTACCACCATTCCTACCAACAGCAGGAATTTCTAATAGACTATCTGTGGCTTTGCCAGTACCGTCGTCGGTAACGTGTGTAGAGTTACCCGGATGTCCGTTGGGGACAAACAATTGTGGGTGGTCAAAAGGCGCTTTCTCATACCTAACTCGGTCATCAGTTAGTCCCTTTAAAAAGACGACTAATTGCTGCTTTTCTTCAGGTGAGAGATTCAGGGGGGGAAGAACTCCAAAGTCACCACCGCGATTATAAAAATCAATCACTTGCTCTAAAGTTGCCTGACCTCCATTGTGGAAGTAGGGAGCAGTGAGTTCCACGTTACGTAGCCCAGGTGCCTTGAAAGCTCCGTCTGCAAACACAGTTTCACTAGGGTTCAACGGTGGACTGAGGGTGGGGGGGTTTTCACCAAGGAGAACTTGAAATTTCGCCAACTGAGCGACTCGTGCTTCTGAGAGCGGATTACCTTGGCCGTTACCAAACAAACCGTCATTACCACCCAAGCCGAGGTCGTCCGTGGTCGGTCTAACACCAATCTTAAAAAAGCCAGTATCTTCAGGACCGTTTGGAGGGAACGGCGCACGTTTGATGCGTCCTTCTTTTTTCACATTGGTCACTGAAGCAGCGGTTAATTCCGAGCCAATGTGACAACCGATGCACAAAGCTTTGCCCTCAAAGAGTTGTTTACCTAGTTGCTGCTGTTGGGTGAGAGCAGTGGTGTTACCTTCCAAGAAGCGATCGTAGGGCGTATCATTGGCAATGAGTGTAGACTCATACAACTGAATTGCCAACCCGAAGAATAGCGAGAAGTTGTACTCCATCAATGTGTACTCATTAGTCTCCAAGGAGCGATCGGGCTTTGTGACAAAAGTTCGTCTACCTTCAGAATCAACTTGGATCAGTCGATAAGATCTCCACCACTCAGGCTTGAAAGCATCTTTAATCATCTGATCGTAAGTTCTATCTCTGAGTCCTGGTTTAGGCCATCTACTATCTCTACCCAAAACGCTGTCTTGTGGATGCACAACCTGTTGGCCTAGAGGTCTCAGGGGGAATAACTTTTTACCTAGTTTTCGCGGCAGCTTTTTACCCCTACCAGCGCTTAAAGATGTTCTGTTAATTCGCCCGAACTTATCACCAATTTCTTGAAAAGTCCGACCATCAGCAGAAACCTCAAAGGAACTGAGTGGTGGACCGACCGCTTGAGAAGCTAAAGACGAATTATTCAAGCTGACTTTCACAAACTTGAGCTGATTTGGAGTTTCTGCCTTGACAACAGAAGCATTGGGGTCTCTCAAACCAAAAGGATTCACCCCATTAAAGGTATTCTGCGCCCTCCCGTCCCAGAAGTTGCGGAAGTTAAATGCTGCATTAATCACACTTGGGGTGTTACGAGCCTGAACGCGGCGCACATTTATGCCGCCGACGTTAAACACCGGATCTGGCTCAGTTTTTACTTGGTCTTGTGCACTACCTGGTATGACATCAACAAACTTATTATTAGTCACCCCTTGAGAAGAACTGACATCGTTGCGATCCGATATAACGCTGGCAGGATTATTAGGGTCTGATAGCTTATGAAAAGGAAAATCCTCTGGCTTGAGTTGGTAGTTAGGTAAACCACCAATATCAAAAACTGTATCGGGATTCTGTGTACCATCAGCGTTAACCCGTAAAAGCCCTGGAGCTATCTGATTTTTGGATCTATTGTCGGCTCCAGCATGGAAGTGACAACTAGCACAGGAAGTCACACCGTCGCTACCAACCTGCATATCCCAAAAAAGAGCCTTTCCTAACTTGATGGCAGCTACTTTGTCTTTGACAAAGTCTCCAAGATTGTCAGGCTGTGGAACCGACACATTCTTGAGCGAAGCTGGCGATGCGGTAATTTGTGCTGATACGCTATTTCCAGCTATTACTGCTACAGTAATCATCGCAGCAATTACTATAGTTTTGGAACTCGATTTCAGAGGTTTAAGCTTGCCAGCTCTGTATCTTTGCCTTTGAAGCTTGATGTCAACGGCTAATTTAAATGGTGGAGTTGCTCTCGAAAATTTCTGATGGTTAAAATGCAGTAATTTAAGGTCAGAGGCTAAGCTTTGGACTGCTTGCTCGATATTGGTGACCAGAAATTTGAGTAAACATCGACCATTTGAGGTGAGTAGTAAATAAATTGGTAAACTGGCTAAAACCAGCACCAATACTATTACGGCTATAAGCCCCATAATTTATTGCTATAAAATAATACTGCAATAAATTATACATTTGGTAAAAAGTCTGAAATTTATTGTTTACGTAAAATCATTAAAAATTTTTTGTAAATAAAAAGACTACAGAAGAAAAATAAATTAATGGTAAAGAGGTAATTTTTAATACATATAATTTAGCTAAAATAGCGACTAATATACTTATAGAGTAAGAGTTTTAAAAAATTTAAATATGTAAAATAGATATGTTTGAGCTTCTTATCAGCCATACTCTAGCAAGCATATTTAAATGTCATTACATCAAAGTTCTGGTCGCTGGCGTTTAGGATTAGCTTTATCGCTATTAACAGTCTTATTATGGGGAATTTTACCTATTACTTTGACAATAACTCTACAAGTACTTGATGTTTATACAGTTATTTGGTTTCGCTTTTTAGTATCATTTGTACTACTTTTTATATATTTAGGAATACGTGGTAAATTACCGAAGTTAGAACAATTGCGTTCTAATTCAGGAAAGTTATTAGCGATCGCTACACTTTTCTTAGGAATTAATTACTTCTTATTCATGCAAGGTTTAGCATTAACATCACCGGCTAATGCTGAAGTTCTGATTCAATTAGCTGCCCTTTTATTAGGTTTAGGTGGTTTAGTAATTTTTCAAGAGCGTTATCGGCTGTATCAATGGATTGGTGTAAGTGTACTGACTTACGGTTATTTTTTATTCTTCAGAGAGCAGCTAACAAATTTAATTACAGCGCATAATACCTATCTACTTGGTAGTTTTTTGATTGTGCTAGGGGCAGCAGCATGGGCTATTTATGCTTTGGCACAAAAGCAATTATTACAATTTTTGTCTTCTGCGAGCATTATGCTAATTATTTACGGAGGCTGTGCTTTATTATTCACTCCTTTAGCTAGAGTAAAATCAATTTTTACACTTGATGCTTTGCACTTAGGAATGTTGATTTTCTGTGCTTTAAATACCCTAATTGCTTATGGTGCTTTTGCTGAATCATTAGAACATTGGGAAGCATCACGAGTGAGTGCAGTATTAGCTTTAGCTCCGATTGTGACATTAATATCAGTTGCCGTTGTATCAGCGATCGCACCTGGTTTTATCCCATCAGAACGCTTGACTCTTCTAGGAATATTAGGAGCAGCTTTAGTAGTCATGGGTTCAGTGGCGATCGCCTTGGGAAAAACTAATTGAAAAACTCAGAATTCTAAATGTAAAAAATCAACAGAAAATTAGTCAATTTTCAATAGTAATCATACTTGAGTAATTTATTGCGGTAAATTACTCAAAATTATTTATACATTTATAGATGTATAAGCTCTTACACTTTTAGAATATGATATTTTTTTAATTAGAAGTCTTTTACTCAGATTAATCCACAATTTTACTTAGAATATTTATTCTAATAAATAAGAATTATTTTTCAAAGCTTCAATATTTTTATCTAGCAAAATTGTGGCATATTCAAAGTTACAACATTAATACTGAGGCAGAGTATTTTTTGATTTGTTATGATTTTCTAGTGAAGGCAAACTACTGAAGTCATTCTTTTGTTAAATCGATACTTTACCCACAAGTTTGACTCTGTAGCGATCTAACTTGTTAAACTTATAGCCACAAAAATGTTTGAAAAAGAATTACGAAGTCAGAATTCAACAGTCATCATCAATCAGTAATGATTAAAAATACACTAGTACATAACGGTGAAATCTAGCTACCATCTCAATTAGCTAGATAGATAAGAGGCTTCAGCCCCTTATTAAAGATAGGCAAACTATGCCACAGTGCACTAGTTTATTGTTGACTATCAAATGAATGATTTTGTATAGGTTTTAAACCAATTTGTTCAGATGCTCGTGGACTCGCTACTGCTGCGCTATCTGCAACTCATACATAAATCATCCTGAATTCTGAATTATAAATTATGAATTCTTTTTCCAAAAAATTGAGGCTAATAATTTTTAGTTAAATAAGCAGGGTGCCCGAATAACTACCAAAGCCAACACGTGACAAAACCAGACCACCGAAACAGTTGAGCGATGAATAGTTTGTTTGGTAATTGGGCCAGCACCCTGAGAAAAAATTCCCTATTGCTGGTTCTTTCAATGGTGCTGCCAACGTTTGGAATTAATAATTCTGTCTTGGCAGCAGAGCGTATTTATGCATCTTATTCGGCTCTAGAGCTTTCGATTTCAGTGACAGCTTTAGAAAACTACGCCAAAACAGGTGTAACTGATGGTGATTTAGCAGCATATCAACAATATTTACCTGTTGAAAAGCTTCAAGAATTGCGACGGATTTTACTCAATCGAGTGAAAGTTAGTCCAGCAGTAGTTTCACAACTTCTCTACACACCTCAAGGAGAATTTTTACTGCATCGATTGGCGCAAGTGATTAAAACCAAATCTGATCAGCCTGAACCAGGATTTGATGCTTTGCGGTCAGCGCTAATTTTAGCCTCTGGTGAACCGGAAGGCTTAACATTTTTAAATGTATTGCGTAAATATCCTAGTACCAATATTCACCTGGATGTAGCCCAGACTTTGGGAATAGCTACAGAACTGGATAAACTTGTTAATCAAACGCATCGAGCGATCGCAGCAGTTTCCCAAAAGTCAAAAATAGAAGCTACTGCTATCCAACAACCCAATTTATCACAACTACCTAATTTACAAGTTCCAGGAAAGTTTAAGTCACAAAAATATACCTTGAAGTTTTTTGATTCAACACGCAATCGACTTTTATTAACTGATGTCTATATTCCCAAAATTCAAACATCTACACCTGTAATTGTAATTTCTCATGGCTTGGGTTTAGATAGCAGCAACTTTCAATATTTAGCCACTCATTTAGCTTCATACGGATTTACTGTAGCTGTTCCCAATCATCCTGGTAGCGATACAAAACAATTACGCTCCCTATTGAATAAACACACCAATGAACTATCACAAGCAAGTGAATTTAAAGACCGACCTTTAGATATTACATACATCCTAAATCAATTGGAAAAAGCTAACCAATCTGATTTACGGTTTAAAAATCGCTTAAATGTGCAAGACGTTGGTGTATTTGGTCAATCTTTGGGAGGCTACACAGCCTTAGCCTTGGCAGGCGCTAAAATTAACTTTAAGCAGTTAAAACAAGACTGTCAACTAGCAAGACTAGAAAAAACCTGGAATATGTCTTTACTGCTCCAGTGTCGCGCTTTGGAATTAAATATTAATAACTCTGGCAAAGATTATAACTTGCGGGATAAGAGAGTCAAAGCAGTGATCGCGGTTAATCCAATTACCAGTTCTATTTTTGGCCAAAGTGGCTTAAATCAAATAAAAACTCCGGTGATGATTGTCAGTAGTAGTGATGATACTGTTGCGCCAGCTTTATCCGAGCAAATTTTACCTTTTTCTTGGTTGGCGAATTCATCAAAGTATCTTGTCATGCTTATAGGTGCTACTCATTTTTCCACCATTGGTAATGCTAG
Organism: Nostoc sp. PA-18-2419; assembly: GCF_005869855.1. GTDB lineage: Bacteria > Cyanobacteriota > Cyanobacteriia > Cyanobacteriales > Nostocaceae > Nostoc. Next base: position 130,436 of record NZ_SZNH01000022.1, on the reverse strand, counting down.
CCCTGCAAATCAGCAAGTACCATTACCCGCTGAAATGATTGGTGATGCTTCCCAAGCGCGTCGTTACATGAATGTTCTAAGTTTACCTTTCTTCCAAACTTATGTTGCAGGAAAGTCACAATACATTCCTTATCTCAACGCCAGCTACACTCAAAGCATTTCTAGTAAATCTCTTGGTTTGAGTCTGGTTAAGTCATTTAATACAACTGAGTTAGCACAAGTACTAGATATTAAAGGAGGTAAATCCTTAAAAAAAAAGTTCCCAACACCATAGTCAGCTTCGGATTTTGGATGTTGGATATAGGTGTTTCACTACTGAATGTAATGATTTTTATTTAATTTTGCAATAAATTTTAATTACTAATAATCCAAGTTGCTAATTATGGATTCAAGCGATCGCATTCGCTAGTAAATTTGTATTCCATAGCCTGCAACTTGAATTATTATCCAATGTCCAACTTTTGACTACCCCAGATATCCATTGTAGAACATGGTTTTTGAGTTGAGGCGATCCCTTAATAGGACTACACTGAGTATTTCAGTTTATAATCTTACTAGTACATTTAGTGAGATTAATTTTATTGTCACAGCTTTGTTTGTAACTACTCGCTATTCATCTCATCGTTCATCTGGGTACAGATTAAGTCAGAGACTTCTGTAGAAAGTAACTAAATTTTTGACACGATAATCGCAATAAATACAGCAAGACCTAATGCTCTGCGAAAATAATTAACGCCTTGAAATAATTCCAGCCACGCCCAAGTAAATATGGAGCCATTTGCCACTACGTCTAAGACTACATTGATTTTGCCACTTGTAAAAACTAGAGTTAATAAACTAGCTACTGCCCAAAGAATAATTGGTGGGTTTGGCGGCTGAGCTATAACAATTTTGCCCTCGCTGTCACGAAACGTTTGATCGAATAATGTATTTTCCATTCTTTGAAATTCCTAGTTAGCTAAAAATTAATAACTTACCAAAGTTACCAGGTGGTCTTTTTAGAGTAAACTGATATTTATTTAATAGCATAAAAACGCTCTGTTAAGTCTCTTTCTAAGTACCTAATTGCTGAGATAAAAAGTAATAAACATATTCATATATGAGTAGATAAAGAGGTATACTCACACAAAGACTAATATATCTGCTCGTAGTCTAAATGCTATCTGGTAAATTTAATGTGACTGCGAATATTGCAACTGCGATCGCTTGTGCAGGATACCATGTTTTAATTCTAGATACGGATATTCAATCACCAGGAATTCACGTCGCTTTTAGCTTGGACGAAAACTATAACTATAATAGCCCAACGCCTCAGTGAAAGTAGCAAGCCAATAAATTAGTCATTTCAACTGGGGAAAAGGCACGATCGCTAACTAATAAGCAGATCAACCTAATTAAATGTGAAATGTCTACGCTTTATAACGATGGCATTTTAACTTCAGCAATAAATAATAACAACCAAAATCTGTATATATACTAAAATGCTCTCAGGAGCTATTTCTCCGAATAAAGCAGAATTATTGTTAAATTTTACCATAATGAATAACTGGTTTGATAGAGCTCGATTGGGGATATTTATTCATTGGGGACATAGTTCTCAACAAGGATGTGAGTTATCTTGGCCCTTAGTTGGGGGTGTATTTAGTCTGCCTTTTTGCAAAGATATTCCAGTTGAGAAATATCACTACACAGCAAATACTTTCAATCCACAACAATACAATCCTCAAGAGTGGGCAGATTTAGCAAAAAGTCTAGGAATGAAATATGCCATATTAACAGCCAAGCATCATAATGGTTTTGCCTTATTCCATACCCAAGAATCAAACTTTTCAATTGCATCTGCACCTTACAAAAAAGATATTGTAGGTGAATTTATCACAGCTATGCGCTCTGTAGGGTTGCGTATTGGTCTTTATTTTTCGCTTAGTGACTGGCATCATCCTGACTATCCGGCTTTTACAGAAGCAGATAAACCTTATCGCTTTGATCAACTACCTCAACCTACAGCGCAACAATGGGAGCGATATATCCAATTTATGTTCAATCAGATACGAGAATTATTGACCAACTATGGTCAAATCGATATCATTTGGTTTGACGGAAGTTGGGAACGCACTCCAGAGCAATGGCAGCCTCAAAAATTAGCAAAAATGATTCGTGATTTACAACCGAATATTCTCATTAACGATCGCTTACCCAATTGTGGAGACTTTGAAACTCCTGAGCAGTTTATTCCTCCTCACCCACCTGATCGTCCTTGGGAAACCTGTCTGACTATTAATGAAAGTTGGGGATATAATTCAGATGATTGCAACTTCAAATCCTCTCGTCAATTGATTCATACCCTTTGCGAAGTAGCAGGCAAAGGAGGCAACCTCTTGCTTAATGTTAGTCCAATGGGTAATGGACAAATCCCCGCTGAGCAGTTAGAGCGTCTCAAAGATATAGCAGATTGGATGTCTGTTCATTCTGAAAGTATACTTGATACAACCCCAGGATTAGAACCGTGGCAATTTTATGGCCCCTCAACTCGTAAGGGCGATCGCGCTTCGCGTGCCGGAGGTAATCGCATTTATCTACACCTATTAATGAAACCTTACGAAACAATATCAGTTAGGGGTATACCAATCAAACAAGTAAAATCGGTGTTTGCTCTTGCTAATGGCACAGCACTAACCTACACAAGTCGCTGTGCAATTATAGATTCTATGCTCAATTCTAATCCTTTAGGAGAATTAACAATTGATGTACCTGAATCACTGATCAATCCATACGTTACAGTGATTTGTATTGATATTGATTCTTGAGTAATTAATGTAAATTACAGCGAGCTCGTAAAGATTCTATCTGACTTTTTTCAATGTTGACCTAATTATCCCTCTTCTGTCACTTTCTGAGCAGACAATCTCTAAAAGATTTATCAGTCGGTCAATACAAGCTTTATTATTAGGAAAAAATAGGTCTTGCATTTGTTATTAGAAAAAATCCTGCGATCGCTTAGTATATAAAAGCTCTAGAATTCACAAATGACAAATGTTTTCGGAGAGTGACACAAGAAGGTTATAGCAGATTGCAACTAAGTGAGGTACAAAATCCAGGACTGATTCATCATAGAAAAAGAGTTTCTACCTCCTGCCTCCAGCAAGAACTGCCCCCTGCCTCAAAACCCGTAACTTTGTACTTCATGCAAATGAATGAAAACTGCTCTAAATATTAGTAAAGGACTGTCCAGACTCAGAAATATCAAATTGCCGCTGCCTTGGTGTGGCTTTTGCACAGTTGTAGTAGTTTGGATCTGCTGAAATTGCCTCCTTGCAGTCTGCTCCAGTCGCAATGGCAGAATACTACTATCTTTGACAGCATGGTATTAGAAGCTGACATTAGGGAATGCACGCACACCCACAGCACGAAAGATATCTTTTTGTAAATCAGTAAAGCGATTGAGACAATCAAGTCCATTTGATGGATGTACTTGCTGCTATCTAAAGTGAGATTATTAGTTTAAAAGCTTTTAATTCAAAAGTTGTAAACCACTTATGACAAAATTACCAATCGTTCGTCAGATACTCTTAGACTCAGATACCGGATTGCTACCATATCTCAATCAGCAATTGCTCTCCACAGAATTTTCACATTTTAAATCTCAGTTTGGTTTTCATGTAGATGAATATTCTACGCAAGTTATCTCTAATAATAATTTAGTAGAAATACAAACAATACTTTTGTTGACTCTGAATTTATTAATTGTTGTAGATAGCCAAGCCCAACAAGATGAAGCAACGCTACACGCTTTAGAATTTCAAGAATTGCTAGATACACAAATCATCATTTGGAGTCAGAATAACCAAAAATTACTCAAACCAATTTCAGAAATCAAAGGGACGTTCAGCGAGTTGTCAGAAATACCTTATCTTGGAGGGTATCTTCCAGGTTTTGAAATTAGGAGTCGATTTTATCTAACCTACAATGCTGGGACATTACAGCACTATAAGTCTAATGAGTTAACTTCTTCGCCTGAATCTTTGAGCTATAGTCCAGGTGAACGCACACCCGTAAGTGGACAGTACGAACTCATTGATGCTAATGGAGAAGGTACAGGGTTGGAGGTAACATCAACAGCTGGAAATCCTTTTCCTCCCACAAGCAAGCCGAACCAATTTTATCGGTTAGTTGACCCCACTGCTCACAAAAATCATTGAGGAGAGTATCTGGTTCAGGGATAAGTTATTAGTGACAAGTCGCATTTTTATCTATGGAATAATATACCTTTGGTAGGATTATCGTTAATTAAAATGCTGCTCATCTACAGAAATTATTAACCCGGATATCGCGCCCCAGCTCAACCCTTCTCTACTCCAAAAAATCTTATATTGGAACAGTTAAGGGAACTCCATTATCTTTGGCTTTCAACTTGAGAATAAATGGAACAGCTTTTAATACCCAATCGGACACAGGCGTATAATTAGCAGCTTCTTCCCCAAAGCTAATAGAGAGCATATCTGTATGAATAATCCCTGGGTTGAGTGGGATAGCTGCCATACCAGTCGGCAATTCTTGTGCTAGAGAACGAGTTAATCCTTCTATTGCCCACTTGGAAGCACAGTATGGTGCAACTTGGGGTGAAGTAGACCGTCCCCAACCAGAACTAAAGTTGATAATAATACCATGCTTTTTTTTCACCATTGGTGGCACAAAATGGCGAATTATATTCATTACTCCTTTAATATTGATATCAATTAATTTAGAAAATTCTTCAGATGGTATCTCCCACAAAGGTGCTGGATAATTAACAATTGCTGCGTTATTTATTACTATATCTGGCAATTGATATTTGTTGAGTACGTGTTTTGCCCATTTTTCTACTTGCAATTCATTTGCTACGTCTACACATGTAAAATCGTTGCGGGCACTAAACTTCTGGCGTAGTTTCTCAATAGCATCTGATGAACGGGCGCAACCAATCACTGTATGCCCTTCTTGAATAAAACCTTCAGTCATGGCATAACCTAAACCTTGACTTATCCCTGTAATTAAGATTAGCTTGGTCATACTTTCCTCAAATCTAGTATAAATACTTTAAAATAACGTAAGCTGTTCCACGGATAAGAATATTGACAAAAAAATCATTTAGAGTATGGTATTAGGTTACAGTAGCTGAAATTCTGGGATTAGTTATTAACTGAGTGTAATCAGGAGTGTAAGATTAGCGGTCTGGTTGAGTAGTTTTGAGTGCCTGTATATGGACTCTCTTTGCTAAACTCCAAGGCTCATTTGGTGTAAATCTAGCCCAAGAGAGCAGTTCCGTTGAGTGCGAAAGTTTCGTATGATTGAAATTGTCCAAATATTGGTCTTCGGATCAATCCTGATGTTTTTTCGGTAGTAAGAATTGCCTGAGTTTGGACAGTAGTTTTTTGATCACCAATCGGTAGATTAATAGTGGGTAACAGAAAGCTCAATCTAACTATATTTCCTCCCAGTTCTGGATTTGGCTTGCTGAGAATGATTATAATAAGCGTGCCAATATCAGTAGTTAATGTCTTAATTTCATCGCCACTAAAATGAGTGGAAGTATTTTCAGTTCTGTAATCAAGCTGTGGAATTTCGTTGAGGATAGAATATTTAATCTCGGTACCTTTGCCTTTAAGTTCAAACTTATTCGGTCGTTGCACAACAATTGCTTGTGCTTTTTTTGTAGATTTGGTCATTAAAAATGATAACAGTGATGTTGTGGTTAAGCCAGTCACAAAGGTGAGAGCAGTTTGAAGAATTTGACGGCGCTTAGAACTGTTTGAGATATCTTCTAATTTCGGTTCCATGATTAAGAAATTTCCAAATTTTCTAAATCTTTATATACAATTATCTCAGTAAATTCCAGGACAAAAGTAACAAATTATTAAACCTTGCTTTACAACAAACCAAAGATATTGCTCTGGCATCAAACACGACTTGTTGCTTTGGTTGGCTAGAACAGCATTGGAATGGTAGTTTACTTGACACTGTTGAGACAGTATTGAATTTTGCCAAAACTCTCACATTTAAGGGGAAAAATCCACTTGTGACATTGGTAGATAAAGTTTACTCCACTCGAGTTACACTCACAGCAGAAGCGATAGACAAAGTTGAAGCACAGATTTCCCGTCTTCCCCATCTAAAAAAATGGTTTGTGGAAATTTTCGCTCAACCAGAATAGCTACTGGATCATCTTTTTTGTGGAGTTCTCTAAAGAAAATGCCACCTAATACCTACGGCTGATTGGCATGGCTTTGAAGCAGATAGCCACCGCTATGAACAACTAAGTTTTAAGACAGTCGAACTCAAGACGTTTGCGGGAGTTGACTAGCTGCTAGCGCGTTCTGGAGCTGATTGAGCATTTCCAATCCCGACCCTGTAAGCGGATTGGGAGTGAACCACCTTTGATGTTCCACATCCTCGGTTGGCTGAGCAATGGCCTCGAAGGTGATACCATGCATAGTGCAAAATGTATTGATATTGTTCTGCACATTCGCTCCTACTGACGGTGCTACAGAAATTTTCTCTACGTCCTTACTGATGTCAAGTTCTCCAAATATCTGCACCTCAAAACACTGTACGTCTGAACTTACTCGCTTCTGGGTAATTAACGAATTTACGACATGTCGAACTACGACATCCTTTTTAGTTGCTTTCATCCCAGTTTGACTTTGTGCTGCGTCGTTGCCTAGTAGAAAGTCACAGAAGGCTAAGTAGATGTCTCGCCGTGGCTTGCCGTGATCTGTAGCAGTGTAAACCAACCGCTCAGCGATATTTCCCTGTCTGAGTACAAAGTGGGTGTCGCCGTAGGAGTTCTTGCCGTACTCAGCTGCATTATTCATTCCAAAAGACCCTTGCGTAGGTTGACTAGTACTGTGGGCTAACCAGTTCATATTGACGGCAGCAAACGATGGCAGTTCGGTATCAGAAAAGCCTAAATTACCAGTCATTCTTTGATCTTTCCAGTTGCGGAACCGACCGTAATTATTTCCTCGCTCTTGTCCAGTGGTGTCATTATAATCACCCAAATAATTAATTGAATCTAGGTGGCTTGGCTGAGAGGATTTTTTTCTTTTCTTCTTTAAGAGATTATAGTAGTCTGCGGTATTCGTGCGTGACGAACCCGGCTGATAAATTGTGCTACTCGGGTCGCCTTGATCAAACCATTCGGCTCCTCTAACTGTGAGGGTAATAGGCAGGTCTTGTAGTCCACTTTTGATTTGTGCAACCAAGTTGGTAGCACTATTGTCATCAAGCTGGAACAGAGATTTTAGTCTGGTGATAACTGGGTCATCACTCCAATTAAGCCTTAATTCTTCTTCCTGTTGCTCAATTTCATTCAAATGAGCGCTTTGCTTACTAGTAAGTTTCTGATCCTCACCCCCTTGTCGCCTCCAATTGCGTGTATTGGGATCATAGTCACGAAGATTGGTTTTGATGACAGCAGCCTCTAGAGCGTCCAACTTCTGAGTGGCATCAGCTGTAAAATTAAGCGTATTGCGCTCGCCGCTTGGTGGCTGAACCCACTGAGCGATACCGCCAGGGAAAAGCTTTTCGAGATAAGCTACCGATATCTCACCTGTGGCCTCCTTGACATTGAAATTTCCTGCTGTATTTCCCATGTCCTGTCGATTTTTTACATCATCTTTCTGGTAGGTAGCCATTTCGATTTCAAAGCGCTGACGCAGTAAATCTAAGAAATCCTTTGGCTCCTTGCCAGCAGAACGTGCCATCATTCGCACTCGTATAGCAGCCGCATCAAGACGCAATTCGTTGTGCATGTAGAGGCTAACTGGGTCGTCAGCAGTTAGAGCTGTAGCTAATTTGAGTACATCTTGCTGACGATCCATTTTCTTGAGCTTGGACTCGATCTCGGTTCGGTACAGCTCCATCAGCTTCATGGTCAGCTCAGGAGTGAGGGCGGGGTCGTTGAGTTCGTTCACAGCAATTACTCTGGCTACGCCTTCCAACACAACAGCAACTGATATAGCTTGGTTAACTGTGCTGTCGTTGCCCTTAAGGTTGGTGTCATACTGGGCGAGTACCTTCTCTACATGCTGACGCATAGTTTCTACGTTGTCAGCCGTGTCCCGATTATCACGACGTAGATGCTGTGTTTGTTTGAGCTTGTTTTTGACGAATGAAATAGAACTGAGAGCTTTGAGGATATCATTTGAATTGAGTTGTTTGCGCTGTATTGTACCAGAGCCGATGCGCTGCTGAATCTGAGGTGGTTGACCTGTTAACGGCTGTGGTTGCAGCTGAAGTTGCTGGCTTTTTGACTGATGTGCTATTTTATCTGCTTCTTGCTTAAACTTATCTCCTGGTAGCCCAACAGTCAACTTTGTCTGAATTGGTGCTGTATCTGGTCTATGAATTGGAATATTCGCAATATTATGACCAGGAGGGGTTTTTCGCCCTGCCCAAAATGCATCCATCTTGGCTTGTAATAGCTGTAGGTGTTCCTGTCCTTCGGGGGTAATCGTGCCATACTTCGCCTGTATCTCTAGTTTAGTTGCCTCCATTTGCTGCTGTTTAAAAGCATGATTTTCTATATCTGTCTGTGTATCAGGTGCAACTGATGCTTTTGGGGGTTGGCTAGTGAAGGGTCTATATGATAATCCAGAGTGTGAGTTTGGTGCTAGAGAAGTATAGATGGATGAATGAGTTTTTGGCCATTTCATATTTGTTTTTACCAGTTCAATATTTGCAAATGCACTTGATATTTATTACTGATGTTAAATAAATTTTGAATGAGCTTGAATCACAATCTGTAAAGTATGTAGTTATCTTTGTTTGTGTGAGAGTCATATTCGTAGAGCAGACATAATTTTTATCCTTGGAAAATAGTGTTAACTAAAGTTTCATATCAATAAAGACTAACAATTTTAAAAGTAGGTATAATCAGATTTTTTACTTTGATTTACTACATTTAATCTGAGAAACACAAACGTTCATAGCTGAGTTGGATGAATATATTTAAAATAAGAAACACATTGATCAGACAAAATAGAACTTGACTTCATATATCTATGGGTGTGAGCAAATCAATATTATGCAGTCCAGAAGAAAAAATTTTGATGCTATGTTGTGCTAATTTGCTTTTTCTATTTGCCCTGAAGGTGTGGACAAAACAAGTCATTGACAGCCTGTAAAGAAACAGCTTTTACAATTTGCCATCTAAAAAGCTTATTGAAAAAGCATTTCTAAATAGAAATAGTAAGGTTGTTTAGTGACAAGCTCTAATTTAATTTATCACATCATATTGCGAAACTTCGCGGTCTCCACAGATTGAGGTTTTGCCCGTCGTGCTGTAACAGCCCAAGACTGAATACGTTCTACAGCAGCCGCATCAGTAACAGCAAACGGGGTAAATTATGAAATTAGGACTTCCAAGTCTGATAAATTCTAAATTCTTAATATTACAAATACTTCCGCAACAATAACCCCAATTTTTCTTTCGTCGCCGCTGGCGCTTTATCCAATTGAGTCAAAATCGCATATTGCAACGCCGAATGCGCCTCACTCGGTGGTGGATTTTCACTCAACTGCCGCACAGTTTCTTGAATCACCCTTTGAGCATTGACCGCATTCCGCAGCAAATTGCTAATCACTATGTCTACCGTCACAGTGTCATGCTCTGCATACCAACAATCGTAATCTGTCACCAGCGCTAAAGTTGCATAGGCAATTTCCGCTTCCCTAGCTAACTTTGCCTCTGGTAAATTAGTCATCCCAATGATTGTTGCACCCCAACTGCGGTAAAGATTCGATTCTGCCTTCGTGGAAAAAGCTGGCCCTTCCATGCACACATAAGTACCGCCACGATGGAGAGTGACTTCTGGTAAATTGAGAGAAGCGATCGCATCTGCCAATATACCAGCTAAGTTCTGGCAAATCGGCTCGCCAAAGGCAATGTGAGCCACAATTCCTTCACCGAAAAATGTTGAAATTCGATTTTTTGTTCTGTCAATAAACTGATCTGGCACTACCATATCTAATGGTTTGGCCTCTGCTTTTAAGGAACCCACAGCACTAGCGGAAATTAAATACTCCACACCTAATTGCTTCATCGCATAGATATTAGCCCGAAACGGTAACTCAGAAGGTAAAAGCGTGTGATTGCGACCATGACGCGCTAAAAAAGCTACCCGCGTCTTCTCCAAAGTCCCTAGAATCAAAGCATCAGATGGAGAACCAAAGGGAGTCTCAACTTGCACCTCTTCGACATCTTTGAGTGCATCCATTTTATACAGACCACTGCCACCGATAATTCCAATACTAGCTTGAGCCATGACACTGAACCTTTTGCTTGCTGAGTTGCTAAGTTATTTTACTAGATACTCGCTTTAATCAATGTTGAATGATGAGGGTTGACTATTAATTAGTAATTCGTAATTTATTGTAGAAGCCCATAACCTAGCTGCAAAGATTTAAGAATTTAGGGACTGACAAATAAAAAATATCCCAAATTTTCTTATGGGATGGGTGTTCTCATCCGTCCTATAGCAATTCCCAGTTAAGTGAGGTACAGAACTAATGTTTTGAAACGCAGAGGATCGCAGAGGAAAACGCAGAGTAGCGCTGAGATTGCCCAATTTTATTAGTGGTGCACTTAGTACATCAGCAGATTAGGAAACGCTATATATTCAGGGGGGGCAAGATGCCCACCCCACAAGAGGGATAATTTATTTTCTGGAAATCCCCAATTACGAATTATTTTTACTAGTCAGTATGGTATCAGTAGAACTTACTAGAATACTTTTCGGGCTTCTAGATGGGCAAGGATATCCGAGCGATCGCGCCACACAGGACGCAATTTTTTATTGGCAAACATGTTTAACTGATCGCCAATGTGGGGCGAGCCGGGTTGAGTTGCGTTGCCGTAGGTGGTGAGTGCCATTGCTCGTACAGGGTTAGAAAATTCGATTGCCGCAACATAGGAATCGCCACCCTCGGATTTAAACTTGCCATCTGATTGCGGTGATGAAAAGACGTTTCGGAAGATACCAAGGGGATCTGCACCACCATTGGCAGGTAAATCTTGATTGCCATAACGTAGCCGAAAAACATCTCCCCATGCCACATCCATAGCTCCATAGGTCTTTTCTATCTGTGCTGCTACTGCTTCGAGTGTTGCAACTGCACTTTCTGGCTGAGCTAAACCATCAGGTGTGGTGCGTGGGGAGTTTTCATTCCAAGGTTGACTAAATGTCTTATTTAAGTTCAGCTCGTGAACCCAAAAGGCAAATAATACCGCTCCTCGACTATCTGCATTGGCTTGCCGATCCCAAGTTTCCAGAACACTTGCTGCTTTTTTTCCTAAATTCTTACCGTACTTGCGGGCAGCAGGAATTAAATCATCCAAAAGGCGATCGGCCATTTCCATCCGCGTCGAGTGCTTGTATGCAATCATTTCGTCAAAAGAGATTTTGTTATCCTCAGCCAACATTCTCACAGAACGTTGCGAGCGGAAATCCATGAAACGAGGTGCCATATAAGATGGGTAATTATCTGCTTTGATCGCAGTTGGAAATGTAGTTGTCCAAGGTGGATCGTTAGTATTTTGCAACCAACCACTCTTAGGATCGACGATGCGTGGTAAATCTTTGTATGGATGGATTTTTGTCCATAAAGTTTTAGATGTATCGCCAGGAATGATGCCTTGCCAATATGCAAAATCTCCTTGAGAACGTACCGGAACTTGCCCGTTGAATAGGTGCATAATATTGCCTTCTCTATCGGCATACATCACCGTAAACATCGATAGTTGCAAGCGCTTGAGTGCGGTTTCAAACTGGCTGAGGTTTTTTGCTCGTGCCATATCCCACCACTGCTGGAGTACACCTGGTCTATCAAGACCGGCAACTCTTAGTGCTAAGGTTTGACCATCTTTCTCGACTACCACAGGTCCGTGGACAGAACTTTTGACTACTAATCGTTGTTCTTGCAAAGAGCCATCTTCCTGCTTCACCTTTAATGATAAGGTTTTGACCAGGAATTTCTCAACTTTGCCATCAAAGCGGTAGCCATTATCTGCGAGTGTGAGTGCATACAAGTCCCAACCATCATAGGTATTAACGGTATGAGTCCAGCCTAAGTTATTATTAAAAGCGATCGCCAATACGGGAACACCCACAAGTGTTGCTCCATAAGCATCAATTCCTGGTGTAGTGATTTGAGCTTCGTACCACAAAAATAAATCTGACCAAGGTAGATGGGGATTTGCTAATAACATCGCGTGCCCGCCAGCCGAATGAGTTGGTGCGATCGCCCAACCATTAGATCCTACTGGCGACTTTTGCTTGTTTAAGTTAGCTACTGACTCCGGATCGACTACAAAGGTGAAATTGAGTACTCGATGTAAGTGAGCTATGACATCTTCTCCGTTGACTGGTAGCACTGCCTTAACGCGATCGTCAATCAACTTCGGATTTTGAGAAGCATAAGTATTGATCCCAGTTGCAAAAGCATCTAGATACTTGCGAAAAGTTGGATTCTGTGCCTTATACCAATTACGAGCGCGTTCCGGTACTCCCATAGTTAGTACCCAACGGTCTGAGTCTAAATATTCTTTTCCCCAGTATTCGGCTGCCCGTCCTCGTGCTTGACCGTAGAGACGCAAAAGCAAATCTCCATGACTTTGCATTTGTGCCCAACCAAAGGCATAAAATGCACTCTGGTCATCTTTACCGTAGATATGCGGTATACCGTGTGTATCCCATAATATCTCTGTAGATTTTGTTGGTACAGCTATAGTTTGGCTGCCAATGAACAAAACCAATATTAAACTGAGTATAAAAGGTAAAACGCTTAGTGATTTTATTCTGTAAACCTTGGGTAAAATATCAATCCTCATTAACACCACCGTAGATATAACGTCTATCTGAGGGATTGGGAGGGCATCTGTTCATACTTCCCCATCTCCCTATTCCTTACTACCTTTTTCAAGTTAGATTCAGGTCGATCTAAACAATACCAGTTTGTTGAGAAAAAATATCAAAAGTTTTTGAGTATTCTTATTCTTTTAAAAAATTGCAAAATAGTTGCATCATAATGTCATCTATGCATTTAATTCATAAAAATTATCAATTAATGATTACAAAGCTACTAAATATTGAGAAGTGGGAATTTCTAATCTTTATCATCTATTTGAAGCACAATTCCCTATAGGAATTTACAGCTAGTTATGCACAGGTGTCAACTTATTATGATGTTCGATAAATCAGTCGTAATACAGCAGTTTTCATTCGCATGAAGTACAAAGTTACGGGTTTTGAGGCAGGAGGTGGAAACTCTTTATATCTGATAAATCAGTCTTGGATTGTGCACCTCACTTACTTGCAATCTGCTGTATCTCCTAAGTGAGTGAAACGACGCAATTACAAAATTTTCAGGATTGCTTCCCTACGGTTGCAATGACGATTATTCGAGCATACTGATTGCATAATCACTTGGGAAATTCGTTGAGAACTCACTGTTAACAAGTCAACCGTCAGCGGTCAACAGCCAACATCATATATGCTTTGTTAAATGTGGAACAGCTTTTCTTATAAGATCGACCTTGGCAGTTTCTAGAGCGTTAATGCAAGGCTTCAAAGATTTTGAGTATTGAGTCGGGTGCAGCACTAGCGATGGTTGTAGCGACTATTGCATTTGCTAGCGCATAGGTGAACATTTATACAATTGTAGTATTCCGGAAAACACGAGCTACGACAATATTGGGTTGGACATCTTATCCGCCCTTGGTTATAGGCGGGTGAGACGCCCCGAAGTTCAGAACCTAGGAATCTAAATGGCAATTCGCAAATAAACCTCTAGATATGCATCGCTACTCTTGGCTAAAGTCGCTCAATTCATCAATTGGTTGATCGAGTGTTTCGGGTACTAAAGCTGGGTTATTTCTGCGTTCTTGTGGTGATTGCTCGCGAATCACATCGTCTATTGAAGGAGGGTGTTTGATTTTGTCAAGTACCTCTGGACTTAATTCTGATGGATCACTTTCTGGATTCATTTTTTCAGCTTGATTAGGAACTGTTTCCTTATTCATAAGTATTTTCCCAAACTATACCTCAAGCTTAAATTCTTTAGCTGCAAGGCACACACTATCTTGGGGCTTAAATTCGTATTTTTATACACCGTTAGGAAAAGCTTAATTTCCCATCGGATGATACGCTAAGCAGTTGTGGGAACTCTTTGCTGCGTTGTAGTGGAATGTTCTAGAATATTTAACTCAGCAACTACAACGATTTGAGAGATTTAGCCTGCTGATATGGATGATGAAAGCGAGCGCGTTTAGAATTATCAGTGTTGTAGCGGGGACGTTCGCGGCCGCAATGCATTTAGCTATTTTTTTCTTTGATACAAAGGAAGGAATATAATCTACCTGGATATTTATAAAAGTAAGATAACAGATATCGATAGAGAATTTCAATGGGATAAAATTTGATAATAACTGAGGCAATTTTTTTACCTAATATCTTTTTTAATGGTTGAAATAAATAATCCATCAATTCTATATTAGATGTAGGAAAATGATTGATTACTGTACTAAAAGCAGTAAAATTTTTAAGAATTTTAAACCCTGAATTTTTAAAATTTGAAATATAAACATTTAAAGTATAAGCATTTTCTCCACCATTTATTCTATGAAAAATATGATTTTCTAAGAAAATTTTTAGCTGTTTATCATTATCAACAACGTGTTCTCTAGTTGCAAGTAATAGACCTTTTGGTTTGAGAACTCTCGAACATTCAGCTAGTCCTTTTGGTAATGAATAAAAGTGATGCAATGCCTGACGAACATAGACAATATCAAATGTCGAATCTGGAAAAGGTAGTAACTCAGCAAATGCCTGGAAGGTTTCTATTGAGCCATTTTTGATTGTAGATGCGAGTCTTGCAGTTGCTCCTAATCCAACATCTTCGCTAAGGTGAGGATCTACGGATGAAACATCATGTCCTAGAGAAGCAAAGGCATAAGATGCAATTCCATTGCCACAGCCTAAATCAAGTATTTTTAATTTATGAGGTGAGTTATTTAATTTCAAAAGGTTTGCAACTTCAATAAATTCCTCACTTAAAGAGAAACGTTTTGCTGCTGCCAGATTATCTGTATCAAGATAACAAAATTTGACTAATTCCTTATGTTCTGACTGATTCCGTATCCATTGAATTGATTCTTCGTATGTCAAATTATAAGTCATATCTATTCACCTAAAACAACAGCTTAAGTTATCAACTAATATTGATCAACTTCATCCATTCATGTCTAATTAGTAGAATTTTCTAATCGTTATACTATATAAGTCATGCCTTTTTACTTACGGTAAACATATTATGCTCATTAAATATTCAATTGCAACTCATATGCAACTGTGATGATCAGCAGAAGTATTCTTGAATTAGACTGACCATTGTGCTGCTGATAGGATTCATTTGCTACCAAAATCTACTACTTTATCTAGCAGCATTTTCTTTGTAACACTTTGGTTTGATTAATAAAAAACTTGGAAAATAAGAGCCTTACTGAATAAAGGTTTTAGTCTCATTATGCTTTCTAAATTCAACTCTAATTGAGAATATTTAAAATTAAATAGTTTTTATAATTCATTATGCCAATTAACTTAATTATCTTAATTGACAGAACTATAATTTGAATTAAGTAAATTTACATAATTAAGCTTTGAGTTTACTGTTTTCTGCTGACTATACTTTAGATTATAGGGTAGTTTATTATACTTACAGCTAACTAAATACTAGAGTAAGCTATCCAGGCAGGAAAAGGCAATACATGATAGAATTATATCAGAATATGGCAATTATTCAAGAGAAATTTAGAATAATTTGGTGCTGTGTCGATTAAAAAAGCTAAAATCTACGATTTTTGGAGATTTTTAGGTTATGACAACCTCACAGGAGAGGATTATCCCGACAGACTTGCGAAACGAAATGTCGCAGTCTTATCTGGAATACGCCATGAGCGTGATAGTGGGTCGGGCGCTGCCAGATGCGAGGGATGGTCTAAAACCTGTGCATCGTCGCATTCTTTATGCAATGCACGAGCTAGGTTTGCTGCACGATCGCCCGTTTAAGAAATGTGCCCGTGTGGTGGGGGAAGTGTTGGGTAAATATCACCCCCACGGTGACACGGCTGTGTACGATGCCTTGGTGCGGATGGCGCAGGATTTTTCCATGCGATCGCCTTTAGTTGACGGGCATGGTAACTTCGGTTCGGTGGACAACGATCCCCCAGCGGCAATGCGGTATACAGAATGCCGTTTGAAAGCTTTAACTAGTGCTGGTCTACTGCACGACATCGAATCTGAAACTGTAGACTTCGCCGATAACTTTGACGGTTCCCAGCAAGAACCGACAGTGCTACCAGCCCGGATTCCCCAACTGCTGCTCAATGGCTCCTCTGGAATTGCCGTGGGTATGGCAACCAATATTCCACCGCACAACTTGGGGGAGTTAATTGATGGTTTGGTGGCACTGATTCACAATCCAGAAATCACTGATATCGAATTAATGCAATATGTCCATGGCCCCGACTTTCCTACTGGGGCACAAGTTTTAGGGACAGCAGCGATTCGGGAAGCTTACACCACCGGGCGTGGTTCGATTACCATGCGCGGTGTTGCGAGCATTGAAACCATTGAACAGCGGGGACGCCCAGATCGAGAAGCAATTGTGATCACCGAATTGCCCTATCAAACCAACAAAGCGGCGCTGATTGAAAAAATCGCCGAAATGGTCAATGAAAAGCGGCTAGAGGGCATCGCAGATATCCGAGATGAAAGCGATCGCGATGGAATGCGGGTTGTGATTGAACTCAAGCGTGATGCTTATCCCCGCGTTGTTCTAAACAACCTCTACAAACAAACCCCACTGCAAGCCAACTTCGGCGCAAACATGCTGGCGTTGGTGAATAGCGAACCGCTAGTACTCACCCTCAAGCAGTTCTTAAGCGTCTTCTTGGATTTCCGCATTGAATCCATTGCCAGACGCACTCGCTACGAACTGCGAAAAGCCGAGGAACGCGACCACATTTTACAAGGGTTATTGATTGCCCTGTCTCACTTAGATGCAATTATTAATTTGATTCGCCATGCACCAGATGCACCCACAGCCAAAGGCGAGTTAATCGCAACTTACGGACTTTCGGAAGTGCAAGCAGATGCTATTTTGCAGATGCAATTACGGCGGTTGACTGCCTTGGAAGCAGACAAAATCCGTCTAGAACATGAAGAATTACAAGCCAAGATTGCCGACTTGCAAGATATTTTGGCAAAGCGGGAGAGGGTGCTGCAAATCATTGAGACCGAAGTCACCCAATTAAAAACTAGCTTCGCCACGCCCCGGCGGACGGTAATTTTACCAGGGGAAGGTGAAATAGACGAACGTGACTTAATTGCCAACGATAAAGCGGTAATTTTACTGACGAAGCAAGGCTACATTAAACGGATGCCCGTCAATACCTTTGAAGCCCAAAGCCGTGCTACCAGAGGTAAAGCCGCAGCCAAGGTCAAAGATGATGACACCGTTGAGCATTTCTTAACTTGCTGCGACCACGATAGTGTTTTATTCTTTAGCGAACGTGGCGTAGTTTACTGCCTGAAAGCTTATCAAATTCCCGTAGGTTCTCGTACCAGTCGTGGTACACCCATCGTCCAAATGCTACCGATTCCCAAAGAAGAAAAAATCACTTCCATCGTCCCCGTTGACGAATTTAGCAACGAAGAATATTTGGTGATGCTTACTAAAGGCGGTAACATTAAGAAAACCGAATTGGCAGCCTTTAACCACATCCGCGCCAATGGCTTGATTGCCATTTCTTTAGAAGAAGGTGACCAACTGCGGTGGGTACGACGCGCCAGAGTAGAAGACAGCGTGATTATTGGTTCTCGTCAAGGAATGGCGATTCACTTTAGGTGCAACCACGAACAATTGCGTCCGTTAAGTCGGGCTACTCGTGGGGTGAAAGCCATGAAGTTGAAAAGTAAAGACGAATTGGTGGGTATGGATATTCTGCCTGCGGCAATTCTCGATACTTTGGATACAGTTACAGAAGCGGAAATTGAAGAAATCGAAACAGAAGAGATTGAAATTACTGAAGAGTCCGCAGAAGTACCTGGCAACGGTAGTGTTGGTCCTTGGGTATTGGTAATTACAATGGGAGGATATGGTAAGCGCGTACCAGTCGCCCAATTCCGCCTGCAAAATCGTGCTGGTCAAGGTTTAATGGCAACCAAATTTAAAAACCGTAAAACCAAAGACCAATTGGCAACCCTACGCATTGTCAACAACGATGACGACGAAATTATGATGGTCACCAATCGCGGTATTATTATCCGTCAAGCGGTGAATGCGATTTCGGTACAATCGCGATCGGCAACTGGGGTAAGAGTGCAGCGTTTAGATGAAGACGATGCTATTACCGGAGTGGCAATCGTTCCACCTGATAGTGGCGATGCGGAAGAAGCAGAGTAAACAACACAGGGAGGGGTTAACTTCCTTACTCCCTTACTTAATTGCTTTAGCTAGCGGCATTTTAATGGGGCTAACCGTTGCCCCTGTCGGCGCATGGTTCCTAGCTTGGATTGCCCTAGCTCCCCTTTGGGCATTAGTTATTACTTCCTCCAAATCCAAAAACCAATCCTCCCACATCTCCCCTTCCCCCCATCTCCCCATCCCCCCCTCCTTCCTCTGGGGTATCGCCTATCACGGAATCGCCCTCTCTTGGATTACGGGAATTCATCCCATGACTTGGTTGGGCGTTCCTTGGTTGCCAAGTTTGGCAATCACACTTTTTTGTTGGGGATTCATTAGTGTCTTAGGAGGGATATTCCTGACTATTTGGGCGGCTGTAATGGTTCGTCTAGGTGGGCAAAAATCCTGGCTACGTGTACTGATTGGTACAGCAGTGTGGTGCGGGTTAGAGAGTCTGTGGAGTGCTGGCCCCCTGTGGTGGACTTCTCTTGCTTACACTCAAAGCCCGCATAATCTCGTGATTGTACACCTTGGTCAACTTTCTGGGCCTAATACTGTGACAGGGGCAATAGTTGCTGTGAATGGCTTGATTGCCGAAGGATGGATAAACCGTAGAAGTGCAGCAGACACAGAGGAAATTACCTCTGCGTCTGTGAGGTTGTTTAATAAATACTTAGCTACTGCCACCGGACTATTAGTTACCTTACACCTGATAGGTTTTATCTTATACAGCCGTCCCATTGCCCAACCACCAGAAGCGGCATTGAAAGTGGGGATTGTGCAAGGTAATATTCCTAACCGACTTTTGCGGAGTTCTGAAGGGTTTCGTCGCGCCGAAGAAAACTACACTACTGGATATATAACTTTAGCAAATCAAGGTGTAGATGCAGTTCTCACCGCAGAAGGAGCCTTACCTATTTTCCAGCGTGACTTGATGGCAACTGCCTTAGTTGCAGCAGTGAAGGAAAAACTTGTAGTTGCTTGGATTGGCGCTTTTGGCGAACGGGGACGCAGCTATACAATTAGCTTATTTACTTTTGATAGTGAAGGTGAAATTGTCAGCCGCTACGACAAAGCGAAATTAGTACCTTTGGGAGAATATATTCCCTTTGAAGGAATTTTAGGTGGAATAATTCAGCGGTTATCGCCTTTGGATGCACATCAAGTTCCTGGTTCGGCAAATCAGGTATTTGACACTCCTTTTGGGAGAGCGATCGCTAGTATATGTTATGAATCTGCTTTTGCAGAACAGTTTCGCTACCAAGCTGCGGCGGGTGGGCAATTTATCCTCAGTTCTTCTAATGATGCTCATTATACTCAGTGGATGCCACTCCAGCATCACGCACAGGATATCATGCGGGCAATTGAAACTGATAGATGGTCAGCACGGGCAACTAATACCGGATATTCTGCTTTTATAGATCCTCACGGGCGAACTTTGTGGATATCTGGATATAACACCTACGAAACTCATGCCCAAACAATTTATCGCCGACAAACAAAGACTTTATATGTGCGTTGGGGTGATTGGTTGACACCGTTATTGTTAATATCGTCTGGAGGATTTTGGCTATTTGAAAAAGTAAAACGAAATTAAATTGTCAACAGTTATCATTAAGAAACTCTCAAATTAACAATTTTCAAGAGGTCTAAAAATGAAAACTGAACAAGAGCGCGAACAATTAATTAAAGTATATTAACTTACTGTTATATCAAGCTTATGACAGTACCTTAGACGAAATCTATGCCGTACTTAAAAAAATCGAAGAAGAAGATTTAAAAGCTTATGAAAAAGCTAAAAAAGATGTTGAAATTAACGGTAGTGTGTCATGGGAAGAAGCTAAAAAAGAACTTAAGGCAGGAACAAAAAAGGAAGTTGTGTGAGTTATCAAGTTGAAATTTCCCAGGGTGCATTAAAACAACTAAAAAAATTATCGTCAGAACTTCAAGAACGGACACAAGTTAAAATTGATGATTTAGCCACAGAACCCCGTCCAAACGGGCTGAAAAAGCTAAAAGGTAAAGAAAATGCTTATCGGATTAAAGTAGGTGACTATCGCGTTATATACAATATTTTGATGATGTTCTACTGGTGAATGCTGTGGAAGTCGGACATCGTAGTAAGATTTATAAATATAAAAGTTGAAAAACAATTCACTTGTTAAATATCTGTGAGAAATCTTGCTTTTCTCAAAAGAAACTGTAACACTGTTTCTTGAGAAGAAATAATATCTGCTCTACCTTCCATGCCCGATTGAATTGCACAGTGGCGATCGCCAACTCTTAATACTAGCTTTTCTGGTTGAATAGTTACTTGGTAATTAGCGGCATTTTTATCCTGTTGAGATACAATTGCATCTGGAGAAATGCTACTGACTTTACCTTTCAAAGTTCCATATTCAGTATAAGAACAACCAGAAACCCGCAGTTGTACTTGTTGACCTGTTTCTACTTTCCGGATATCTTGAGATTGCACTAATGCCTTAATTATTAAAGGTGAATCGTTAGGAGAAATTTGAGCAACAATATCGCCAGAACGCAACACTTGAGAAGGATTACGCAAATTTAATTCCTGAATAATACCAGATGCAGAGGCACGAATCACTGTATCTGCAATCTCTCGAAGAATTTGTTGTAGTTCTTGTTCATCCCGGCTGAATTGCTTTTGAATTTCTACTTTTTGTTGTAATAATTGCTCTCGTTCTTGATTTAATTTTCCCAAACTGACTTTACCTGTAGCACTTTCAGCAGCAACCTTCTCCTGAGAAATTGCCACATCAGCATCGTTAGGATTGAGATTAACCAATACCGCTTGTAATTTAGCTGTGGCTGCTTCTACTGCTTGTTGTTGTTGTTGAATTGCTTGTTGTTGTTCTTCTACACTAGCTTTTTGAGATTCTAAAAGTTGTTCTTGTTGTTCAACAGCTAGCTGCACTTCTTGAAATTGATCCTGAGAAATCGAGCCGGTTTGGAGTAAAGGTTGATATCTGTCTCGCTTGGCTTTTGCTGCTCTTAGGGAAGCATCGCTAGACTTTAAATTCGCTATTGCTGATTTTAACTGTGTTTGAGTTTTTTGTAATTCCTTGTGAGCTTGGCTTAAATTTGCTTTAGCTTCCCTGACTTCGGCAATTGAAGTGGTTCGCCTGTCTTGAATATCACGTTGACTGCGATTGAGTTCAGCTTTAGCTGAGGCAATAACTCGGTTAGTGCGATCGCTTTCTGCTACTATTTGCCCATCTAACGCTAGAATTTGGGCATCAAGTTGAGATAGTTGCAGTTTGGCTTGCTGAATATTCGTTTGCAATTGGCTTTTTTGAGTTTGAAGACGATTATCGTCTATCAAGGCAATAATATCTCCTTTTTTCACTGGCTGATTTGTCTGCACAGCAATGCTTTTAATCGTTCCTTCTGTTGCTGCTTGTACTAAACGCAGTTCTCCAGCAGGGCGAACAGTCGCCGGGACTTTGACTGTAATTTTATATTTAAGAACGCTTGCCAGGATAATGCTTGCAGCAAAAATGGTAAGTAGAACTATGCCGCCGACAGTTGTCCAATTATTGATAGGAGGCAAAAATTCATTAGGATTAGCTGGACGGAGAAATTCGGGATTAGTTACCATCTCTGCGTTGGAATCGGAAACAGCAGGTAAAGGTAAGTTTGCATCAGCCATTTTAGAATTCAATACTTCAACTGTGATTATTTTGACACATAGCTGTTCCTACATGGGTAAAGTAACTTGTGTAATTAATTTTGTAAAACCTCAGCGATCGCCTGTGAAATCGGTAAGCCAGGACAGCGTTCCAGCCAGAAAAACTCGCCAACTGGGTTAACCTCAAGAAATACATACCGATTATCAGGAGTTAAAATAATATCAATAGCTCCATAATTCAAACGGAATTCTGCCATTAGTTTGAGCAGTTTCTCTTCAACATCTTCAGGTAAACTGTGTGACTCCCAAGCATTGAGTAAAGCAATTCCCTGTTTGCGCCAATCGTAACGTGCTTTATCCAAAGCTTGAGAATCAACCGCAGCCGTCAGCACGCGTTTACCTACAATAATTGTCCGCAACTCCAATGCTTTGGGAATTTTTTCTTGGAATGTCATAGGGCAAAAACGTAGGCCATCGAGGTTGTCTAAATCCTCAGATGAAATTGGATTTGTAAATACAACTTTTTCTCGTCCTTGTTCATCATAAATAGCGAAGGAAGAGAGCATTTTTGTAATTATTTCCTGCTGACACTCTTGGGCAAATTGCTTTACTGCCAGTGGATTATTTGTAGTCAGGGTGTATGGGGTATCTAAACCTATCTTTCTTGCTATTTGTAATTGCAATTGCTTATTTTCGGCTCGGCGAATATTCGGCAGAGGGTCGAGATGAAAACCTTTGATACTGGCAATCATTCCTTGAATGGTGACACGAGATTCTTTGAGTGAAGCTTGTCTGAATTGTCTATCCATATCAGGGATTTTTGAGCCAATGGCAATGCGTCGATACCAAACTGCTGACACCTCATTTAAATCTAATGTTTGGTCATCAACGCTAAGAGTAACCCGTTCGGTTTTGCCATAATAAACATCTAGCTGTATTTCTGTAGGAAATCGGTCTGTATCAAAACGAAATGCTTTTCCTCCTTCGGCTTCAATTGCGTGAATAACTAAAGGAATACTTTCGTTGTCTTGGCTGTGAGTAATGATTAAAACAGTCATTTCAAGAATGAATCAGTTGGTTTTAGATTTTTAAAAATGCGTATTATCTTTAGGATTTTTTGCAAGTAGCGCATCAGCGATCGCCGATGCAATCGGATAGTCTAAATCTCTCTCTAACATTCCCCACTCTCCTGTAGGATTAATTTCTAAAAAAATATATTCTCCTGATGGTGTTTTAATTAAGTCAAATGCTCCAAAAACCAGTCCAAATCTTGCCATAAAACCATCTAGACAACGAATTAGGTTATCAGGTAATTGATATGGTTGCCAGGTCAAAACTTCTTTTGTTCCACGTCGCCAATCTTGAGTAGATGCTGCATATTCAGATGCATCTAACGCCCCAACAAACAGATTACCATTTACATACACTGCGCGTAATTCTAACTCTTTGGGGATTTGTTCTTGAAATACAACTGGACAATAACGCAGTGTTTCAGCATCAATTAAGTCTTCTTCTTTAACGGCGCTAGTGTACATGAAAAAAGAAGAGGCTTGCATACCATAAGAAAGAGGTCTAAGCAGCTTGGCAACCATTTTTTTGTTAACTTGGTGGAAAAACTCTCGTGCTTGTTGAGGATTGTTGGTTACGAGAGTTTGAGGTATCACAAGACCTACTTCTGATGCAACCCGCAGTTGACGCAACTTGTTTTCAGCTGCACTGATGCGCTGTAAATCATCCACCCAGGTAGCTGTCCTGAGGCTGTCCCAAAAGCCATTTAATACTGCGAGTGATTCATTAGAGCAGGCTGCTTGAAACTGTGGAGCTAATTCTTTACCTAAATCGGGTTGCCAGATTCGCCGCATCCATACTGCTTGTACTTGCTTGGTGTTGAAGGAGCTTTCTTTATATTTGAGTGTATGATTACTGCCAGAGTTGCTTAAATTAGCCTGGAGTTGAACTGCTGTTGGAAACTTATCAGTATCAAGACGAAATGGCTGTGCGCCTCGTTTGGATACAGCTTCGGCAACTCTATCTATTGTGAAGTAATCACCACTGTGGCTGATTAATAAAACTACATCGCGCTCAAGGTGCATAAAATATTTTCATTCAATTTTTATACTTTCCCTATTGTCAACTTTTAAGGAAGCAAGGTATTAAAAAGGTGAACTTAGTTTTAATGGGAAGCCAACCCCTAGATGGGGTTGGCAAAGCTAACAGTATTTTATTGTGATAATTTTTCAAAACCGCACCATTTGATGTACTCAACAGTATGCAGTTATTCTACAGGAAAATTATGATCGTCCCCATCTGAAGGATACTTATTAGTATAAGCCTCATCAGAATCAGAAGGTGCTTTTTTAGTTGCTATTGGGCTATCTTCTTGATCGGATGGATACTTCAGAGTTTGATTGACTTCATTAGCCTTCTTCTTAGTTACACCACATTTTCCACCACTAAGCGCTTGTGATTCTTCATCAGATAAGTCTTCAAAGCTTTGCCCTTCTAAAAATCGGGCAAAGAAGGGTATTGCTTGTGAATTTGGTTCTTCTGGTTTGTTTTCAGGCATAATTTTTGATTACGGTAAACTAAAGATAAATTTACACTCGTATCAATGATATTACATAGTACTTAATCTATCAAGTAATAATTTAATCTTAAATTATTCTTAATATTTACATAAAAATACTTATTTACTTATTTAAAGTTTATTATCTATTGATACCAAGTAATATTTCAAGAACAATGTCAGACATACAGGACTACCATTTGATTGGGTGAAAAAATAACTTGTACCTCAAGTAACAAGCAAGATGCAATTAATACTTTCGCCATGCTTATAAATTCACAAATTAAACAGGAGTGTTATAGAAACAATGAAATATCAACTCGTGCTGCAACATAGTGAGGAAGATTGTGGAGCAGCGTGTATTGCCAGTATAGCTAAACATTACGGACGTAGTTTTGCGATCGCTCGTGTTCGGGAAGCTGTTGGTACGGGAGCGCAGGGTACAACTCTTGTGGGTTTGAAACGTGGTGCCCAAAGCCTTGGGTTCAACGCTCGTCCAGTCAGGGCTACACCAAAACTAATTGAGAAACTCCATGAAGCACCTCTCCCCGCGATTATCCACTGGAAAGGATACCACTGGGTAGTTTTATATGGAAAAAAAGGTAAAAAATATGTAATTGCCGATCCTAGTAGTGGTATCCGCTATCTGACTCTTGAAGAATTAACTATAGGTTGGGCAAATTACGTCATGTTACTGTTATTTCCAGATGAAATCGGTTTTTATCAACAAGAATCAGATAAAATTACGGGTTTCAGTCGCTTTTTAACGCGAGTTTTACCTTATCGGCATATTTTAATTGAAGCAATTTTAATTAACATAGCAATAGGAATCTTTTCCCTTGCAACTCCTTTTTTAATTCAAATTCTCACCGACGATGTATTAGTTAGAGGAGATACCCAACTTTTAACAACAGTTGCTATTGGTGTAGTAGCGATAAATCTCTTTACCAGCACACTAACACTCGTACAGTCTAACTTAATCGCCCACTTTGCTCAACGTTTAGAGTTAGGACTCACTTTAGAATTTGGCAGACAAATTTTGCGCCTTCCTCTTACTTACTATGAAACCCGTCGTAGTGGCGAAATTGTTAGCCGTCTCCGAGATATTCAAGAAATTAATCAGATGGTTTCCCAGGTCGTTATTGCCATTCCCAGTCAGCTTTTTGTAACGGCAATTTCACTAGTTTTTATGGTATTTTATAGTATAAAGTTACTAAGTTTATCTGTAATAGTCGCCCTATTAATGTCTTTATCAACTATTATCTTTCTGCCTACTTTACGGCAAAAAATCCGTACTCTCCTTGTTACACAAGCCGAAAATCAAGGAATGCTGGTAGAGATTTTTAAAGGTATACTGACTGTAAAAACTGCTAATGCTGCTCCCCAAGCTTGGGAAGAGATTCAAAGCCGTTTTGGTAATTTGGCTTATCTGAGTTTTGGTACTATTCAAATTGGTATTATTAATAATGTATTTTCGGGATTAGTCTCTGGTTTTGGAAATCTTGCTATACTTTGGTTTGGTAGCAGTCTAGTTATTAACCAAGAATTAAGTATCGGTCAACTGTTAGCATTTAATGCAATGAATGCTAATTTTAATATATTGATTACTACAATTATTAGTTTTGTAGATGAATTTGCCAGAATCCAGACTGCAACCCAACGGATTACCGAAGTAATTGAAAGTACGCCCGAAGACCAAAATGAAGAAAAGAAGCCTTGGGCAGTAATCTCTGGTAATACTGATATTATTTGTACTAACATTAACTTTCACCATACAGGTAGAGCAGACTTATTACAAGACTTTTCCCTAACTATTCCTGGAGGTAAAGTCACAGCACTGATTGGTAAATCTGGCTGTGGAAAAAGTACTTTAGCTAAATTGATGGCTGGGTTGTATCCCTTGCAATCAGGTAATATTCGCTTTGGTATTTATAACCAGAAAGATTTATCTTTAGAATGCCGGCGACAACAGATAGTATTAGTACCGCAAGAACCCCACTTCTGGAGTCGTTCAATTTTAGAGAATTTTCACTTTAGCTATCCTCAAGCTACATTTGAACAAATAGTTCGGGCTTGCCAAATTGCTGGTGCTGACGAATTCATCTGCGAATTACCAGATAATTACCAAACTGTATTAGGCGAATTTGGTGTAAATATTTCGGGTGGACAAAAGCAGAGATTAGCCTTGGCCAGAGCAATAGTTGCACAGCCACCAATACTAATTTTAGATGAATCTACTAGTGCATTAGACCCAATATTAGAATCACAAGTATTAGATAAACTTTTACATTACCGACAAGGTAAAACCACAATTATGATTAGCCACCGTCCTAGAGTTATATTGCGTGCAGACTTTCTGGTTCTATTAGAGAAAGGGCAGTTAAAAATGCAAGGTGTTGTTAAAGAAATGCAACTTCTATCTGGAGAACATTTAGATTTTTTAACTCCGTAAAAGTGACTGGGGACTGGGGAACTCGGCGCTCCCATGAAGTGGGGATTAGGGGCAATGGAGACAGACGGGCAAGGATGCAGAGGTGAAAATTTTTAACTGCTAACTCGCTGTTATAAAATTGAACTACACAGTTTTATTTAATTAACAATCATTCATAAGAATGAAATTTTAATAGATAATTTCATACCAAATTAAGTTTAAAAAAACTGTATGAGCGATAATTTCCTGATTTTAAAGTGTTTTAATAAAGTTATTACTAAAGTTTTAGAGAAGCAAAAGCATGAAAGGTTTCAGTCAGCTATCCTCGATAGCATTATTGTTATTTGCCTTTGTGTATCCACCCTCAATAGTACAAGCGAAGGATATTTCTCTAAATAATGCTGTTAATGAACAGAGTATGACGCCAGAGGCTAACCTAGTTGGAAATGGAAAAGCAGAGCTTTTAATTGCTCGGCGGCGGGACTCAGGACGATATCAGATTATTAGACGGCGGGACTCAGGACGATATCAATTTATCCGACGCCGCCAGTTCCCTACACGATACCAAAATATCCGACGACGGGAACGGTTTGAACGATACCAAAATATTCGAGAGATACAGTTAAGACGACAACGGGAGTTAAGACGACAACGAGACTACAGGCATCAATGGTATTAAGGACATCCGAGCCAAAATTAATTGGCGTTGAATATTTGCAGGATGGGTAGGAGAGCTTGTCCCTTGTATTTTTGTGCGGGCTTTCTTGCCTATCTGGGTAAGTATCATAGCCTATTTTATGCAACGCCAGTTAATAATTGGTTAGTGGTTTCCTATTAACCACTAACCATTAATTGTTGTCACATTTTAATGACTTGCTACAACCTCTGTTTCCAGGCGAACTAGTCTGTCTGCCAAAAGTTTTTCTAGGTCTTCTAGTGCCTTAGTGAAACCTTTGATGCCTTCGTCTAGTTTTTCATTTGCCATGCGGTCAGCAGCGTGCATCTTGTCATAGGCAGCTTTGTCAATGGATAATTTTTCAATTTCCAAGTTTGCTACTTTGGCAGGGTCGAGTTTGCGTGGTAGATCTCCGATAGTTGCGTGTAATTCCGCCAAAAGCGATGGGGAAATTGTCAACAAATCACTACCTGCAAGTTCAGTAATTTCACCAACGTTACGGAAGCTAGCTCCCATGACTTCGGTTTTATAGCCGAATTTTTTGTAGTAGTTGTAGATTTTGGTGACCGACAAAACTCCTGGATCTTCGGCTGCTGGATAGCTATCGCGTCCGGTATCTTTTTTGTACCAGTCGAGAATCCGACCAACGAAGGGAGAAATTAGGGTAACGCCGGCTTCTGCACAGGCGATCGCTTGGTGCAAACCAAACAACAAGGTAAGGTTACAATGAATACCTTCTTTTTCCAGAATTTCCGCAGCGCGAATGCCTTCCCAGGTGGTGGCAATTTTAATTAACACGCGATCGCGGCCAATTCCAGCAGCTTTATACTGAGCAATTAATTCCCGTGCCTTCTCAACGGTCGCTTCAGTATCATAGGACAATCGAGCATCTACTTCCGTAGACACGCGACCAGGAATAATTTGCAAAATCTTCAATCCAAAAGCCACTGCTAGACGTTCAAACGCCAGAGAAGCTATTTGTTCTTGGGTAGCTCCGGCTCCAGCATCTTTTTTTGCCTGAAGTAAAGTCTGATCGACAACTTCCTGATATTCTGGCATCTGCGCCGCAGCTGTAATCAGGGAGGGATTTGTAGTGGCGTCTTGGGGTTTGAACTTTTCAATTGCTTGAATATCCCCTGTATCTGCAACCACAACAGTTATTTCTCGCAATTGCTCTAGTAAACTTTTAGACATAAAATACTCCGTGATGTTTGTTTAGGATTTACTTAATTCCTTAGTAAGTGTTGACTGTTGACTGTTGAGTGGAGCTAGAGATTCCGAAGCAAGGCATAAGGAGTTATATATTTTCTGTTTTGCTCCCTGTCTCTCAAGCCCCTCACCTCCTCATCTCCCTACCTCCCCATCTCCCCTTATCCCCAGTCCCCAGTCTCTCCAATTCTGATTCTGGCAATTTTTCTTAACGATTGCCTAATTTTGTTTGCTATCCAGAGCCACAGCCCTATTCTAGATGCCTATGCAGAAATTGGTTGTCCAATGGAATGCACTTTGATTAAACTGGTTGTTCCTGATTTACCAATTGGAACGCCAGAGGTAATCACGACCTGATCTCCCTTGTTCGCTAGACCCAAATCTAGGACTCTGTTCACCACATTTGTAAACATTTCTTCAGCATTGTGCACTGGTGGCATTAACAAAGGTTCAACTCCCCAGGAAAGCGCTAGCTGGCGGTAAGCGGTAGCATCAGCAGTCAAGGCAATAATTGGAGAAGTTGGGCGATATTTTGACACCATTCTCGCCGTACTTCCTGAGGTTGTGTTACAGAGAATTGCCCGTGAGCCGGTTTCATAAGCGATGCGACACACTGCTTCTGCCACAGATTCGGTGACGCTGAGACTACCAGGTTCATGACACCAGGAATGTCTGCCGCCCTCATCTAAAGCCTGTTCTGTTCGTATGGCAATGTTATGCATCATCGCGACAGCAGCGATGGGATATTCTCCCACGGCAGTTTCACCAGAAAGCATTACCGCATCTGTACCATCCAAAATGGAGTTAGCAACATCGGTGGCCTCGGCGCGGGTGGGGTCGGGGGCGCTAATCATCGACTCTAGCATTTGCGTGGCTGTAATCACGGGCTTGCCAGCTTGATTGCAACGGCGAGTGATATCTTTTTGAATCAGAGGGACTTCATGAATCGGCATTTCCACACCCAAATCGCCACGGGCAATCATGATGCCGTCGGCAACTTTCAAAATGGAGTCAAACTGCTCTACTGCCTCTGCTCTTTCAATTTTGGCAATTAAGCGGATAGAAGCGCCAGCAGCTTCAATCATCCTTTGAGCGGGTTCTAAATCTTGTGGCGATCGCACAAAAGACACCGCCACCCAGTCTACACCCAACTGAATCCCAAAACGCAAATCTAGCAAGTCTTTTTCGGTGATTGAACTCACGGGCAAAGGAGTTTGTGGCAGGTTTACTCCTTTGTGGGTGGAAATTAACCCGCCAATTTTCACCTCTGCCCGGATGCGATCGGCATCGCGATCGGTGACAATCAACTTGACACGACCATCATTAATTAAAATTGGTTCGCCTGGTCGCACCATTGCAAACAAAGTCGGCAACGGTAAAGGCAATTCGTCAATACTCTCACCCTTGTCTTGTAAAACAAAGGTAACTTCACTCCCAGCTTCCACATTTAACCCTTCTGGTGGTAAGATACCCAAACGGATCTTTGGCCCACACAAATCTTGCATAATAGCGATCGGCCTTTGTTGCTCAGCACTAATCTGCCTCAAGTACTGAGCCGTTTTGGCATGGAATTCATAGGCTCCGTGGGAAAAATTCAATCGCGCTACATTCATTCCAGCTTCTACTAAAGCTTGGAGTTTTTCAGGTGCAGATGTAGCAGGCCCAACAGTACAAATGATTTTGGTTCGACGCATAGGGATTAGGGGTTGAGGAATAACCTGCGACATTGATGCTTGATACCAATTAACAGACTTCAAATTTAATTTAGGTTTCCCGGTTTAAATCTTGAGTCTGCTTTTAGAGAATTGGTATCATGCGATGCGATCGCATAAAGCATCTCAACTCGCAGGTTTTTCATATCACTGGTTTGCTAAGTAAAAATACTAGATTGCGTTTTATTTTCAGGTATTTACCATTTGACCTAAATCCCAAAAGGCAATGGGCAAAAGTCAAAAGTCAAGAGTCAAAAGCTAATGACTAATGACCAATGACTAATGACTAATGACGAATTAAACCACAGCAGGCGTCGGTGCGGGTTGTTCTTTTTGTGACATGGATAACATCAAGTCAACCACGCGATTCGAGTAGCCCCACTCATTGTCATACCAGGCAACCACTTTAAAGAAGTTAGAATTCAACTCAATACCAGCACCAGCGTCGAAGATGCTGGAATGGGTATCACCTTGAAAATCTGTAGAAACTACTTCTTCGTCTGTGTAGCCCAAGATACCTGATAACGAGCCTGCGGCAGCCTCTTTCATGGCAGCACAGATTTCCTTGTAACTGGTGGCTTTGGCAGTTTTGAAAGTTAAATCAACTACAGAGACATCAGGAGTGGGAACTCGGAATGCCATACCAGTTAACTTACCCTTCAATTCTGGCAAAACCAGTGCTACAGCTTTAGCCGCACCTGTGGAGGAGGGAATAATATTCTGGGCTGCACCTCGACCACCCCGCCAATCTTTTTTACTCGGGCCATCTACAGTTGGCTGGGTGGCAGTCATAGCATGAACTGTGGTCATCAAGCCTTCAGTTAACCCAAAGTTATCATTGATGACTTTAGCAATCGGGGCTAGGCAGTTTGTAGTACAGCTAGCATTGGAGACAATTAGATCCTTGCTGGCATCAAATAAGTGATGATTAACACCCATAAGTAGGGTAGGAACTGTATCTGGATCTTTAGTAGGAGCAGAAATTACCACCCGCTTTGCACCTGCTTTCAAGTGGTTCGCTGCCCCTTCATAACCAGTGAATAGTCCCGTAGATTCCACGACATAATCAGCACCTAATTGTCCCCAAGGCAACTCAGCAGGATTCCTCACAGATATGCAAGGAATAAAGTGACCATCAATGACGATACCATCATCCTTGGCTTCAACCTTGCTCGTCAATTTACCGTGGGTTGAGTCGTACTTTAATAGGTAAGCGAGGTTATCTGGTGGTACCAAGTCGTTAATGCCAACAAACTCGATATCAGGGTTATCAATGCCAGCGCGAAGCACAAGTCGCCCAATTCGACCGAAGCCATTGATACCAACTTTTAATTTAGTCAAGATTAAACCTCCTGTTGTGGAAAGTTGAACAAAAGGAGAAAGTTAAAAGTCAAAATAGATTGCCTTTTACTCTTTACTTTATGATCGTGACAGTCTCAGTCAGCGAAGGCATATTTACTTGGCATATTTTAAGGTTTGGGCAGGTGGAAAGACGCGGGGACACAAAGAAAAACAAATGACTAATGACCAATGACTAATTTTTTTGATACCGCATCCCTGGTAGTTGGGAGAGTAAACCCATAAGTTCTAACTGTAACAAAGCGCTGGAAACTGAGCCAGCAGGCATATCGGTTTGTTGGACAATTAAATCGAAGGGTAAAACATCAAAAGCGATCGCATCCATTACCCGTTGCAATTCAACTGATAAAGTTGGTATTAACTGTTGTGCTGTTGACAATTGCTCAAGTTCATCAATTTGTGGTATTGCTCCCAGCATTGTTAATAATTCATCTAATTCTTTGAGAATCAGAGAAGCACCTTGAGTTAGTAACTTTAAGCAACCTTGGGATGGATAATCGTCCACTCTCCCTGGTAATGCATAGACATCTCTACCAAATTCATTAGCGTAGGTGGCTGTAATTAAAGCGCCAGATTTTAATGGGGCTTCTATCACCAGGATAGCGCGGCTCATTCCTGCAATAATCCGGTTGCGCCGGGGAAAATGAGTGCGATCGGGTGGGGTTTTTGTGGGATACTCACTCACGACTAAGCCAGCCGTCAAAATTTGCTTGTACAAATCTCGATTTTTCTGGGGATAAATAACATCTACACCAGTTCCTAAAACTGCGATGGTTCTTCCACCAGCTTTCATGGTGGCGGCGTGGCTTTCTGTATCAATTCCCTCTGCCATTCCAGAAACCACTGTAAAGCCATTTTTCGCCAAAGCTGTGCTAATTTGACGAGTCCAACGAATCCCATATTCTGAAGGGCGGCGGGTTCCGACAATCCCAACTAAGGGTTTTTGTCCGAGATTTTCTTGCAAATCGACTTCACCGCGATAGTACAAAATCGGCGGTGGACTGGGAGTTTCCAGTAGTAAGCGGGGATAATCTGCATCTGCTGGAGTCCAGAAATTAGGATTTTCCTGTTGGTGTTTGGTGAATAGCTGTTCTGGATGTAAGCGCGCTCGCTGTTGTACTATTTTTTCAAGTGTTTGAAAACCAAAACCCTCTACWTCTCCTAACTGTATCTTAGTAGCGTTCCAAGCGGTTTCCAGGGCGCCAAAATGCTGTTGCAGCCGTCGCAATAATACCGGGCCAATCCCGGAAATTTGCGACCAAGCTAGCCAATACGCACTTTCTTCTACCACTTTTTTATCCTCACGCCTACTGATTTGAGTATTCCCAAAATCAAGTAATAAATTCTTGACTGTTGACTCTGAAACATTGAATATTAACTATTGACTATTAGTTCTCTCACTAACTTTTGTGATGAAATCTTTTTATCGTCTTTTAGTTTGCCTATCTGGTTACTCAATCTTTCCACTACTGCATAGTCTTTTTGGTGTATCGCCTAGTTTAGCAGCGGAGAAAGTTGTTGTTAGATACGGTTTATTTGAGCAATCGATTCCTGTGGCAGATATCCGCAATTACGGTGAGACACAAAAAGTTTCTGACGATTTGCAATCTATCTTAGGTCATCTTAGCCCTGAAGAAAAAGAAAAGCTTCAAGATGCATTGCAAGTGAAGATGTCACTTGATATTGTGGCTTTAGACAAGCTAGTAAACACACAAACGGGCAAGCAAATTTTATATTTTGTTTCCCAAGCGATCGCCCGTCGTGACCAAGCCAGTATTCCCGCGCTACGAGCTGCTATTATCTTAGGAGCAAAATCACCAGAAGGTTTAGGACTCCTGACATTTTTAGAAGCTTATCCCAGTAATGAATTAGTCATTGATGTGTCAAAAATTTCTCGATTAGTCGGCATGGCAGATTCATCTTCTGGTTCTACTAATACACCTCCAAAGGACAATGTAACTTCTTCTCCTTTAGGGAAAATTGCATTGCAATATCAGACAATCGCTGCCCAAGATAAACAGTTTTCAGGTTGTTTATTTGGTGATTCTGTTTCGGCTGAACTTGGCAATACCCTTGGTAGGGGTACTTTTAACTTTGGGTTAAATGGCTTGAGTACAATTTCATTATTAGAACAGCTGAAGACTTTAATTCCTACTAAGGTAAAATGCGAAAAAGCGATTATTGCCGTAGGTGGAAATGATGCTTGGTATGGAATTAGTAATGAATTGTTTAGCAAGAATCTTCAAGAGGCGATCGCACTTGTCCGCACAATGGGAACTAAAGAGGTTTTTCTGATTCCCGCCTTTTATTCAACAGCTGAAGTTAGTTCAAATCCAACTGTTGCGGCACCCAATTCTCGAGTCGAACAAATTAATACTCTAATTAATCAAATTGGCGAAACAGAAAAAGTACCAGTTGCCACAGCCGGAGTAGCACCATTGTATGAGAATAACGTTCTGAAAAAAGATTTCACCAATGATGGCGACCATCTCAATACAGAAGGATTAAAGATTTATCGACAAGCATTACTACAAATTTTAGGAAAGTAATCTCAAAAGCGATCGCTGTTTAAATTTTTTTTTAAATCCTAATAACTGCGATCGTTTTTTTTATAATCTTTGTTTAAAAATAGTCAAAACAACCAATAATGCTTTCATACGGCGAGACTCAATCTTTTACAAAATATTTCAACAATCACCAACATTATTATTTCAATTATTGACAAATCGTCCAATGAATGCTGATAATTATCGATTTGATTCAGTCGCCATCAAAGAACCAAAATTTGAAATTGACGGGGTATTTTTACCACCAGAGAATCAAGGTGCGGGTGTTGTATATTTCTGCGAAGTACAGTTTCAGAAGAACGAACAGCTTTATGAAAGAGTATACTTGAGGGTTTGAGATAATCGCCAAAAATGCGATCGCCCCTTCAGATAGCAGAATTGGTTAATTTAGGAGCAAAGCAAGACAAAGTAAAGCGCAGAGGTACGCCAAGAAAAAACTCTACCTATGATTGCGTTTAACCTCTGCTTGTCCACCGTACCCCTGCTCTTACAGCTATTTTCAGGTAAATGAACCATATCTTTTTTATCTCACGCAAAGCCGCAGAGGCGCACAGAGAAATACAAGAGTGTGGTCTAAATACATGAAAACTGCTGTAAGCTAGTTAGTAACAGCGTCTTTCAAGGAGAAGTTATGATCGCCCCAAACCAAGCTCATACTTTTCTGTGCGTTAAAAAATGATTTATGCAAATTATTCGCTCATTCATCCCTGATTAGCAAAACAATTTTACCTGTTACAGTGCCACTTTCAACTAATTGGTGAGCTTTAACGGCTTCTTCTAAAGGAAACTTGTGACTAACATGAATTTTTAACTTACCTTCGTCGATCCAAGTGGCAGATTGTTCGAGAATTTCTGCATGATGCTGGAGACTTTCTGATAATCCTAGTAATGCTGGTGCTAGCATTATTTCTAAGCCGATGCGGAGATTACGTAGTCTAGCAGTTTTCCAAATAGTATTGGCATCTGGTTCGAGAATCGTCACAATATCACCATATACTCGTACTGCGGGAAAAGTTTTGTGAAAAGTTTCGCCGCCTACGGTATCAAAAGCTAACTCTACGCCTTCGCCGTTAGTCCAATCTAATACCGCTTGCACAAAGTCGGTTTGTTTGTATAAAATTGCATGGTCAGCACCTAATTGTTTAACGAAATTAGCTTTCTCCTGAGAACCCACAGTGGTAGAAACAGTAGCACCTTTAATTTTCGCCAATTGAATTGCTACATGCCCGACACCACCAGCACCGGCATGAATCAAAACTCGTTCCCCAGGTGCCAATCGTCCCCGTTCGTATAAAGCTTCCCAAGCTGTAATTAAGACTAAAGGTGCTGCTGCTGCTTCGGCAAAGGAGATAGACGCAGGTTTACGTGCCACAAACCGCTCATCCACAACGGTAAATTCAGCATAATTGCCTTGATCTGCGCCCAAACCACCATAGCAAAAATATACCTCGTCGCCTGAGCGAAAACGTTGCACACTAGCACCCACAGCTTCCACAATACCTGCACCATCACATCCTAAAACTGTTGGCAAGCGATCAGGGTAAAAAGTACCTCGGCTACGAAGTTTGGTATCAATAGGGTTCACACCAGCCGCCACTAAGCGGATTAAAAGTTCAGTATTTCCTACGGGAACACCAGGGTTTGGCACTTCTTGTACTTGCAGAACTTCCGGACTGCCAGCTGCTGTCATCAAGACTGCTTTCACGACTTTTTCCTCTTGCCTCTAGATGCACGGTTATTTGCAACTTTAGCGCAATCGGGTGGACACAGAGTCGAAAAATTACGAATTAGTAATTATTCGGTCATGGCTAAGGAAAAACTGTGATCGCATTTAGGACTAATATCATTTTATTTAGTAATTGACCCTTCAATTCCTTCAACATACCAATCCATCGCCAGTTGTTGCTTATCATCTAATACTTTACCTTTTAGTACTCGCACTACACCTTTTTGGTCTTTTATCGGTCCATCAAAAGGATGGGCAATACCTTGAATAAACTCACCGCGCTTATCATTTACTAATTGCTGCACATCAGCCGGAATTACTTGATTCATTGGAGAAATATCTACCATTTCTTGACCAATACCATCCCAAACATCTTGAGATTTCCAAGTATTAGTCATTACAGCCAAGGCTTTCTCTGTATAGAATTTGCCCCATTTATTAATAGCTGATGTCAGATGAGCTTTTTGACCAAACTTGCTCATGTCAGTGTTATAGCCAAAAGCATAAATGCCTCTTTCTTCAGCAAATTGTACAACAGCGCTAGAGTCAGTATGCTGCGTCAGCACATCCGCACCTAAATTGACCAAAGCTTGAGCCGCTTCTTTTTCTTTAGCTGGATCGTACCAAGTTTGCACCCAAAGTATCTTAACTATTGCCTGGGGATTTGTTAGCCGCACTCCTTGAGTGAACGCACTGATTCCCCGAATTACTTCAGGAATTGGATATGACCCAATAAAACCAATTACATTTGATTTTGTCATCTTGCCAGCAATCATGCCAGTTAAATAACGCGGTTCTTCAAAACGTCCCAAATAAGTGCCAACATTAGCAGCACGTTTGTATCCCGTACACTGTTCAAAGATAATATCAGGAAACTCCTTTGCAACTTTCATTGTTGGGTTTATGTAGCCAAAGGAAGTTGTAAAAATCAACTTGTTGCCATCTAATGCTAGTTGGCGAATTACTATTTCAGCATCAGCACTTTCATTCACATTTTCCACAAAGGTAGTTTTTACCTTATCTTGAAGATTGGCTTCCATGTGTCTGCGACCTAAATCATGAGCATAAGTCCAGCCAAAATCACCCACAGGTCTGTGATAAACAAATCCCACTTTCAGAGGTTCATTTACTGCCACAGACGATGCCAAAGGAGATACTTCACCAGGCGAATTGGAATTTCTGCCTTGAATACAACTAGTTAAGGCAAAGCTAGATCCTGCTAAAGTAACATAGTTGAGAAATTTCCGACGATCCATATTTATTGATTTGATTCAGCAGCAGAAAAAACTTTTTTTAATTGTTAGTAGCGACAGACACAATATTTACTTAATTTTAGCTCTTAATTTTTCGTGACTGGGGAAGGTGGGGTTCCCTCTGGGGATAAGGGGTAATGGGGACTAGGGACTGAGGAACGAATTAAAATAATTCTTTCCCGGTCCCCAATACTCAATACCCAATACCTAATCCCCAATACCCAATCTTTTTTGGAGGTTTTGAAATGAATTTATTTGAGCTTTTAGCAGGAGAAGACAATCATTTAGCCCTGGTTACCCCTGAGGGGCGATCGCTAACTTATAAGCAATTGCGCGAAAATGTTACTGCGCTGGTATCTCAACTCCACAGCTTTGGATTGCAAAAGAGCGATCGCATTGCCATTGCCATGACTAATGGTTCACCTATGGCAATTACCTTTTTGGCTGCTGCTTTATGTGGCATCGCTGCACCCTTGAATCCCAAATACAAGCAAGAAGAATTTGCCTTTTACTACGCAGATACCCAAGCAAAAGCACTAATTACCCTGTCTGAAGAACCAGAAGTAGCCATTACCGCCCTCACACCGGATATGATGCTGATTAATGCCAATGTCAATACTGACGGGACTTTAAGCTTTGAACTCGCGACTGGGCATAAGGCATTTCCCTCATCTCCCCATCTCCCCACCCCCCAACCTTCCTCTGACGATATAGCAATGATTCTCCACACCAGCGGCACCACGAGTCGTCCCAAGCGTGTGCCAATTCGTCATCGTAACCTGATTGCCTCTGCTAACAACATTATTGGTGCTTACTCACTCGCCGCAGCTGACACTACACTTTGTTTAATGCCCCTATTCCACGTTCATGGTTTGGTGGGCTGTTTGTTGGCAACTCTGGGTTCTGGCGGTACACTGGTTTGTCCCAATGGTTTTAATGCCCTAGAGTTTTGGAAATTGGTAGATACTTACAAACCTACTTGGTACTCCGCAGCACCAACGATGCACCAGACAATATTGGCACGCGCTAGCCGCAATACAGAAATTGTCCAAGCGAATCGCTTCCGTTTTATTCGCTCTAGTAGTGCTTCTTTACCGCCAATTATCATTGAACAGCTGGAGGCAACTCTGAATGCTCCTGTGGTGGAATCTTACAGCATGACTGAAGCATCCCACTTAATGACTACCAACCCTATACCGCCGAAAGTCCGCAAACCGGGTACTGTCGGTTATGGCTTCGGCGTAGAAGTCGGCATTATGGACTCGGAAGGTAACCTGTTACCCCAAGGAAGTTTGGGTGAGGTGGTGGTAAAAGCACCAAATGTGATTGATGGCTATGAAAATAACCCAGAAGCCAACGCCACTGCTTTTGTAAATGGTTGGTTTCGCACAGGGGATCAAGGCACACTTGATGAAGATGGCTATCTTCGCCTGACTGGACGGATAAAAGAATTGATTAACCGGGGTGGGGAAAAAATTTCTCCTTTAGAAGTAGATGATATTTTGTTGCGCCATCCCGCCGTCGCTGAAGCCTTAGCCTTTGCTGTT
The DNA here is from genome assembly GCF_005869855.1 of Nostoc sp. PA-18-2419. Classification (GTDB taxonomy): domain Bacteria; phylum Cyanobacteriota; class Cyanobacteriia; order Cyanobacteriales; family Nostocaceae; genus Nostoc. Next base: position 91,240 of record NZ_SZNH01000022.1, on the reverse strand, counting down.
CCTCACAAATCTTTAGGAGAAGACATCCATGCAGCTGTTGTCCTGAAAGCAGAAGCTAGCGAAAAAGAACTTTTAGCCCATTGTTCAAGTATGCTGGCAAACTTTAAAGTCCCTAAGCAAATTCATATTTTAGAGCAACTACCTCGTGGTGCAACTGGGAAATTGCAACGGTTAGCGATGGCGAAATTGCTTGAGATCGGTGAGTAAGCAGTGGAGGATGAGGGAGATTGGTGCGACCTAAAAGCCTAAGCTATCTATCAGGGAACAGAGGGAAGCTGAAGTTCAATTCCTAATTTGCTTCCTAAATCTAGAGCGTTATTAGTAAAATCAGTAATCCCGGCAATGGGAGTGGCAATCATTGTACCAACTGCTGCTAAAGCGAGTAGACGCTTTTTCAAACGCGTTCCATTACGTTGATTTTCAGGCTTTTTAATTTCTTGCTCTACATCATCAATGTCAACAATTATTTCGTCTTGAATGTTTTTTGGAAATTGTGCGGCTGTTTGACGCATAGTAGCAATAATTTGCAGAAGTTCAGCAGTGCTGGCACCACTGGTTTGGCTAAAGTTAGATGCTGTGATTTGAGCATTATCTTTCGCTTGATTAACAAAATTAGCGATGTTTGCACCTTGATTATTATTTGTAATATCACTCATAGGTTTATAATTTCCTTGATTATTAGTGTTATATATATTGTTAACTATCTGTAGCTTATCATTGAATTCAAATTCTCTTTCTGGCGTCTCTATATCAGCTGAATCACCATCTCTTTTTCGGCGTTTTTGTCGCATTTCTATTGGTTCATAACCATCCAGAAGTTGACGCAAATTGACCTTGATTCGCAGTTTACCAATGGGATATTCTATTTCTCCCATTGCCTCTAGCCCAAGCAGTTCTTGATAGTCGAGGGGTGGGTGGTCGGGATAGCCGGGAACAGGAACCCACTCACTGATTTCAGGTTTACTGAAAGTGTTGTGAATTTTGTTGAATACATCACGAATCATTAATAGAAATGAGCGCCGCGTAGCTTCACGACCGTCAATGGAGATGAAAATTTTCTTATCTTCAGTATCAGCTTTGATGCGGGCAACGTTGTAGGTTTCTTTGCTTTCAACATATGCCAGCATTACCCCACTGCGCCAGTAGATTTGATTGTGAATTTTTTCGTGGGCGAGAACGATGAAGCGAGACATGATGCTTTCTGGCAAAACGCGATAGTGATATTGGAATTCTAGAGTGTTGCCTGTAAGATTCGTGTCGCTGGGTTCATCTTTGGGTAAGAGTCCAGGAATTAGAAATTTTGGTTTAGGGCAGTCGGGAAGCTGAAAGCAAATCTGAAATTCTTTCATCAACTCAGTCAGGAAACAGTGACGCTTTTCAGGGTAGCGTTTTAGGTCAAGAATACGGTTGGTGTCGTCGTAGGTGATGATGCCTTTAGTTTTAGTTTTTAGTGTTTCATCGCTGAGTAAAGCGTAAATACCTTCAGTAACCCAATCGGGGTTAAGGACGTTGGTGGATTGAAGGATGGGGTGGTCGTGKAAGTGAAGCACCAAGCCAAGCCGATGTAGCAGGTCGATGAGTTGTTCTTGATTGCGTTCTTCAGAAATATTTTTCCCTTGACAAATAGAGGTATATTGAACGTAACTAATGAAATCCTCATTCATCTTTTCGAGGGATTCTTTAACCTCAAACCACGAAAGAGGCAGCAAATCGTATACCTCCTTCATTTCTCCAACTTCACGGGTAATGGCTTGGCAGAGTTCATCAATACCTTCGTTGTTTTCGCACGAGGTTTCGATGATGGCTTTGATATTAGGATATTTTTCGCGTAATGCTTTAGTGTTGATGTCTAAAGGTTGTTCATCTTTTTTGTTTCCTACAATAATTACAGGCGACTGATCGCCGAAGGTTTCAATCAGTTTCAGCCAGTATTCAAGGCGGTTTTCCTCTTCGCTAATACGACAATTACACACCAAAAGATAGAGACTTCGTTTGGTGAGAAAAAACTGGTGGGTGGCGTGGTAAACTTCCTGTCCGCCAAAATCCCAAACGTTAAGGCGTACATCTTTACTGTTAACATGGATAGTCCAGTTTGTGACACCGAGACCATCGGTTTTAGACTGATTGGGGTTGAAGGTGTTATGAATCAGACGATTGACTAAAGAGGTTTTACCAACACTACCTTGACCAACTAATAACAACTTTGCTTCGTTCAAAGGGCGAACATCGCCGCTACGAAGTTGGCGACAATAGTTAAATATTTCTTGGATAGAACCAGGGTCTCGATCTAAGTCCGGCAAACCTAGAATTTCTGGGGAAACAGGTAGAGGATTTCGCCGCAGGTCTAGTTTTTGAAGATTTGGCAATTTTTCCAGATATTCTGGAATTTCAGTTATTTGGTTTTCGTCGAGGTAAAGCTCGATCAGATTACTTAATTGTCTTATGCATTCGGGAATTTCTGTTATTTGGTTTTTGTGGAGGTAAAGCTTTATCAGATTACTTAATTTTCCTATACATTCGGGAATTTCTGTTATTTGGTTAGTGTGGAGAAAAAGCTCAGTCAGATTGCTTAATTGTCCTATCCATTCGGGAATTTCTGTTATTTGGTTACTACTAATAGAAAGCAGGGTCAGATTACTTAATTGTTCTATACACTCAGGAATTTCTGTTATTTGGTTTTTGAAGAGAAAAATCTTGGTCAAATTGCTTAATTGCCCTATGCATTCGGGAATTTCGCTTATTTGATTATTGTGGAGGGAAAGCTCGGTAAAATTGCTTAATTGTCCTATACATTCAGGAATTTCTGTTATTTTGTTAGTGTGGAGATAAAGCAGGGTCAGATTGATTAACTGTCCTATCAATTTGGGAATTTCTATTATTTGGTTTTCCTCGAGCCCAAGCTTGGTCAGATTGCTTAATTGTTCTATCCATTCGGGAATTTCTATTATTTGGTTATTACCTAGAGAAAGCTCGGTCAGATTGCTTAACTGCCCTATGCATTCAGGAATTTCTGTTATTTGGTTATTAGTGAGGTAAAGGTTTGTTAGATTGCTTAATTGTCCTATGCATTCGGGAATTTCTGTTATTTGGTTATTACTAAGGTAAAGCTCGGTCAGATTGCTTAATTGTCCTATGCATTCGAGAATTTCTGTTATTTGGTTATTACTAAGGTAAAGCTCAGTCAAGTTGCTTAACTGCCTTATCCATTTAGGAATTTCTGTTATTTGGTTATTACCTAGAGAAAGCTTTGTCAGATTACTTAATTTTCTTATGCATTCGGGAATTTCTGTTATTTGGTTATTACTAAGGGAAAGCTCGGTCAGATTGCTTAATTGTCCTATCCATTCGGGAATTTTTGTTATTTGGCTACTACCAATAGAAAGCAGAGTCAGATTACTTAATTGTTCTAAACACTCAGGAATTTCTATTATTTGGTTTTTGTAGAGAAAAATCTCGGTCAAATTACTTAATTGCCCTATGCATTCGGGAATTTCGCTTATTTGATTATTGTGGAGGGAAAGCTCGGTCAGATTGCTTAATTGTCCTATGCATTCAGGAATTTATGTTATTTTATTATAACCGAGGTAAAGCTTTGTCAGATTACTTAATTTTCCTATACAGTCCGGAATTTCTGTTATTTGGTTAGTGTGAATATAAAGCTCGGTTAGATTGCTTAATTGTCCTATCCATTCGGGAATTTCTGTTATTTGGTTACTACCAATAGAAAGCAGGGTCAGATTACTTAATTGTTCTAGACACTCAGGAATTTCTGTTATTTGGTTTTTGTAGAGAAAAATCTTGGTCAAATTGCTTAATTGCCCTATGCATTCGGGAATTTCGCTTATTTGATTATTGTGGAGGGAAAGCTCGGTAAAATTGCTTAATTGTCCTATCCATTCGGGAATTTCTGTTATTTGGTTATTATCGAGGGAAAGCTGGGTCAGATTGCTTAATTTTCTTATCGATTCTGAAATTTCGGTTATTTGGTTATTACCTAGAAAAAGCTTTGTCAGATTGCTTAATTGTCCTATCCATTCGGGAATTTCGGTTATTTGGTTATTACCTAGAGAAAGCTTTGTCAGATTGCTTAATTGTCCTATCCATTCGGGAATTTCTGTTATTTGATTAGTGTAGAGGTTAAGCTTGGTCAGATTGCTTAATTGTCCTATCTCTAGTGGCAGTTCTGTTAAACCTTTCCCCGATAGGTCTAGCTCTTTCCACCCCTCATCCAATGCCTGATTAATCAGAGGCAATACATCTTCCATTAGACTCGCCCAGAATACAATCTAAGTATAACGCCAATAAATTGAGCCTTTGAGGCTAACATTTGAGTCTTTGAAGTTAAAAGTTAAACCAATGACAAATTACAAATAACAAAATGAAAATCTGTATTGTTGGTGCAGGTGCAATTGGTGGATATTTAGGAGCAAAATTAGCACTGGCTGGTGAAACAGTGACGCTGATTGCTCGTGGTTCTCATTTGGAAGCAATTAAAAAAGATGGGCTGAAATTAGTCATGGCGGACGGTTCTAGCCAAGTTGCTCATCCGGCTTTGGCAACTAATAATATCCAAGAAGCGGGTGAACAAGATGTAGTAATTTTAACTGTTAAAGCTCACAGTGTTCCAGCGATCGCCCCCTCCCTCTCTGCACTCTACAATCCCCACACGACAGTTATCACAGCCCAAAATGGTATTCCTTGGTGGTACTTTCGTCATCATGGCGGCGAGTATGAAGGTACGCGCATTCAATCAGTTGACCCGGAGGGAATTGTTGAAGCTGGTATCGGTATTGACCGCGCTATTGGTTGTGTTGTTTACCCGGCAACAGAAATAATTGAACCAGGTGTAATAAAGCATATTGAAGGCGATCGCTTTACTCTCGGTGAAATTGACGGCAGTAAAAGCGATCGCATTCAATTATTAGCCCAAACTCTCAAACGAGCAGGCTTCAAAGCTCCAATCCGCAATCAAATTCGCACGGAAATCTGGATTAAATTGTGGGGCAATGTGGCCTTTAATCCCATTAGTGCCCTAACTGGTGCGACTTTAGAGGATATTTGCCGTTATCCCCTCACCCGCGAACTAGCGCGGCAAATGATGAGTGAAGTGCAAGCGATCGCTGAAAATTTGGGTATTAAATTTGGCATTACTTTAGAACAGCGAATTAATGGGGCTGAAAATGTCGGTGCCCACAAAACTTCCATGCTACAAGATATTGAAGCTGGACGCCCCACAGAAATAGATGCGATCGTTGGGGCGGTGACAGAATTAGGAAAACTGACTCAAATTCCCACACCCCATATTGATGCTATCTACGCCAGTGTTAAGCTGCTGGAAGCCACTAAACAAAAGATTTAATGATTACGAATTATATTGACTGTTTTCGCCAGTTGTGTTTAAAAAACTTTGTCTGCAACGATTCCATGTAGGTGTAGAAAACGGGGGTTAAATAAAGTGTCAAGAACTGCGAGAACACTAACCCGCCAACTACTGCCAAACCAAGGGGACGGCGTGTATCTGCTCCGGCTCCCAAACCAAGGGCAATGGGTAATGTGCCCATCAGCGCTGCCATTGTAGTCATCATGATTGGGCGGAACCTCACCAAACAGGCTTGATAAATCGCATCATAAGGAGTTTTGCCATTCTGACGGGCTTCAATTGCAAAGTCAACCATCATGATCCCGTTTTTCTTGACAATGCCAACCAGCAAAATGATGCCCACGAACGCGTAAATATTCAAGTCAACTTGAAACAGCAACAAAGTCAGCAGTGCCCCAAATCCAGCCGAGGGTAAGCTAGAAAGAATGGTCAGGGGGTGAATGAAGTTCTCGTAGAGAATTCCCAACACGATATAAATTACCAAAATGGCAACCAGGAGTAATATTCCTAAACCTTGAATTGAAGACTGGAAAGCTTGCGCTGAACCCCTAAAGCCTGTACTAATGGTAGCTGGTAGCGTTTCCCGGGCTAGTTGTTCAATTTTCCCAGTGACATTACCTAGTGAGATTCCTGGTTTGAGATTAAAAGAAAAGGTGACTGAAGCTAGCTGCCCTTGGTGGTTAATGGTCAGCGGCCCCACGTCTTTGGTTAAAGTGGCTACAGCATTGAGAGGTACAAGTTGTCCACTGGGGGCGCGAACTGAGAGCAAATCTAGGCCACTGGAATTTTGCTGATATCTTGGTTCCACGCCCATAATCACTTGATACTGGCTATCGGAGGCGTAGATGGTGGAAACTTGGCGAGTACCATAAGCATTACTCAAGGCAGTTTCGATTTGATTGGCAGTCAAACCGAGAGATGAAGCTTGGTCGCGGTTAATATTTACTTCGACTTGAGGATTTTTGATTTGTAGGTCACTGTTGACATCTTGCAAATCTGACAGGGTACGGAGTTTAGTTTCCAGAAGTGGGGCGTACTGGTAAAGCTCTTGAATATTGGGACTTTGGAGAGTAAATTGATACTGTGCTTTTGTCTGTTGTCCGCCGATATTAATCGCGGGAGGGTTTTGCAAGAACACTTTGATTCCAGGCACACTTGATAACTTGGGCCGAAGTTTCTCAACTACTTGATCGGCACTGAGATGGCGCTCATGGATAGGCTTGAGTTCGATTAAAAGTCGTCCGCTGTTAGCAGAAGCATTTGGGCCGCCAGCCCCAACACTGGAGTTGATGGAATCGACATTCGGATCGTGATAAGCGAWCGCAGCTACAGCCTGTTGATGTTTTACCATTTCATCAAAGGAGATATCCTCTGATGCTTGAGTGGTTGCAGTAATTTGTCCAACATCAGCGTTGGGAACAAATCCCTTGGGCACAATTGTAAATAAATACACCGTCGCTAAAAGAATCGCACCCGAAATCACCATTGTTGTCCGGTGATACTTCAGCGATTTCTTTAAACTCCAATCGTATCCCCGCAACAACGAATTAAAGAAGCTTTCCGAAATATTGTAGAGACGAGTTTGGAAATTTTGAGATTTTGGTTTTTGGATTTGGGATTGCGAATTGAGAATTTCTCCTTCATCTCCCTCATCTTCCTCATCTCCCCTACTCCCCTGCTCCTCTGCTGCCTGATTCTCCTCCTGATTATGAGGTGGACGCAGGAATCTAGAACACAGCATTGGAGTTAGACTCAAGGAAATTACGCCAGAAACCAAGATGGCAACGCTGATGGTAATGGCAAACTCGCGGAACAGTCGCCCCAGAATCCCTTCCATGAACAGTACGGGAATAAATACTGCTACCAAGGAAATGGTCATAGATAAAATTGTAAAACCAATTTCTCTAGAACCATTTAGAGATGCTTCCAAGCGGCTCTCACCCATCTCCATGTGGCGGACAATATTTTCTAGCATGACTACAGCATCATCCACCACGAAACCCACTGATAAAGTTAATGCCATCAGCGAGAGGTTATCGAGTGAAAAGCCCAGCACTAACATCACTGCAAAGGTCGCTACGATTGATAGCGGTACTGCCAGACTGGGAATGACTGTAGCCGAGATATTACGAAGAAACAGAAAAATTACCAGTACTACCAAAGCGATGGTGAGCAACAGCGTGAATTGTACATCATCTACCGATTCGCGAATTGATTGGGAGCGATCGTAGAGAATATTCATGTTCACAGCCGCCGGAATCTCTTTTTGAAAGTTAGGCAGCAGTTTTTTAATTGCATCTACCACTTGGACAGTATTAGTTCCTGGTTGGCGCTGAATTGCCAGAACGATCGCCCGCACGCCAGAATTTYGGATTTGGGATTTTTGATTTGAGATTGAAGACTTCTCCCCTGCTCCCCTGCTCCCCTGCTCCCCTGCTCCCCTGCTCCCCTGCTCCCTATTTCCCTTCTTAGTAGGAAAATACCAACTGGCAATCTTATCATTTTCCACGCTGTCTAGCACTTGACCGAGTTCACCTAGCTGCACAGGTGCGCCGTTTTGATAAGCTACAGTTAAAGAGCGATAACTGGCGGCATCGTTGAGTTGACCGTTTGCTTGAATTGTATAATTCTGCTGTTGCCCGTAAAGCGTGCCGGTTGGTAAATTGACATTGCCGTTAGCGATCGCATCAGCCACTTCATCGATTCCTATGCCTTTAACACTCAATGATTCTGGGTCAAGCTGAACCCGTACAGCGTACTTTTGCGAGCCGTACACCTGTACTTGCGCCACCCCATCCACCATTGACAGACGTTGTGCCAACAGCGTTTCGGCATACTTATCTACAGTTGACAGTGGCAAAATAGATGAATTTAAAGAGATATAGAGGACTGGTTGATCTGCTGGATTTACCTTGCGGAAAGAAGGAGGACTGGGCATATTAGTTGGCAACTGCCTCGCTGCTTTAGAAATAGCAGACTGTACATCCTGTGCTGCCCCGTCAATATTCCGATTCAGGTCAAATTGCAGCGTAATTTGGGCACTACCTAAAGAGCTGGTAGAGTTCATTGAACTCAATCCGGCTATGCTAGAAAATTGCTCTTCTAAAGGAGTTGCAACCGAAGAAGCCATCGTTTCTGGACTGGCTCCGGGCAGACTAGCCGTTACCTGGAGTGTTGGATAATCCACATTGGGCAAGTCACTAACAGGTAACTGTTGGTAACTCATCAGCCCAAATATTAAGATGCCAACCATCAATAGGGTTGTCATGATTGGACGGCGGATAAATAGCTGGGAAATGTTCATTTTAGTAGAGAGTGGGGAGTGTTGACTGTTGAGTGTTGACTACACTTCTTGCAAAAGTCCTTGTTTACGTTCTCTTGTGTGCGCCTCTGTCTTGAAAAGTCTGTAGACGCTTGTGCGTGAGACAATAAAATGTTTATGCAAGAGGTCTACTGTTGAGCAAAGCCGGAGACGCGTGGCCAAGATGTGAGAAGTTATTCTCCCCTCTGCCCCTCTGCTCCCCTGCTCCCCTGCCCCTCTGCCTCTCTGCTTCCTACTTCCGGTTTCACCTGCACTGCGGCACCAGGTACTAGATTGAATTGTCCATCGGTGACGATTTGCTCACCTGGTTGCAACCCTTGTTTAATCGCCGTTTCGTTGCCAATGGTGTCGCCTACGGTAACTGGACGCATTTCTACTGTTTTATCCGCTTTCACTAAAAAGACAAATTGCCCCTGCTGTCCAGTTTGGATGGCTGGAGAAGGCACAGTTATTACATTCGGTTCTTCAGCTAACTTAAGTACTACGTTGACAAACTGCCCTGGAACTAGGCGTTCCTCTGCATTGGCAAAGGTCGCTTTAAGTTGAATCGTGCCTGTTTGGGTATTAAGTGCGCTATCAACAAAGGTAAGTTCACCCTGTACCGGACGCCCTGTCTCTTTCGGAGGTATGGCGTTGACTTGTAATTTGCCGTTATTAGCACTGTACTTCTTCAAGTCTGGCAGTAACCTTTGAGCAATGGAAAAGGTAACGTAAATCGGGTGGATTTGGCTGATGGTAATTAGCGGATCGGTAGCATTCGCCTGTACCAAATTGCCTTGATTAAGCTTCAGACTACCTGTGCGTCCAGTAATTGGTGAGTAGATAGAACTGTAGGAAAGCTGAACTTTGGCATTGTCGATCGCCGCTTCGTCTGCTGCTACTGCTGCTTTGGCATTTTGCACATCTGCTTCGGCTGCCACCACTGCTGCTTCGGCGTCTGCTACTCCATTTTGATCTGCGTTCACTGTTGCCCGTTGAGCATCAGCTGTTGTCTGGAATTGATCCGCTTGTTCCTTACTGATTGCCCCTTTCTGGAGTAAGCTGTTATATCTTTTGGCTTGGACATCTGCATTTTTGGCTTGAGCGATATCCTTGGTTACATTCGCTTTTGCCTGGTTGACTTGAGCGATCGCTTTGGTCACATTTGCCTGTGCCTGTTTCACCTGCGCTAAATCTTTAGCTTTTGCAGCATTAGCTTGCATCAGCGCTGCTTGTAGAGAACGGGAATCAATTTTAAATAACAAGTCTCCTTTTTTCACATTCTGTCCTTGCTGAAAATAAACCCCAGTAAGTTGTCCACCTACCTGGGACTTGACAGATACCGTGGAATATGCTTCCACCGTTCCCGTAGCTGATAGCTGTATTGGAATAGTCTTTTGAGTCGCAGCAGCAACCACCACAGGCACAGGTCGCTTTTTAGCTGCTTTTCCACTTGATTGTGCATCGCTAGCATTACAAGCAGCACACAAGTAGGTCAAACCCAGCAGCAGTAGCCACAACCGTCCTCTTGGAATTAAGCTGTAAAGACGAGGAATACTTTGAGCAACCAAAGAAAAAGGTTTTGTCGTCTCAACGGAGTTCAAACAGCGCATATCAACAATCAGGAGAAAGGGAAAGCATACAAGACACGTAGCAGCACAGTAGTTTTATTAGAGTTAGCCACAGCTAATACTAATTCGTAATTCGTAATGACGCTCGTTCCGACGCTCCTCCGTCGCTAACGCTTCGCTATCGCTACCGCTTCGAAGACAGTAATTCGTAATTAAGAAAGTCTGATTTGGTCTGGCTTCGTGGGTTTGGATTTGTATCATTATTTTTGGGAAATGGTATAAACGAGTAGATTAATCGCCTAACCTTAGCAATTTCGGAGAACGAGCCTCACCAAGTCCCAAAAGGGTAGAGTTCGTTACCAGACATTGCATTTTATGCAAAATCGTTGCAGTCAATTTTCAGTAGTTCGACTTAATATTAGTTAATCTAAATATTAGCATACTAATAATTATGAATTTCGCCTAGCTCTTGAGACAGAAATTTATCCGAAGCTTTTTTCACTTAAGTAGGAATCTGTTGTCAGATTTGTAATAAGTAAACGTATTTTAAATCGCCGCTTTTTGAAGTTAATCCTATTGAAATTGGATAAGTCCTAAGCTAAACCACATCTAGTTTGCATATCTAAAGTTTATATAACTCTTGTGGAGTGGGCATCTTGCCCGCTCTAATTATGCAAGTTAAATGTGGAATAGCTTACTTAGACATAAACTTGATCGCTATCACAACTTTCGCTGACCTACTTAATATTGAGGTTTTGGTATTAGTTCTTTAACTTCGCAACCATTTGAGCGCCTGACTTTTCATGTTATGTGGAATCATGAGCGAGGGTGTGGGGTTGCAGTTATTGCGGTGTAGTGAGGCTTTCTTCTTTCCCGTGTCTTGAGAGAGGTTTTAGGACTTCCTGGGAAAAGTCAGAAAAATGGAGCGATCGCGCTTGATATTCAACTGTTTCCCCAAAATTAAAGATTTTCTCAAATTAAAGATAATTTGCAAGCAAACAAGGGATAACTAAGGATAGTTTCATGTATGGTGACTATTTTTTGAGTTTTCTATGACCTATTGCCTGAGAATTGCCGACTTACCTACAAATGAGCGTCCGCGTGAACGACTAATGACGYATGGTGCCAAAATTTTAGGCACAGCCGAGTTAATCGCAATTCTACTAGGCACCGGTCAAGGGCCGGGAAAACTGTCGGCTGTCGGTTTGGGACAATATATTTTGAGTGAGTTAAGTAAACATCAACGCGATCCTTTGGCAGTTTTGCGAGAAGTTACACCCGCACAATTGATGCAAATTCCTGGCGTTGGCCCAGCGAAGGCGACAAGTATTTTAGCAGCAATTGAATTGGGTAAACGCGCCTTTCAATCTCGTCCCAATGATGGCACACTAATTGATAGCCCACTTGCTGCTGCTGCTACCCTCAGTCAAGATTTGATGTGGCAAACAAAAGAACGTTTTGCAGTCTTACTATTAGATGTTAAGAATCGTTTGCTGGGTACGCAAGTAATTACTATTGGCACTGCAACCGAAACCCTAGCCTCTCCGCGTGAAATCTTTCGGGAAGTTATTCGCCAAGGCGCAACGCGGGTAATAGTTGCTCACAACCATCCTTCTGGTAACCTGGAACCCAGCCAAGAAGATATAGAATTGACGCGCCAGTTGTTAGCAGGAGCGGAGTTTTTAGGCATTCCCATACTAGATCACCTGATTTTGGGTAATGGCAATCATCAAAGTTTACGGGAATTGACAACCTTGTGGGATGAGCATCCACAGGAGGATTAAGGAACTTCCAATCAAAAAATATTCTATCGCTTTGAGGGCAGGGGAGCAGGGAGCAGGGGGAGAGAAAGTCGTTTTGATAGACGTGAAATGGGATAATTTATTTTCTGGAAGTCCCTAAGAGGAGATGGGGAGGTGGGAGAATAAACAATGCTTAATGCTCTATTTGCGACTCTGGTTTAATTTTTAACTTTACAAACATTTATATAAGATTTCTTAACTTCAGATACTAAATTCCTAAAATTTGGTTGTATAGAATAAGAGTTATATTGCATCATTCAAATAACCACATTTGTGGAGATCATCTATGTTGATGATGCAAATCAGGAGCAGGATTGACCGAAAATTCAAATTACTGTTGCAGTAGCTGTAAGTTTTTGCTGCTGCTTGTAATTTGGCACTGAATTTCTGATCGCGACCATCTCTTTTAGAGGTTATTTATAAAGTAAATATTAAATTTAAGTTATGCAAGGCAGGATGCATGGTGAATTCTGCTGCTAATAGCTGCTGTTGTGTTAACGTGAGTTCGATAGCTCATATCCTAAGCTCAATCAAAAAACCTCTCCCTGGTTTTACTACACAAAACCGTCCCTCTCCGATTCAAAGAAGGACAGACTCGAACTTTAGTTTAAGGCAGAGAGAGGTTCGTCGAACTCACGTTAATCTTTAATGCACACTTCAAAACAAATCCAAATCCGTCACCGCACCAATACTACTAGAAGATACCAACTTCGCATATTTTGCCAACACACCTTTAGTGTAACGCGGTACTGGAGGTTGCCAGTTTGTACGACGGCGAGCTAATTCTTCATCGGAGATATTTAACTGCAATAAACGAGCGGGTGCATCAATCGTAATGCGATCGCCTTCTTCAACAAGAGCGATCGCACCTCCAACTGCGGCTTCTGGTGCAACGTGACCAACTACCATCCCATAAGTACCGCCAGAAAATCGCCCGTCAGTAATTAATCCCACCGCATCGCCCAAGCCAGCACCAATAATTGCTGAGGTAGGAGCTAACATTTCCCGCATTCCAGGGCCGCCCTTAGGCCCTTCGTAGCGAATTACTAAAATATCACCTGGTTGAATCTTACCCGCTAAAATGGCGTCTAATGAAGCTTCTTCCGATTCAAATACCCGCGCAGGCCCGGTAATTACTGGCTTTTTCACTCCAGTAATTTTAGCTACAGCCCCTTCCGTTGCCAGATTCCCTCTGAGAATCGCTAAATGTCCTTGAGCATACATGGGATTATTCCAAGGACGAATCACATCTTGGTTAGCAGCTGGTTCTTCTGGGATATCTACTAATATCTCTGCAATGGTTTGACCGCTGATAGTCAGGCAATCAGTGTGTAGTAGATCGTGTACGAGTAGCATTTTCATCACTTGGGGAATGCCGCCAGCTTTATGCAAATCTGTAGCTACATACCTACCACTTGGTTTTAAATCACATAAAACAGGGACACGAGCGCGGATAGTTTCAAAGTCGTCTATAGTTAACTCTACCTCGGCAGCACGAGCGATCGCCAAGAAATGCAATACTGCATTTGTGGAACCACCCACTGCCATAATTACAGAAATCGCATTTTCGATGGATTTACGGGTGATGATTTGCCGAGGTAAGATTTGTTTCTTGATGGCTTCGACCAAAACAAATGCTGATTTTTCTGTACTGTCGGCTTTTTCGGCATCTTCAGCTGCCATTGTGGAAGAATAAGGCAAACTCATTCCCAGGGCTTCAAATGCTGAAGACATGGTGTTAGCCGTGAACATTCCCCCACACGAACCAGCCCCAGGACAAGCCTGAGTTTCAACTTCTAATAATTCCTTGTCGTCAATTTTTCCAGCACTGTATTGACCAACAGCTTCAAAAGAACTGACAACAGTTAAATCGCGTCCGTTGTAATGACCGGGTTTAATTGTGCCACCGTAAACAAAGATAGCAGGGATATTCATCCGAGCGATCGCCAGCATTGCTCCTGGCATATTTTTATCGCAACCACCAATTGCCAATACCCCATCCATACTTTGTCCGGTACAGGCGGTTTCAATGGAGTCAGCAATCACTTCCCGCGACACCAGGGAATATTTCATCCCTTCAGTTCCCATTGAAATCCCATCGCTAATGGTAATCGTGCCGAATAGTTGCGGCATCGCTCCGGCAGATTTGACCCCAACTTCTGCCCTTTGCGCCAGTTTATTAATCCCCATGTTACAGGGAGTGATTGTACTATAGCCATTGGCAATGCCGACAATGGCTTTGTTGAAATCTTCATCTTTAAAACCAACTGCACGCAGCATAGCTCGATTTGGCGATCGCTGCACTCCTTGAGTGACAATTTGGCTTCTCAAGTTCTCCTTAGTCATATTACTTCAAGACCCCTAGAGTATATTTTTCTGACATAGTTACATCATCCTATGACTCCGATGTATGAGTATCATAAGTAGCAATTTTTCCGCTGTCCAATATATATTTATGAATATTTGAGACTTATAAAATATCAAAACTATGGAACTCCGACATTGGGTCAAGAAATGATATCAAGTCCGGCTAATTAGTTATAATTTCTAAATCTATGCAGAAAAGCCAAAACCCTTCCCCTCTGTTTCCTGCTCCTCTGCTGCCTTAATGAGAAGTTTATCACCGGACACGAGATAACACCCCGCTCCCTACTTCCTTTTTTAAAACAGACATGGAAAGAGAAATCAAAGATTCAGATGGCATTACCTGGACTTGTATTCAAGCATTTTCAGGTCTTTCTGATATAGCAGAAGCTCAAGATGCAGCTCAAGTCAAAGATGAACCAAATACTTATTGGGTTGTTTGTACTCCCAGTGGCGGCGCGCGGTCTGTGCGGTTAAAGCTAAAAGACAAATGGCAAGAAAATTATTCTGATGAGGAGTTACTTCAGGAAATTAAGACACAACAGTAATTAGCGACTGACAAATAAAAAAATATCCCAAATTTTCTTGTGGGATGGGTATCCTCACCCGTCCTATATTTAGTGCGGGCAAGATGCCAAAAAGAATTGACAGTGTTCAGGAAATTACCAACCTGAAGCTTAAAGTAAACTTGATTGATATTAAATTCGCTACCCACCTCTATCTAGTAAATATAAATTAGAAAGCTACTAAATCAATCCTTTTAATGATATTAGAAGATTTTTCTTAATACAAATGACCTGACGAAATTACGAACTTATACTTCAATTGTCAGGATTTATTTACCAATATATTTGGTAAATACCTATTTTACTGGTAGAATTTCATCATTCTATCCCTTTTGCTCTCTGTTTAAGTAAACCTACTGGAAAATCATCAATTTTCATCGCTGGAAACGCTTTCGGCAATTCTGGCTTTGTTTTTTGTTTCCAGGTATTGATATATGCGAGTGATGGGATTTCATCTCCAACTATGACTTTATGAACAGAAGAAGACTTATTGCTTGGATTGCTACAGCAGTTACCAGCATGATGTTGGTAATAGGCTTACAGTTTGTCAATTTATCCCCAGCAAGCTCCACAACCACACTTAACGTGTTTGCAGCTGTCAGCTTGACAAACGCGCTCAATGACATTAAGACTCAGTACCAAAGTGCTAACCCAAGCGTCAATATCGTCTATACCTTTGGCGCTTCTGGTACCTTGCTCAGCCAAATACAAGCAGGCGCAGCAGCAGATATTTTCATTTCTGCCGCCACTGACCAAATGGATGTCTTGCAGAATTCAAGCCCAAGTAAATTGGTTGCAGGTAGTCGTAAAAACATTGTCAAAAACCGTCTAGTTTTGATAGCTCCTACAACAGCTCCTGTTAGTGCAGGTAGTGCTGCACTAACAAGCTTCAATGGTTTGACCAATGCCAATATTACTGGCATTGCTATAGGTGATTACACAGGTACTCCGCCAGTTGTGCCAGCAGGAAATTATGCCAAACAAGTTCTGACTAGCCGAGGTATTTTCACTACTGTTAGTCCTAAAACATACCTTGCCAGCAATGTCCGTAACGTCTTAACTGCTGTTGAAAATAAAACTCTTGTAGTTGGAGGCGTAAGTAAAACTATTGATGCAGGTGCCGTTTACAAAACTGATGCTGCAATTTCTAGCAAGGTAAGAGTCGTAGAAACTGCCCTAACAACAGAGAGCGATCCGATTGTCTATCCACTGGGTATACTCACCAGCACTACAGTTTTATCCACGGCACAAAGTTTTTCTACCTACTTAAGTGGTACTACTGCTCAGAATATTTTCAAAAATACTTACGGGTTTATCTTGCCTTAATCACCACAAAGTAAATCAATCCAGTACTAGTTGTCGTGAATTTTGAACTATTTGGAGTTATGTCTTGTGAAGTTCACTAAAAAGCTCTCAATTATTGTTTGTGGTTTGACTACTGCTCTCCTTAATACTGCTGTGATTACCAATACTTATAAGTCAGCAGCACAAGCAGATGGATCAGAACTGATTACCAACGGGGGATTTGAAACCGATGGTCTTGTAGATCCTAATAATCTCAACGCTACAAATCCTAATATTACAGGATGGATTAAAAATGGCGATCCGATAGATACATCAGGTACTAGGATTGACAATTTTGCTAACACTGGTAAGCAAGGTTTATCACTTGGTGGATTTTCAGACTTGAGCTACATATCACAGAATGTCCCTACAGTCGTTAATCAATACTACCGACTTACTTTCTATTTAGCATCCACAGAAGAAGCACCTGATCTGGATAATAGATTTCAGGCTTTTATACGTGAAAAGCCGGTTTGTACCAAAAAAAATACTTCTTACCAACCCTACACACAATACACGTTTTATTTTCAAGCCAAAGAAACATCCACCGAGATCAGGTTTGCTTCCAGAGCCAGGTATGCATTTTTATATTTGGATGATGTGAGTTTCAAATCTGTAGATCAACAAGAGCAAAACTCTGTATGTGAATGATGCTTCTGGGTGTGAATAAGCCGCACATCGCGAGCTAACCCTCATCTCTTAAAATCCCAAGCGATATCTGGCTCTATAGTGTTGAGAATGCCACTTAAATTCATCTGAATTAAAAAACTTGAGCGTCGGTTTATGGAGAGATTATCTATGGTGAATAACGAACTCTTATAAACCTGAATAAAGTATTTATTTTTTGACACCAATTAGAGCCAGTATAAATGTAACTATCAACTCGTTTGAATTGTCGTGATTTTGAATTATTTGGAGTAAACTTTAATGAAGTTCATTAAAAAACTCTCAATTATTGTTTTTAGTTTTGCCACTACCTTAGCTAGCACTGCTGTGATTACTGGTACTTATATTCCAGTAGCACAAGCACAATATAATCCCAACTATGTTGTAGATCCTCAAGACCTTGTTTATAACGGAGGATTTGAACTCGACCCTCTCGTAGATCCTAACAATCCCAACACTACAAATCCCAATGTTACGGGATGGAATAAGTCTGGCGATCCGTTCGATACATCAGGAATTAAAATTAGCAATTTTCCCCAAAGTGGTAACCAAGGTTTAGCAATTGGTTCATTTGTAAATCCCGCTTACATATCGCAGAATTTTGCTACGACTATTGGTAGTAACTATAGTCTGAGTTTCTTTTTAGGAACGGACGAAGATGGTAGTGAAGTTGATAATATATTTCAAGTTTTTGTTGATGAAAGCAAAGTTTTTGAGAAAATAAATAGTGCAAATACTGTTGGAAATCCGTTCACACAATATAACTTGAATTTTGTCGCGACAAAATCATCTACAGAGTTAAAGTTGGGTGGTAGAGCTAGTTACGGTTTTCTATATTTGGATAGTGTGAGTGTAATACCTGTGCCTGAACCATCGACTATTGGAGGAATAGCAATTGCTGCTGGGTTGTTGGGAATATGGATAAATAAAAAGAAGGTAATAAGCTAGAAAGAATAATTTTTTCGTCATTTTGGAAAACAACAGAGCGATGACTACATAATTTAAATAAAAAAGCTGTGTCACTGCACAGCCCATTGTAGACATCGCGTTACTTTTTATATAGCTGAACAAAGTTGAAGATGCCAAAACTACAAATTTAAAAATAACATCTTGTTTCTATCTCTATTTTTATTAAAAATTATAGTTTAGTCAATTATAAACAACAGAAACTTATTTAAGATCCTTACTTGAATAATTCATCGATCCTTCTTTTGCTTTTTGATGACTTTTTTAGCAGATCCTAAGTAAATTACCAACCTGAAGCTTCAAATAAACTTGGTTGGTATTTAATTGGCTATCCACTTCTATTTAGTGAGATATAGGCTACAAAGCCACTAAATCAATGCTTTTTAACCTTTATTTACATATCAGAAGATTTTTATCGGTGCAAGCGAACTGAGGAAATTACGAACTTATACTTCAATTGTCAGGGTTTAATTACCATATTACTTGGTATACACCTACTTTACTGGTAGAATTTTATCATTCTATCCCTTTTGCTCTCTGTTTAAGTAAACCTACTGGAAAATCATCAATTTTCATCGTCGGAAAAACTTTGGGCGATTCTGAATGGTTGTTTCCAGATATCGGTGTATGCGAGTGATCGGATTTCGTCTCAAACTACAACTCTCTATGAACAGAAGAAGATTTATTACTTGGATTGCTACGGCAGTTACCAGCATGATGCTGGTAATAGGCTGGCAGTTTGTCAATTTCTCACCAGCAAAGTCCGCAACCACACTTAACGTCTATGCGGCTATTAGCTTAACAAACGCGCTCAATGACATTAAGACTCAGTATCAAAATGCTAACCCAGGTGTAACCATTAATTATACATTCGGTGCATCTGGTACTTTATTAACTCAAATACAAGGAGGAGCACCAGCAGATATTTTCATTTCTGCTGCTACCGACCAAATAGATGTCTTACAGAATTCAAACCCAAGCAAAATAGTAGCAGGTAGTCGTAAGAACATTGTCAAAAACCGTCTAGTTTTGATTAAACCCACGACACCTCCTCTAAGCGCTGGTACCACTGGCCTCACTAGCATCAATGGTTTGACCAATGCCAACGTTACTGGTATTGCTATAGGTGACTACACAGGTACTCCTCCAGTTGTGCCAGCAGGAAATTATGCCAAACAAGTTCTTACTACGCGAGGTATTTTCACCACTGTTAGTCCTAAATTATCCCTTGCACCCAATGTACGTGCTGTCTTAACTGCTGTAGAAAATAAAACTATTACAGTTAACGGTGTCACTAAAGCTATTGACGCAGGTTTTGTTTACAAAACTGATGCTGCCATTTCTAATAAAGTAAAAGTCGTCGAGACTGCCGGTGCAACAGAGAGCGATCCGATTGTCTATCCACTGGGTATACTCACCAGAACCACAGTTCTATCTACGGCACAGAGTTTTTCTACCTACTTAAGTGGTACTACTGCCCAGAATATCTTTAAAAATACTTATGGGTTTCTTCCTCCTTAATCACTACAAAGTAAATCAATTAAGTAGTCGTTGTCGTGAATTTTGAACTATTTGGAGTAATGTTTCGTGAAGTTCACTAAAAAATTCTCAATTCTTGTTTGTAGTTTGACCACTGCCTTTGTTTCTACTGCTGTGATCACCAATACTTATAAGTCAGCAGCACAAGCGGAAGGACAGGAATTAATTTATAACGGTGGATTTGAAATCGACCCTCTGGCAGATCCTAATAATCCCAACGGTGTAAATCCTAATGTTACAGGATGGATTAAATCTGGTGAGGCAATAGATCAAGCGGGTGTGACAATTAGCAACTTTCCTCACGATGGTAACCAAGGTTTATCCCTTGGTGCATTTTCAGGTCTTAGCTACATAGCACAGACTATTCCTACAATTCCTGGTCAACACTACCAACTTACTTTCTGGTTAGCATCCATAGAGGAGGCACCTGATCTGAAAAATAAACTTAAGGTTTTTATCAGTGGAAAGAAGGTTGACGTTAAAAAGAATACATCTTTACAGCCATACACGCAATACACATTAGATTTTAAAGCCAAAACAACATCCACAGAGATAAAGTTTGGTTCTAAAGCCAAGTATGCGTTTTTATATTTGGATGATGTGAGTGTTAAAGCTACACCGGAACCTCAACCAGCAAATTATGGAAATATAGACGGAGATAATGATGGGGATGAATAAACCACAGATGACAAGGTAATCCTCATTCTCTAACAAGTCAAGGTGATATCTAGCTCTATAGTGTCAAGAATACGACCATACCCATAATTAGACTTAAGTGCGAATTTACCCATAACTTAATACATTTGAGTTAACGTTTATTGGTAAAATTTTCGGCTTGTTGAGACGCGTTAATGTAGCAGGGCAAAGCCAAATCCAATTTCGTATCTCTAACTCTTATAAACCGGGATGAATCCATTTTTTTGACACTATTTTGAGCCACGACGAATGTAATTATCAACTTGTCTTAATTGTCGTAATTTGGAATTATTTGGAGTCAAATTTCATGAAATTAACTAAAAAACTCTCAATTCTTGTTTTTAGTGTTACTACTACTTTAATTAGTACTGCTGTGATTAGCAATACTTATAATGCAGCAGCACAAGCGGTAGAACTTGTTAAAAACGGGAGCTTTGAACTCGACCCACTTGTTGATCCTAATAATCCCAATGCTACAAATCCTAATGTTACAGACTGGACTAAATCTGGCGATCCGATGGATGTATCAGGAATAAGAATAAGCAATTTCCCTCAGCAGGATAGTGGTAATCAGGGTTTATCACTTAGTGGATTTTTAGGTCTTAGTTATATATCACAAACGCTTTCTACACAACCTGGTCAGCAATACGAACTTAGTTACTATTTAGCATCTATAGATGAAGCCCCTGACCTTGATAATCAATTTCAGACATTTGTAGGTGGAAATAAAATTTCTGATCTAGAAGATATTTCTTTTCAACCATACACACAATATAAGTTCAATTTTACGGCAGACTCATCAGCCACAGAGCTAAAGTTTGGGAATTGGGATAAATATGGATTCTTATACTTGGACAATGTGAGTGTAACCTCTTTGTCTGTGCCTGAGTCATCAACTATTGGAGGAATAGCAGTTGCAGGATTACTAGGAATTTTGCTGAAGAAAAAGAAGGCAATTATCTAATACATTACGACAAAAAAGCTACCAGCCTTCCTTTCTAGATTTACCTTGCGTGTACGTGAGGTGCAAACAAAACAAAAGCCACTTTTTTGGCTGTTTGCAATTGCGTCTTAGAAGGATAAGGCTGGTAACTTTTTTAGAGGTTACATACTAAAAATAAACGAACTTAATGCTCATTTCCTACTATCTCAGGACTTACGCACTGACTAGGATTTTAGGTCATTACAAGCCTACTCCTTTGCTACGGAACGTTACGCGAACCCAGAAGCAAGCTATGCAAAGCGTCTGGTAGAGAAGCGAGGTAATCGCCGAAAACTCTGGGATTGATTCCCTACACTATGTTCTGGTCGCAATGGCAAAATAGTACTTGCGTAAGTCCTATCTCTTTTGCAAGTTAGAAAAACTAATTGCAAAAGAGGCTAGTCACAAGCAAATCTGTATGTTAGACTCGTATAATGACTAAAAACATGGCTCAGTAGCTCAGTTGGTTAGAGCACGGGACTCATAAGCCTGGGGTCGTTGGTTCAAATCCGACCTGAGCCACTCTATAAAGTTTACTAAATCAAGGTTTCAGCTTTCTGTTATTGGTGGTCATGGAAGCTGAAACTTTGTTTTAACCCTCCTTTGACTATCCAGTGACTATCCAAAATAGTCAGAGGATTACCATGAAAGTTGGTATTGAAGTATCTAAAGGTTATCTTAGATTAAGATTTCCTAGAGCTTTATTTAATGGCAATCAGAAATACTTATCTCTGAATTTGGCTGACACTCCAGAGAACCAAGTTGTTGCTGAACTAAAGGTACGCCAAGCTGAATTAGATATCTTAGCTGGCAACTTTGATTTCAGTCTGGGTAAATACAAAATTCAAACCACTCTAGTCAATATTGCTAGTAAGCAGAAAACTTATAACTTACTGAGTCTATGGGAGAAATATACAGAATTCAAAAAAGGCCAGGTAGAAGAATCTACCTTGGTTCGTGACTACTCAATCATAGAGAAAAGGATTAGGAAGTTCCCCAGCACTGACCTTAATGAGGCAGTACTGATTAGAAATCATTTGTTGAGTATTTACTCTGCTGAGACCACCAAGCGCACTTTAAAGCAGCTTAATGCCTGCTGTAATTGGGCTGTATTATCTCAATTAATAGAAATTAATCCATTTAAGGATTTAAGCAAAGGTATCAAAACTAGAAAAAAAGATAATACTATTCTCACTTTCAATAAAGAAGAAATTGCGATTATTATTGATGCTTTTATTAGCAATAAATATTGCCATAAATATTCTCCTATACCCCACTCCTTCTATGCTAATTATGTCAGATTTTTATTTCTTACTGGATGCAGACCTGAAGAAGCTGTAGCTTTAAAATGGAAACATATTAGCTCAACACATATTACTTTTACTGAAGCAGTGCCTTCTGATGTCAGGATAAGGAAAGACACAAAAACTCACCAAACAAGATTATTTCCTATCAATAATCAATTGAGAGAAGTTTTTAATGATATTGGATATGGGGAACCTGAAAAATTATTGTTTCATTCCCGTAATAAAAAAGAGCTAGATTCTCATAACTTTTTGAATCGGATATGGCGACCAGTATTAACTAGATTAGTTAAAGATAGGTTAATTAGATATTATCTGCCCCAATATAATTGCCGCCACACATTCATTACAATATGTTTGGAAGCAGGTATTAGTGTTAAACAGATTGCTGATATGGTAGGTAATTCTCCTGAAGTAATATATAGGCATTATTCAGGAGTAATTAAACAACTAGAAGTTCCAGCAATATTTTAAAAATACTCAAACAAAAGGAGAAGCAAAATGAATTAAAAGGAGATTTTTTGAGAAAGAAGATTACAAGCTACCTGAACTTTAAACAAACGTAAAATCAACAAGGAGTCACTTCACTAATGATGGAAATAAATGTTCATGAATTCAAACGATATATAGATTTACTCTGCCTACTGGAGGAGGGCGATCAAATTAATTTTGCTGATGGTAAGATTGTACGAAGAATGGATAACCGAGCTTGGGAAAGTGTATTCGTTTATGATGATAAAGAAACCTTGGAAGATTTAGAAGATTTAGAAGAGGAAGTTTAGGAACTTACGATATAGCACTGGAATCTAAGTCTTTCTTAATTAATTGCTCTGAAGTGAGTTACTAAAGTAAAGACTTAGGTTAACCTAGCTTAGGGTTACATACTTATAATTAGCCACACCAAGGTTAATGTTCAACCACTCTAAGGAGTGGGCTGTACCCTTTGGTGTTTTACACAACTTAACGTTCAACCCTCTACACAGGGGCCGTACCATTGGTGGCTGTTTGTATACATTATAGGGTTAGCATCAGAGACTGTCCAGTATCTGATATGAGGGAGGCGGCTCAGTTTCCGATGATTCTACTAAAATCAAGCTTTTTAAAGAATATCTATTGTGCTAGCTATTTGAATTAGTCTAGTTCTTAACTCGTTAGCTTGTTGCTCATTCTCTATAGGTTCCTCATCTATTTGCTCGACTTCTATGATCCCTTTTTTAGTTTTAATTCTTAACTTTAGATTGTGAAAAGTAGTATTATTTACTTGTTTTTTCTCCCACACAATAAAAAAATTTGACATACCTGTAACCATATCTTGAACATTGCTATATAAATAATTATTCTTGGATTTATATACAGTTATACCAGGGTATCCTCTACCTCCAAGCGCTCCAGGGTTCTTAGATAAACAGTCAAATAATTGATAGGTTCCATTATCTGTAAAATCTATTGAGCCATCTGCTTTAGCTATTGCTCTATAGTTAGCTGGAATTTCTATCTTTATTCCCATTTTACTTAAAGCCACTGTTCTTTTAATTTCAGAAGGGTCTTCAATATCAAAGCTACAGATAACTGGTTTTGCTTGAACTACTGCTGCTGGGCAAACTATTATAGAAGCCATGATCGCAGGTAAGAGAAGCTTAATGAGTTTCATTTCTATCACCAATTAGATTTCTATACTTAGATTACCCAAATGGCAAAGGGGATTAGCAGCACAGGTAGTCAAATTTTACTGTGACTCATATTTATATGTTTAATGAGGGGCCTGTTCTTAAATTACTAAAATAGCTGAACTTAGTGATTAATACATAGCTAAATCAAAAAGGCTAGACCCTGAAACATTAATAAGTTTCATTATTCTCCATAACTATTTCCACAGCCTTCTTTATCCAGCTTTCAAAGCTTCTATAATAGGTTCCTCCATCATAAAAACCCTTTTCTTGCTTAACTCTCTTTTTAGGTAGAACAAATGCTTTACTTGATTGTAAATTAGAGGTTGTACTAACGTGTTTGAACTCTTGTTTGTTTTCCATTTCTAGAGTTATCATTGCTTTATCTTAATTAATTATAATGCAACTTTACTTGCGGTAGGAGGGTTCATAAAGGCTGAAGTACTGTCTATATAAGGATTATAGCTACTAACAATACTAACTATTCCTGTTTCTTTGTCTCTTTCTCTTTCCTTTTGTTCTCTTCTTTTGGTTTCTTTCCTTTGGTTTCCTTCTCTTGGTTCTTTCTTCTTGGTTTGTTCGCTTTGGTTTGCTTGGTTGTTTGTAAAAGATTTTTCTAGGTTTTCTGTTAAAGGTTTTTCCTCAAGTTGAGCGTACTTGAGAAAACATTTTTCTTTTGCTTCTTGAACTGCTGCTTCTGGGATCTCACCTACAGTTAACATTCCATCATGAGCATTCCCTACTACCTTAAATCTATACTTCTCTTGTAACCCTGTTAAGGTGTAGATGAATTGAGCTTCAGCCCCTTGAAGAAGGAATGCTGCAACCTTTCTCTTAAGATCCCCTACATTTTTGAATTTTCGGTTAGCACCTACATAATCTGTCAACCAGTAAGTCATTTCTACCGCATTTTTGATGTAAGGTTCTCTGTCCTTAATACTAATCTTAGCGTTTTCAGGGATATAGGTTTTTATTAACCACTTATGCCATTCTTTTAATGAATCTCTAAATCCTGAAGTTACTTTCTCTAAAGTTTGTAAATACTTAACAGTAAGCTCAATATCTCCTTGAGCTTCTTTATATAAATATTCTAAAATAGAGTAACTCTCTACTAAATTTTTTGTAAGCTTCCCATTATCTTTTTTATTTGGTATAATTGCTCCCATTATCATAGCCATACAGCATTTCTTCCAGCAGTCAACAGAAATTCCTACTTGAGAAGCAAAGTGATATTTGCCTTTGTCTAGTAACTCTTGGATGCTAGAGGTATCTATATTAGCTATCTCAAACCATTGCTTTAGTCCAAATAGCTGAGAGGATTTTAAATCATAATTTCTAATCCCTGGAATATTCAGCCCTACTGACCTAGTTACTCTACTCATTGATTGGAATCCTCCTCCAATTTCACCAATTCTACCTGTGTATTGATTTCTATATGAAGGGGTATATTCTCCTAATCCATCTTCTCTTATTTTCCAATTTTGTCTTCTAATCCTGTTAAAGCAGCTTTGGTCATTCACCCATCTTCTATAAAGAGTTTCTCTATTGTCTGAGTCTAAAGGTAATGACTGCCACTCCTGTTTCATTGCAGCTAGCTCTGCTTCTATAGCTTTAAAGTTCACAGAGCATCTAGAAACCCCTTCTATCCCTACTCTTATTAGCTCAGGTAAGGAGTTTCCTTTGTCATCTGTTAGTTTAGAAGGTTGAAATTGTCCTACTTTCTTGCCAGTAAAGGCATTGTAAAATTGACAATTTAAATATTCTTCTGATGTTTTAGGAGCAGCTTCTATCAACTCATTTAACAACCAGTCAGGTAACTTATACTCCCTACATCTTTGCTCTTCCCAAGAATAATCTGTTACCTCTAATAACCAATCTGACTGTACTTGCTGCCATTTAACCTTCTTTTGCCCCCAATAGTCAACTATTGTGGAGTAAGGAACAGGGCTAAATCCTTTCTGATCTCTTCTTATAGAAATTTGAGTACAGTCATAAATATGGACAATAAATTCAAAAGTTTCTTTTTCATACTTGCTGAAATAGTTTTTTAGTATATCCAACTCACCTTTAGTAACAGTCAAGTGTTTAGAAATGAAAGATTTATTTAATTTTGCCTTCTTCATTAGTTAATTTATATATTAAAATCTAAATCTAGTTTTATAAAACCAAAGACAAAATTGTAAGTTTTTCCTTTTTTGCTACTTATTAAGTTAACTTTTAAAATTAGTATTTATTCATTTTGATTCTATAGCTAAATTATTAACTCTAGAAGCGATAAATTCTAAAATTGCTCTTCTATGGATATCAGATCTATCAATTCCTTCTTTATCAGCAATGTCTTGAAGAATTTGATTATGGCCTTTAAATAATCTAATGCTTGTAAGTTTATCTAATTTCATCAATCTAAAATTTGTATTTTAATATATATCTATTGTATTCTATTAAAATAATAGTTGCCATAGGTAAATTTGCATTTTTTAAGCAGTCTAAAAACGCACCGCCATAATTAACATAATAGAGAGAGAAGACATAATATTCATTCTCCCCACCCCAAAAGATTTAATTTTATTAAATCTTGGTAAACTGTAATAGTCTTCTTACTGAAGCTTTTAGATATTTAAGTCTATTTATTTATAGAAAACTAAACTTAAATAAAATAAAATAAATTATAAGGTTTCTTAATTAAAGTAAAATTAAGTGAAGAGAAGTTGTAGTACTACAAGTAAAGTTGTCTCTATTTATCGCACCTGAAGCTTTAAGAATAGTTATTGAAGTTACCTAACTTGGAGCTTAGTGGATAGCGATCGCTAATTGAGTTTTCTTGATTAGTTAGCTGAATGTAAACAGCATTAATCAGCCATCGCTAAGCTTCAGTCTACTTATTAAGAAAACTTGAAGTTAAGTCTTCTTAATTGTAGCGATCGCTAATGAGTTCACTCAATCAAGTGAAGCTAATTAAGTTTTCTTTACTAGCGATCGCTAAAGTTAAATAACCTCAGATATTAATCTGTATCTCCTTCTCTGAAGCCTAAAGAATTATAATGAATGGATACTTAGGGAGTAGCATACCTTAGTTAGCAGTTACTTAATAAATTTTAAATTAAGGGTTAATAACCTTTATAACCCTACTCAGATTTAACTGGGTCAAATATTTAAATATAGACCCCCGCGCTGGAGGAGCCTGCCCCCAGATACTTACATATTAAGTATATATTTTAACTCTCATAATATTTAAATATCTAATTTACCAAATCTAATTTATCAATTGCTTTATCCTACTTTTTTTACTAAAATTTAACTAAAATTTAATTATTAAATAAATATTATTTTTTACATGTGGCTACTAAGCAAGAATTGTCAGATGMCTATAAAGGTATCAATCCTGCGAGTCAAAAACAGTTACCCGTTAAGCTAATTGAGTTAGTTGTAGAGCAGATTAAATCATTTTTGCTAGGTGATGGATACTCTAAGAAGATTAAATTTTTGGCTACTAATTCTGACCAGCAAGCAGATTTGGATAAGAAGTTAGATGAGTTAAAGTTATATCACTTGCTTAATGATTTATACAGTGAAGTTCCCTTATATGGGGAATCTTTTATTGACATCTCTAATGGTCAGTTACGTCACATCAGGACTCTGGATGTAACGGAAGTAAAAGTAGACCCAGATGACCCATTAAAGGTTGTCTACCTTAAAGAGAAGAGAGAAATATATCTCCCCTCCAAAAACGATTATGAGAAAGTTGAAGTTGAACATTTCTTGGCTTTGGCTAACTCTACTCAGGATAGTAATAAGCTAGACTTGCTCAACCTACCTGAATACAGATATTACTTAAAGGTCGGGGATAATGAGCCTATTGAAGCTGGCGATCGCTTGCCTATTATCAGAGTAGTAAATTGCCTTGATGGTAAGGAAGCTCAGTCTTCAATAGATTCTATAGTCTTCCTTCAAATGGAATACAATGAAGTCAGAGCAAGAATTAATCTATGTGGAAAGCATTCTAAGCCTCAGCTATTTACAATTGGTACAAGCGCCCCAACAGTTATAGGAAGAACTAATGCTTCCAAACCAGAGCCAATTGATTCACCTACAGGTTCAGTAGAATTTCAAACAGCATTTACTAATGATGCAGCTAGTATTCTCCACTTACCTATTTCTGCGGCGGCTGCTGAAGCTGGGATTACTCCTAAGATTGGTTATTTACAACCAGTTGATTCAACTTACTTAGAAAGACAACGGTTAATTATATTACAAGATATATATAACCTAACGGGGGTAATGGTACTTGAGTTGCAAAATGCAAGGAGCGCTAGTAGCTCCTCCTCCCTCTCAGTCCTTTATGAACCCTTATTAAGGTCTACTTTGAATAGAGCTAGTTATTTAATAGCTGCTATATCTTCCATCTTTGAACAATTAGGGATTACTGTTAGTTATCGAGTTGAGATTCCTGATATGCGACCTAGAGATTTGCAAGATAAAAAATTGCAAATTCAAGCAGTTGAATCAAAGCTTATTAGTCGGAAACGCTATTTGATTCAAGTTGAGGGACTGTCACAAGAAGAAGCTGATAAGGAACTTGAACAACTCGATGCAGAGAAGGCATTAAATATTCAATATTCTGCTGCGCTTATTGATTCTAAAGATGCTCCTAATGCAGATGGCGGTGACTTATTTTCAGACAAAGCAATTTCCAATTAATTAAATTATGAGTGAAGAAACTACTCAAGAAAATACTATTTCTGAAGAATTAGATTTAGGAATAGTAGCCCCACCCCCTCAAATTGATTATGAGGTAGCGATCGCTAAGACTAAACCTGACTTTCAGAGGATGGTAAAGCTTCTAGGAATCCAGCCTTCTGGTAGTACTCAAGAAGAGATAGAGCAGGACTTGTTAACTAAGCAAACAGCTTTTGAAGCTGACTTAAAATCAAATTTAGTTCCTAAAATACAATCTGCTCTACAAAGTCTCAATATAAAAGCTTCAGGCAATTCAATCACCCATAAACCTGGAGTTTCAGTAACTTCTAGCTCTACTCAAGAGCGTAAACTTAAAGCCTGGAAAGGTTATTAATCCCCTACTAATAATTTATAAATAAAAATATGTTGAATGTAGCTTACAATACAATCCTTTATCGTTTCATTGCTTCTGCTAACCTAGATGGTTCAATTATTAATTTACTTACTGCAGTTGACATTCCTGAAGGCGCAATTGTTGCAGTTGATTCTGCTGGCTTAGCTATTCTTTGCACTGCTTCTACTGTTCCTGTTGGTGTAGCTAGACACTCTCGTAAAGCAGGAACCATGATTGCAATTGAAGGTGCTTGCATAATTGAAAACAAAGGCACTTCACTTGCTTTAACTCCTGGGACTGCTGTATTTGCGGCTGCTGCTGGTGCTGTAGCTGGGACAGGAACCAATAAAGTTGGTGTAGCTCTAACTGCTAACAAGATTAAAATCTCGATCTAAATTAATAATTAACCTTTAAAAATATATGACTTATATTACCACCTATTTTGGTGAACTTAATTCAAATGATTCTGAATTAGTTACCGTTGATAATATTTCAGTTGTTAGTATCTTACGTGAACTAGACCAAGACTTTAAATTTTATTCTGATATGAATGACCGCTTCTTTGGGTCATTAACAGAAAGTGTTGCTACTCCTCAAAAAGTAGTTAAAATTTATGATGGTGAAGATTTAGAAAGTTACACAGAAGCAGCTAGACCTAGCTCTAGAGAAACTGTGTATGATTACACTCAAGAGATTCCTTTCCAAGAATTTATTACTGCACTCACTTTGACCAAGAGAGCAGTTCAATTGATGACTTCGGAAGAAGTTGCGGCTTATGTTCAATCTAAGCTAACCAGCTTCCAGAAGGCTAAGTTCTCTGCAATGCGTCAAGCTATCTTTACTAATACCAACCGTGTAGTAGTTGATAGTATTAACAAATATCAAACAACTTCTCTTCCTTTTTATAATTCAGGTAGCTCCACCGCTTCTCCTTCTATTAATGGTTATACCTTTGTAGCGGGTGATTTGCAACATTATAATGCTGTGGCTTCTGCTAACAACCCAACTCTCTCTGAGATTCGCAGTAAGCTAATTGATAAAGTTAGACATCATGGTTTCCGCCAGCTTGAAATCTGGGTTTCTGATTATGATTATAGTTTTGAATCTTTAGCTGGGTTTGTACCTGCTGAAGGTCAATTAGGTCGTAGTCTTGAGATTGCTACTGGTGGAGCTAATGGAGAACGCCAACGTCAACTTTCTCCTTTTGAAGGTTTAGTAGGTTTCATCTCTAATGTTCCTGTTATCAAAACTCCAGTAACCCCAACAGGTTATGCAGTTTGTGTAGGTACTGATGGTGGTCCAAACCGCACTCCTTTGTTAAGCCGTCAACCTGCTGTAGCTTCCTTAGCTGGATTGCAAACTGATGTTAAATCTACCTTTGCTCTAGAAAATACAGTTATGAGCGAAGGTTGGGGATTTGCTCCTAATCATCGTGGGGCTGCTGCTGTTCTTCAACTGAATGCTACTAGCTACAGTGTCCCCACTGTGTAAGTTAATTAAAGTAAACATTAGGGGAGATTACTCCCCTAATCAAATAGAACAGGAGAAAGATGGCTGCACCTTTACATAAAAATAAAGTAATTCAATTCATAGAAAGGTATCCCCATGATGACGACTTTATATTAACTAAAGGCAATACACCTTTAGCTAATGGTAATACCACCACTTCCTTTAATCCAGGATGCTCAGTAGGTTTATCTAATGAAGCAGGTAACCCCGCAGACTTTAATTCTTTAATTGATATGTGGGTAGCTGGGGGACTTACCAGGAATAATTTAAATCCCTTTGGTCTAATGAGACTGTGGGCAGCAACCTACCGAACTTATTACCATTGGTGTAAATCAGTTACCAGACCTTATTCAAATCCAGCTTCATCTACAGTTGTAACTCAAAACAGATTACTGAATCTAAATGAGTATGAAGTAAAGTTTACTTCTAATTTAAACTCAGGAACTATTGAAGACACTCAATTAACTGGAAGTTTTACCCAAGGTAAATATGATTCCGGCAGTGGAGAGTATGGAATAAAAAGAGTTAGTACTGCTGGCTCCTTTAAAGAAATAACTTTAGCTCCTTATATCCCCTCAGTTTTATTTGAAGTAGCTGATGTATCTGCTAATTTATTAGCTAGTCTTCCAGTAGGGGGAATTGCTGCACTTTATGGAGGCCCAGTTAAGTGTGAATTAATATTTGATAGTGCGGTTGATATAGATGCAATCTTAATCCCTCCTCCATCAAATGTTGCCGACCCTGCTTTACCTGAAACAACTAATCCTTTCAATTGGTTTTTCCCCTCTAACTTTAAGATTCGCTCCTCTTATGATGGAATTAGTTATACTTCATCTCTTGAATTTAATAAGTTTATTACAGCTTTAAACCAGTTAGTTAAAACTGCTGTTAGCCCTGATAAGTATTACGATTGGAGACAAATCCTTTATACCTCCACTAGCACTGTCAGTTATCCAGCTTTAATAACTGCCATTAATAATGCCTCTAATTATTCTTCTTCTACTACAGCTAAAGCTAATTTAGAAACTTGGTCTACTTCACTAGCAACCAACATTTCTACATACGGATTTATTAATGATACTCCTTTCCCAACTAAAATTAAGAGTATAAGTTATAAAGACCCTAGTTATGATTTAAGTTCTTTTGTAGTTAGTAGAGCTTTAAAGGGACATGAGCTAGAACTATTAACAATCAACAAAAGTAGCACTCCTAAAACTTGTATAGTAAGAACTTGGTTCAAGCAGAATGGTGTTTCTAGATACACCACTGGCACTTCTATGAGCTTAATTCCTTTACAATACAGGACTAATGCTCTCGCCCCTCTAGATTATGGTTACTTTGAAGTAATTGATATAGCTGCTGGCGGAGGAATAATTTGCCAGGGAGTATGCGAATCTCCTATCTCTATGAAAGGAGTTAGAGCTTTAGAGTTAACTTCAGGTGTAGTTGATAACACAACATTAAGACCTTATCTTGCTAGCTTTCCTTATGTTAAAGGAACTATTAAATCTATTGTTACCCAGCTAAATAATAATTTAACAATAGGTGCTTACACTCCAACTTATACAGATGCTTACTGGACAACTTATTCTCCTGAATCATTTGATATTGGTAGCGTAACCTTCTCTGATTCTATTGCTAAATCTGCTTTTGATTTATTAGGTTATACAGGCACTAACGTAAATAAATGGGAGTTAATGCCTTACACTTTACCTACTAGCTCAGTCTTTTTAGAAAGCCAAATTAAATCTAGTTCAGCTACAGTTCGCAACGTACCTACTAGTTTCAGCTACACTGAGGACTATATCAATAACAAGATTATTCCTCTACCAACTTCTACTGAATTAACTCAATATGCCACAGATGCAGAAGCTAGAGGATTAGACCCAGTGGTTTACTACTTCAGAGTTAAGTTTAGTGCTTTCTTAAAAGAGCTAATCAATTATTGTAAATCCACCTGCTTAAAGTTCTGGCAGTACTCTTCTTCTAATCGTTCAGTCTCCAACTTTGAAACCTATACAGTAGATGCTTTACAGTTTGATAATGCTACTCTTCCTGTAGGGGATGTAATAGCTTCAGGAGTTAAGGTTTATGAGATTGTTACCTCTGGTCAATTTGATATAGAAAGTAATCTTCCTGCTGGTAGGTTGTGGTTTCTTTCAGGAGGCAACTCAAGTCGAATAGATATAGATATTGCAGTCCTCCAACAACTATTAGATATAGCAGGGATAACACTATGAGCCTAATTACATCTATTGAACATTATGAATTAATAGCTAAAAGAGTTTCTTTATCCCATTTAATCTCTCAGTTCTCTGGGATATTAGCTGTTGATTATAAAGGTAATATAAGCTCTGCTGTTAATTATTTTATAGATGATGGTGCTGTTAGGTTTAAGGAAATTGAGAAAACTTCAACTGGGCCTAGAGTAGTTGAGAAAACTCAAAGAGCTTGGGCTTTGCCTGGTTACCTTTTAGAGACAATTAAAAGACCCCAGATTAGCCCAGGAATAGAGCTACCCACCCTCCCCACTGGTTCGGTGAATACAGTTCCAGCAGACGTTTTGTTAATTACTACTATTCCTTATTATTGGTATCCTCAGGTTCCCAATGGTAACAGACTTAATTCCTATGAACTAAGATTTGATATACCTTTTCTAGATTTAAAGTCTAATAGACAGCTATTTAAAGTTGCTCAAAACTCTATTTTAGAAGAAGGAGTAATGGTAATTCAATTATCCGCCCAACCTGCTGCTGCCACTAACATTTCTACAAGTAATGGAACATTTCAGTTTAACTTTACATGAATAATGGATATTTTAAACTCAGGCTTAATTCAACTTAATTTAACCCCAGAGATTATTGACAATATCTATAACATTATTTATGGGGATGTAGAAGACCCCAAAGCCACCATTTATTATAATTATCAAATAATAAGTAATTATAAAGCTAATTACCTTTTATATAATAATGGGATTAGTCTATTAGCAGTAGCTACTGTCTCCGATAAAACAACAAGAGTTTTAAATTATATAGATAATTTACTTACTCAACTAAAGAGTGAACCTGATTTCTGGGAGAAGATGGCTATTGCTATTAGGAAAGAAAAGAAAGTTTTTAATCCTAAGGTAGTCAGAAAATATGAAGTGGATGGATACGGGGTTATTACTGCTATTACTACTGAATTTGCCAGAGACCAAGACTACTGAGTTTATGATATCAACGCTGTCAATAGTATTACAGGTGGCAGTGTACTTAAGAGTAAGGAAGTAGAACAAATTAAAAGAGGTAGTAGGGTATCCAGCCTTAAGTATAAACCAACTTTAGTAGGGTATCTTGACCCTACTTCCCTTGGTGGAGTAGATGGACTTGTAGCCTATTCAGACTTAATAGTAGATGAGGAAGAAGGAACTGTTACTGAAAGAATTAAGTTTAAAGCAGTTACTAACAAAGCTAAGAATATAGAGTTACTTAAGCGAAATGGTTACTATTTTAAATCAGATTTAAAGTTACTATTAAAACCTGATTTCCTATCTAAAACATTTACAGGTGGCTTATACATGAAAGTAGAAAAAGTTGGTTACAAGTTAATGGCTAACTTTGAAGAAAATAAACAATAAATAATATTATGCCTACTTCTATTAGTTGGGATTTATTTGAATCCACTTATCTTAGACCTCAAATATCTGATATTTATGGTGCTCAATATGATGAAGACACTTTAAAGAAAACTACCTTTGCTGCTATTACTGATTTAGTTAGTAAAGGTTTAACAGATATTGGCCCACTCCCCACATCAACCACAGTACCCGCTACAGCCCAGGTAACTTATCTAAATCCTAACCAAGTTACTATTGGTAATAATTTCTCCTTTACCTACAATAATGTTTCTGTTACATTCACAGCTACAGCTAATACAATCGCTAATGTAACTGCTGGCTTAATAAGTTTAATAAATGCTAATTCTACTTTTAATGTTAAGTTCACAGCTTATGATGACTCAACCAGAGTTCGCTTAGTCGGCTCTACTGCTGGGGAATCACAACAATTCTATACTGTAGCAGAAAGAAATACTGGTTCTGGCAACCCCCTTCTAGAGATAGTAATAGCTTCCAAGCCTACAGACCAAGAATTATTGGTAACTGATTTAACTTCTATTACAGCYAACTTTGCTGATGCCTTCACTACGGTAGCTGCTGGGGTTAAATACTTTTTAGTATCTGACCCTGTTATTAAATTACAAACTGCTGCTGGTTTAGATATTCAAAAGAATGAAACTCTAACTACTGCATGTAAAGCTAATTATGAAACTTTAATTCTTGCTTACTTAAGAATTCATATATTAGGTGAGATAACAGCTTCCGCCTTTTGGAAGGAAAGATTACAAATTTCTTCTACCCAAGTAACCAATAGTTCGGGACAATTAACATTAGCTGAAAGATTAGCTTTAATAGATGCAGAGAACACTGCTAAGTTATCTCAAATAGCTAGAGAAGAAGATAAAGAAATAGCAATAGGAGACCAAAAAAGATTAGCGGCTATTGAGTTAAAAGAAGTAACCAGAGCTTATGAATTAGAAGATAAGGCTGCTCTTGTTGAAAAGTCTGCTACTAATGGAGCTTGGACTTCAGCAGGTCAGTTTACTATTAGTTATTTAGATTACTATGCAACTGATTTAGAAGATACTGTTCCTCTAATGGTTAAAGATTTCTTTAATGATGATTATGGTATACCAACTTTATTATCAGTAGGATATTACTTTACTAATATACCAGTTACTCACTATAAGAGATTAGATATCAGGTTAGTAGCTTCTGCAAATATTAAATTTAAATTACAAGAACTTGTGAATATAGATTGGGTTGATGTTAGCCCAGAAGTTATAGATAATGCTATTACTAAGAGCTACTCTTTAATTAACACTAGTATTATCAAATTAAATATTACGGCACTTGAGCCTAATACCGAACTTTTAGTATCTGGACAATTACATAGCAACTAAAATGAGTGATGGTCTATCAGTAATATGGGGTGGAGATTATAGCCCCACAAAAACTTATTATAAAAACCAAGCTGTTTTTCATGAAGGTTCTTCTTACAGAGCTATCAGAACTACCACAGAAGAACCAAGCCCAGAAGCCTTAGATTGGGATTTATTAGCGTCTGGTTCTGATAATGGAGAACCTATAGACTTAAGCGATTATTATACTAAAACTCAAACAGATACCCTTTTAAATAATAAAGCTAACCAGTCTACAACTTACACTAAAACTGAAGTTGATAACTTAATCCTTGATAACTTAGTTGAGTTAGATGATGTTGCAATATCCTCTCCCTCTGATGGTCAAGCCCTAGTTTATGATAGCTCCATTTCAAAGTGGACTAATGAAACTATTTCTACTGGAGGTGGAGGAGGAGAAGTTAATACTGCAAGTAATGTTGGAACTGCTGGAGTTGGTATTTATAAACAGAAAACTGGAGTTAACTTAGAGTTTAAAAAGTTAAATGCTGGGTCTAATAAAATAACAATTACAGATGATACTAGCAACTCTGAAGTAGATATTAACGTCAGTGAATCTAATCTAACTCTAGACAACTTAGGAGGAACCCTTTCTATTAGTAAAGGGGGAACAGGTAGCACTTCTGCTTCTGCTGCGCTTTCAGCCCTTGGAGGAGCCTCTAGTAGTAGTCTAAGTTCCCATACAGGTAACACTTCTAATCCACATTCAGTAACAGCTTCCCAAGTAGGCAACACAACTTCTCAATGGAATGCAAATAAACTTCAAGGAGTAGATGTAGTTAACACTGCTCCTACTAATGGGCAAGTACTAACTTACAATTCAACAACTACTAAATGGGAACCTACAGCTTTTAGTAGCAGCCAAGGCAAAGTAGTTCAAGTAGTTTATAGTTCAAGTAACACAATAACTACGGTAGCAGCAGGAAGCTTTACAAATATTGGATTAAGTGTACAAATTACCCCTGTTAGCACCTCTAATATACTTTATTTTACTGTTGTAATCCAAGGCATTGAGAAGGTTTCAGGAACAGCAGACACAACTTATATAATAGGTGCTCAATTATATAACACCACTACTTCCTCCACTGTTTATAGTACAGGTAGTAGCTATGGTGGAAGGTTCACTGCACAATATTTACCTCCTTATAGTTTCCAAGGACAAGCTTCAATTACAACTACTGGTGCGTTAACTTTTAATGTTAGGATAGCTGCTCAGTCTGGAAGTATTAGATTTCAAAGTAACAATGCTATATCAAACATAATAATGATGGAGGTAGCCTCCTAATGGCTTTAGAAATTACTCCTGATAAACCTAATAAGCTTACTAATAAAGTTATTTCTATAAATGGATTATCAGTAATATGGGCAGGAGATTGGTCAAGTACCAAAACATATAGAAAGAATCAAGGAGTAGCTTATAATGGTTCATCTTATAAGGCAAATAAAACTACTACCCAAGTACCTTCTTCAGAAAGTGTGGATTGGGATGTACTAGCTTTAGGCGCACTTAGCGCAGAAGACACACTTGAGAAAGATATATATTTTAGTTACGGCGATGTAAATTCTAGATTAATCTACACAACTGGTGATAATGAAATTATCTTAACAGTAACAGTAGTAATCCTTACACCTTTTAATGGCACTGGGGTATCTATTTCTATAGGGGATTCATCTGTTAGCGATCGCTTAGTAAACAACACCCAAGTTTACCTTGACCAAGCAGGGGAATATTCAATTAATCCTGTTTATAAATACACTTCAGCTACTCCTATTAATTTATATTTAATTCAAGGAACTGGAGCTACCCAAGGTAGTGGTTATATTCTTATTGAAAGTAAATAATTAAATAATTATTAAGAAAAGATATGGCTCAAATTTTAGATTTGAAAGGTACTTCTATTTCCTCACTACAAATTGAAAAGGGTGGGGTACGTCTAAAGAATAATTCAGGTGACCTTCAAGTTAAAGATTCTGCTGATAGTAGTTTTAAGAAAGTAACTGCTCTATCTTTAGAAACTACAGCCGATGCAGGTATAGTTATTAACTCTGATGCTGCTGGCAGTGGTTCAGATTATAAGATTACGATCGCTAGACCTTCTAGTGGTCAGACTGCTGATTATACGCTTACTCTACCTACAAGTGCAGGTTCACCTAGCCAAGTACTCACAACCAATGGTTCTGGTACTTTAAGCTGGACTACCGTTTCTGGTGGTGCTAGCAATGGTATGTACACAGATACCACTTCTTTAGCTTTTAACAGTGCTTCAAGTGTTTCAATGTTCACCCTTCCCGCCAATGCTGTAGTTCACAGAGTAGAAGTCATCTTAGACACAGCTTGGGTAACTGGAACTGCAACTATGACAGTTGGTATCTCTGGGACAACTTCTAAATACGCAGGTAGTAACTTAATTGATTTGTATGGTAGCGCAGGGGATTGTTATGTTATTACCCCCAACCAAGCTGCTAATGGAAGTAGTGAAAGTTTAATCATTACTTATGCTGCCTCTACAGCCAGCGCTGGTGCTGCAAGAGTCCTAGTTTCTTACTCCAATCCTGGTTAATAGTGTAATAGGACATATTTCAGGCATAGTTTAACATAAGGGTAATGCGAGTTTATCCTTATGACTTTTTTATAAATTAAAGATAAGTAAAACAAAATAATATGGCATCAACTTTTGATATTAAAGGAACAAGTTTAGATTCTTTTAAAATTGGTATTGGGGGGCCTACTCTAAATAGAGATGGCTCAAGTATTAAAATAAATGATTCTAAAATTATTACGACTTCTGATTTAGGTGCTCGTCAACATTTAGGTTATAGGTCAACCAGATGGTATAGTACACTTCAGTTTACTGATGGACTAAGTTCTGGTACTGGGGCTAGCACTCTTAATACTTTAAGC
Organism: Nostoc sp. PA-18-2419; assembly: GCF_005869855.1. GTDB lineage: Bacteria > Cyanobacteriota > Cyanobacteriia > Cyanobacteriales > Nostocaceae > Nostoc. The sequence continues at coordinate 52,588 of NZ_SZNH01000022.1, read as the reverse complement.
TATTATCCTTTTTATATTCCCAGAAGTGTAACTATTGATTACTTTAGCTTTAACCAATCAGCTACGGGTACTGCTAATACTTTATTTAGACTTGGAGTTTATTCTCATAACTCTAGTACTTTTTTACCTGATACTTTACTTTTCCAAACTAGTGAAATCACTACCTCTGCCACTGGTCAAAAGGGAGAGACAGTTAACTATACTTTTAATGCTGGGTGGTATTGGAGTGCTGTTTGGTCAAGTCAAAGTATTGCTATAAGTGCTGAAACCGCAGCAGATAGTCTAATATATTATTTGGGTTTGTCCAGTTGGTCAGCCTCAGCTACTTGTTTTGGTTATCGACAAGCTTCCACCTATTCAGCAGGTGCTAGCCTTCCTTCTACAGCTTTAACAACTTCTTTAACTGATATTACTGCAAGTATTCCAGCCTTCTTTTTTAGGGTAGCTTAGGCTTTAAAGGTGTAATCATCCTATTTATCTATTGTATCCATGCAATATCCTTTAGTTGTATTAATAATTAAAGGATATATTTTTGTCTTCATATAAGGAAAGTGCAGTTTACAAACATAGGTATCTATCAGGAAGAAGAGAGGAGCCTGTTAGGTGTCTTGTTATTAAGAAAGATGGTACTCAATGTAAAAATAAAGTAATGCTTGGCTATAAATGTTGTGCGGCTCATGGAGGTAAAGCAGCCAAGGCTAAGATTACTCATGGTCTACATTCTAAGTTAATTAAAGAACAAAATATGAGAGCTATCAAATCATTAAGTAATAAGGAAAGGAAGGAGCTATTAGCTACTGATTACAATAAAGAAAGTTTACTAGATAACAGTATCATGTTAACTGATGCTATGATTAGTAGACTTATTGAGCATCAATCTGAAATTATAGAAAGGTATAATACTGCTGTTGAATTATTATCTGTTTCTGAAAGAAGAGAACCAAGAGAGCTAGAAGTACTAACCAATAATATTAATGGATTAAGTAAAGCAATCGCTGATATCTCTAGAGTTATCCAAATTCATCAAGCTCAGATTAATTCCACACTCAAAACTAGAAAAGAGCTTAGAGACAAGAATGAGAATAAATCTACACTTAAAGCTTTATATGAGCAGTTGAGTGTAGAACCTAAGCAATTGATTCAAGATATGATTAAGGGTTATCTATCTGCCAATCCTGATGCTAAAGTAGATGACTTACTCTCGCTCAAGCCTGCTGATGTAGAAATCCAGTATGAATTGGGGGACGATGACTAATGAATGTTGTCCCTTGTGATTTAGAAAGTGTTCTTAAGTCAGATACTTTAAGATATCAATTCCTTGCTGGAGCTAATGACCCTGTATTATTTGTTAAGTATTTTTTAGGTGATAAAGTTAACTGTTACTTAAACGAAATTGAAAGGATTCATCCTGAAACTGGGAAAGTAGTTATAGGACATCCTAAACAAAGACAATGGTTAAGGCAAGCTGTTAATTGCCAAGAGGGAATATTAAAAGCAGGTAGTAGAAGTGGTAAAACTTTTGTTACTGCCCTCATGCACCTTTGGTTTTTATTCTATAGAAAGAGACCTACTACCTCTGTTTTTTATGGAGACTATAGTAAAAGATTTCAGTCTATTAACTGCGCCCCCTCTTTGAAGCAAGCTAAGTTAGTAAAGGATGAAATCATAGGTTTAGTCAATGATAGCCCCTTCCTGACGAGTATAGGCTTCATTAAGCATATCTCTGATGGACAGCAACCTTTTATAGAAACTTGTTTCAATAGCATTATTTGGTTCCAAGCTACTGTTCAAAAGGGAAGGTTCATTTTAGGTTTGTATTTGGATATAGCTACCCTAGATGAGTCTGCTTCTGAGTATGCTTTAGAACATCTACGGATGAAGATACTTAATGTTAGGGGTACTGAAGTTAGTGGACGTAAGTTTTTTATCTCCACCCCACAAGGAGAAGGGGAGTCTGCTGGTCAAGGAGCTATTTACTTTAGAAAGATATGGAATGAACTGAAGGAACGCAGACTTAAAAAAGATAATTCAGTAGCGATCGCTGAGTTTTCTCAGTTTGATAATCCTGTTAATCCCCCTGAAGTGATTAAAGCCAACATGGTTAACATGACTCAGGCTCAAATCAGAGAGGAGGTTTATGGTAAGTTTGCTAACTATGGTTCTACTTTCTTTGCTGGTAATTATCTAGACCTAGCAATTGAAAAAGGAGAAAGGCATACTTGTTTCTTCCCAGTCGATGACCCAATTACAGGCTTCTGTTTACCTGAAGCTGGTACTCATCCTGATTTTCCTTATTTACCAAAAGGTGGACCTGGAGCGCAATTCTTTACTGGAGTTGATGTGGCTGGAGATACTAATGGTGACTCAACTGTGCTTACCACACTTCAATTTATTGATAGGGAGTTGAGGATAGTAGCTTTTGAAAGGATTAGTAAAACTCCTTTGTTTGATCAAGATGGAGTTATTGAAAGGGTTAGAAGAAGGTTAAATCAATTCCCTGGTGAACTTTATTATGATGCCACTGCTTTAGCTGGACAATATTTAAAGGAAGCTATTGAAAAGGAATTAGACCCTAAAGAGGTATTGCTATGTACACCTATTAACTCTACTAAAAAGCCTTTTAGACATAATAAACATAATCATAAAACTCTTATGCTTTCTAATCTGGCAGGGATTGTAGAGAAGGGTAAGCTTGTAATTCCTTATAGTGAAGAAGACAAGTTAAAGCAACTTAAAACAGAGCTTCGATTCTATAAGTTGGATGACAAAGGTCTACCTACAGACTGTGTTATGTCATTAGCTCTAGCTGCTTATGCTTGGAAGAGGAAAGAGAGTAATGATAAGTATATTGAGGATGAGGAGGCTACAACTTATTTAATGGATAGGGTAGCTTAGTTTATACTCATAAAATTTTTACAATATGCTTTTTAGATATTGTGCATTAATAATTAAAATTCATAGTATTTATTTTATACAACTGAAATCTTAATTATAAGAGCCTATAATCATCAAAGTCCAAATAATTATTCCAACCATTATCCAACCAATCATCCCTCCTGAAAAGAAACTAAGCTCATTATAATGAGAATAAGTTTTTTTCGCATAATAATTAAGAGAGTCATGAATATGTATGCTGGGATAAAATCCCAATAGTACTGGTATTAACCCTGCTATCCCAGAGATCTTTCCTGTTAGTACATTCATAGACACTGTTATAAATAAAATATTAAATGGCTTCATTTTTGTGGAATAGCCTTTTTCTTTTGCTATCGCAAAAATACGTTTTGTCAATGAATATGTAGTTATTGTTGGAAAAGCTGCACATAAAACAGTGTTAATATTTAATTTTTGTAATTTTTTAATAAATAACCAATGCTTGTAGAACCAATAAAAAATATATATTCCACTTGTAATACTACAAAGAAAAGCATATCTCCCTAAAGATTGAATTATTAAAGTATTTGATATCTCAGAGTTTTGTTCAACTTCGTAATTAATAGATGAGTTTGCTAGAGGAATTTCTAATGTTTGTTTACTGTTATTAAATATGTTTATAAATATTGTGACTGAAGAAATTATTAAACCTATACCAAAACCATATGCTAAACTATTTCCAGGGAAGCTTGTTATTAGTAGTATGCCCATTATAGTTAGCGCAAGTACCTCTAATATAGGTAGTAGTATACGAGATGATTGATCAGTATTTTTTGATGAGTCAATTGCTTGTCTATAAGTGCTAATTGTAGGATTTTTACTTATATTGTGACTTGATTGGGGGGATACTAGTGAAGAATCAGAATTTATCTTAATTAATTTGGTCTCTATCTCTGAAAGTGTTGAATAAAGATGGGCTAAAGCCATATTTTCATATGCCTTAGATTTTTCTATAGGACTGAGTTCCACTACAGTAAACATATCGAAATTCTTTCCAAACATATTATCTATTCTATCAATAGATAAGCCAATGCTTGAATCTTGAAGAATATTTAAAATACTATTAACCCATTCTGTTACCCCGTTAAAATACATTGCCCCGTCTTGATCTACTTTAATATTTATGGGAGATTTTGATGCTTCTGTAGCAAAGCTAATTAATCCTTTAATATCATTTGTCTCAGAATCCAATATTGTAGGAAAATTTATTGGTATAACCCAACTATCATTATTGTCTATTCGTGCTAAGTCTTTAGGAACCCAATACCACTGTATAGAATCTTCATCAAGAAGAGCATTAATATAGGAATTATATTTTTTACTATAATAAATAAGTGAAATCCTATTTCGATATATAAAATTATGAGAAAACTCATAACCTTCATTACTAATAATTATTAAATCTCTAATAAAGTTTTTAATATTATAAGCTCTCATTTTATAAGAAGGATTGATTGCTTTTTTTGTATTTTGAATTAGAAGTAGATTTAACATATTAATGATTTATTAGTTTATTTAGCAGATTAATTTACTTTATTGGTAATAACATAATGCATGTTAAGTTAATAACACTTAATTTAAGTGTTATTTATTGGTTACAAACTGTATAAAGTTTAGTCAGTGAAAGCTCTAGTGTCAAGTAATACTATTAGTAAAATAAGATTATATATTGACTATTACTTGACTATCAAATAATATGAGTGAAACTGAGGCTCTTGATATAGTTGGCTTCATATAGGGACTCATAAGCCTGGGGTCGTTGGTTCAAATCCGACCTGAGCCACTCTATAAATTATTAAAACTACGCTACTAGAAAAATTTCAGCTTTAAGTAATTAATGGGGCGATCGCCTTTGATGTCTGCAAGGTGATTGCGATCGCCCCAGCACATACGCTATCTATCAAAATCCTGCCTCGCTATTTCACTCTAAAGATTCAAGATTAAGGTTAATTCATCGAACAGGACAAGAGGACATTCTCCCCTTGTCCTGTTTGTAATTAGAGCTTGACATTCTTGAATAGTACATTTAACCTATTAATTAATTAACCATTAGGTTAAATAAAAATGTCTAGCGATCAATTGAGCCTCACCTTTGCTGCCCTTGGCGATCCTACACGGCGTGCGATCCTGGCTCACCTCGCCAAGGGTGAGGCATCGGTCACTGAGCTAGCCAAGCCCTTTGAGATGAGCCTTCCAGCAATCTCCAAGCACCTCAAGGTGTTAGAGCGTGCCGGACTGATCGTGCAAAGTCGTAAGGCTCAATGGCGACCTTGCCAAATCAAAGCACAGCCGCTCAAAGACGCGGCAGATTGGATCGAGCAATATCGTCAATTCTGGGAAGAGAATCTTGATCGGCTCGATGATTACCTGCACGTATTACAAACCCAGGAGGAACAAGATGAGTAATAAAAATGATTACGTTGATGCTCAATCCCAACGTGAGATTGTCATCACCCGCATCTTCAGGGCGCCGCGTCAACTCGTGTTTCAGGCGTGGACTGATCCGAAACATATAGCGCAGTGGTGGGGACCAAAAGGCTTTACGACTCGGGTGAGCGAGCTGGATCTGCGTCCGGGTGGTAAATGGCGCTACGTGATGATTGCTCCAGACGGCACGGAGTACCCGGCCAAAGGCGTTTTTCGCGAAATCGTGCCCCTTGAAAGGATTGTTACCAGTGATGAATTTGATGAAGGTTTTGAAAAGGTGGTGAACGCCGAACTACCAAAGGGAATAGTGATGACGGCGATTTTCGAGGATTTGGACGGCAATACCAAACTCACACTCAGGATTGTGCATGAGTCTTTTGAGGATCGGCAAAAGCACGAAAAAATGGGAGTCATCGGCGGCTGGAACTCCAGCTTTGACTGCCTTGATGAGTTCTTGACTGAAGCTTGAGTTTCCCTTGGAATATTAGCGTCATGTCGATATTTCATCTAGATAATCAACTTTCAAAATTAGAAAATATGGCTACTAAAATTTTCGTGAATCTGCCAGTCAAAGACCTGAATCGGTCTGTGGAGTTTTTCACCAAACTCGGCTATTGAAAATGCGCCACTCGGCACTATTTAAGATGGCGGATGACTTCAGCAACTGACCAAGCTTGAGCGATCGCTCCTCTAGGTGTATGAGGTGGATCGCCATCAAAAATCTCAGAAATAGAACCAATACAAGCGGCAGATAAAAAGTGATCTAGCAGTGGTTGCCAATCAAAAGGCAGTGGTTGTTGTGGATAAAAACGTTGCCAAGCCCGAATATACGGGCCAATTAGCCAAGGCCAAACACTACCTTGGTGATAAGCGCGATCGCGTTGCTCTTGGTTACCCTCATATTTCCCTTTGTATTCTGGATCTCCTGGATCGAGACTGCGAAGACCATAGGGAGTAAGCAAGCTCCCAGTTGCCAAATCTAGTATCTGACACCCTTGCTGTCGAGAAAACCCACAATGTTGCAGCGATAGCGCCAAAACAGCGTTGGGACGAATTTGAAAATTTCGGCGATCGTCCGGCTCAATAGTATCGTAGAGATAACCTAGCTGAGGATTCCAAAACTTTTGCAAGGAATTTTTCACCCGTTGTGCTTGCTGAGCATAACGTTGTGCTTGTTTACTTAGACGCACTGGCTCACCTAACTCCAGTTGGCTCAGGCGTTTTGCCCACTGACTTAGCCAACATAAAGCAGAATACCACAGCCCATTGATTTCCACTGGTTTACCATAACGAGGAGTAACAGGGTGTGCCCCAATTACCACATCCATCCAAGTAAGGGCTACACCACGAGCATCCCAACCAATTAGTCCATCAGTAGCATCAGCTTGGATGTTATAGCGTGTACCACCAACAAAGGCTTTATGAATTTGCTGCACTGTCGGGAACTGCTCTGCCAAAAACTCCCAGTCTTGTGTAGCTTGTAAATAAAGTCCTAAAGTCTCAATCCACCAAAGGGGCGCATCAATACTGTTATAAAATGGTTCGTTATCAACATCAAAAAAGGCATTAGGAATCAAACCGTGGCGACAGTAGTGCCCAAAGGCTCGTAATAGTTCTTTTGCTAAATCGAAGCGCTGGGGAACTAGCATCAATCCGGGCAGGGCAATTAATGTATCCCGTGCCCAGTCAGAAAACCAGTGATAACCAGCAATCACTGTAGGGCCTGCTATTGAAGCTCGATAGACGATAAACTGATCGCTGGCTTTAAGTAGTTGTTGCCAGAGTAGGGAGTGGGGAGTGGACACCGAGAAAGAAGCAGAGAAGCAAGGTGCAGGGGACACAAGTGATTCCTCTTTTTGGCTTGCTGCTCTTTGCTCCCCCGCTTCTTCGCTAGTCCCTAGTCTCCAGTTTCTAATCCCTCCCGCGCTCCATCCAAAAATCTCAGAGAGCCTTTTTTGTTCTGCTTCCACTGCTTGTGCAAAGGTTTCCGAGGTGAGAACGCCTAGCAGGGGGTTGGGAAAACCTACTCGTGCTTCTAAAGTTACTGCATCTCCTGGTTGGAGTGTAACTATTAAGTAACCAGGACTGTAGAGGTCTTCTTGATCGCCTAATCCCCGTTTTGTCTCTTCAGAGAAGCGATAATTCCAATACCAAACTGCATCTGGTTGGTAATTTCCTTGTGTCCAGCGCAGATGCCAAGGTATACCAAAATGCCCAAATTTTCTTGCTTGCAGACAGACTTGCTGTTGTTCAAGCAATTGTGAGAACTGTAATTCTGAGTTAGCAGTCTGCTGATGGTGAAAGTCACGTTCTGCTATCAGCAGTCGTAGCCGTAAAATCGCTCGTTCACTTCCCTCATAGCGATAGTGGATTAAAATCCGATGAGAGAATGGGGATTGGGAAGAATTCTTTCCTGTTTCCAGTTCCTCGTTCCTAGTCCCTTCCCAACCATAGGGCATCACCAATTGTCTAGTTAACTGCCAATTATCTCGACCCCAAATCCATTTTGGAACTGGGTTAATATCAAAAGAGCGCAGCAGTTCGTAGCCCGTCTGTTCAATGTGACCATTACCCCAAATATTTGTCCCCAGTCCCACAACACCCCCTAATACTTCCAAGCTAGCTTCTAGGTGCGATAACAACAAAGTACGTTCCGAAGGGGGGTTTATAGCGGCAAACAGCCAACCGTGATAAGTGCGTGTACGGGTATCAGAAATCGTACCACTGGCAAAACTTCCTAGACCATTGGTAAGCAACCATTCTCTTGTATCTAAATCTGGCATTTGCTACTCAAAATCGTTATGAGTATGATATAGTTGTAACAGATCGTAATAAAACTGTGAGAGCGTAGATGGGTGAGTTTTACCTGACCCAAATTCCACGCTACTAAATCGATAAAGGAGAATTAAGTTAATGTCCCTGACTTATGGAACAGAAGGATGCCTCCGCGTTGGTCAACAAGCTCCCGATTTCACGGCAACAGCTGTGATAGATCAGGAATTTAAGACAATCAAACTTTCTGATTATCGCGGAAAGTATGTCATCCTGTTTTTTTACCCCCTAGACTTTACGTTTGTTTGTCCGACTGAAATTACAGCATTTAGCGATCGCTACGAAGAATTCAAGAAAGTTAATACGGAAATCCTTGGTGCTTCCGTTGATAGTGAATTCTCTCACCTCGCTTGGATTCAAACCGATCGTAAGTCTGGTGGCGTTGGCGACCTGAATTACCCTTTAGTCTCTGACATCAAGAAAGAGATTAGCGCTGCTTACAACGTCCTCGACCCAGCAGCAGGCATTGCCTTGCGTGGTCTGTTCATCATAGACAAAGATGGTATCATACAGCACGCCACAATTAACAACTTAGCTTTTGGTCGCAGCGTTGATGAAACCCTGCGGACATTGCAAGCAATTCAGTATGTTCAATCTCACCCCGACGAAGTGTGCCCAGCTGGTTGGCAACCTGGCGACAAGACAATGAATCCCGATCCAGTGAAGTCCAAAGTCTACTTCTCTGCTGTTTAGATTAGGTTTTCTGAAATTCAATTCGACTTGCTGAAATTAGTTCGGCAATCTAATGAAATAACCACAGATAAACAAAGAATCTATCTGTGGTTTTCTGCTCGAAGGGGAGCAGTGAAGCAGAAAACAAGTAGTACCACTGTTTTCCTTGCGCCCTTTGCCTCTTTCAATGCCCAATCGTTTTGAATAATCTCAAAAATATGCTGACTTCAACTGATTTTAGTGGGTTATTAAATGAGCGATTTTTTCGCAACTTTCTCCCAATTCCAGCTAGAAACGAACTCCGGCTAGGAGTGGCAACACCAGATTTTCAACTGCCAGATATTACCAACGGAACTTTAGTAAAATTGTCTGATTATAAAGGTAAGCAACCTGTGTTACTTGCCTTTACTCGCATCTTTACTGAAAAGCAATATTGCCCTTTTTGTTTTCCTCACATCAAAGCTTTGAAAGAAAATTACGAACAATTTAAAAATCGGGGAATAGAAGTTTTGATGATTACTAGTACTGATGAACGACAGAGTCAAATAGTCGTTAAAGATTTAGGCTTGCAAATGCCTTTACTTAGCGACCCTAGTTGTCGAGTATTTCAATCATATGATGTAGGACAAGCTCTGGGAGCGCCTTTACCAGCACAGTTTGTACTAGACAAAGAAGGTAAGCTTCGATATTGGCATTTATTTTCCTTCTGGGATCGCAATGCTAGTGTCGAAACATTGTTAAAACAATTTATTGATTAGTAAAAGAGATTAGGTAATCTAAATAATTCGTAATTTGTCATTAGTAGTAACCTACAACTTAAGTCGTAGGCTTGAAATAACAACGCCTTAGCGCCCAGTAGCTCGCCTGGGCGCTTTGTATCTAGCAATATGCATCTGTTGACAAATATATATTTTAAGTGAGCTTATTTCCACAACTGAAGTTATTTTAATTACGAATTACGTAGCTTGCTTCTCGCTGGAGGCGAGTATTACGAATTACGAATTGTTTTGTAGCAAGTCTAGGTGTAGCGTCTAGTTCGCTCAAAGCCACAGAAGCCAGATGCTTGCAGACTAAGCTTATGCTCAGACTTCTGGTTTGTGTCTGTGTGTGTTTGTCTGAGCCTCAATCATCCCTTCATTCAGCAATACCGATTAATTATTCTCTTGCACACATTTTTTGATTTTCTCTAGCTAAAAGAAGTGTGTAATGAGTAAATATACTTTGTGATCCGCAGATGCATCTTGTGGAAGTTCCTCAAATATGGATATCCATAGCAGACTATAGAAAGAAGAAAATATATCTGACACGTTTTCAAGCAGCAAAGGCTTTTTGTAGTTAAGGAGGATTTATGCGTGCAGTACTTATGGCAGGCGGTTCGGGAACGCGGCTTCGTCCGTTAACTTGCGATCTGCCAAAACCGATGGTGCCTATCCTCAATCGACCAATTGCCGAACATATTATCAATCTGCTCAAAAGACATCAAATTACAGAAGTTATTGCGACATTGCATTATCTACCTGATGTTTTGCGAGATTATTTTCAAGATGGCAGCGATTTTGGCGTCCAGATGACCTATGCTGTGGAAGAAGACCAACCTCTAGGTACAGCTGGTTGTGTAAAAAACATTGCCGAACTTCTTGATGAAACTTTTTTAGTGATTAGCGGCGATAGCATAACAGATTTTGACCTGACGGCAGCGATCGCATTTCACAAACAAAAAAAGTCAAAAGCGACTTTGATTTTGACCAGAGTTCCCAATCCAATTGAATTTGGGGTGGTAATTACCGATGAAGAACAACAAATTCGGCGATTTTTAGAAAAACCCTCTACTAGTGAAATTTTTTCTGATACCGTCAACACTGGCACTTATATTCTCGAACCAGAAGTTTTGGAATATCTACCGATAAACACTGAATCTGACTTTTCCAAAGATTTATTTCCTTTACTTTTAACAAAAGATCAGCCAATGTATGGTTACATTGCTGAAGGATACTGGTGCGATGTTGGTCACTTAGATGCTTATCGGGAAGCTCAGTATGACGCATTAGACCAGAAAGTGCAATTAGATTACGCCTACAAAGAAGTTTCTCATGGATTGTGGGTAGGTCAAAATACTTATATTGACCAAACGGCTGTCATTGAAACCCCAGCGGTGATTGGTGACAATTGCCGCATCGGCGCAAGAGTCCAGATTGAGGCAGGAACCGTAATTGGGGATAATGTTACTATTGGTGCTGATGCTAATCTCAAACGTCCCATCGTTTGGAATGGAGCAATCATTGGTGAGGAAGCACAGCTTTCCGCCTGTGTGATTTCTCGTGGCACTCGTGTAGATCGCCGCGCCCAAGTATTAGAAGCTGCTGTTGTAGGTTCGCTTTCCACGGTAGGAGAAGAAGCTCAAATTAGTACTGCTGTGCGTGTTTGGCCGAATAAAAAGATTGAGTCAGGTGCCGTTTTAAACATTAACTTGATTTGGGGAAATATTGCCCAACGAAATTTATTTGGGCAACGTGGTGTCCAAGGATTAGCTAATATTGATATCACCCCAGAATTCGCAGTGAAATTGGGAGCTGCTTACGGTTCTACCTTGAAACCTGGTTCTAAGGTAACGGTTTCCCGCGACCAGCGTAATATTTCTCGAATGGTGACGCGATCGCTGATTGCTGGTTTGATGTCAGTAGGTATTGATATTCAAAACCTTGATGCGACGGCTATCCCCATCGCCCGCACGGTTATACCACTCATGGGAGTAGCAGGTGGTATCCATGTGCGCGTACACCCCGATCGCCCTGACTACATTTTGATTGAATTCATGGATGCTAAGGGGATTAATATCACCAAAGCGTTGGAAAAGAAAATCGAAGGGGCTTATTTTAAGGAGGATATGCGGCGGGCACAAATTCATGAAATTGGCGATGTGTCTTACCCCAGCCAAGTCATTGACCGCTACTGCACTGCTTTTGAAAAACTTTTGCACGTTCATACACTCCGCAACAGTCGCGCAAAAGTGGTAATTGATTATGTTTATGCCGTATCTGGGGCAGTTCTACCCCAAATGTTAGATAAATTTGGCGCTGATGCAGTGGTGCTGAATGCCAGTGTTAATAAAACGGCGATGTCGGTAACTGACCGCGAAGGACTGCTGACTCAGTTAGGTCATGTAGTGGAAGCGCTGAAAGCTAACTTTGGCGTACAAGTATCGGCAAATGGGGAACAACTGATTTTAGTTGATGAATCAGGCTATGCAATTCGCGGGGAAATGCTAACGGCACTGATGGTAGACATGATTTTAACTGCTAATCCCAGAGGAACAGTAGTAGTACCAGTTCATGCTTCCAGCGCTATCGAACAAGTCGCCCGTCGCCATGATGGCAGAGTAATTCGCACCAAAGCCAACCCTACAGCTTTGATGGAAGCTTGCCAGAAAAATCCCAATGTGGTGCTAGGAGGTAGTGGAGAAACTGGTTTTATTTTTCCGCAACTGCATCCGGGATTTGATTCCATGTTCTGCATTGCGAAGATAATTGAGATGTTAACTATACAGGAGCGATCGCTTGCCACTGCCCGGTCAGAATTGCCCCGTGTAATTCACAAAACTTATACAGTACGCTGCCCGTGGACGGCTAAGGGTGCTTTAATGCGCTACTTGGTGGAAACTCACCCAGCCCAAAATCTAGAACTAATCGACGGCGTGAAAATTTGCCAACCCTACGATGACAGTTGGCTATTAGTTTTACCAGATGCCAGCGAACCACTGGTACATTTGTATGCGAATAGCAACGATCGCGATTGGGTAGATGAGACTATGAGAAACTACCGCACCCGTGTCCAGGCTTTTGTAGAAAGACAACAAGAATATCAACCCGCCGAAGTGTAATTAGTCGATTGTCCAAGTTGCTAGTTATCAAATACACCTCTAATTAAACTTGAGTTTAATGGATTTAAATTGACCATTCTCCAAACCTCTTCTTGAAACGAGAAGAGGTTTAAAAATCTAATTTTTTCATTACTCTTTTATCTTTTTATCGGAAAGGTTCGTCTAATAACTGACGTTAATTAAGTACCAAACTTTAAGTTTTTATATATTATTGGTATCGAAGATTGTAATTTTTGTATTATCTTGATACTATTCAATGGCACTAACTAGGCTTACTTTTTAGGTTATATCTAAAAACTAACGCTAAATTATCCTCTAGTTCCTTTTCCACCTCTCCCTAACTTTTCTTAAAAGGAGAAGGAAACGGAAAAGCTTCTGTTACCTGGAAAAGTCAAAATTAAAAACCTCTCCCCTAAAAACGAGAGGTTTTCCAGATGACGTGAGTAAGGCTAACTAGCAATTCACATTAATTTGTAATTCGTAATTGAACTCTTTAATTACGAATTATAGAGCGCTTTTTTCAGGCTGTACATTATGCAATTTGAATACCATCAATGAATTTTGGATTTATTTGACAGTTTCCGCTAGTAGATTGTCATAAAAGATACGCTTTTGTAACCTAAATTTACCAACTTACCTACACCTCCCATGCCAGCAACTACCAAATACGTCTCACCCGGAATTATTGATGTTACCGATGCTAACGGCAAAACTTCTAGACTTCAATTTACAAGCACAGGGCAAATAAATAATATTAAAGACCCCTTAAACCGAGTTACTAGCTTTACTTACGACACTAACGACAACCTAGCTCAAATTACAGCTCCAGGTAACACAATTTACAAATACTCCTACGACACTCAAGGACGCTTACTCAGTCAAACTGACCCCTTAAATCAAACAGTCAGCTTTACCTACGGTGCCAACTCCGATTCTCTCACCAGCGTTACAGACCAACAGGGACAAAAACTCCAATATAGCTACAACACCTATGGTGAGCTAAGTAGCATTACTTATGCAGATGGCAAGTCAGAAACCTTTAGCTATGACCTATCAGGCAACCTCGCCCAAGCCAAAGAACGCAGCGGCGATATTTTTAAATATACTTACGATGCACAGGGACGAGTTACCCGCAAAACTTTTGATGACAACACGTATGAGCAATACACTTACGACACCAAAGGCAACTTAACTTCAGTTCGAGATGTTCAGGGCGGGATTTCGACCTTAGTATATGATGTCAACAATCGCCTGACGAAAATTACTTATCCGAATAGTCGTTTTCTGGAGTTGACCTACGACGCTGAAGGTCGGCGAACTCAAATGAAAGACCAAAGCGGGTTTACGACAAACTATAGTTATGACTCAGATGGTCGTTTGGCAAAATTAACCAATGCCGCAGGTGCAACGATTATTTCCTACACTTATGATGCTGTAGGTCGTCTGTCGCGGGAAACTAACGGCAATGGGACTTACACAACCTACAGCTACGATGATGCAGGGCAAGTCACGAATATTACAAACTATACGCCCACGAATACTATTAACTCTTCGTTCCAGTACAGCTATGACAATTTAGGGCGGCAAACGGGGGCAGTAACGCGAGATGGTACTTGGGCATATACCTATGACACCACAGGACAGTTGACCCGTGCGCGATTTACTTCTACAAATCCCAGCATTACCAACCAGGATTTACAGTATGTCTACGATGCTGCGGGTAATCGGATTCGCACAATTGTTAATGGAGTTACAACCAATTACACGGCAAATAACTTAAATCAATACACCACTGTTGGCAGTGGGATTTATACCTATGATGCTGATGGAAATTTAACTAAGGTTGTTGATGGAAGTAATACCTGGAATTACACATATAACGATGAGAATAAACTGATTGGGGGAACGACACCAACAGGAACGTTTATTTATGAATATGATGCGTTTGGAAATCGGAAGGCGGCGGTTTTCAACGGTCAGAGGACGGAGTATTTAATTGACCCGTTTGGGTTTGGTGATGTTGTTGGTGAATATAGCAGTGGTGCTGCGACCAATTATGTTCATGGAATTGGTTTGGTAGGTCGCTTTGCTGGGACTAATGCGGCCTACTATGATTCGGATTTTGTGGGTTCAACAGTTGGGTTGACGAACGCAGCAGGTAGTTATGTTAACCGTTATGCTTATCGTCCGTTTGGAGAGAATTTGCTGACAACGGAGGGAGTTGCTAATCCTTTTGAGTTTGTTGGGCAATGGGGGGTGATGGATGAAGCGAATGGACTCGATTTCATGCGGGCTAGGTTCTATGACAATAAGTTAGGCCGGTTCACCGCACTTGATCCCATTGGATTACAAGCAGGCGACACTAACTTTTATCGATATGTTAGCAATAGTCCTCTAAATGCCATTGATCCAACAGGGAAATGGGCATGGGTTTGGCCAGTTGTACGGAGGATAGGTACCACTATAGGTGAAGGTGTAGCTGGAAATGCAGTATGGGAAGGTCTAAAAAAATTGTGGGAACCTGAACCTAGTTCTGACCAAACAACCAAACCCCAACCCCCAGCAAGACCAGACCTTGATGATGACAATGATGGAATTCCCGACAAAGATGATAGAGACGATGACAATGACGGCATTCCTGACGCAAATGATACCGACGATGACAATGACGGCATTCCTGACGCAAATGATACCGACGATGACAATGATGGCATTCCTGACGCAAATGATACCGACGATGACAATGATGGCATTCCTGACGCTACGCCACCAATACCACCTGAACTACCAAATAAAGTTATTTCACCATTAGTTCTGGATTTAGACGGCGATGGTATTGAACTCATCTCTCTCCAAAACTCATTTACCTTCTTTGACCTAGATGCTGACGGCTTTGCAGAACAAACAGGTTGGGTAAAATCAGACGATGGACTTTTGGCGCTTGATAAAAATGGCGACAAACGCATCAACGATATTACCGAACTATTTGGTAACGCCACCACCGATGGATTTATCATCCTCAAAGAACTCGATAGCAACAACGATAATGTCATCAACTCCCAAGACACTCAATTTGCCAAACTGCTAATTTGGCGAGACAGAAACCAAGATGGTTTTAGTGATGTTGGCGAATTACGCAGCTTAACAGATTGGGGCATTAAAAGTATCAACCTCAACTACCAAAGTGTAGAGCAAACAAATCAAGGCAACCGCGTGAGCAGTATCAGCAGCTACACTCGCACTGATAACGCGACCAGGGAAATTGTTGACGTTTGGTTTGCCCTCAGCCAATTAAACACAATTTATGACGAAGAATATGAATTAAAAGCCGAAACTCTATTCCTCCCATCACTCCGAGGCTTTGGCGAGTTACCAAATTTATACATCGCTCTGAGCAAAGACCCAACTCTGTTGGGTATGATGCGAAATCTTGTTACTTTAAGTACCGAAAACTTCCAGCAATTTCACAGCCAGTTTATTTCCCAAGTGGAAGCACTGCTTTACCGTTGGGCTGGTGTAGAAAATGTTGCCACAAATAGCCGAGGCTCAAATGTTGACGCTCGCAAGCTCACTTTCCTAGAGAAATATGTTGGTGAAGACTTCATTCAAGATGGTTGGGGGGCAAATCCTGGACCACAAGCGGGAAATATTATTAATGGAATTTGGAATGACCTTTTCGGCGAACTTGTGGGACGTTTGCTTGTTCAAGGGCAAATGCGTAATTTATTCCCCAACTCCACTTTTAATCACAATAGCGACACCTTAGAAACTAGTACCAGCCTCGATACAATTTTGAGTGGGCTGATAACCAATGCACCCACTAGCACCAATGAAGCGATTTTATATTGGAACTTTGCAGTTGCCGCTTTAGATGCTTTTGAGGGTCGATTTAATCTATCTTCAGAAGATTTTGATGCTCGCATTAGTCAAGTTTTAGCAAATGCTGGATTTTCAGGATTCCTCAACACCCTCCGCCAAGCTGATTTTCTCCAAGCATTCACTAATGTTATTTTTGGTACATCTGGTAACGACACACTCAACGGTAGCACGGGTAACGACCAAATTAACGGCGCTGTCGGTAATGACGTAATTTCAGGTGGAGCCGGAAATGATATTTTGGATGGTGCTCTGGGTAATGACACTATCAACGGTGGTGATGGCAATGATACTATCAAAGCTGGACTTGGAACAGACAGAGTAGATGGAGGCAACGGTCAAGATACCCTAGAACTCGATTTATCTGGGCAAACAGCAAATCTAAACATCACCAACCCGCTTAACGGTGGTAGCTTACCGGGTATTGCCTCTGCAACAAACTTTGAATTTCTCAAACTTACAACAGGTAGCGGCAATGATACTATCACCCAAGCCACCGTCATCAATGGAAACGTTTTCCGCAGCGATGATGTGTTTAATGGTGGCGCAGGAAATGATGTTATTAATCCAGGGTTGGGCGTTAACGATCGCGTAAACGGAGGGTCTGGTGTTGACACCCTCATTCTCAACTACTCTATTAATGATGTTGGCAATAAAATGCAGTTTACCGTTGCGGATACTAACGCTAACGGTTTTTCCGGTAGTGCTGGACGAACTGCTACCACTGGTGGCTGGCTTGATTCAATTAGTTTCACTGGCATAGATCGCTTTAACATCACAGCTACCCGCAATGCAGACACTATTGATATTGGTGCTATTAATAGCACGGTTAATGCTGGCGATGGTAATGATACCGTCACCTTCAGAACTATCGGTTTTACAGCTGATGGTGGTGCAGGTACAGACAAGCTGGTGCTAAATCTTTCATTTCAAACTACAGGTGTTAATGTCACTGTTACCCCATCTGGGATTACAACACCTAGCGTAACAACAACTATTAGCAATTTTGAGTCCATTTCACTTAGCAATACTGGCAGCGGTGATGATGTAGTTAATATGACCGCCACCATTGGAGAAGGTAATTCCTACAATTACGGCAGTAACGTCAGCTTAGGTGCAGGAAACGACTCGATTATTGGTGGTAGTGGAAGAGATGCCTTTTTCGGCGAAGCAGGTAATGACACCCTCGATGGTGGTGCAGACAGAGACCGCTTGGAAGGTGGCGATGGAAATGACATTCTACGCGGTGGTGTTGGAGATGATAATGATAGTAGCTTGACCGTTAAAAGCTATGGTGGATTATTTGGAGGTGCAGGTAACGACACCCTTGATGGCGGTGATGGTAATGATTACCTCGACCCCGGTACAGGTGTTGACTCTGTAATTGGTGGTCTGGGCAACGATGTTCTCAACCTGGACTTGTCAACACAAACAACTGCTGTTACCGTCACCTACACTAATACTACTAATGGAACAGTTTCTGGTGGAAGTAGCTTTCGAGAAATTGAACAAGTCTACTTGAAAACTGGTAGCGGCAATGATGTGATTAACCTCAGCGCCACCGTTGGAGAAGGTAATTCCTACAATTACGGCAGTAACGTCAGCCACCGTTGGAGAAGGTAATTCCTACAATTACGGCGAGAAGGTAATTCCTACAATTACGGCAGTAACGTCAGCTTAGGTGCAGGAAACGACTCGATTATTGGTGGTAGTGGAAGAGATGCCTTTTTCGGCGAAGCAGGTAATGACACCCTCGATGGTGGTGCAGACAGAGACCGCTTGGAAGGTGGCGATGGAAATGACATTCTACGCGGTGGTGTCGGAGATGATAATGATAGTAGCTTGACCGTTAAAAGCTATGGTGGATTATTTGGAGGTGCAGGTAACGACACCCTTGATGGCGGTGATGGTAATGACTACCTCGACCCCGGTACAGGTGTTGACTCTGTAATTGGTGGTCTGGGCAACGATGTTCTCAACCTGGACTTGTCAACACAAACAACTGCTGTTACCGTCACCTACACTAATACTACTAATGGAACAGTTTCTGGTGGAAGTAGCTTTCGAGAAATTGAACAAGTCTACTTGAAAACTGGTAGCGGCAATGATGTGATTAACCTCAGCGCCACCGTTGGAGAAGGTAATTCCTACAATTACGGCAGTAACGTCAGCTTAGGTGCAGGAAACGACTCGATTATTGGTGGTAGTGGAAGAGATGCCTTTTTCGGCGAAGCAGGTAATGACACCCTCGATGGTGGTGCAGACAGAGACCGCTTGGAAGGTGGCGATGGAAATGACATTCTACGCGGTGGTGTYGGAGATGATAATGATAGTAGCTTGACCGTTAAAAGCTATGGTGGATTATTTGGAGGTGCAGGTAACGACACCCTTGATGGCGGTGATGGTAATGACTACCTTAATGGCGGTGCAGGCAATGATACCCTAACAGGGGGAAATGGCACAGACAAATTCGTTTACGATACTAATAGGATATTTGTATCTGCTGATGTTGGGAGCGATCGCATTACCGATTTCCTTATTGGCACTGATAAAATTGTCCTTGACAAAACTACCTTTACTGCTCTCACCAGTGCTAGTGGGATCTTAACTAGCAGCGAGTTTGCCATTATCAATGCCACAACAAATAGTGAAATAGTTGCCGGAAGTAGCAGCGCCAAAATTATTTTTAACCAAGCCAATGGTGACCTATTTTACAACCAAAATGGTACGACAACAGGCTTAGGTACGGGTAGTCTATTTGCTACTTTATCTGGTGTCAGTTCTCTATCGGCAACTGATTTTGTTGTGCAAGCTTAAAAAAGTGCCGATAAAAATCTGAGTTCTCGATCCTCTAATTTTAGATTACAGGAGCGGGAACTCAGCTTAATTCTCTTGTATCACTCTAGGAAAAGAAAAATAAATGTAGGTTGGGTTGAACAGACTCAAATCGAAGAATACCTAGGTCTTTAGGTATTGGGTTTCGTTCTTAAAACGCCACTTGCTACTTACGGTAACGATAAGAGCGAACAAGTCGGGGAACCACCCAACGTAGTGGCTCCACAACTTACACTTCATCGAGGGCATTCTGGTAAATTTCTCTTAGCGTAATAGCAATCAAAATAAATTAGAGCTTCTCTACTAGAATCGAATCCTCTAGTTGTGTAGTATGGGCTACTTGTTGGACTTGCTTCAGCTGACCAAATTTTTAAGTAGTAATTACTATTATCACCAGACCATAATTCATAACGGTAGTCACCTCCTGTACCCTGACTGTTTAAATAATCAGCTAGTGCTGTGTTTGATACAGAAACAAAACTAAATGCACTCAAAACAGGAATTACAGCCACTTTTAATATTTGGATTAATTTCATACATCGACAAAAAACTAACTTTCTCTACCTTGTTAGACCGATGTATTTTTTGAAATCAGTAATGGTCGGGAATATTCTGTGAGGATATCGTAAGGCATTTACTACAATTTMGCTTTAACTCACTCCTTGTTGGGATCGAATCAATCCCCGCCTACCTTTTGGGCTTACTTTTTAATCCTTCACAAAACTTTACTTCCAATAAATGAAAAAACTTTTCAATAAGTCTGATAGTATATCTTCAGGCTTATTGATATAGATATTCATTAAGCTGACTAGATATTTCAGCTAGTTGCAAACTTTTTGAGGAGAAAAAGCCATGACAAGCGTGGCTGTTGAAAAACCAGAGTCGATTCCTTGGTGGGCAGGCAACGCCAGCTTAACCAACTTTTCAGGACGACTTTTGGGCGCTCAGCTCGCCTTGCTCATGTGGGGTTAATTCTGTAGGTTGGTGCAACCAGCCTATTTGAACTTGCCCATTTTAACCGAGCGCAACTAATGTACGAACAGGATATTGAGGTGTCAAGATGTCAAAAAAAATCGGTCTGTTCTACGGTACTCAAACCGGTAACACTGAATCTGCTGCCGAACAAATTCGAGATGAATTTGGTGGTGATGTTGTAACATTACATCCTATTTATGATGCGGATACTTCTTCTTTTGATGAGTATCAATTGCTGATTATTGGCTCTCCCACTTGGGATATTGGTCAACTTCAGAGCGATTGGGAAGGCTTTTATTCCGATCTCGATGAAATAGATTTTAAAGGGAAGCTGGTTGCCTATTTTGGTGATGGAGACCAATATGGCTATGCAGATAACTTCCAAGATGCGATCGGGATTCTGGAAGAAAAAATTTCCCAAAAAGGTGGGAAAACTGTTGGTTATTGGCCAACTGAAGGGTATGACTTTAATGAATCTAGAGCGGTGAAAAATGGCAAGTTTGTTGGCTTGGCACTTGATACAGGTAGCCAATCTGATTTAACAGACGAGCGAATTAAAAAGTGGGTCGGTCAGTTGAAGACAGAATTTAGTTTGTAGAAATTAGGGGCGTACAGTAGTACGCCCCTACTGAAATTGATAATTGAGAAGTTATAGGTATTTATGTCTGATTCATTTGATGTTTTGTGGTTAAGTGCTAGTCCTGTTTTGCAGCGTTTTGACCGACCAGTAGTTGAATATTTATCTAGGTATATGAGAATTGCTCATTGGGAATACCAGCAAACTAAAGATGAAGGCAGTTCCATAGACCAAGCTGTAGATTTAGTGTCTGAATTTTTAGAATCCTACGATCGCCCTGTGCATTTAGCAGGACATGGTATGGGTGGTGCGATCGCTTTGAGCTATGCGCGACGATTTGGGCAAAAAGTGCGATCGCTAACTCTACTGGCTGTAGCATCTCAACCCGCCAATACTTGGCACGCTCACTATTACTTTCAACGACAACTTTTTAGCATCAGCCGCGAGCAAATTTTGGCAAGCAGCGCTCGCAGTCTTTTTGGAAATCAACCGCCTCATACAACTAAAAAGTTAGTAGCTGCTCTAGATAAAGATTTGGAACAATCTCCTTCGCCACACTCTTTGTTTAAGTTAGTTTATTTACCTAAAGGCGGAGTTTCTATGCCAATGATGATATGTGGCTGTAAAACCGATCCAATTGTCAACTCCCCTGCATTGTATGAATGGTTGAATTGGTTCAAGCCAGAAGATGACCTGTGGGAATGTCCACAAGGCTATCATTTTTTTCACTACTTTTATCCTCAACAAGTTGGCGAACAAATTTTGGGTTTCTGGCAACGCCAAAATGCATATTTGGTGGAAACATCTGCACTATCTTTTAGCACTTCTGCAAGTTAGTCTGAAGAAGAATTCACAATTCAGAATCAATCGCTACTGATATTTTTTGTAGCCGAGAGCAGTTTAAGCTGTAGTAGTTAATACTATTGCTTCATTTTTACTGCTTAATTTTTTCTCTATTTTTCACAAGAAAGATACATGCGTTAGTCGCCAGAATTCCGAATTGAATTAGAGTCCGACTGGCAGATGAATAAACGGTGAAACACGACACCAAGTTAGAAATTTGGTAGTCTTCAATCACCTATAAAGATGAGAATCCCCCAGTGATTGATTCTCACACCTTAGCGGAGCATCTAATTATTTTACAATAATTAAGTTTTGTAAAGACCATTGACTAATAGAAAATGTTTTCAATAAACTAAGTTTGTAATCTCAATTATTGGCAATTAGTAGGGATGTCTGACAACAATACTAGCGCCTGCAACAAATTGTAAAAAGCTCTATACACAAGATAAAAGGCTTCATATCTGAGCGGATAGCAACCGATTTGCTGTATTAACGAGACATTTAACTGCTGAAATAAGAATCGATTAATTGAGTATTATTAGCAACAATTACTAACTGACTGAACAATGCAGACATACGACAATCCTAATATCAAATATGATTGGTGGGCTGGTAACGCCCGCTTCGCCAACCTCTCTGGCTTATTTATCGGCGCTCATGTGGCACAAGCGGCACTGACAACACTCTGGGCTGGGGCGTTTACATGGTTTGAAATCTCTCGTTACAACCCCAATGTACCGATGGGGGAACAGGGATTAATTTTGCTACCCCACCTAGCTACCTTGGGTTTTGGTGTAGGAGAAGGCGGTCAGGTAATCAATACTTATCCCTATTTTGTTATCGGCGCTTTGCACTTAATTTCGTCTGCTGTACTTGGTGCAGGGGCACTTTTCCACACCTTCAAAGCTCCAAAAAACTTAAAAGACGCCACTGGTCGCGCTCGTAAATTTCACTTTGAATGGGACGACCCGAAAAAATTGGGCTTTATCTTAGGACATCACCTGATTTTCTTGGGAGTAGGTGCCTTACTCTTGGTAGGAAAAGCCATGTTTTGGGGAGGAATATACGATTCCACAATTCATGATGTCCGAGTTGTTACTGACCCCACCCTCAACCCATTAGTCATTTATGGCTATCAGACCCACTTTGCCAGTGTTAACAACTTAGAAGATTTAGTCGGTGGTCATATCTATGTAGGCTTATTACTCATTAGCGGTGGTATTTGGCATATCTTAATAGAACCTTTACCTTGGGCGAAAAAGCTTCTAATTTTCTCGGGTGAAGCGATTCTTTCTTATTCTTTGGGTGGTATTGCCTTAGCAGGATTTGTTGCAGCTTACTTTTGTGCAGTGAATACCCTAGCTTATCCCGTAGAATTTTATGGCGCTCCTTTGGAAGTAAAACTCGGAGTTAGCCCTTATTTTGCTGACACGATTAAGTTACCTAATGGTGGTTATACTTCCAGAGCATGGTTAGCAAATGCTCATTTCTTCTTAGCTTTCTTCTTCCTGCAAGGTCATCTGTGGCACGCCTTACGAGCAATTGGCGTTGACTTTAGCCGAATTGAAAAGGCCTTAAATGCCATCGGTAGCGAATCATAAAACAATTTTGGATTTTGGATTGTCATAATCTAAAATCCGAAATTCAAAATGCTTATTAAGGTATTTAACTATGACAGTTTCAACTGATAGAACCTTAGCAGAAGATACAAATTTATCTTGGTTAGTAGGTAATGCTCGTTTAATTGATTTGTCTGGTCAATTATTAGGCGCTCACATTGCTCACGCAGGCTTGATTATGTTTTGGGCAGGAGCAATCACAATATCCGAAATTACACATTTTGTTCCTAGCGTACCAATGTATGAACAAGGACTAATTTTATTACCCCATTTAGCTACTTTAGGCTGGGGTGTAGGTGCTGGGGGTGAAGTAGTCAATACCTATCCCTATTTTGTGATTGGCATTTTGCATTTAGTTGCATCTGCTGTATTGGGTGCGGGTGGACTTTTTCATGTTTTTCGCGGTTCAGCAATCTTATATAATGCTGGTGGACAAGGAGCAAAATTTCACTATGAATGGAATGACCCCAAACAATTAGGTATAATTTTAGGTCATCACTTGATTATTCTGGGTTTAGGGGCATTTTTGTTAGTGTTAAAGGCAATAGTTTTTGGCGGAATTTATGATACAAATGTGGAAAATGTTCGCTTAATTAGCAATCCTAATTTAAATCCAGCGACAATTTTTGGTTACTTAGTTGGTTTTAAACATGGTAGCTGGACTCCATTAGGTATGGCAAGTGTTGACAACTTAGAAGATGTGATTGGTGGTCACATTTGGGTTGGTTTAATCTTAATTGCTGGTGGCGCGTGGCATATTCTTGTCCAGCCTTTTGCGTGGGTGAGAAGAATTTTACCAATACAAAATGGTGAAGAAATTCTTTCTTACAGCTTGCTTGGTTTGGCTTTGATGGCTTGGATTTCTGCCGTGTTTGTGGGATATAACACGATAGTTTTTCCAACAGAATTTTACGGAACAGAACGTCTAGGATTGGCTAATATCCAGTTTTTTCTTGGTGTATTGGCCTTCTTAGGTTACGTTTGGCATTCTTGGCGTTCATCGCATCAAGTTAATTATTAATTAACGCCGTGTGTAAGTTTCTCTCAAACCTAACCCCAACTTCTTCCCTACAAGGGAAGGCGAGCAAGAATCAAAGCCTCTCAGGAGTGGGGGAGAGGTTTGGAGAGGGGTTCTAAAAATAAGTTGCACATCCCGTTAATTAGATTTTGGATTTTGGATTGTATAGTCCTAGTCATATGGGTTAGGACATAATAACAAGCGTGAATGTCAGGAAGAGTAATGTTTTTAGCTCCTTGCTATACAGTCCTTTGAGCGAATCATTCCGAATTCTGACGCTTTGGCCGAGCGTCTTTGGCTCCGCTCCAGAATCCTAAATTCGTTCAACGCTAGCTAAATAAACTCCTATGCCTGCGGTGCAAGGCAATAGACTGCGGGCATTTTTTTGAAATTTTATGAGGATAACTAATGTTAGGTATGATTTTGTGTGCGTTTTGCACTTGGACAATCATGATTTTATTTATTTCAAGTGTTTGCTTAACCTTAAAAAAAGGAATAATTCATTTAAAAAAGCTGCATCAAATTCCTTGCTCTGGTTGTGATTATTTCACCAATGATTACCGTCTCAAATGTACTGTAAATCCCAAAAAAGCTTGTACAGAACAAGCAATTGGTTGTATTGATTTTGAACCGAAAACTTCTGGCTGTAATGCTTGCCAGAAGGGACGGCGAAAGCTTTGTTAAATTGAATAGCAATATATTGAAGGTGCGATCATCTTTGATACTGGCGCAGCGCTATTACTAAAAATTTTTTGCTGTCAGGCACTACGACTTAACTTATAGTTAAGAATAGGCTGATCGCTAATCACTGCATAAAGTACATCTGGATCGAGGTCGGCTCCCGATCGCCATTGAATTGTGCCTACTTCGTGGTTGAGTTCAACCTGAGCAAAGTATTTTTTATCTTGCAAAGGTGCAAAAACACCTGTAAATTTAATTAGCTTACTTGTATCAACTATTCCTTCCACTTCGTCTTCAAAACGGACATACAGTTGATAATTCTCTCTTGGTTCCACTGCAATAATATCTTTTAACATATTTTACTACTCCAATGGTAAGACGCTATTGAGGGTTTGATTGTCTCTAGCTAGTTCCCAGTTTTCCATTCAGMTATTCAAATTATTGCTCCGAAAGCTTTAAAGTTACCTCCTTTATTTCTTGTGCGATAGCTAGCAAACTTCTCTGTCAAGTTCGCATCAATCTTTTGATAATTTTCAAGATTAATTTTAAGGAAATATCGCCAACTCTGTTTCTGGGTCAAAAAAGTGAATTTTTTCTATATTGAAGGACAACCAAAGTTGTTCCCCAACTTGGACAAATCGCTCTGGTGGTATTCGCACTTGTAAATAATTACTGATAGATTTAGGTTGAGAATCAGGCTCAGCAATCTTAACTGAGAGGAAGGAATCGTTACCTAAATTCTCTACTAAATCTACTTGCACGGGTAAATTTTTAGTAGCAGGTAAACTCAAATTTAAGTGTTCTGGGCGAATGCCTAAAATTAAAGTTTTCCCATCATATTTTTGTAAAGCTTTTGCCCAAATCTCTGGAAGTGTAAAACGAAACTGGGAATGAGTAATCAACTGCGGAGCATGAAATTCTATGGGAATAAAATTCATCGGTGGCGAACCAATGAACTCTGCAACAAAAAGGTTGGCAGGATGATTGTAAAGTTCTAAAGGAGAAGCAACTTGCTGAATTTTACCCTCAGACATAATTGCAATGCGATCGCCCATTGTCATCGCTTCAGTTTGGTCGTGGGTAACGTAAATCGTGGTTGTCCCCAATTGGCGCTGCAATTTCACAATTTGAGCGCGAGTTTCCGCCCGCAGTTTGGCATCTAAGTTAGAAAGTGGCTCATCCATTAAGAATACTTGCGGATTGCGAGCGATCGCCCTTCCTAATGCAACTCGTTGTCTTTGTCCCCCAGATAGCTGCTTCGGTAAGCGTTTCAGCAATGTTTCAATTTGTAACAAGTGAGCAACACTACGCACCTGTTGATCTATAGCCCGTTCTTTGTCAGAAATGTAGCGCAGTCCTTTAGGTAACTTTCTTGTTACTCCTACAAGGGAATTTTCTGCCCACGCCCGAAAATAAGGAGACCAGGAAGTATTTTCTCCTCTACTCCTCTGCTCCTCTGCTCCCCTGCTTCCCCTGCGGCGTAACCCAAAGGCAATGTTGTCATACACACTCATGTGGGGATAGAGAGCGTAATTTTGGAATACCATTGCGATGTCGCGTTCTTTGGGTGGTAAATCATTTATCAAGCGATCGCCTACCCAGATATTACCTCCAGTCATCACCTCTAACCCGGCGATTAACCGCAGCAAGGTGCTTTTGCCACAACCAGAAGGGCCTACCAGCACCATAAATTCGCCATCTGAAATTGTTAGGTTAATCCGCCGCAAAACATTGACACTTCCCGCACGCTCTTGTGGTGTATCAGTTTTCTCTGCAAGCGTTAGGGGAGATTGGGTTTGTGAGGTCACAGTTTCCCCTTGACGTGGGGAAAAACTTTTATAAACGTTTTCTAAAACAACTTGAGACACAACTAATTATTTGATTAGGAATTGGGCATTGGGCAAAGGACAAATGACTAATCACACTTTAGCGCCCATAATACATGTTCTGTCTAAATACGAAAAGCGAAATACGAAAAGTTAAAAAAATAGTCCGGACGATAAAAAGCAAACTACCCTAAATTTAGGGCTGTTAGGAGGTGTTGTGATGACTACCCATGTACCCAATAATTCTTCTCAAAACCCAAACCCAAACGTTAACGCTGCTCATGACATTGTAGACGTACAAACTACAGATTGTTGCATTGTAGGTGGAGGCCCAGCAGGAGCAGTTTTAGCGCTGATGTTAGCGCGTCAAGGCATTTCTGTAATGCTATTGGAAGCACACAAAGACTTTGATCGCGATTTTCGTGGCGATACAATTCATCCATCGGTAATGCAAATTATGGAAGAATTGGGATTAAGTGCAGCTTTGCTAGAACTCGCGCATACCAAAATGCGTCGCCTGAGTATTCAAACTCCTCAAGAAACTGTCACATTCGCTGATTTTAGTCATCTAAAAACCCGTTATCCATACATTACGATGCTTCCCCAGGTGAAATTCTTGAAGTTTATCACCGAAGAAGCCCAAAAATATCCTAGCTTCCATTTGGTGATGGGTGCGAATGTCCAGGAATTAATTACTGAAAATGGCGTGATTCAAGGTGTCCGCTACCGAGGAGGCGGTGGCTGGCATGAAGTTCGGGCAATCCTCACAGTTGGTGCAGACGGTCGTAACTCGCGTTTACGACACTTGGGTGAGTTTGAGTCCATTGAAACCTCGCCACCAATGGATGTTCTCTGGTTGCGCCTACCCCGTCAGCCAGAAGACCCTGAGGGGGGAATGGGGCGCTTTGGTCAAGGTCACATCATCGCGATGCTTGACCGTGGCGATCAGTGGCAAGTTGCTTATGTGATTCCCAAAGGAGGCTATCAAAAACTACGGGCTGAGGGTTTAGAGGAATTAAAAAAATCCATTGTCAAAGTAGTACCAGAATTCCAGCAGCCGATCGCAAATTTACATGACTGGTCGCAAGTAGCCTTTCTCTCAGTTGAATCCAGTCGCGTCAAACACTGGTATCATCCAGGATTGCTACTCATCGGCGATGCTGCCCATGTCATGTCTCCAGTTGGCGGAGTTGGGATTAATTATGCAATTCAAGATGCCGTAGTGGCGGCGAATGTACTCAGCAAACCACTCAAAAACCGACAAGTACAACTGAGTGACCTCGCAAAAGTACAGCGTCAACGGGAGTTACCCACACGGATTATTCAAGCATTTCAAACTTTTATCCAAAAGCGGATATTTGCCCCAGTTCTCACCTCAAATCGTACCTTCGTACCACCTGCGTTTTTGCGCTTACCAGTTTTGCGCGACCTCCCAGCCAGGTTGATAGCCTTGGGTATTTTTCCAGTTCATGTGAAAACTTAATTTTTCTTCTCGAATTTTCAATCTGTCTGGCAATCTGGTACAATTATACTACTCAAATGCAGAATTCAATGCTCATCTTAGTCAGGCGGGAGTGGCGAGCAGTATATTTAATGCTGTTCAAAGCGATCGCTTGGCTTTTATGCTAAAAATGACTAAAAGCTAGGAGTGCAAGAATTCAGAATTTAAAAGTTAGAATTCTTTAATTGAATTTGTAACTCTTGGTGGATGAATAAATGGTGAAACATGATAGTAAATTTTAAATTTTGTGGTGCTTCTAGGTAGTCGGTTCCAGTTTCTCACCAAAAGTAATTCTGAATTATTCTTCAAACATATCTAGATATTAATTGGCACTATAAAGAAAACCCCCTCTTTTTCAATCAGCACTTTTTGCACTCAGGAGAAATTTTAATGAACAGCTGCGTTTTAATGGCGGAAATTATTAACGAACCGCAACTGCGCTACACAGCAGATAATCTCGGAGTCACGGAAATGTTGGTGCAGTTTCCCAATTCCCAGAAACCAGAAGATCCGCCAGCCACCCTGAAAGTTGTTGGTTGGGGGAATTTAGCAACAGAAATTCAGCAAAACTACCATCAAGGCGATCGCGTTATCCTGGTAGGACGTTTAAGTATGAATACTGTTGACCGTCAAGAAGGTTTTAAAGAAAAACGCGCTGAATTAACAGTACAACAAATTCAATCTGTTGGAAGTAGTTTTAATACTACATCATTCTCGTCAACCGTAACTCCATCATTTACCGAAACTTCCCCACGACAACCATCTGCATCTCATCAGCCAGAGACAAATTTTTCCACTTACGAGTCACAACGTCCAGCACCTACCCCAACTAAAAGTCCTGTTGGCGTTACTCCCCCAGCAACAAATTATGAACCCATCCCCCAACCCACAAATTACGAGCGAACCACTTATCCAGCAGTGAAAGAGGAAGAACCAGATCCAGATGATATTCCCTTCTAAAGTTAGTAATTGAGCGTATATTCAATTTGCTAAGTTATGATTAGCAAAAAGGATTGCGATTAGACAATTTCTACAAGTAGCCATCCTTTAGGATGTGCTATTTTTTGTTTGCGTTGACGCTTTGCATTTTGTTGTGAGACATTTACCTACTCTTACTCACCGATTCTCCATACATATCTGGGTTGTTATGAGCACTATCACCCTAGCGACGCATTGTTATTGATTGTTAATTAAGAGATTTGCTTTCTATAAAGTTGACCTGCTCTACATTTTTTAGCAACCGTGGCATTTTGAACTGTGCCTCTGAAGTACCTTGAGAAATAATTTGGTTTTTAAGCATTTTGAAACTGTCTCTTTTAAGAAGTTTAATTTCAGGTGCGCCAATAATATTCGCTTTCCTCGTATTCAGATAAAGCACATTTAAATCATAAATAACCTGTTCAAATTTATCTCGAAATGATGTTAAATCAGGAAGAGTTGTAAATATTTTTGAAACCTCTAGGTAAATATTGTACTTCACCGGAAATGATGAAATATCAATGCTGGTTGTATAGTCTATTATTTTGCAGTCTTCTCCCAAAATTTCGCTAGCTTCAGTAATGGCAGCAAAAATTTCACTTTCAGAAATTCTCACTCCTCTAATAATTAGCAAAGAACCTTGGCGATACAAAAATTCAATCATGGGACTTTGGTTATAATAGCCCACACATTTAACGATATCTCCCATCCTGTACCTGTAAAGTCCAGCTACTGTCGTCACAACTATTTCATAACTTTCACCCACATCTAGAGAAGTCAAGTCAACTGTAGTGGGTTTTTCTGCATCAATTTGGGAAATAGGTATAAACTCAAAAAACGCCGAATGAGGAGTAATTACGTAAGCTGGAGAATCTTTTTGTGGCTCTAGGTTACACCCGATCCAAGCTTCAGAAGCACCATAACCATGTGAGTAAATTGGTATTTCACCTGCATAAAATTTCAAACTTTCTTTATAGAGTTGCAGCGATCCAGTTATGATACATTGTATGCTAGACAACTGCGGCCATATTCTGGGTATAATACCCTCAAATCCTTTTTCAAATTCTGTTCGGAGTGTGTTACTTTTTTCTGGATTGGGTTTGAGCCTATTTTGTAGCTCATTTCTTGTAGCTGTATCCAGATCCAAGTTGGAGTTAATTTGACCGTGGTAAATATCATTTACCATTTGTGGCCACTCTCGTTCTAATATTTGTAGAGCATCCAAAACATTAGAGGCAAAATTTGCCGTAATATAAGTAAGCTTTGGCTCTAAGAGAGCAAAAAGCATATGGCAATAATAAGCGCTCCTATAATCGGGAATCAAGAATATGCTAGTAGGGCTAGAAAAATTGAGACTGACTATTTTTTGAAATGACTTAGATTGTCTAATCCCTCCGCTAGATCCTGAACCTCTAGGAATACCGCTAGGTGTAGATTTAAGTGGTTGTGTACTAGCCAAAGCCAAACCACGACTGTTTTGTGCGTATGCTTTACCATTGAGATAGTAAGAGCGTGCGATCGCGTTTACAGCCTGAAAAGATTTTTGTGAAGTTGATAGTAAGCGTTTTGTTCTGGGTATAAGTTTAGATTTGCCCGTTGTCCCCGACGTTTCTTGAAAAAGAATAATTGGCTCTGCTACCAGTTGAGAGAAATTTCCACTCTTAGCAATATCTTCGATAACTTCGCGGTAATTTTCATAAGTCGTAAGAGGATGTATCCTTTGAAATTCTGCAACCGAATCTATAGCCGCAAAGTTATACTTCTGAGCGTATTTTGTATCCTTTTGAAGTTTGAGAATATTTTTTAGAAGCTTTTGTTGGACAGAGACAGCATTAACAGTGTCTTTTTGCAAACTTTTCAGGCTTCTTTTCGCTGCTACTTGCAACAAATAAAGGAGAAAAATATCCGGAATTTTATTGAATATTTCTTCTGCTTGTTCTCGAATCTTTGAGTTCATACGCAGCAATGGTTATAGAAAATACCTTGTCTCAATATGGAAGTCTTGTATCGCCTCAAAAGAATTAAATCTGAGCTTTAATCATTGTTTGCGACCGAAGTCAAGGATGAGTAACCTGTAGGCAATTGCTCAAAGCGGGAAGTTAAGAGACATCACCGCTATCTGTTCAATGTGGACGCTCTTGAAGCATTGTTTGGTACAGCACCTGATAATCCAAAATCTTTTTTAGCGGTAGCAATCGAGACAACAGAATTGTTTCAAATTACAATAGCAGATTTGGCAGCACAAATAGCTGTGAGGAAAGCTAATGCAACTCAATCAGCCAAAAATTATCTTGATGGATGAGGCAACTAGTTCTCAAAACATTAAAAATTGTGGTTGAGGTCTAAGCAGTGAAAAACCGTCAAGGAGTGTAAAAATCAAATTTATCGACACATACATCAAAACTCTTGTTAAAATCCAAATAATTTTCAGTTAAGATTCATACCCAACTCCTATGAGAGAAAGTGTCCTAGAGGTTCGCAATCTACAAGTTGAATTTCCCGGTGATGGCAATATCGTCAAAGCTTTGGATGGTATTTCCTTTGAATTGCGTCGAGGTGAGACTCTAGGAATAGTAGGAGAGTCGGGAAGCGGAAAATCAGTCACAGCCCTAGCTGTGATGGGTTTGTTGCAAACTCCCGGTATAATTAGTAATGGTGAAATCTGGTTTCGTCCTCAAGAGAACGCCAACCCCATCGATTTGGTAAAATTGCTTCCTCAGGAAATGCAGCTACACCGTGGTGGCGACATTGCCATGATTTTTCAAGAACCGATGAGTTCGCTCAATCCAGTTTATAACATCGGGTTTCAGCTCACAGAAGCAATTATGCGGCATCAAAATGTCTCCGCCGCCCAAGCAAAACAAATTGCGATCGCAGGTTTGCAAGAGGTTAAACTTTTACCTAGCGATGAAGAGATCCAGCAACAGTATACCGATTGGCATCAAACCAACAACAATTCATCTAAACCAAATACATCTAACTTGGCACAGTTGGTGAGGGAACACAAAGAAGCGATGCTGGAACGCTACCCGCATCAACTTTCTGGGGGTCAGTTGCAACGGGTAATGATTGCAATGGCAATTTCCTGTAATCCATTAATATTAATTGCCGATGAACCAACTACAGCTTTAGATGTAACGGTGCAAGCAACTATCTTGGAGTTGTTGCGAGAATTGCAGCAAAGCCGTGAAATGGCAATGATTTTCATCACCCACGACTTAGGGCTAATTTCTGAAATTTCTGACCAAGTAGCGGTGATGTATAAAGGCAAAGTTGTCGAATCTGGTGTTTGTCAGCAAATTTTTAGCAATCCCCAACATCCATATACTAAAGGTTTGATAGCCTGTCGTCCCACACTTGAGAGCCATCCCCAAAAATTACTCACCGTTTCCGATTACATGAGTGCAGAAGAAACAGTAACCGGACAAGTAGTAATTCAGGCGAAAGAACCCGTACAACCTGCACAAGTTACTAGTCAAGAGATTGCTACGAGATTAGCAAACTTGCACCAGAAGCAACCCCTGCTGGAAATTCGCAACTTAAAAGTTGGTTTTCCAGTCCGGGGGGTATTTGGTGGTACAAAACGCTACACTATGGCAGTTAACGGTGTTTCCTTTGATGTCAAACCAGGAGAAACAGTGGGATTAGTGGGAGAATCTGGTTGTGGCAAAACTACCCTTGGCAGAACGTTGCTGCGATTAATTGAACCGATGAGTGGTCAGATTATCTTTGAAAAACAAGATATTACTAGCCTCAAAGGAGAACCGTTGCAAAAACTGCGCCGGGAAATGCAAATAGTCTTCCAAAATCCTTTTAGTTCCCTTGACCCACGGATGAAGGTTGGAGAGGCGGTGATGGAACCGTTGTTAATTCACTCCGTTGGTAAGACAAAACAACAACGACGCGAACGCGTAGCCGAACTTTTAGAACGAGTAGGTTTGAACGCAGATGCAATGAACCGCTATCCACATCAATTTTCTGGCGGTCAACGCCAGCGGATTTGTATAGCGCGTTCTTTGGCATTAAATCCTAAGTTTATTATTTGCGATGAATCAGTTTCAGCCCTGGATGTGTCGGTACAAGCGCAAGTATTAAATCTCCTCAAAGAATTGCAACAAGACTTTCAACTGACTTATATTTTTATTTCTCACGATTTAAGTGTAGTCAAATTTATGAGCGATCGCATTTTAGTCATGAATCGCGGACAAATAGTCGAAGAAGGTACAGCCGAAAGCATCTACCAGGAACCCAAAGAGGAATATACCCAAAAATTAATTGCTGCAATTCCCACTGGTAGTCCCGAACGTGTGCGAAATCGCCAACTCAGGGCGTCGTAAGAGGTCAATCATACTGAGAGTAACGCTTTTGATGTTAATCGCTGCATAGATAAATTATTAAATTTAACAAACATCTTCTTAAGCCAAAAGCTTTGAAAGTTTACTCTCCACGCTAACTTTCAGAGCTTTTTTTATTTCTATCTATATATAGATTGACAAATTTTCTATCACCTTAGATATATTTAAGAATTTAAATTAGGAAATATTAATTTAGTAATATTACTGAATCTATTTTGAGTAAGACAGATGATATGTCTGTATTTATTCGGTAATTTATAAGTAATAAGAAAAATAATTTGTTACCGTTTTTCTCTATTGTCAAATATTTTTATGTGTAACTACTAGATAATAAGCGAAAACCACTAAAATCTATCACTATTTTGGCTGTTTTGTATTCTACATTACAAATTGTCATTTGCATCAATATGATAGTATCAAAAGCGTTCGATAGTGTTATAATTACGAAGTATCTAATAAATACATTTTATTAATTAATCTTTGAGCAACAAAAAAATATCATCTATAATATTGGTAATAAAAACTGTGTATATGTAATTAATTAGACGATATAAGTAAAAAGTTGAAAAGATTAATTACCAAAATCAACATAAGATATTTGGTTTTAACTCTGGATTAAGAATTTGATGTATAAAAACGTTACTATGACAGTTATCAAACTGGTTTAGATATTTGAATACCAGAAATCTTACAGTTTAAAACTAGCTAAAATAACATCAAAACTCTCTTTTGAGAGTAGACCTATACAGTGATCCGAATAACTTCAATATTGTATGAATTCAAATAGCCCATCTGCCAATTCTGCCGACACATACTCACACCGCTTGGCAGACGTTGTGGGAACTGCGATCGCTCTGTTGACTCTTACCTTACCCGTATTTGTCATCGCTCACTATTCTTCGAGTAACGTTCAAAATAACCAGCAACCCCCAATCCAAAACCTACGAGAAAGTCAA
This sequence comes from Nostoc sp. PA-18-2419, assembly GCF_005869855.1. Lineage (GTDB taxonomy): Bacteria > Cyanobacteriota > Cyanobacteriia > Cyanobacteriales > Nostocaceae > Nostoc. The sequence continues at coordinate 17,806 of NZ_SZNH01000022.1, read as the reverse complement.
AATTGACAAACAGGATGCAGCATCAACCAATGCAAGCGAATGTCAAATACTGTTTAACTTTGGCTAGCTTTGTCTAAGCGTTCTAGAACGCAGATCTATACTACCCTGTTGGAAAAAGCGTTGCGTTCCTGGCAACGCTTTTTCCATTGTTTGGCTAATTCAAGGGGAGAGGGATGTGGTTGGACTTCTCTACCAGACGCACTCGCGTTCGCTCACCGACTGGAAGATGAGGAAGAATAATTCTTAACTGCTAACCGCAGCAACTCAAACGTCTTTGGCTGCGCTCAACAATCATCAGTCATCAATCAACACTGCCAACCTCTTGGGAAGAGATCCATATTGCCCTAAAATTCTACACGGGGAGCGAAGCTGAGTGCCCCCGTGATTCACTGTTAGCAGAGGAGTTTTTTGTGGACTTATCTCGTATTCCTGCCCAACCAAAACCAGGTTTGATCAATGTTTTAGTTGAAATTACTGGTGGAAGTAAAAATAAATATGAATATGACAAGGAACTAGAAGCATTTGCTCTAGACCGAGTACTTTATTCGTCGGTAAAATATCCTTATGACTACGGCTTTGTACCCAATACTCTGGCTGATGATGGCGATCCCCTAGATGGGATGGTGATAATTGATGAGCCAACCTTTCCAGGCTGTATTATTGCTGCACGCCCAATCGGCTTTTTGGAAATGATTGACGGAGGCGATCGCGATGAAAAAATTCTTTGTGTTCCAGACAAAGATCCGCGCTACGCTCAAGTCAAATCTCTTAATGATGTAGCACCACACCGTTTGGATGAAATTGCTGAATTTTTCCGTAGTTATAAAAATTTGGAAAAAAAGGTGACTGAAATTCTCGGTTGGCAAGATGCATATAAGGTTGCAGCCTTAGTAGAAAAATCCGTCAAAGCTTATAAAGCATAATAGAAGAGTTATAAGTTAAGAGTTGCTTTTTGAACTGGTGACTGTTGATTGTTAACAGTCATCAGTCAGCAATTAAGGTGAAATCCCATCTTTTTTAGAGGTGGGATGAGGTTAATCCTAACTCCTGACTTTTCATCTTTGATAACTTTCGCTTGTTACGGCTTTAAAAACTGCCACTAACCCCAAACCAAAATGCAGCGTACTCTCCTTTTGGCAAAAATTCACAACTGTACCCTTACTGGGGCGAATATCAACTATGTGGGTAGTATCAGTATCGATAGAGTCTTACTGGAAAAAGCTGGCATCTTACCCTATGAGCAAGTGCAAGTAGTGAATAATGCCAATGGCCAGCGCTTTATTACTTATGCAATCCCGGCTCCAGCCCATTCAGGAATCATTGAGCTAAATGGGGCTGCGGCACGTCTAGGCATTATTGGCGATCGCTTGATTATAATGACTTACGGGCAGTTCACTCCAGAAGAGTTAAAAAGTTACTCTCCTACGGTAGTCATTGTGGATGAAAAAAATAGGCTGTTAGAAATGCGGCGCTACGATGACCTGCTCAGTAAGGTCTAATTTCAAAGAAAATGTCAAACTTTGAGTTGTCGGGTTCCCAGAGCTATATACCTGAAAAGTCAACAAACCTGCCTAGTAGTCCAGCAGGTCAGTTAAGAGTGCAATTCTGGGGTGTAAGGGGTTTGATTCCCACTCCCAGCAATAACACCAGCCGTTATGGCGGTAATACCGCTTGTGTAGAAATGCATGTAGCCGGGAAACGCTTGATTTTTGATGGCGGTACTGGCTTACGTATACTGGGTAAAACTTGGCAAGAGCTGCAAAAGTCACTAGAAGCCCATTTATTTTTTACCAATTCTCAATCTAACCGCATCCAAGGGTTTCCCTTTTTTGCCCCCGCATTTATTGCCGAAAATTGCTTTCATATTTACGGCACAGCTGCCTCAAATGGAGCCTCAATCAAACAATGTCTGTATGATCAGATGCTCCAGCCACATTTTCCTTATCCTTTACAGGTAATGCAGTCGGAATTACAGTTTTACAATCTCACTCCAGACAGTGACCTGAAGCTAGATAATGTAATTATTACAACTGCATTAATCAATCAAACTCAGCGGTCAGCAGGCTACCGAGTCACTTGGCAGGAATATAGTGTTGCCTACGTCACAGATTTGCACCAAAATGCAGAGCAAGCAGAGCGAGAGCGGATTTTACAGTTCGTTCAAGGTGTTGACTTGTTGATTGCCAATGCCACCTATACTCCTCCAACATCTCACAACCATGATTGTGCTGATTCCCTTTGGCAAGTTGCAGTGAATGTAGCTCTTAGTGCTGGTGTGCGACAGTTAGTAATTTCTCACCACCACCCAGATGACCATGATGATTTTCTTGACCAAGTTCAAACCGATGTGAAATCTGCCTTTCCGGAAGCATTACTAGCTTATGAGGGTTTAGTATTGGTTGTTGGTCATTAGTCATTGGTCACTTGTACTGAGCGTACTCCTACGGAGAAGCAAGCTACATGTAGTGTCTTTTAGAGAAGTAGAAGTATTGGGCATTAATTGTTAATAAACTGACAGCGATAAATATAAAAAATAGAGCGCTGGGGCATCGCGTTCTTAAAGCTCTGTTAATGTCCCACGGGATACTGGGAGTTATTGAGAAGCCTACACTGTACTGCTTGCAGTCAGTGTAGGAAATATCACAAAAGTCTACCTGCTATGACTTTCATTGAGTCTACTTGTTACCGTGTCATCTGTGGAGTTTTCTCCCTAATCTGCTGGCTTTGGTGCCTAATTTGTTGGTTTTTCTGCACCAGTTGTCGGACTTGGGTGATAAGCTGTTGGCTTTTGTTTCTAGTCTGCTGTAATTTCTGTTTAGACAGCGATAATTCCTTTCTAAAGAACGAGTCATCGCAGATGTACAGCTTTGCTAGAGAAGCAATCTGATTTACTTCTAAATTTTCAGTTTGCTCTTGACTGTACACAAGGCAAGCACGTCCTGCTTTTTTTGCTTGATACAATGCTTTATCTGCGGCCACAATGATTTCTTGAAAGCTAGAGTTAAACATAGGAATTACAGTGGCTAACCCAGCACTCACAGTTACATAACAACTCACTTGTGAATATTGATGAGGAATTGCCAGTTTCCACACAGCAAAGCAAATTTTTTGGGCAATGTGAATTGCACCAAGTGTATCTGTGTTAGACAAAATTACAGCAAATTCTTCCCCACCATAACGGGCAACTAAATCAGTAGGACGTTGAACAACATCTTTGATGACTTTAGCAATTTTCGCAAGAGTGCGATCGCCCATTGGATGACCATAGGTATCGTTGTAGGATTTGAAGAAATCTACATCAATAAGGATAAGGGAGAGGAACTGTTGTGAGCGTGCCATGCGCCGCCACTCAGTATCAAGATACTCATCAAATCGCCGGCGGTTAGCTACTTGAGTTAAACAATCAATAGTAGCTATAGTAAATAATCGTTGCAATTCATAATTAGCGGCTTCTAGTTTTTGCTGAAGTTGGCGACGCTCTAGTTCTTGGCTGGCTAGCAAAAACTGATAGTCCAAATTGCTTAAGCTTTTGCCTTGTGCCCAGTCTAAGACCTCTTGCAATGCTTGCCCCCGTAATAAACGTGACTGATCTTGATAGCCGGATGCGACCCAAACATTTAATGCTTGGGAATAAGGAGGGAGATTGTGTGACTGCCGAGTCATTTTATTTAAAACTCTAATTATATTAGACGTTCATCTGATTGATATTAAGTAGATGTCAATCTAAATACGGCTAATATTACAAAGTAGATAAGTAGGTCGGTGTGAATATTTATCGTTGGGGTGAGGCAGTTCGCGTAGCGTGTCGAAGACAAGGCAGGATAGCGCCGCTAAGCCGTGTCCACGCACGCAGCGTCTCGTAGAGAGCGTCGGTTGCTATGCTGGAGGGAAGAGGGTTTAAGCCTACTTAATTTTTCTTAATATAGTTTTGTTTTTCCACACCGTTATACTTATACCTTTTGTGTATTAAAGTTACGCCATATAGGAACAAACTGCAAAACAAAGGCAGCACAAGGACAGGAGATTTCACTTTAAAGTTGACATCAAAGGAATTTTCGGCTGTGGTTATCTCCATTTAAATTTGATACAATACGCAGCACGATAGTACATTTGTGCTATCGTGCTGATGATTGAAATCGGGTATATTCCTTTTAGGAAGCGTTTTGCAATTCAGCTGTGCGTATTGAAAGCTGCTGTGTTTGATTACCCCGTTGCACTTTTACCTGTAATACTTGACCAAGGCGACTGTCTTCCACAAGATTCTGCAATTGTTCAGCACTGGTAATTGCTTTACCATCTACTTGAACGATTACATCTGCGCGCCGGATACCCGCAGATGCAGCTGGAGAATTGGGAATAACTTGCATCACAAAAACACCATTAATTTCTGGTATTTGAATCGGAGAGTTAGGATCGGTGTTATTTTGCTTGGCAAGATCGGGTGTTAAAGTTACCATTTGCACCCCTAAATATGGGTGAGGAACTTTGCCTTGACGTTGCAGCACAGATGCGATCGCTTTGGCTTTATCGATGGGAATGGCAAAGCCAATACCCATTGCATCAGGACGAATAGCTGTGTTAATACCAATCACTTCACCTCGTCCATTTAACAGTGGGCCGCCAGAGTTACCGGGGTTAATAGCAGCGTCTGTTTGAATGAAGTCTAAGCGTTTATCAGTAATACCGACTTGGGCGCTGGAACGTTTGAGCGTACTGACAATTCCCAAAGTAACAGTGTTATCAAATCCCAAAGGATTACCAACTGCGATCGCCCAGTCTCCTACTTGTACATTACTGGAAGAACCCAAGGGCGCCACTGGTAAATCGTTACCAGCGTTAATCTTGACTACTGCCAAATCTGTAACTTCATCTATACCTTGAACTTTGCCTTCAAAGCTGCGACCATCTTTGAGCCTGACTGTTACCTTATCAGCTTTATCTACTACATGGGCATTAGTCAAAACTAATCCGCTCTTGTCAAGAATAAAACCTGAGCCTAAACCGCGTAGTTGTTCAGAAGGCATTTGTTGGGGCAAACCGTCACCAAAAAAGCGACGGAAAAAGGGGTCTTGTAAAAATGGGTCCATGCGCCGAGTAATTGTCCGTTCCGTATCAATTCGGACAACTGCTGTACCCACGCGGTTGACTGCTGCTGTGACAAAGCTACTGCTACCAATGGTAGAAGTTGTAGGTGATTGTCGTTGGGCAATCATTTCTGGAGTATCCACAGCAGGTGCAATCGGTGCAGGTTCGGCTTGGGACGGCAACACTTGCAATGTGCTAATTGTGAGTACAACTCCTAGCGCGATCGCTAATACATGAGTGGTTAGTTGACGCACAGGTCTGGGTAATTTGGGAAATCGCATAATCACAACCTAAATCTAGAAGCTTAATTGTTACTTAGTCGTGACAGATCTATTTACAATTATTTTTACAAATTTGACGTTGGCTTTTTGCTTTTGGTTTTGCTCACTCTAGCCACTATTAGGGTTAGGGTATTTTGCAAGTTACCTTTAATCAACTTAATGGAAAATTTACCCCAAAAGCTATTATGGAGATTTACACTTTACAGGTTCGGTTTTTACCCAGACAGGATACTTTAGAAATCAGAATTTAGAAATCTGCTGTTAATTACCAATAAACTAACTTTTGAATAAAATTTCATTGCGAATGGCTGCGCCTAGCTGGGGTAGAGTGTTGATAGCTGAGTGGGGAGTGATGGCAAAAGGGACGGTTTGAGGTACTTGTAATTGTTGGACAACACGTTGCAAAAGTTGGTCTTGTCCAGTACGTAAACCCCAGACATTTGTACCACGGTTGATAATCGCAAACCAAACCAAACCGCGATCGCGTGTAGGCATTACTCCGGCTAAAGCGCTAACATCGCGGAGAGTGCCAGTTTTGATGACAGTAGCAGAGGGGATGTGTCTAGTGTGGAGTGTTCCTCGGCGATCAAAGCCAGACATGGGGAACAAGTCAGCTAGATTCAGTTGATAAGTGTTTGCTTCCCCTTGAATAGCCATGAGCATAGAACAAACAGCTCTCGGGGAAATCCGATTTTCTGGTCCTAATCCAGAACCATTGATTAACTGAATTTCTGATTGCGGCACTTTAGCAAGATAAGCAGCAGTAGATTGTACTACACTGGCTCCTCCCACTGACTCTGCCAGCATCTCTGCCATATCGTTGTTACTGTAAACGTTCATTTCCTTGAGCAGTTGCTTCAGGGGTAACGAACGATGACGTACTAATAAAGTTTGGCGCGGATTTGGTTGTGCCTCAAATTTGACAGCACCCGCAATCACAACTTTCGGCTTGGGTGTTCCCTTGGGCATGATTGAGTATATGTAAACAGCAGGGCGGCCCCAAGTCGCAGAATTTAATGTTTGCTTGAGTATTAGACCCGCTAGCATTGGCTGACGTTGGAAATTCATGGCGAAATTACCACTAATCACCAAATTTCCCTTTACTTGCTTGATGCCCATCTGATTTAAAGTATTACCAAGGGCGATCGCTTCTTCCCAAACAAACATCGGATCGCCGCCACCAGTAATCACCAAATCGCCTTGGACAACCCCATTTACCACTGGCCCAGTGATACTCACCAAAGTATCAAATTGATGGTCTGGGCCCCAAGTTTTCAAAGCAACTAATGAAGTAGCAATTTTAGTTAAAGAGGCAGCCGGTAGAGCTGTTGTGCCTTGATGATTTGCCATCAGCATCGGCCCTGACTGCATCCAAATTCCCTGACTTTCAGCCAGATTTGCCCCTACTACTTTTGATGTTATTAATTGCTTGAGATATGCTTGTACCGTAGTCGCCCCAGTTGGATTGGGATCAGGGGCTAGAACCAAGCCAGGCCTACTTTGCCAAGCCAATGCATCTAAAGCATCTAGGGGCTTGATGTGTACCCCAGCCATTTCTAGCCAAAGTGACACCAAACCTGAACCTAGTATTTCCAGCATACTTTATTCCTCTATCTTTGTTTAGGATGTTCTATATTATTTCCTGTGCTAATATACAGGTTTTTTTATGTCCATCAGCACTCAGCCATAATAACTGGTGTTTTTGTCATCTGGAAGTAGGTTAAATTACCTGATTTTCGTTAAACCTTTTACCAAAAAATACGAACTCTAACAGCCACCTCTGTTGAAAACCAGTATAAAGGAGGCAAGGCGAATTTTCTTGCCATATTGAATCATTTTTTTAGTTTGACAATAATTTATATACACTACTTTTCCAAGTGCGATCGCCATTAATGATAAAAAGAAATACAAATTAAAAAGCCGTAGTCATGGTTAGAAATTTGTGGCGATCGCCTGCGCTGCGAGTTGACTTTTCAGAGAATGTGCAAAAGTCCGGATGTCGATAAGGATAGTTTTGCTTTTGTGGGGATGGAGTTAGTCCAATTGGGTTATTTGCAGTTCTGCATCAATTGAATTATCCCAACATAAATTGTAAAGATTTTGAGAAAGGAAAATAGATATGGATGTAAGATCATGACCCAAGCCTTGCCGAAATTACTCACCTTCAATCGCTGATTTAAAAAATATTAAAATGACGTGAGTTCGACGACTCATATTGCATTTGCCTAATTAATCGAATCAAAAAAATTTCAGATATTTTACTAAGCAAAACATGTCTCTCTTCGATTCTCAGAGTCACAGATTTTGAATTTAGTTCAAATTAGGGAGAGGTTTGTCAAACTCATACCAATTTGAAAGAAGAATGTGATAGATGTATAGCTGGGGGCATACAGTTTGTACACCCCTACAGCCGGTTCATTTGTTGCAAATCATTTTTGCGAATAGTATTACATTAAACTGGCAACAGCAGTCTATGAAGACTCACAAAAATATAGGGATACGGGTGAATTTTTGCACCCTAAAACCCTACTTCCTTTCTGGATGCGCTGCATCTTCTGGTGAAGGAGTACCCATCTGGTTAATTGTGGCAATCATCTGATATAAGCGCCCCAAATCACGTTGATTGAAATACAAAATCAGGCGGGGTAGTCCAACAGTTTCATCTTGGGCTTCTTGGGGTAATGCCTGACTTTTTTCAATCCGTCCTTGAATAATAATGTCGCTGAAATCAGCATTRAGTTGCTCTACCTGAGCGTCAGGTAAATCTGTCTTGAGACGGATGATTAAGCGATTTGCGACATAACGGCTAGAATGATAAACCTCGTAAAAACGGGTAATAGCATTGCAAGCCACATCCAGGTTGTCTGTCACCGTGTAAAGACTGGGGTCATCAGGACTGACAAGACCTTTGTGGACTAATTGCTTATCAATATATTCGCTCCAAGAGCGCCAGTAATCACCACCAGGGTGGTCAATCAAAACTAAAGGTATGGGGCCAAATTTACCATTTTGGCTTAACGTCATACATTCAAAAGCTTCATCTTGAGTACCAAAGCCGCCAGGAAACAAAGCTATAGCATCGCTTTCTTTGAGGAGAAACAGCTTGCGGGTAAAGAAATATTTGAAATTAATTAGCTTGGGATCGCCTTCTATAAACGGGTTCGCTTGCTGTTCAAAGGGTAACTGAATGTTTAAGCCAAAGGAATTTTCTCGCCCAGCACCTTCGTGACCTGCCTGCATGATTCCACCGCCACCGCCGGTCATTACCATAAATCCCAATTTAGTAACGGCGCGAGCAAACTCCAGCGCCATTTGGTATTCTAGTGTATCTGGTGCGAGGCGAGCAGAACCAAAAATCGTGACTTTGCGAACGTGTCGGTAATTATAAAAAAGTTGGAAACCGCGCTCCATATCTGCTAACGCAGCTGATAAGATTTTCCAATCAAGACGCTCAATTTCGGTATCAGCAAGGCGAACAATAGTAGCAAGTGCTTGCTGAATAAGTTGTTGATTTTTTAAAGTCGGTAGACGAGCGATCAATTCAGCGATATCCGCCTGTAAAGACTCTAATGTGTCGAACGACGCAGATGAAGTCATGAGAACTGCCGCAATAATGGCACTATATTTTACGTGAACGACTTACACTCTAGCAAGCGGGATATAACCCTCTGGTTTGCAGTTAGCAAGTTTAGAACTGGCTTTGAGGTAGTATTGGTCATTGCTCAAGCTAAGAGACCCATCTTTTGATGTTGAAAGTAGAAAAATTGAGTTCGGAACTCGAATGATGGCGATTGAAACTCGAACCATGCAGTTTTAAACTAGAACGATGCAGTTCAAAGGCTGAATTTTACCTTTCCTTCGATCTCACTTCAGCCCCAATTCTTCCTTCAATGCCTCTGGTACATTAACTGCTGTCTCTAGTCCCCGCACATCTTCCCACTGCTGCTTTTGACCCCAGGTCATTTGTTCCATATTGGCGTCACTGAGGTCGGCACGTCCAAGAATGGCACTGCTGAGATTACTGTGGCTGAGATTCGCACCATTGAGGATCGCACCAGTCAGGTTACTGCCACTGAGGTTAGCGTTATTCAGGTTGGCATAGCTGAGGTCTGTGCCGAAAAGTATGGCGTCGGTGAGGTCTGCACCACTGAGGTCGGCGTTGTTGAGAATTACGCCGGTGAGGTCGGCTTCGTTGAGAATCACCCAACTCAGGTCTACGCCGGTGAGGTCAGCGCCTAAGAACATAGCACCGTTAAGTCTAGCGTTGTTGAGCTTGGCGCCATTGAGTTTGGCGTAACTGAGGTCGGCGGCGACGAGGATGGCGCTGTTGAGGTTGGTACTAAAAAGAATTGTGTCACTCAGGTTCGTACCGTTGAGGATAGCGTGACTCAAGTCAGCACCACTGAGGTCGCCACGGCAAAGGTCAGCATGGCTGAAGTTGCTGCTGGTGAGGTTGGCGTCACTCAAATTGGCACCGAAAAGGATGGCGTTACTTAGGTCGGCAGAGTTAAGGTTGGTGCTACTGAGGTCAGCGCGATTGAGGTCGGCGCGGCTGAGGTTGGCACGACTGAGGTCAGCACAGCTAAGGTCAGCGCGACTGAGGTCGGCACCACTGAGGTTGGCACCACTGAGGTTGGCACCGCTGAGGTTAGCGCTACTGAGGTCGGCACCACTGAGGTTGGCACCGCTGAGGTTGGCACCGCTGAGGTTGGTATCACCCAGGTTAGCGCTGCTAAGATTGGCACGGCTAAAGTTGACGCCAGTTAGGTTGGCATCGCCGAGGTAAGCACGGCTGWGATTAGCACAGCTGAAGTCTACCCCAGTCAGGTTAGCATCACCGAGGTAAGCACCGATAAAATTGCCGCCTTTAAGAAATTGCCCAATTATAGTGCTAAAGTTGCCAATCTCTAAGGCATCACTATAGTTAACGATCCGCAGCAGTTGGGATGTGAAAAAATTGTCTATGTTTGGTTTGGCAGATGGATAGAAAGTGATTTTTTGTCTGAGTCGCTCTTGCCCTTGAGCATAGCGGTGTAACTCTAATAGTAAAATCAGTACGTTTAGCCCTGTATATATATCTATTTGTCTCAGCCCAATCTCAATATTTTTTTCTGCCAACTGTAACATTTTTTTCTGAGGCAAGTTATTCTCTGGTGTGGCATCGATAAATTCTCCTTGACACCAGCGACAAAAAAAATTTTCTAGCCGCAAGAAAAGTGATTCTAAGCAAATTTTTTGACCTGTTATCAGAAATCCCATCAGTTCGTTGACTATTTCGGGTTTGAGCGCACTATTACCCAATAAATCGTAAATCTCTTCATGCATCTGGCGATCGCACACTCTAAAGCCAAAACCAGTAGCTTGCCTATTCAGCGTTTTCTCGTCTATCTTAGAAGTCCTACCACTCCCTGCTATTGTCCATTTTTCTAAGCTTTTTTGTAATTTTTCAAACAATAAATATTCCGGCAAATTATCTTGGATAAATTTAACACTTTTGTCTGGCTCTTTAATACTATTTGTTAGAGGCAAAGTTGCTTCAGTTTCCACAGATGTAATTTTTGGCATCTCTTCTAACCTTGTAGCTCTCACACAATTTATCAGCAGTTTCCAAACTTGAGATAAATATGTTGACATTTCTGTGTCCGTTGATACATTTAAACTAATTGTTTTGATAATCCGCAACTAAAATTTTTTCTCTGCTAATTTGCTTTTTATGAATATATTATTCGTATTAATTAATACTATATATACTAAGAGATTGGCAATAACCTTTGTCAAAGGCTTTGCTAGAAGGCGGTTTTAATTTCAAGCTGATTGTGGTGGTGTAAATAAAGTGCCAACTTAAAAATTATTTACAAAATGACATAATTTTGAGGCTTTGGAAAATTTATTGTATTTTTTTCCAAGATATTTACTAGTCTGATGTAAAAATAATACTTACTCTTTGTCAGAGACGCAATTGTTAGGAAAAATTCTAGTATAAAACAGTCCAAGAAAACGGAAAAATGGCAATTAAAATTGTAGTCAAAGTTTACTGCTTGAGATCAAGTAGGTAATAAATCGGCTGAGGAGGGAGTGCATGGCTTTGCAAAACTTAAAAATTACCAGGGATAGTTATTAGGGATGAATGCGATGAACAGATTAAGTTTTTATATGATTTTGTTACAAGGTTTGTTTTTAGGAATAGCAACCGCTAGCGCCAAGTCAGTGTCTATTGATGGAGCAAAGCAACAGTTGTCTGGCAATGATCAGACAGTCTTAGTTACAGCTACAAATAAAGACAAGTCCAATACTTTATTAACTAAAGAAACTTCAACTAAAACCTCAGCCTTATCGCCAAAAAATATTAATATTTCTCCTCAACAGAGACTAGCAGCAGGGCAAGTTTGGGTAGTTGATCGCCATAAAGACGCCCAGCCTGAACCGTTTATTTGGATAGTAAAAGATTTAAAAAAAGCAGCACAACAACCATTTTTGCAAGTTGCCAAAGCCGCACAAAAACCGAATTCCAAGCCTAATTCTAGTGCTAAGCCAGCAGCAAAGGATGATTTAGAGCCATTTGATGAAGTAGTGAAAGACACAGTCAAGCAGGGGGGATTGTTCACTCTTTATCGCAATAAAGAAAAGAATAAAATTTATTTAGAAATTAAGCCAGAACAACTGAATAAAAATTTCTTAGCTACGGCAACATTGGAATCAGGCATTGGCGAACGAGGTATTTACAGCGGTATGCCTCTGCAAGATTTTTTGTTTTATTTCCAGCGGGTGGATAATAATTTACACTTTACGATCCGCAATGTCAATTTTCGGACTCGTGACGGAGATCCGCAAGCGCGATCGCTTGCTCGTTCTTTTAGTGACTCTGTTCTCTACAATATTTCGATTAAAAGCATTCATCCGCAACGCAAAACTATTCTCATCGATCTGAGCGATTTATTACTCACAGACTTGGCTGGATTATCTTCAAGTTTAGGAGTTCCAAAAGACCCAGATCAGTCATATTTTGGTACTTCTAAAGCTTTTCCCCAGAACGTAGAAGTTGAGTCAATTTTAAATTTCTCTGGTGACAGTGACAGGCCAAGCTTCGCCTCGCTACCTGACAGCCGTGGCTTTACCTTACGCGTCCACTACAGTTTCTCCCAACTACCTGATAAAAATTATCGTCCCCGCTTTGCCGACGATCGCATCGGTTATTTTATCACCGCCTATCAAGATTTATCTAAAGACGATCAAGGCGATTCTTTCGTCCGCTACATCAACCGCTGGAACCTAGAAAAACAAGACCCAAAAGCAGCAATTTCTCGTCCCAAAAAACCTATTGTCTTTTGGATTGATAACGCTGTGCCTTTAGAATACCGCGATGCGATGAAAGAAGGCGTTTTGATGTGGAACAAAGCCTTTCTCAAAGCCGGATTCAAGGATGCCATAGAAGTCCGCCAAATGCCAGATGACGCCACTTGGGACCCAGCAGATATTCGTTACAACACGATTCGCTGGATTAATACAGTAGATGGATACTTTGCACTGGGGCCATCCCGCGTTAACCCATTGACAGGAGAAATTTTGGATGCAGACATTCTCGTAGATGCTAGCTTTGTCCGGGCACTCAAGAATGAATATCGCAAAATCGTCCAACCTAGCCAAGCACAAAATACCACTACTTTATCGACATTGATGCAAAATCGTTTACTTTGCAATAATGGTTTAAATGCTAAAGACAAGAATGCACCCCAGCAAACGCAAGCACAACAAGGGTTGTTGGGTAATTTATCTAAAATGGCAGGCGAATACGATTTATGCTATGGGATAGAAGCTACTAATCAGTTTGCCTTTGGTTCCCTGGCTATGTCATTGCTGCCAGATAATATGCCCAGCCAAGACAAAGTCAAAGAATATATCAATCAATATTTACGTTTAATCATCGCCCACGAAGTTGGACATACACTTGGTTTACGGCATAACTTTCGTGGTAGTACTTTGTTACCACCACAGGAGATGAATAATACGGAAATTACTAAAACTAAAGGTTTGACAGCTTCTGTGATGGACTACATTCCCCCAAATATTGCTCCTCAAGGTACAAAACAGGGAGATTATTTTCCGAGTATGGTAGGGCCTTATGATGAATGGGCGATTAAGTACGGCTACATGCCAATTCAGACATCGACTCCTGTAGCAGAAAAGCCAATTTTAGAACAAATTGCTGCACAATCTTACAAACCTGAGTTGAGTTATTCCACAGACGAAGATGTGTATGACCTTGATCCCACAGCCAATGCTTGGGATAATAGCGGCAATGTGCTGCTTTATTCTCAATGGCAGTTGAATAATTCTCGTATTATGTGGGAACGTCTCGATCAGCGTTACCCAATGGCCGGAGATAGTTACAGCGATGTCAGCGAACGTTTTAGCACAGTATTAGGGAACTATTTTCAGCAAATATATTACACGACTAAATACATTGGGGGACAGTCTTTCTATCGCATCCACCCCAGCGAAATACCCTCCGGAGTTACCCAACATCAATTACCATTTGAACCAGTACCAGTTGAACAACAACGGCAGGCTTTAGAAACGCTTCAAAAATATCTATTTGCAGAAGATGCCTTGAATTTCTCACCAGAACTGTTGAATAAATTAGCACCTTCTCGTTGGCGACATTGGGGTAGTTATCCCCAAGTTGGGCGTTTGGATTTTCCGATTCACGATTTGGTGCTACTTTTGCAGAGTTCTGTACTGCGGGATTTACTTTCAGCCGATCGCCTTTCTCGTCTCAAAGATATCGAACTCAAAACCAAGGCAGACAATGCATTGACTTTACCAGAGTTATTTGACACTTTGCAATCTGGTATTTGGACGGAAGTACTCAAACCAAAAGCTAAACCAATGAAGATTGCCAGTTTGCGGCGAGGCTTGCAACGGGAATATCTGGACATTTTAAGTGGCATGGTGTTGCGTAAAGAATATGTCCCAGAAGATGCTCGGACTTTAGCGTGGTATAAACTCAAACAATTAGATGATAAACTGAAAAACGTGAATTCTGATGATGAATACACCAAAGCACATTTACTAGAAACACGCGATCGCATTGAGAAAATCTTGAATGCGCCGTTGCAAGCAAATTAAAAAAGTAAAGACAAGGGTTAACCCTTGTCTCTACAAGAGTTAGGAGTTGATCATAAAATTTCTAACTCCTATTGTTTGTTGAGTATTTTGGCAAAATATATAGAAGCTGAAAATCTGCTTTCTCCTAACTACTCAACGCCTTTAAAAACCGCTGCAAACTCTTAAACACACTCGGCTTTCTTGCAGGTACAGCATTAGTTGTTGTTTGCGGTTGTCCCTTCATCAGGATGAGATCCAACTCATCACCCGATGGTCTTGTGGGTAATTCGGCAATTTTTTGATATTCACCGCCGTTTTCTATCCAAACTTCCCACTGTCCTGGGTAGCAGCGATATAAGGCAGTTTGGTCGTCTACCGGCCGCAGGTAATAGCAGGATTCAATGGTACTAATAAAACGATCGCGGACTTTTCTAGCTGCGTAACCAATGCCCACAGTTCCAGAATCTTCAAGGCGGGGATTTAAAAATATTAAAGGGCGATCGGCGATTGCTTCACATAACTTTTCCAACTGCGGTACTTCTACGGAAGTGGGGGCGATGAATAAGAAAATTTCATCTTCTGGCTGAATTTTTGTTTGCAAGGAAGCAGCCCTCCCCGTCCCGATATCCAAAATTTGAAATGGTGCATCACTCCAATCACGGCGGGCCAAGGCCGCCGCCCCAGCGTCAGCAAAGAAAATTTTGAAGCGAGAATCATATTCAGTAAACAAAGGCACAAATTGTTCTGCCACGGGCATAAGTTTTAATTCCGGGAACAGGAAATCAACTTGTAGCCGAGTACAGCCATCTGTAAGGGCAGCTTGGACAGCTGACTGAGATTGGGCGATCGCATCTTCAAGACTATTAGGAAGTTCACTCATAGTTTATTATCTTGGTTTAGCATTACTTCCATTGTTCCAGTATTAGCTCTGATTTTGGCGTTGCTAAATTTGAGTATGAATTATTTGATATTGAGATGAGAACCTTAAAAATGAAGTATCGATATCAGGGTCTTTCATGAAACCTGTTTTGCATAAAGGTAAATTAATAACATGGAAAGATGACAAGGGTTTTGGCTTCATCCGCTCTAGTCAAAGCAGTCAAGATGTTTTTCTTCATATCACTGCACTTAAACAAACAAATCATCGTCCACAAGTTGGTAATGTGATTTGCTATCAGCTAAAGGTTGATAAAGATGGAAAAATTTATGCTTGCAATGCCTTCATTGAGGGAGTTGTATCCCAACCTGTTCCCAAAACCTCATCTTCTGTAAAAAAAGAAACATTCCAGCCTACAGCCAAATCTTCTTTTATGTTTGAGGTATTGCTCTTATCCTTATTGCCAGGTTTAGGAGCAGTGCATTTTGCATTGACGACTTTCAACCCAATTCCTCTGATTCTTTATCCTGTAATGAGTTTTCTTACCTTCGCATTGTATGCGGATGATAAATCTCGTGCAAAGCAAGGGCGTTGGAGAGTACCAGAAAAGATATTACATTTGTGTGAATTCATGGGTGGATGGTTAGGGGCATTTATAGCCCAACGAAAATTACGCCACAAAAGCAGCAAGGCTTCATACCAAGCTGTATTTTGGGTAATAGTAGTCATTCACATTATATTTTGGTTGGATTGGCTTTTCCTTGGTAAAAGACTGGTAGATTTATTTCTCAGTAGTGAGTTTAACAGTGTTTATAATATTGTCTAGTGATTGCATTGTTCGTTAAGTAGCTCAACCTAATTAAATGTAAAATGTGATTACGAGCAAAACGGAGTTTAGACGCGAACGTGAGTGCGTCTCGTAGAGAAGCGGCTTCCTGAAGGGTAGCCAAGTAATCGCAAATATTCTATCTTACGTTTTTCAATGTTGACCTACTTAGTGTAACGCTGTGTTGCCAAAAATCACTGTCATACAAAATAGCTAAAATCTAACTTGACTAAATTTTTATATCTATAAATGGGCTACGCTTACGCATTTCCCAAACGAGCGAAGTAATTTGGATTGAGCCTCAACAGAACAGCTACCTGTGCCTTGAAGGCAGAGATAGCTGTTGAGACTATTGAAAATATCGCTACTAGGAAACTTTAAAGTTGTTATCAGGCGGGCTGATATTCTGTAAATAAACCTCAGAGATTTAGATGCGATTTTAATTGAAATTGCAAGCCGAAGGTAGACAGTTAATTTTTGGAAGTTGAAAAGTTCAATTCCTGTTGAATGCTTTTAGCATCATCATACAAATTTGTCACTCTCGAATCATTACTTGGACAACTAACGTCTGGTGATTTTTGCCGCTGATACCTGACTTCAGTTGACGTACCGAACGAAACAGATTTCGCACATGATGTATATGGTAATTTGGACAATGGCTTAGCTGCCGAAATATCATTAAAAAGTTTTGTCGCTGTGTCCACTTTTATTTCGCCTGAACCTTTTTTATTGCAAACAGTGTAATTGGCTTTTCCAGATGGCAACACATGAATTCTATATCCACAGGCATTTGTAGAACCACTATTAATAATAACTGCCCACTGTTTATAATTTGGGGTTTGTGCAAGTATCCTCAAAGGAAAAATACATAAAGGTGCAGCAAATAATACTGAAGCCAAACTAATTTTATATATATTAAAAACTTTCATTTTCACCTCACATGATTAGAACAGAACTGATTTGAGATATCTTGTGGAACAAAAGATTTTGTAATAGCACTTGCTTGGTTAATATTCGATTAAGCAATATTAAATTTGTCACCAGTGCAATTACTAGACAGAAATTGTTGTGATTTTTTAAAACTATAATTGACTGTATATATTTTAAGCATGTCATTATGATGTCAATGTTGTGTCATACCAATTGTTGATGAAGATACACACAATATATGACTAAAAATTAGTTGTATTTCTGAGTGTGTTAGAGCTTTGGCGCGTCCATGCCAATTACAGCAGTTTTCAAATGAATAGACCACAGTGGGCAAACCAACCCCAAGCATCATCAGAGAAAATTTGCTGATTCACAATCTGAGTTAAAAGTTGATTTAGTGCCTCATGTGTTGTAACTTTTGCTGCTCGCAAACAGTGCTTCAGTTTTGACCAGCATAATTCAATTGGAGATAAGTCAGGTGAGTAAGGAGGTAAAAAGACAAGACGTGCGCCAACTGCTTCAATTGAGTCTTGAATCACCGCAGCAGTATGTACTGATAAATTATCCATCACCACAATTGCTCCAATCCATAATTGTGGTGCTAGAATCTCTCGCACGTAAGTTACAAAGACATCATAATTGTGGTGCTAGAATCTCTCGCACGTAAGTTACAAAGACATCAGTGTTAACACTACCGGAAAT
>NZ_SZNH01000068.1 GCF_005869855.1 Nostoc sp. PA-18-2419 | reverse complement strand
CCAATAAGTTTTAGCCAATAAATTATGGTTGTATGGTGAACTCCCTTATCACGCTCGCTCGCTCAAAATCCCATGCCATTCACGTATGATCTTAAACAGTCTTGTTTTATCTCATCTGAGTATCCTTTTGGTGGACTATAGGCATCGATAAATTGACGACCACATTTTACACAAATGTGATTTTGCTTACCTCTTCGTTTACCATTTTTTCTAATCTCAGTAGAATCACAGTATGGATAATGCACAGTATTAAAACTCAATTCATCCCTATATTATGCAACGCCAATTTTGCTTGTCTTTGGTATCGCCTTTGATGCCTAATCCAGCGATACACACTTACATGGTKCTGACTTTTATTTATCAGGACTTACGCAACTGGCACAGTGCGATCACTAAAATATAGTATTTCTGTACTATCTAAAGGTTGCATACTTAAAGGGCATAGCTGAAATTAGTAACAGTAATCAGCTGTGTCAAATATTTTTCAAATCATGAGAAAATTAGTTGAAAATGCCTAAAATAAATCTTGAACCTATCCCACTAATCCCCAAAGATGATAGCCTATTTCTGAATTGAGAAAGGTGTATCAAGCGATGGCAGGACGTTTCGTGGGGTTAAGCGATTTGGAATGGAAATTATTTGAAGATATATTTCCTCCAGAACCAGAAAAATGTGGTAAGCGAATGCCTCATACACCGTACCGCTATCTGCTAAATAGTCTTTTATACATCTTGATTACTGGATGCCGATGGTGTGACATCCCAAAGGGAGATATATGGGCTTCAAAAAGCGCTTCGCACAGATGGTTAAAGCAATGGCGGGAGGATGGAACGTTTGAATATATACAGGCGCGTGTTCTTGCGATGCCTGCGGCGGGCTACGCCTACGCTGATGAGAAAGGTTTGATAAATTGGGACTTTGGGGCTGTTGATGGCTCTTTTTCCCCCAGGATCGGGAGGAGGTGAAGACGTTGCTTATGGTGGTAACGAAAAAGGAGTGTTAATCCATACACTTACACAGGGAAATGGAATGCCTTTAGCTAACTGTACAACTCCAGCCAACGGAAATGAAAGAGAGCAGGTATTACCACTGTTAGAAAAAGTCAAACTTAAAACTTTAAAGCCTGGTAGACCGCGTAAGAGAGTGAAGGTGTTAGCAACTGATAAAGGTTACGATTCAAAGGATAAACGCGCTGCTTTACGCAAACGAGGAATTAGACCTCAAAGATACTTTGGATGAGTGTCTTCTAGATATTCGTTCTGGGTTGGAACAGGAGGAGCAAGAGCAGGAAGATTAAGTCCGCCTATTCATTCGCGAGAATTCATCGCAAATTATTTTTCTCTCTTTATTTTTGCAAAATTGGGATGCTCCCCATCACTGAGCGATCGCAGAACTTTTCGGTCTACTGATTTTGTTGAGCTTAGGCATTCAACTAGGGGTAAAGTAAGCGCTGAAATTTGGTAACTAAACCAATGACACCTAAAGCGAGAATGCCTAACACGTCTGATGGTTCAGGTACTTGTACTGTTGAGGTAGTGCCACTTTTGATCTGAATAATTCGGTAGTTACCAGTATCTGCCACGTATACGTTGCTAGAAGAGTCCACTGCTACGCCAAATGGAACATAGAACTGCCCGCTACCATTGCCTTGAGTGCCAAAAGAGGTAAATGTACCACTAAAATCACTGGGATCAAACTGGACGATCCGGCTACCGTTATAAGTATCTGCCACGTAGACGTTGCCAGAAGAGTCTACTGCTAGGCCACTTGGAAAAGTGAACTGTCCGTTACCATTGCCACCAGTGCCAAAAGAGGTGAATGTACCGCTAAAATTACTGGGATCAAACCGGACAATCTGGTTGCTAGCATCTGATACGTAGACGTTGCCAGAAGAGTCTATTGCTACGCCATATGGATTAGCAAATCGCCCGTTACCAACGCCAGAAGTACCAAAAGAGGTGAATGTACCGCTAAAATTACTGGGATCAAACCGGACGATCCGCCCATTAGGCAAATCTGTTACATAGACTAAGCCAGAAGAGTCTACTGCTACGTTACGTGGACTAGCGAACTTCCCGTTACCGCCGCCAAAAGTGCCACCAAAAGAGGTGAATGTACCGCTAAAATTACTGGGATTAAACCGGACAATTCGGTAGTTACCAGTATCTGCCACGTAGATGTTGCCAGAAGAGTCTACTGCTACGCCTTGTGGACCAGCAAACTGCCCGTTACCATTGCCACCAGTCCCAAAGGAGGTAAATGTACCGCTAAAATTACTGGGATTAAACCTGTCTATTTGATTGCTATCATCATCTGCCACGTAGACGTTGCCAGAAGAATCTACTGCTAGGCCAAATGGAGTTTTGAATTGCCCGTTACCGCTGCCATAAGTACCACCAAAAGAGGTAATATAGGTCAAATCTGCTGCCCTCGCTACTAAGGCAGTTCCGAGCACCGTCGTAGTCATTAGTGCAACTATACCTGTTCTAATTACTGAGAACATATTTTTCCTTTACACTGTCACCGCTCAAACCACTGAGCCATTTTTACATAAAGGTAGGGACACTGTAAACAGCCGCAATTCAATCTGCAAAACCGACTCTGTGCAAAGTTTCTAGAAAATATATCACTTTCATCGTTTGATTCTGATTTGGTTTGACGGAGGATACTATGGCAAGAATTTTATCTACTGGGTCATTGATGTCTACTGTTGGATTTTGAGCGTTGTCACCTGCTACGAAGACAAGCCAAGATACAATAATAGACATTACTGAGACACCTTATTTATTTTTGCTTTCATGACAGTCTCAGCTTTTTTGTGCCAAATTAACCCGTCGAACTCACGTTAACATGATTGAGCCAAGTGGTATCAGCAGTCTTCCGGGAGAAGTGTATAAATTTAAAGGAAATCACAAAATACTACTAAATGACCCACAGTCAATTTGGGTAGTTAGATCTGGTGTGATCGCTGTAGTAGCGACTTTGAGTATAAACGGTGTCCCAGAAGGATCGCGCCACTATTTGTTCAGTACTAACCCTGGAGAAGCAATGTTCGGCACTCCATCTTGTTCGAGCAAGGAACAGCGTCAGTTGATGGCTGTGACTACAGGGAAAGCAGAACTCTTAAAAGTGTCTTTTCTAGAATTAAGTCGGCTAATTGTTGGCGCCGACACCTCAGCGATCGCCCTAGTCGAAAATTGGATTTGCCAACTAGATTCTATCTTCTCTGATGCCCCAACTCCTCAAATTTCGCTCCCAGGCATAACTAACCCTATACAGAGTTTGCAGACAAGATTTTTAGACTTGACCGATAGCCAAACTCTTCAGCCACAGTCAGGCAGTGTTTCATGGTTAGAGATTAGCCAGGGTAATGCTCAATGGATGGGATTAGATGGAATTACTATCGACAATAACTTTGGAATTTTACCTTTGAGTCCCAAAATGTGGCTGCGAGCAAACGGCACGGTTGAGTCTATTATATACCCTACCTCAGCAGTTCATGACCTAGATACCTTGGTTAGAGGTATAGCAAATTTACATAATCTGGTTTTGCAGTACATTGACCGCGTCGACCAGCAAGAAGTCCAGAAAACAAGGCTCAGGCTTCATCAGCGAGAAACTCTCGACCTCCAGATAACTGAGGAAACTTTGAGGAACTTGGCATCCATATTGCAGCCTCAACAACAGCAAAATTTTTCTTCTACAGATACCCCTTTACTAGTAGCGATGGGTGCAGTGGGGCGGGTACTAGGGGTAAAAATTCGTCCCCCAGCTAAGTCGGAGGACATGAGCCGGGTTAAAGATCCTCTTGAGGCAATCGGGCGAGCTTCAGGAGTGCGAATGCGTCGCGTCTTATTAACAGATCAATGGTGGTTTGAGGACTGCGGTCCCCTTCTAGGATATACGCAAAATAACTCCCCCGTAGCACTTATACCAGTGGGAAATAATCGCTATAATTTGTTCGATCCTGTGGCAATGACCCGCATTCCTGTCAATGCACAAATTGCCGCCACTTTGTCTCTAGAAGCTTATACATTCTATCGACCTCTACCAAACAGATCCTTGAAGGCTATGGATGTGTTGCAGTTTGCTCTCAAAGGCCGGGGCTGGGATTTGTTGGTGATTGCCATAGCTGCTATTTCTGCAACTCTACTCAATATGCTCATTCCCATATTCACAGGTCAGCTGGTAAACGAAGTGATTCCAAATGCTGAGCAGGGATTACTGTTTCAGATGGGAGCAGTTTTGTTTACTGCTGCGTTTGGAGTGGCAATTTTTAAGTTAACCCAAGGTTTTACCTTGCTACGATTGGAAGCCGCTTCAGACGCACTTACCCAAGCAGCAGTATGGGATCGAGTACTAAAGCTAAAAGCTTCCTTTTTTCGAGAATACTCTACAGGGGATCTACGTTCCCGCATATCAGCTATCACTGATATCCGTCGCCAACTCAGTGGCTCTACCCTGACAACGCTCCTTAGTAGTTTCTTTGCGTTGCTCAACCTGGGATTGATGTTCTACTACAGTTGGGAACTGGCCTTAGTAGCAAGCGTAATTACCCTATTATCCATTATTATTACAATAATCTACGGCATTCTGAAAGTCAATAAAAATCGCTTTCTACTAGCCTTGGAGGGGGAACTGTTTGGAATAGTGGTGCAGTTGCTTAATGGAGTTTCTAAACTGCGGGTTAGCGGAGCTGAAAAACGAGCCTTCGCTTATTGGGGAAAGCAGTATTACCAGCGAGCAAAACTGAATCTGGGTGTACAGATGATTGAAGATAGCCTCAATTTATTTAACGAGGTGCTATCTCCTGTAAGTTTAATTTTCCTGTTCTGGATTGCGGTGTTTTCGATTCGGTCTCAGGCTGGGGGTACTGCTGGACTGGCAATAGGTAGCTTTATAGCTTTCAATTCCGCTTTTAGTACCTTCATCAGCAGTGCTACTAGCTTGAGCAATACAATTGTTGACTCTTTAAATATTGTTAACTTGTGGCAGCGAGCCCAGCCAATTCTGCTAGCTCAACCAGAGGTGGATGACAACAAAGTTGACCCTGGTAGTCTTCTAGGCAGATTGGCGCTTGACCATGTGACGTTCCGCTATCGAGAGGATAGGCCGATCATTCTTGATGATGTAAGTATACATGCTGGGATCGGAGAATTTATCGCCTTAGTTGGAGGCTCTGGAAGTGGGAAATCTACTATCTTCCGATTACTATTAGGATTTGAAACTCCTGAAGCTGGTGTTGTGTACTATGACACTCAGGATTTGTCAAAGCTAAATCTCCAAGCAGTGCGCCGACAGATGGGAGTGGTGCTGCAAAACGGTAGATTACAGTCAGCTTCTATTTTCGATAACATTGCTGGAAGTGCCCTGATTACTGAAGAGGAAGCTTGGGAGGCAGCCAAAATGGCTGGTATAGCCGATGATATTGCGGCAATGCCAATGAAGATGCATACGGTTGTCAGCGAAGGGGGTAGTAATTTCTCTGGGGGGCAGCGGCAGAGGTTGCTAATTGCCAAAGCTCTAGCTTTAAAGCCTAAAATCTTGCTGTTTGACGAAGCGACCAGCGCTTTGGATAACAAAACTCAGGCGATCGTTAGCGCTAGTATGAATAAACTTCAGGTGACGCGGGTTGTAATTGCTCACCGCCTTAGTACCATCCGCAATGCTGACCGCATCTATGTCCTTCAAACAGGGCGGATTGTACAGCAGGGGAGTTTTGAAGAATTAGCAAACCAAGACGGGCTGTTTGCTCAGTTGATGGCTCGGCAGATGACTTAATCGGGAGCAACGCGATTTTTGGCGTTGCATAATTAAGGGATGAACTGTCGTGATTGTGCATCCAACCTGAACCGTAAGAACAGGCATCGCTGTGGTAAACAGAATTACATCTGTACTGCTTGCGATGTGCGTACCGCCCCGCTTCGCTAACGCCAATTTATAGAATCATATTCAAAACGCGGATACAACGATGAAATTAAAAAACAATGTCTCACCATGTATGTAAATGGCATTGGTTTTCGCGCCATTGAGCGGCTGACAAGAGTTAATCATAATACTGTAATCAATTGGGTGAGAGAAACCGCTCGAAAGCTACCAGATGCGCCTGAACATTTAGAAATTCCTAAAGTAGCACAAGTTGACGAGCTTGAAACATTTGCAGGTAAAAAAAACAAAATTTGCATATGGACGGCTGTAAATAATCGACTTCCAGGTATTTTAGCTTGGACTATAGCAGACCGTAGTGCTAAAACTTTTGCCAAACTGTGGAATAGGATTAAATGTTGGAAATGTTATTTTTACGTAACTGATGGATACCCAGTTTATCCATGTTTTATTGACGATTTTGACCAAATAATTAAAAAAACGGTGTTGCATAAGTGCGGGATGAATTAACAAATACAGGTATTTGTCTATACTTTAACGTGAGTTCGACAGAACTAAAAAATGGCAGGAGGTAGAGCAGGAAGGTCTTTTGGGTAAATGTCAATAGATGGTTTTTGAGGTAAATAGCTATAAGCAGCTAAAGAAGCCATCAAATTAACCAGAAAGTTAAAAGGGCTACGATGCCGAGAGTGTTCTACTTGGCATATATTTTTGAGATGGTCATTCACCGACTCAATCACTGCTCGCTTGCCTAAGAGAATTTTATCAATCAATTTAACTAAGCGATTTTTCATGTTCTTCTTGGATTTGRTAATTAATTCTAAACCTCGCTCATATAACTCCTCAAATAGTTTTTGAGAAATATATCCTCTATCTCCAAAAAGTTGAGCCAGTGCGTTGGGCGGCTCTGCCGACTTGAAGCAACTGGCGTTACCAATCAAATCCTCAGTYATTTCTGGTACTGGCTTTCGGTCATCTACATTCGCCGGAGTTAATTTGAATGCTAGCAATTCTCCTCGGTCATTAATTATTAAATGAAGCTTAAAGCCGAAGTGCCAACCAACAGAATTTTTACCCCAATTTACTAATCCTTTAAATACTTTATGTGCATGGGCGCGGCAATTATGGYAYACATTAATGGGAGTTGAATCGATAAAACTAATTCCTGTAATTTCTCCGGTTCTTGTATGCAAAAAACAGCACAATAGCATTAAGCACCACGGCATCAATTCCACAAATCTGTTGTAGCTGACTAGATTGGGAAAGGCCTGACRCCAACTAGGAAGTACGTGCAATGTGTAAAATTCCTTAAAGGTGCGATAACCGCTACCATGAAAAGCGATAACTATTGTCATCACTTCTGAGACGCATATCCTTGACTGAGTGCGACGCTCTCCTCTTGTCGATGGTAACTGTGGTCTTTGCTGCCATAAGTGTTGCCACTGCTTACAGAAGTCATCTAGATCACAAAATATTTGTGTGATATCCAGCCGAGATACAATGGTAGACATAGCCGAGACTCTCATTTTTTTTAGATATTCTTAGTCTGGGCCTTTTTTGTCACTTTTTGACCAATTCTCCATCAGTCGTAGCGATCGCTGTTGTGAGTGCCCCGTTTGCTAAATCTATACATAGCAAGCTTTTTGCCTTTTTCTAACCGTCGAACTCACGTAATATTAGTTGAGAACACAGAGCGTCAAGAGTTGGCGGAGCGATCGCATCTTCCACAGTTGCCAGCACATCAGTAGGAATATTCCCTAACGCAGTTCGCACACTGTCAAC
Organism: Nostoc sp. PA-18-2419; assembly: GCF_005869855.1. Taxonomy (GTDB): domain Bacteria; phylum Cyanobacteriota; class Cyanobacteriia; order Cyanobacteriales; family Nostocaceae; genus Nostoc. The sequence goes on along the minus strand of NZ_SZNH01000068.1, from coordinate 7,189 downwards.
CGTAGCTATTACATCAAATTTAGCTAAATTATACCTCTGAGAGTCTGAGGGACTGGCTACAAATACTAGCGCTTTCAAATCACGCCTTCCAATTGGAGAAAAGCGGCGATCAGTATTTGCAGGGATGTAGAAAGAAAAAGGCGATCGCTGTTCGAGAGCTAACAACTGCCAATCACCATCAATCGGGGCGCATAGCCTTTCCCAACGCTAGAATTTTAGTTCGCTGTCTGCGGCTTCGATAAATAACAGAACTCGCAGTGGTTCTTGACTCTCCCGTAAAGCGCTGACAAAACCATCACGTATTTGAGCCTGAAACAAGGCTTTGCCTAAGACTGTACCATAATCCTTGGGTCTTGCTAGCAAGCTAGTCAGTTGTTGAACATCCTCTAGAGTTACCATCAGAGTTCCTTCACTGCGAATTGGTAGCAGTTCATCGGCGCGGGTGTGTTCTGCAACAATCGGCCAGTGATCGCCTGACTTGCGTTGGATGGTAATCTCAAAGGTGTTCATTGCTGAAATACTTTAATTTTTGCTGTTGCAGAGTTTGCGATCGCTTTTACCAACATTAGCACTGGGGTTGTTTAAATAGTCGTGCATCCAATCACACCCGTAAGTAAGTAGCCGTTCCAGATTCAAATTTTCCTGCCAATTCCACAGAATTACAGTCTTATCAGAGCTTGCTGAAGCAAGAGTCTTTCCATCAGGGCTGAAAGCGACTCCGACAACTGCATTGTTATGTCCTGACAAAGTTTTTATTAAAGTGCCGTCAATATTCCAGAGTTTGACTGTCTTATCTGCACTTGCAGAAGCAATAGTTTTGCCATCAAGGCTGAAAGCGACTGCCGAAACTGCATTGTTATGTCCTGGCAAAGTTTTTATTAAAGTGCCGTCAATATTCCAGAGTTTGACTGTCTTATCTGCACTTGCAGAAGCAATAGTCTTGCCATCAGGACTGAAAGCCACTCCCAAAACTGCATTGTTATGTCCTGGCAAAGTTTTTAGTAAAGTGCCGTCCGTATTCCAGAGCTTAACTGTTCCGTCACTATTTGCAGAGGCAATTATCTGATCTTTAGGGCTGAAACTGATACCCCAAATTAGATAATTCTCTCGCTCGAAAGTTTTTAGCAACTTCCCGTCAGCTGTATTAAACAATTGTAATTTCCCGTCCACAGATGCGGTGGCTATGATTTGACTATCAGGGCTAAAACTCACTCCTTTGACTTCAAACTGATTAGTTTTACCGTTATGTCCTTCTAACTTTCTCAAAAGAGTGCCATCTAAATTCCTAATTTGTACTTGCCTATCCCCCGCAGTTGTGGCAATCATCTGTCCATTAGGACTGAAAGCAACTGCGGTAATCGGCCCAAAATGCCATTGTCCAGTTTTTTGCACAGTTCCATCTGGGTTCCAGAGAGTCAGCCAACCATGTCCATTTGTTGTTGCAATTGTCTTTCCATCAGGGCTAAACGCAACTGCATACACTTGATCGTTATGTAAAAGAGCTTTCAGAGCAGTACCACCTAGCTGCCAAATTTTGACAATTCCATCATCACTTGCCGAAGCAATAGTCTTACCATCATGACTGAAAGCAACTGAGCGAACAGAACTCTGATGTCCATTAAGGGTTGTGAGCAATGTACCATTCTGTTGACTGTCTTTCTGCCACAGTTTGATTGTATTATCATTGCTTGCCGAGGCAATTATCCGACCCTCGGGGCTGAAACTGAGTCCCCAAATTGCATCGTCATGTCCTAGAAATGTGTTGTACAAAGTACCGTCTATATTCCAGAGTTTGACTGTTTTATTCACACCTCCCGTAGCCAGCATCTTTCCATCAGGACTAAAGGTTAAGACGTTAACCTGATTTGGATACCCAACATCAAGCTTTTTATGCCATGTGCCATCACTTTTCCAGAGTGTAGTCCCATACCAACCCCCAGCAGCAACCATCTGTCCGTCTGAGCTAATACTGACGGACTCTTGCACACCCATATCTCCTTCTAAGGTGTTTATAAGGGTATCGTTCTCTAGATTCCAAAGTTGTATAATTCCGCCTTTAGCTTGATTAGCTGTTACAAGTATCTTGCCATCAGCTTTAAAAGCGAGTGCAGCTATGGGGCCAAGCTGGGTTTTTAAGCTCTTGAGGGGTTGATCCCCTGCCAGACTCAATAGTAAAATGCGATCGCCAGCAGCCAAAGCCATAATCTTCTCAGTAGGGTTAAATATGACACTTGAAATCGGAACTAACCCTCTGTAGTTTCTAAATGTAAAAACTAAGTGACCGTCACAATCTAAGGCAAGTATCTGCTCATTATCAGTTGAAGCAACTACTGGCACATCAAATCTTTGTCCATTATTATTAGTAACTAAAACTTTTTGACCGTTATGAGGCCAGGGAATCGGCATACCATCTGGTTTCCAAAGTTGCACTATTCCATCTAAACTCTGAGTAACAATCATCTGATCATCAGAATTGAATGCTACTGAAGCAAGTTGACTTTTCACCTGTAAGCGGTTGTGTTCTTTAACCTCAGAAAACACATTTTGCAGCGTTCTTCTGACTTGATTTCCTAAATCAGCGTCAGGCCAGATTGCTTGCCAGAATGAATGTTGGAGCATTTTGCCTGTCTGCAAACCTTCTGCCACTGCCTCTAATTCTTGATGGGAGAGTAAAAGTGCTTTTGAGGATGCACTTAAAGCCTTAATTTGACCAATTTCTGCTTGTCTCCATTGAAAAACTGCAAATAGAGCGAATCCAAGCAAGCTCAAAATAGTTGTCCAAGCAATTCGCCACTTTTGTTGATGTTGACGCTGGCGCAACTCTACACAAGCATCAACATACTCAGTCTCAAGCTTATTCAAAAAATCAGATTGCTTAGATAGCATTTGTGCGTAGTCTAATCGTCCACCCTGAAGCTCTAAATACTCTTCTTTGCGTTGATTCTGATTCCAATCCAGTGCTGCATCACGAATTTTATCCCGCAGTTGCAAATGAATCCGGTTTTCGTTCAACCAGTTTTGCAACCTCGGCCAGTAACGAATCAAAGCTTCATGAGCAACTTCAACCTCTTCTCGATGGGTACTACTGTTCACACTAGTAACCACCAACCGCGCACCTTCACCTGCCAAATATCTGATCAGCTTTTTGATTTGTGCCTGTTCTCCACCAACAGGCACTAATTCTTCTAACTCAACTCGCCGTCGCGTATCTCGTCGTTTCTCACCTTGTACAGCTTCTTCATCCAAGCGGGTTAAGCGCACAAAGATATTCTGTACTTGCTTTTGCTCTTGGGATGATAAACGTTTGTAAACATCATCAGCAGTCTGAGAAATTGCCATTTTCACACCACCAATCGCTTCATACTGCTGACACCGCAACCATCTTCCTTCTCGCCGTTTCCACAACTCAAACAATGCGTGTTGCAGTAATGGCATTGCTCCTGGTTCTCCTTGGACTTCATCTAAAATGGAATTACTCAAACCAGCTTCAAAACGCAAACCCACTTTTGCAGCCTGCATTTCCATTGCTTGACGTAACTGGGCTAAATCCATAGAAGCAATTAATTCTTGTCTCACTTGCATCATTTCTTTAAGTTTGGGGTAAGTTGCACACTCTCCCCAAAAGTCTGCCCGCATCGTAATTATCACTTTTTGCTGCTGGCTAAGACTGATTAATTGCTCGATGAATTTTTGTCTTTGCGCTTCATCACTACAGAGAGTAAACAATTCTTCAAACTGGTCTATCACCAATACAAAATTCTGGCCTTGAAATGTTGATAGACTTGTTTGCAGTGCAGCAATTGGTTCACTAGTTGGAGCCATGTAAGCCATCTGGAGGTTTGGCTGCTGGCTTTGTAGTGCTGGAATTAATCCTGCCAATACCACTGATGATTTACCACTACCAGAAGCCCCTAACACAGGTAAAAAATTGTCTTGCGCCAGTTTTTCTTGTAGTTTTGCAATTAACTGCTCCCGCCCAAAGAAAAACTCGCGGTCTTCCAAGCGGAACGGGTATAATCCTCGAAAGGGACAGCGTGAGTCGTAAGCTGGTGGTTCTGTACCCAATGCCAAAGCTGGAAAACTCAAATCCAAGACTTCGCTACATATCTTATTGATTACGTCCAAAGCCTGCTGTTGTTCTTGCAACGCCTCCTTGGTTTCAGTACCCAATGTTTTATTCAGGACTGCTGTTTGGGTACTCAATTCATCACATAGTACAGGCGCACGTTCTGGTAGTAATTTTGCTAAATAATCTAAACCATACTTGATCTCCTTAGATGTCAGTGGACGGTCTGGAGTATCGCTAAATACCGATCGCCCACCCAAACGGCTAAAAAGTGCGGGAACAGTGATGTCATATCTATCCTGCAATCCAGCTGTAGCTTCGCTCAATGCTAAATCTACATTGCCATGTACTCTCAATTTTTGATAAAAAGTGGTAGCTAAAGCTTGAGCAGTTTTTATACTAACTTTGTCCGTCATTGCCACGACGGCGGGTATACCTAATTCTCTAACTAAGCGTTGTGCTAATCCACTCATTGCTCCTGTTGCTTCTACTGTATTACTGGCACTTTCGCAAGTGGACAAAAAAGCAAAATGCGGTGCGCGGCTCAAGTTAGTCAGCTTGTCGATTAAGGTAGTGGCATCAACTGGTGCAACTTGATTATCATCGGTTGCCAAATAAAGTGCAGTTTCTTTATTAGATAACAACTTACCATGGCAGACGAAGTGGATTAAGGTATAATATTTTTCATCATTAGTAAGACACTGCATCAGTGCGTCCAAGGTGGGCGGCCCTACTGCTCCATCAACTGTTGCTAACACGTCAGTTGGAATGTCCCCAAAGGCAGCTTTCACACTAGTCACCGCCGCCTCTACATCAAAATGGTCGAGTTGGTATTTCCCTAATCCAGATGGGCTGGCAGCTACAATCAGTGCCTGCAAGTCTCGTCGCCCAATGGCAGGGAAAAGCTGCTCTGTAATTGTGGGAATGTAGAGAGAAAAAGGTGTCCTTTGGTTGAGAAATAAAAAATCCCAGTCTCCATCTAATGGAGAGCAAAGTTTTTGCCACTGTAATTCCTTGAGGTCGTCAGCTTCGACGTATAGCAGTACATGAAGATATTTTTCAGTGTTTTTGCTATCTTCAAGACTTGCCAAGGCTTGAACAAAAGCATCACGTATACCATCATTAAATAATGTTTTGCCTAATATTGTGCCGTACTTCCTTGGCTGGGAGCTTAATGCTCTGAGTGTGACAAGATCATCTTCACCACTGATATTAAGGATACCTTGACGGCGGATAGGAACAAGTTGACCTGGTTTAGTATGTTCGACAACTACAGGCCAGCTATCTTTATATTTACGTTGAATTGTAATTTCAAAGATATTCATAATTTCAATGCCTGAAGTAAATTATTTACGGCTGATACAGTTGTTTGAATTTGTTCAACTTCCGACGCTGGAGCTTGCTGAACTTTTTCTAAAAAGGTTTCTAACGATTTAATTAAATCCAACTTCGCTGGCTGTAATACAGATACTTCTGCTGTTGTAGGTGCGGCTGGCAAAGTCACTTTTTCAATGACTGGCCGCTCTATAGCGTTTTCATCACCAACAGGTAGCCGCACTGCGGGGTCGCCAATAATTGTGTAACTCCGAGCATCATTGTTGGCTGTCCACATAGTAGCTATGGCTGAGTCATCAGCTTTTGCACCAAATTTAATTTCTTCTAGTTGAACACTCAAATCAGATGAAAGTTCAGCATAACGCTGGTTGAAAAACTCCATCGCCGATCCCACAGGATGCCCTTCCATCAAGCGTTTTAAAGAACTTTGGAAGACTTGCAACTGCGCTCCAGCCCTCTCCCATATAAAAGAATATCCCCATGCTCGCTCGACATGACCAACTACAGCTAATGCTCCTCCTTGGGGATGACTCAGCAAGCGTCGTGGTAAAGGAGCAACAAAAGCGCGTGGAGCAATAGTTGACCTTTCGTTAGTTGGGGCAAAATCATCGAATTTAGGTGTACCAGCACCATAGCAGGCAAAATGAATGGCGATTAATCCCAGCAAGCGATCGCTTACACTAATGTCATCCGCAGAAAAATAAAAATCTTCGGGAATTTTTTCTCTCCACTGGAGTGGTCCTGGCCAATCTTGGCAGAGTAACCCCCCTTGGTGGCGTTCTTGTCGTGGGTCGCCATTCGGAAAACCCATCCCGTGACTTGCTGTAAATAACAAGCTAGAAGTTTGCTCACCACCTAATAATTGCCCTAACCGAGCTTTTGTAGCTTCATCTTTAAGAATAGTTTGAATATTCCAGCTTGCTTGGTCTTGGGCTATCCATTCAGCTAGGGGTTTGATTAGTTGGTCAGCACTAAGTTGAGTTGCTTGGTCGCCACTGTTCCGCACGCCGAAAAAACTAGCACTGCGCGGTAGTGAGAGCTTACCTGTTTCTGCTTCGACAACACTATGAGCATACTGAGCATATTCTTCTAATGTGTCAAAATAAATTCTACCTACTGCATACTGCACATCAAGTTGGTACTGAAAGCTATAGGGAATAGTTTCTGGGTCACCGACAATCAGTAGGTAGTAAGGCATCTTATCAGGGTCGGCAGGCCCTTGCCCTACTTGATGACGTGCCAAAAACTTAGTTTTCGTCTCGCCCGGACGATAGGCTTTAACGCCGATATACTCCTGATAATAATGTTCTTTGTTTTGGGTGGCTTGCTTTTTACGCAATTCTAATAATGGGCTAAGTGCTTCTCTAATTGCTGGGTCAGCATTAGACCTCTTGCAAAAATATTTTATGGTATGATATTGGGTTTTGTCGCTTGAATCAATCTACTTATGCGATACGAGCAAACAAAAAAGTTATCGAATCGGCAGTTCAAACGTTTGGTTGGGGTGCAACAACGCACGTTTGATGAAATGATTAAGGTGTTAAAAGATGCAGCTAATTTGAAGCAAACACGAGGTTATCCAAACAAGTTAAGCTTGGAAGACCAAGCTTTAGTTTGCTTACAATATTGGCGGGAATACCGAACTTACTTCCACATTGCTAGGGAGTGGGAAATATCACACGAGGTTATCCAAACAAGTTAAGCTTGGAAGACCAAGCTTTAGTTTGCTTACAATATTGGCGGGAATACCGAACTTACTTCCACATTGCTAGTGAGTGGGAAATATCA
>NZ_SZNH01000021.1 GCF_005869855.1 Nostoc sp. PA-18-2419 | reverse complement strand
CACTCACTAGCAATGTGGAAGTAAGTTCGGTATTCCCGCCAATATTGTAAGCAAACTAAAGCTTGGTCTTCCAAGCTTAACTTGTTTGGATAACCTCGTGTTTGCTTCAAATTAGCTGCATCTTTTAACACCTTAATCATTTCATCAAACGTGCGTTGTTGCACCCCAACCAAACGTTTGAACTGCCGATTCGATAACTTTTTTGTTTGCTCGTATCGCATAAGTAGATTGATTCAAGCGACAAAACCCAATATCATACCATAAAATATTTTTGCAAGAGGTCTAATGAAGGTGAAGAATTGAAGTCGCAAAACTGACTAACTAAGACTGGGTTATTGTTGGTATTAGCCTAGCGATCGCTTTTCCAATTCTCAATCAAGTACCTGACATTGCTCGAACGCGCAGGTACGAGTCGTTAGGTTTATAATTGGAGATTGTGACTTGGCGAGAAGTTTGAACTAAGGCTTCCTTAAATCAAATCTTCAGTGACTTAGAATTGGAGCGAAGCAACTTGTGGGCAGTTTATTACAAGGAGTCAACCTGTACTTAGTTGGGATGATGGGCGTTGGTAAGACGACGGTAGGGCGCTTACTAGCCAAGCAGCTAAGTTATGGGTTTGTGGATACCGATGATGTTATTGCCCAAGCAGCAGGTAAATCCATCAATCAGATATTTACCGAGGAAGGAGAAGCAGCATTTCGCCAGTTAGAAAGTGATGTCCTGTCAAAGGTTTGTGCTTTTACAAAGTTAGCGATCGCAACTGGTGGCGGTATTGTATTGCAGCGAGAAAACTGGAGTTACCTACACCACGGTTTGATAGTCTGGCTAGATGCGCCAGTGGAATTGATTTACAGCCGTTTAGCTGAGGATATCACAAGACCACTACTACAAGATGTCGATCCTCAAGCAAAGTTGCGATCGCTCCTCGAACAACGAACATCACTTTACTCTCAAGCCGATTTACACATTAGCGAGCGAGAGGGAGATACCCCTCAAGACGTTGCCAAGCGAGTACTTGAGGCAATTCCTAGTGTTCTCAAGCCACAAGTTTCTGATTAAAAATAGAGCTATCTTCGCATATTTACCAGATTTTGGACATCTTTAACACAAATCCTGGCAATTCTGGCTTACTACTAACTGTTTCAGGATTATCTAAAATCTCGAGTTGTTGATGAGGACGGTAAAGAATAAATCTTCCGATTCTGGCGATCGATTAGTTATCCTAATGATGCACCTTTGTCAATATACTCCTGCATTTTTTCTTGTAATTCTTTGAGGCGATGTCTACGACGGGCTACGCCTACGCTAGAGGAACGTAGCTCAATTACAAAATCAGGACATATTGGTGCAAAAGAAGCTTTTTGTGCTTCTGTTAAATTATTCCAGCGCTCCAATTTAATCTAAGATGCATCAGGTGAACGAGTAGCACCATTAGGCAATATTTGGTAATTTAATAATATTTTACAAAATCAGATTAACTTGGTCTCAAGTGGTGTTGGCAAACGACCGAAAGCTGGCAATTTTAGTGCGATCGCAAATATCACTGAAATTTGCATCATCCGCCTGCATCTACCCTTGACTCTACGTCCTCTACGCCGTAATCCTCTGTAAATAGGTTGTGTGAGAATCAGCTAATTCTATGAAAACCTTTTGTAAAAGGGAATTACAGCTTTTTGTATTTTGTAACTAATTTTATAAAATTAAGTAATAAAAAACTTTTTTTGAGGAATATTAGAGCTAAGTAAAACTTTGAGTAGATTAAAACCCTAAATAGTCATATCTAACTTTAAATTCATCAAATAACAAGGTTTTACAGATTCCGAGCCACTTTCTTTTCTATGTAATTTGCATAATAATGACAACCACAAGACCTCACAAATCGCCGTCTTAGGCTAGGTGAAGGCAAATGTTTAAGCCACAAGTTTGACAAGAAGCTATAAGAGGCAAACAAAAGTGAAACTAGCAGTCTACGGAAAAGGTGGTATTGGCAAATCCACAACTAGCTGTAATATATCCGTCGCCCTAGCTAAACGTGGCAAGAAAGTGCTGCAAATTGGCTGCGACCCAAAACATGACAGCACCTTCACCCTGACGGGGTTTTTGATTCCCACAATTATCGACACCCTGCAAGAAAAGGATTATCACTACGAAGATGTCTGGCCGGAAGATGTAATTTACAAAGGCTACGGTGGTGTTGATTGTGTAGAGGCTGGTGGTCCACCTGCGGGTGCTGGATGTGGTGGTTACGTCGTTGGCGAAACCGTGAAATTACTTAAGGAACTCAACGCTTTTGATGAGTACGATGTAATTTTGTTTGACGTTCTCGGTGACGTAGTTTGTGGTGGATTTGCAGCACCACTCAACTATGCAGATTACTGCCTGATTGTTACAGACAATGGCTTTGATGCTTTATTTGCTGCTAATCGGATTGCAGCTTCAGTCCGGGAGAAAGCACGAACTCACCCATTGCGTTTAGCTGGGTTAATTGGCAACCGCACCTCGAAGCGCGACTTGATTGAAAAATATGTAGAAGCTGTGCCAATGCCAGTTCTAGAGGTTTTACCTTTGATTGAAGATATCCGCGTTTCTCGTGTTAAAGGTAAGACTTTATTTGAAATGGCAGAACAAGATCCTTCTCTGGACTACGTTTGCGATTACTATCTCAACATCGCTGACCAAATATTAGCGCGTCCCGAAGGAGTCGTACCTAACGATTCACCAGATCGGGAATTGTTCTCTTTGTTGTCCGATTTTTATCTAAATCCGGGTAAACCCCAGGTTCCTAATTCCGAAGAGGAACTAGACTTGATGATTGTATAAATCACCAAGTTCTCAGGATGGGGGATAACAACATGGCATTCTTTGACAGCTTTACAGATTCATTAAAGCAGAAGTGGTTGCAATTTTTCCAGACCAATCGGGACTGGATTGTGTTGCACATGGAAGTGGAATCAGTGTACACACCTGATGGCGGGAAGCGACCACCTTCTTACCTCATCCTGGGAGTAGTTAACGCGCTAGAACCAAAGTTAGCGCAATTAATGTTGCCCTTTGCCAAACTTAATCCTGATGCCGATACCCTGATTGAAGTGCTAGATTTGCATTTTGACCCAGATTATGCTCTTGGGAACCGCTTTCAAGTCAAACCGGAACCAGAAAATTATTTGGATAATTCAGCCGTTGTCATTGATGAAAAACCTGAAGATGAAACATTGACACATTCACATACAAATGGCTTTGAGTCGATGGTGGTATCTCAACAGTTCACAATGGTGGATTCTGATGATGAAAATTTGGGATTAAGCGAGTCTCAGGAAAGTAAAAATGGCTTTGGTGATATTTCCTTATCTAATAAGGAAGACTCAAAACATCAGTCCATCCAAACTTCTAATGTAGAAGCAGATGAGTTTGGCGAAATTACCTTCGACACAACGGCTGCAATAGAAGTAAACCTAGATGATGACCAGGCACTTGAAGATAGTCCGCTAGACGAAAATGCGTTTAGCGACGTGTTGTCAGATGTCTGGGGTGATGAAACATCACTACAAAAGGCTGAAGAAAATAATGATTTGTTAGGGGAAGAACTGCCAGCTGGCGTTTTTGATGAATCCGAAATTGCCCGTCTCTTCCCCAACGCTTAATTACTAAGTTAGGAGTAGAGACCTAGATTAATCGCGTCTCTACTCCTAACTGAAAAAATCAAGGGGAGAAAAAACCAAAATGACTGTCGCTCAACAACCAGAAGCTTTAAACTTTGAGTGTGAAACTGGGAATTACCATACCTTTTGCCCAATTAGCTGCGTGGCGTGGTTATACCAAAAAATTGAAGATAGTTTCTTTTTGGTGATTGGGACAAAAACTTGTGGCTATTTCCTGCAAAATGCGATGGGGGTGATGATTTTTGCCGAACCCCGCTATGCAATGGCAGAGTTAGAAGAGGGGGATATTTCGGCACAACTGAATGATTATGAAGAGTTGAAGCGGTTGTGCTTGCAAATTAAACGCGATCGCAATCCTAGTGTAATTGTCTGGATTGGCACTTGCACCACAGAAATTATCAAAACCGACTTGGAAGGCTTAGCACCGAAACTGGAATCCGAAATTGGTATTCCCATCGTTGTTGCGCGTGCAAATGGTCTAGATTACGCCTTCACCCAAGGAGAAGACACTGTATTAGCTGCAATGGCTAATCGTTGTCCTGATAAGGCTCCTGTGGCGGAAACAGACAAAAACGAACGCAACGCCATTCAAAAGCTGCTCAACTTCGGTAAGAAAAAAGAAGAAGTCGTCCAAGAAGAATCTGAGTACGTAGACCACCCGCCCTTAGTTCTGTTTGGTTCCCTTCCTGACCCCGTGGTTACTCAGTTAACTTTGGAACTGAAGAAACAAGGCATCAAAGTTTCCGGCTGGCTACCCGCGAAGCGCTTCACTGAACTGCCAGTATTGGAAGAAGGGTATTATGTCGCTGGTGTCAACCCCTTCCTCAGCCGCACAGCTACAACTTTAATGCGCCGCCGTAAGTGTAAACTTATCGGCGCACCGTTCCCCATTGGCCCCGATGGTACTCGCGCTTGGATTGAGAAAATTTGCTCGGTGTTCGGTATTACTCCCAAGGGTTTAGATGAACGGGAAGCCCAAATTTGGGAAAGCTTGGAAGATTACGTCAAACTGATTCGCGGTAAGTCTGTATTCTTCATGGGTGATAACTTGCTGGAAATCTCTCAAGCACGGTTTTTAGTGCGCTGTGGGATGACAGTTCATGAAATTGGCATTCCTTACATGGATAAGCGCTATCAAGCTGCTGAGTTGGCGCTACTGGAGAAAACTTGCCAAGAAATGGGTTCACCTCTGCCAAAGATTGTGGAGAAGCCAGATAATTACAATCAACTCCAGCGAATTTATGAGTTGAAACCAGATTTGGTTATTACTGGTATGGCTCATGCTAACCCATTAGAAGCACGCGGGATTAATACAAAATGGTCTGTGGAGTTCACTTTTGCTCAAATTCACGGCTTTACGAATGCGCGTGACATGTTAGAGTTGGTGACTCGTCCGTTGCGTCGCAATAATAATTTGAAAGATTTGGGTTGGGAGAAGTTAGTGAAGGAAGAAGCGAAGATTTAAAATTTGGGTTTTTATTGGGCAATACCATAATACTGTGTGAGTAGAGGCGAACTTTTAGGTTCGCCTTTTTTTATTTCAAGCAGCAGAAGAGGAGACATTAGATAATCAAATTTATTACGTAAATCTACGACTGATATTTGTATGTAGTCAAAGCTATTTTAAGTTATTCACAACTATATAATGAGGCATCAAAAATTTATGGAAGACGAACCACGGCAGAACATAAACTATACATCTGTTCAAGAACCAGTGAACTTAATCTTAAGCTACTACTATTATATTTAGGCGATCGCTCTTTTAAAAGACCTCAAAAAAATATGGCAATGTTTACAAAATCGAAGAAGATTTGTTGATTATTTTGACTTGTAAATATCATTATGAATAAGAAATATTATTGAGCAGATGAAATTATTTTAGTTGAGGCGATCACTATAATGCTGCAAAGTCATGCCTACAATTAAATATAAAACATAAGCCTATAGCACATGACTGAAATTGTCACCCTTCAACTCCCTGAAACACTCGCACAAAGAGCAAAGGAAATTGCTGCTTTCACACATCGGCGACTTGAAGATGTATTACTAGAATGGATAGACCGCGCTATTAGCGAACTACCTCTAGAGTCACTACCTGATGCTGAGGTTTTGGCGATGTGTGATATGCAGATGGAGGCTGAACAGCAAGAAGTTTTGAGCGAACTGTTAGCGTGTCATCGAGAGGGACAAATAAATGATTTAGAAGCTCGTCAATTAGATGAACTTATGCAAGTGTACCGACGTGGCTTGATAAGTAAAGCCAGAGCATTAAAAGTGGCTGTTGAACGTGGCTTAATATCACCTCTCAATTAAAGCAATGGCTCGCTTTTACATTCCTGTAGAGATAGAACGTCGTGTCCGCACAACTGCTAGAAACCGCTGTGGCTATTGCTTGAGTCCTCAACGTTTGGTAATGGCGCGTTTGGAAATTGAACACATCATTCCCATTTCTAAAAGTGGTAGTAATGATGAATCAAATTTGTGGCTAGCTTGTCCGCTTTGTAATGGCTACAAAAGTGATAAAACTATAGGGGTTGATGTGGAAACGGGTGAGACTGTAAAACTGTTTAACCCTCGTACTCAAGTTTAGTTTGAGCATTTTGGCTGGACTGAAGATGGCCTACGTATTTTTGGTAAAACGCCTATTGGTAGAGCAAGTGTTGCAACTCTACATTTAAGTGATGATGCAGACGCGCTAGAAGTTCGCAGTTATTGGGTACTTGCGGGTTGGCATCCTCCAGAGGATTAAATATTATAGTTAGCTTGAGTGGGCGATCGCCTTTTTAGCTTATCAATTGATGATGAGAGAAATCTATGAATAAAACACCCTCTCTTCATGAAAGTCAGCAAATGCTGAAGTGGCTGAACCAAAATCGCCAAATGTTATTAGATTTATATAAAAATCAACATTTTGCTTACAATGCCGACGGCTTAATCGCTCACAGTGAAAATTTACGTGAAGTTTTAAAATTAGCAGAAGCGTCAAACCAGATATTTGCAATTTACTTAGTTCCGCGTCGCACTACTTCTATTCAAATTCTACCTATTCGATTTCGCACTGTTACCCGCCATGATTGGCAACCAAATTATCATGTAAAACTTAAACATAGAGATATAGAAATATCTACAACGATGTTGGTAGACTCAGGTGCTGAACTGAGTTTAATATCATTAAAAGTTGGTCAAGATTTAGGCTATGCTTTGGCTGATGCAGAATCAACATTATTAGCAGAAACTATTGGCGGAATTGAGTATGTTTTACGTAATGTTGAAATGAGAATTGATGAACACAGTTTTATTGCTCCTGTAGCATGGTTACAAACTAATACAGGTGGTAAGCAATTACTTTTAGGAAGAGAAATTGTATTTGATAAATTTAATATTGAGTTTAGGCAAGCTGATGAGCAAATTATTTTTACCTGGCGTAAAGACAGCTAATTAGTTAATTATAGACAGCTTGAAAAAAATGTAGAAATTCCCTTAGTACAGGCGTCATATCTTCTTCCCGCCAAACTACAGCCGTTTCTATTAATGGTGTTTTCTCCTCGAAATTACGATAAACTACACCAGTTCTCTGAAGATTTTGCAATGAAGATGGCACGATCGCAATTCCCATTCCTGCTGAAACTAAACCGATAATTGTCTGCATTTGAATCGCTTCTTGAGTTACTTTAGGGCTAAAATTTCCTTGCAGACAAAGACTCACAATTTGGTCGTAAAGCCCAGAACCTAAATGGCGAGGAAACATGATAAAGTTTTCATTTACTAGCGATCGCACTGAAATCTTTTCTTGTTCAGATAAGAAATGAGTTTCTGCTAAAGCCACAACTAAAGCTTCTTGCTGAATACATTTTTTATTGAGTGTGTTGTCTTCCAATGGTGGATGAGCAAAGCCTACATGAATGCGGCGTTCCTGTAGCGCTCGTTCCTGCTCAGTTGTGGTTAATTCCTGCAAAATCAACTCTACTTCGGGAAACTGTTCTCGAAATTGTCGCAAAATTACAGGAAGTAAATTATAAGTTACTAAACTGGTAAACCCAATTCGTAGTTGTCCCTTTTCACCTCTGCCAATTTTTTGAGTTAGCTCAATTGCTTTTTGGAGTTGAGCTAAAAGCTGATAAGCTTCTTGCAAAAATACTTGTCCAGCTTCTGTTAGTTGTACCTGTCGCTTGGTTTTGCGTTGAAACAGTTCTACTCCCAATTGCGCCTCTAGTTGCTGAATTTGCTGGCTTAAGGGCGGTTGAGCAATGTGCAATCGTTCGGCGGCTTTGCTAAAGTGCAGTTCTTCAGCCACAGCGATAAAGTAGCGCAGATGTCGCAATTCCATTTTTTTTGATATTTTATAAGTCTCAATTTTATATCAATATATATTGGACATCTGAAAACTGCCTGCTTATGATACTCATACAAATATTGTTGGTGTGAAGTTGTGGGACAAAAGGCTTAGAAGTGAAACCCAAAGGGGTGCAGAGGTAATACCGTTTGACTTTAAAATTGATGCAGCAGCAGGGGAGCAGGGAGCAGGGGGCAGGGGGCAGGGGGAAAGAATTAAAGACCAATCATTTGTATCAAATATTTCGTGAAATGGTATAAGCGCAAAGGAGCGCAGAGGTTTTAGAGAATTTGTGATAAAAATTTGCGTGTTCTTTCTTGTTTGGGATTGCTGAAAAATATCTCTGGCGTAGCTGACTCGACGAGAGTACCGCTATCCATGAGAATAACTCGGTCGGCGACTTCGCGGGCAAATCCTACTTCGTGGGTGACGACTACCATTGTCATTCCATCACGGGCGAGACTTCGCATGACATCTAATACTTCCCTTACCATTTCTGGATCTAAAGCTGAGGTGGGTTCGTCAAACAACATAATTTTGGGTTGCATAGCTAAAGCACGAGCGATCGCCACCCGTTGCTGTTGTCCACCAGATAATTGTCCTGGATATTTTTGTGCTTGTTCTAAAATTCCAACTCTTTCTAAGAGTTGCATTCCTAATTCTTCAGCTTTTATCTTTGACAACCTACGTACCCAAATTGGTGCTAAGGTAATATTTTGTAGTACGGTAAGATGGGGAAATAAATTGAATTGCTGAAATACCATTCCCACTTCTCGCCGAATTGTTTCAATATTTTTTAAATCATGGCTCAGGGTAATACCATCGATTTCTATTCTTCCTTTTTGGTATTCTTCTAGCGCATTAAATGTACGAATAAAAGTAGATTTTCCTGAACCTGAAGGGCCCATCAAAACTACTACTTCTTGGCGATTTACTGTCAAACTCACACCTTGAAGAACATGAAATTTGCCATACCACTTGTGAACATCTTCGGCAATAATTATAGGTTTTTGTTCTGTAGTCATTGATTTTTACCTTTAAATTTTATTTTCTAAAATATCTAGCAAATGAAAATACTGCCAGAATTCTATCAAACCTGCTGTTCGGAAATTTTGGATTTGATATATTATTAAAGACTAGTATTGATGCCAAAAATCCTGTGCCAAAAGCAGCAGATACAGGTGATAAGTGATTAATTAGTCTTGCTGCCGATGCATGGGTAAAATGGGTTACCTAGCGTTCCGAAGTCGTGGCGAAAGAAATTTTAGGTTTTGAGTTTCAGCGGATTAGCCGCGAAATAGATGTTTTAATGAGTCAGTTGGCAAAGTCGGTTTCCGTCCCGCCAAACTGACGAACCCGTAGGGTGAAGGTGAAAAACTTGGTCTTGAGCAAGGCGTACAGCAGGGTGCGCGAGGCAATTAATTTGGGTATTCCAACGACGCTTTGGCGAGGTTCCATCCTCAGTAGCAGTAAGGCTGGAGAGTGAGAGTGTGGAACAATTAGAAAGTGTGATGGATGCAGCGATCGCCTTTATCAGTCCTCTGTATTTATAAATAACAAATTATTAATAACTAATTACCTAATTTTCTTTCTAACCGCTGAGCAATTAGCGACATTGAGTAACAAAATACCCAGTAAATCAATCCAATAAACAAATAAACTTCTGCATAACGACCGATAAATTGCGGCTGTGCGAGGATAGAACGAGCAATACCTGTGAGTTCTACTAATCCCACAATAGACAATAGTGAAGTGTCTTTAAATAATCCGATAAATTGACCAACTATCGCCGGAATAACAGCACGTAAAGCTTGAGGTAGAACAATTAATATAACTACCAAAGCTGTATTTAATCCTAATGCTTTGGCAGCTTCAATTTGCCCACGAGTAATTGATTGAAGTCCACCACGCACATTTTCTGCCATGTAAGCAGCACTAAATAAAACCAATCCAGCAATTCCTCGCAATACCCGATCTAAACGTACATCTGCTGGCAAAAATAAGGGAAGCATTACCTGAGCAAGGAACAAAATCCCAATCAATGGGACTCCTCTAACGATTTCAATATACAAAATAGAGAACCAACGCACGACAGGTAAATCACTTGTCCGCCCTAAAGCCAGTAAAACTCCAATGGGAAAGGAAAGCACAATACTAACTGCTGCCATTAGTAAGGTAAGTAGCAAGCCATTCCACAAATTTGTAGGTACAGATTGCAGTCCAAATCCACCACCAATTAACCAAAGAATGATGGGGAAAGATAATAACCATGAAAGGGAAAGCCAAGGAGTTAATACTTCAGTAAAGTTTCTTCCAACCCCAAAGCCTATAAATATTAAACCTGCAATTAATAGTAATTGGAAGCGGGATATCAAATCCAGTGGTAAAATAATCAAGAAAATCCCGACTAGGAACGTAAAAAAAGCAATTCCAGGTCTTGTTAACTGTTGCTTGCTAAAGAATACACCCCCAGTTATAGCAGCTAAAATCGCAGTAATCGCCAGCACAATCCAAGTCCGCCAATATAGCGTCTGGGGAAACCTACCAACCAAAAATAAACGTAAATTAACCTGAATTACTGCCCATTGTGCTTGAGTAATTGCCCAAGTTAGCACTCCTCGTGCTACCCAAAACAACAACATCAAACACATAATAGTTAACAAGCTGTTGTACCAAGTACTGAATAGGTTTTTACGCAGCCAAGTTAATTTGTCATTGATCATTGGTCATTTGCCAAGAGTCATAATTTAACTTTAAACGTTCAACTTTCAGCCTCAGAGGTTCAACTTCCGAGTTCAGAGGCTCAACTTCCGAGTTCAGAGGCTCAACTTTCAGCCTCAAAGGTTCAACTAGCCTCAGAGGTTCAACTTCCGAGTTCAGAGGCTCAACTTTCAGCCTCAGAGGCTCAACTTTCAGCCTCTGAGGTTCAACTTTCAACCTCAGAGGCTCAACTTTCAACCTCAGAGGCTCAACTTTCAACCTCAGAGGCTCAACTTTCAGCCTCAACTGCTTCCTCATCCCTCTTATCTCCCGGTTAGTGAGCGTGAGCGTACCCCTACGGGGAAGCAAGCTACGCGTAGCGTCTCGTAGAGAAGTCGAACTACATCTTTCTCATCTCTCTTTAATTTGCACGGTGCGATTAAACAAATTCATAACTAGAGAGATACTCAAACTCAAAATGAGATAGGTGACCATAATCAGTAATATTACTTCTACAGCTCTCCCAGTTTGGTTAAAAGTGGTGGAGGCGACAAAATAAATATCAGGGTAGCCGATCGCGATCGCTAAGCTGGAATTTTTCGTCAAGTTCAGATATTGACTTGTTAACGGTGGAATAATTACCCGCAAGGCTTGGGGAAAAATTACCAGTCGCATTATTAATCCTGGTTTTAATCCTAGCGATCGCCCTGCTTCCCATTGTCCCTGAGATACTGATTGAATCCCACCTCGGACAATTTCCGCAATAAACGCACCTGTATAAAAAGTTAATCCCAACAACAAAGCTGAAAACTCTGGTGATAGAGTCAACCAAGGAATTTCTAAGCCGTTTTGACTCAGTTTAATTAAACCCCAAAGAGATATTTTATTTTCTGTTTTCGGAAAACTGAGGAAAACAGCAAAGTACCAAAATAACAATTGCAGCAGCAAGGGTGTATTACGAAAAATCTCCACATAGACCATAGTGACATTTCGCACCAGCCAGTTGTCAGAAAGTCGAGCAATCCCAGCGCTAATCCCGACAATTGTGGTGAGAAAAATTCCGGCGATCGCCACCCGCAAGGAGTTAATTAACCCCACCCACAAAGCGCGGCTATAGGTATCAGTAGGTTTGTAGTTAATCTGCGTTTCACCAATATCAAAGGAAGCTTGTTGGTTGAGAAAATCAAATCCAAACTGAATGCCCAATTGCTGCAAATTACGGTTCAGATTTACCCATAGTATTACTACTACAATTACTGTTAAAAATAATGCCAATAATTGTCCAGCAATTCTCCAAAAACGGTAGTCATTAATCATTTGTCATTGCTCATTGGTCATTAGTGATTACGAGTGCTGAGCTAGGAGTTAAGAGTTATTCTCCCCCACCTCCCCATTGCCTCTAATCCCCACTTTCTGGGGGCCCTGAGTACCCCATTGCCTCTAATCCCCACTCCTACCGGAACGGCGGGGAATAAAGCAGTCCGTTTTTATTCCAGAGTTGATTTTGACCGCGAGCTAGATTAAGTTTTGTTTTGGGGCCGAGGTTGCGATCGTAAATCTCGGCATAGTTACCGACGTGCTTAATTACTCGTGCTGCAAAGTCGTTTGTTAAGCCGAGTCCTTCACCCAGATTGCCTTCTGTACCTAAAAAGCGCTTAATGTCTGGGTCATTACTAGTGGTGAATTGACCTACATTCTGGGAAGTAATGCCCAACTCTTCAGCTTTTACCAATGAATAAACCACCCACTTGAGGGCATCACCCAGCCTAGTGTCTCCTTTAGCGACTGCTGGTGCAAGGGGTTCTGAAGAAATCACTTCTTCAAGAATCACGTTATCTTCTGGTTTGGGTAGGGTTGTGCGCCGAGAAACCAATGCCGAGCGATCGGCTGTAATGCCATCGCAACGCCCTTGAACATAGGTAGCAAAGGTCACATTAACATCTTCAAAGACAACGGGTTTGTAAGTGATGCCTCTTTTTCGCATTTGGTCTGCTAAGTTTTGTTCAGTAGTAGTGCCAGTTTGAACACAAATAGCTTTATCTTTCAAATCTGCCAAGGATTTAATATTGCTATTTTTGCGAACCATAATGCTTTGTCCGTCGTAAAAGACTACAGGTGCAAATTCTAGACCAACTGAACTATCACGACTCAGAGTCCAGGTAGTGTTACGGCTGAGAACGTCTACTTCTCCAGTTTGCAAGGCTGTAAACCGCTCTTTTGCATTGAGATTGCGAAATTCTACTGCATCTGGTTTGTCAAATAAAGCAGCTGCGATCGCCCTACAAATATCTACATCAATGCCGCTGTATTTCCCGTCAGCTCCCACAAAGCTAAACCCTGGAATTTCACCACTAACACCGCAAATTACTTGACCTCGGCTTTTAATAGTATTCCAACGATTTTGAGTTGCTGATACTGGTGAATTACCGCCTGGAGTGCCGGGTGTATTTGCTGTTTCTCCTGACTCTCCACCACAAGCAGTGATGCTAAAGATGAGGGGAGCGATCGCGACAATTAAACCTGATTTATGTATCAAATTCATAGTGACTGGATAATAAAAATGTATTATTTACTACAATTATTCATTTTAGTGAAAATAATTTGCTGCTTATCATCTAAGACTCTACCAGCCTCTGGACTGTATTTATTTATCTTTCAAAGCAGTATTTCAAGTCTTTACTAATTTTTTCCAAGCTTCAGATATAGCAATCCGATTTGATTTTTCACAACATATCTTATACTTCAAGGCAATAGTCAAAAAGTGCTTTTGCAATTAGTCTTTGCCTTTTGCCAAAGGAGAAGTAAATTAAAACAGTCCTTTAGTTGATGGAGATTATCTCAATTTTGCTTCGGCTTCCAACTTGGATTTAAATCCAATCACAATGCTTGATATAGCAATCTACTTATAAAATCTGGAAGATAATATTAAAGTTTTAGTGATACCAATTCTATATTCTTCACTGCCTAAGAATTGGTAAAAAGTCAAAAACTATTCATAGCCCAGCATCAAAATCTGTTTTTTCTATTTTCGATGTCTCATGCCCCATGCCCTATTTACCAGAAGTAGCCACACTAACTCAAACAACTACCACTAGCAGGTTAAACTAGGTCTGGTAACAGCTGCTCCACTATTCCTTATGAGGCTTTTATGGGAGCTAACCTCAAACAGATTGCCAAGTACTTAGATAATCTTGGTTGGGACTACCGTTTTGATGATGAAGAAGACCGAATTATAACAGGTGTGGAAGCTGATAACTTAGAAGATTTCCTAATAGTTGTCCAGCTAGATGAAGAGGGAAAATTTTTCCGAGTATTTGCTCCTCAAGTTTTAGCAGGAATTCAAGACCACCCTTATAAGGGAGCTATCCTACAGACAATGCTTGCGATTTCCTGGGAAACCAAAATGCTGCAATGGGAGTACGATCCATCTGATGGTGAAATCCGTGCCATTATTGAATTCCCTCTAGAAGACTCAATTCTTACAGAAAGGCAATTTCACCGTTGTTTGAGTGGGTTAATTCAGATTGTAGATGGTATAGCGATTCCTCGCTTAAAAGAAGTTATGGCAACAGGCCTCGATCCGGGAAATATAGAACTTGGAGAAAGATTATTACTCAGTATCCAAGAAGAAGCGCCAGGATTACTAGATTTACTGGAAAAGGCAATGGAAGCGCGAAAAAAACGGGGAAGTTTTCCCAACGAGTCAGACGGATCATCACTGAAATAGCTATACTCCAAAGTGATACCCTCACTATATACTGAAATTTTCTGGGGCTGGATATTATGACATCCTATGCAACCTCCTCTGCCAAAGCGGAAATGAGTGAACTCCGGCGGTTGAAAGGCTTACTACCGCCAGAATTGCAGAGCTGGGTCACGGTAGAAGGCACCACTGAGGTCAATCCACCCCTGATCCGCTGCGAAGAAATTGGTAAAGACCAGGTAGAAATTCAAATTGACTTGGTAAAATGGGATGCCCTCGCAATGGATCAGCGTAATCTGCTGTTCTGGCATGAAGTTGCTCGCGTTCAAAATGACACAATTCCCAAAGATGGTTGGGAAATGGCAGCACTAGCTATCGGTTTAGGGGGTGCTGTCGGTGAATTGTGGGTACAAGATGGATTGCTTTTAGTGTTAGCTTTAGCGCTGTGTGGCGTGTCAGGTTGGCGATTGTATCAAAAGAACAATGGGGAAAAGCAAACAAGAGAACTGCTCAATGCTGATGAAAAAGCGATCGCCTTAGCAACTCGTTTTGGTTATACCCTCCCCAATGCCTACAAAAGTCTTGGTAGCGCCTTAAAAACCCTGATTGATAACACACCTAGCAAGCGTCAACGGTCGAAATACGAAGCAAGGCTCTCTGCACTCAAACGCAGTGCTAATAAGGCAAAAGCTAAATCCAAAACTATAGATGAAGGCGCACTGTAGCAACCAGAAAGTAGGTTGGGTGGGGGCTACCCACCCCGAAAAATATCTCAATAGTTGAGCTTGCTAATTTTGAGATTTCAGATTCTTTTGGTTTATGCCCGATTAACCTACCGCCAAGCTAACACAATAAAGTGGGTGACACAAATCAAAAAATCGAAATTTAGAATCTCTGAACTCGATCCATTTATTAGCAAGGTTAATCTGAAATCTTAGGACTTCAACCAAAGTGCTTTTTCATAGCTAGCAACTTTATCAAGCAACAAAAAATTAATATAAATTTATATTAATTTTTGTTAATAAAATTAATATAAATTTATTTTTTCTCTCACTACGTCTTTAGTAATACGTGGATTTGATAGCAACTTTTAGAGTTGGTTGAGCATTTTATGTGTCTGGGGTATTACCCGCACTTGTTTGAGAAACTGTTTCATCAAAGCTTGCCAGATCAAAACTTGATCGGGTGCAGGAGCAAGCATGGGTATTAAAGAAAATTGTTCCAACTCTGTTAGAGGGGTAACAGGTTGTAAAAATATTGGTATATGTGGACTTACATCTGCCACCAGCAAAGCTGAACGTCTTAACTCGGCGGGATCTGTGTTTTGAGACACAATTATCTTGACAAAAACATTTAAATATGAGTCATGACATAATTGRAGAAATTTAGCATGTTCTTGCCAATGACTTTCGCCGCTGACACTGGGCAACTTAAGATCCATCCCCACAGAGTCTAAGTAAGGAAGAATCATTGCCAGTTGTTCTGGGCGGTGTCCGCCTGTTTCTAAATATATAGGTAGACCAGTTATAGCTCGCACTTCAGGTAGAAACTGCCTTAAAAATTGGGCATGAAGAAGTGGTTCGCCTCCCGTTAGGCTAATGCTATCGTGTAAGGAAGGTAGATTTTGTCTTTGAACCCATTCGATTAATATGGGTAATGGGACAGGATTAGAGTAAATTTCAAAGTCACGCAATCCGGGCGATCGCTCTATCCGGCAATTAACAGGTGCATTCCAAGTGTAGGCGCTATCGCAAAAGTGACAGCGCAAATCACACACAGCAAAGCGAATAAAAATCTGACGTGTCCCTACATTCAGTCCTTCCCCTTGAATGGCAGAGAAGACCTCAACCAGGCGTGCGGTAGATGTAACCGTAGTTTTAGTAATCATTTGATCGCGGCAGTGCAAGCGCGCTGCTTCGGCAAAACAGCAAGAATATTTTTTAGCTTCTTGTTCTATTGTGAATCGTCGTTGGCGATTCACAATCACACAAAAAGCAGATACCAATTAGTCCTGATTACATTTAAGTAATTTTATAGGACAAAATTATGTTTGGCGGATTATATTATACATGGCAACGAAAGTGCAGAGCTTCATGACTAGCCAACCGACAGAGGTCGATTTTTCAGTTCATTCCTTAAACGACACTGTTATAGTGCAGGTGCCCACACGGTTAAGCGTATTGGAGGCTTTAAGCTTTAAGCAAACCTGCCAAAGCTTAATCCAACCCAATTCAAATCCTAACCAAATCATCATTGACTTTCACCAAACTACTTTTATAGATAGTAGTGGTTTAGGTGCGTTAGTGAGTAATTTGAAATACGCCCAGGCTAAAGGAATTACATTTAGACTCCGGAATGTGACACCTCAGGTTATGGCAGTTTTAAAACTCACGGGATTGGATCAAGTTTTCCCCCTAGAGTCTGTAAACAATGAGTCGCTAATAGAGCAACAACGTATAGTAGATAACCGGAGGACAGCTTCTCGCCAAGTAGAGCCATTACCCAGGACTCATCCTTCTGTAGCATCTTGGATGAAACGGTTCTTAGATATTGTTGGGTCAGTGATTGGTTTATTAATTACAGGAATTTTGTTCATACCGATTACACTTGCTATTCAAATTAACGATCCCGGACCAATTTTCTTTCGTCAAACCCGCTGTGGTTGGATGGGAAAACGGTTTAAAATTTGGAAATTCCGCTCTATGTGTGTGGATGCGGAAGCAAAGAAATCCGAAGTCAAAAACCAAGTGCAAGGTGCTTTTTTTAAGAATGAAAATGACCCCAGAATTACCAAGGTGGGGCGTTTTTTACGGCGAACTAGTCTTGATGAACTACCCCAATTTTGGAACGTTCTTAAAGGAGAAATGAGTTTAGTAGGTACCAGACCACCCACACCCGATGAAGTAGAACGCTACGAAGTACCTGAATGGCAACGTTTAGATGTCAAACCTGGTATGACTGGCGAATGGCAAGTCAATGGACGGTCTACAGTCCGTAGTTTTGAAGATGTAATTCGCCTAGATTTGCAGTATCAAAAAAATTGGAGTTTGGTGTATGATTTAAAGCTAATTTTCAAAACTATAGCGGTTCTGTTTCGCAAAAACAGTGGTGCTGTTTAGCTAATTATCCTTATTTACAATTTTTTGGTAACTTGCAACTCTGACGATAATTGTTAGATAAACCCAAGCCCATTAGGAGCTTGGGTGTATTTTATGAATTTGGATCACGCTCCAAGCGCTTGGGTCGCACAGAGCAAAAGTTGAGAAGAGTTGATTCGTGAATTTCAAATCTCAATTGGGCAACGCGACTTTTGAGCTTGGTGCGAAGCTGCTAAGAAAAACTCTGCCCTTGGAGTGTGAAATTACCCAACCGCTTTTTGAACACCAACTACTTCAACCTGCTGTACTTCTGGTAACAAACGCTTCACACCTTGCTTCACAAACCCCTGCAAAAAGCCAATCTGCTGATTTTGCCCAAATACTTTTTGCAAAGTTTGCCGCAACTTCTCCAAATTCAAATTAGTTCCAGAATCTATTGCTATTTCTTGTTGTTGGAAATACTCGACTAAACTTAATCCTGCGACTCTGGTGAGATAAGCTGCACTTACTCCTTGCACCAATCCACCAGCGACAAAGGTAACAGCATTACTTTTGAGAACAGTACTAACAGCCTTAGTAGAAAGTTCAACTAAACCGAGTTTGAGCATCATACTTCCCATTGTTCCAGCTACGGTTTGCGCCTGTTCCAGGGAAAATTTCTGCTGATAGATGTTACCCAAATCCATTACCATCTGAGCATTAATCGCCGCAGTCGCCAGAATATCGAGGGCTGGTACTGGGTTAGCAAAGGCAGCAGCAGCAGCTATCCACTGATATTGTTCAATAATTGGGGTGGCGCGATCACATCTGATGCCATTGAGCCAGTTTTTCGCTTCAGCTTTCAACAACCCGGCTTTCCTAATGGTAGTTAGCCAAACTAGCCGTTGCTTTTGCTGTGCCAAAATTTCACCCAACTGCTGGGTTAACTGCTGGACATCTGGTGGTGGTTGTTCCATCCACTCTTGTACAGAACCATCAGCCTCATGCTTTCGGACTTTAATGGGAATGGGAGAAGCCGCAGTTGCAACTACATTTCCCTGCATCCGCTGTTTCAATTGAGTAAAGACACTACCACGTTCATCAGCTAAATACTGGTCTTGTTTGTTAAAAACCAGTGTTGTAGGCTGATTTGCTGCTTTTATTTGCTGTAAGGTTTGAAATTCTGAGTCGGTCAAATCACCATTTGTCAAGAACAGTACAAAATCAGATTTTGCCACTTCTACCAAAACAGCAGTATCTGAATTTTCACCTGCTTGTTTAAACAAAGGTGCTGTTTCTTGTAGAGACACAAAATTTACGGTCTCTAGATTTTGCTCTAGCACTTGAATTAAACTGCTTTTGCCGACAGATTTTCCACCGGTCACAGCTACTTTAATTTCTTGCCTGTCTAATTCCAGCGATAATTGGGCAACTTGTTCTCTGAGTGTCTCTAGTGCTAAATGGTTTTCTGCTTCTTGTGCCAGTTGGTTAATTACGGCTTGGGCTTTGGCGATCGCACTTTCCACACTCGCCCGATCTACAAGCATACTATTTAGCTGCTCTAAAGTTTTTTGCGGCCGATTTTGTTGGAATAACCACAAACCACCCCCGACAGCTAAGGCACTCAATAAACCAAACTCACCCACCTGCATTATTAAATGATGCCAACTTTGTAACATCCACAGAGAAAAGGATAGTCCCAATCCTCCCACTAAAATTGGTCGCTGCAACTTCACAACCATGACTCTCCGCGCTTTTTAGATGGCCATTTCTTCCAGAATAGATCAAAATAAAACAAAACCCTGCAATCTTTACTGATTGTAGGGTTTTGCTTTTGTTATTCTACTTGGTGGCGGGAAGTGGATTTGAACCACTGACCTTCGGGTTATGAGCCCGACGAGCTACCAGGCTGCTCTATCCCGCGTCGTTCCTTGACTTTTCTAGTCTAACTTAAAGTCAAGAGTTTGACAACTACAAAAACGATAATTCTCCAATTACTTCTAAACGCTTGTATTTTCCTAAGGTGACAAACTTTTCACAGAGGCTATCGGCAGCACTGGGACTAATCCAACCCATTTGTTGGAGTAAATGAATAGCAACGGCATGTTTTGCTCGTTTTGCCCCATCCATAACTTTAATTGCTAATCCCATGCCCTCGCCAAGTCTACCAATGCACTGCACTCCTTCAGCACCGGCTTTGCTGACCAGTTCTCCGGGAGCTAAACGCATTAGTTCCGTATCAAATTCTCCATCTCCTGCTACCATCGCTGGGTGATGAGTCATGGCACGGACAATGCGCTCCATATCCAAATTGCTACTAGAGGCTAGCAGTGCGTATAAGGACGCCATTTGACCGAGTTGCATCAAATAAGTTGGTGCGCCACAGTCATCATGGGCGCTGATAAATTCCTCTGCTGGCATTCGTAGCAGTTCTGCTACTTTGCTTAAAATCAATTGCTGTATTGGGTGTTTGCGTTCCAAGTAGTTATTTAAAGGCCAATGGCGTTGCTGACAAACGGCTAGCATCCCCGCATGTTTCCCAGAGCAATTGTATTCCAGAGGACTGCGTTTGCCTTCAGGAGTCGGACACTGGAGTAAAGTCGGGTCGAGATCAGCCCGCCAAAGGATGTTAAATACCTGTCGGACTTGCTCTATTGTTCCTCGATGGGAACTCGTGATAATTGCTAAATCGCGATCGCTTAAGTCATAGCGTTCCAGTGTACCTGTAGTAGTGACTGCAAGTGCCTGAAATGGTTTAAGTGCTGAACGAATAAATGCAGCAGTTTCAGAGTTTCCAGCGACGGTTAAAACCCGTCCGCGTTCGTCGCATACAACAGCTTGGACTATATGCTTGGATTCAATAATCCCTTCACGCAGCAACCGGACTTCCAGTGCTGTAGCTTGAGTTCGTTTTCCCATTGTCATGGGTTTATTTTTATCACTTATTTATTATTTGTCATTTGTCATTTGTCATTTGTCATTTGTCATCTCAAGTTCGCTTAATTACTGATAATTTAAAACTCTCCCCGTCCCCCGAAGTTCTGTTTGCCCTTAGCGTTAGCGTTCGCGTAGCGTGTCGTAGATCGGGAGTACGCAATCTTACTTTGCGCTTCGTCGTTCGTTTATTTATCAATGACTAATGACTAATGACCAATGACTGTTTTATAACAAATGCCAAACTATAGTACCAGTAACGAACATTCCCGCCAAGCCAGCAAAGGTAAATTGCAACCGCTGTAGGATAGGTTTGATTTCGTATGCCACAATTAAGCGATCGCGATTGAGAACTTCTTGTGGCTTTGTCCAGGTTTGACCGTCGTACCAGCCTGACTCTTCATAGAATACTGTGGGAGAGCAAAGGCGATCGCACACGTAAAACCAGCCTAAATATAACCTTACTACTGCTAGCACTACGCCGATACTCGCTGCTGCTGCACCACAGAGCAGAAAATGCCCAATATACTTTTGTGGGGGAAAACTTGCTGCTACGACCGGGCCCGCTACTAACCAAGATAAACCCCAAATCCAAACCATTTTTGTGATATAACCGCGCCAATGTAAGGTGCTATCACGAAACAGCCAGGAAACTTTTAGCTCTTCATACTCGTTAAGTGGTTGTTGGTCTTTGGGAACTGGGCAATTTGAAAGCGAAGACCCGATCATGTTGGTTTACCCCCACCCTCATCAGATTCTGGAAGGGAAATACGTTCTGCATGAATCCAGAACGCTTCTAAATTATAAAACTCGCGTTCCTTGGGCATCATGATGTGAACTATCACTTCGCCGTAGTCTTGTAGTATCCAACTCCCCTCAGCTTTTCCTTCTGTCCTCAACGGGCGTCGTTGCAACTCGGTTTCGACTTTTGCTTCAATCGCTTGAGCGATCGCCCTTACCTGTACCCTAGAATAACCAGTCATCATCACAAAGTAATCTGCCAGATAAGATACGTCAGCTACTCTGAGCAATAAAATATCACCAGCTTTGCGATCTGATGCAGCTTCAGCGATTTTTGCAGCTAATTTTCCGCTTGCGTCTTCTATTTGCTTAGGGTTTCTCAACACACTCTTTGTCAGTGGGACAGATTGTAATGGGAAATTTCCTTGGAAATAATCAGTCATTAAACCTCAGGTAGTTTCTTCATTTTGAAACAATTGTTTATATTTATTTACAAATAACAAACAATTGCTTTGAAAATGTGTCAATAGGTTTTTTTGAATACTAACAAAAAAACAGGTATCTATGGAGGCTAGTTTGAGAATACGAATTATAAATTAAGGTGCGATTCCTTTTCGCTTTCAGACAAATATTACGAATTTTGGTTTGCAGCACTAAACTTTAGCCTGTTTACTACAAGTCACCAAAGAACATAGCGTACTTATGCACGATATATCAAAAGTCTGATTGGCATAAATGTACTACTACAGGACGGCTAAACCACGCCATCCATTTGAAATGTCTAAAACCCTTATATAACAGTAATTATGAATTATGCGTAACAGTATTATTTAGTATTTAAAAATACTAAATAATACTCTTAATTATATTGAGTAAAAAATTGCTATTCCCACGGATTGACTTCAAACCGTGGGATTTTTAGGTAAATAATGTATATGAAAATTTGCTGTTATTTAGTATTTATCAGTAAAATAAATTACTGTTAAATACTTGTTTTTGAGATTTAACCTACTGAAAACCCGAGTATAAAATGTAATATATTTGCCAGAGATTAAACTTCTTGTTTTGTAACTATTGTCGAGTGAGTTGTTCTACGATCTGCGATCAATGAGTAACATAACGACTCATACTGATTTAAAGCTTGCTCAAAAGCATACTGCTCAACGGCGTATTGACGACTTTTATAACCCAGAGTTTTAACTTTTTCTGGGTTTTGATACAAGTCTAAAATTGCCATTGCTAAAGCCTGGGGATCTTCTGGAGGTACGATAACTCCACCGCCACTTTGCCTGATAGCTCTTGCTGCCGTACCATTATCGGGGACAGAGGCAACTAAAGCCCGTCCACTGGCAAGTAGTACTTGAATTTTTGACGGCATATTGAAGGATATAACATTTTTCTTTTGCACCACTAAACCAACATCCGCAGCTGCCAACATTTGTGGTAAATTTTTCCGGGGTTGAAATGGCAGTAGCAAAACATTATCTGCACCGCAGTCTAAACATTCCTGTTGCAATCGCTGTAAACCTTTTGCCTCTCCAACGATGACAAAGACAATATTTGGGATGTGGCGCAACAAAGAAGCAGCTTTGACAACACTTTCTAAACCTTGGGTGAGGGCAATGTTGCCAGAATAAAGTACTACAAATTTATCATTCAGGTTATGTGTTGTGCGAAAAGGGTTATTTTCTTGAGGCGACGGGCGGATAAAATTGACATCAACCCAGTTAGGAATTTGGACAATTTTGTCAGATTCTACGCCTTTAGATAGCAAATTCTCCACAAATCCATCGGCAATTACGCTAATTTTATTCGCACTGCGATAAGCGAATTTTTCTAATAATGTAAATAACTGGATGAGTAACTTATTTTTAAGTAAACCGACGTGAACAGCTGCTTCTGGTAATATATCCTGAAGATTTAAAATTATAGGGCAGGCACGTAACCATCCTAGAAGAGCAACTGGTACACAGCTTGGCAGAGATGGTGAGGTTGAGATAATAACATCTGGTCGCCAACCAATGAGGGCGGGTATAAAACTAGTGACAACAAAACTAGCATCTAGCAATACTCGATCTAGTAAATTAGGTTGGGGACGAATCCAAACGTAACTACGTTGAATTTCAACGCCATTTTTATATTCTGTGAGATACAGCTTACCCCGATATTCCTGGTAAATTTGACGTTCAGGATAATTAGGCATGGCAGTGACTACACGCACTTGGTGTCCCCGCTTCACTAGTCCCTCTGCTAATTCAGTCATCAGTGGGGCAATACCAATTGGTTCTGGATGGTAGTTGTACGAGTAAATTAAAATTCGCATAGAGAATTAGTCTCAAGTACCCCGGTTTTTATTTAATGACAATATTTGTGTTAAATATCTCTGGGAGGTTGGAAACTCCTATATTTAATTGTGGCTTCCGAGTCATTTTCTGTCAGGGATTTTCCTTAAAGATTGAGTAAACTTTGATATTAAATCCTTAGGGAGTGTGTGAATATTTTTTACTATTTCATCCAGGATTAAAGTGTTTATTTTTGATTGGTACGTAGGTAAAAACCCCAATTTTTATAAAATTAATACCAATATTTCACAATACTAATGATTAAATGAGCGATCGCCCTTGTATTTTCTCTTTTTTTGCTGGTTCAGGTTTCCTCGATTTAGGTTTTGAAACCAGTGGTTTTAACATTGTTTATGTTAATGAAATTTTTTCTCCATTCATGGCAGCATACCGTTATTCACGGCAAGTTCTCAATCTAGCGTTGCCAGAATATGGATATCATCACGGCGAGGTAGCAGACGTAAGCAAACTGTTTGAGGGAAGCCCAGCACAACACTTTCAAGAGTTAGTCATTGACTGCCGCAAATCTCATAATATTATTGGCTTTATTGGTGGTCCTCCCTGTCCTGATTTTTCTATTGGGGGAAAAAATAAAGGGTGTTTCGGAGATAATGGCAAGCTTTCGGCTTCCTATATTGAATTAATTTGTCACAATATTCCAGATTTCTTTTTATTTGAAAATGTTAAGGGTTTGTGGAAGACGAAGAAACACCGTTTATTTTTTGAATCATTGAAGCAACAATTACAGCAAGCAGGATATATATTAACAGAGCGGTTAATTAATTCTCTAGAATACGGTGTTCCCCAAGATAGGCAAAGAATTATTTTGATTGGATTCCAAAGTAATTTTCTTAAGCAAATGAGAATAGAATTTAATCAAAAAAATTCACTAAATCAAGAGACTTTTCCTTGGAATAATTACATTTTATCCAAGCAAGAAAATATTTTTACTTACCCTTGGCCTAA
Source organism: Nostoc sp. PA-18-2419 (assembly GCF_005869855.1). Classification (GTDB taxonomy): domain Bacteria; phylum Cyanobacteriota; class Cyanobacteriia; order Cyanobacteriales; family Nostocaceae; genus Nostoc. Next base: position 91,350 of record NZ_SZNH01000021.1, on the reverse strand, counting down.
GTGCGAACCATTCCAAGAGAATTCGATTATGCCTTGTCCTGAAGGCATTCTTCAAGAATTAACAGTTGAATACTGGTTTCAAAAAAATAATGTTCTTAAGCATCCTAATACTGAACACTATTTTCAACCCAAAGCAGGTATGAAAAAATTTGCTGCTATTGATGAAGGAGATAATTCTAAAAAATCTTTTAAACGCCTGCATAGATGGCGTTATTCTCCAACAGCTTGCTATGGAAATAATGAAGTGCATTTACATCCTTACAAACTTCGGCGAATTTCAGTTGCAGAAGCTTTAGCTATCCAATCTTTGCCTGCAAATTTTGTATTTCCAGAGCAGATGTCGCTCACGAATATGTTTAAAACTATTGGTAACGGTGTACCATACTTGGCATCGAAAGGCTTAGCCCAAACTATTGTTAACTTCTTAGCAACTGGCGTCAAAAACACTGTTGACATTCTTAACCATACTGGCACTTAATGTCAACTTAAATACTTACCTTAAATCTGGGACATCTGCAAAGCTGGTATCCAAGATGAAGTCAGCAGCTTATTTTCAGAATAAACTCGTAATAAATGTGGTTTAATATATATATAAGAAATGTTTTAATTTTTTAGAAACTTTAATAATCAATCACTGGCAGAAGACACGATGGCAGCAGACTATCCAGACATTGATATTGCGCCATTTATCGATCACGCCCTGTTAACGCCAACAGCTACTACAGAGCAAGTTGAGCAATGGTGTGAAGAAGCATACAGATTCAATTTTGCAGCGGTTTGTCTGTATCCGGCTTATGTCAAGCAAGCAGTTGAACTGCTCCACGGTAAGAACCCGAAAGTCTGTACAGTGATTGGCTTTCCTGCTGGGACGACAACTTCAGCAGTCAAGTTGTATGAGGCTCAAGAAGCAGTAGAAAGTGGGGCTACCGAGTTGGATGTAGTAATCAACTTGGGCTGGTTGAAAGGTGGCAAAACGGAACAAGTTCATCGCGAGATTGCCAAAATTTGCGAGGAGACTGGACAAACTGTGAAAGTTATTTTGGAAACCAACCTGTTGACAGATGCGGAGAAAAAAATCGCTGCTGAAATCTCTATGGATGCGGGAGCAAGTTTCTTAAAAACTAGTACTGGTTGGAATGGTGGTGCGACAGTGGCAGATGTGCGACTTTTGAAAGAATTGGCCAAAGAAAGGGTGGGAATTAAAGCTTCAGGTAGTATCCGTACTATCAATCAAGCTCTAGACTTAATTGTAGCGGGTGCTACAAGATTAGGCACATCTCGCGGTATCGACTTGATTCGCCAGCGCGATAACCTACAAAAAGGTGAATAGTCATTTGTCTTTGAAGTTCTGATGCCTTGTGTTCTCTAAAAGACGCTACGCCCAGTCTTGCTTCTTTGCAGGAGTACGACAAGCCGCCCTCCGGGCGTCTATGGTGAAACCCTCTGCTGAGCGGACTTCTGTTTTTGTCCTTTGTCATTCACTGATGACCAATGACTGATAACTAATGAGTAGAACCTACAAAGCAACCGGAATTAATCTTAAAACCCAGGCGCTCGGAGAATCGGACAAGATAGTGACAATTTTGACCCCAGAATTCGGTTTAATTCGAGCAGTGGCTCCAGGGGCACGCAAGCACAACTCAAGCTTGGGCGGTAGGAGCGGTATGTTTGTTGTTAATGAACTATTGATTGCCAAAGGGCGATCGCTCGATAAAATAACTCAAGCACAGACGTTAAAAACTTATCCAGGTCTAGCCAAAGATTTGGGAAAACTGGCTGCTAGCCAGTATTTAGCAGAAATAGTACTGTGTCAGGCTTTGAGCGAACAACCCCAAGAAGAACTTTATGAGTTATTCAATGAACACCTCCATCGATTGGAGATGTTGTCTACTAGGAATACATCTGGTGTTTTAGCTCATTTAGCTCATGGAGTTTTTCACCTTTTAGCCTTAGCAGGACTGACACCGCAAGTGCAAGTTTGTTGCTTGTCTGGACGACTACTCACGCCAGACTTTACAGACCCCAACTGGCAAGTAGGATTTAGCATCGCTGCTGGTGGAACGGTTTGTTTAGAAGCTTGGGAACGTTTGCGAACAGAACAACAAAAGGGGACAAGGCCAAAGGAGGAGATGAGGAATACACGAGTAGAGGAGATAATGGTAACTCCCAACTCAGTACGAGTTAAAGGCCCCGCTACTGCTTACAGTACTCAGCACGAGCTAAACGCCCCACTACCCTTAACAGCACGGGCTAAAGACCCCGGTACGACTAACAGCACTCCCAATGCCCAAACAATTATTGTCCATCGGCAAGAAATACCTATGATTTCTAGTCGTCCTGGTGCAATGGAACTAGCTTTGCTTCAACATCTATCGCAACCAGAGATCGTACAAATTGATGGTGCTAGAGATCCTAACTGGTTATCTGTTGAGCAGATTTTACGCCAGTATGCTCAATATCAATTAGGCCGCCCTATTCGCTCTGCTACCTTGATTGACTCTTATTTTGCTGCCAACCATGATGCAATCGTCTGATTTTGATACAAAAATTTTACCTTTATCACCAAGCCCCGGCAAAAAACAGAATAGGACATCGGACCATACAGTAACTAATCACCCGAGTGCTGTCTCTAAGTCTACAACTAATCAAATTAACGGGCAAGAAATGTCCCCAAAAGACGTTTCTCAAAACAGCCAAAGTGGTATAGAAGAAATACCAAAAACTCATGTTCAAAATAAATCAGAAACGCTAAAAGACCAATTAACCACTGGCGAGGTAGATAACAAGAATGATGCCTGTAGCAGTCTAGACCTAAGCAATGGGCAGATACCAGTAAACACTATTCCAGAAATAGAACTACCAAAATTAGATGCAGCTGGTTCAAAGAATGAAAAACAGCAGGGATTTTTGCCAGTATTAAAAAACTTTAATTTCTTGGCTCTTTGGGGAGGTCAAGTTTTCTGCCAACTAGCAGATAAAGTATATTTGGTGCTGATGATTGCCTTGATTAATACACAGTTTCAGGCTAGCGATCAGAGCATTAGTGGATGGGTGTCAGCCTTGATGATGGCTTTTACGATTCCAGCGGTATTGTTTGGTTCTGTCGCTGGTGTATTTGTAGACCGCTGGTCAAAAAAAGTTGTACTGGTGGCAACGAATGTTTGGCGCGGTATCCTAGTTTTGTCAATTCCCTTGATGTTGTGGTTGACTCATGATTGGAAACCCATAGGAGTATTGCCAGTGGGTTTTTTAATTATCTTGGGTGTGACTTTTTTAGTTTCCACACTGACGCAGTTTTTTGCGCCAGCAGAACAAGCAGCAATTCCTTTAGTAGTAGAAGAACATCATTTACTCTCGGCTAATTCGCTTTACACAACAACGATGATGGCATCGGTAATTATTGGGTTTGCCGTTGGGGAACCGTTGTTAGCTATAGCTGATGGACTTTGGTTGCAATTTAGTGGTAGTAATGGTTTGGGCAAAGAACTTTTAGTTGGTGGCAGTTATGCGATCGCTGGAATAATTTTGTTCCTCTTGAAAACTAACGAAAAACCTCACGCACTCGAAACAGAATTCCCTCACGTATTTTCTGACTTGCAAGATGGCTTGGCCTACCTCAAAGACAATCATCGTATCCGTAATGCTTTACTCCAGCTAATTATCTTGTTTTCTGTCTTCGCCGCGTTAACTGTTTTAGCCGTTCGCATGGCAGAAATAATTCCCAATATGAAAGCCTCCCAATTCGGCTTTTTACTTGCAGCAGGCGGTGTTGGGATTGCGGCTGGAGCAACAATTCTTGGTCAATTTGGTCAACGCTTCTCTTACACCCAACTAAGTCTGTGTGGTTGTTTCGGTATGGCAGCATCCCTGATTGGAATTTCAGTATTTACAACATATTTATGGTTAGTTTTATTGCTAATAAGTTTAGTAGGGATCTTTGGGGCATTAATAGGCATTCCTATGCAAACTGCGATCCAGACAGAAACACCTCCAGAAATGCGTGGTAAAGTTTTTGGTCTACAGAACAATGTAATTAACATTGCTCTGTCTTTACCTTTGGCATTAGCTGGTGTAGCAGAAACTTTTGTGGGATTACAGGCAGTTTTTTTGGGATTAGCAGCGATCGTTTTTTCGGGAGGAATATTAACTTGGTATAACTCACATAAGTAGTTATCAACAGGAGCTATTATTCATTAACTTGAAATAATTAGTAATTTACTTAAAAAATTTGTCTTCGTGCTAAACTAAGACCAGCCAAAATTTATCGCATACTTGCCGGATATTAATCTGACATTAGCCAGAATAAGTTGTTGAAATACAAGAGATTAACAATTTATTAGGAAATAAATAAAGCCATAAGTTCACCAGTTTAATTAGCTAAAAATTAGCTTTTTAAGCTAGTTTTTGGCATTTATTTATAATAAAAAAAATCAGCAAGTATAACACGATAAAAGCAACAAAGGATGCAAAACTGATACATCAAACCTGCTTTTCTTACAGCTGAATAAAGAATGCGTATAGCCTGGATTGGAAAAAAATCGCCCTTTTGCGGTAATGTCACCTATAGTAGAGAAATTACAAATGCCTTGCTAGACAAGGGACATCAAGTCAGTTTTCTCCACTTCGCCCAAGAAGAATCAGAACCTGAGAATTGGCCAAATCTCCAAGAAGTTCCTCTGCCTTTTATTTATAAATCCCAGGTTTACACAATTCCCACTTTGAAAGCGACTAAAGTTTTAACCGAGTCGCTGCGGAAAATTAAACCAGATATAGTCCATGCTTCCTTAACCCTATCTCCGCTTGACTTTGTTCTACCAGAAATCTGTGAGGAACTGAGGTTGCCTTTAATTGCTACCTTTCATACACCTTTTGCTGGTAAAGGAGCAAAACTGATATCAGGAACACAACTTTTAGCTTATCAACTCTACGCGCCTTTTTTGGTTAACTACGATCGCGTGATTGTATTTTCTCAAATTCAGCGGGAATTATTGGCGCGTATGGGTGTAAGAGAACAAAATATTGCTGTAATTCCCAATGGTGTCGATACGATTAAGTATTCTCCAGGGGCTTCTCAAGTCAAAGCAGAATTTAAAGCCCAACGCTTGTTTGTTTATCAAGGTCGGATAGCACCAGAGAAAAATGTTGAGGCCCTCTTGAGAGCTTGGAAGCAGTCACCAATGGAGGCTAATAGTAAGCTTTTGATTGTTGGCGATGGGCCTTTGAAGTCTTCTTTAGAGCCATTTTATGGGTGGGAATACGGGATTATTTGGTTAGGATTTGTTGCTGGTGAAGCTCGGCGCATCGAAATTTTGCGCGGCGCAGATGTGTTTATTTTGCCTTCAATGGTAGAGGGACTGTCTTTGTCTTTGTTAGAAGCAATGTCATCTGGGGTGGCTTGTTTGGGAACAGATGTCGGTGCAGATGGAGAAGTATTGGAAAAGGGAGCGGGTATAATTATTAATACCAAAACAGTGCGATCGCAATTGAGAACTCTCTTACCAGTGTTACAAGATCATCCAGAGTTAACAACGCTACTGGGGCAAAAAGCTAGACAGCGTGTATTAGACCGCTACACCCTCAGTAAGAATATTACTTTGTTAGAAGAACTTTATAAACAAGTTTTAACACACCAACCTTTACCGCTCACTCGCAGAGCGTAGGGAAAAAAGTGAGATGCCTACGGCGGGCTGCACCCACGTATTTTTAGGCTCGTCTTATTATGTACAGACACCTTTTATTCATCAGTATTCGCTTGTATACATCGAATATACAAAGTTAGAATGACTGATAAAAGGAGAGTTGCTGATGTCTCAAAGCGAAGTTGTGACTGTTCGACTGACTCCAGAATTATATAAATCCAATTACCTACAATGGTTAGAAAAGACTATTAAATGTCTCAAAGCTAGGCAATTAGAAGAGGTTGACTATAAAAACTTAATAGAAGAACTGGAAGATTTGGTAAAAAATGAAAAAAGGCGAGTCAGAAGTCTGTTGGAACAGATTATTAGACATTTATTGCTTTATCAATATTGGGATTTAAAAAACTTAAGAAATATCGCTCATTGGGCTGCGGAAATTATTAGTTTTCGTAATCAAATTAATGAAGATTTAAGTGCAAATTTACGTAATCATTTAGAGGCAAATTTCAGCATAATTTATAGTCATGCCTTAGATTATATTAAGGCTAAAACAAAGCTAACTAATTTACCTGAATTATGTCCTTATGCCTTAGAGCAAATTTTGGATAAAAATTGCTTAMCTTAAACTTAAATAGACCATCCCAAAGTAGTTGGCTGTTGATAAACTCGCTTCAAAGTATTCACATCCCGCAAAGAAATAGGCAACGGTTTACGAACTTGGGAAAAGTATAAAGCATCAGTTTGTAGCGGACTATGACCCCAAATTCCTAAGGCGTGTCCGAGTTCGTGGCGAACTGCTGCTTGGATGTATTCACCTGTTTGACTGGGACTTAGCAAGATGGTGAAGCGGTGGCATAAAACATTATTGTTGGTGTATAACTCGTAAGTCGTTTGTGCTGATCGCGCACGAGGTATATTACTACCTGGGGAAATTTGTAGAGGTGGTGCTTTTCGCAGAATCCTAATATCAGCAACTTCTGGCTGTTGGATTACTGTCAAAGGCAAATAAGCACTCCATTCCTGGATAGCCTGTAAGACACCGTTAACCCATGTTTGAGCTTGTTTTTCATTAACGGCTTTTGGTGTTTCTACGTAAACTCGAATAGGAAATTTTGACCAAACCAAATAACCAACTTGAGTTGTTCTGACTTGGGAAAAGTAGTCACCACTGTTGGTGTTATCTTGCCATTGTGCGAGTGTGGGTGGTAGGGGATGAGGTTTTGAGCCAAGGGGTGATGAGGAATTTTCTTCTCTGCCTCCTGCTCCCTGCCCCATATCTCTTTCCATGCCCAATGCGCCATACCCCAGGTTAGTAAAAATAACTAGCAGCCCTGTGCCTATACTTAAGCCAAGGGCTGCTAATAATTGCTGTCTAATTAAATTTTTTGGGGTTTTAGATATTGGATATTTTCTTGTGTTCCTCATTTCCCCCTCACCTATCTTTATTTAGGCAGCCAACCAGCACTTAAAACTACTGTTAAACCCAGAAAAATGACTGTTAATGCCCAAGTAACCCGGTTCAAGGTGTTTTCTGCACTTTTAGTGCTGCTAAATAGTTGAGCTTGTCCGCCAATGGCTCCAATACCATCACCTTTGGGGCTATGCAGCAAAACCAAAATAATTAGACCGACAGCAGAAAATGCCCAAATGCCTTGCACAATACTAGTAACTATCATGGTAGCAATCTCATTTATTAAGAAGTTTAAAAAAACAGGAGTTATTCAATTTTAGATTTTAGATTTTCGTTTCATCCAAAATTCAAAATTCAAAATCTAAAATTAGCAGAGTCAGGAGTTAAAAGTTAGAAAAGACTTAATTCATTACTCTTAACTCCTAACTCTTTTATCAGCCTACTTGCACAGGGGTGCGAGTGCGTTGCAGGTCATATTCTGCTGTTTTGAGCAGCGATCGCCCTGTCATTTCTGGTGGCTGAGGCAACTGTAAAATCTCTAGAATCGTGGGGGCGATGTCGGCTAGCTTGCCATCGGTTCGCAGTTCGACATTTGTACCATATCCAGGGATTTTGACTTTTTCTCCTTCCACGAGGATAAAGGGGACTGGGTTGGTGGTGTGAGCTGTCCAGGGATTTCCCTGTTCATCTAGCATATGCTCAGCGTTGCCATGATCGGCAGTAATAATTGTTGTGCCGCCAGCTTTGCTAATGCTCTCTAATAAGCGTCCTAAACAGCGATCGACTGTTTCAATGGCTGTAACGGTAGCTTCAATCTGACCAGTATGCCCTACCATGTCTGGGTTGGCATAATTAATCACAACTAAAGAATATAAACCCTTTTGAATGGCAGCGATCGCTACATTTGTAACTGCTGTTGCTGACATTGCTGGGGCGTGGTCGTAAGTCGCTACCATCGGGCTGCTTACTAGTTCCCGGTCTTCTCCGGCAAAAGGTTCTTCCAAACCCCCATTAAAGAAATAGGTAACGTGGGCGTATTTTTCTGTTTCGGCGGTACGTAATTGCTTGAGTTGATGATTGGCTATCACTTGTCCCAGAATATTATTGAAATTCTGTGGCTCAAAAGCTATAGCCACGGGTAAATCTGGGTCGTACTGGGTAAACGTGACAAACGATAGCGGTGTAATTTGCTGTCTTTCAAAACCGATAAATTCTCGACTGACAAAAGCTTGAGTCAGTTGTCTAGAGCGGTCGGGGCGGAAGTTGAAGAATATTACTCCATCACCTGGTTCTACTGCACCAGGAGCAATTCTAGTTGGGTTGACAAACTCATCTTTTACCCCTTCGGCGTAAGATGCTTGCAAAACTTCCACAGCCTTGCGACCATCACCTACACCATCTTGTGTCATGACATCGTAGGCGCGTTTTACCCGATCCCAGCGGCGATCGCGATCCATCGCATAATAGCGACCGCTGAGGGTGACTATACGCCCAATTCCTATGCGGTCTATATAATCTTGTAGAAGCGCGATCGCTTTTATGCCTTGGGTTGGGGCGGTGTCACGACCATCAGTAATTGCGTGGATACAAACTTCTGGAATTTGCTGGTCTTTGACTAAGTTAAGTAGTCCAAACAGATGGGTGATATGCGAATGTACCCCTCCCTCAGAACAAAGCCCTATTAGATGTAGCTTGCCATTTCGAGAGCGAACTTCCTGGCAAATTTTGACAAGTGCTGGATTTAAAGTAATGGAACCGTCTTCGACCGCATCAGAGATGCGTACCAGTTCTTGCGGTACCACTCGCCCAGCACCAATGTTCAAATGACCAACTTCTGAGTTGCCCATTTGACCCTCTGGCAACCCTACGGCTTTTCCTGATGTATGGATGAGGGTATGCGGGTAAGCTGCCCATAAACTATCCATAATCGGAGTTTTAGCAGCAACAATAGCGTTTCCTCGCGTCTGCTCGCAGTAGCCCCATCCGTCTAAAATGACTAGCACCACAGGAGCAACAGGTGCTTTGGTCATAGTAAAATTGCCCTTTACTTTTTGTAATACCCGAATGATACCATTGCTAATCACCGCCGCAAGTGAATTTCTGCTTATTAACTTATTTCATGAACGACTTGCAGCTTTTTGAGACATTTTTTAAATATTAGTAATTTTTCTATGTTGTTTTTGCTCTTGAATAAAGAGTGATTATTTAGTAAACTGTCATCTATTTAAGTTGCACATCAACTCATCAGGTTGTCCTTTCTCGTTTGTCTTTGATCATTTGTTGGTTGTAACCTATGACTAAATGACTAATGACTAATGACGAGCTTGAAAAAAATCCAACATCTAGGCGCGTTAGGTTAATAGCATTTAAAGTGTAAATTATACAGTTAATAACTGTATAATTTACACTTTAAATGATTGAACAGTTATCAGTATCACTGATAACTGTAGGGCAAAGAGGCTATTAACCAAAGCAGAAAACTAACAAATGATCACTGTTAAGCTTTACTATTAAGCAATTTTCTAGTTGCTCATTTTTGTTTTGTGGCAGCCTTAGTAGCTTTAGCAGCTTTTTTAGCGGCTTTTTCGGCAGCGATCGCTGCTAATCTTGCTTCTTCTTTTTCTTCCGCAATTTTCTGGAGATAGTAATGATAATCTCCTAAATAAACGCGGAATTCGCCATCTCTAATTTCGACGATTTTATTAGCTACCTGAGAGATAAAGTAGCGGTCATGGGATACAACAATTGCTGTGCCATCATAGTTTTGCAGCGCTTCTTCCAGCATTTCTTTGGCGGGAATATCTAAGTGATTTGTCGGCTCATCCAAAATTAATAAATTGGCAGGACGTAAAAGCATTTTTGCCAACGCCAAACGAGCTTTTTCTCCCCCACTTAATGCTCCAACTGCTTTAAATACTGTATCCCCAGTGAATAAAAATCGTCCTAAAAGTGTACGAACTTCTTCATTTTTCCAATCGGGAACTTCATCATGGATTGTTTCCATGACAGTTCTTTTCAAGTCCAAAGCTTCAGCTTGGTTTTGTTCAAAGTAGCCTGGAAGAACGTTGTGATCCCCTAATTGGACAATACCCTCTGTGGATTGTTCCATATTTATAATTAGGCGCAAAAGTGTCGATTTTCCAGCACCGTTGGGGCCGAGAAAAGCAATGCGATCGCCTCTTTCAATTAAGAGATTGGCTCCCAAAAACAAAATCTTATCATCATAAATATGAGTTAAATCTTTAATGTTCACCACTTCGCGTCCGCTGCGGGGTGCAGGCGGAAAACGGAAATGTAAAGTTCTTACTCCAGCTATAGGTGCTTCAATGCGCTCGATTTTTTCTAATTGCTTTTCCCGGCTTTTTGCTTGGGTACTGCGGGTAGCACTGGCGCGAAATCTATCAACAAAGGTTTGCTGTTTCTCTAATTCTTTCTGTTGGCGTTCGTAGGCACTAAGTTGTGCTGATTGATTTTCAGCTTTTTGTGACAAATATGCCGAGTAGTTACCTTGGTAACTACTGGAAACACCACGTTCAGTTTCCACAATTTGCGTGCAGAGGCGGTCAAGGAACTCTCGGTCATGGGAGACTATTACCATCGGCGTAACCAGCCCTCTGAGGTAATTTTCCAACCACTCAATGGTTTCTAAATCTAGGTGGTTAGTCGGTTCATCCAGCAGCAACAAGTCCGGTTTTTGCAGGAGAATTTTACCCAAACTCATCCGCATTTGCCAACCGCCACTGAAGGCACTGACGAGGCGATCGCCATCTTCTACCCCAAACCCCATTTCTGGTAAGATTTTCCCAATGCGGGCGTCTAAGCCATAGCCATCCAAGGCTTCAAATTGGCGCTGCAAAAGGTCTAATTTGTTGATTAACCGATCCAGTTCCTCTGGGGTAGCCGCTTCCATATCACGTTGCACCTGCGCCAGAGATAACTGTACTTGGTTGGCTTGTTTGAAAACTGTCCAAAATTCTTCTCTAACGGTGCGCGTGGGGTCTACTTCAAACTCTTGGTTGAGGTAAGCTATGTGTAAACTCGCGGGACGAATGATTTCTCCAGCTGTAGGTTCAATTTCCCCGGTGATGATTTTGAGTTGGGTGGATTTTCCAGCACCATTAACACCAACTAAGCCAATGCGATCGCCTGGTTTAACTTCCCAGTTGATATCTTTGAGAACTTCGCCTGTAGGATAAATTTTACTAATATGTTCAAGTCGCAGCATTAAGTTTCTCTCAGGTAGGAAATGGGTGATTGAGGACGAAGTACTAATACCGCTTCCAATCTTAACAAAAATTAACTGTAAATTTGTCGCCGCAAAGTTCTGAAGCTGCAAATAAAATTTAGCTTGAGCCAAACATGAACCTTGCTACTGTGCGGCTTGTCTTACTTCTTCGATACTCAAATCTAAGGCTTGTGCTATATAATCTACAGTCAAACCTGCTGTCAACATGGGTCGTACCGCTTTTAGTTTACCTTGTTCAATCCCTTGTTGAATACCTTCCTGAAAGGCTTCTTGATAAATATCTGGTTTGTTTTAATTCACTTAAGCCAAACATTTTCTCTATATCCTCCCTACCCATTGTCGGAAACTTGTAAGCCAAAATAGTTTCTATAAATTGTAATAATTGCTGCTGTTTTAGTAGTGAGTCTATCTCTAATTTGGTTCTATCTATCAACTTCCTTGCTTCTAGAATTGCTATATCTTCGGCTGCAATTACTAATTTAACAGTTCCAATACTAATTGGAAGCGATGCAGTTTCACCTAATTCATCTAAATAAATTCGTCTGACTCGCTGACTGGCAAAGAATTCACGATAATGTTTAATATCTCCTGTATCTAGACTTCTGTTGGGGTATAAAATTACAGCATTCCAGTCATTTTTTGGTTGGTTTGACGGAGGTATAAAGATATTTCGGCAAATCGTCATGAATAAATTTCTGCATCAACCTGAAACTGTACTTCAGCAAAATAAATTTGCTTCTCAGTTCCTTGTTTAGGCAAAAATACACCATCAATTCTGAATGCTGTTTGTTTGATTTCAATTGATGAAAATCGATAAAGGCTCGCTTCTTCGGACGGATTACCAAGAAGTTAAAAGAAGATATTAGGAAATTCTTGAAAGAGACGGTAAAAAATACTGTCTGTCTTCATAATTTTTTAAACTTCAGGACTTTTGATTTGCAGTTCATACGTAACTTTCTTTTTCTGAACCGTCTCTTACTTCTAGCAACCGCTCTTTTGTTATTCCTAATATCCGTGAAACTGGTGCTAATAAACTATCATCAAACACTTCTCCCGCATAAATATTATTCAGTTCAGTGGGCGATAATTTAAAAGTATCGCAAAATTTAGCAAATTCCTGATTACTTAAGTCAAGTTCCTTTTGTCGGTCCCGAAGTAAAAGAGCGATCGCTCTAGTTCCATACTTGGGGCGTTCGCTACTTTTGACATATTTTTGAATTAAATAATTTACCTTATTAGTGTCACCACCCATTTTTTTGATTAAATCAGTGCAAGCTTGCTTAAGTGCTTTTTTTAAAACTTCTTCTTCATTTAAAAACTTAATTATTTCACTTGCGTATTCTTGTTTAAAAAATTCAACTAAATTGCCTTGATGGTAAATTGGTATATAAGCATTGTTCGTTTCAACTTGCCAGTCTAAAGGTTGATTGCGTAGCGACATAGACACCCCTCTAAATCATTTAAGATTTCACCATTTTAAAACCATTTTTTATTACCTGCCAGTAGGGAGATTTTGCTCAGATGGTTAATAGTATTTATTGTCATAAGTTTATAATTACTAGCGGGGTCTTGGGCTACTTGATATTTCAGTCCTTATTACTGGTCTGTTTTCACCATATTTTCATCAATTAATCCTACTTATAACCTTGCAATTTTTGTCACTATATAGCTAAATAAAAGCCTAAAGATACTGAAAAAGTAATTGATAATTAGTGGTTTCCTCAATATTTATATGATTAAAATCAATCATTCACTGTTCAGGTATACCGTTATAAATTAATCAAAAAAATTGCAGGAATTATTTTTCCAATCTTGACAAGTATCGCACAGAAAATTGTCTGCGAGCGCATCATCAAATAGATAAGGGCAGTACTCTGGAAAAGTTCTTAATGGTAAGTTAGTTTCTCGTAGCGCTAAATCGACTCCTGCTTCAAAGCCATCTAACAAGGTTTCTTCTATTCGAGACTTTAAGCTATGGTTCTGTCGCAAATGCCTGTGGATGGCACGACGCTGTTCCCTAATTCTTAAAAACCAACGTCTTCGACATGCTACGCGAACTGCCTTCTGCTATATCTCAGTGAAATTGAAGATGCACTTTGCCCTGCATGAGAAAACCGCTTGCATGTGTTAAAAATAACAGTACAACAAGCGGTTTAATAGAATTTTTACTAATAAAAATTAATTAGCGCTAGCAGTTGCCAATTCAGCTAGACGTTCTTGTTGGTCTTGGGAGATACAAGATTGGACAATAGTCTCTAAATCACCTTCCAACACAGGGTTAAGAGAATAGTTTTGACCTAAACGGTGGTCAGTAACGCGGTTGTCTTTATAATTATAGGTGCGAATTTTTTCCGATCGCGATCCTGTACCAACTTGCGATCGCCGCATTGAAGTTACAGCTTCTTGTTGTTCGCGTAACTTCATCTCATACAACTTCGCCCGCAGAATTTGCATTGCCCGTTCTTTGTTTTGCAACTGGCTGCGTTCTTCCGTACAGAAAATCCGAATTCCCGTTGGTTTGTGCATCAAGTCAACGGCTGTTTCTACCTTGTTGACGTTTTGTCCACCAGCACCACCAGAACGAGCCGTGGTCATTTCAATATCTTTCGGGTCAATATGAATTTCGACATCGTCCACCTCTGGCATAATTGCCACCGTAGCAGTGGAAGTATGAACCCGCCCACCTGCCTCTGTAAGGGGCACCCTCTGCACACGATGCACTCCAGCTTCAAACTTTAACTGGCTGTAAACGTCATCACCTTTAATTTCTAGAATGACCTCTTTCCAGCCACCCATTTCTCCTAGAGATTCGCTCACCAGAGAAACTTTCCAACCTTGAGTTTGGGCGTAGCGAGTGTACATTCGCATCAAATCCCCAGCCCAAATACTGGCTTCATCGCCACCCGTGCCAGCGCGAATTTCCAACATGATATTCTTTTCATCATTGGGGTCGCGTGGTAGCAGTAAGACTTTCAAGCGAGACTCTAAATACTCTATTTTTTCCTCAAGTTCATCAACTTCTAGTGCTGCCATTTCTTGCAACTCTGGGTCACTGGCAGATTCTTTGTAAACCTGACGTGCTCCGATCAAGTCTTCTTGGGCTGTTTTCCAAGTTTCATAGGTATTAACTACCTCTTCCAAAGAAGAACGAGACTTAGCAATTTGTTGATACTCATCAGGGTTGCTAGCGGTATCGGGGTCGCCAAGACGACGCGTTAATTCATTAAAGGTTTGTTCAACGGATTTTAGTTTTTCCAGTAAGTATGTTTCAGCCATGACGAGTGCGATCGCTCCTTAAAAAAATAACAAATTGGCTCGAGCATATAAATGACAATCGACCCCGAAAAATTGCAGGGTCGTCGTTAACAGCAGAGCCAACCCGCTACTTTTTCTTTTTAGTGCCGGAGGTTTGTTCGCTTGACATACCGTATTTGCGAAGGAAACGCTCCACTCGCCCTTCGGTGTCAATAATCTTCTGAGTGCCGGTGTAAAATGGGTGATTTCCAGACCAAACATCTACGTGTAGTTCTGGCTTGGTAGAGCCAACGGTCATCACAACCTGACCGTTACAGTAGACTTTAGCCTCTGGATACCACTTGGGATGAATATCAGATTTAGCCATTGTTCCTTTTATGGTGAATCTATAAAGAATTATAACTTTTCGCTTGCAATTAGGACTAAGGACTGGGGACTGAGGACTGGCAAAAGAAACAAAAAACTGACTTGCTTTTATTTAATACCAATCCCCAGTATCCAATCGCCTAACGCTTAGAGTACTGAGGTGCTTTCCGGGCTTTGTGTAGACCATATTTTTTCCGTTCTTTTGCCCGAGGATCGCGAGTTAAATAACCTTCGGTTTTCAAGGGTGGGCGGTTATCTGGATCTAGTTGACACAAAGCACGAGCAACTCCTAAGCGAACAGAATCAGCCTGTCCGGTTAAGCCGCCGCCTTCTGCTTTTACCAAAATGTCATATTCGTTTTCTAGTCCCAAAGTTTCTAAGGGTGCTTTGATCACTCCCAGGTAGTTGGCATTGAATTGGAAATATAAGTTTCCATCTTTACCGTTCACAGTTAGTTGACCAGTACCTGGAACCAAACGTACTCTTGCTACTGCGGACTTCCGACGACCAGTACCCCAGTACACGGCGCGACCACTGTTAGTGTCTGTTGCTACCATTAATTTTGTTCTCCAGGAATTGTACTAATTTTTAGTTCTTTGGGTTTTTGAGCATCGTGGGGATGAGTTGGCCCAGCGTAAACTTTCAGCTTGGTAAATAACTGCTTACCTAAACTATTTTTGGGTAGCATACCTTTGACAGCGTGTTCTATAATCCGCTCTGGTAGACGCTGTTGCAGCTTAGTGAAGGTTTCCGTTTTCATCCCGCCAGGACGACCAGAATGGCGACGGTACACTTTTTGAGTGCGCTTTTTACCTGTGACTGCTACTTTTTCAGCATTGACGACAATCACGAAATCACCTGTATCTAGGTGGGGTGTAAATTCGGGTTTGTTTTTGCCTCTCAAGACTTGAGCGATTTCACTAGCCAGGCGTCCGAGGCGTTTATCGGTAGCATCTACTACGTACCACTCACGCTCAAGGGATGCTTGAGGAGGAAGGTATGTTTTAACTATCGTCATTTGTTATTTGTCCTTTGTCCTTTATAATTTGTCATTTGTTCAGTTGTCATTTGTCCTTTGTTATTTACTAATGACGAATGACTATTGTACAGACACGATTAATCGCGTCTCTACTAATGACTAATGACCAACTTTGGCAGAGTATCGTACCAAATCTCTTTTGGAAAGGGAAAATCTGGATAGCCGACTCGCAACAAGCACAAACCTTGAGCTGGTGCGGCGTGTTTGACTTCTTGGCGGCGTTGCTCTTTCCAGAGTTCGGTGAAGTTGGTAAGTGTCCGTTGTCCAGAACCTACTTGTACTAACATCCCTACCAACAGCCGTACCATGCCATATAAAAATCCATCTGCCTGTATTTCAATATGGATAAATGACCCACTGCGATGACATTCTGCTGCTTGCACTTCTACCCAGGAATGCGATCGCTTTGAGCCTGCACGGTGAAAAGCAGCTAAGTGATGCTTTCCTAATAGAGGTTTGAGAGCAGCTTGAATTAATGATTCATCTAGGGGTGCATAATAATAATGCCAACTGAAGGGTTCGACGAACAAGTTAAGTCGATCTTCAGTGTATATTGTGTAGCGATACCGCCGATAGGCTGCACTAAAGCGAGCGTGCCAACGGCAGTCTACACCAGCTGAAGCCCTGATTAATATATCTGGTGGCAGATAGCTGTTGAGGATTGTTGCCCACTTGTGAGCCGGAATTAAACCTGTTGCTTCAAAATGGGCGACTTGAGCAGCAGCGTGGACGCCAGCATCGGTTCGTCCGGCACCGTGTAATGTCACATGATGTCCAAGAATAGTAGCGATCACTTTTTCTATTTCTTCTTGGACTGTACGCTGGTTTTTTTGCCTTTGCCAGCCATGAAAATGAGTGCCCAGGTATTGGATTACCAAGGCTACTCGATGAGTTTGTTTAGGCTGGTGGCTTTCTAACATACAGATTTTGTCTGTGAAGTTCTGATCTAAGGAAGCTTAGCTCAGACTTCTATGTTTGCCATTTGTCTTTTGCTAATGACTAATGACCAAGAACTGATGAGTTAAACCAATTCAATTATTGCCATTTCGGCCTTATCGCCCCGACGCGGTACGGTATGTAGGATACGAGTATAACCGCCTTGACGATTACCATACCGAGTGGGAGCTTGTTCAAACAGAGCGTGAACTAAGTCTTTGTCGAAAATGTAGCCAAG
Source organism: Nostoc sp. PA-18-2419 (assembly GCF_005869855.1). Taxonomy (GTDB): domain Bacteria; phylum Cyanobacteriota; class Cyanobacteriia; order Cyanobacteriales; family Nostocaceae; genus Nostoc. Next base: position 74,220 of record NZ_SZNH01000021.1, on the reverse strand, counting down.
GGCTTCCCGGCGTGCAGCCAAGGAGCCGTTTTTGGCTAGGGTAATCATTTTGTCTACTTCACTTCGCAAAACTTTAGCGCGAATTAAAGTGGTAGTAATTTTACCATGACGGATCAGTTCGGTGGTGAGCGATCGCAGTAAAGCGCGGCGCTGGTCTGCTGGTTTACTTAGTTTTTTGACGCGGCAACGGTGACGCATAATTAAGCACTTATGAACTACAAACGGTTTTCATATCATGTCCACTTAATCACTTATTAAAAAAACTTTCTGTGTCTGTGTGTCTGTTTCAATAATAAGTAATTAACCAGACTCGATAATCACTTAAGGATGTTTAGAGCCTCTTTCTTGGGGCAAGGTAATGCCTAAGCGACGCTGCAAAGCTTCTACGACCTCTTCTGCTGACTTTTGACCAAAGTTTTTAATTTCTAGGAGGTCTTCTTGGGTATAATCCAACAAGTCGGCTACAGAATTCACTTGTGCCCGTTTGAGACAGTTATATGCCCGTACAGAAAGTTGCAACTCTTCAATTGGAATCTGAGCAGTTGGGTCTTCTGAAATTTCCGAACCTGTATCTGTTGGTTCTAAGGAAATGTCTTTCAACGGATTAAATAAATCTACCAAGATTCCAGCAGCGGAGGATAGTGCTTCTTGGGGAGAGATGCTGCCATTTGTCCAAACTTCCAACAATAGTCGGTCTTTGGTAATTGAGCCATCCCCACGCGCTTCTTCTACACTATAGTTTACTTTTCGCACTGGCATAAACACTGAGTCGATTTGAAGAAAGTCCAACGATGTTGCTTCCTCACGCCCTCGCTCTACAGTGCGATAACCTTTACCTTTCTCGATCCTAAATTCCATTTCTAGCTTTCCACCCTCAGCAATGGTGGCTACATACTGGGTCGGATCGATGACTTCTACTTCACTAGGTAAATCAAAATGCGCCGCAGTAATTGTTGCTGGCCCATTAACGAGTAATCTACCAATCTGGGGTTGCGAAGAATAATTTTTTAGGATGACTTCCTTCATTTTCATGAGGATTTCCAGCACATCTTCTCGCACGCCCGCAACTGTAGCAAACTCATGTGAAACGCCTGCAATCCGGACTGCTGTTACTGCCGTACCCTCTAAATTCGACAGTAAAACTCGCCGCAGCGCGTTGCCAACCGTTGTTCCTTGACCGCGCTCTAGAGGTTCCAGAACAAATTTACTGTAATGGTTGCGGCTTTCTTCAGTATAAGACTCTACACATTCAATTTGAAACTGCGCCACGGATTAGCCTCCCTCTTTTAAGGTGCTGCTAGCAGACAAATCAATTGCCTCCCAAAATGAGTGTCAATTTTAGATTCAGCAAAAAGTTTGATTACCAAAAGCTGGCACTCAAACCTTTTCAAGACGGATTTTTGATTTTAGATTGTATATTTTCGGTTCATTTCCTCTTTTTATAGAGGGAATAAATCTCAAACATCCTCGATGGGCTTGACTGGGCTATCATTAACTTAAAATCTACAAAGTCCCCACCTTTGTTCAGGATTAATCTCAAATCGCAAATCTCAAATCCAAAATAGGTTGATAGTATTTTTGGTTGACCGAAGTTTAACAGCTCTGTTTATAAGAAGATCTGAGGCACTTCTGGTCGCCCAAATCGTCCAAAGTTTCAGCCTTGATTCAATGCCGTTTCACCACTAGACGCCCAAGCGATCAACATTGCAAGTGAATTGACTTTGACTGCGACTTTTCGTCCTCACTGCCCAAGTTTTGATAATTAAACTCGACGGCGTTTGGGTGGACGGCAACCATTGTGAGGAATCGGAGTAATATCCCGAATCAATGTAATTTCCAGTCCTGCTCCTTGAAGTGCGCGGATAGCTGTTTCTCTACCTGCTCCTGGACCACTGACCATTACCTCGATTTGGCGCATCCCTTGATCAATGGCTCGACGAGCTGCACTTTCTGCTGCGGTTTGCGCTGCAAAGGGAGTTCCCTTTTTTGCTCCCTTAAAACCGCTCGAACCTGCACTAGCCCAAGAGATCACATCTCCATTTTGATCAGTAATGGTGACAATGCTATTGTTGAAAGTAGACTGGATGTAGGCCATCCCATTGGGGACGTTCCGTTTCTGCTTTTTGCTCCCAGATTTTTTAGTTGGTTGTCTGGCCATACTTGTTTTATTGATTTAAGGTAAGACTTGCTTTGTTTAGCAAGGGTTGTCAAATTATTTATTTACCTGGTGCTTTCTTCTTACCAGCGACTGTCTGCCTTCTACCTCGACGGGTTCTAGCGTTGGTACGAGTTCTCTGTCCTCTGACTGGCAAGCCCATGCGATGACGACGGCCTCTATAGGTACCAATGTCAACTAAGCGCTTGATGTTCATGGACTCCAAGCGCCGTAAGTCACCTTCAACTTCATAGTTGGTTTCTATTTCTGCTCGCAGGTTGGCTACATCAGCATCACTTAAGTCTTTAACGCGGGTGTCTGGGTTGACACTTGTACTCGCTAGAATTTCTTGCGATCGCGATAACCCAATTCCATAAATATAAGTCAGACCAATCTCAACGCGCTTATCGCGTGGAAGGTCTACTCCGGCAATACGTGCCACAATCAACTCTCCCTATTTTTTTCGCAATTACTGGTAGTTGGAAAAACGTGATGAATCGCGTCTTTTCGTTTAATAATGATTATGCCTATTGCAACTCTACTATGTTGATTGAGAGTGCTATCCTTGACGTTGCTTGTGTTTGGGGTTAACACAAATCACCATAACGCGACCACGACGTTTGATCACATTACATTTTTCACAGATTTTCTTTACTGAGGCTCTGACTTTCATGCCTTTTATATTTTGACTCCAAATAGTAAATTATAGCATTTATTAGGAAAATATTCAGCTAAGTGATTAAGAGACAGTCAAAAAGATGGTTTTATGGTAATATCCTCTACATATACTTACTTCTTTCTCAATCGGTAGGTAATTCTGCCTTTAGTCAAGTCGTAGGGAGTTAGCTCTACCTTGACGCGATCGCCAGGCAAAATCTTGATATAATTGCGGCGAATCTTGCCCGAAATGTGTGCCAGCACGTTAAAACCATTGTCTAAGTCAACGCGAAACATCGCATTAGGCAAAGACTCTGTAACCGTGCCTTCCATTTCAATCAAATCTTGCTTAGACAATTTGTTTTTTCCTCAACTCAATAATCTCCAGTTCATTTGCAGTACTTTATCTGCCATAGAACATACTTTAAGAAATATATCAACAGTTTCTTAATATATTTTAGCTAAATTTGTTCAACTTCCTGAGTGGATATGTGTCAAACAAGGATTGTGGGAGAGATGTAGAAATAGAAAGCTTTTTTATCATCTCTTTACACTCCCTCATCTTTCCACATTCCCTTATCCCTCTAATCTCACTCATACTTAAGCAATTATCTTTTGCAGCTCATTAGTGACTTCTTCTTGGGACTGATTGCCATTGACTGTTAAGAGTTTTTGGCGATCACGGTAATAATTAATTAAAGGTGCAGTTTCAGCACGATAAACTTCTAAACGACGACGAATCACTTGTTCGTTATCATCTTGTCGTCCTCGTGCAAGTAAACGTCCTATTACTATCTCATCTGGGACTTCTAAGCTGACTACTCTTTCACCAGACTGGTCTAATTGTTCGAGTAATTCCTCAAGAAAAACTGCTTGTTTAACAGTCCGAGGAAAACCATCGAGAATCCAACCATACTTGGCATCTAACTGATTCAGCCTCTCCTGTACCATTTCCTGTACTAGAATGTCTGGGACTAGTTCACCTTTATCCATATAACTTTGAGCTTTAATGCCCAAACGGGTTTGATTGGACAATGCTTGGCGCAATATGTCACCCGTGGAAACATGGGGAACATGTTGATGGTCAGCTAATGTCTTGGCTTGTGTTCCTTTACCAGCTCCAGGCGGTCCCAAGAAGATTAGTCGCGTCACTATTGTTTCACCATTCCTTCATAGCGCTGAGAGATAACGTAAGTTTGAATTTGTCTTGCCGTATCAATCGCCACACCAACTAAAATTAACAAAGACGTAGCACCCAATCCCTTAAATGTAGGTACTCCTAAAGCACTTTCTACACCAGTTGGGATAATAGCGACTAAGCCTAAAAAGATAGCACCCAAAAAAGTAAGTCGGTTCGACACCCGTTCGATATACTCGCTAGTTGCCTTACCAGGACGAATACCAGGAATACTAGAACCCATTTTCTTTAAGTTTTGCGCCACATCTACTGGGTTGAGAATCAACGAAGAATAGAAGTAGCTAAAGAAAACGATGGAGATCATGTACACCAAAGCATAAACCCAAGAGCTAGAACCGCTGGGACTCAAGTAAGTGTTAACTATGTTTGCCAATTCCGCATTTTTGGTGAAATTGGCGATTAATAGTGGCAAACTGAGGATAGCAGCAGCAAAAATAATTGGCATCACGCCGCCTTGATTCAGCCGCAAGGGTAGGAAGCTGCGCTGTTCTGCCAAAACTCGCCGACCTACTTGGCGACGAGCCGAAATAATTGGGATGCGACGCATTCCTTCCTGCACAACCACAATACCAACAATTGTTGCCAGGAAAACTAAGATTAGCACGATTACGCGACCTACTGTTTCCCGACCGCCGACTTGCACCAACTCAATGGTTTGACCTAAAGATTTTGGTAATGATGCAACAATGTTGACAAAAATTAACAATGATGCACCATTGCCAATTCCCCGTTCTGTAATTAGTTCTGATGCCCACATGACGAACATGGAACCAGCGGTCAGGGCGATCGCAGTTTCAGCTACGAATAGTGGCCCTGGGTTTAAGGCAAACTGCTGCAAGAATAATGCCGAAAAAGCGGTACTTTGAACAATTGCCCACCCTAAGGATACATAGCGGGTAATTTGTGATATTTTCCGCCGACCAGCTTCACCTTCATTTTTCTGTAAATTTTCTAAAGATGGAATTGCAGCCGTAAGCAATTGGATGATAATAGACGCATTAATGAACGGCAAAATTCCTAAAGCAAAGACTCCCAAAGTTGAAAGTCCTCGCCCGGAGAATATATCCAATAAACCGAATATGGAATTATTGCCCGATATGGCGTCATGAAACCGCCCTCTATCGATTCCTGGCACAGGCAAAAAGATGCCTAAGCGAACCAAAATTAAAATACCAACAGTCACAAGCAGCCTACCTCTAAGCCCAGCTGCTTGTGCCATCTGCATAAAAGTTTCTTGAGCCGTTGGGGCTTTGTCTCGACTGATCATAGAGTGCTACCTTTATAGTGAACCAGGCGCTGGCAGCGAGTTGGCTTGCATTTAAGTGCGCTATTCCGGCTCACTCATAAAACTTCACAACTCCCACCAGCTGCTTCAATTTTGCTCCGAGCTGTACCTGTGAAAGCTGCCGCTTGTACCTTGAGCGGAACATTCAATTCCCCGTTACCTAAAATTTTTAACGGCCCTTTAGCACCAGTGATGATACCTGCTGCTTTTAAGGAGGTCAAAGTAACTTCTGTATTAGCGGGAAGGGAGGCGAGCTTCTCTACATTAATCGTAGTGTAATTCTTCCGATTCACAATCGGAAAGCCCTTGAGTTTGGGCAAGCGGCGGTACAATGGCTGTTGACCACCTTCAAAACCTGGTCTAGTACTACTACCAGAGCGAGATTTTTGACCCCGCATACCTAGACCAGCACTAGCACCTTGACCAGCAGAAATACCCCTAGCTACACGGCGGCGGCGTTTTTTTGAGCCGACTTGCGGCTTAACATCGTTGAGTCTCATAAGCTAAAAGTGTCCTTTGTAGTTTGTCATTTGTCCTTTGTCATTTGTCGTTTGCAAATAAGTAATGACCGATGACTAATGACCAATGACTAAATTAGATGTAGAGATTTTCAATAGTAATACCGCGATCTTCAGCAACTTCAGAAAGAGTACGCAGTGTAGATAAAGCGTTGACTGCGGCTCTAGCATTATTGAGCGGATTATTAGAGCCAAGTTGCTTAGCTAAGACGTTGCGAACTCCTGCCAATTCCAATACAGTCCGTACAGCACCGCCAGCAATTACCCCAGTACCAGGTGCAGCTGGACGCATAATTACTTTGGCACCACCACCGACACCATCAATGGGATGGGGAATGGAATTTGATTTGGTGATTGGAATATCAATGAGGTGTTTTTTGCCATCGGCTACACCTTTTTTTACTGCACCAATTACGTCTGAGGCTTTGCCTACTCCGACACCAACTTGACCGCGTTCATTACCAACAACAACGATCGCGCGGAAGCTAAGTTTTTTACCGCCTTTGACGACCTTGCTCACGCGTCGGATCTGAATTACCCGCTCTTGCCAAGTAGTTTCTTCTTTTTTGGCACGCTTGGTTCGACTTTTACGCTCTGTTGCCATAATCAATGTTCTCTTAGTGTCATTTGTCAGTTGTCATTTGTCTTTTGTCATTTGTCTTTCGTCGTTTGTCAGTTGTCCTTTGTCATTTGTCAGTTGTCCTTTGTCATTTGTCCTTTGCAAATGACTAATGACCAATAACTAATGATTAATAACTAATGACCAATAACTAATGACCAATGACTAATGACTTATGACTTTAGAAATCTAAACCAGCTTCGCGGGCTGCATCAGCTAGTGCTTGAACACGACCATGATATAAGTTGCCACCACGATCAAAGACTACTTTGGTGATACCTTTTTCTAGTGATCGCACTGCGATCAACTTACCAACTTGTACCGATGCGTCGCGGTTAGCACCTGAAGCTAAACTCGRTTTCAACTCTGGTTCTACAGTTGATGCTGCCACTATAGTGTGATGCTGTGTATCATCAATTACTTGGGCATAAATATGCTCATTAGAACGAAATACTGCTAAACGCGGGCGTTCTGCGGAGCCAATAACTCTGCCACGAACGCGTCGATGGCGACGCTGTTTTGATTCTCTACGAGTAAGTTTCATTTTTACTTCTTACCACTCTTACCAGTCTTACCAGCTTTACGTCTCACCACTTCGCCCGCATAGCGAATACCTTTGCCTTTGTAAGGTTCTGGTGGGCGAACGGCACGAATTTTAGCTGCTGTGTTGCCGACAATTTCTTTGTCGTAGCCACTAACGATGACGTTAGTGGTACCTTCTACTGCAAACTGAACTCCTTCTGGTGGTTCAATTTGCACCTGATGGCTGTAACCCATATTTAAAACTAGGTTACGTCCTTGAACTTGTGCCCGATAACCAACCCCTTGAATTTCCAAACGCCGCTGAAAACCTTGGGAAACTCCCTCAACCATATTGGCAACTAAAGTTCGGCTTAAACCGTGTAGCTGTCTGGAAGTACGGGTATCATCTCGGCGAGTTACTTGTAATATTTCTCCCTCTTGGGAGACCATAACGTTAGTAGGTAAATTGCGAGAAAGTTCTCCTTTAGGTCCTTTCACCACAACCTTAGTACCATCGATCGCCACTTGTACTTTGGCGGGAATAGTAATTGGACGTTTACCAATACGAGACATGACTTTTTGTCCTTTGTTATCTGTTATTTGTCTTTTGTCCTTCGTTCTTTGTCCTTTGTTATTTGTCCCTTGTTCTTTGCTAATGACCAATGACTAATGACTAATGACTAATGACCAATGACTAATGACAAATGACTACCAAACGTAGCAAAGTACTTCGCCACCCAAGTTTTGACGCCGCGCTTCACGGTCAGTCATAATGCCACTGGATGTGGAAATAATGGCGATGCCAATGCCGCCTAGTACCCTTGGTAATTCTTTTCTATTGGAGTAAACACGCAAACCAGGCTTACTGACTCGCTTGAGAGCGGTGATCAGAGGCTGACGATTCTTACCCTTGTATTTCAAGGAAATCACCAAATTGCGTTTTACTTCATCTCCTGCTTCTTCAAATTCACCAATAAAACCTTCTTCCCGCAGCACTTTGGCAATATTACGGGTCATTCTTGTAGCTGGCACTTGTGTAGTTTGATGCCGTGCCAGGTTGGCATTGCGGATGCGCGTCAGCATATCTGCAATTGTGTCGTTAGCCGCCATCGTTCCCTCTATAGATGAACTTATTGATCGCGAAAGGGCATTCCTAATTCTTTAAGTAAGGCGCGACCCTCTTCGTCATTTTTTGCTGTGGTGATGATAGAAATATCTAAACCACGGACTTGATCGATGCTATCGTACTCGACCTCTGGAAAAATTAACTGTTCTCTGACACCCAGAGTATAGTTACCGCGTCCGTCAAAGCTTTTAGGACTGACACCGCGAAAATCTCGAATTCTGGGTAGTGACAGGCTAACGAGTCGGTCGAGAAAGGCATACATTCTCTCGCCTCTGAGGGTTACCATAATCCCCACAGGCATACCTTGACGAATTTTAAAGCCAGCGATCGCTTTTTTCGCCCGCGTCACTACTGGTTTTTGACCAGTGATTACCCCAATTTCGTTGATAGATGCTTCCAGCGCCTTCGCATTTTGAGCTGCTTCACCCAAACCGCGATTAAGAGTAATTTTTACCAACTTTGGTACTTGATGAACGTTGGTAAATTGAAACTGAGAAGTCAGTTTAGGGATGATTGTCTCTTGGTATAAGGTTTTGAGTCTTGTTGTCGCCATAGTTTTTTGTCCTATATCCCTGGACTTGGTCAGGGAAGCTTTATTGTCGTTTGTTATTCGTCCTCTCTTACAAAGTTCTGATCTAAGAAAGCCTTAGCTCACACTTTGCGCTTTGTCCAATAACTGATACTTCGGCTTTTCTACCAGACGCACTGGCATTCGCTTAGTACAAGTGACAAATGACCAACGACTAATAACTATTTATCCAGAATTTCACCAGTTTTTTTGAGCTTTCTGACTTTTTTGCCTTCTGGCGTAAAGGTATAACAAACACGACTGGCAACGTTTTGCTTGGTGGAATAAAGCATGACGTTGGAGCTATGAATGGGGAATTCTTGGGTGACAATCCGCCCTGATTCTCCTTCTTGCTGGGGTTTGACGTGCTTAGTTTTAATATTGACACCTTTAACGACAACTTTACTCAGTTGGGGAAGCGCTTGGATAATTTCCCCAACTTTTCCTTTGTCTTTACCTGCAATTACTTGTACGGTGTCGCCAGTTTTGACGTGCATTTTGTGGAATACTTTGGGCGTACCCTGTTTGGCTGCCATTACAGCACCTCCGGAGCCAGAGAAACAATTTTGGTAAAGTTTTTATCGCGTAGTTCCCGAGCAACTGGGCCAAAAACCCGCGTTCCTCTTGGATTACCGTCTTTGTTAATAATTACAGCGGCGTTATCGTCAAAACGAATACTCATACCACTATCACGATTTACGGCTTTACGAGTCCGGACAATTACTGCTTCCACAACATCAGACTTCTTAACAGCCATGTTGGGTGTAGCATCTTTAACAACAGCAATAATCTTATCGCCAATAAAACCATAACGACGGTTACCACCGCCCAATACACGGATGCACATTAGTTTACGGGCACCGCTATTATCTGCGACATTTAAGTAAGTCTGGGGTTGAATCACGATTTTAGTCCTTTATAATGTTGTTAAAATAACAACCATGAAGTTTAAGTAGGTTTGACGTTGAGGATTTCTGTGACTTTCCAGCGTTTGGTTTTACTCAAAGGTCTAGTTTCTTGAATCCGGACGCGATCGCCCACTTTACACTGATTTTCTTCGTCGTGAACTTTATAGCGCTGGGTGTTGACTACAATCTTGCCGTACTTGGGATGAGGAGCGCGGTTTTCTACAGCGACTACTACCGTTTTTTGCATTTTGTCGCTCACTACCAAGCCAACTCGTTCTTTAACTGCCATAATCTCCTACTTTTCTGGTTGCGGCGGTTGATTTGCTGCCCGTTTGCGTTCTCCCTCGACCGTCAGCAATTGGGATAAGCGGTGCTTAGCATGTCGGAACTGGTGGGGCTTATCTAGCTGTCTTGTAGCTTTTTGCAAGCGCAATTGAAATAGTTGTCTTTTAACAGCGAGAATTTCTTCTGAAATTTTCTCGTCACTTAATTCTCTAGCTTCTGAAATTTTGGGAAGAGGCATAACCTACTCCTGCTCCTGTGGTTGAGAGCGCACAATAAATTTAGTTTTTATTGGCAGCTTAAATGAGGCTAAACGCATAGCTTCACGAGCGATTTCTTCTGAAACCCCAGCTATTTCAAACAAAATGCGCCCTGGCTTGACTACAGCTACCCAAAACTCGGGTGAACCTTTACCTGAACCCATCCGGGTTTCAGCGGGACGCATGGTTACAGGTTTATCAGGGAAAATCCGAATCCAAATTTGTCCACCCCGGCGGATATAGCGAGTCATTGCCCGACGAGAAGCTTCTATTTGCCGGGAGGTAATCCAAGCAGGTTCTTGAGCTTGAAGTGCAAAATCACCGAAGTTAAGGGTACTACCACGGCTGGCTAGTCCCTCCATCCGTCCGCGCTGTTGTTTGCGGAATTTAGTTCTTCTAGGACTTAACATGATTGGGTACTGGGTACTAGGTACTGGGGATTAGGGATTGGGGATTAGGGATTAGGATTGAGAATTTTTACCCAGTGCCTAGTCCCCAGTCCCGATTTACCCTTCATTTGAACGGTCTTCAAATTGTTGACGACGGCGTTGTTGTTGACGACGACGTGGTTCGCGTTCGCGTTCGCCGCGATCACGTTCCCGAACTGCGGGTGGTGGTGCAGTTTCTTCCTGTCCGGGGATAATTTCTCCCTTAAACACCCATACTTTGATGCCTAAAATACCGTAAATAGTTTTTGCGGTGCAATAAGAGTAGTCAATATCAGCCCGTAAGGTATGTAGAGGTACTCTACCTTCACGAGTCCACTCTGTGCGAGCAATTTCTGCGCCATTGAGCCGACCGCTGACTTGAATTTTAATACCTTGGACACCAGCACGTTGGGCACGCTGAATCGCTTGTCGCACTACCCGCCGAAAGGAAACACGGCGTTCTAATTGTTGAGCAATATATTCAGCAATTAGGTAGGCATCAGCATCAACTCGTTGTACTTCAACTACGTTAATGCGAATTTGGCGATTACTACCTAATAGTCCTTGGAGTCCAGTACGCAAGGATTCGATTCCTTGTCCACCACGACCCACTACTACCCCTGGTCTAGCTGTGCGTACTTCTAAGTCGATTTGATCGGCTTTGCGCTCAATCCGCACCTCAGAAATTCCGGCATTGTTTTGAGCGAGTCTACCGAGCTTTTGTTCTATATATGTACGGAGTTTGTGGTCTTCTTGTAAAAGTTCTGGATAGCGTTCCGGAACGGCAAACCAACGGGATTGATGTTCTTGTGTAATACCCAGGCGAAAACCAACTGGATGAATTTTCTGTCCCACGAATGCGTCCTCTAAAATTTCTGACTGAATCGTTATTTTTCTGGGGCGGCTGCAACGGCGACAGTAATATGACACGTCGGCTTGCGAATTTGGTAAGCTCGACCTTGAGCCCTTGGTTGGAATCGTTTCAGCACTGGTCCTTGATCGGCATAAGCCTGAGTAATTACTAATTGAGTCCGATCTAAGCCTGCATTGTGTTCGGCGTTAGCAGCAGCGCTTCTGAGAACCTTCAATATCGGTTCCGTGGCACGATAGGGCATGAATTCCAGGATAATTAATGCTTCTCGATACGATAGCCCCCGGATTTGATCGAGGACACGACGCACTTTCAAAGGAGAAATGCGTATAAAACGGGCGATCGCTTTGACTTCAGTAGTATCAGTAGCCATAATTTTCTCCATTTTTGTCATTTGTCTTCTGTCATTTGTCCTCTCTTACAAAGTTCTGATCGGACGAAACCTCTACACCCTGCCTTAAGCCGCAGAAGCGTCTGCAAACTTTGTGCTTTGTCCTTTGTCCTTTCTTGAGAACGAATGACTAATGAATCTTGTACAGAAGCGATTAATAGCTTCTCTACTAATGACTAATGACTACCTACCTGATTTTTTGTCACTTTTGCCATGACCTCTGTAGGTGCGTGTTGGGGCAAACTCACCCAACTTGTGTCCTACCATTTGTTCATTTACAAATACTGGAACGTGTTGGCGTCCGTTATGAACAGCTATGGTATGACCAACCATTAGAGGCAGGATTGTTGAAGCTCGCGACCAAGTTTTTATAACTTCTTTTCTATTATTGTCGTTGAGCTTTTCAATTTTTTTGAGGAGATGATCCGCAACGAAAGGACCTTTTTTTAAAGAACGACCCATAGTTCAATTTTGGATTTTAGATTTATGAATTAGAACTTAGGAATTAAAATTTAGGAGTGAGAAGTTAAACTTTTCTCTTAACTCATAACTCTTAACTCCTAACTCTTTAAGATTCACGACCACCACGACCGCGTTTAGAAGATTTCCGACGACGACGCACGATATATTTACTGCTGAGTTTCTTGGGATTGCGTGTCTTGGCACCCAAAGTAGGTTTACCCCAAGGTGTTACAGGCCCAGATCTACCGATAGGTGCCCTACCTTCACCACCACCATGTGGGTGATCAACTGGGTTCATCACACTACCTCTGACCTTAGGACGACGGCCTTTCCAGCGATTTCGCCCTGCTTTACCTGCACTCAGGTTTCTCGCGTCGGTATTGCCTACTTGACCGATAGTGGCGTAGCATTCCCGCCGAATCAAGCGCACTTCTCCTGAAGGTAATTTGAGAGTTACATAATTACCTTCTTTTGCTACTACTTGGGCGCTAGCACCAGCCGCACGCACAATTTGACCGCCTTTGTTTGGAGTCAGTTCTACGTTGTGAACGCTAGTACCTAAGGGAATATTCGATAGCGGTAGGGCATTACCATCTTCAAAAGGAGCTTCAGGTCCAGCAATAATTGTTGTGCCAACTTTCAAGCCGTTCGGTTGGAGGATATAACGTTTTTCCCCATCTTCATAATGCAACAAAGCAATCCGGGCATTACGGTTAGGATCGTATTCAATTGCTACGACTTGGGCGGGAATATTACGCTTATCCCTTTTAAAATCAATAATTCGGTAAAGCTGTTTGTGTCCGCCACCCCGGCGACKACTGGTAATCCGCCCTTGATTATTCCGACCTTTGGCGCGGTGTACGGATTTAGTTAGGGATTTTTCTGGCTCTGTTTTGGTGATTTCTGAAAAGTCAGAAATCGTAACTTGGCGAGTGCTGGGGGTATAAGGGCGATAAGAACGAGTACCCATATTTTTTGAGTGCTGAGTGCTGTTAGCTTTCTTCTCTACGAGAGGCTGCGCCAACAAGGCGTTGAGCCAGTGGTGGATTTGGAGTTATAAGTTTTGAGTGTAGTGACTCCTAACTCATAACCGGAGCTTTCAAATCTCCGGTTTTGCTCTAACTCCTAACTTTTTTAAACATCTGGGAATAGAACTTGTCTAATCTTATCTACATCTCCAGGTGCAACAGTGACAATGGCTCGCTTATATAGAGGCTTATAACCAACAAATTTGCCAACACGCCGTTTTTTACGTGGTGGTACTGCGGTATTAACTTTTACAACCTTAACTTGAAATAAGTCTTCGATCGCTGCCTTAATTTCTGGCTTAGACGCTTTTGGAGTTACTTCAAAGGTGTATTTATTCTGCTCCATTAAGATTGTCGCTTTCTCGGTAACAATTGGGCGACGCACTAAATCCGCAAGGTCACGGGGGTCAAAGCTAGGCACTGTAGACCTCCTGAATTTTTTCTAAGGCTGATGTTGTAAGCACAATCTTGTCAGCGTGCAGTAAATCGTAAACATTTAACTGATCAGCTGCAATTACCTTTAAATTTTCGATGTTGCGGGCAGACAAATAAACGTTTTCTGGAAACTCTGACAGTATTAATAGTGTCTTCTTTTCTGGATCTGCTCCCCAACGAGCCAATGCTGCTACTAAATCTTTGGTTTTTGGGCGTGATAGCTGTTCGCCAAATTCTTCGACCACAATCAAATCGTCAACGCGACCGATAAATGCTGTCCGCAGTGCTAAACGCCGCTCTTTGCGGTTCATTTTCAGGTTGAAGTCTCTGGGCTTTGGTCCAAAGATTACACCACCACCACGCCATAGTGGTGAACGAATCGACCCAGCACGAGCGCGACCAGTACCTTTTTGTCGCCAAGGTTTGCGTCCACCACCTCTAACTTCGGAACGAGTTTTTGTACTGGCAGTTCCTTGACGGGCGTTGGTCAATTGCCGTACTAAAGCACGGTGTACAATATGAGACGCCGTTTGCTCTCTAGCAACTCGCAACTCAAAGCTGGTCTGGGCGACTTCTTCTCCTTGCCAATTTTTAACTACACTTTCAACCATGTTTATTATTTGTCCTTTGACTAGCCGACTCGCTTAGCAGGTACAACACTTACTAAAGCGCCTGGTTTCCCAGGAATGGCTCCTTTAATTAGCAGTAAGTTGCGTTCTGCGTCTACTCGCACTACAGTCAGTTTGCGGATTGTGACGCGGCTACCGCCTAAACGTCCTGCCATCCGCTTACCTGGATAGACACGACCGGGTGTAGTACCAGCACCAATAGAACCGGGCGCTCTATGGTTTTTAGAACCGTGTGACATCGGCCCCCGACCAAAGTTATTACGCTTCTGGTTACCCGCAAAGCCGCGACCGATACTTGTACCAATTACATCTACAGTTTGACCTGCACTAAAAATATCTGCTTTAATCTGTTGACCTAAAGCATAATCACTAGAGCTATCGGTATGATACTCATTCAAATGACGCAATGCTGGGGCAGATGATTTGGCTAAGTGACCCAACAGTGGTCTGTTCAGTGCCTTTGGTTTTACTTCGCCATAACCAACTTGAATGGCGGCGTAACCATCGGTTTGTTTTGTTTTAACTTGTGTAACAGTGCATGGCCCTGCTTGAATAACGGTGACAGGAATGGCTACTCCTGCCTCATCAAACACTTGGGTCATGCCCAGCTTGGTGCCGAGAATACCTACAGACACAGTAACTGGTTCTCCTTTCTACTTACTGACCTTGGAATCCGACTCTAGAGGACACGCTTTGTACGCATCAGTTTAGGCTACGGCCTGGGAAATTTGGAATGGCTTTAAACCCTCCAAACACTTTGGGACACAACAAACCGTGTCCGTACTGCTTGGTGAATCTGTTTAGTTTCACTCACGAGATTACCAAAACAGCCACAAGTCTCTTCCCTTTGGGAAGGAGTAACTTTTGGAATCAATGCAATGCGCTACAGCTTTGAACTGTGTGCAGCAATGCTTTTGTCCAAGCAATTGCTGTGGCACTTTTTGCAGGCAGCGTTGCCGCTGGGTTTTCGATTTGTATCTGCCCAAAGGACGGCTTCCCTGAGGTTGGCGACTGCCTTGTTGCAGTTGGACTTAGGCTGGTTTTACCACCCAGTATCCATTAACTAAGCCAGCATTGCTGCTCAGTTTTTAGTTTTCCAAACACCTTAAACAGTAGTTTAAGATTTTGCCTTTTTTGAGAGGCGCATTAGTCAACTTAGTCTGAAGCTGAGGATTAGCTTAGCTTATTCCTGCATAAGCTTCAATGTTAACCTGAAGCTTTCTTAGTTTACCAGCCTATGAACAATCTAAGTTAAGTTATCACCTTGAAATTGACTAATCAGCCTTCGATGCTAACACTATTTCAGAATGACATAAGTTCGGCAAGCTAAATTTGCGCGTTTGGTCACAATCTAATAATATAAATCATTTATTTATGATTGTCTAGTATTTTTTTTAGGAAGATGAAACAGATAAGCTCAACTGTCAACCATCAACAGTCAACATTGTTAATACCGAAAAAAATGCTTTATCTCTCAATTCACGGTAAATAATAGAGATATCTAAGGTGGGATAAGACAAAAATCTATGGCACTAATTACCACTGGCAACGCTTTAATCCGGGATCTGGAAAAATTTGGCGCTCTTGGAGTGTATGTACCTCTAGAAGGAGGTTATGAAGGTCGCTATCAGCGCCGATTACGTGCGGCTGGCTATACCACACTGCACATTACTGCTAGAGGACTAGGCGACGTAGCTGCGTATCTCACAAGAATTCATGGAGTTAGACCTCCTCATCTGGGCAAAAAAACTACTGGTAACGGTGCAGCGGTAGGTCATGTATACTATGCGCCGCCACTTATCAGTACTCACTTAGAACAGCTATCACCAAAATCAAAAGGGCTGGTCTTGTGGATTATCGAAGGGAATATTCTTTCCGATCAGGAAATTGAATATTTAGCGAACTTGCCGAAGCTAGAACCACGAGTGAGAGTAGTCATTGAGAGGGGTGGGGATCGCGCTTTCCGTTGGACTTCTCTAGAAAAGACTCTGTTAGCTAGTTAGTCCTTTGTCATTTGTCCCCTGTTACAAAGTGACGCTCCTGTCTTGAAAAGTTCAGATAGGCAAAAGCCATCGCTCCGACTTTTCGCTGCGTCGCTAACGCTGCGCTAACTGATGCCTCCGGCAAGTCGCCCTTTGGGCGTCTACGCCGGAAGCTGGCACTCAGACTTTGCGCTTAGTCATAGTCATTTATTTTTTACGAATGACTAATGACTAATGACTTAATTCAATTAACATTTCGATAGTGCTGAACCGAAAACCGCAGGATGCAAACAACCGCCGCGAAGATTCGTTTGCATTCGCTGTATCTAGCCGAATTTGCTTGACCCCCATTTGAGAAAAGCTTTCAACAGTTTGCATTACCATTTGTCGCGCAATTCCCTTTTGCCGATATTCTGGCTCAACCCAAATATCATGGATAAAAGCAAATTCTTGTAAACGATAAATTGGGATTTCTTGCTCAATTGTCGCTACTAAAAACCCTATAAGTTGCCCTTGATTTTCTGCTACCAAAAATACACTGCGCTCGTTATTTGCCAAACGCGTTAACCATTTTTCATAGCGCTGTTCTGGATAGGTTAGAAAACCATATTTAGCGTCATCCCAAGACTCATGCAAAGCACAAATTTTGGCAACCATTGGTAAAACTTGGGGTACGTCAGTTGTAGTAGCTCGGCGAATCACCATAATAAAATATTCGATTTTAAGAGAAAATTTCCTTGGTGTATTTAAATCTAATCTTGTTGGCGAGCAAATTTATAGCCACCCCACAGAGAAAGAGCGATCGCTATTACTAACAAAATCGGTATGCTATACCAAGGAAACTCGGACAAAGGTAAATGAGCAGCTGCACGTAGTCCAATGCTGGCATAGGTTAGGGGTAAGACGTAAACTAGAACTTTCAGAGCTATTGGTAATGTCCCAGGGTCAAAGAAGGTGGCTCCTAAGAAAGACATAGGGATGATTATAAAATTGTTGTAGAGTCCGACTGATTCGAGCGATCGCACACTCAACCCTACAATCACCCCTAAACCAGCAAATACAGCACAATTGAGTACAAGTAAAAGTAGAAATACCGGGTTAAGAAAATTCCAGTTTCCAGTAAATACTACCGCTACCAAAATTACGGAACCGGATGTCATCAACCCTCGTATTACTCCCGCCAACATTTTGCCAATATGCATTGCTAACGGATGTATGGGAGTCAATAACAATTCCTCAAAAGTTTTGCTAAATAATCTGTCTCCACAAATGGAAAATGTCGTCCCACCAAAGCTAATGGTCATTGACGACAGCGCCACCATTCCAGGTAATATGAATTCCAAATAGCTATTGTAGTTACCACTAATAGCTGAGCCGGGTTTGATGGAACTACCCAAACCTAAGCCAAAAGCTAAAATATATATCAGTGGAGATATTAGACCTGATGCAGCAACTTGTACAACTCTTACACGTAAATCCAGCCAATCTCCCCAAAAAATAGTTAGACTATCAGCTAGGAGCATTTTAAATTGTGAAGTTTTGAACCTCTTGTCCGATAGTAGCGCTCTTTGAAATCTCACTTGCTTGTAATTACGTATTTAAATTGTATTTAAGCTTAATTTACATTGTTTGATACATTAATTACTAGAGGTAAAAATTTTTTCAAATGAAAAAATGCGAAATGCATCTTAGTTATGCATTTTGCTAGCCTATTGAAACGAGACTATCTGAAAATCATAAAATCTCATAATTTATTAATATTATTGAGTGCCTAATTAAGTTTATTTAGCCTATAAATAATCAGAGAAAAACTATAAAGATAAATCATAAAATTTCTGATTTTTAAAACAAATAACATTAATAGCTAATTATTGCAGATAACAATTAGAAGCAACTCAGGTTAAAATTAGATTGATTCATCTAAATGATTTGCTATTTTCGTCATCTTATAAGAATGTTAGACAAAAAGTTCCGAGCAATTGTAGTCAAGACTAGGCATACTGAAAGAGGGAGCAAACTTGAGACTACTCCCTACCCAATTGGCGTGAAGGTGATTAAGCAACAATGAGACGTAAATCTACTGCTAGACCGGCTAGCACTTCTAAACCCTCTAGTTTCCTATCTCCGATGTTTAACCTCTTCACCATAGCGATTATGGGAGGGGTGTTGATTTTGGGGATTGGAATTGGCATTGCTTTTAGTTCTACAACCACGTTAGCTCCATCAAATGTGGCTTCCCGTGAATTTATTGACACTAAAGCACCGAACCCTGAGATTTGTGTGCAGTATGGAGCCAGTGCTATGGTGATGGACGCTAGACTGTTCGTGACTCTCAACCCGTTCAATGTCTATGTTTCTCAGCCGAGTATGCGTCCTGGATGCGTGCTTCGACAAAATAACTGGGCACTTTTAGAACAACGTAAATTAGTGACATCTGATCAGGTAAGAGATTGTAAGAATCGTTTGAACACATTTGGCTTTACAGGGAACTTGGATAGTGACAAACCTGATATCAGATGTATATATCAGAATGAAGCTGCTCAAAACTTCTTCACAGCTCAACCAGGAGCAGTTGGAACACCCCAGGAAACGGACAGATTTTAGATTAGGAATGGAGTATTAAGAGTCTTGACTGTTGACAGTTGACGGTTAACTGTGGAGAGGGGGGTATTTTCTAAAAAGGAAGTTCCTTAGAAGCAGCCTTACTGGCAGCGCTACCATTCGCTATAAATGAAACAAACAAGTCAAATCCTCTTGCCTCCTGCCTTTTGTCTTGTTTATTGAAAGTTTTTTCTTCCTCATCTCAGGCTATCCCTTGTCTGCTTCATCTACTTCCTTAGCTTTGCACTCTCCACTCCTGATTCTCTACTTAGTTTTAGGAAGAGGTTGACCAAACTCAATAATTTGGGGGTTGGGAACATTAGGGGCTGTTGGGACTGGAAATTCAGACATACCGAAAGTAGGAATGCTATTCAATGTACCAGATTGATTTGAGAAAGAAGCAGGGGGGAGAGTAAAACTAGGTTGTTCAGAAGATGCATTGGGGGTCAGGGGAGGTACAGTTACAAAAGGTTGACTTGAGTTAGTAGTGGTTGAGGGCAGCTGACTCGATACAGGGGGAGCTGTGAGTAAAGGCGGTTGTGAGTTAGGAGTAATTACGGGTAGGTTAGTAGGTGGTTGGGAATTAGGAGTAGTTAGGGGTGGCTTAGTCAGCGGTTGTGAATTAGTAGTTACAACTGGTTTAGTAGGCGGTTTTTGAGGTGTTTTTTTGGGTGAAGCTGGTGAGTTTGCTGTTTTGACGGCAGTACTTTTACCAGAAATAACAGGATGAAATACCCAGCGAGTGGGGTTTTTTCGGGAAACTGGTTGCAGTTGTACCTGTTTGGGATTTACAACAATTCCCGGTGCTAAATCTAAAACAATACGTGTGGCCTTTTCATTGAGTTGAGAAACACGGATGCTTTTGATGGCTCCAGAATAATTTTGTTGAGTGGTAACATAACCTAACTTGGTATTCGGTAGATCTACAACCAGACGAGGTGGTTGGGCAAGGTAGAAATAACGAGGAGTTGTGGCTGTTGAGAGGGTGATTTCGAGTTGCTGTGTTTTCGGAGAAAAACGCCAATTATTTAGCTTTGCCACTGGTGTAGCAGCAATGGTGGAAGTTTCAAAAGCGATCGCTGCATAAAAACCGAATACACTAAAGCTAAGTAGCTGTTTGCTCCAGTAGTAATACCAGGTCTTTAATCTCTGAGCCATTATATTCATGCCTTTAATATTAAATTTTGAGAAATTTCTAGTATAAGCTATGAATAAAATTATACTTTTAACTTTTTATAGCAGAATTCAGCAGCCTCGCCGAAGACTTTGAAAGCTTTGGTCATAAATGAAGGAGATAAGGGAGATGTGGTTCGACTTGGTGGTAGTTGAGCGTAGTCGAAACTCACCAACTGGGAGATGGGGGAGAATACTCTTAATTCTTATACAGAGGCGATTCAATTGCATTTCTACCTAACTCACAACTGCCAATTGCTAACTACCTAACTCAGCACTCCCAATCTCCTTTTAATGGCTGTTAGACTTTTGAGATTCTTGAACTTTTTCTGACACAGCAGTAAATTTTAGAGTTTGTGGAATGCCATTAAAAGTTAATTGCCCTGGTATACTACCTCTGTTGACTAGTTGCATTTGAATTGTGACTGAGTTCAAAGGCTCGTTCTGGGAATGACGAATATTACAAAAGCTTGAACTGTTAACTTTACCAGACAAATTTAACTGTTGATTTCTTAAGATGCCGATGAGAGAATACTTTTCGTCAGTGTTAGCGTTGGTGTTTGTCGGTGAGACAGAGGCGTTTAAGTAGATACCCGACTGTTCAATATTTAATATCAGGGTATCGGATTTTTTACAGTTGGGCAAATTTTCAGCTAGTGTTAGACGATAGCTCCTGCTAACTTTAGCAGGAGCTTTGAGATTGTTTTCTCCATAAACGGTTACAGTTTTAAACAACAGTAAAACTGAAGCTATTGTTAGTCCATAAAAAGCCAAAGATTTGAAATTAGAATAATTCATAATCTCAACTCTTGAGTTGTTGGCTGTTGACTCATAACCTCAGGAAGTACGGAAGCCAGATGAGCAGTGACTTGACTGTAGCGGCGGGTAATCAGCAGGGAAGAGCGGCATTGGATGGCTAGTTGATCTGTATATCTTCCCAAGGTTTGACGCTCAATACCCCAAGTGCGACTGGTGCCGGCGATTGTCAAGTCTACACTTTTTGAGGCTTCGACGACGGCTTGGATGGGATCTGGGGCTTGGACAAGTTTGATTTCTATGCGATCGCGTACACTATTCGGTAATTGCTCCATCATCATGTCCAGTTCGTAACTCAATTCATCTTTGAGGCGATTTTCTGGTAAAACGTGTAAAATATGCAACATACAAGTTTCATGATTGATTAGCAGTCTCAAAGCAAGTATTAATGCTAAATCATCGTGAATATTTGCAGAATAAGGTACTAATAAGCTTTCTAATCGCTCACCTCCTCGGTCTACAAACACTGCTACATCCACTGGTGCAGTAGTAAGAATTTGGCCGACTCTTCCCCCTAAGCGGTTACTACTAAAAGCTGGGCGATGCCATCCCACGAGAATTAAATCAACTTGGTCTAGTGCGGCAATCTGTGCTGTTTCCCGTGCAACATTGCTGGATGTGCGAACAATGGGATGCACGTAAGAGCGTGTTTGTGGAGGCTCGAGAGTATTAATTAATTCTTCTAACTGCTGACGGCGCTGAGCGATTAGTCGGTCTGCTTCAACTGGGGTACTCTCGAAGGCATAGTCTTCTTCAAATTCAATCAAGCTCAGGGGATGAACAACAGCTGGTTGTCGATAGTTGAGAGCAATTGCTACTGCCAACTGTACTAAACCTTTTTGCGTATTCGGATTCGCCACTGGCACTAAAATCCGGTAGGAACGAGTGTAAGTTTCATCTTGAATAATGGTATTTTCTGTACCTAAATCTTTTTCGGTTTCTGATTCTGACTGTGGCTTTACAACATCTAACCTGATGAGCTTTTTCGGATATGTCCATTCCAACAGTGGCGAGGTCATAAATGTAGTTACCAGCGCCATAATTACCAGCATGGTAAACACTAAAGGAGAAATTACTCCTAACTCCAGACCAATATTTAGCACTATCAACTCAGTCAAGCCGCGAGTATTCATTAACCAACCGAGTGCCGAAGCTTCCCGCTTATTAATGCCACTGACACGAGCCGCTACATAAGTGCCAACATATTTACCTGCGATCGCCACTGCTAAAACTAATGCACACAATAGCCATAATTCTGGACGGTTGAGCAAGCCAATCTGTGTCCGCAAACCACTATAGGCAAAAAATATTGGCAGCAAGAATATCAGGACAAAATCTTCGGTTTTGACTGCCAATTCCCGCACTAAATCTTCATTTTTGGGCATTGCTGCTCCCAATAAAAATGCCCCAAAAATTAAGTGAATGCCAATCAGTTCAGTGATTAGTGCCGATGCAACCACTGCCATGTAAATCCCGGCTAACAGCAATTGGCTGAGGCGTCCCGCACGCTGGTAATGTTTGGCAAGACCTTTGAGCAACCAACGTCCTAGCGTCAGCATGAAGCCGATATAGATTATGCTGACAATAATTGTCGGTACTGCACCAATAAAATTTCCAGTCCGAACTACAGCGATCGCTACTGCTAATAGACACCAAGCTGTGACATCATCCACCGCTGCACAAGTTAATGCTAATGTTCCTAAGCGTGTTCCTTGTAAATTACTCTCTGTAATGATTCGTGCTAATACCGGAAAGGCAGTAATCGACATAGCCGCCCCCAAAAATAAGGCAAAGGCGGTAAACGATACACTAGCGTTGGAAACCAGGGGATAAAGCACCACTGCTAGTAACGTTCCTAAGGAGAAAGGCACCAAAATACTGACATGAGAAGTTAAAACTGCCACTTCTAGCTGACCGCTGAGGTATTTTGGATTTAGTTCTAGCCCAATCAGAAACATGAAAAATATCAGTCCCACCTGAGACAAAACATTTAGAAAAGGAATAGTTTCTGGTGGAAATAAAGTGACTGCGGCGTGAGGAGCAACTAAACCAAATAAAGATGGGCCAAGCATAATCCCAGCAACAATTTCACCAATTACCAGCGGTTGCTTAATAGAGCGAAATCCTAGCCCTACTAGCCGTGAAAGTCCAATAACAATCAGCACCTCAACCAGAACGAGAATAACTGTGTGCATGGTTTCCTCAAAAGTAACTATCTGGTTTCACTAAGATAATTGTTTATCAGACTGGAAAATGTCAACCCCTGCTCTAACTGATAGACTACACAAACTAGAAATTAAAAATTGCAAATTCAGGCATTAACATCTGAATGAATCAATTTATCGGCTTGTACGATTAATTATGAATTAGGAATTATTAAAGCAATTTTCTTAAATACATTCAAGATTAATTTGTACTTATTTGCGATATTAGTTGCTGTTAGTAAGAGAGAGAGGGTAAGCAGGTGATGTAAATGAGAGAAAATAAGGAACTGATAAGTAAAAAATATTCCATTACTATTACTCAGAGTCAACACTCAACAGTCAACGCTTTAAACGGAATAATTTATTTTTCGGAGTTCCTTAACTCTTGTACAGAGGTGATTAATCGCGTCTCTACCTAACTCTTTACTCAAACTCAGGACGGGCTAAATGCCCTGTTGACGTAGCCTCGTGTAGAGAAGAAAGCTAACAATACCAGGCCAAACGCCCCACTACCGTTAACAGCAGTGGAGTAGTTAATATCAGGAATTGATACTTAATTTTCTATATAGATGTGCTTAAACGGTAAATTTTTCATAACTTGTACCCTGCAACAAAAAGGTAATCAGCGGTGATGCCATGAGTGTAGTAACTACAGCCATGATAACCATGATAGTGAATAAAGTAGGGGTGATTATACCTTGTTCAAGCCCAATATTGAGGATAATTAGCTCCATCAAACCGCGAGCATTCATCAGAGCGCCAATAGTTGCTGATTCCCGCCAATTTTCTCCTGCTAATTTTGCTGCTAACATACAAGCAATACCTTTACCGAGAATTGCGATCGCCACAACTAAGCAGGTAATTCCCCATAATGCAGGTGTGTTTACTAATCCGATTTGAGTGTTTAATCCAGAAAAGACAAAAAATATCGGCAACAAAAAAGAAGTAGTGAAAAACTCTGTATATTGGCGAATTTGTTGGGCAAACTCTCCGCGTGGTGTTATTGCTCCCAACACAAATGCACCGAATATTGCATAGATACCTGTGATATCAGTAAACCAGGCACAAAACATCAAAATTATTAACAATAAAGTCAGCGTTTGTCTGTTCACACCCCCATCACGTTTTGTCATGCGCGTGAAAACTTTAAGTCCACGTTGTCCAATAAAAATTGCAAATAATACGTAGCAAATGCCACCACCAATTGCTAATATGGCGATGTTGATCGAATTTTTCACACTGGCAAGCACGATCGCCAGCAAACACCAAGCAACTCCATCATCTACTGATGCTGCGCCTAAAGCCAAAGTCCCGAAGCGAGTTTGTGCAAGTCCGCGTTCGTAAAGAATGCGAGCTAACATCGGAAAAGCGGTAATTGTCATCGATGCACCTAGATATAAAGCCGCTGACCAAGGCACTACTTTTGGCTGAAAGAAATTGCCATTGTGATATAACCAAAAAGAAGCGATCGCTCCTAAGATAAACGGAGTAATAATTCCGGCAGCAGATAACAAACCTGCGCTTTTGATATGGTGTTTCAAGAGTTTTGTATTGAACTCTAAACCAATCAAAAACATATAAATTACTAACCCAATTTGGCTAATAGCATATAAAATCGACATTGATGGATTGGGTATCTTATCTCCTAAAGCAGTAATAATTGGCAGTTTAGGAAATAGCCACTGCTGAAAATTTGGTGCAATCAAACCTAAAAATGATGGCCCTAGCATGACACCTGCAATCATTTCGCAAACAACATCAGTTTGACCAAGATAGCGGCGTCCTAAAATCGTGATGACCCGACAAGTAGCTAAAATTAGCGTGAGTTGCAGAAATAGCTGAATAACTAGTTGAAAATTCGACATTGTACTTTATTGAGTAGAAATTAAAATTGAAAACCTTTAGAGAATGTTTAAGAAGTATAAAATACTTACTTGATTTCCCTCCGAGAAAATATCTTTTCCAGGTTAGACCTGGAAATATCCTTTATTGCAGTTTTAGCATGAGTTAAAAAAACAGCAACTTGCTGTTGACATTAGTATTTTATGGTTGAAATTGAAGTCAACAATAATACGAGTATATTTTTATTAGCACAGTAATACCTATTGGTGTCAAATTCAGCAATTGTGAATAGAATTTTATATAAAAGTAGCCCATCTTTATCAGCTAAGAGAAAAACGACAAGGAGCTTAAGTTCCTTGTTTTGTCATCTGTGTAGATAGGGTTTAGAGGGTATTTCTAAAATAGACATTAAGTAGGCTGTCTTAAGGCTATGCAAGGATTCGGGAGGGAGATAGAGGGAATCAGGATTAGCCCTAACGCAGCATCTTTATGGGTGCGTTAGGCGTGGCCATAACGTACTCTACAATTTAAGATTTATTTTATAAATCAACTCTTATAGCTAAAGATTTAACTTACAATACATYTCGTTTTATTTGAATACAAAGGCTGGGTAGCACATTAGTACTATTTAATGACAAATACAAGTATTTATAAATGCAGATAAAATTTTATTTTCAAAAATTACGAATTATAACCACTGCCCACCCCGGAAACGCCAACGGAGAAAGATGATTCGCATCAGGCTTTGAGAAGTAATAAAAACTGCTAACCACACGACACTATAGTGCAATAAAAAATCTGTTGGTGACAGTTCTTCCTTTGGTAAAGGTATTGGTAAGAAGCCAAATACTTTGATTCCACAGAAGACAAAAATGAATTCCCAAATACCAGCTAAAAGTTGATAAACTGCCGGCCAATCCCTGTCCCAGCGAAATTTTTGGAGATAGTTATAAAGTAAATCCCAACCTAAGCCAAAGACAGCGATATAACCAAGTATCCAAAAATAAACTGAGTTAGCACCAGAACCAATCAAACCTATTGCAAAGGGTAAAGATATAAGTACGCCTACAGTTGCAAGTAATAATAATCGAGTTTGCCAGCGACCAAATAAAGTTGGTGTCATGAGTGAAGAGTAGAGAGTTAAAAGTCAAAATAATTCGTAATTTATAGCGACGTAGGAGCGTCATTACCAATTACAAATTATTCGGTCAATCATTCTGGATTTGAGATTTTAATTTCAATTCCAAATTAAAGTTGTGCTGTCAGCGGACTAAAGATGCAACCTAAAATCTCAAACTGGCATGATTTTAGCTGGTAACCAAATTTAGAGAGTGATAATTTGCAATAGCGTCCCAATTTATCACATCTTCTAATAAGGCTTGATAACCTAGTGTATTAGGATGTAGTCCGTCATAGCTCAAACGTTTGAGCCGCCAAGGTTCACCGCGTTCCATCCATTTATCAAAAATATCTAAATAGGGAATTTGCCGTTTATAACAAGCAATCTGCGTTGCTTGTTTGTAGCGGTACTGATCCGCATGATTATAGTAAAAACAATCTAAAAATGGCATCTTAGCTTCATCGACTGGCACCATACCGACAAACAACACAGGACAGAGTTGCTGTGCCAAATCTAACAGAGAAGCGATTTCCTTTTCAAATAAGTTAAAATCTGTGTAACTTCGCCCATCAGCACGCGCTAAACGCGCTGAATCGTTGACGCCTACTGATAAAATAATCAAGTCAGGAACGCGATTTCGCAGTTCACCACGATGGCGAAATTCAACTTCCAGCCTTTGGGCTACTTGTTGCGTGCGATCGCCCCTAACGCCTAAATTATAAAGAACATGACCGACACTATCCGGCAACATCCACCATCGCCGTAGTTGTTCAATCCAACCCCCTTTTTCCGGGTCGCCAAATCCATATATTAAGCTGTCCCCCAGTGCGACGATCTTCATAGGCTGAAAGTGTTTTGGCGGTACAGACAGCTGCATTGAGGAAGATGGTGAAAATGTGTGCATTTAAAAACTATATTTTATATCTTTTCAAGATTCTATACATTTCTATACCATACACGGCTATCTTTTAAGATCCAAACATCTATGTGGTTTCTAATTGTTGATGTGGTTGTCAGGTTAATTATTGCTGCACTTGCGCCTTGGAGGCTCAAGTTTCAGCTTGATACTCAAGATAGCCTAGCGATCGCTTGATGTTTCACTTGATTTTAAGTATGAGCAGGCAATTATACCAATTCAAAATTCACGCATTAAGAATCCAGACAGGACAAGGTTTTGGAGATATGCATCTGTCCCATTCTTTTTTCAAATTGGTATTACATTTCCCGAATCGTGCAAATCGAACCGCTTTAGGCGCAGGAGATACTGAGCAAGAAGCAACAAACAGCGATCGCCCAAAGAAAGCACAGGCTACGAGCAAAACGCTTGGCTGCTAAGCTTGATAATTAAATTTTAACTCTACTAGTTTAGTTTAACTATTTTGGCAACTACCTTTAGATAGATAGGGTAAACCGCATAGGGTTTAGCATCACAAATCCCTTACTAGTCATGAAAAACTACAGATCTCAGATCCTAAAAACTTTAAACTATATTTCATTCATTTTGTCAATATGTAATCCCCAGAATTATCTACTAAATCTGCAAGACCTTCTCTAGACTGAATGTAAACTCATGCTTGTAGTAGAAGTAATTATGGTTTTGTAAATGTCATCATGTATGTGTTCTCAAACAATAAATAGTTGCTGTTGTCCAAACGAAAAAATCAGATTTTGTCTGACTCCAGTAACTTTGAACTTTATTCAATTGTTTGATGTTTTGAGAAGGTGACACAATGAATACAATTTTAAAACGTACACTTTTACCTAGCCTGATGGCTGCAAGTCTAGCTGGTGTAACTTTAGCACCCGCTAAACCGGCTGCAGCTGATGATCAAGTATTACGCGATATCGGTATAGGCGCTGCTACTAACGTAGTGACCGGAGCCATCAGAGGAAATGGTGGGGTATTAGGTAATGCTGTTAAGGGTGGTGCCACTGGTGCAGCCGTCAACGGTGCAAACGGACTCAGAAGAAATCATCGTCACCGGAGTGCTGTTCAAGATGTCGGAGTCGGTGCAGGCGCTAGCGCATTGACCGGCGTAATTACTGGTGATCGTAGAGATACCCTTGGTAACGCTGTTGATGGTGCAGCTGTCGGTGGAGCAATCCATCTTCTCACCAATGGTAAATAATTCCTACTATCGATAACATTAGGAATTTATCCAAAACTTATCTCATTTTCGGATGAGTAAATCTAACCCCCCTTTCTTAATAAGAAAGGGGGATTGTGTGTTAGATTTATATTAAGATAGATGTCACTGTTAAGTTTAGATTTACTTAATAGTAAATTTTAACCCTTTAATGCCTTTCTAAAGTTTCGACGATAGGATTGATTAGTAATAAACAAAGCTGGCCATAGCAAAGATAAACCGATGCGATTGGTCAAACTTGGATTAAAATTAGTCCGTGTAAACCCATTCCAAAACTTCCAAGCGCCGCCTACATAAACCACTGCTAAGACAAAAAGAATAAAGTTCATTCTCATCAACTCCGTTAGTCACTGACAGAATTTAAATTAAGTTTTTCTACACAAGGTAAGTAGTTTATAACCAATACCAAGAAGGTATGAATAAACTCCTTAGTCTCTGATTCTCATATTCCAGTGTAAAGTAGCTTTAGCGATCGCAGCTAGTCAAAGGATGTAAAAGCTTGATTTTTGGGAGTGGCAATACATTCTGCTTGTAGAACAAACAAGCCTTTATTTTCTCAAACAGAACAGTGCTGTAAAACGCCTATGATAGCAGGATTAGTTCCTTGCTGTAGCTTTTATGAAATATCTTTTACTAAAGATTACCGTAATCTCTGCCTGAAAACTCCAAAAATCTTTGGTGTATTATCCTTATACTTCATTTACCCAATAAAGATAATATCGTTCGCTATCCACCCAGTCTCTTTCAAAATCTTTAATCGGAACAATCTTCAAATTATTGTGGCTGATATTTAGTTTTTTATTTAGAATCAGCAAAATTTTCTTTTGCCCATCTTGTTTTAGTAGAGAATTAATTTGGCTTAAAATCTCAACTTGTTCAACATCTTGACGACTTTTGTTAAATAGAGTAAAGCTTCCCATTTTTTTGAGTTCAGGATAGTAGAACTGGCGATTCAGATAACCCGATAAAGGAGCCATATTTGCATCGCGACTGGCAACAATAAATTCATTATCTAAACCAGCTTTTTGAAGATATTGGGCTGTTTCCCGACTGGCAGAAAATGGTACGACTAAATCTCTTGAGAAGCTATAAATACCTCCCAGAAAATGAACATAAAGAATTAACATGAAAGCGATATTATACCAATTGCGAACAAATGCAATTGAATGGGAACCTACAGGAAATTTATTGACTATAGCTAAAGACTCTTGATAATAGCTTTGGAGCCATAAAGCTGCTATCAAAATTAAATAGAAATGTCCAAAATGCCTCGGCATACCTAAAAATCTCAAGTATGTAAAGGCAAATATTACACCATTTCCTATAATATAAAAAAATAAAATAACTGGTTTTTTAGATAATTTGAGTGATATTAAGATAGTAATAAATAAAACAATTGTTGCACAAATAATTAAATCGAGCCATCTTTTGTGTTGAGGAATAATTAATAAATAACCACCAAATATTCTACCTATGCTTCTCAAAAAATGGCGAAAATCTAATTGAATTACCCAACCATTATTTAAGCCCCCATAAAGATAACTATCTGCTGGAGGTGTTAAAATATAAATTGAAAAAACAAAAGAAAATATAATAATCAAAATACTTAAAAATAAATCATATTTTTGACTTTGACTAAAATATCGATTGCGATGTTCACTATCAAAACAAAATTCAACTAGTAAAGTTAATAATAAAGAAAATGATACTAGTAAACCATAAGCACTACTATTTGCTAGTAGGCTCAATAAAATTGCCAAATAAATATAAGTTATTTTTCTGGATGGGAAAATTGTACAAAATGCGAAAATAAACAACATACTAAAGGCATAGTTTCGAGAAATTAAAAGATATTCATAAAAAGTAAAGTAACCAAAGCAGAACAGAAGTTTTTGTTGATAGTTAAAAGGGCTATATAGGCAAAAAAGAGTAACCGAAGCAACAGTAATTGCCCAATGAAAAATTTGCATAATAATAGGATGATCTACTATTTTTCTCATAAATGCGAGAGAAAAATACCAGAGAACAGGATGACCTTCATAATGAATGTTTGCAATTAAATCTGCCAAAGATTTACTATCTCTAACGATAAGCCAGGGATTTAGTTCATCTCGCCACATCGAATGGTTGAGAATACCAATTAAACCAAGAGTAGAAAAAATGATGATAAGAAACCAAGGAGAACGAAAAGGTAATATTGAAGTTAAATTGATATTTTTTTTATTTAACATTGTTGGCTAAAAATTAAATTGATTTTGCTAAAGTTTATATATGCAGTTGGTTTTCCCTGATTTACAAAGACATTTATTTCTACTTTTGAAATAGGTAGACATAATTAAATGTAAAATTTGAATTAATGAAATGAACTGACTAAGCAGCTTTTAACTTCATCTGCTAAATCTGAAATTATGACTCATTTCTACTGATAATTTTCAGGCATACTCACTGGTGACAAACCAGCGATCGCTCGTAAATTTTGACAACGAATCAATTCGCTAAAATTTAAACTGGAACGCCCTTCAATTTTGGCTAGGGCTTCAATTGCCGATAACAAATGCTGTGCTGCTTCAACTTCTGAATAACCGCGTCGTTGTGCTACCCGAATTGCTGCTGCATCAGCATTTAACTCTGACTCTTGAGATTTGTTAGCCCGCCAGATGCGAACAAAGGCGATCGCACTTAATCCCCCAGCTACCACTACACCCACCGCATCCGATTGTGCTGCTTCCCATAATCCACCCAACAGCCCTGCCAGCACTACACCTTGATAAATGTCGGGTTTAAACCACTTTACCCCTGTTAACCAGCTAACCATCTGCAACAACAGTAAGTCTCTTTGCGGCTTTGTCAGACGACGCCACAAATCAAAATTAATATATATCGGTCGCGCCTGATTCCAGGGTTGAGGAAAGGAGGCGTCAATTACTTTTGCCTGCTCCGGCTTGCTAACAATTTTTGTCATCATCCGACCAGAAGCAGGCATGACATCTAATAAACGACGAATTTCAGCATTTGGCTCCATAATTTTAATTATTAGCCATAATGTCCATAGTTGAGCAGTTCCTAAAATATCAAATTTGTTAGGGAACTCCAAGAAATAAAAACAATACTTGAAGTTGGTCTCCTGATGACTGATGACTGTAAATGTTGAGATATTTTTTTATTTATCAGTCTTTTATAATTGATAATAGTAGGATGGCTAAGCTGCTCATCTACAGTAATTTTATAGATTTGTGGGGTTACCCATGAGTCGAAGACCCGAAAAAGATTGACTTTTTGTGTTAATCTTTGATTTGTAATCTCTCTTTAATACTCTTAAAAAATAAGTCTTTTATTGGTGAAAGATTTTGCAAATTCAGATTTATCAATCAAATAGACAAGCTTTTAAGAATATTGATTCACTCATTTTACAGTGTTTTTCAATTGATTGAATTACACTACTCTCTACTCCCTGTCTCGATCATGGATGCTTTTGCTCTGCTCCCACCTGAATGGACGAATAAGGCAGTACACGCTTATGAGTTTTGCTGTCCTAGCTGTTACTCAAGTAGCCTTGAAGCTGAAAAAGTTTGGTTAAATCGGCGCTCGCCTGTACTTACAGAAGACCGTCGTCGTAAATGGCAAGAGTTCTATTATTGCCAATGTGGTTGTGTATGGTGGGCTTGGAGTAGCGATCGCCGCCCAAAAGATTTATCCAACCAGCCAGATTATAATCCAACATAGCCAATTTTTTGCTAAACAAAACCCCACTTCAAAATGGGGTTTTTGTTCATCATAATTGCCAATTTTAGAAGCTGAAGGTAGTACGCAAAGTACCTACGTATTCAGTATCGTTGTTGTTATTATGCTCTGGATTGAAGATTACTAACAAGCCAGGGGTGATTTGCAGATTATCGGAGACTCTAAACTTGTAAAGACCCTCTAAGTGATAAGAGGTATCGTCGTCTAAATCAACATTGGCGGCAGCATTTTTTATACTTCCACCACTAACTCTAGGTGGTTGACCAAAGATAACGCCTAAGACGTTACCTTCTCCACCAAAGTCTTTCAAAGCAAGCGATCCGGCCCAGTACCAAATATCTGCATCTGCACCCGCATTAATACCAGTTTTAGCATCAGCAGTTGTATAACCTCCCCAACCACTAATGACCAATTTAGGACTAAATTGGAAACTAGCTTCTACACCATAGTTATTGGCTAGACTACGAGTACCAGCTCCAAAAGGATTGTTCGCGAAAATACTACCTGTACCTTGGAAAAAATTGTTAGCAGCACCATCACTTTGATAAGTACGGGCGTAAGTTAGACCAATATTAAAGGCTTTGGTGGGTTGGAAAGATAACTGACCAAAGATAGCGTTATCACCATTAAACAGACCATTATTATCAGTAGGATCGTTAGCAGTCCTGGCTAGATAAGCACCAGTCAAACTGATCGGTCCTTTAGGATTGAGGGTAACAGTTAAACCTGCACCACCTTGACCTTGGCGATAGATTGGGCTGAAACGTCCATAACGAGAGAGCGCACCTCTACCGGAGCTAGCAAAGTCAGGGTTGAAGGTATTAACGTTTTCGTATAATTCTCCATTAGTGGCATCAACTTTGACACGCACTGCATCAGAGAAGTTGAAAGCATAGTTAGCTTTATCGATGACAACAGAGTTGCCATTATTACCATCAAAACCCAAACGGGTCATGTTAGTCCCACTCACACCAGCATTAGAGATAGTGTTATTAGCATTCAAACGGATTTGCAACTGGTCTTTACCACTAAAGCTGCTATATAAGTTCAAACGAACCCGGTCAGAAAAAGTGGCATTGCTATCTAAGTCTGGGTTATTGTCAGGGTTAGCATCTGTATCAGCCCTTTGATTGCCAAAAACATCAGACACGGCGAAAATTGCTTCTCCAACCAACTTGGTAGTAGTGGAGAATTGATTAGCTTCCAACTCCGCAGTGCGGGCTTCTAACCCATCTACACGACCCCGCAGAGTTGCTAGTTCCGCAGAAAATTCTTCTTGTAAACGCTGTAAGGTAGCCAAGTCTTGTTTAGTTACCAAATCAGCGGTGGCTGTAGCAATCAATTCGTTAACTCGGTCTAAACAGGCATTCAAACCTGCGGCAAATTCATAACGGGTCAAAGCACGGTTACCGCGATAGGTACTGTTGGGATAACCTGCAATACAACCGTAGCGCTCAACCAGGGATTGTAAAGCTTGGAATGCCCAATCTGTGGGCTGCACATCCGAAAACTGAGAAACAGATGTTACTTGATCAATATTGTTTGAATCTTCAGCTTGAGATAACTGATTAACAGTTGTCACTTCTTCGTTAATTTCAGCAGCAAAGGCACTATTTGCAGCTAAAAATGTAGCCACGATCACAATTGGACTAACCTTAACTAGATTCCAAAATTGCTTTGTCATGTTTTTACTTTCACTCACACCTAATTAAATCGAATCATGGCAACATGTTTATCAACACTTTACCTATGGTGATTTCACACAAAATCACAGCACCGATTATACCTTATCTCCTCTAATTAACACAAGCAAGTTAATATTCTGCTGAATTAGAGTTACAAATAACAGGGCGTGGGGTTGCCTGGTTAGGGTGTGGGGGAATTCTAATAAAAACTTTAGTTATGGGTTTAAAGCCTATTAAAAAAAAGATGTTTTCAGGGGACGCATAGCACCAGAAGAACGGTGTCTTTTTTGCAATCGTTTTTAAACGTGGGTTCCCAAACCTGCAACTCTTTGAATAATTAGTTGATTTTAGTAACTACAAAATAATGCTCCATTTGTAGTCAATAACTTTTATATCCAACTATCTCACGAAGAGATAGTTGAAAATCATTTAGCTATTTATCCGTTACCTTAATTGTGTAAGTTTAAGAAAAGGTAAGCTTTTTGTAAAATATCTAGTTAACTTAATTTTATTTGATAGATTAGAAAAACTCATACTATTGATAAATATTTTATAACAGAGCTTGGTTTGAGTTAGGTAGTTACGCAAGAATTATCTGAATTATTTCTTCGTGTTCTTTACTTTAAAAAAAGAAAGTAGAAAGTAGGATATATTTATTTTTTATTCTCAGTTTTGGGATTTTCTGATATGGCTACGGCTATAATTGACTGTCTTGGAAACTTCCGATCCAACCAAGCTTTATCAGTCAACCGCGAACAGTTATCAGTTATCAAGATAAATCTGATAACTGATAAGTGGTAATTGTTCGCTGATTAGATTTAAGAGCGTTGACCAGTGACGATATATGCAACCCTTTGACCGATATTAGTCGCATGATCGGCCATACGTTCCAAACAACGAATCGCCAGTGCCAACAGTACAATTGGCTCAACAACGCCTGGTACGTCGCGTTGTTGAGCTAAAGTCTGATAAACGCGATCATAAGCATCATCTACAGTATCATCCAAGTGCTTTAAACCTCGTCCACCTGCTTCATCAAAATCTGCTAAAGCCACTAAGCTAGTTGCTAACATTGCTTGAGCGTGACGGGACATAACTTCAATCTCTGGTAAAGACATATGAGGCGCATAGGGAAAGATTTTAATTGCAATCTCAGCTAAATCCTTAGCATAATCACCAATGCGCTCTAAGTCTCGCACTAGCTGCATAAAAGCACTCAAGCAACGCAAATCTTGTGCTGTAGGTGATTGCAACGTCATAATTGCTGTACAGTCTGATTCTATTTGTCTATAAAAACGATCAATTTTTTTATCTAACCGGGGAAGTTCCTCCGCTGCTGCTAAGTTACGAGCAAATAACGCTTGGTGGCTGAGGCGAAATGATTGTTCTACCAAAGCTCCCATGCGTAATACATCCCGTTCTAAACGCCTAATAGCGCGTGCCAGTTGGGGTCTCTGAGGATTGGGACTGTAACGGACAGCTTTCACACTTGTAATCTCAAACGTGAAGATATTTTTTAACTATAGTCTTGGCTTAAAGAGTTTGCCATGACTTGAGGAAATTGAATTTGCATCCAAGCTCCACCTGTTTCTGGATGGTTCATCGCTTTGATTGAACCGCCGTGAGCCAGAAGAATTTGTTGAACGATCGCTAACCCTAAACCATTGCCAACAATCGCCCCTATAGAATTATTATCCTGCTGCGAATGGGTTCTAGCTTTATCTCCCCGATAAAATCGCTCGAAAACGTGGGGTAAATCTGCTTGGGAAAAACCTAACCCAGAATCAATAAGATTTATTTCGACAGATGAGAAACTAGCATTGCCGCCATTATTACTCATCGATAGAATTTTTGCCTGGACGTGAACGCAAGTAGAAGGAAGACTATACTTAATGCTATTGTCCAGCAAGTTGAGAAAAACCTGGTGGATGCGGGCTGGGTCTGCTTTAATCCAAAGATTTTCTGGCCCCGAATAACTCAGAGACAGATTTTGCCGTTGTACTAGAGGTTCTAGATTTTCCCAAACAGATGCAATTAGCGATCGCAATTCTACAGCTTCGGTTTGCAATTGGATGTTGGGGTTGGTTTCCATTTGGGTGAGTTCTAACCAGCTTTGCACCAAGTTAATCAGCCGATCAACTTCTTGCATCAGACGGTTAACCCAGCGATTTAAAGGTGGTTCCAAACGGTTTTGTAAAGTTTCTACAACTAAACGAATCGAAGTCAACGGCGTTCTGAGTTCGTGTGCTAAATCAGAAAAAGAGCGATCGCGTGCTTGATTTATATCCAATAGGGGTTGACGATTTTCTAGAAACACTCCTACTTGTCCATCGGGTAAAGGCAAGCTAGAAGCCCGCAAAGTTAAAGATTTTACTGTTTGTATCTCTGCTGCACTATCACAAGATGGATGAAACACCCACTCCTTTGTCTGTGGTTTTTGGTAATCACGAGTTTGCTCAATTAAGCGATCAAGTTCATAAGACCGTACTAACTCCAGCAGCAACCGTACTTGTCCTGGTTGCCACCTTTGCAGATATAAAATTTCCTGTGCCTGCTGATTGCACCACAGCAGTTGATTTTCTTCATCTACCTGTAAATATCCCACTGGTGCAAATTCCAGCAAGTCTTGGTAAGTTTGCAGCGACTGTTGTAAATCTTGTCGCTGCTCTTTCAAGAGCATAATTTCCTGCCGTAACCCAGGAATTAGTAGCAGTCCCACTTTGTGAAAATGTGGGGTTAACGGTTGGAGTACGCGCCTCAGGTAGCGGTTAAGTTGAACCTGTTGCCAAACCCAAAACCCAATGCCTACCGCTAAACCCAGAAAAAATCCCAATAAGAGCATTTGAGTTGTTAGTTTTTTGATGATTACTCAAAACTAACAACTATCTAAACTAATTATCCAAACCTATAGCCAAAACCTCGTACAGTCACAATATATTCTGGATGGCTAGGGTCTTGCTCTAATTTTTCACGCAGCCAACGAATGTGAACGTCTACGGTTTTACTATCCCCTACAAAATCTGGACCCCAAACCTGGTCTAGCAATTGTTCACGCGACCACACCCGACGGGCGTAACTCATAAACAGTTCCAGCAGGCGAAACTCTTTGGGGGAAAGACTTACCTCTTGACCACGAACCAGTACGCGACATTCTTGAGGATTTAAGGTTACATCCTTAAATTTCAATACCGGTAGCTGTGGCAAAGTACTTAAGCGCTGACGCCGCAGTAAAGCACGACAGCGAGCCACTAACTCCCGCATACTAAAGGGTTTAGTGAGGTAGTCATCTGCTCCTACTTCCAAACCTAAAACGCGGTCGGTTTCGCTACCCTTAGCACTGAGCATTAAAATTGGTACTGGGTTTCCTTGGTGACGTAGCAAACGGCAAATATCTAAACCATTGATCTGAGGCAGCATCAAATCAAGAACGATTAAGTCAAAGGGAAGTTCCCCTGAGTTGGTTTCAAAACTTTTGAGATACTCAACAGCAGACCGCCCATCGGGCGCAGTTATCACCCCGTAACCCTCTTCTTCCAGGGCTACAGCTACCATTTCCTGGATTAGTTCTTCATCTTCTACTACCAAAATCCGGCTGGTTTGTCCAATGTCCGTTCTGGCAGAGTATTTGGTCGATTCACTGGTATACATTGATATCACAAAAGTCTAGGACTGTGGTTGTATCAATTAGGATGATTACATCTATTATCTAGCCTAAGTGCAACCGCGCTTCTACTAAGGTCAATTCTTTTAGATTTCCTTTACAAAAAGTTACATAGGCCACAGCGCTCTACTTTGATTATAAAACGCTGTGGCTGGGAGCGCTTATAGTCTTTAGTTAGTAGCTATAAATCTTTAAATTTTTAAATAGCTGCAATATTTTCTTGACAACACCAAATACAGTTTTTATTCAGTTTTCTTTGGTCTTTTGATGTCTGGGGGAGGTTGTAGTTTCTTCTTTGTTCCGTTAGCCTGTGCTTGATTCAACGCTTGGTTGGAATGTTGCTCTTGATTAGCCATAATATTTAATTTTTAAATTTAGTACCATTTAATCTACATTACGGGTATTGTCGATTACAGAAATATTTGAAAAAAATTTAAATTTATTGAAAAAAGTTAGTAGATAATCTTGCCTTTGTAGTCAGCTTAACTTTTAATAAAACAGGTACAAATCTTAATATATGAGTTAGTGCTCGCTGGCTATAGCAAATAGGTAATCTAATATCATATTGCCTAAGGCAGATTCATATTTTCAATCAGCAACACCTAAATTTCGTTCTACCCAATCTATATCGAGGGATATTTAACCAAACTTGATATTTCTTACTATGCTATTGCTTCACGCACCCACTGCCTAAATGCTCGTCGTGCTGTACTAGATCCTTGTGTTAGGCTGAGTTGCAAAAACTGCAATATTCCCTCAATTACAGGTAACTTTTCAAATGTGGGACTAGTTTTCATCTCAATATATTCTGCTTGATTTAAGACAAATACTCGCAACTTGCCATTTCCGTAACACCAAACTCAGGTATGCCCAAGGCCACATAAGCACTAAGCTGAGTCTTTGAGGTAACATCGATTTCAATTACTAAATCTGGTGGTGGATCTACCAACAAATCTAATCGTCGCTTGCCAATAATTTGGCCAGCATTTTGGATATAAAAACAGGTATCCGGTTCTACACCTGCTGCCATTTGCGATCGCTTCAGTGTTGTCGAGCCGTAAGGTTCCCAATCAAGTTGTAACTCATCAAGTAGGATTTTAACCATATCACCAATTAATTCTTTGTCTACTTCATGTTCTGGTGAAGGCATCCGAATCTCTAACAGCCCTTGATAGTAAGCAACTCGTGTAGCACGATGTTCTCCAAGTTCCTCTAGAATTGCTTCAAACTCTGCCCAACTAATCTCGCGCAATATCAAGCACTGGCCTGGTTGAACTTCGGTTTGGCGCAGTTGCAATGTAACAACCATCTCATCCCCCGTAGTGTTGATTGTTTAGCTAGAACAAATAGCCAGACTAGTTAAGACAGACAACACTGTACTCAAAAGGACGAGTCAGTGTGTGTAGCCCTCTTTTGTCACTTTCCGAGTAACCAATCTTTGAAAGCTATATCAGTCGGTCAATACAGGCTTTACTATTAGAAAAAAATAGGTCTTGTATTTGTTATTAGAAAATAATCGAGCGATCGCCTGGTAGATAAAAGCTCTAGAATTCACAAATGGCAAATGTTTTCGGAGAGTGACAGAACAGGGGTAGTTTGTCAAGCAAAGCTAGAGAAACCGAAATTGGGGGGTATATCCTGAATCCGTCCAGGGCCGATCGCTCGCAATGCTTCTTTGAGTAAAATATCCCCAGTGTACAAGGCACGTCCGACAATCACACCAGTTACGCCTTGTGGTTCTAACGCCAGCAAACTTAACAAATCGGTAACGGAACTAACTCCACCAGAAGCGATTACTGGTATGGAAATTGCCGCAGCTAGTTCTCGCAAAGCTTCTAAATTCGGGCCTATAAGTGTACCATCACGGTGGATATCGGTGTAAATAATAGCTGCTGCACCTAATTCTTGCATTCTCACAGCCAGTTGGGTTGCTAAAACTTCTGAAGTTTCTAACCAGCCGCGAGTTGCTACGTAGCCATTACGGGCGTCAATACCGATAATAATTTGTTTGGGAAATTCTTCACACAGTTGTTGCACTAGTTGGGGTTGTTCTACAGCGATGGTGCCGAGAATTGCCCACTGTACGCCCAAATTAAACACTTGTTGAACGCTGGTGCGATCGCGCAATCCTCCACCAATTTCAATTGGCACCGATACCACTTGAGCGATCGCCTCTATTGCTCGAAGATTTACTACTTTACCTGCTTTTGCACCATCTAAATCGACCACGTGCAATCTGGTAGCACCCTGTTCAACCCACTGTTTAGCAACATCAGCCGGGTCTTCACTAAAAACTTGCGAGCGATCGTAGTCTCCCTGATACAATCGCACGCAACGACCTTCTAGTAAATCTATTGCTGGAATTACATCCATTTACTTGTTCCTCATAACTTAATGCAATCAAACACTAGCTATAGCTGGGTTTGGTATCTTTAATGTTTAATTTTTAATTGTTTGATTGCTTGCCAAAAACCTAGCACAATCAAAATGTTAGAAAGGGTCAAAAATACTTCTGCACTGCCGTGCAACCAATCTACATTTGCTAAAGACTCTCCATAATGCACTTGCGCGTAAATTCCTGCTGGAATAGTGACGGCAACAAATACAAGAGTGCCGTAAAATCCGTATAGAGCAAAACGCGGCATTTGCGGACTGCGGCTGAGAAACCACAAGAAACCCAAATAGGGAAACAGAGAAAGGGCAAACAGGGTTCCTTTAGACATCATTGCTCTGATTTGATAGGTTTTGGTTCAACAGTATTAGCAGGCTTGGTAGAACGCCAAATCAAATATGCTGCTGCCCAAAGTGTAAAATTACCAACTAAGGTCATGGTAGCTTGAAGCGTTACCAGCCATTCCAAAGATTCGGCGTTATCGAAATAATGCCAGGTGCAAGCACACATGGCGCTGACCAAAGCTGGTAACATGGCAAGGGACAATCCCCACCAATTGCGGTTACCAGTGAGTTCGCCGTAAGTCCAGATTAACCAAATGGCGACAATCCACTCAATAACGCTAGAAATATGAATAATCCAGGTGGGAATTGAAAGGGCGTGCATAACAAGTCAAAAGTTAAAAGTCAAAAGGTAAGAATAATTTAGTTCTCTTGTCTTTCCATAACATCATCTTCCCATAAGAAAATTTATCTGTTGTTGGTAGGATGGCTAACATCTGATCAATTTTTAAGAAAAGTTGATCATCTAAAATCCTTTTATCCAAAATTTTAAATGGCAAAGATGCGGGCGTTGTTGTCTGGATATTACGGTAAAGGTAATGGTGGTGACGAAGCTTTATTGGCAACGCTTTTGCAAATGTTACCACCTGATGTGACGCCTGTAGTGCTTTCGGGCAATCCAAACCAAACCCGCGATCGCCACAATGTAGAAACCTATGATCGCATGGCTGCCTTACCTGTACTGCAAGCTTTGCGCTCTTGTGATGCCTTGATTTGGGGTGGTGGGAGTATCATTCAAGATGTTACCAGTGCCATCAGCCCACTTTATTATGGCGGACTAATGGCGTTGGCGCAGAAAATGAATTTGAAAACTGTTGCTTGGGCGCAGGGTATCGGCCCTTTGCTGCGTCCGCAAACTCGCTGGTTGGCACGGCAAACCTTTGGTAATTGTACCAAAATCAGTGTCCGCGATCGCGCCAGTGCTGCTTTGTTATCTGATTGGCAAATTCCTTGTATTATAGCTCCAGACCCAGTTTGGGCATTGGAATCTCAACCAGTCCCAGGACTTTGGGATTTACCTGCGCCCAGAGTTGCAATAACATTGCGATCGCATCCCCAACTTACACAAACACGCCTAGCAAACTTAACTCGTGCTTTAGTAGATTTTCAAAAAGCTACGCAAGCTTTCATTTTATTACTGCCGTTTCAAAAAAGTGAAGATTTAACTATTGCTGAAGCTATTCAACCACATCTCAAAGATGTTAGCAAAATTTTGTATCTGGAAGATCCGCAACTTTTGAAAGGCGTGTTTCGCGGTGTGGAAATGGCAATTGGAATGCGCTTGCACAGCTTAATTATGGCTGCTGCTGAAGGTTGTCGCTGCTTTGCTCTCAGTTACGATCCAAAAGTAAATCGTCTTATGGAAGAATTGGCAATACCTGGGTGGGATTTAGCAACTTTACCAGATGACCCAAATTTAATTAGTCTGACTTGGATAGAGCATTATGCCAATGGCGATCCTTTATCACCTGAGCAAATACAATCTTTAGTAGATAGAGCATTAATGCATCGTGAAGTTTTGTATAGCGCATTAACTTGACTAAAAGTCAAGAAATTTTATTTCCTGTTGCAGCTTTACTCGATTGATAAAAATATAGGCTATTGACTAGTTTTAGCACTGACAATCCCTGACCACTGGACTTTTTTCTCTTGTTCGCGGCGGTAAGAAAAGAAATGCTCTGGAGTTTGGAAAGTACAATAAGGAGCGATCGCAATTTGTTCTCCACTAATTCCCAAACTTTCTAGTTGTAAAGCATTTATCCGCCGGACATCTAGCCTGACCTTTTCTGGATTGGGGTCTGCTAATAAAGGTGAATTGGGTAGCTGATGTAATGCTTGGACAATTTTTTGTTCTTCATTATGTGGTATGATACTGGCTCCGATTTCGGCAGCTACATCAACAGAAACCTGGTAAACTTCACCAGCGATCGCCGGCCCCATCGCCACACGTAAATCATCGAGTTGACTGCCTTGGGATTGTAATCGAGCGATCGCTTGGGGGACAATCTTCTTGGCAGTACCCCGCCATCCAGCGTGTACTGCTGCCACTTGTCCGGTTTTCACATCCCCAATCAGCACGGGCGTACAATCTGCACTAGCGACCCAGATAGCTTGTAGCGGCTGTTCGCTAATTAAACCATCTGCGGATGCTAAACCATCCTCAAGAGTACTCTTAGCAATTTCTTGGGGGGTGAGAACAGTATTGCCATGTACCTGCTTTAAACGATAGACTGATGCCTCCGGTTGGAGTACTAGTGTGAGATCTTGTGGCGATCGCGGCCAAAACTGCTGGGTAAAGAAACCGTGATCCCAATCCAGAATACTACACCTCAGATAGGGCAGTCCTTCCCAATTACACCAGTACCATGTGTGCATCGTTAACCAAACCTAAACAGAAAATCTACTCATCAGCCAATTAATGCTAACTTGAACAACGCTATTTGGGTTAACTGCTGTGGTATTTGATTTGCAAAATTTAGAAGCAGCTTTAAAAGCGGCACGTAAACATCCATATTTACCATTCGATCTGCATTTTTTTGAAAGCGTCTCTTCAACCAACCAAACCCTTTGGGACATGTTAAGCCTTGGGGCTAATTCGGGAACAGTAGTAATTGCAACTTCACAGACTGCTGGACGGGGACAATGGGGACGCCAATGGATTTCTCCTACTGGGGGATTGTATCTTTCGCTAGCAATTTCTTTCGACCAAAAAATAGCAGCTACCGACAGTTACCAGTTAACTTTTGCTAGTGCTTGGGGAATAGCGTCTCAATTGCGCCAGCATAACGTAAATGTTGGGATAAAATGGCCCAATGATTTAATTTTAAATGGTCGCAAGCTAGGCGGCATTTTGACAGAAACCAAAGTAAACAAAGGACAAATTACGCAAGCAATAATTGGTGTTGGTATTAACTGGGCAAACCCAGTACCAGAAACTGGAATTAATCTGGAATCGTGGCAAGCTTCCCAAAATTCCAGACCAATTTATTGTTTGGAAATGCTCACCTCTACAGTTTTACTGGGAATAGAATCCGGTATGCTGTGCCTTTTCCAAGAAGGAATAAGTATACTCTTGTCTCGCTATTTAGACTTGCTTACAAACATGGGCGATAAGGTGTACGTCAATAATCTTTCGGGTACTATAGTCGGGGTGACTCCTCAAGGAAATTTACGAGTTGATTTAGAAACTTATGGCACAAAAGAACTAATCACACCGGAAATTTATATTCAACCCGGTACAATCAGTTTGGGATACCATAAATCTTCCGTTTAAATTTGAGGTTTGTCTAAAATATAGCTCTTTGGACAAGACAAACTACTAGCATCATCTCTTTAGGCTAATTACACACAACTGAGAGAACAAATGACGCAGCGCAAAAATTCTGCCCATCATCGTTTGCACTACTTATGGCAGCGAGATGTGACAAAAAAACGTTTTGCCTCGACGCTACCAGCACAGAGTCTCTGTTGGCTAAGCAGCATCAGTCTCCTGAGCGGCGGCTTCGTGTCTGCTCAAACGGAAACACAAATAGACAATATCGTTCCTACTGTTGAAAGTTCCCAGCCAACAGTAGTTATAAATCCAGCGAAAAAACAGACTGTTACTCCTGAAGTAGCTCAAACACAGTCAGATTTTGCTCAACGGCGAGCCAGACTCAAACAGAGAT
Organism: Nostoc sp. PA-18-2419; assembly: GCF_005869855.1. Taxonomy (GTDB): domain Bacteria; phylum Cyanobacteriota; class Cyanobacteriia; order Cyanobacteriales; family Nostocaceae; genus Nostoc. Next base: position 30,505 of record NZ_SZNH01000021.1, on the reverse strand, counting down.
TACGCAACAAGCCAGAAGTTGCTCAATCAAAAGAGCCAATCAAGCAGTCTACACCCATTGAAGCTGCTAAACCTGTTGTAATTATCAGACAGTCAAACCCCAAGTCAGAAACTTCTCAAATTGCTCCTGCAAGGGTGAGACAGCAAAAACCTAATACTCCTGCCCGCTCCTTACCTGAAAAACTCCCGGAAGTTGCTCAACCAGCAAATAACTCAAACACTACTGTTAGGGCAGCGACACAGAAAACTAAGGATTATAATAACGCCTATATTGACCCCAATAGTTATGATATCGGCGCAACAGGCACTTATCAAGCACCAAATTCCGTAATCCTCACAGAACGCTCTAGTGGTTGCCGAGCCATTTTGCCTTCAGGACAAGGCGTATCTGGTGGGGTTTGCGCTAAAGTGCCCCCAGCTGGGCGTGTAGCTAATTCTAATGGTAAATTAGCACCTAGTTGGCTCAGAAGAAGTCAAAACGCAGAGTTGGCAGTCGTTTCACCAGTGCAACAGGTTGCAACCGCTCCTAGCAATGGCAGGTGGCGTGCTGTTCAAAGTGTTTCCAACAGTGAAAGCAAGACTGCATTCCGCCCGAATCGGTTTATTCCTAACCCCAGTGAATTCAGCACTACGAAGGTGAGTGCAACTCCCATTGCACCCAGCGGTGGTACTTTACCGCCACCAATGGCAGATGGCAACGTTGCACCTCGCCCCAGCACCGTAGCTTATGACTTCTCACTAGCCTCAGTATTGCCACAAATCCCCTACAGTCCCACAATTGCCTATGGTGGAACAGGAATGATGTATCCACTGTCGATTCCTGCTCCTATCACTTCTTTGTTTGGTTGGCGAATTCATCCAATTACAGGTAACCAACGCTTTCATGCTGGTACAGACTTGGGTGCGCCTATGGGAACACCAGTTTTGGCTGCTGCTCCTGGAACCGTAGAAACTGCTAACTGGGTTGGTGGTTATGGTTTAACCGTTATCCTTAATCACAAATCTGCTGAGCAAACTCTCTACGGCCACATGTCAGAAATCTTTGTTCAACCCGGTCAATGGGTACAAGCAGGGACTATGATCGGGCGAGTTGGGAGTACAGGGAACTCTACAGGGCCTCACCTGCACTTTGAAGTCCGCCACTTAACACCGAACGGGTGGGTTGCTGCTGACCCAGGCGCGGATTTACAAAGCGCCCTCAGCCAGTTAGTCCGAAGCTTGCAGACTGCTCAGGTCAGCCAGCAACCAGGAAGTTAACTAGGGACTGGGAGAGATGAGGGAGAGAGAATTCCTAACTCCCTGTTTGGCTAATGCGCCATTCCCCATTTTTAAATTACAAATACCCGTGTTCTACTAAGAATGCGGGTGTAATGTCGTTTATACTATTGTTATCAGGGTCTGTGGTGTGTGGCTTGCCTGAATGGAAGAATTTTTCCACATATTTGCCAAGAATATCTCCTTCTAGATTTACTAAACTACCAGCAGCCAAATAACGAAGATTTGTCTCAGCATAAGTAAGGGGGATAACAGCCACCTTAAATTGCGAAAATTCTGGCTCATATGCGGCTACTGTMAGGCTGATGCCATTGACGGCAATGCTACCTTTGGGGACAATGTAGCGTGCGATCGCCTCTGATGCACTAAAAGTCATTTCCCAAGAACTAGCCGTTTGTTCTGCCACTAGCAATCGTCCGATGCCGTCTACGTGACCCATGACAAAATGACCGCCCACTTTGCTGCCAACTTTGAGCGACGCTTCTAAATTGACATATTTCTGCTGGGTTTGCTCACCTCCTAAAGTGGTGCGGCGCAGCGTTTCCGGTGAAGCAGTGGCGATAAACCCATCTTTTAAAACTTTTTCTACTGTCAAACAAACGCCATCTACCGCCACACTGTCACCATAAGCCAAATCTTGCATCATGACTTCAATTGACTGGCTAACACAAGTAATTTGCCAAGAATCGCCCCCTAAGGGTTTCATCGTTCCTAATGCTTGGATTAATCCTGTAAACACGACTTTTTTGCCAAACTAACTCTATTTATTGCCTAATTTTGACTGAAATTAATTAGTAATTGTCACAAAGATTGTGAATATCTTAGTATATTTTCTGACTTTTTTTTATATAAGGAATATTAACACATTAGCATCCTTCACAAGGCATACTTGGGTAAGAAGCTTATTGTTTAAGTAGACCCATTTGATTTACTCTGGTGTTCACCACAAGTTCGGAGTTTAATAGAAGCAATTATAGAGAACGAATGCTTATGTTTATTACTGTCGCCAAACCACCCAAAAAAGGGTACTATTTGTTACACAGCATCCAAAGCTCTCAACAAATTGTAGAGGCTTAGCCAATGATTGAAATGAAAGTCGCTGGCATAGCATTAGATGCCATAACCCGTAGCCCGATCGTCCTTTTGAAAGATTCTTCTGATCGGCGGGCTTTGCCAATTTATATTGGTCAAGAACAAGCCAGGGCAATTATGGGCGCACTGGAGAATCAGAAGCCTCCTAGACCCTTAACCCACGATTTGATGGTGAATCTTCTAGAGACTTGGAACATGACTCTAGAGAAGGTGATTATTCATTCCCTGCAAAAGGATACATTTTATGCAGCCTTAATTGTCCAGCAAGGCGAGGTCAAAAAGGAAATTGACGCCCGTCCTAGCGATGCGATCGCCATTGCGCTGCGTACAAATACCCCAATTTGGGTAATGGAAGAAGTCATCGCTGATGCTTCTATTCCTGTTGACCGCGATGCAGATGAAGCCGAACAGCAAGCCTTCCGTGAATTTATTTCCAATCTTCGTCCTGAGGATTTGATCAAGCGCTTTGGTAATGGCGACAGCTAAGTTATGAGTTAAGAGTTATTTTGATTCAACTCCTAACTCTTGTACAGACGCGATTAATCGCGTCTCCAAACTTCTAACTCTGTTGATGATGCAATACCGACGCTTTGGGAAAACAAATTTACGCCTCTCGGTTTTTTCCTTAGGAACAATGCGCTACCTAGCTGATTTTGAAAATGCTCAGCAAACCATCGAACAAGCCTTAGCCTTAGGAATTAATCATCTAGAAACTGCCAGAGGTTACGGCAAAAGTCAGGAATATCTTGGTCAGGCACTAAAAGCTGGTCTATCAGTACCCCGAACAAGGCTGCACTTCACTACCAAAATTCCAGCCACAGMAGATGTTGACACCATGCGTCGGTGCATCGATGAATCGTTAGAACAATTACAAATAGATTATCTAGATTGCTTAGGCATTCATGGCTTGAACACTTGGCAACATTTAGAGTGGGTGCAAGCCAAAAATGGTTGTATGCAAGCTGTAGAAGAAGCTGTTGCTGATGGTCGAGTGCGACACGTTGGTTTTTCCACCCACGGCTCGTTAGAGCTAATTCAGGCAGCTATAAATACAGATTTTTTTGAATTTGTTAATCTGCATTATTACTATTTTTTCCAACGCCACGCCTCAGCAATTCAACTAGCAGCCCAAAAGGATATGGGGATTTTCATTATTTCCCCTGCCGATAAGGGAGGACGCCTCTACACACCACCCCAAACTCTAAAAGACCTGTGTCAGCCGTATTCACCCTTAGAATTAAACTATCGATTTTTACTAGCAGATAACCGTATTACTACTTTGAGTATCGGGGCAGCCAATCCAGAAGAATTAATCGAACCTTTGCAAGTTGCTGACCGAGATAATCAACTCACACCAGAAGAAATTTTTGCATTTGAGCGATTAGAAAATCATCAAAAAATTGCTTTAGGAATCGATAAGTGTAGCCAATGTTATGCTTGTTTGCCTTGCCCAGAAAATATCAATATTCCAGAGATATTACGGTTAAGAAACCTGGCATTAGCATACGAGATGACAGACTATGGACAATATCGTTACGGAATGTTTGAAAATGCCGGTCACTGGTTCCCCGGAATGAAAGCTAACCGCTGTACAGAATGCGGCGACTGTTTACCAAGATGTCCAGAAAAATTAGATATTCCAGCTTTATTGGCAGATACTCACCAGAGATTAAATGGCAAACCAGGTAGGAGATTGTGGGGATAAAGATGTAAAATTTATTAAGATTAATATAGAGTTACAAAAAATCGCTGCACCAGGGGTATCTCGTCCAAAGAAAGATGAAAATTAAAAAAAAAGAAGTATTCTACGCCAATCACTGAAGGTTTTCCGGTATAGTGGACGGGCTGTAAGCTTAGTATGGACTACTAGCCGATCGCTGACTATTTTTCTGGCTAGTTTAACTTTAGTAGCTGGTCTTTTACCGGCGGCGATATCCTACCTCGGTAAGTTGATTGTTGATGCGGTGGTATTTGCCTCTCAAGTTAATTCAAACAGCAATAGTGTCAATATTTATCACCCATTATTGTATGTAGGATTAGAAGCGATCGCTGTAATTTTACTAGCAGGTAGTCAGCGAGGAATCGTCATTTGTCAGTCGTTATTGCGGGCGCTACTGGGTCAACGAGTAAATGTACTAATTTTAGAAAAGGCGCTGACACTGGATCTTAGGCAGTTTGAAGACTCAGAATTTTATGACAAATTGACCAATGCCCGACGAGAAGCATCGGTTCGTCCCCTTTCTTTAGTAAACCGCACCTTTGGGTTAGTGCAAAGTGCCCTTTCTCTATTCACCTACGGTATTTTGCTAGTAAATTTCTCCGTTTGGGCAGTGGTGGTGCTGATTTTGGCAGCCATGCCTGTATTTATTGCAGAAACAAAGTTTGCTGGAGAAGCCTTTCGCTTGTTTAGTTGGCGTGCGCCAGAAACTCGTCAACAGCACTATCTAGAAAATCTGCTAGCAAGAGAAGATTTTGTCACAGAAGTCAAACTCTATCAGCTAGGAGAGATGCTACTAGAACGTTACCGCCACCTATTCGATCTACTTTATGAGGAAGACCGGGATTTGACTCTGCGGCGAGGATTGTGGGGATATCTCCTAAGTTTACTCAGTACTGGTGCTTTTTACCTAGCTTACGCTTGGATTGTGCTGGAAACAGTGCTAGGTAAGATTTCCTTGGGAGATATGACAATGTATCTGACTGTGTTTCGCCAAGGACAGTCTACTTTTTCCAATGCCCTTACTTCTATTGGAGGGATGTATGAGGACAATTTATATCTATCAAACCTCTATGATTTCTTGGAAGAAGAAGTACCAAAGTCTTGGGGTAAAGCAACCATTGGTTTAAATTCCCAAGATGGTATTCGTTTTGAGAACGTCTCATTTACTTATCCAGGAAGTTCCAAGCCAGCGTTAAAAAACATTTCGCTGCATTTAAAACCTAGAGAGAAACTAGCAATTGTCGGCGAAAACGGTTCTGGTAAGACTACTTTAATCAAACTACTTACCCGACTCTACACTCCTGACTCGGGGCGAATTTTCTTAGATGGTTTGGACTTGCAGGAATGGGACGCAGATGTGCTGCGGCGTCGCATTGGTGTGATTTTTCAGAACTTTGTCCGCTATCAGTTCACTGTGGGTGAGAATATTGGCGTCGGTGATGTAGAACATCTCGAAAGCAATACCCGTTGGCAAACTGCTGCCGAAAAAGGCATGGCTCAATCTTTTATTGACCAATTACCCCAGAACTTCCAGACTCAACTTGGTCGTTGGTTTAAGGGAGGACAAGAACTTTCTGGAGGACAGTGGCAGAAAATTGCCTTGTCTCGTGCTTTTATGCGATCGCAAGCAGATATCTTGGTGTTAGACGAACCAACATCAGCAATAGATGCCCAAGCTGAGTTTGAGATTTTCAATCATTTTCGCGCTATTACCCAAAATCAGATGGTACTTTTGATTTCCCATCGCTTCTCCACAGTACGAATGGCTGACAAAATCCTGGTTATAGAAAACGGCGAAGTTATAGAACAAGGAACTCACGAAGAATTATTACAGGCAGGAGGACGTTACGCTAAATTGTTTTCGTTACAAGCAGCTGGTTATCAATAGAAAAAGGGGCTACCAGCCCTCACACCGTTTATCTGTGAAGCGAGTTTTTTAATAAATCCAAATAGCTGCGCCTACGCTCACTTTGTACAAAGCACATAACACCTCTATCTAACCACGTTAAACTGTTCGGTAAAGATGCGTGAAATCTCTTTAGTGTCGGACGCTTCATACCATTAAAAATTACTACTCAATAGAACTATGCAAATAATACAACAGCGATACTATACCCCAGAGGAATATTTAGAGCTAGAAGAAGCTGCTGATTACAAAAGTGAATACATTGACGGGCAAATAATTCCTATGGTGCGTGGAACTATAAATCACAATCAAATAGCACTTAACTTAAGTACTGAGTTGAATTTTGCATTTAAAAAGCAGAATTACCGGATTTTTATGAGTGATGTTCGTCTGTGGATACACCAAAAGCATACCTACACCTATCCAGATGTAATGATTCTGGCAGGTGAACCGGAGTATTTCAACAACCGGAGCGATATAATTGTCAATCCGCAGATTATTGTGGAAGTTTTATCAAAATCTACCAAAGGCTATGATCGCGAAGATAAATTTGAGGCTTACCGGACAATTTCTACCTTCCAAGAATATCTATTAATTGACCAAACTCGGATTCATGTAGATCAATTTTCTCAAACTGGGAAAAAGCAATGGACGCTTCGTGAATATGACGAAGAAGATGAAGCGATCGCACTTGTAACCGTCCCATTTGAAATTTCTCTACAAGATTTATACAACAAAGTGAAGTTTGAGCCTGTAGAGTCAGAAGGGGAAAGTGCTGATATTGAGGGATTGGGGTAAGGTGCGATTACCCTACTTGTGCAAAGCATCTTAAAAAGATTGAAGCTACTTTTAATGGTTTATGAGGAAAAGTAATTGGCTCTGGTAAAGCTTTTCCTTGCTCTTTATACCATTCAATCAGAGACTCAATCACCTCTTGCCCGTGTTTAGCGGCTTCTTCATAAGTCTTGCCATAAGTATGGAATTGCTGCCAAGGGAATTCCGGTAAGTGTACTAAGTAGCAATTATCTTCATCTGACCATTGAATTACCATACTATAGTGATCGCCTCCCTTCCCCACCATCCCCCAATAACTTCGATAAAATCACTATGGTGCTACTTAACCCCAAGTCTAATGAAAAGCGATATCTCCGATGGGCTACGCCCTTCTTCCCCACCTTCTCTTCAACGTCCTGAACTACTTGCGCCAGCAGGTAACTGGGAATGTGCGAAAGCTGCTGTAGAAAATGGGGCAGACGCGATTTACTTCGGTTTGAATCGCTTCAACGCTAGAATGCGGGCAGAAAATTTTACTGAGGCAGACTTGCCCCAATTGATGACATTTCTGCACCGTCGGGGCGTAAAGGGTTATGTCACTGTCAACACACTAATATTTCCTAAAGAACTAGCACAAGCGCAACAATATCTCCGCACAATTATTGCAGCAGGTGTAGATGCGGTGATTGTTCAAGATATTGGTATATGCCGTCTCATCCGTCACCTCTCGCCCGATTTGCCCATCCATGCTTCCACCCAAATGACGATTACCAGTGCGGCTGGAGTGGAATTTGCCAAGTCTCTCGGCTGTCAATTGGTGGTGCTGGCGCGTGAATGTTCTCTCAAAGAAATCAATAAAATTCAGCAGCAGATTGTCCACCAAGATGCTTCCTTACCCCTAGAGGTTTTTGTTCACGGTGCTTTGTGCGTGGCGTATTCCGGTCAGTGTTTGACTAGTGAGGCTTTAGGCGGACGTTCTGCTAACCGAGGTGAATGTGCCCAAGCTTGCCGGATGCCCTACGAGTTAATCGCTGATGGGAAAGTTGTGAATTTAAAAGAACGCAAATACTTACTCAGTCCTCAAGACCTAGCAGGATTAGAAGTGCTGCCAGATTTAGTGAAATCAGGTGTAACTTGTCTGAAGATTGAAGGTCGTTTGAAAGCCCCTGAGTATGTTGCTAATGTTACCCATGTATATCGCCAAGCTTTGGATAGAGTGATGGAGGAATTAGACGCGGGGAAAGTGGTACAACAAATTTGTGCTTCTCAAGAACACTACAACCTGGAGATGGCATTTTCTCGTGGACTGTATACAGGGTGGTTTGGTGGGATTAATAATCAGCAATTAGTTCATGCCCGTTTTGGTAAAAAACGCGGTGTTTATCTCGGTGAAGTGACTCGCATTCACAATGAACAGATAGCAGTCAAACTAGAAGCACCCGTCAAACCGGGAGATGGAATTGTTTTTGACTACGGTCATCCAGAGGCGAAGGAAGAAGGCGGTCGGGTTTATGGTGTAGTGTCCAAAGGTAAGGAAACTCTGCTGACGTTTGGTAGAAGTGATTTGAACTTACGTCGGGTGCATGTAGGCGATAAGGTTTGGAAAACTAGTGACCCGGAACTCGATAAACAACTGCGTCAGAGTTTTGCTGGAGAAAATCCCCAATTCCAACGTCCGATTGACTTGGAGATTTATGGAGAAGTTGGTCAGCCATTGATAGCGATCGCGAGCGATGAACTCGGTAATATTGTACAAGTAGAGTCTGCAATTTCACTGGTGGAGGCGCATACCAAACCGCTAGATACAGAACGTTTGCAAGAACAATTCGGTCGTCTCGGTAATACACCTTTCTGTTTGGGAGAGCTAACCAACCATCTGAGTGATACTGTTATGCTGCCCGTAAGTGAGTTAAACCGGATGCGGCGAGATATAGTGGCGCAGTTGGAAGAATTGCGGAGTCAACCCAAGCGTTGGGAATTACGTTCTAATATCTGTTTCCAAGATTTACTCCCCTCCTCATCTGCGTTATCCCTCTCATCTCCTTCACTCATAGTTCTAGTACGAAACTTCAAGCAACTCCAAGCCGCCCTCAAAGCTGGTATTGAGACACTTTACTGTGAATTTGAAGACCCTCGCACCTACCGAGAAGCAGTACAGCTAGTACATCAACAAAGACAACAATCCCTACTCCCCACTATTTGGGTAGCACCACCCCGAATTACTAAACCGGGAGAAAACTGGATTTTACAGCAAGTACGTGCTTCAAAGGCAGATGGATATCTGATACGCAACTATGACCAATTGCAATTCTTTGCCCAAGACCGTTGTATCGGAGATTTTTCGCTTAATGTTGCCAACTCTTTAACGGCAGACTACTTTCAGCAGCGCTATAGTTTGGAGCGGCTAACAGCATCCTATGACTTAAATATTAGCCAACTTGAAGACCTGCTCACCAGTTGTCCACCTCAGTGGTTTGAGGTGACAATTCATCAGCATATGCCGATGTTTCACATGGAACATTGTGTATTTTGTGCCTTTCTTTCAACAGGAACAGATTACACAAACTGTGGACGACCTTGTGAAAAGCATGAAGTGAAATTAAAAGACCGTGTAGGTAGCGAACACGTTCTAAAAGCAGATGTTGGCTGTCGTAATACTGTATTTAACGGTACTGCTCAGACGGGAGCCGAGTATGTACAGCGTCTCATAGAACTGGGATTACGTCACTTCCGGATTGAGTTTGTGAATGAGAAAGCAGAACAAGTGACTAAAACAATACATTGCTATCGTCAACTACTCCAAGGTGAAATCACAGGTTCCCAACTGTGGCGAGAGTTGAAGTTGCAAAATCAATTGGGCGTAACTCGTGGGCCAATGGGAGTATCTGCATTGCGGTCATAATTAATTTTCTAAACGCCCAGCTTGAAAAATTTGTTCAGCGGTCAAGTTTAATTCTGGAAATGTAGGAGATATAATCTGGTCATTATGCCGAAACAGATTAACTTGATACTCTCCATCCACCAAATAATAAACGGAAATAGTCGGTTGTTTGGGATTACCTATATATCTTCTACCGCCCAAAGCTAAATAATCAATAATCCAGTATTCAGGAACGCCAAAAGTTTCGTAGTCAACCAGCTTGGATGCATAATCATCCCTCCAATTAGTACTGACAACTTCAATAACTAAGGGAACCGATGCAGCTTGAATAACCGTTGAGGATTTTTTCCACATTGGTTCTGACAAAAGATTCTTTTGATTTATCACTACAACATCAGGCGAATAACCTGATTCTTTATCAGGAACTTTGACTAATGCTTGTTTGGGTATGAGATATGGAAGACTTAGCCGTTCAAATTCGACGTTTAATTTTTTAGCTAAAAAACCATTAATCTCTTCATGGTCTCCTACTGGCTGCATTTCAACAATTACCCCATCGTGTAGTTCATAACATCCGCCATCTGGTTTCCAATTTAGGAATTCTTCAAAAGTAATTGTTTTCGGTAAGGCTTGAAACATTACACTTACTCCTGATGATGATTCAGAGTTTAGCAAAATTACTTGCTATTACTCACTTGACCCTCATAACCCCGACTTTTTCAATAAGTCAGGGTACTAAATTAAGTACAGTCATTTGGGATTGAAATCAATACCTACTTCTATTCTGACTCGTAATCAAATGGCTCTGAATAATGCTGAGTACAAAGATTTTCGTATAGGTCAAGATATTATCAACTTTGCTGGGAAAATGGATTTCTTAGATAAGTTGACTGATAGAAAGTAAACTATATCGAATTTCTTAACGAGACACCCTATGTTCATAATTGCTTTGCAACTTGTCTGACTATCTCCACAAACTTCAGCACAGTTGGGGATGTCTCGTTTTTTCGCAAAATCATCGCAATACCCACTTTTGGTGTAGATTCTTGTACAGTTTTATAAACTACCCCAGTTCGTTGGAGATTTTGCAAAGATGCTGGCACGATCGCCACACCCATCTCAGCTGCAACTAGGCTAACTATCGTTTGCATCTGGATAGCTTCCTGGGCAACATTGGGACTAAAGCCTGCTTGTTGGCAAAGACTAATGATTAAGTCGTAAAGTCCTGGTGCTAATATCCTGGGAAATAAAATAAACGGTTCATTGGCAAGCGATGTCAAACACACATCAGACTCATTAGCTAGCAAATGTGCTTCAGGTAATGCCACCATTAGCGACTCTTGAAAAATTATTTCCCAACTAAATCTATTTTCTTCGACAGGTGGACGCACAAACCCTACATCCATTCGACCTTCTGGCAACCACTCTAACTGTTGATCTKTAGTTAGTTCGTGTAATTCTAAGCTCACACCAGGAACTAAACTACGAAAGGTTCGCAGAATAGTTGGCAAGATATTATAGGCAGCAGAACTCACAAAGCCAACCACTAACTGTCCAATTTCGCCCCGACTGGTTTGCTGCCCAACTTGGATTGCTTGTTGTAATTGCCTGAAAATTTGCTGGACTTCACCGAGAAACACTTGTCCCGCTTCTGTTAACTGCACATTTCGTTTCGTGCGATGAAACAGTTCAAAACCTAATTCCCCTTCTAGCTGCCGAATTTGTTGACTCAAGGGAGGTTGGGCAATATGTAAGCGTTCTGCTGCCCGCCCAAAGTGCAGTTCCTCTGCCAAGATCATAAAGTAGCGCAAGTGTCGTAGTTCCATCTGTTACCTGAACTCATATCTTTAAAATATTAGTTAGGGTGAAAATATATATTGGACATGATTAAAAATCTTTTCTACTGTAGTGATTAGGCACTCATCAACCTCAAGCACATAATTGAGGATTGACAAATCAACACATTGTAATTTCGCAGTTTTATGAATAAGATTTCGACACTGAATAATAATTGGGACACATCTCTGTATGAAGATAAACACGCCTTTGTTTGGCAATATGGCGAAGACTTGTTGCAATTACTCAACCCCCAGCCAGGAGAATCGATTTTGGATCTTGGCTGTGGGACTGGACAACTCACTGACAAAATTGCCCAAACTGGCGCTCAAGTCTGGGGGATTGATAGCGCACCCGCAATGATAGAAAAGGCAAAAGAAAACTATCCCCATATCCGCTTTGATGTTGCAGATGCGACAAATTTTAAAATTGAGCAGCCGTTTGATGCTGTGTTTTCCAACGCTGTATTGCATTGGGTGAAACCAGCAGATCGGGCGATCGCTTCCATACGCCAAGCCCTAAAACCTGGAGGGCGTTTTGTTGCAGAATTTGGTGGTAAGGGGAATATACAGGCGATCGTCACAGCTTTATCCAACGCCTTAGAAGCAATTAATATTTCCGCACAAGCACTGAATCCTTGGTATTATCCCAGCATTGGTGAGTACGCTACCCTATTAGAACAGCAAGGCTTTGATGTCATCTACAGCATCCTATTTGCTCGTCCAACTCCTTTAACACAGGGAGAAGCAGGGATGGCAAACTGGATTCGGATGTTCGCCAGCAGTTTTTTAGCAGGACTTCCTAATGAGCAACAAATACAAGTAATTCGCGTCGTAGAGGAATATCTGAAGCCAACACTGTATCAACAGGGAACTTGGCAGGCAGACTATCGAAGAATTCGCATCGTTGCTATTAAAATTTAAATTGTGCGAATATTGATTCGCACATTAATTATGAATTACGTAGCTTGCTACTCGCCTCTGGCGAGTATTACGAATTACGAATTACGAATTAGTATCACTTATGGATATACCTAAATTCTGCACAGACGCCTTGGCATACTCCTACCGAGAAGCAAGCTACGCGAAGCGTCTTTGTCAGAAGAAGCCTCTCGTAGAGAAGCGGCTTGTCGTGAGACATCACCAAACATCTTTTTTATTACTACTAACTATTAGCCTGACTGCTTTACTAACCACGCCTTTACTAGCACAAACACTCCCAATTCCCTCGCCTTCTAGTGCGCCTTTAGAACTAGATTTATTAACCAATCCAAAAGACTATGTAATTACAGCTAACACCATTAATCCAACACAATTAACTGTTCCTAGTTTCTGGTGGGCACAACAAAATTCTGAGGAAAAGCTATTGGATAATTGGATTGCATATCCTGCTTTTGCAAAAGAACCTGCTCGAGTAGATTTAATAGTAAATCAGCAAATTTGGAGCTTATTAGACTATGTACAGCGCTATGATTTTGTGAATCGTTTAGGTAGCACTGGACGAAACTTTGGTTACAATGTTCGGGTATTCAATTATCAAAAAGAATCTTTAGCAACCTACACTTGTAACTTTAGTATCAGTCCAGCTTTATGCAGTATCCAGATGGGTAATCAGAACAAGATAGGGTTAGGGGGTTCTTTGTAGAGAGTCAGGAGAAAAGTGTCATATTATGTCCGGTTGAATACTTATGATATCTGTGAGGGTCGGTAATAGGTAATGGGTAATGGGTAATTAATAGACCTTCAATTCCTAATTACCAAAAAGACCAACATATTATAAGTAATTAGCCGAACTTGATATCACTAGCTTTGCGTCAACTTATGCGCCGACTGGCTACACCTTCTCCCCAGTTGCAAGCACAAATTCAACAGCTTTCCAGTAGTTAAGTGAAAGCACTTGGTGAAGCTTTTTAGATTTTTCTACTATCTAAGATTTAGTAGTTTGGTTACAAGCGCATCAGTAATTTATTTTTTAAAATATCTCAAGCCGTAACGGTCTTGATATTTACTGATATAGTTTACATTCTGTTGCTCTAACTTTGAAAGCAATTTAGGTGAAAATTCTTTTGGTGAATATATAGGACGATACCAAGATTGGTTATTAAAGTAATCTTGTAATTCAGGTGTATCAAAACGACGACCGTGGCTAGCAAATATTGAATTTCGCATAATATCTAATTCAAAACCGCTTTTACCGTCTAAATCTGCATCAGTTACAGGTTTTTGAGAAAGCCAAAAATAAGTATTAACACTGGTGTTATCGGCTGGCGTTATTAATGGAGTGGGAGTTGGTGTAGATTGAGTAGGAATAGATGGAGTCGTTGGTGTAAATGTAGGAGTTTGGATCGCCGGACTGGAAATAGTTGACGGTGTTTGTGAAGGTAATACTGTTTTGTCTGCTGTCGATTGAGAAGATTTTGTCAGCATTTGACCAATAATTACAGCTGCACCGATTAATCCACCTGCAATTAAACTACCGATGAGGATATTATTCTGACTCTTATTTGGTGGGTTTAGCTGTGGCTGAACGGGGACTGTGTGAAGCGCTGGTGCAGATACTACAGTTGCTTGAGTCAAGACGGGTTGCGTTGGGGGAATTGGATTTGCTATGCTCTGCAAAGCATCTAGCATTGCTCTAGCTGTGGGATAGCGATCGCGTGGATGATAAGCGATGGCGCGATCAATTATTTCTGCCATCATTTGGCTAATATGACTAGCATACTGTCGCCAAACAATTTCACCAGTCCGGGAATCTGTCTCTAGTTGTTGTCCTACTCTCCCAGTCAGTAAATAAATTACTGTCATTCCCAAACTGTATAAATCACTCGAATAAACTGGTCTACCTGCGGCTTGTTCGCTGGGCATATACCCAGGTGTCCCAATTACAATCGAACTAGTAGGATTGCCTTGGGAATTGACTACGGTTCCCATTGATTCCCGCACAGCACCAAAATCAATTAGTACCGATTTCCCGTCGCGATAACGCACGATGATGTTATCGGGTTTGATATCGCGGTGAACGATATTTTTCGAGTGGACGTAATCCAGGACGGGTAAGATATTCATGAATAATTCCTGGATGGCCACTTCACTAAATAGTCCTTGCTTTTGGACTTTCGCGGTTAGGGTATCACCTTCAACCCACTCCTGAACTAAGTAAAATTCCCCGCCTGAAGAGAAGTAAGCATACAATGCCGGAATCTGGTCATTTGCGCCACCAAGTTCTTCTAAAATAGCTGCTTCCCGTTGAAACCTGTCTTGGACTAGCTGATAAATCTGGGGGTTGTTCTGAATTGGTCTTAGCCGTTTGACCACACAACGGCGCTTTGAGGGCATATAGGTATCTTCTGCTAAGTAGGTTTCACCAAACCCACCAGCACCCAATGTGCGGATAACTTGATAGCGATCATTTAATAGCTGTGTTGTCATAGCAGATTACCAGCAATATTCATAAGATAGTTTTCCCAAAACTACCTTCATTTCAAATCCAGTAACCCTTGTTCTTTCAATTTAGGATTAAAGCGAACTTCTAGTTGCAAACCACGCGCTTCTAATTCTTTGGAAATTTCTGCTTCTACTCGCCGTGCCACATTTTTAATAATTTTTATTTGTGTTAATTCATCATTAACTGGATTTTGATAATTTGCCTGTTCTTCGGGTGTCATTACTATTTTCACATTAATGGGATTAGTCCATTTTTCCTTGTTATCCCCATTTCCGGTTGGCACACTGCCATTTTCAGCAATCCAAGCATTTTCAATATTTTCTAAAACTGTGCGGCTGGGGCGTTCAATAGTTTGAACTTTCACCCAATAACATTGTTGCGGTTGACGTACTAAATGCTGCTTGAGGCTAAGATAAACATCACGGGAATATCCCACAAATTGCAGCGTTTTTTCTCGGTCAAAGATAGCATATACGCCGATTTTGCCTTGAAATTGTTCGGGTAGTTGACCGCGATCGCCAATGTAATGATTGAATTCTAAGCTTGTTAAAGCAGGAGTATTTGTTTGAGTATTCATAAACTAAATTTAAAAGTTATTATTGCCTGTAAATTAAAAATTACTGATTAAATAAAAGTTTCTTCTAAATTAAGTATTATCAAATTTTTGATAAATAGCACAAAGGCGACTAGGTTGAAAAATCTTAGCACTAAACATAAAGTTTGGTGGTACGTTGATGATGGCGTATTCATCAGATTCATGATACTTTTCAAATTCTGCCGGCATTCCTTTAGTGGTAGTTAAGCTATAAGGAACTGGCTGGAAGAGTAATTCTGTAAATTCAACTTTTTTACACTGTAATTGTTGGCATATTTGGTTTAAAAAAGCTTCACTCGTTAATAATTTAGATAAAGTTTCTTTTGCTTGTGATTCGAGAGTGAAACTGGCATCAAAGTTCTGGACGATTTTAAAACGCATTTTCTTTATAGATACTTATTAACAACTCAGTGATGATAAAGGTTAGGCAACATTTTGCACATGGTAATCCAAAATACTGACCACAAAGCCTACTTTTTTATTAGTTGAGCTTTGTGAAAAATCACGACTTTAACATTAGCCTATTAGATTGTGCGACTTCTGTCAGCTAAAAAAGGAAGCTCAGATGATTAAGAATCATGAAGTGTAGAGGATTTTTTTATAGTAAAAATTCAGAATAATTTAATAAAGCTACATTTTGAAAAACTTGTAACACAACCAATTCTTTTATCGTCTTTATGCCATCAGAAATCTGCTTGAATATCAGTTGTAGCTAAAAAACCATCAACATCAAAATTATTCCCTACTACTACAATGTAAAAAAACTTCATAATCTTAGGTTTAATGCTAGAAATCAAAATTTTGTAATGTGTTTCTTGAAAACAAACTAAAAAGGCAAAAGAAAATCTTCTTTTGCCTTTTTATTTTTGTACAGACGCGATTAATCGCATCTGTACTTTTACTCGTCGTCGAAATCGTCTTCGTCTTCTTCGTCGTCTTCTTCGTAATCGTCTTCGTCTGCTATTTCATCGGCGATTAAGTCATCGTCGTCATCTAAAATTGACCTTTCTGCACGTCTGTTGCCATAGCTAGATTCCCCAAGGGTAGGAGAATCTAAATTATAGGTACGAGCTGTGCGGTCATCTAAAACCATATCCAGGGGATCGTCAACTTCATCTAAGACACTACTGCTAATATCAACAGCATAGTCATCGATCGCACTGGTTTCTTCATAGGTATTGTAACCAGTACCAGCGGGAATCAATCGCCCGATAATCACGTTTTCCTTTAATCCCCGCAGCCAGTCAGATTTACCTTCAATAGCTGCTTCGGTTAAGACGCGTGTTGTCTCTTGGAAGGATGCAGCAGAAATAAAGCTGTCAGTGTTCAACGATGCTTTGGTAATACCCAGCAATACTGGGGTATATTGTGCCCTAGCACCACCTGTAATTGCCATTGCTTCGTTCACCTGCTCAACTTGGCGCAGTTCCACCAATTCGCCGGGAAGCATTGTGGTGTCTCCACCATCATCAATCCGGACTTTGTTGGTCATCTGGCGCACAATTACTTCAATGTGCTTATCGGAAATATCAATCCCTTGAGACTGATACACCATTTGCACTTCATTCACTAAGAATGTCTGTACCTTCTGCAAAGCATGGCTAGCACAAGCATAAACTCCGTCTTCGGAACCCAAGCTAAAGAAGATTTCCAAGATTTCATGTGGGTTGGATGGACCATCGGTCAACGGTTGTCCGGCTGAAATCTGAGATCCATCTGGGATAGTTAAATTTTGTCCCGGACCTAGCTGATAATCTGTAACTACGCCATTTGATTCTACGACCTTAATGGCGATCGCTTCATCACCATCACCGTAAACTACCTTGACTTCTCCGGCTCGCCGTGCTAGGATACACGCCTCTTTCGGTTTGCGAGCTTCAAGCAATTCTTCAATCCGAGGCAAACCTTGAATAATGTCTCCGGTTTTGGCGCGTTCAAATACCAGCAATACTAAGTTATCACCCCGTTGTACCAAATCACCATCTTCTATTTGCAACACAGCACCCGGGCTGACTCGGTAGGGGCGACCGAGGCGGATAGTAATAGCGTAGTTTTGAGTACTCAATGCTGAGTCCTGAGTATTTCCTTGACTCGACACTCTAGATTCAGCACTCGTTACTTTTTTGACATTTATTACTTGCCCAGATTCATCAGCAAAAACCTCACTGGCAACTTCTTTACCTGCTACAAGCAATTCACCCGCTTTTACTTTCGGCTGGCTACTGGTATTTACGGTAATCATGTCAGTTTCCCGCAACACCAAACATCGACGCACATTTTCAGTTCCCTTTTGCACACCCCTGACTATCCCGCCTTCTTTAGACAAGATTTGAGTACGTGCGACCACGGAACCAGGGGCGATGGTTAGTCCATCTTGGACTTCTAGTGTTGTCTGGGTGCTACCTTGGGTAGCATCAGCGGTAATGTCTCGACGAATTACCAAAGACTCCAAGATCACCAACTGCAAGCGCTGAACTTCTTCATCTTCGGTATCCTGTACCAATTCAATATCTGCTGCTAGGGGGGAGGCATTGTGGTCTTGCTCGCCTTCTTGCTCGATTTCCAACACTAGTTGGGTTCGCAGCAGTTCCACACCTTCGACAGATTTCACCCGTTCAGAATCTTTGTAAGGCAAGCGCTGCACAGCACGCAACTGAATGGAACGCCCAGTTTGTTGACTTACCGATGTGGTCGATGGCACATCTGGATTGTTCGGTACGGCGAACTCGACTACTGGACGACTCAACAGAGCAGGGCCTTCTGGTGTCTCCACATACTGGATATAGCGTAATTCTGTGGCGACAGTACCTTGAAATTCCTCACCTGGCTGGATGAAGGTGTTATCTCGTCCCATGACTGCTTCGGGGTCGTCCACCATCAGCAGTTCCCCTGGCTTCACCACCACTTCCCGCAGAATGTCGTTTTTCTGGGTAACTTCAATCACACCGCTGTTTTGGCAGAAGATATCCTTCACAACTTCGCTGCCAGCTTCCACAAACTGACCGTCTTCTACCAACAGCAAGGAGATATCTTTATTAACTTCGTGGGTTTCTTCCGGAATCCACAAAAGTGTACCACCTTGGACAACTTCATAACCCAGTTTGGCTTTGCCTTTTTTCTGGACTTCTACGCCCGCAAATTTCAGGAATCCACCAGTGCTTGTGCGATAGCGGTCATCAATTAACTCGGCTACAACTTGACCATTTTGCACTTTTGTGCCCGGTGTCGCGCGGAGATTAAATACTTGGTTGTTGCCAGTGGAGACTAAGTAGTTATTCCGACCTTGGGAACTTTGGACTGTTACGGTTGCCTGGTCTAAGACCACAGAAGCGGTGATAATCTCAATTTCCCTGGTACTCTTACCTGGAGTAGCTTCGGGTAAGCGCACCACACCGCCGTGCAGAGTAGTTAATTTGGTTTCTGCTAATACACCATTAGAAGCGATCGCATCACCATTTTTCACTACCAATTCCGCACCTGGTGGCAAGTTGTAAACTTCCCCAGACAAAATCCAAATCAAGCCACCCCGTGCAGCTGTGGTTGTAGTGTTGCCTTGACGGTCGGTTTTCTGTTCTGGGACAACTTCGGCAAATTGCACTTCCCCTGCTAAGTCAGAAGCCACATCTTTAACGGCTTTTTCTGTATTAGTCCGAGTTGTGCGTCCACCAAGGGCAACTTCTGCCAACAACTGACCTTGTTTTACTTGATTGCCATCAAATACATATAATGTAGAACCTTGAGTCACCTGCACTTCTTGGTTAGCTGGGGTGGCATCACCTTCTTTTTTTGGTTCTAAAACGATTACGCCATTGGCCTCAACATACAAAGCATCTTCACCGTGGCGGGTACGATATTGTCTTGTCCGCAATTTGCGAGGAATTTTTACAGTTCCATCAATTTTAGAGCGGACTTGTTGTGCCACTTCCCCAGTAAATACACCACCTGTGTGGAATGTCCGCATGGTTAGCTGGGTGCCTGGTTCGCCGATACTTTGGGCGGCGATAATTCCCACGGCTTCGCCCAAGTCTACCATTTTGGCGTGGGCTAAACTCCAGCCATAGCAATGTTGACAGACAGAACGTGCAGCTTCACAAGTTAGGGGACTCCGCACTACAACTTCTTTCACCCCAGATTTGCCAATTTCCTTGGCCAAGTCGTCAGAAATTGGGGTGTTGCGTGGTGCAATCACTTCTTTTGTGATTGGATGTACCACGTCTTCGCCAACTACCCGTCCCATCAAGCGATTTGCTAGAGGAATCAAAGTTTTGGCACCTTCTGTCATTGGGCGAATGGGAATGCCTCTAGTGGTGCCACAGTCAAATTCCCGAATAATCACATCCTGGGATACGTCCACCAAACGTCGGGTGAGATAACCAGAGTCAGCCGTCCGCAAGGCGGTATCCACCAATCCTTTTCTCGCACCGTATGACGAAATAATGTATTCCGTCACCGTTAGCCCCTCGCGGAAGTTGGTTTTGATGGGCAAGTCGATAATTTCCCCTTGGGGATCTGCCATCAGTCCCCGCATTCCTACTAATTGTCGGACTTGGGAGATGTTACCCCGCGCTCCGGAGAATGCCATCATGTATACGGAGTTCAGGGGATTAGTCTTTTTGAAGTGGACAACTACTTCATCTTTGAGGGCTTCACTAGTACTGTTCCAGGTATCAATTACCTTTTGGAAGCGTTCTACTTCAGTGATTTCACCCCGTTGGTAACGAGCTTCGGTGGCACGAATTTCTTCTTCGGCTGCTTCTAGGAGCGATCGCTTAGTTGGAGGCACCATCAAGTCATCTACACTAATGGAAACCCCAGCTTTGGTGGCGTAACGAAATCCCAAATCTTTGAGTTTGTCCGCCATCACTGCGGTTCGCGCTGTACCGTAATGCGTAAAGGCCCAAGAAATCAAATTTCTCAGTTGACCCTTATCCACCACCCGATTCCGAAAAATCATGTTTTCAGTCATTAGTCATTAGTCCTTAGTCATTAACATAATTCGTAATTCGTAATTAATTCTTCAATTACGAATTACGAATTAGAAATTACGAATTAGCTTGCTAGTGCTTCCTGAATCGCTTTATTGTAAATAACCCGACCAGGTGTTGTCCGGATATACTGTGAAACCAGATTTCCCTTAGCGTCTTCTCTAACTCGGCGGAACTTATACTTTAATGTCCGGCTGCCATCTTCGTTTTCTTGTACCTCAAGAGGTTCTGTATCGGGTTGGTCTGATTCGAGTTCACCGTCAAACCGCACATAAATATAAGCGTGCAAGTCAATTTCCTCTTGCTGGAAAGCCATAATTACGTCATCTAAGGAAGCAAAGTACTTGCCTGCGCCTTTGGTAGCACCAGGATTTTCTGCTGTTAAGTAATATGCTCCCAATACCATGTCTTGGCTAGGTGTGATAATCGGTTTACCTGTGGCTGGTGACAAAATATTGTTAGAAGCCAACATTAATAACCGCGCCTCAGCCTGACTTTCTAATGACAGCGGCACGTGTACCGCCATTTGGTCGCCATCAAAGTCAGCGTTAAATGCTGGACACACCAAAGGATGCAGTTGAATTGCTCTCCCTTCTACCAAGATTGGTTCAAAAGACTGAATACCCAAGCGGTGCAGTGTTGGTGCCCGGTTAAGTAGCACTGGGTGTCCTTCAATTACTTCTTCGAGTACATCCCAAACACTCGGGTCGTTACGTGATATCAGCTTTTTCGCAGCTTTGATGTTATTCACCATGCCACTACGAATCAGGCGGTTAATCACGAATGGTTGAAATAGCTCAATTGCCATTTCTCTAGGCAAACCGCATTGGTGAATTTTCAGCTTTGGTCCCACCACAATTACTGAACGTCCAGAGTAGTCAACTCGTTTACCCAACAAGTTTTGTCTAAAACGTCCTTGCTTACCTTCAATAATGTCGGACAAAGATTTCAGGGGTCGGTTATTTGCCCCTACCACAGTCCGTCCGCGACGACCATTGTCAATCAAAGCATCCACTGCTTCTTGCAGCATCCGCTTTTCGTTCCGCACAATAATCTCTGGCGCCAAAATTTCTTGTAAGCGTGCCAAACGATTATTCCGATTAATTACCCGCCGATATAAATCATTCAAATCGCTGGTAGCAAACCGTCCGCCATCTAGCTGCACCATTGGGCGCAAGTCTGGGGGAATCACCGGAATAACTGCCATCACCATCCACTCTGGTTTAGAACCAGTAGCGATAAAGTTGTCAATTACCCGCAGTCGTTTAATTAACTTGGCTCTCTTTTGTCCCTTGGCGTTACCAATTTCTTCCCGTAAGCTTTCAGCTTCTTGCTCCAAATTGATATCCGCAAGCAATCGCAGCAGCGCTTCGGCCCCAATGCCTACCTCTACGCCCTGTAGCTGAGAATCTTCACTATAAATTTGGTCTTCAATTTCCAGCCACTGGTCTTCGCTCAGTAGCTGCTTGTAAGTTAAAGTTTCGGCATTGCCTGGACTTAAGACAACATAAGAGTTGAAATAGACAATCTGCTCCACATCCCGCAAGGGCATATCCAACAGGATGGAAATATAGCTAGGAATGCCTTTGAGATACCAAACGTGAGCTACTGGCGCGGCGAGTTTAATATAGCCCATGCGGTGACGACGCACCCGTGACTCGGTAACTTCTACCCCACATCGCTCACAGACAATCCCTCTGTGACGCACTCTTTTATACTTGCCACAATGACATTCCCAATCTTTCGCTGGACCAAAGATCCGCTCACAGAATAAGCCATCCATCTCTGGCTTAAGAGTTCTGTAATTAATCGTTTCTGGCTTAGTGACTTCACCAACTACCTGACCATTGGGCAAAGTTCTCTCGCCCCACTGGCGAATACGTTCTGGTGATGCTAAGCCGATTTTTACGTAGTCAAACTGATTAGTTTGGGCTGGTCTCATCTTTAGTAATTCGTAATTAACAATTTCTAATTTGTAATTAACAATTTTTAATTTGTAATTCGCAATTGAATTATTCAATTGCGAATTACATAGCTTGCTTCTCGCCAAAGGCAAGTATTATCAATTACAAATTATTCGTCATCTTCAAGTGAATCGCGGGAAAGAGATTCATAGGTGGGTCTGGGAGGTGTGCGACGGGCTGATTGGTCCGCCATCAAATCGACTTCCACATCTAATGAGCTACCGTCTGCTTGGGTTTCTACCTTATGTACGGCAATGTCTAACCCCAATGATTGTAGTTCGCGCATTAACACCTTAAAGGACTCTGGTGTTCCAGGTCGGGGAATTGCCTTACCTTTAACGATCGCATTTAACGCTTCATTCCGTCCTTGCATATCGTCGGATTTCACTGTCAGCAATTCTTGTAAGGTGTAAGCTGCACCGAACGCTTCCAATGCCCACACTTCCATTTCCCCAAACCGCTGACCACCTTGTTGGGCTTTACCACCCAAGGGTTGCTGGGTCACCAGTGAGTATGGGCCTGTGGAACGGGCGTGGATCTTATCGTCTACCAAATGCACCAGCTTCAGCATATAAGCCACACCGATGGTGATTGGTCGGTCAAAGGGTTCGCCTGTACGACCATCAAACACCATGATTTTACCTGGGTCATCCGGGTTATATACCCAGTCTTTGCTGGTTTCATCCCGTGCTTCTTGCAATTTGCCATGCACGATTCTCCGGGATGACTCTTCACCGTACATTTCGTCAAAGGGAGTAATCTTAAATCGCACTCCTAAGGTATGACCAGCCCAACCCAAGAGGCACTCAAATACTTGTCCGACGTTCATCCGGCTGGGTACGCCCAAGGGGTTAAGTACGATGTCCACTGGTGAACCATCAGGCAAATAAGGCATATCTTCCGCTGGCAAAATCCGGGAAATAATCCCTTTGTTGCCGTGGCGTCCTGCCATTTTGTCACCAACTTGGATTTTGCGTTTTTGGGCGACATACACCCGGACTACCATATTGGCTCCTGGTGGCAATTCATCGCCTTGTTCGCGGGTAAACAAGCGCACGTCAACCACACGCCCTTTTTCACCGTTAGGTACTCGCAGGGAATTGTCTCGCACATCCCGTGCTTTTTCCCCGAAAATCGCCCGCAACAATTTTTCTTCTGGTGGTTGGTCGGATTCACCTTTGGGTGTTACTTTACCCACCAGGATATCGCCTGCTTCTACCCATGCCCCAATGCGGATAATTCCTTGTTCATCTAACTGCCGCAAGGCATCTTCCCCAACGTTGGGAATTTCTCTAGTGATTTCTTCTGGCCCCAATTTCGTCTGCCTAGCCTCAATTTCATATTTTTCAATGTGAATTGAGGTGTAGATATCATCCTGCACCAGTCGCTCAGAAATTAAAATCGCGTCTTCGTAGTTGTAGCCTTCCCAAGGCATGTAAGCAACAACAATATTTTGTCCTAGCGCCAATTCACCGCCTTCGGTGGAGGAGCCATCAGCTAGTACCTGACCTGCCACTACTTTTTCACCAATGCGAACGAGGGGCTTCTGGTTCAAACAAGTGTCTTGGTTTGAGCGTTGGTACTTAGAAAGGGTGTACTTAATTTCTGATGTATTGGGTTTCGGACGCACGCGGATTTCTGTAGCATCTACGTAGGTGACATCGCCATCAGTACGCGATACAATTACCATCCCGGAGTCTCTTGCTCCTTGGGCTTCCAAACCTGTGCCCACCAATGGCCGCTCTGGCTTCAGCAAGGGTACTGCTTGGCGTTGCATGTTTGACCCCATCAGCGCTCGGTTAGCGTCATCATGCTCCAAGAAGGGAATCATACTGGTAGCTACCGACACGATTTGTACTGGAGATACCGCTACATAGTCCACTTGCTCCGGCGTTGTAGTGGAGAATTCCTGACGATAGCGTACTGGTACTTGCGGCCCGATAATATGCCCTGTTTCATCTACAGGAATGTCTCCAGGAGCAACCCGCAGGTCATCTTCTTCATCGGCTGTCATGTAGGCTGGCGTCAAATCAAATCTAACCCGCCCATTTTCCACAGGTCTAAATGGTGTTTCCAAGAACCCGTATTGGTTTACGCGTGCATGGGTCGCCAAGGAGCCAATCAAGCCAGCATTAGGGCCTTCTGGTGTCTCAATAGGGCAAATGCGTCCGTAGTGACTAGGATGAATATCCCGCACGGCAAACCCTGCACGTTCGCGAGTTAAACCACCGGGACCGAGGGCACTCAAGCGGCGTTTGTGAGTCAGTTCTGCTAAGGGATTGGTTTGATCCATGAACTGACTTAATTGGCTGGAACCAAAAAATTCTTTAATTGCTGCTACCAGTGGTTTGGGGTTTACCAAGGAAGCCGGGGTGAGTACTTCGGCATCGGATACAGTCATCCGTTCCCGAATGATTCTCTCCAAGCGGTTTAAGCCTACCCGCACTTGATTTTGCAGCAATTCACCAACGCTTCTTACACGACGGTTACCTAAATGGTCAATGTCATCAATGTTGCCAATGTCATACTCTAGGTTTATTAAGTAATCCACTGCTGCCAAAATATCGCTGGAGGTCAGCACCCGCATGGTGTCGGGTACAGAAAGCCGCAATTTCTTGTTCAGCTTGTACCGCCCAACGCGACCCAAGTCATAACGTTTCGGGTCAAAGAAACGAGAATCTAGGAGCTGTTGTCCACCTAAGACTGTAGGTGGTTCGCCAGGACGCAATTTGCGATATAACTCCATCAGGGCTTCTTCTTCCGAAAATTGCCCTTCTTTTTCGATGGTTTTTTGGAAATATTCTGGGTGGCGTAAGGCGTCGAATATTTCGTTGTCTGATAAGCCTAAAGCTTTTAATAATACCTGGGCTGAGAGTTTGCGGGTTTTGTCGATGCGTACCCACACCAAATCGTTACGGTCTGTTTCAAATTTCAGCCATGCCCCCCGGTTGGGAATTAAGCTAGCTGAATAAGTACGTCGCCCGTTTTTATCGATTTCTGATTTGTAGTAAACTCCTGGCGACCGCACTATTTGGTTGACAATTACCCGCTCAGCTCCGTTGATAATAAAGGTGCCGCGATCGGTCATCAAAGGCAAATCTCCAATGAATACCTCTTGCTCTTTGATTTCCCCGGTTTCCTTATTAATCAAACGTGTGGGAACATACATTTGTACAGCATAAGTACTATCCCGCCGTTTCGCTTCTTCAACGCTGTACTTTGGTTCTTTAAGTTTGTAGTTTTGACCCAAAAAGTGCAGTTCTAGTTTGCCCGTGTAATCTGTAATCGGACTAAATGAGTTGAGTTCTTCTATCAACCCTTCTTCCAAAAACCAGCGGAAGCTAGAACGCTGGATTTCAATCAAGTCGGGCAACAGAAAGGCGGGTTCCATATATGTTTCTTTAATCATGCCTCTACCTTTGTCAACCTGGTTAAATTTTTCTTTGGACACTGTAATTTAATCCTTCCCACTGCTAGCTAGTGTCCGAGTTTGGAAACTCTTTATACACTTACTATTTACAAATGTGGGCAAACCCAGCAATCAAACCTGGAATCAGCGATTTTACTAAGAGGGTAATCACTCCTAATCGGGAACCGTTGCTAGGTACTGGGTACTGAGAAACTCTTGCCTATTCCCATTGCCTAATTCCAACTTTTTGGGGGTCTGAGTTCCCTAATCCACAATTAAGATATTCGTCAATTCGATCTCCTTTCCTCACCTTCCCTCCAAAAAGCGCGTTAATTTGCTTACGCAGCTCTACACTATGTGTCTTAAATCCACGCCTAAGATCTATCTTCTCAGTGATATCCTAAATATCCTAAGATTGAGGAAACGATCCGCATTTTGTTGGCTTTGAATCAGAATCACTTTATTTTGCTGGATTGTAATCACAAGGCAATTTCATTTAACGATTTTGTATAGATTAAATACACACCAAACCGATGTTGTGCAAAATTATGGCTCAACCTGAGTTGGCACGGTCAGTCGTGTGTGGAGAGCATCCGCTTGTAGAGATTTTAAGGATGGCCAAGCCGAATAACAGCACAAAAACTAAGCTCAAAAGTTTTACGTTCCTTCCTTTATCATTATGGCGCAAGCAAAATGTTTTGGAGGGAACGATCTTAGCATATTTTTGTCCTCCTAAAGTTTTATTTTTTTGAATGCAACTGGATAAAATAGACTAAAGGACACTTTATATTGATATACCGAATAATTTACAGGCATTTTCGGTGGTTTGCTGGGCGATAATCTCCACAGGTTCTTGACGCAGTTTAGCTACTTGCTCTGCTACATAACGGACGTAAGCAGGCTCATTGCGCCTCTCGCCACGTTTGGGAACTGGAGCTAAAAAAGGGCAATCTGTTTCAATAAGTAACCTATCGCTACTTACCATCGCCGCTGAGGATTGGATAGCTTTGGCGTTTTTGAACGTTACTGTTCCGCTAAAACTAATGTAAAAGCCCAAATCGAGAAACCATTGAGTTTCTTCTGGCGTTCCTCCCCAACAATGCATGACGCCGCGCACTCTATCTCCTTTAAGTGAGCGCCATTTTTCTAATACTTCTCTGGTTTGGACAGCAGCATCGCGACAGTGGATAATTACTGGTAAGTCGAGTTCAGATGCGATCACTAACTGCGATTCAAACACCATGTATTGTTGCTGATAGTTATCAGCTTTGTAAAAATCCAGCCCCATTTCTCCAATTGCTACCACATTCGAGCTAGAACTCGCCAAATATTTAATTTTCTCGGCTGTGTCTTGATTCCATTTGTAAGCATCTAAAGGATGCAATCCAACAGCAAAACTGATTTCTGGAAACTCATGCGCTACAGCTTGAATACTGGGAAACTCCTCAGGGTAAACACAGGAATGAACTAAATGTACTACACCTGCTTGTTGCCACCGTGATCGAACTGCTAGTAAATCTGGCTGGAAATTATCAAAGTTGAGATGGACGTGCGTGTCTATCAGTTGCATCATTAGTCCTTTGTCTTCTATCACAAAGTTAAGGCAGTCCGTTGGCGGGGTTACCTCGCTTAAAGGAACTGCCGTTGAGCCACTGCTCGACTAGGGGTTATCGGCTCCTTCAGTGGCGTCTGTACCCTGCAGGATGGCAAAGTCATCAAATAAAACCTCCGATCTGTGACTTTGTGCTTTGTTTTTTCTTGTTTTTGACAAAATTCTCAACCTCACGAACCCTTAGCTCAACACCAGTACTCTAGCAAGAGCCGCCCTTTGGCTGTTTACACACAAATCCAGTAACTAACTTAAGTCACTGGCTCTATTCTGCACTTAGTCTTTTGTCCCCATCGCAAACGACTAGGGACAAACGACGATGACTACTGAGCTGTTTGTGTGACGGGTTTTAGTCTCATTGCCAACTTTGATTTTTTCCTTGCCCCATTATTCGGGTGAAGCACACCCCGTTTTACTGCTTTATCGATTTTGCTGTAAGCTTCAGATAATCTAGACTGTACTTCTTGATTTAATTCTGGGGTAGGATTAGCTGCATAGACAGTTACAGCATTAAAGTATTTCTTCATCAGCGTCTTGACTGCTGATTTGTAAGCTTTGTTACGCAGTCGATTGCGTTCTGCGATTTCGGCACGCTTAAGAGCAGACTTTGTATTCGCCACTAGTCAATTCCAGAAAATATACTAACATGTACACACACTACTAGACTTACTAATATAGCATTCAAATTGCCAATGTTAGAATTTCCTAAAAAAATTATGTTAATGGGTAGTATGGAGCGGTGACTAGGGAAGACGAAGTAGATTGAAGGAATTAGAGAAATAAGGATCTACAAGGACGCAAAGACCAATAACTAATCCCTGATACCTCAGTCCCCCATACCCAATTGAGTATGTCATGAATTGAGGAAATGCGTTAAAATAGAATACATCAATAATAAAATATTCACTCTAACTCGCCACTAACTGAATCAGGGAGTGCGATTGTCAATATTAAGTAGTCCTTCAAGTAGATGCATTATTCAGAGGTAAAGAACTGTAAAAATATAAATTTTAGGGACTTTATAGTGTAGAGCCCATATCTCGTATCTGTACACATGTTAACTACTAAAAGTTAGGAAAATAAGTAAAAGTTATACTCAGACCCTACCCCCTGTAAATCCGGAAAATTGGATGTGGAAGCACACGATTTTTAGCCATATTAAGGAGTGAGGGTAAGGATACAAGAATAGTGGGAAATGGCACGCCCCCTTTTTACTGATCGGTCATTCAGGCTGATCGGATTAAGTAATTAAGTCGCCTTTTGAAAGAAGGCATCTGCTGGCAACCTTGGGAGTATCAAAAAAATCCAGGTTAAGCTAGAGAAGAGAATTAGAGTCAGCTTCCACACCCAGATGGGTTAAGAGCAATACTAAATCTCAAGTAGGAATATTATAATTTTGGCATTGTCCTTACTCCATGCTGCGAATCATTACTCAGCAGGCAGACGTCAGAGCAGAACTACAACGGATCTGCGATCGCACCCATGACGAACAGGTGCTCAACAAAGAAGCAACGGTGCGGGAAGTTTTGCAAGCAGTCAAGCGCCAAGGCGACAAAGCTGTACTGCATTACACCGCCGAATTTGATAAACAAACCCTCAAGCCAGAAGAACTCCGTGTTACAGGCTCTCAACTCGATGCAGCCTATCAACAGGTGTCCAAGGAGTTGATGGGGGCAATTCGGCTAGCTTGCCGCCAAATTGAAGCATTTCATCGTCAGCGAGTACCGAAAAGCTGGGTACATTTTGGCGACGATGAAGTAGTACTCGGCAAACGCTACACCCCAGTAGACCGAGCGGGGTTGTATGTGCCTGGTGGTCGCGCCTCTTATCCCAGTACTGTACTGATGAATGCAATTCCGGCAAAGGTAGCTGGTGTACCCCATGTACTGATGGTAACACCACCAGGTCCAGGTGGAGCAGTTAACCCAGCAGTCCTGGTAGCTGCTCAAGAAGCAGGAGTGCAAGAAATTTATCGCATTGGGGGGGCACAAGCGATCGGTGCTTTAGCCTATGGCACAGAAACAATTCCCAAAGTGAATGTGATTACTGGGCCTGGCAACATTTATGTGACCTTAGCTAAAAAACTTGTCTACGGCACCGTTGGGATTGATTCTTTGGCAGGCCCTTCCGAAGTGCTGGTGATTGCCGACGAAACTGCCAACCCAGTGTATGTAGCTGCTGACTTATTAGCCCAAGCCGAACACGATCCGATGGCGGCAGCTATTTTGCTGACTACAGATGCTGCTTTGGCCAAGAACGTGCAAGTAGCTTTGGAAAGACAGCTAGTCGATCACCCTCGGCGAATAGATACAGAAAAAGCGATTGCTCATTACGGCTTGATTATTGTTGTGGAATCTTTGGCAGCAGCAGCAGAACTCTCCAACGAATTTGCCCCAGAACATTTAGAATTAGAAATCAAAGACCCTTGGGCGTTATTACCACAGATTCGCCATGCTGGAGCAATCTTTTTGGGTTACTCAACACCAGAAGCAGTAGGAGACTATTTGGCAGGACCTAACCATACCTTGCCGACTTCTGGCGCTGCTAGGTACGCTTCGGCATTAGGGGTGGAAACTTTCCTCAAACACTCTAGTATTATTCAATACTCCCAAACTGCACTGCAAAATGTGGCTAGTGCCATTGATGTGCTAGCAACAGCGGAGGGCTTGCCTTCTCATGCTGATTCAGTCCGACGCCGAATTAAGCAAGAAGAGTGATTGAGAATGCTTAATTTTTTCTAATGCTTTTGGCAAAAGTCAATCGATAGCTTCAAACTAAAACTTTGGACAGCGATATCTACGGTAATGCTTTGCATTGCCGATGGTAGTTGCGGCAGAAGTTCGGTATTGTCGGGATTCCAGTTCCTAAGAAAGAGGTTAGCTTTTAAATTAATTGGTGAAAAGGTTTTCCACAACGCCATTTGCTACAACATACTAGCGGTAAAGTGGTCTCAAACCATCCTCTGACTTAACTTTGAATCAGCAAATTGAATTGGCAAATAAAAAAAAATAAAAAA
>NZ_SZNH01000020.1 GCF_005869855.1 Nostoc sp. PA-18-2419 | reverse complement strand
CGAGGGAGTTTTTGTATTCTGTGGATGCGGCGCGAGGAATTGTCATGGGTACGCAATTCTACAACGAATCTGAAGCTGTGAATTTAGGGACGGGTGATGAAATTTCTATCCGTGATTTAGTGAGTTTGATTTGTGATTTGATGGAGTTTAAGGGTGAGATTGTTTGGCAAACTGACCAGCCCAATGGTCAACCGAGGCGCTGTTTGGATACTCAACGCGCCTTACTCGCTTTTAATTTTACTGCCCAAGTTAGCTTTGAGCAAGGCTTAAACAATACCATTGAGTGGTATCGTCAACACAGTTTACTAACAAAAGTTGAAGCGAAAGTTTAGGTATTAAAGTCTTCTTAATTCTGACTTGGAAAATTTTAGATTCTCAGATTTTGGGCTGTTATGTTCGCAGTTGGTTAGAACAAATATAATCGCCCAATTACTTTTTTCTGGCATTGCTAAATCAGAAAATGAAATGTCAAAATTATCTTTGTTTTTAATTTAGGCTAAAATAATCTTTCTGTGGCAACCGCTCGGAAAAGAGAATATAACCAATGCCTAACCTCAACCTGATTTCAGAATATAAAAGCTTTGGTGGCAAACTCGGCTTTTTCAGTCATTCCTCGTCAACCTGTAACGACGAAATGCGCTTTGCTATCTATCAACCACCACAAGCAACTCAACAACCTGTGCCAATTCTCTATTTTCTGTCTGGTTTGACTTGCACAGAAGAGAATTTTATGGCTAAGGCGGGGGGGGTACAGCGCTTTGCTGCTGAGTACGGTTTGATACTAGTTGTACCAGACACTAGTCCGCGTAATAGTGGTATTCTAGGTGAGGATGATGATTGGGACTATGGCACTGGTGCGGGGTTTTATGTTGATGCTACTGAGGAACCCTGGCGTCAACACTACCAAATGTATAGTTATGTCGTCCAAGAATTACCTACTTTAATCACTGCAAACTTCCCTTCACAACCGGATAAACAAGGTATTTTCGGTCATTCAATGGGGGGACATGGGGCGCTAGTCTGTGCAATGAGAAACCCAGAACTCTACAAATCAGTATCAGCTTTTGCACCTATCACTGCACCTATGCGTTGTCCTTGGGGTCAAAAGGCTTTCACTGGTTATCTTGGTAGCAATCAAGAAACTTGGCATACTTATGATGCTAGTGAATTAGTCAAAAAAGTAGGATATCACAGTTCGATTCTCATTGACCAAGGGACTGCTGATAAATTTTTAGCTGAGCAATTATTGCCAGAAGTGTTTGAGCAAGCTTGTGCAGATGTTAACCAGCCGTTACAGTTGCGTTACCAAGAAGGTTATGACCACAGTTATTATTTTATCGCCAGTTTTATTGAAGATCATATCCGCCATCATGCGATCGCTTTAGGAGTTAAGTGACAAAATAATTATTAGTTTGTTAATTGTAATATAATACTACAAAAGTTTATCCAATTGGAATAGGTGGTTTATTTATATTGTGTTATGGTAGTTACCCTCAGAGGAGAAAAATTGGTATTATCTCTATCTACCTTTAAAACCTGGCTATACTTCTGACGAGCTAAACTAAATTTATCACTAGCAACTCGAAATATTTTTACTTTACCTATCAAATGTTCAACACCTATTCTTCTACACGATAACTGCTGGTTTTCTTTTTTTTGTAATTCCCAAATCTCTTTCTTCCTCGATTTATTGTCAGGTATGGTGATTGTTAGCTCTCCTATATAAGCTTTATCTCCGATAAATTTTTGTTCGGAATCAAATTTACCTTGTGTTTCTCCGAATAAGTTAATATCGCTTGTTTTTCCTAATTGTCTAATATGAATGTCAACAATATCGCCAGTCGATATATAGCGTTTTCTGGAGGACTGTTTTTTCATAATATGACCAACATGTCAATGAAAATTAGCTTTATAAACCACTCGTAGTTTTTGATTTCTCTTTTTTATCATTATTAAGAAATCCAGGTACAGGGTGGAAAGAGAAAAATATTTTGCCAGTCACTCTCAAAGTTTCGATCCTCATCTCCATTAATAAATTTAGTTGCTCTGGAC
Source organism: Nostoc sp. PA-18-2419 (assembly GCF_005869855.1). Taxonomy (GTDB): domain Bacteria; phylum Cyanobacteriota; class Cyanobacteriia; order Cyanobacteriales; family Nostocaceae; genus Nostoc. The sequence goes on along the minus strand of NZ_SZNH01000020.1, from coordinate 123,114 downwards.
GATAAATTATGACTTATGATGCATATTTTGTCAGTTTATATTTTATTTTTAATCTTTTCTTAATAGTAATAATTTAGCTGACAAATAACGGTATCATTGTTTGATTAACGTATAAAAGTATTATTTTGATGCAAATAGTTTTACTCAAAAGTGACTTATATATAACAGGCATAATTAATTTTATTTATTTCAGGAAAAGTTCTAAATAAATATTTACAAGAAAATAAATAATTTAAAATAATGTCAATGAATTTGATATAAAAAACTTTTAAATTTGTCTAAAAGCAGAGATAATCTTTAAAAGACAAAAACAATAAAAACCATTTACTTGGATAAGGTTTGATGTCGATAAACTGTTCCAACTTCAGGGGAGAATTTAGCAAGTGAAGACTCTGGTGTTATAAACCTGAAGAGGAAATGAAAAAAACAGGGCATTAGGTATGGGGCATTGGGATTGGGCAATGGTTTCGCCCAATCCCCAGTTCCTAGTCCCTAATAGATACAGAAAAAGTTAAAACAGAGGGTGTAGATTTAGTATGGTTGACAGCAGTGCAACAGGATCAGCAAGGCTCTTAAGTGAAAAGTTACCTTTACCGCTCAAGCGTTTGGCAGATTTGGCTTATAACTACTGGTGGAGTTGGAGTGGCGATCGCATCTCGCTATTCCAAAGCATCGATCCCCAAGAATGGGAACGCTGCGGGCATAATCCAGTCGCAATTTTAGAGTCGGCAAGCTACGAACGTCTCACCCAATTAGCAGAAGACCCATTTTACCTCAAGCAGATATCTGCCCTAGCGCGTGAGTTTGACCAATATATTAAACAACAAGATACTTGGGTGAGTCGAGTTGCACCGCAAGTATCCAAAGACCGCCCCATTGCCTACTTTTGTGCCGAATTTGGCATCCATGAATCGCTACCTGTTTATTCTGGCGGTTTGGGCATTCTGGCTGGGGATCACCTGAAATCATCATCAGATTTAGGTGTACCGATGGTTGGAGTCGGCTTGCTGTATCGCCAAGGTTATTTTCGGCAACGCTTGAACCGCCACGGTTGGCAAGAAGATTATTATATTGACAACCCCTTCCATCAGATGCCCCTAGAGTTAATTAAAAATGAACAAGGGGAGCCGTTAACTATCCAGCTACAAGTTCGCCAGCGGTTTGTGAAAGTGCAAATTTGGCGAGTGCAAGTCGGGCGAGTGACTTTATATTTATTAGATAGCGATCGCAACGATAACGATCCCATTGATCGCTGGTTGACAGGACATCTATACGGGGGTAACTTAGAAACCCGCATCGCCCAAGAAGTCGTCTTGGGCATTGGTGGTGTCCGTGCTTTAGACGCTTTGGGAATTCAACCTTCTGTCTATCACCTCAACGAAGGACACGCTGCATTCTGCACATTGGAAATAGCCCGCTTAGAAATTGAGCGGACTGGCAAATCTTTCTACGACATCGAAGCCAAGGTGCGGAACAGTTGTGTATTCACTACCCATACCCCCGTTCCCGCAGGTCATGATGTCTTCTCCCCGGATTTAATTGACTCCTTCTTTGCCAGCTACTGGCCGCAATTGCGACTTTCCCGCGAGCAATTTTTGGCATTGGGCGCACGCCGACTAGGCGACCCTTGGGAACCCTTTGGCATGACCGTTTTAGCATTGCGCATGTCTCGTGCTTGTAATGGCGTCAGTGAATTGCACGGTCAAGTTTCCCGTAAGATGTGGACAGTTCTGTATCCGCAGCGATCCGAAGACAAAGTACCAATTGGTTACATTACCAATGGTGTTCATGCACCTACTTGGACTGCACCGTTATTGGCTGACTTATATAAAGAGTATCTGGGAGAAGACTGGAAAACTCGTGCCGTCGATCCCAAGATGTGGGCTAAAGTTGACGAAATTCCCGATGAGGAACTGTGGTCACGACATCTCATCCTCAAAGAACGATTGATTGCTTTCACCCGCTATAAAATCAAGAAATCGCGGGAATTGCGTGGCGAAAATTATGACCTTATTCAAGCTACCGAAAGGCTACTCGACCCCAATGTATTGACCATTGGGTTTGCTAGACGCTTCAGCCCCTACAAACGTGGGGATTTAATTTTGCGCGACGCCCAACGGGCATTGGAGATTTTTGGCAATAACTCACGTCCAGTACAAATTATCTTTGCAGGAAAAGCCCACCCAGCTGATGAAGAAGGTAAACGGATTATTCAGCGGTTGATGGAATGGTGTCACAATTCCGGCATTATTAACCGAGTCGCCTTTATTGAAGATTACGACATTTACACTGGACAAAAATTGGTGCAAGGTGTGGATGTTTGGTTAAATAATCCGCGTCGTCCCTTGGAAGCTTCTGGTACGAGTGGGCAAAAAGTCTGCTTTAACGGCGGTCTCAATTGCAGCGTTCTGGATGGCTGGTGGTGCGAAGGTTATCAAGCAGGCGCCGATGGTAAGGGAATTAACGGTTGGGCAATTGGTGAAGATGCTAATACTAGCGACCAAGTATTGCAAGATCGTATTGACTCGCGATCGCTTTATCAGCTTTTGGAAGAAGAAATCGTTCCTCTATACTATGACCAAGATGCTCAAGGGATTCCCCATCGCTGGGTGCAGATGATGAAAACGTCGATTAAGACAAATGCGCCGTTATTCAACACTGACAGAATGATTGCTGACTACGTTTCACAGGTCTATGTCCCAGAAATTTCTAAAACTGTGGAACCAATTTTAGCTAAAGTTCTGCTTTAGAGCATTTTTATTTTCCTGATTAAATAAAGGGGTAGGTTTCCTGCCCTTTTTTTTCATTAATCCTAATTTTTTGATAAAATTATCAAAAAAATTTTAGGAAAACATAAAAACAAATGATTCAAGGAATTAGTCATATCACATTCATTGTCAAAGATTTAGAGAAAATGAAAAATTTTTTGACATTTATCTTTGATGCTAAGGAAGTTTATTCTAGTGGCGAACAAACATTTTCCATATCAAAAGAAAAATTCTTCTTGATAAATAATTTATGGGTTGCAATTATGGAGGGTGAGCCTTTATTAGAGAAAACTTATAACCATCTGGCTTTGAAAATAGCTGAACAAGACTACGAACTATATGCAGCTAGAGTAAAAACCCTTGGGGTGGAAGTGAATGAAGGTCGAACCCGTGTGGAAGGCGAAGGACGTTCCTTGTATTTTTACGACTATGACAATCATTTATTTGAGTTACACACAGGAACTTTAAATCAACGGCTACAAAGGTATCTAAAAGCCTGATTCACTAATCGCAAAAACCAGCTTTTGTTACTCTTGAGACAAAAATTTGTTAGATAATCTCCAATCGCATCGCCTCCATAGCCGTCCTGTAAGCGATAAAATAAATTAAAAATAAATTCATGCTGTGTTTATGGCAACCCAACTCAGCCAAGCCAAATCTGCAACTGAACTGGTAATCTCTTGGGAAGCCTTGCCCAAAGATTTTAAACTAGAGGATGAACCAGTGGAGAATACCGGTCAGCCACTTTTGGCTGGTGCTTTGCGTGAAAGCCTAGAAATCAGTGGATTCATTCAACCTCAAATGTTAATAGCTTCAAACTTTGGTCTTTGTGCCACTGTCAACGGGCAATTTATTGCCAAAGCACCAGACTGGGTTTATGTACCATCAGTGAATGAAGCTGTAGGTAATCGTAAAAGTTATACACCGAATTTAGAAGGAGATATTCCGGCGATCGCTATCGAATTTCTATCCGACACTGAAGGTGGGGAATATTCAATAAAGCGAAGTTACCCACCAGGAAAATGGTTTTTCTACGAGCAAATTTTACAGATTCCCTTCTACGTAATTTTTGACCCAAATGGCGGTTTATTAGAATATTATCAACTGGAAAATCAACGTTATGAGTTAAAGCAACCCGATGAAAATGGCCGTCATTGGATTGATGTGATGGGCTTATTTTTAGGAACTTGGCAAGGCACAAAAGAAGCGCGAACTGGTTATTGGTTGCGCTGGTGGGATCGAGATGGTAATTTGTTACCGTGGGCTGTAGAACAGATTGAACAAGAACGCCAACGCGCTGAACAGGAACGCCAACGCGCCGAACAAGAACGTCAACGCGCCGAACAAGAACGCCAGCAAAAAGAACAGCTGATGGCTTATTTACAATCTCAGGGTATTGACCCGAATAATTTGCCCAAATTCGAGTAGAAAATAAAAACTGCGTTTCTGAAATTAAGTATGAATTTGCTCTGCCTCTAATACCATTTGACAAAATACCTGATACAGATAGTATAAATAGGGGCGTACAGCTGTACGCCTGTACAACCAATTGATGTGCTGCAAAGATTTTGCAAAACAAACCAGTTTACGCAGCCACAATATAAGGTGAGTTGATCGCTACTAGACGACCAGCATCTACCAAAGCTTGGTATACCATTACAGCTACCTCAGCACGCGTGGCATCGCGGGTAGGATTAAGTTGTTTGAGATTAGGGTAATTAACGATAATCTCTTTTTGAATAGCCTTGATGACTTCATCCTTAGCATAATCAGGAATCTTGGCTTGGTCTTCAAAAGTTTTGCCGATTGCTGTACCATTAGCAGATAACCCCAATCCATTCACCAGAGAGACAATCACTTGCACGCGCTGGATATTTTTGTTGGGGCCAAAAGTATTGTCGGGAAAACCAGAGAGAAATAAACCTTGATATGCTTGTTGAATTACCTTAGATGCCCAAAAATCTGCTGGTACATCTTTAAATTTGGTAACTGGGCGGTTTGGCGATGGGTTGAAAGCTTTTACTAGTAATGCTGCGTATTGGGCCCGTGTCATCGTCGCATCGGGTTTAAATGTGCGATCAGGGAAACCGTTAACTATTCCCAATTTGACTAATTCCCGAACAAATGTACCTGCCCAATGATTAGTAATATCACTTAATTCGATACTAGGCGTGGGTGTTGGAGTTGGAGTTGGTGTTGGGGTTGGCGTTGGGGTTGGCGTTGGAGTAGGTGTTGGGGTTGGTGTTGGCGTTGGTGTTGGCGTAGGAGTGGGAGTTGGCGTTGGTGTTGGCGTAGGAGTTGGAGTGGGAGTGGGCGTGGGAGTTGGTGTCGGTGTAGGAACCGAACTATCTGTAAATTCTACTTTTCCAGTGACTTTAGTGGGATCTATTGTATTTCCTAGAGAAACCAGCTTGTTGGAACTGGCATTTTGCAAATCAAATTTACCGTTATTGCGTAGAGTGTTACCCCCTGGATTATTGGTAGTGCCGATATCCGGTAAAGCACTTGCAATTATAGTTAGACCATCATCTGTGTTATTTTCACTCAGATTATTACGCAACACCGGACGGGCACTACCAGAGATGACTATTCCAGAACGGTTTTCAGAAATTTTGTTATCTCGAAGTATGGGTGATGCAGTATCACTAATGGCAATGCCAAAACCTGTTTTGAAGAAAGTATTTCCTTGAATTTGACCTTGGGAATTTTTGGCGATCGCAATTCCATTGGCTGCATTCTCACTGAAGACATTACCCAGAATAACTGGGTTAGCATCACCTGTAGCAAATACTCCCTCGCGCTTACATTGAGTGAACGTACTGTTAGCAACAGTAGGGGCAGTTGATTCAACCCAGACACCACTACCACGGCTAGCTAAATTTGTTACAGTTACTCCCCGAAGTTCGGCTTTATCAGCCAGCACAAAGGTGACATTTTGACCAGCAAAAGTCCGACTCAGATAATTACCACTTCCTTCAATTAAAATGCCATTACCTTTGTTGGCTTCATTACCCACCATTGTCACCCCAGATGGAATCGTTAGCGGAAAAACTTCACCGCTAGCAGCATTGTAACTACCATCTGCTAGTTGAATTTTAATATCTACTTTAGCTACCTTTAGCGCTTGGGTAATAGTTTTGAACGGGGCTTGTTGGCTACCAGGGTTGGTATCACTGCCTGCTACCGGATTTACGTAAAAAGTTTGAGCCATATTTATACTTCAAAAAACACATAGCTATCCTAACGCTAACCATGAAAGTGGGTAGCATTTGATGCATTAAGTAGATTGAAGTAGTTTTCAGTGCAAAGTTAAAAAATTATGCAAATACGACTTGCAGATATGAATTTACTTCACGCAGAGGCGCAGAGTCGCAGAGAGTAAGAGTTGAGAAGAGTTGATTTTTAAATTTCATATTCAAATTCAGCAATGCCGTAAGTTAACATACCTGTAAGAACAAATTTCTGTCCCTATTGCAACCATCAAAACCTACTCGGTAACAAGTTCTGTAGCGTCTGCGGTAATCCTGTTAATCATGTTGTTATAAATAATAAGCTCAGTAATTTTCCTAAAAACTATTAGCGAGATGATACTATGTCTGACTTTAATAGTGAACCGATACCAGAATTGAGAAATCCCCAACAAATCTTTCATTCAGGTGACTTAAGTTTAAAAATCGAAGGAGAAGTAGTACCTGTAGTAGATGTTCATTTAGGGCAACAGCAATCAATTTACTTTGAACATCATATTTTACTGTGGAAACATCCCAATGTTCGTCTTGGTGTCAAAGGTTTAAAAGGGGCAGCCAAGCGTTTCTTTGCTGGACTGCAAATTTTCATCAGTGAAGCACATGGTCCAGGAAATATCGCTTTCTCTCGTGAGGCACCAGGACAGATTGTAGTGTTGCAATTAGAGCGCGGACAGACAGTGGATGTACGCGAACACCAGTTTTTGCTAGCTACCAGTAATATTGAGTACAGTTTCTTTTTCCAGCGAGGACTGGCGAACCTCTTTTTTAGCCGTAGTGGCGGATTATTTATTGATCGCTTCATCGGACAGCAACAAGGGGGGCTGCTTCTAATCCACGGTTACGGCAATGTTTTTGAAAAGTACCTTGCTCCTGGAGAGGTATTGGATGTAGAACCAGGAGCATGGCTGTGGAAAGACTCATCAGTCAAGATGGAGACAGTGACCGCCTTGCAATCTAGTGGCGGCATCTTAGGAGCAATTGGGGTGATGCTGGGTGGCATTTCATTTACGCTTAACCGCTTTATTGGCCCTGGTCGCTTGGGGTTACAATCTATGACTTATCACCCCCCTGCATTTGAAGGAGCAACTCAAGTCGGTGGCAGCAGTAATTTCGGTTAAGGAATTCTAAAAAATAAATTAAGTAGGTCGGCGTAGATAATTATCGTTGGGATGAGGTAGGGAGCAGGGGGAAAAGGGTTTGAGCTTTGTTTATTTTTCTTGACGCAGTTTGATTTTATTGTGCCGACTTACTTATCTAAAAAAAGAAACAAAGTACATAGGAAGACAAGAAAGAAAATTTTACCTTGTCTCCCTTGTTTGCTCTTAATACGGCCACTTCCAATCGCGAATTTCCGGCATATCGTCGCCGTACTTCTGGATGTATTGCTTGTGTTCGATTAGCTTATCTTGCAAGTGCTGCTTGACATAAGCTGCCCTGTATCCTAATTGTGGTACCCGCTCAATTACGTCCATCACTAAATGGAAGCGATCGAGTTCGTTAAGAACAACCATATCAAAGGGGGTGGTAGTAGTTCCTTCTTCCTTGTAGCCACGTACATGTAGCTGCTCATGGTTGGTGTGGCGATAGGTTAGGCGATGAATCAGCCAAGGATAGCCATGAAACGCAAAGATAATGTGTTTATCGGTGGTGAAAATTGTGTCAAAATCTTTTTCGCTCAAACCGTGGGGATGTTCGCTTTTTGGCTGTAGTGTCATCAAATCAACTACGTTCACTACTCGCACCTTTAAATCAGGGAAGTGCTGGCGCAGAATGTCTACAGCTGCTAAGGTTTCTAAGGTAGGAATATCTCCAGCACAAGCCATTACTACATCTGGTTCCCCGCCTTGATCGTTGCTTGCCCATTCCCAAATACTGATGCCTTTGGTGCAGTGCTTGATAGCAGCATCCATGTTGAGGTATTGCAAGGCTGGTTGCTTTCCGGCAACGATGACGTTGACATAGTTGCGGCTTCTCAAGCAATGGTCAGTTACCGATAGCAGAGTATTGGCATCCGGAGGCAAATATACACGAACGATTTCTGCTTTCTTGTTAACCACATGGTCGATAAAACCGGGGTCTTGGTGGGAAAAGCCGTTGTGGTCTTGTCGCCAAACGTGAGAGGAAAGTAAGTAATTGAGGGAAGCAATTGGTCTACGCCAGGGAATGTGTCTGGTAGTTTTCAACCATTTGGCGTGTTGGTTGAACATGGAGTCAATGATGTGGATGAATGCCTCATAACAGGAGAAAAAGCCGTGGCGACCCGTGAGGAGGTAGCCTTCTAACCATCCTTGACAAGAAGTTTCGCTGAGGACTTCCATCACCCGACCGTCGGGGGAAAGATGGTCATCTTCAGGCAGTTTCTCGGCTACCCAAGTCCGGTCTGTGACTTCAAGCACAGCATCCAGACGATTGGATACCGTTTCGTCTGGGCCAAAGATGCGGAAATTGCTTTTTTCTTCGTTAAGTTGCATAATATCCCGCAGAAGTCTTCCAGCAACTTTGGTCGCTTCGGCGATCGCTTTACCTGGTTCGGGAACATCTACGGCATAGTCTCGAAAATCCGGCATTTTCAGATCGCACAATAACAGACCACCGTTGGCGTGGGGATTGTCACCCATGCGGCGATGTCCTTTGGGAGCTAGTTCTGCTAGTTCCTCAATCAGCTTACCATTGCTGTCGAAGAGTTCTTCTGGTTTATAACTCTTCATCCAATCTTCTAGGAGTTTAAGGTGTTCTGGCTGTTTGCTTATGTTGCCAAAGGGAACTTGATGCGATCGCCAATAACCTTCGGTTTTTTTGCCATCCACTTCCTTGGGTCCTGTCCAACCTTTGGGGGTTCGCATGATAATCATCGGCCACTGGGGGCGTTCAGTGAAACCATGTACGCGGGCTTCTCTTTGGATGCTTTGAATTTCGGCAATTACTGTATCTAGAGTCGTTGCCATTTGTTGATGGACATCTGCGGGATCGTCACCTTCAACAAAGTATGGTTTGTAGCCGTAGCCAACAAATAAACTCTCTAATTCTTCATGGCTAATCCGTGCTAGTAGTGTTGGATTGGCAATTTTATATCCATTTAGATGTAAAATTGGCAGTACCGCACCGTCACGCACGGGGTCAAGAAACTTGTTGGAGTGCCAGCTAGTCGCTAAAGCACCAGTTTCAGCTTCACCATCACCAACAACAGCAGCAACAATCAAGTCTGGATTATCAAAGGCAGCACCGTAAGCATGGACGAGGGCATAACCTAATTCTCCGCCTTCGTGGATGGAACCAGGAGTTTCCGGTGCAACGTGGCTGGGAATACCACCAGGGAAAGAAAATTGTTTGAAGAGTTTCTGCATTCCCTCAGCATCTTGGGAGATGTTGTGGTAGTACTTGGTGTAAGTGCCTTCCAGGTAGGTGTTGGCTACCAGTCCGGGACCTCCATGACCAGGCCCAGCAATGTAGATTGTGTTGAGGTCATATTTTTTGATCACTCGATTCAGATGAACATAAATGAAGTTCAGCCCTGGTGTTGTTCCCCAGTGACCCAAAAGCCTGGGTTTTACGTGTTCTATTTTTAACGGTTCTCTCAGTAGCGGATTGTCGAGGAGATATATTTGCCCAACGGAAAGATAATTAGCTGCACGCCAGTAGGCGTTAATCTTCCGTAATTCTTCATCTGTTAAAGGCTTTGTTTGTGGAGGCGTTGCTAATGTCATTTCGACACTCCATTACAAAAGGATTTTGACGGATTCATCAGTAAGTAATTTTACTTGTTTCCCAGATGATGGCCATCTAACCCATGATGAATTTTTCTAGCCTTTGTTGACCTAGTTGAAGAAGCTACAAGATCTCAAAAATCTGATGAGAGTTAAAACATCCTCTTAGTCAGAGCTTGGTTAGCGGATAAAACCCGCTAACTAAGCTCTCCCCACACCTTTTTTCGTTCACCTTGGTCTTTGCCACTCTGCGCGATCGCCTTTTTGTATGCCCAGTTGAGTAAATTCTTACATAGCAAGCTTTTTGCGCCTTTCTATCCGTCGAACTCACGTTAAGCTTTAGTGCCGTAGATTCAGGGATGACCTAATTATTAATTTCCAATAATCCAAGTGGCGGCGTAATTTCAATGCGACCAGATTGTAAGTCTACCACTGGGGCGATCGCTTCTACAAAAGGAATCAAAACAGTCTTTTGCTTTTTGTCGTTTGTTATTTGTCCTTTGTCATTTGTCATTTGTCCTTTGTCAGTAGTAAATGATTCATGTAACTTGACTTCTAACAAATCATTGCCGGCAGGGATGATATCTACTACCGTACCGACGAATTCGCCAGATACTTGCATAAAGACTTCCAAACCAATCAAATCGAGGACATGATATTCATTTTCGCCTAACTCAGGGCGATCGCTTGCTGGCACCATTAACTTACAACCGCGCAACTCCTCTGCCTGATTGCAATTTTCCACACCAGCTAGTCTGATGACATACAAGTTTTTGTTACTGATATAACGTCCTGCCAATAATTCTATCGGTTGCGGTTCTGTGTCACCAGGACGCAACAACCAACGTTTTCCCGGCACTTCAAATCGTTCGGGGAAATCGGAGTCAGGATAAACCCGTAATTCCCCAGACAATCCTTGAGGTGCAACAATCTTACCAATTTCTAACCAATCATCGGGTTTGTCATTAGTCATTAGTCATTAATCATTAGTTTTTCTCCCCTATCTCCCTATTTCCCCGCTCACACACTCACAGCCTCACGCTGATAAGCTTCCTCGGCTACTTTGGCCAAACGTTGCATACCAGTGGCAATTTCTTCATCACTGCCGGTGAGGCTGATACGGAAACATTGGTGCTTGTGCGCCCACTCTTCCTGTAAACCGGGGAAGAAGGTACTTCCAGGTACAATAATTACACCGACTTGCTTGAGTTGTTGGTAAAATTCCCAGTCAGAGATGGGTAAATCTTCTAACCACAACCAAGCAAAAATTGCTCCTTCACCGCGATGCAGAAACCAAGGTAAATTCTTGGGCATTGCTTGTTCTAAGCTAGTTTCTAAAACGGTAAATTTATTTTGGTAGAAGGGACGAATCACAGTTTGAGAAATTTCTACTAAAGCACCAGAATTGATTGCCAGAGCTGCGATCGCTTGACCATAACGTGAAGAATGCAGACTTGCGTTTGCCTGAAAACACTCTAGCACCTCAATCCATTTTTCATGCCCAACGGCAATACCAATTCTTTCTCCTGGTAATCCTGCTTTCGATAAACTCATGCAGTGGAGAATATTATCGCCAAACACTGGGGTCATTTCGGTAAAGTTCAATGACGGGAAGGGAGGCGCATAAGCCGAGTCAATTAGCATCGGCAGATTGTAAGGCGAGGCGAGGGCAGCAATCTTTTTCACCTCATCGTCACTGAGGACATTACCAGTGGGGTTACAGGGGCGGGAGAAGATGACACAACCTGTGTTTTCGCTAATCGACAGTTGGCTGAAGTCTGGGCGATATTTAAATCGGTGAGCAGCTGCATCAATATCGAGGGTAGGTTTGTAGGCGACTAAGGCTTTTGGCTCCAAGCAGATACCGCCGTAACCGGTGTAGTCAGGACTCAGAGGCAAAACGATTTGTTTTAACTGGCCGCTACTGGTGTAGCCGCCAAATACATTAGCAGCGTAGAAATAGAGCGTTTGACTGCCGGGGGTGATAAAAATATTGCGATCGCTCAATTTTAACCCGTAGCGTTTATTAAAGTCGTTGGCGATCGCTTCAATTAATGGTGCATAGCCTTGGCTTGACCCGTAGCGGCAAACTACCTCACCATATTCTGGACTAGCTAAAAGCTGTGCAGTGCAATCCCGCCACAACTGTTCTACCTCCGGTAAAATCAGCGGGTTACCAGCACTCAAATTAATAAACTGCTGCCCTGAACCGGCTCGTAATGTTTCGATAATATCCTTCATGATTGCTCTGACGCCAGTCAGGTTGGACATTTGAGCGCCAATTTGTGTTAGGGCAGGGTTCATAAGCTGTGACAAAATTTATTAATTGAGGGTGGACAAATTACTTGGGGTTTGCTGCTGACATCAAGTTTACATCGTTACCAAAATAACTGTTACCGCCTTTAACCAATCTAGCTAGAGAATGGTATTTTTACAAAGTTTGAAGAGAATTAGTGACTAGGAATTAGGCATTCGGTTAGGAAAACTCTTCCCCAGTCCCTAATCCCTAGTCCCCAGTCCTCAATCCTCGATATAAACTCAAATAATAAGTTGATTGATAAACTATACAGGAGGGCTGACGTTGCAAGTTAAAGCAGCAGTAGCTTACAGCGCAGGTAAGCCGTTGACTATTGAAACCGTTGAACTATCTGGGCCAAAACCTGGGGAAGTATTAGTCGAGATTAAAGCCACTGGCATTTGTCATACCGACGCCTATACCCTTTCTGGTGTTGACCCCGAAGGTTTGTTTCCGGCAATTTTGGGACATGAAGGTGCTGGTGTGGTAGTTGAGGTAGGCGCTGGTGTCACCAGTCTCAAACCAGGGGATCATGTGATTCCTTTATACACTCCCGAATGCCGTCAGTGCGAATACTGTTTAAGCTTCAAGACTAATCTTTGTCAAGCTATTCGCCAAACTCAAGCACGCGGTGTTATGCCTGATGGTACTAGTCGCTTTAGTATCAATGGGCAGATGATTCATCATTACATGGGTACATCTACTTTTGCTAATTATACGGTAGTGCCGGAAATTGCCTTAGCAAAAATCCGCGAAGACGCGCCGTTTGATAAGGTTTGTTACATTGGCTGTGGTGTGACTACTGGTATTGGTGCAGTCATTAATACAGCCAAGGTCGAACCTGGGGCAAATGTGGTGGTTTTCGGTTTGGGTGGTATTGGTTTAAATGTCATCCAAGGGGCGCGGATGGTGGGAGCAAATATGATTGTTGGGGTGGATATTAATTCCAGCAAACGCACTTTAGCAGAAAAGTTTGGCATGACGCACTTTGTTAATCCTCAAGAAGTAGAAAGTGATTTAGTCGCCTATTTGGTCGATTTAACAAAAGGCGGTGCTGATTACAGTTTTGAATGTATTGGTAATGTAAAAATAATGCGTCAAGCATTAGAATGCTGCCACAAAGGTTGGGGTGTCAGTGTAATTATTGGTGTTGCTGGTGCTGGAGAAGAAATTAGTACTCGTCCTTTTCAATTAGTAACAGGACGGGTTTGGAAAGGTACAGCATTCGGTGGTGCAAAAGGTCGTACAGATGTGCCAAAAATTGTTGATTGGTATATGGAAGGTAAGATAAATATTGATGATTTAATTACCCATGTGATGCCCGTTGAACAAATTAATGATGCTTTTGAATTGATGGACAAAGGTGAATCAATTCGGAGTGTGGTGACTTTTTAATTCGTAATTAAAAAGGGTTTGTATCTTGTGTTTGTGGAAGTAATTCTGTTTCAGATAGGGTTTAAAGTTCTATCTGAAACGTAATTATAGATTTTTAGCGGTCGCTTTTATCCGGGTGAGCCAACAGCAGATGATTTACTGGAATAATCGTAAAATCTCTGAGGTCTAACACTTAGTTTAATAAACAAGGGTGCGTTACTCTATTGATAATACACCAATTGCCACATTTTGCGACCTAATTAATATGGTTTTACAAACAGAATTAACAATAGAGACGCGATTTATCGCGGTCTCTACAAGGTGTTTCTGTCATCTATCATTTTTATCAAAAAATTTTATACAAATCGTATTGCATCCAATCGATAAACCCCATATTTATACCAAATAGACCATATTGTAGAGACGCGATTCATCGCGTCTTAAACCAAGGATGTATTGCAATCATTAATTGAATTGGTATTAGATTGTTTCACGCAATTGAACCGGATTTTTTATAACAACCAATATAGCCATAGCCCCTCTTTGCTTGCAGAGAGGGGGTTGTGATATTATCGATCCTCAGAACGGCGATGTGTGGGTAACAGGCTGTTTTTCTGTTTTTCTTGGAAACTGCTGGCTTGTTTCAGGACTGGAATACACTGGTTAATCATCCAGATTAAAACCTCGATTGGTGAGTCTCCTTGCTGAAGGCGGTTTTCGGCATTTACGCCAATTAATATTGTTTGCAGAATTAGTAAAAAAGCGTAGGCGTAGCCCGTCGTAGACATCGCTCTTTGACTTGCACTTTTACCAAGTTTTTTAGCTGACATCTAAATTCACCTCGTTTTTAGGTTTACAAGGTGAATTATTTTTTTGGGTATTTCCCCAGACACATCTCCCACGTAGCGTCTATAATGCTTGTATCATCAGGTTTTGCGGCTTGGGGAAGCTTGTTTGTTTGGGTAAATACAAATTATTTCAATTTTCTTTATATTTGACTGATGTCAAGAAATATTCGTGGAGATGAATCAGTTTTAGAGAATGTACTCAGTTTGGTAGAAGCATTGCTGCAACTGTCCCAAGAGCAAGACTGTGAGTCAAAACTTCCACTTTGCGTTGTCTGGAATGCTGATAAGCTGAGAATTACCGGATATAAAAGCCAACAAACAAGAGGAAACAGAAGCAAAACATCTGAAGTTGGTACAAAGAAGGAATATTTACTCCAACAGATTAAAAATGTTGGCAAAACTTTAAAACTTCCCCGGCAAAAAGCAGAATCTAACGTTTCTCAAAAAGAAAGAGAATTACAAGAGCTTCAAACTGCACTTGACTGGCTATGGAAGTTGGGAGTGCGAGAACCGGAAAAAGCTGCAAACAATCAAGGTTATTGGAAATTTACCCTGACGCTAAAACATCAGACAGCAACGATAAAAGATAATCTGGATGTGGTTAAGCAGAAGTGGAAGGAATACCATAAGACAAATTTAAAAGAAACATCCCAGGTACAAACAACAGATAATAGCTTTGACTGGCAAGAAATCTGTGGCGCTATGCTGGAAAAGCATAAGCGTCTCACCACAAATCAATTGCTGTTTGCTGATGAGGAGATGAAATTTGAGCTAGAGGAAATTCATGTCCCTTTAGCGTTGGTGGAGCGTAACAAACCGAACAAGTGCAGCGAGGATATTTCCGCAGAACAAGGTTCGCGACTTTACGAACCGAGTTATGAAGAGAAGCAGCGATTTGAACATCAGGCTTTTTTAGAGAAAGTTATCCGTGATGGTGTTGGTAAAACGCAAGGACACCGCATCGCTTTAATTGGGGAACCGGGTGCGGGAAAAACTACTCAGTTGCAAACCATAGCTTTTTGGATATTAGACAACAATCTGGGTTTACCAATTTGGATTTCTTTGGCAGACTTGCAAGGAAAGAGTGTAAAAGATTATCTCCTGAAAGATTGGCTGGAGGATGCTTTAAAATCGGTAGAAGATGTAAAAGAACAAGAGAAAAAGGCTTTCGCAGATTTATTCAAGAATAATTCTGTGTGGTTGTTGTTGGATGCAGCAGATGAAATGTCTTCACCCCAACCATTAACTGAGATTTCCCAGCAGTTGACGGGATGGGTGAAAAATGCGCGGGTTGTACTGACTTGTCGGGTGAATGTTTGGGAAGCAAACGCAGGCGCTTTAGCTGATTTTGAGACGTATCGGTTACTCAATTTTGAATATTCGCAACAAGTACAAGAATTTATTCGGCGTTGGTTTCACAACAAGGATGCAGACAAAGGGGAAAGATTATGGCAGGAATTAGATAAAGCTGAACGTCAGCGCATCCAAGATTTAGTGAAAAATCCTTTGCGGTTAGCGCTGTTGTGTAGCACTTGGCAAGGTTCCGATAAAGGTTTACCGGAAACGAAAGCCGGACTTTATCAGCAGTTTGTGGAAGAGTTTTATAAGTGGAAAGAAAACCGCTTCCCTACCACCGAACAGCAGCAAGAGGAATTAAACGCAGCGTTGGGACGTTTGGCAAAACGGGCAATTGAGCAAGAAACGTCACGGTTTCGGCTACGACATAAGTTTGTGCGTGAGGTATTAGGCGATCCAAAACAGCAAAATTCTTTATTTTGGTTAGCGTTAAAGTTGGGATGGCTAAATGAAGTTGGACTGGCTGCAGAGTCAGCAACGAAAGAAAAAGTTTACGCTTTTTACCATCCTACATTTGAGGAATATTTTGCAGCGTTGGCGATTGATGATTGGCACGAGTTTCTAAATCATGTTCCCGACAACCCCGCGCTAGGTGTTTATCGCATTTTTGCCCCGCAGTGGAAAGAGGTGATTTTGCTGTGGTTGGGACGTGAGGATGTGGAGAGGGAGAAGAAGGAAGAGTTTATTCTGGCGTTGGTGGAATTTGATGATGGGTGCGGAGAATACAGAGCTATTGATAGAGTCACAAAGGGATTTTACGAGTTTCGTGCTTATTTTCTTGCTGCTGCGGCAGTTGATGAGTGGAAAAATTCTGTCAACGCAGATGCTATTGTGGCGGAAATCGTTAAATGGGGCTTTGGGGAGTTTAAGGTTGAACAAAACAAGTGGGTAAAATTTATTACACCAATAGTAAAAGGAGTAGAAACAGCACTGTTTGAGACAAATCGGATAAAAGCGATCGCTGCTTTGGTGGAGTTAATCGGCAATCCACAACTGGATGATGATATCCGAAGGGAAGCGGTAGAAAGCTTAGAGAAAGTTGGCTCTGGCAACCAAAAAGCGATCGCTGCTTTGGTGGAGTTAATCGGCAAACCACATCTGCATGATGATACCCTCGGTCGAGCAGCATACAGCTTAGAGAAAATTGATCCTGGCAACCAAAAAGCGATTGATGCTTTTGTGGAGTTTATCAGCGAACCACGCCCACCTACTCACACCATCAGCCTAGTGGTAGAAAGCTTAGGTGAAATTGGCTTTGGCAACCAAAAAGTGATTGATGCTTTAGTAGAGTTAATCGGCCAACTACAACTAGATGATTATGCCATCAGGCAAGCGGGAGAAAGCTTAGAGAAAGTTGGCTTTGGCAACCAAAAAGCGATTGATGCTTTGGTGAAGTTAATCTACAAACCAGAACTGGATGATGATATCCTCAGCCTAGCGGCAGAAAGCTTAGAGAAAATTGACCCTGGCAATCAAAAAGCGATTAATGCTTTGGTGAAGTTAATTGGTAAACCACAACTGGATGATGATATCCTCAGACTAACGGCAGAAAGCTTAGGGAAAATTGGCTCCGGCAACCAAAAAGTGATTGATGCTTTGGTGGAGTTAATCGGCAAACCACAACTGGATGATGATACCTTCAGGCGAGCGGCAGAAAGCTTAGGGAAAATTGACCCTGGCAATCAAAAAGTGATTGATGCTTTGATGGAGTTAATCGGCAAACCACAACTGGATGATTATACCTTCAGGCGAGCGGCAGAAAGCTTAGAGAAAATTGACCCTGGCAACCAAAAAGCGATTGATGTCTTGGTGGAGTTAATCGGTAAACCACAACTGGATGATGATACCCGAAGGCGAGCGGCAGAAAGCTTAGGGGAAATTGACCCTGGCAACCAAAAAGCGATTGATGCTTTGGTGGAGTTAATCGGTGAACCACAACTGGATGATGATACCCGAAGGCGAGCGGCAGAAAGCTTAGGGAAAATTGACTCTGGCAACCAAAAAGCGATTGATGCTTTGGTGGAGTTAATCGGCAATCCACAACTGAATGATAGAACCCGAAGGCAAGTGGCAGAAAGCTTAGAGAAAATTGACCCTGGCAACCAAAAAGTGATTGATGCTTTGGTGGAGTTAATCGGCAAACTACAACTGTATGATCATGCTCAAATACAAGCGTTATTTAGCTTAAGACAAATTGGCTCTGGCAATTCAAAGGCAATTGATGCTTTGATGGAGTTAATCGGCAAACCACAACTGGATGATTTTACCCTCAGGGAAGCGGTATCTAGCTTAGGGAAAATTATGTTAGAGGAACAGATGCCGAGTATTGTCACCGTGTTGAAGGATTATTTATCACCTGAAACTTACAAAAACGACTTTCAGCTATTTGATAATTCCTACCAAGTTATCTGGAAATGCGCCCAAAGTATGCCCTACCCCACTTTTTATCAAGCTTGGTATCAACAAGAGAAAGTGAAAAATGGAGAGTAGGAAAGAAAAATACTTCCTCCAGCCAAAACATAAGCGAAATGTGGAAGTAGCAATCCCTTGTAAAGACGCGATTCATCGCATCTCGTAAGCGTCTTGTAAATCTATAGCGTCCGATATTTCCGCAATCCAGGGAATGCGTAGGCGTAGCCCGTCGCAGACATCGCCCCTAATAAAACAGATATTGCAAACAGGATAGCAATGCGATCATTTTTGCGATCGCCCCTTGTAGAGACGCGATTCATCGCGTCTTTCTTTCCCGCATTTACATAGCGCGAATAATTCCGAATTTTTTGGGATGGCAATTACATCAATGCAAAGCAATAATTGCATAAATTTTGATATCAATCAAAGATGTAATTATGAATGATTACGCTCCTCAACCAAAAAACACCAAACCCAAATACAAAGGTAAATATCGAATTGACTCAACCCGTTTGCCAGCATGGAGTTATGCCAGTAATGCTGGATATTTCGTTACTATTTGCACCGATGGTAAAAAATGTTTTTTTGGTGAGGTTGTGGATGGTAAAATGCAGCGATCGCCAATTGGAGAAATTGCTCATAAATTGTGGTATGAGATTCCTAATCATTTTTCCAATTGCCAGATAGATTCTTTTTGCGTCATGCCTAATCATATTCATGGGATTTTGGTTATTAATCAAATACGAGAAGACACGAATCAAATACAGGAAGAAGACGCGATGAATCGCGTCTCTACAAGGGGGGATGGTCAACGGGGTGGGGTTACTGGGTTATTTAATCCGATGTTGTCTAAAAATTCCCTTTCTAAAATTATTAGGTGGTATAAAGGACGATGTACATTTGAAATTAATCAAATATATGAAGATTTTAGATGGCAAGAAAGGTTCCATGACAATATAATTCGTAATGAATTCGCCGTCGATAAAATTAGACAATATATTATCAATAATCCAATCAATTGGGAACGCGATCGTGAACAACCACCCCATTCCCCCTTGTAGAAACGCGATTCATCGCCTCTTATACTATTTACGCGTATAACGATGTTTCACCCCAACCGGGAAATATTCAGCATCGCCCATTGGCGCTAATGCAACCTGTGGTGTTTGATATTCTAGGGGAACATAATTAGCAAACTCGCTATTTAAGCGTAGCAGTTGTGCAAGAATCGAAGATGCGATCGCTTCTCTTTGAGCTTCACTACCTTCTACTCCCGGTGCTAATTCCACAACTACAGATAAAAATCGGTTTTTGTCTGCATCTTCCTTCACTTGCAACACAAATTTACCTGTCACCCATTCTTGAATCACTGGTTGTTCTAAGCCCACCGTCACATTTTCTGGATAGATATTTGCGCCAAAGTAAGAAACTGTAAAGTTAGAACGACCAAAAACATAAACAAAAGGTAATGAGTGAATACCTCTGGCTGAATTCTGATTCTGTAACTCTGCAACAGCGTCGAATCCCCATTTTGCTAGAAATTCCAGCATGGCATCATAACTAATTATGCCGCCAGTGTCCAAGATGTCATAACGCACTAAGGGAATACCGTTATCTCCAGAAAATAGCAATGCCCCATCTTGAACTTCAAAAAAGCGATTGCAAGGATCGTACTGTACTAACGTCGGTAAACGCGATTCACCAAATAAAGCTCTAGCTGCATCGGGATTTTCTGCTAAAAAACGCCGAATGCAAATACTTAACGGTGTTTCATTGCCCAAAACTCCCGCATCCGCAGTCCCGTAAAGTGATGCAAAATCATAGCAGGGATTTTCTGAACCAACTCGTTTACCAACCAAACTCCGCCATTCTTCGCTGAATACTTCTCCCGCCATCACAAATTTAATCTGATATTGCTGCCACTCGACACCGCGAGCAATTCCAGTATCAATGACATCTTTCAAAAATGGCGGATATCCCAAAAGTACCACTTGCTCGAAAGCAGAACCTAATTCTTGCACAACTCGCAATATTTCTTCTTTATTGTTACCGGGAGTAATTACAGTCAGGGGATAACCTTTACTAGCAAGATAGCGACAGCAATTAGTGGTGAACATTCCACCTACCCAAGTCCCTAAAGTGAAACAAATCACGGCTAGAGTATGTCTGGTATCTGCATAAAAACTATCGTGAAAAATTTGTTCAAAACGTGTGGCGATTTGCAGTTCATCAGTAAAAAAACGCGGCCAAAATGTCGGTTTCCCACTGGAACCAGAGGAAGCGGCTATCATATCGCAACCTTGGAGTTGTCCGTCACGGCACAAGTCAGCTAAAGGATAACGCAGTATATAATTTTCTTTGGCGATCGCTGGCAGTTTTTGAAACTCCTCCAAGGTTTGAATACTTGCAGGATTAATTTCTCTTGCTACTAAAAAAGCCTTGTAGGCGGGTACATTAGCCGCTACATCGTGAAATAAACTCAAAGCTACTGAAGTTTGAGTGTTGAGATGTCGTTGCAGTTGCGTTTCTAGGGGAGTAGAAAGAAAATCTTCAAATGCTTTAATTGCTCGCTGGCTTTGTGATTTGCAGTTCATGATGCTTGTTGTTTATCTTGAAGTATCAACACCGTTACTTGCTGCAAGTATTTATTTTATCCTTTATCTAATACCAGCAAAATCCCAGTTATTTTTAGTAAAACGTATTTAAGAGATATTTAAGAGATTTTCAACTCAAAAATATCTAACTATTTCTTACAGAGAAAGTGTGTCCTATATAAGAACTAATTTGATACACAAACTTAGCTAGAGAATGTTAGTGTATAAATATACAAAAGTATTGCTCTTTATTTAATTAACACTTCTGAGGATAGGAACATCCTACCCCTAACGTTTGGTAAGATATCCGAAAACAAAGGTACGCCCGTTGTAGTCACTCAATAAAAGCTGAATTTATTCTTGGGCATCATGCAGGTCTATTGTAGTAAACAACACACAAATGATAATGGTAACCGCTTTTGTACCCATTGCGGCGAACCATTAGCTCTTGGTGTGGGGCAGGTGATTGATAATCGCTATCAAATTATACGTCAACTAGGCCAAGGCGGCTTTGGACGCACTTATTTGGCGAAGGATAAAAATAAATCCGATCAAACCTGTGTACTGAAGGAATTTGCACCCCAAGTACAAGAAAAACAAGATTTACAAAAAGCTAAAGAGTTATTTGAGCGAGAAGCCAATGTCCTTAAAAAACTCCAGCATTCTCAAATTCCACGTTTTCACACCTCGTTACAAGTGAAAATAGGTACTAAAGATTTTTTCTTTTTAGTCCAAGATTATATAGATGGTGAGAATTTTGACCAATTATTAGAACAGCGTCGCACTCAAGGAAAGTCCTTTAGCGAAGAGGAAGTAATTACCCTACTGCAACAGATTTTACCCGTGCTATCCTACATTCACTCACAGGATGTAGTTCACCGCGATATCTCTCCCGATAATTTGATTTTGCGGCGTTCTGATAATTTACCAATACTGATTGATTTTGGTGGCGTCAAACAATTGCCAGCTTCTCAAGGTTTTTGGCGGACTCAGTTGGTTGGGAATAACACTTTGTTGGGTAAAAAAGGTTATGCTCCAGAGGAACAATTACGGCAAGGCAAAGCTTTTTTTAATAGCGATTTATACTCTTTGGCGGTAACTGCATTAGTATTATTGACGGCACAGGAACCGCAAAAATTATACGATAGCTATCAAGGAATTTGGTACTGGGGCAAGCAAATCCAAGTCAGTCCCCGACTGGAGTCGGTGTTAAAAAAGATGCTGGCTTATAAACCGAGCGATCGCTATCAACGAGCCCAGCAAATTCTCAAAGATTTACCATCGCCAAATGCAACTCAACCTTCGCCTAATTATGTTACTACCAAGATTAAGACGATGGTAGTTGCTCCTGGAAGACAACGCGCCACTGCTATTGTGAGTAGATTCCACAACAGAACCCAAGCAATTGTTAAATCAGCATCTTTCCCCGTTTGGATTCGCCCTTTTGTGATGAGTTTGGGTGGCACAGCTTTAATTGTTTTAACTGGTGCAGGTGCTTGGGCGGTGGTAAATGCAGTGATTAAGAGTGTAACTTCGATTACTATCCCATCAATTTCATTACCGCAAATTCCTCAGTTTCCAAATCCCAGTGGTAAACCAGGCAGCGACAAAAGAAAAAATAGCAACCTCCAGAAAATTATCAGTCGTCGTCAAGAGCTAGAAATTACTGAAGGATTTTTTATTCGCACAGTAGATGATTTATTTTATACAAAAAAACCAGAATTAAAAGGCCGTAGCCTGACATCTAAACCTGAAGACGCTGGTTTACGAGATGAATGGTCTGGTATCGCTGACGATCTATTAGATAAATTAGAACAGGCTAACCTGAGTACAGCAACTCGTCGGAAATTAGGAAACTATAGTCAAAAAGATTACGATACATGGAGACGACAAGCGCGATCAGGGCAGTTTGGGAACTATACAATCGATCAATTGACTAAAGACACAAATGAAAAGTTTGATCGCTTGTTCCCTGGTCAGCAGCGTGGGAAACTCAATCAACAAACTTTCGGTCAAATTTGGTATGCGATCGCAGCCGACCAAATTAGTAAAGTACAATCTAGCAAGTAACGGACTGGGGACACGGGGAATGACGAATGACAAATCACAAATGACAAATGACAAAATTATATTGTTCTAAGGGACATGAAAATTCCCCCGATAGTCGCTTTTGTCTCCAGTGTGGTGAAAAATTGGATACACCCATGAGTAATGGTATACAAGCAGGATTAACTTTAGGCGGTCGCTATGTGATTGTGCGTCAACTCGGTCAAGGTGGCTTTGGACGTACTTATTTAGCTGAAGATGTTAACCGTTTCCGCGAACTTTGTGTTTTAAAGGAATTTTCTCCCCAAGTTCAAACCGCTTACGTTGTCGAAAAAGCTGAAGAACTTTTTGAGAGAGAAGCGAGTGTTCTTTATAAACTACAACATCCCCAAATTCCTCGCTTCCGCGAACTACTTCGCACTAATTTACAGGGTAGAGAATATCTGTTTTTAGTGCAAGATTATGTAGAAGGGGAAACTTACAGCTCTTTGTTAAATGCCAGGACAAGGCAAGGTTTGCGCTTTACAGAAGCCGAAGTGCGCCAATTATTGCAGCAAATTTTGCCAGTGTTGGAGTATATCCACTCATTAGGCGTGATTCATCGAGATATTTCTCCAGATAATTTAATACTTCGTACCGTTGACCAATTACCAGTATTAATCGATTTTGGCGGTGTCAAACAAGTAGTAGCAACTGTAGCTTCCCAATATTATCAACCCGGTGTAGTCCCATCTTCCCCATCACCAACCCTGTTAGGTAAAATAGGATTTGCTCCGCCAGAACAAATGCAAACCGGGCTGGTATCTCCTCACAGCGACTTGTATGCTTTGGCAGTAACAATGTTGGTTTTACTGACAGGCAAGCTCCCCCAAGAATTAATTGATACTTATAATTTAACTTGGCAGTGGCGACGAGAAGTCAGCCTTAGTCCCCTTTTGGGACAAGTATTAGATAAAATGCTATCTGCCAGACCAGGCGATCGCTATCAATCAGCCCGTCAAGTCCTCGAAGTCCTCAACCCTCCCCCAGCCAGCTTCCCGCCCACACAATATCCCACCCCACCACAACCTACATCCGCCACTGTTGCCGTTTCTCCCCCTCCTCCCCCATCTCCCTCATATCCCTCATATTCCTCATCTTCTCAGTCCACAAGCTGGTGGACACCAACAAAAACCTTCGTTGCAGTACTGGTAGCAGTTGGTACAACTGGATTAATTTTTTGGGGAGTAAATAGCACCCGCCATTCAGGAGAAGTTCAACCGACTCCCACAGCCAGCCCAATCCCAACCAGCGACCAGCCAACCGACCCCTTAGCGCAATACTCACCAGCCGAACGCCAGCGCAAACAAAAATTAATTGATCGCCGTCAACAGTTGGGTATTGATGAGAAGTTTTACGTTAACTTAGTGAATCAAGTTTTTTGGGACACAAATCCCAGTTTACGAGGACGGACTCTCAGCAACGGTTCCGAAGACGATAGTTTGCGGGCACAATGGGATCAAACAGCTTCAGAATTGCTGGAAAAACTAGCACTACTGAGTTCAAACTCCCGCAGACAACTGGGAAGTTATACAACTGCTGAACGCGATCGCTGGAAAGTGGAAGTCAACCGCATCAACGTTGGCAGCCGTTCTTTGTATGATTTGGGAGATGCAGCCTTTTTTAGTGTATTCCCTGAGCAGCGCAGTAAAAATTTTACTGACCAGCCCATTGGACAAGTTTGGTACGGATTTGTGAGTGATAAACTCAGTGCTATCCTTGCTGGTAGTGCTTTCCAAAAACTTATCTTTGATGCAGGTGCGCTTGGTAAAACAGTCAGCGGTACTCTTCAACCTGGTGGTGGTAAAGTATTCATTGCTGAACTTGCCAAAGAGCAATCTCTAGACTTGAAGCTAGAAGCAAATTCCCAAGTCTTGTTATCAGTCTATTCACCCTCAGGCAAAATAAAATTTTTAGAAGATTCTACCAAGCGTAGTTTGTTAGCTAAATTATCAGAAAATGGTTTTTACGAGTTTGTTGTGGTTTCCACTGCAACGAAACCAGTCGATTATGAACTCAATATCATAGCAGAAACTCCTACCCCACCCCCAACTCCGACACCAACGCCCACGGAAACACCTACGCCTACGCCAACTTCCACACCAACTCCCATACCAACTCCTACAGAAACCTCCACACCCCAACCTACACCGACGCCTAGTGTTGAGGTGACACCTTAAAGTAATTAAGGGACTGACTAATAAAACATAGTTCTATTTTTTAGATATTTCTAATTTATTAAAAGAGTTGGAGAGAGGCTGAGCTTTTAACACTGAAGCTGCATAGTCGGCTATGACTTTATGACCAGCAGTTGTAGGATGAATACTGTCCCAGAAGAAGAAATTATTTTGGTTAGTCTTACACTCCAATGATGGATTAGAAGGAGGTAAGGTTATTAAAACTGAGTTACCTAAGCAAGAGTCAGTCGCATTTGTGAAACCATATTGTCTAGAATTGGCTAAAATATCTTGAAATAAAGAATTAACATCTAAAAAAATAATATTTATATTTAATTGTTGCCTTAGCGAGTTAAGTCTTCTAATTAACTCGACATTATATTCATTTACAGAATCGTTGAGTTGTTTGGAGATTGGACTATTTCTTGTACCTGGTAGGTTGCCCAAATTGAATAAATTAGCTACCAAAATATTTTTAGCTCCAACAGCCGCAAGAGTACGTATTCCTATTAATATGTTTGTAACTGATTGACTAGGATTGATAGCATGTTCCAAGTCAAAAAAATCATTAGCACCGCCCCACACAATATAAAGCGCATTTGGATTAACTGACTTATTTACTGTTGTAAATTTATTAATCTGAGACAAAACTCCTGTTAAATATAAACCAGGTATAGGAGGTATATTAACGTTATATAACCCAGACTTAGCACCACCAACAGCAAAATTAGTTCTGGGAGACGGGTTTAAGCCGATATCTTGTGCGAGATATTCTACCCAAACTGACCCATTAGAAAAGCGTCCATCTTTGTAGGGATGGGGAGGAATACCTATAACCAATTCATCTTTTGTAATTTTGTAAAAATTACCATCGTCAGAAAAACTGTCACCAAACACATAAATCTGCTCAAAATCAGCAGCATTTGCCTTCAATGTAAACATAAATGAAAACAATGAAACCAGAGAAATTGCCGCAGTCAAAATTGTCTTTTGCATAATATCTATTGTTTCAAAACTTTCACGTATTGACTTATGTACTCAAAGAACTTCTTCTTTTTTAATATCACTTCAAAAGTTTTAAATCAATAAAAATGCAACACAATAAGAGCTAGTTTACAAAGTAAAGCAAAAACTGAAATAGACTTATTTGAGCAGTTATTATAAACTACATTATAAATTAGTGTTTGATGAACCAAGGTGATAAATTGTTGAATATCAGTGTACTTCAGTTACTTACAGCAGTTTTCTCCTGCATAAAGTACAAAGCTAGGAGTTTTGAGGCAGGAGGCAGGAAGTAGAAACTATTTTTGTCTAATTTTAATTCTTGATTTCGTACCTCATTTACTTGCAAACTGCTGTGTAAAATGCTAACAAGATTTATTATAAGTTGAGGTTATAAAGTAAAATAAGAGAGCATTTCACAATTCGGATGCTCCCGTAAAAAAGGTTAATCTGGGAATAATTTTTAGCCATCAAAGTGGTCACAATTAACTAGTTGCAGTGAAGGCTACTTCCTAATCAAAATCTGTGGGTAAATCTGGTTGGCGATAATGTTGAAAAAGTCGGGTGATTTGTGCTGGCATTACGCGTCCAATAGAAAGTTCTGGTAACGCATCCTCAGCAAAAAAATCTACTGCTTCAGTTTCAATACTTGATGATGGAGAACCACCAATAAGCTCGCAGCGAAAAAATAACTTATAGATATAAAACGGAAAGGGTGGATGTCCCTGTTTGTTTCTGTCATAAACTGCTAATAATTTAGTAGCGCGTGCTTGATATCCAGATTCTTCATATACTTCTTTGACGATTACTTCACTGGGAGACTCCCCAATATCAGCCCATCCACCAGGTAAAGTCCAAAAACCATCGGATCTTTCTTTAACTAACAAAATAGTATTGTCACGAAAAATTGCTGCTCGGACATCAACTTTGGGAGTTGCATATCCTACTTCACGGTTAAATAAATCAAGTATATAGCTGTGTTCGACGTTTGAATAAGTCGCCATCATTTCTGTGGCGATCGCTCGTAATTGTTTATAGCGTTCGATATCATAAACATTTTCAGAATAAGTGAGACCATTTTGGGCGATCACTTGTAACTTTTGCGCCCATTCCAGCCATTTAGTTTCCACAGTTTTTTCCAAGTTTATCTAAGTTAGTGCAAGCAAGTACCTGATTGATAAATTTTATTTGACGATGCTTCTTAGCCCATCTCTAAAAATCTGAAAACTTCTAGAGAGGTTGTTTTCTACATCCATATGGGGAGAAACTTTCTCAGCAAAGTTGATTTTTTGTAAGCCTGTTTCATAGCCATATTTTTTTAGGATCTTATCTAGTTGCTCCCATGTACCACCTTTGATAGTATCTGGATTCCGAAATTTGGCTTGCTGCGACAAAGAAACAGGAATCTTTTCATATTCAGCTCTAATTGCTGTCACATCACCTATAAACCATGACTCCAGTTCTTCTACAGCAATTCTATGGAGAACAATATTTCCTTTGTGTTTAGTCACAACACTGCTAGCATCACAAAGTTTCCTCTTTAATTCTTGGCAATCACATCTATCTTCATCTACTAGAATCACGATTCGCCAGTCATCGGGCACAAAGTTAGCATAAGATTTCATCCGCTCTGGCAGTCTTTTTAAAAGTCTATCTTTATTTTGAAAGTTATGAATTTTCAGTGTGTGAGTCTCACCTATAATTTTAGGAACAATAAAATTTAAAGCAACTTCAGTTGAAGGTTCTTCTACTAAAAACTCTATATGCATAATTGCTACTACTAGTAAGGTAATCCTCTAAGATATCCTTCAGACCAGAGATCACCTAAGCCTGCTTGGGATTCTATAAAATATCTAGCATCATGGATTTGGTCAGCCCTTGTAACAGTTGCATAACCCTTCTCATCACGTTGGAAAATCCAGAGTTGTCTAGCATCTTTTATTGTATTAACAAAAAATGGTGAGTGGGTAGAAACAAATACTTGTGCGCGTTGCGAATAAGCCTGGGCTTCCTCACTTAAAGAATCAAGCAGTCGATGGTGCAGTCCGTTCTCTGGTTCTTCAATACAAAGTAATTGAGGAGGATTGGGGTCATTTAATAATATCAAATATGCTAGTAATTTTAGTGTTCCATCTGAGGAAAATCTTGCTAAAAATGGTTTACTAAAAGGTGCATCTTTAAATAAAAGAGCTAGCCTGCCATCAATTGTTGGCTCCGATTCCACTTTTTCTAACTGGGGAACACGGCTAACCAATAACTTCAAAATTTTGGATAAAGTTTCTTGATGTTCATCAGCAAGGTATTGAACTACATTGGCAATATTGTCTCCTTCACGAGAAAGATGTTCCATTGCACCAGCAGTCGCTAGCTGACGGGCTTGATCTGGTATAAAATAAGAGAGAAACCATTCCTCAATAAAACGGCGCAAACTAGCAATGCGTGGGTTATCTGATAATTGACCTATAGTTTTAATAGCCAGGGAACTKGGGTCATCCATTTGATAGTGAATTCTTTTGTCATTAATTTCAGGATTTTCACCACTAATTACTTCACCTCCACCATTTTCAAACTTAAGAAAATCAAATGGTTTTCCACGAGAACCGCGCTTCCATTTTAGAGTTTCTCTTGAAACAATTGGTGCTCCATTTTGTAAAGCAATAGCAACTGTATAGGTGATTTTAGGAGATTCATTATCTTCACGATACTTAATTACAATTTCAATTTCTTGACCTTGACAATCGCGGGAGATGACTTCTTGAAATCTTCCTCGCTTTTCTAAAGCTTTGCGAACATTTGTAGTAAGGCAATCTGAAAGAAAACCTATCACATCAAAAAAAGTAGTCTTGCCACTACCATTAGGTCCAAGAAAAACGGAAAAAGGCTTGATATCTTTTAGGGTAATATTTTGCATAACCCTATAGTTTTTAACTGAAATTTCTTCAATTCTTGCCATTACATAATCACTTTCATAACTTTGGCAATGTAGTTAACAAAGATGTTCAGGACTTACCCACTGACTACGATTTTACGTCATTACGAGTAAAGCGAAGTAATCGCCAAAAACTCTGGGATTGCTTCCCTACACTACGTTCCGGTCGCAATGACAAAATAGTGGTTGCGTAAGTCCTAATGTTAACAAAAGTAGTAAGGGCACGACATATCGTACCCTTACTAAGGATGTTATCAATTAGCCGATGTTGATAGTAGCTTTAGAGCTAATTTCTTACGCATCATCTAAAGCTGTAATTCCAGGCAATTCCTTGCCTTCGAGTAACTCCAAGCTAGCGCCACCGCCGGTGGAGATGTGGCTCATTTGATCGGCTAAACCGACCTTTTCCACAGCCGCCACCGAGTCGCCGCCGCCGATAATGGTAGTTGTGCCAGCTTTGCCGATGTCAGCCAGAGTGCGAGCGATCGCTTCTGTACCTACCGCAAACTTATCAAACTCAAACACACCCATCGGCCCGTTCCAAATTACCGTTTTGGTATCTTTAAGGGCTTCTTGGAAAACTTTTACTGAGTCTGGACCAATATCCAAACCCATACCATCATCAGGAATATTCTCAATGCTGACAGTTGTCGCATTCGCATCGGCAGCAAATTTATCTGCCGATACGATATCTGTAGGTAACAGGAAGGTAACACCACGTTCCTTGGCCTTAGCTTCCAAAGACTTCGCCAATTCTAGCTTGTCTTCTTCTACCAACGACTTACCAACATTCAAACCACGGGCTTTGTAGAAGGTAAAAATCATCCCACCGCCAACGATCAGCTTGTCGCACTTCTCCAGTAGCGTTTCAATCACGCCTATTTTACTGGAAACCTTGGAACCACCGATAATTGCTGCTAAAGGACGCTGGGGATTTTCAATGGCGTTTTGGAGATATTCCAATTCCTTCTCAACCAAATATCCAGCCACAGAAGGACTCAGGAATTTAGTCACACCTTCAGTAGAAGCATGGGCGCGGTGTGCAGTACCAAAAGCATCATTTACATAAAAATCAGCATTGGCTGCCAATTTTTGGGCAAATTCTGGGTCGTTTTTCTCTTCTTCTTTGTAGAAGCGAACATTTTCCAGTAGCAGCACTTGTCCATTTTCCAGCGCCGCCACCTTGGCTGCAACTTCTTCTCCAATGGAGTCATCAGTCTTGATAACTTCTTGCCCCAATAACTCAGACAGACGCTTAGCTACAGGTGTCAGGCGTAATTTCTCATCTACACCCTTGGGACGCCCAAAATGGCTCACGAGAATCACCTTAGCTCCCTTCTGCGTCAAATCTTGGATAGTTGGCAGAGCGGCGCGAATGCGAGTATCATCTGTGATCTTGCCTGCATCGTCCACAGGCACGTTAAAATCAACCCGCACCAAAGCCCGTTTTCCAGATATATCACCCGCAGATAAACTTGCTAAACTTTTTTTGGACACAGCAAACTCTCCTGATTGCCTTTTTGTTATTGTTTTGAAAGTAGAACCATCCAGATTTTACCGGAGTCAGGGGTGTCCAGGTGATAGAGATGTTTAAAACAGTACTATTTCCAATCGATCAAAGCCGGGAAACCCGGGAAGCTGCTGAGGTAGTTACCAATATCGTCCAAAAGTATGGCAGTCGCTTGGTGCTGCTGTCTGTGGTAGAAGAACCACCCGCAGACGCACCTAGTGAAGATCCAATGGTGTCACCAGAGGTAGTTGCCAAACTGCTCCAAAATGCTCAATCTTTATTTTCCAGCCAAGGAATTCAATCCGAAGTTCTGGAAAAGCAAGGCAAACCAGCTTTTACCATCTGCGATGTCGCTGATGAAATCGGGGCAGATTTAATTATCATGGGCTGTCGGGGGCTAGGCTTGACTGAAGAGGGAGCGACTGATAGTGTTACCACTCGCGTGGTTAATCTTTCCCCTTGCCCAGTGTTGATTGTGCCTTAGCAGTACTGAGTGATGAGAAATTTTAGGCGGTGTGTCATTAGATTGAAACACCGCCTAAAATTGTTTCGACAATTCTTGTTTATTTAGCAGTTACTTAAATAATCATGAATAAAACTCCCCGCATCTCTATTCCACCGGAAGTAAAGAAATATGTCTGGCAACGTGACAAATATCAATGCCAAAGCTGCGGTAAAACTACACTAGAAACTAAGCTCACCATTGACCATATCATTCCCCTCGCCTGTGGAGGTCAAAACGATATCAGCAATCTACAAACTCTTTGCTTGATTTGCAATCAGCAGAAAACTGACAGCATTGATCCCCGCTTTAGACGCTATTTTGATTTATAGTGATTTTCATGTGGATGTAATACTTTTATGGGGCACACAGGTGTGTGCCCCTAAAAGCTATAGGAACTGATTTGAAATCATACTGACATCTACAGCTAACTTTTTGCCCAATTTGAGCAACTGACGGCAGCGATGAATATCTTCTTCATTATTAAGAGTGGTGATGCACAAAGGTATTATCTGATTGTGCAGACAGCTGTAATATAATTCCTGGGATCGATGTAGAGAAATATTAATATCTAATTGATCCCCGATATCAATCAATCGCTCCAACTGTTGGATATCTGCATCAAAACTACCATTGGCATCGTGCAACAATTGCCAAAGCGATCGCACAATTAACTGTTCTAATATTTGCTTGCCGTCGGGAATATTTAGCCGACAACGCAGATGTTTTGCTTCTGTGGCGATCGCTTCCAATTCTACTATGTGATTCCAACGCATTTGGGGATCGGCGATATCTTGCTCAAGCGATCGCAATCTCATCAGACAGCGATGCCCTAAAGCTATGTCTGCCGCTACCTGCAATTCTTGCGGGACTGGTATTTCATCGCGATGAAACGCCATCAACACCCCATAGTTATCGCGGTATACTTGGGTATAAAGTTGTCCTACAGGTGTCAGTGTTTGCTGACTCAACAGCCGCATAATTCGGTGGCGTTCTTCAGCAAAGAGATTTTCCAAGCTGAAAGTATCTTCGCCAAATAACTGCGTCATAGCCAAGATAGTATGAGCTGCACTCGCTTGTTGCAGTCCCCTAAACAGCTTTTCTTTTAATTGGCTGTAGTCACGTCGCCCTGTAAATTGTTGAATGCAGCAGTGGAAATCCCAACCTCCTAAATGCAGAACAGCAAATACCAAATGCTCACTTTCCCAAGTAATCTCTGATACTAGCTTTAAATTTCCTACAGCCAGAGTTAGCGATCCCATGCGTTGGAGTTGGTAATCTAGCTCATTGGCAGTGTAGCAATAAACCCGCTTTGTATGAGTCCCCACTGCCGAGTGCTTAGTACCCAGTGTCGATCCCTGATTCGTAAACAAAGAAGTAATTGCGTAATGGGCTGCAACTTGTTTAAAACCAAGTTGGGCAGTGAGTACTAGTTGCCGATAAATATCCCCACCATGCTTGAACTGTTCGACATTACTGGGGGCTAAACCAAGACGTTTAAGGAAGCCTTTTTCCAACTGTACTCCAGCCACTTCCCCCGCCAATTCCAAAGCACGGGCGGCGTAGCGAAGAATCTGCGTCCCCTCTGGACGGGAAATTTCTTCAAAAAACCAGCCACAACTAGTGAACATCAACAAAGCATGACGTTGCATTTCCAACAAGCGCAGGGCGTCAACTTGTTCAGCGGCTGTTAGTTTGTGGGTTTGATGGCGACAGAGGAAACGGTTGACGTTGGCAGAAGAGCGATCGCGCATCACCTGAATATATTCATCGCGTGCTTGCCAGGGATCGCGAAATAACAGTCTGCCATATTCTTCGTACACCTCAATTAGCTGATCCCGCAGCCAATTGAGAGCATCGCGCAACGGACGACGCCATTTCTGATGCCAAGCACTACCTTCTCCACCACAACCACAGTTATCCTGCCATCTGTCTACACCGTGAGCGCAACTCCAAGCTGTGATTGGCTTCAATTCCACTTCCCAAGTAGGAGAATTTAAGCTCAGATAGTGAGCGAAGTTCGTCACCGTCCAACCCTGTTGGGGAAATTCTGTTGTGAAGGCGTAAGCTAAAGTTTTTTCAGTTCCTTTCTTGTGATGTCCAAAGGTTTCCCCATCTGTAGCCACAGAAATCAACTGTGCTGGACGATGATCCCCACGCACAGCTGAACCGATACGTCCAGTAAAGTAACTGGAATTATAAACGACATCACTAAAACCCATGTCTCGTGATATCGGGCCATCGTAGAAGAAAATATCAATATAGGGTAATTCTTCCCGAGTCACATCGTTGGGGCGATCGGGGATCGTACTTAAAGATAAAGATGAAGTCTCCAGTGTGGGCTTTAAATAACAACGATAGGGACGAGTGGGATCGATCTGACCACCACCAACTTCGTACCATTCAGGACTGGGATGATCTTTAGTAGGCAAGGGACGACAACGCTGTGCCTGAGACGGTGCAAGGATAACGAAGCGAATACCTTCAGCAACTAGAGCTTCTAGGGTGGGGTAGTCCACACCTGTTTCTGCTAGCCACATACCTTCGGGATCGTGTCCAAATCGAGAGCGAAAGTCTTCTTTACCCCAGCGAATTTGGGTATATTTGTCGCGTTCATTCGCTAGCGGCATGATGATGTGATTGTATACTTGCGCGATCGCATTCCCATGACCGTGCAAACGCTGCCTACTCTTGACATCCGCCTCCAAAATCCGCTGATAAACCTCCAAATCGTAGCGTTCTAGCCACGACATCAGCGTTGGGCCGATATTAAAACTAAAATACTCATAATTGTTGACGATCCCCATCACTTCGCCTTGGTCATTTAAGACTCTGGCAAAAGCATTTGGGCGATAGCATTCCCAATGAATCCGCTCATTCCAGTCATGGAAAGGTGCAGCGCTCGGTTGGCGTTCAATCGCGTCCAGATAAGGATTTTCCCTMGGTGGCTGGTAAAAATGACCATGCACCGTCACATAAACACCATTAGCTGTTCTCAGGGGATCGACAGAGTAAGTGTTGTGGGAATCTGAATGTAATGTTGACGTTGAGCCAGAGCTAGCTGGCATTTGGGCAGCAGAAGTCATGTATATTTATCCAAAAAAAAACTTGTAGTTGCACCAATAAATGGTGTGCATAAACCTTTCTACAATGGTTTGAACACAAAATCCGGTATAAAGAACAACTATGAAATACAACCAAATTTTTCAGAAAGCGATTTTAGTATAGTGGGAAATCTGCGTTATCGCACAGCCCTTTCCCTGAAGGCTTCAAGTAATTAGCCATTTTACGACGCCTCAGTTATGGGTTTTCTCTTTGGCAGCGCCAATCAAAAACTTAATTGTCTTTTAATATATTAAACCCGATTTTTGGTGTAATATTTTGAATCAATTTCATACTTTTGCAACAAAAGATTACGAAAACTCCTTAAATTGTAATCTTCTTTTACAAAGATAGCAGTGAATTGGGTATTGGGGAAGGTGGAGCCCCCTCTGGCGATAAGGGGTAATGGAGACTGGGGACTCAGAAAGAAGAATTTATGACTAATGACGAATAACCAATGACTAATGACCAATGACCAATAAAGTTCTGTAAAATTTCTGAATTGGTCTACAGACTCTTGAGAGTATCCTATGGGAGTTATCACTACTGAGTGATGAGTAAGTAACAGCAAAGAAAATAAGTAGCTAGGCATGAATTAAGTTAAAGTTCGTAGTTGGCGCTTTAGTCTAACTACAAGCTATGAAGTATCTTCAATTAGTTATGCTCATTTACTTAAGACCATTCGTTTACTCCTCATTCTTGTGTCTTGATTCAAAACTCAGGACTCAGAATTGGGGACGGGGGACTAGTATTGTTACTCAGCACGGGCTAAACGCCCCATTACTGCTAACAAGACTCAGCACTCAGATAGGATACCGTCAACTCAAGGTGACAAATGTCAGTTAAAAACATTTTTCTTTTCGTTTTATTACTGTTTATCCCAGTTTCCTTAGCAGCGCACTTTCTGGAGTGGGGAGAATTGCTAGTTTTTCTTACGGCTGGATTAGCGATTTTGCCTTTAGCAGCTTGGATGGGAACAGCCACAGAAGAAATTGCTGTTGTGGTTGGGCCGACATTGGGGGGGTTGTTAAACGCCACCTTTGGCAATGCTACAGAACTGATTATCGCTATAGTAGCGCTGAAAGCTGGGTTAATAGATGTAGTCAAAGCCAGTATCACAGGGTCGATTATTAGCAACTTACTGCTGGTGATGGGTTTTTCGATGCTTTTGGGAGGGCTGCGCTACAAAGAACAAACATTTCAGCCAATTGTAGCGCGGGTGAATGCTGCTTCGATGAATTTGGCTGTGATTGCGATTTTGTTACCCACAGCCATGAACTACACTGCTACAGGAGTTAACCAACAAACGCTGCAATATCTTTCTATTGCTGTTGCAGTAGTGTTAATTCTGGTTTATGCCTTAACGCTGCTATTTTCCATGAAAACTCACTCTTATTTATATGATGTGGGTGTGGCAGAAGCAGAAGAAGAGGTAATGTCTGATGGCAAACCCAATATTGTGTTGTGGGTTGGTGTGCTGCTAGTATGTACCTTGTTAGTGGCAATTGAATCAGAATTGCTGGTAGATTCTCTGGAGGTGGCTACATCCCAGCTTGGTTTAACAGCACTATTTACTGGGGTAATCCTAGTTCCGATTGTAGGTAACGCCGCTGAACACGCCACAGCAGTCACCGTAGCGATGAAAGATAAAATGGATCTTTCCCTTTCTGTAGCTGTGGGATCGAGTATGCAGATTGCCTTGTTTGTCGCCCCTGTGTTGGTGATAGCAGGATGGGTGTTTGGTCAGCCGATGAATTTGGATTTCAGACCTTTTGAATTAGTGGCTGTGGTTGTGTCTGTATTAATTGCTAATACCATTAGTTCCGATGGTAGGTCTAATTGGTTAGAAGGCACTTTATTATTAGCTGCTTATACAGTGTTGGGATTTGCCTTCTACTTCCATCCAGTTATCGATGGTATGGGATAGCGAACTAAAAGCGATCGCCTCAAGTTTAACCAAAAGCGATGCCGATAGATTATGGGTAATTAGACAACTAATTACCTATTTCCATAGATATAAAATAATTACTAAAAATTCTCCTCTCAAGTTTTTTGAAAAAATTGTATAGTTGATGACATTTTTTAGATTAAATTCATGCACTGGGGGATTCAAAGCTTAGTATAATCAACCACAGAGAAAATTTCGTGAAAATCTGTTCCTAAATTTATAGAAGAGATGATTCAAATTCTGGATTCTACTTTGAGAGAAGGAGAACAAACTCCAGGAGTTTATTTTGCTCCGGAAATCAAGTTAGCGATCGCTCAGTTTTTAGATTGTATAGGAATTGATATTATTGAAGCTGGTAATCCCGCAGTAGATAGGGAAATTGCCAAAGCGATCGCTCATATTGCTAAAGCTGGTTTGAAAGCTAAAATAGGCGCTCATTCGCTTTGTCGAAAAGATGATGTGAAAAAAGCGCTAGAGTGTGGTGTCAATTTTTTAGGTATCTTTTTTAGCGTTTCCGAGAACCGATTGCAGCAAGACTATGATATTGGTCTAGAAAAAGCGATAGAAAAAATTGTTGAAGTTATAACTTATGCTAGAGAGCAGCAAGAAAACTTATTAATTCGATATACTCCAGAAGATACAGTGCGATCGCCAATCGAAAATGTGATTGCAGCGGCGATCGCGGCAGTGAAAGCAGGAGCGAATATAATTAGCATAGCTGATACAACTGGATACACAACACCATTTGTTCAAAATCGTAGCATTGCTTACTATGTCAAAACCCTCAAAGAAGAACTTGCAAAACAGCAATTATATCCACAAATAGAAATTCATTGTCACAACGACCGAGGTTTAGCCTTAGCAAATGCTCTAGATGCTTACAACGCTGGAGCAGATATTATTGATGTCAGTGTTATGGGATTAGGGGAACGCTCTGGCATTGTTGACTTAGCAGAATTACTGATAAATTTAATAGATATAGTTGAAGAAAAATCAGCTTGGAATTTGAGCCAATTAAAAGAATTATATGATTTTGTCAGCGAGCATTCCCACATATCTATTTCACCTCATCATCCCTTACTCGGAAAAAATGCCTTTACCCACTATGCAGGTGTTCATGTGAATGCTGTCGCCAAAGATGAAAGACTTTATCAAAGTTTAAATCCCGAACTTTTGGGAATCAAAAGTAGTTTAGCATTGGGAATGCAATCAGGATATATCGCTGTAAAACTTGCTCTCAAACAGATTGGGAGAGAAGAACTGATTGAAAACCAAGACTTAGTAATGAATATTTTTCAAGAAATTAAAGAAATTGCTAAAAGAGGAACTCCAATTGATATCGAGCAAGAATTGCCAACAATTGTAGAGCATTGCATTGTTAACCAGAGAGTTACTAGTGAGATTTGTTCGGTTTAAGTTGAAACTTATCCCTTACCAATATAATATTACCTATCTATTCTCTTACTCTAAATTCTCTATGCTTCTACAGTTCGTTTGATAATTCWCCAATTGTGTTATCAATGACCTCTAAAGCTGCGGTAAGCTTCTAACGCTGCATCTTTAACAGTTGTATTCACTAGAGGAAATGTAGTCAGAATATAAGTAAATTCTTCTTCAGTTAAGTCATAAAGGTGGGCTATCATTCCGTCAAGTTCTGCGCGTAAATTCGCGCGTTCTGTTTCATTAGTAACACCTTGTTGGTAAGAAACTAGACCAACTTCTTGAGCGAGTTCGTCAAATTTTGGTGTCGTGCAGATAAGTTTGGCAGCGCGTTGTACAATGTCGTTGAAGTAGCGATCGTCTTTTGTTAAACGTGGGACGGGTAGCTGGTAGACATAAAAGAAATTGACATTGGCGGTTACTCTTAAGCGCAACAAATAATCTAAAGTAAAGCTATTCCAGACWCCACACAGATAAAGCATCGTATTCGCAGGTATTAAGAGATTATCTTGATTATCAAATACATGAATGGATTGAAAGTTTTCTGCGTGAAAATTTGGGGGTATAATCGTTGCAATCATAGTTCTGATATCTGTATTTCTAGCAATTTTTCGACATCCCAGACGATAGTACTGATAATCTAATTTTCTACCTATATCCTTCTGTCTACCCAATACAGATGCTCTTGCCTCCTTTTCAATCACCCAGTATCTAGGTGTTTCAAGTTGATGTTCAAACTGATGAATCATCTTTCCTTCATAAAGTGGCATCATTCCTATTTTAAATTTTTTATAAAATAGATGACTATCATTAGTCATGTGAAACTCACTCTGTAGGCTGATATTCCAATATTCATTTAGCTTTTCACCTAAAAGTGGAAACTTAGATACTTTTTCTGCTATTAACAAATCATACTTATTTGTAAATTCAACTATTCCCAAACTTTCTGGTGAAAGTTGACGTATCATATCTATGCTAATTTGCAAACTTTCTTTACTAGGAAACCTTTGAAGTTCCTGCACATTTAGACGCATAAAAGCAGATGGAAATTCTCTTGTTGAACTACCTTTTGCAAAAGTAAGAACAACAAACTTAAAACGGCTATCAACCTCTTCAAAAATTGTTTTGCGGTTTTCAAAACAGAAAAGTCCAGTAACTTTAGTTTGATTAAACAACATCTCTCGTAGTTGCTTAGTTCCCAAGTCTGTGTATATTCCGCTAGGAATTACAATTCCGCATTCACCGCCTGAACGCAGAAGATTAAAACATTGTTCTGTAAACAACTTATAAAGATTAATATCCGTACCTGCTTTCTTACCATTCACAATAGAAATCTGATTTTTATACTGTTCAGATGAACGATAATAAGCGCTGACATAAGGATATTGACTTTGATACTCTAACCAAGCACCAGCAATTATAGAATTTTGTAATAGTTTATTCTGCTCTTTTTCAAAAGCCTTGATATCCATCTTGTTCTTCGTTACCAGTTCATTATGCTGTGAGAAGAACTCTTTAGCTTGTGGCTTAAATATTTTCCACGGGGGATTAGTAATAATTGCATCAAAACCACCGCGTTCTAAAACCTTATCAAAATGATAACCCCAGTGAAACGGCTTCAAGGCTGCAATATCATTAACCTTTAACACGCGTTTTTTAGATTTACCAGTTAACTGAACTTCCTCATATTTAATACCCAAACGCGTGCTAAACTCATCCAGCAACAAAAGATTTAACTTATCTTGTGATTTTCTGTTAAGTTCCTCAATGTGAGTTCGTAACATCTGCAACCGAGATTTTTGACAACTTCCCTGGACTTCGCCAGTAAATTTTTCCTCACCAGGAATAAAAGCGTGTTTTTTATAAAGTTCAACAGACTTATTCTTTTCTGCCAAAATTTTCTTGTAATTATCTGCGGCTAGTGACTGAAGTAAATTTCCTTGTAGTGAATTTCCCACTGCATCAAACGCTGTTTCATCTACCCGAATCAATCCAATTAGCGAATTCCCCGCCATAATATTAAAATCAATATTAGGCAATGGTTCTAACTCTTTAACATCATGAACCGAAGAAACTAACGCTAAGAAAAGACGCAATTTAGCAATTTCGGTTGCTTCCTCCATGATGTCTACACCATAAAGGTTGTCTGTAACAATACGCTTTTTGATAAAATAAGGTAGTGATGGATGGGACTTTTCTATATCTTCAAGCTTCTTTTTCAAAGCCCCATCATCCATCAATTTAATTGTGCCAATCACCGCACTGTAAACTTGAATTAGCGTCTTCAGCGCCGCCACAAGAAAATAAACAAACATTAAGCGATTGAGAATTACCGAAGTGTACCAACGTCTATCTGTTTCATTATCAATTCCTTTAACAAACTGCAAAAACTTTTTGTGCTGCTCTTGAAATTCCTTGTAAAATTTCTTTGTTACTGGCTCAACATCGAAACCGCGTTGTAATTTATAAGCAATTTCTATAACAGTTGGTTCACGATGTTCTAATTCAGTAATATCAATAACTAAAGAACCAAGCTTACTTAAAAATAAGTCTCCTGGTTGACCCTTCACATATAAATGGTCGCGAACGTAACTTTTACTTCCTTCTCTCTTTACCCAATACCAAAGACTACGTGTGCGTGCTTTATCAATAAAAATTAGTAAATTTTCGGCTATCAGTTCAGTAATTTCTTTGTGAATAGCAACTCGAATCTTAGCTTCTGGAATTTTTCCATCTGCTGCGGTGATTTCAAAAATTGCGACCCCTGAAAGTTCAGCAATACTCTTATATTGATATGTTTTGTTCTCAATCTTTAAGGTAACAGCTTTTTGCCTTGAAGGTTGAGACCAACCTAATTCTTCTATAAATAAATCGCTGAATTGAAAGTTATCAAGTAAATTGCGTGTTCGTTTAAAATTAAGTGACATAATTTATCATGCTTGAATAATAAAAAAAGCATGGTAAATTTGCCACTCAGACTATAAATCTGTGGTTTAATAAATTAAGTTCACGCTGGCTAAATTCAAAAAATACTCTTGATTAGAGTTAAATTTTTAACCATGCTTTTTAAACTTTATAATTCCTTATTCTCACTGACGCTTGAGGAATTCCACTTCATTTATCAAAGTAAGATTTTTCATATTAAGTATATTTGCTGATTACTTTATCAAAATAGCTAATTAGCTTATCAAAATGCCTAATTGCTTTCACAAAATACTTAAATGCTTTCATAAAATGGCGTTTGACTTACTCAAAATGCCATTTGACTTACTCATTTTAGTGTTTTCCGCAAGTAAAATTAGCTTTTACTTTCTCAAACCCCAGTTTGCTTTCTCATTTTGGTGTTTTCCGCAAGTAAAACTAGCTATTACTTTCTCAAACCCCAGTTTACTTTCTCATTTTAGTGTTTTCCGCAAGCGAAACTAGCTTTTACTTTCTCAAACCCCAGTTTGCTTTCTGATTTTGGTGTAATATGACTTAAAATAAAGTAGTTCTTACTGGCAAAAAGAGAGTTATAGCCTAGTTAATTTTTATGCAGATAGTTTGGTTTGATTACGCCGACTTACTTATCTCAACTCTTAACCACCCAAATATATCTGCTGGCGTAATTTGCCAATCTGCTAATATATTAAGAACAGGTAATTTAGGGATTTCCACAGAATAAATTATCCCTCTTGTGGGGTGAGCATCTTGCCCGCCCTGAATATAGGACGGGTGAGGACACCCATCCCACAAGAAAATTTAGGATATTTTTTTATTTGTCAGTCCCTTATCATTGCCAAAGAAAGATTAGATGATAATGCAACCATAATAATTACTCTTGAAATAATCCCAAAGAACAAACAATCAAAGGTTCTCTTTTTTCTAATTCTTCCGTTACAATACACAACCGATCATCCATTCTTAACGCCACCACTAATTCAGCTAGCTGTTGATTATTAATCCCGCTTCTCAGTTGGCGATTAAGACTATCAATAGCTGATTGTCGCAGAGGATAACGATAAATTTCATCAATTGCTTTCAAAAGTTCTTCGCTCACAAATAACGTTCCCTTCATTTCTTGAATATAACTTTTAAGTCGTTCATAGGTGCGAAATCTTGCTCCTGATGGTCGCCCTAATTGACCTCCGGCATTTTTTTCCTCTTCAGCAATCAA
This sequence comes from Nostoc sp. PA-18-2419, assembly GCF_005869855.1. Lineage (GTDB taxonomy): Bacteria > Cyanobacteriota > Cyanobacteriia > Cyanobacteriales > Nostocaceae > Nostoc. The sequence goes on along the minus strand of NZ_SZNH01000020.1, from coordinate 81,663 downwards.
TTGTGCGCCCTTTTTCACTAACTCGTGATGTTGTTCGTCTCTAGGTATTGCAGGGGTAGATTCTTCACAAGCAGCGAACCGAAGAATTGCTAATTGTGATTGAGTAACACTGTTTCCATTACGGTCAACATAAATTAAAGAATCGTTTCCTTCAGTGGTTTTCATATAAAGCAGTACTCCTTCAGGTTGTACAGGTTGAGGAGTATGGGCGCGGGTAGAGTAAATTACATTTTGCATTTCTTCAATGGTCTTTTTTAAGCCAGGATTTTCATCAGTAGCTTTTTTCCAAATTTGAAATGCTTCGGAAGTCAAGTCAACTTCCGTATCTTCTTCGCCGTCTAAAATTCCTGATTTTTCATTGTACAAGTCGAGAATTACCCGTGTATCGTCGTCTTCAAAAAAAGCTTCATCAGTTCCCACAACTTCAGCATTTTCTTGTAGTCGTTTGCGGAGTCGTCCCCGCAAATTAATAATGCGTTCTACTCCCTCAACTGGTAAAAAAGAATAACAGAGAATTGTGTCAGCATTTTGTCCAATGCGGTCTACCCGACCTGCACGTTGAATTAAGCGAATAATCGCCCAAGGTAAATCCCAATTGACAATAATCGCACAGTCTTGGAGATTATGACCTTCACTTAAAACATCGGTAGCAATGAGAATCCGCAACTCATTTGATGATGAAATGCTTTCTCTTTTTTTATTACTCACAGGACTAAATCTGCCTGTGATTATTGTAGGGTCTTTAGACTGACCAGTTACCCCTGCCAGATTAGTAATTTGATTTGATTGCAAATTATCAACAAGGTAACGAACTGTATCTGCAAATTGTGTGAAAATTAGTACTTTCTCTTGAGGATGAATTTTTGTGAGTAGTTCAATTAAAACAGCAAACTTCTCATCTTTTTGGGCATTCCACTCGCCACATTGTTCCAGCAAATTCATTAGTGCTTTAGCATCCTCTAACAAATCTCGTTTCAGTTTTTTAATATCAAAAAGTGTAGAGCGCAACCATTTAAATCGTTTTTGATATCGGGTTATATATTCTTGATAAATTGACTCAGCCCTTTGACGAAAGATTTTTTCTATTTTTGATACTTTCTCTTCTTTGTCAGAAAAATTAATTACTTCTTCCCCGCTTTCCACTTGCAGTGAAAAAGTGGAATCATCTTCTTCTGTTTCTGGATCGAACAAAGCCGCTGTCACGGAATCTGCATCTTCATCATTATTATTTGTATTTAATAACTCTGCGTCTTGAGTACCAATAGGAATATCAAGCCCCTGTTCTAAAGCATATAAATAAATGAAATTTCGGAGAATGTGGCGTTCAATTGATTGAATAAAAGCAATTCCACTACTTTCTAAGCGTTTAAATAAATTAGTACGAGAAAATCCCATTAACCTCCTACCTCCACGAAACAAGCTATTAATCAAGCGTTGTTCGCTGTCTGTAGGAGGTTGTTTTTGTTTACTGATAACGTAATTTCCAAGCCCATAACGTGGCAAATTCAATTGATTAATTACTTCTACTACCGACTCAGAGTAAAGACGAGAATAAAAATTAGTATTAGAACCTTCGAGAGTAAACTTGAGAGTACGAGGGATGCGGTGTGGAAAATAAGAATGTCTCCCATCAGAAAATTCTAAATATTTACGCCCTGTTTCGTCTGTGTAGGCATAATTATCTTTGATAAACGATCGCGTTCGCCGCACCATGTAACGTTTCATTAATTCTCGCCAGTCATCAGGGTGTTCGCTTTTCTCAAAAGCAGCTAAAGAACGCACAGGACATTGATGTTTTCTAATAAACTCTAGTTCTCCTACAGAACTACCACCAAGTTGATTGATTAAAGCTTCTGGTCTTAACCCTAAATCTTGGTCTTCTGGTACAAATAAACGCAATTGTGCCGAAAGGTCAAGATAAGTTTTATTGTAAGGAGTAGCAGATAATAAGATACATTTACTTTCGTTAGCAGTAATATATTCTATAATTGTTCGATAACGTTTACCTTCGCGGTTACGTAAATTGTGGCTTTCATCAATCAGCACAACTCGGTAACGGCGGAGTTTTGGTAATTTATTTTGTACTTGACTAATTGGCATAACTTCGGCAAGTAGCCGATAATTATTTACATACTCTTGCCACATTAATACTAAGTTTTTTGGGCAAATAATCAGTGTTTCTAAAAAACAATCTTCTTGTAATATCTTGGCAAGGGCAGTTCCAACTAAAGTTTTGCCCAAACCAACTACATCCCCCACTAACACACCACCACGTTGAGTTACATGACGTGCTGCTAACTGCACAGCCGCTTTTTGGAAATCAAACAAATTATTAAATTCGCGGGGGATGCGAAATTCAGAAATTCCCGCGATCGCTTCATGAGATAAGTGATAAGCTATCTTTAAATAAATGTGGTAAGGTGGGGTTAATTCTACCCTCGCCCAACTGCGATCGATAATTTCTGCCAGTTCTTGGGAAATATCTACACAACCGTAATCTAGCCAGCGATCGCTAAACCATTTTTGCAGCTTATTGCAAGCATCACAATCTAAAACATCAACATTCAATTCCCCTTGTTTCGCTAATCCTGGAAGAGTCAAATTACTACTACCTAAAAATCCCACTATTGGAGTATTTGGATCGTGACGATGCACAAGATATAACTTGGCATGGAGGGGATGGCGTAAAAACAATTTAATAATAAGTTTCTGAGTTTTTAGCTGATGACTTAACTGCCGCAAGCCTGCTTCATCTTGATTAGTCGGCGCACCAATGACTAACTGCTGGCGAAATTCAAATGCTATGCGTTTTTTCAAGCGTACAATCGCACTATTATCAATCCGCCCATCAGCACTACCAAGGGTAAATGCCGCATGAACTTCATCACTCGGCAAACTTTGCATCCCAATCAGCAAACGACAACAAGCCTTTTCACCACCAACATAATGTTCAATCAAATCATCAATTCTTCGCCAACCCCTGAGGTTAAAGTAGCCAACACAAAAATCTGCCCGATAAGAAACTTTGAGAGTTTCTCGCAAAATCGGTAGTAGTTGCAAATCTATATTGTCAAAGATACGAGGCATTACTCAAAACTCTTAAAAATAGAGCATTTATAAAGATTTCGTACCTATGTTATACGGCTAAAAAATTTTTCTAGCTAGATAAGCGATGCTTAGCAACTCAGATATACAGCAGTTTGGCAATTAAATCTGATAAGACGCCGTCAAAGCTACCGCCAAAGCATCCGCAGCATCATCCGGCTTGGGAATCTCATCTAAATCCAACTCCCGCGCTACCGCTTCTTGCACCTCAGACTTATCGGCATTGCCATATCCTGTTAAAGCTTGTTTAATTTGAGCAGGAGTAAATTCTACATAAGGAAGCCGACGTTGCCCCAATACTAACATGACTACGCCCCGGGCCTGTGCAACCAGGATAGTACTTGACATACGATAGAAGAATAGTTTCTCGATCGCCACTAAATCTGGTTGAAACTCCTCCATCACGGTGTGTAAATCATCAAATAAGATGGATAAGCGTTGTCCCATTTCTACATCTGCTGAGGTTTTTATGACCCCAAAATCCAGCATATTTACTGTAGTTTGTGGCATTTTGTGAGGAATTTGTGTGCAAGTAATTGCCCCAAATCCTAAAATTGCCAGTCCTGGATCTAATCCTAAAATTCGTTTTTCCATTAAATTCACTCTTACCAAGCCAAGATATTGTTTAACTGGGAATACTGGCAATCTTGACGACTTGCTTTTAGTCTACTGAAATTAAAAAATATAATAGTTTCACTTGTGGTATTTGAAGCCAACTGGTGTAGATTTTCTGTTAATTATTAGTTTGTAGCACTGCTGTGAATCAGGTATGTCAATTGGTTTTCTCAGACAAGCCCTCAACGCCCTGCGAAAGCAGTCGCCTTCTCGTACTTCCTATCGGGTTAACCAGTGGTTTAAATGGTTATCCCCTGGACTATCGATTAAACGTTGGTTTTTAATCAGTATTGGAGGTGGACTGCTAGCAATTTTGGGGTTAGCGATTTGGATTAAGCTGACCCCAATTTTTTGGATGTTCGAGTTGGTTAGGGGTTTTTTGGGAGTAATCACCGATATCTTACCCAACTATATCAGCGGCCCTTTGGTGCTGCTTGGCGGCTTTTTGTTGCTGCTTTGGGGACAAACTCGCACTGTCGGCTCAATTACTAAGGTACTAAGAGCAGAAGGCGGAGAGGAACTCATTGATGTTTTGCTGGCGCATCGTCGATTGTACCGAGGGCCAAAAATAGTAGTAATTGGTGGTGGTACGGGTCTTTCTACGTTGTTGAGGGGATTAAAAACTTACAGCGCTAATATTACTGCCATCGTCACTGTAGCTGATGATGGTGGATCTTCTGGGCGATTGCGCCAAGAATTTGGTGTGCTACCACCAGGAGATATTCGCAATTGTTTAGCAGCCCTAGCAGATGAAGAAAAGTTATTAACAGAATTATTTCAATATCGCTTTCGTGCGGGAGATGGGTTGACGGGTCATAGTTTTGGCAATTTGTTTTTAACAGCGATGAGTGATATTACTGGAGATTTGGAACGCGCAGTTGCGGCCAGTTCCAAAGTCCTAGCTGTGCGGGGACAAGTACTACCAGCAACTCTGAGTGATGTTCGCCTTTGGGCAGAATTAGCCGATGGCCGCCGCATTGAAGGAGAGTCTAATATTCCCAAAGCTGGGGGACAAATTGTCAAAATTGGCTGTATTCCAGCTAATCCCCCAGCTATACCAGCAGTTATTAAGGCACTTAAAGAAGCAGATTACATTATTATTGGCCCAGGTAGCCTTTATACTAGCCTGATTCCCAATTTATTAGTACCAGAAATTGCCGATGCGATCGCCAAAGCAGATGTTCCCCGTATCTATATCTGCAATATAATGACTCAACCAGGCGAAACTGAAGGATATACTGTTGCCAACCACATCCAAGCAATTGATGCTGCTTGTGGAGATAGACGACTATTTGATGCTGTCCTAGTGCAGAAAAAATCCCCCTCCGAGCAATCACTCATCCGCTATGCCCAACAAAATTCCCATCCCGTTTTCCTTGATAGAGAAGCCGTAATTCAGTTGGGACGGCGAATTGTTCCTGCTAATGTTTTATATGAAGATGAAACCGGCATTATCCGTCATAATCCGCAGAAATTAGCGCGAGTGTTAGTGCGCTGGTACGGTAGAGCTAATCATGGAAGATAGTCAAGTCACTTGTGAATAACCAATGTCCCATGACCAATTATGAAAATTTTTCTTCCAGATACAGAGGCTACGCTAAGTCTAGGTATTAGTCTTGGTGAATCGCTAAACCCTGGCAGTGTAATTTTATTAGAAGGTGATTTAGGAGCTGGCAAAACTACCCTAGTTCAAGGTATTGGCAAGGGTTTGGAAATTACCGAACCGATTGTCAGTCCTACTTTCACCTTGATTAATGAGTACACCGAAGGACGCTTCCCCCTTTACCACTTAGATTTATATCGCCTAGAACCGCAAGAAGTTCCAAGCCTGAATTTAGAAAGTTACTGGGAAGGTGTTGAGGTTACACCAGGAATTGTGGCCATTGAATGGGCAGAACGAATGCCCTACAAGCCAGATAGCTATCTGAGCATAAGTTTGACACATGGACACCAAGGCGACCGCCAAGCCGAAATCATCCCATTCAATTGGGCAATTGACAAAATTATTCCTGCCATCTACAGCAGAATCCATAGAGAAATTTGAGCGTCCAAAGCAGGTGATCAAAACTTTTCTCTAGGACATTATGCAAATAAAGAGTCAGAATTCAGAATTCAGTATGAATAGGAGTTCTACACTCATCCTATCTACCGCTACCACGCTCACCACTGTAAATCATTAACATTGTTATCTCAACCAAAAATAAACAAGAGAATTGTTCAAAAGCAGATATACAGTTCAGTTAAGGTTAAATTGCAATACGCTTTGGTTAACTTTTTTAATCCGAATAGTATTGAACCTACAGTGATTTTTACCTGAACTGTATAAATGAATTCAGAATTAATATTTACTAGCTTTATTCCTAGAAAATCAGTTAAAAACCTAATTGTCACGGGTTATGACTCAAGCAAATGGAAACTGTTGTTGGGTTAAATGCGAGGTTTTACAGAACTTAGTCAGCTTGGTTTACCCGAAAGTTCTCTACTGTCATTTTGAGAACTTATCTAAATTATTTAGTAGCTAAAGCTAGTACAGAAAAGTTAAACAACAATCAAGTTTTGTGTAAGTTGTTTAACTTGTTCTGATACTTATTATTCCCAAGTTCAGTTCACAATCTATACATAAACTTAAACTAGTTTAGATTTTTTTAATTATTTTTAATTAACAATCAGTTCTAATATTTACATCTGTAAATAACGCTATGTTCAAAAATAAATAAGTAAGAGTAATCGTATTTTTACGCTATTTTGTGTATAAATACGATAAGTTTGAAAATAATTTACTTGACATTAACATGCTTACGTGGATGCACTAGTACAGCGGAGTGGAAATAAACCAACCATTTTAAATGTCTGAAACCCTTGCCAACAGCTAATTACAAATTACGTTAGCGAAGCGTTAGCGAGGAACGAGCGTCGGAACGAGCGTCATTACGAATTACGAATTACGGTACTAGTTATCTCTAATGAAAGAAGCGATCACCTTTTTCACTTGCGGTCCATTTCCATCTCTCGTATAGTAACTACAACCTTGCTCGATGAAAGCAGAGGTAGTATCTATTAACTGCTCAATAATTTCTTTACGAGCATTATCTATTTCTTCATTGATATTTTCATGGGTAAACTGATTTTTTCGTTCCTCTCGTCGTAATAAAATCCGACTATCTTTATAAGTCTCATTTGGCTTAGCTTGAAATCTCTCATTTAAATCAAATTGAAGACGCAAGTAACGTTTAGAATTATATCCACCCATAATTTGACGGCAAATTGTACTACCAATCTCAGATGTAGGCTCCATAAAAATATCAGTCAGATGTTCTGCCCAATCTAACCCTCTCCATTTTTTTACTTGTTCATATTGATATGGTTCACCAGTTTGACCTGTACCAATAGAAAGCATGGAGATATCTTCTAGCCGCAAATTATCAAGTTTATATTGTTGCTTAATTGTTTGAGAAACTGAATCAGATTGACTTACTCTCAAAACTAGACTCAGTGCTGCTAGAGATGGATTATTGGCACCAACTCCCCCATCAATATGTGGAAATACCCAATCTCCAAATTTCTCTTTATCAAAAGATTCTAATTTATAGGGTGGAAAGAAAGTAGGAGCCGAGGCAGAAGCGGTGCATATCTCCCATAAATAACAGTCATCATACCATCTATCTCCCAGGTCGGGATGACAATTTGTAAAAAAGGTTGTATTGCGATAAAGTGTATCGTAAGCAAGAATCAAAATAATCGGGTTTTGAATATCTTTAATTTTTTTACTTTTATATACATTTTGGAGGACATTGATTATGCCATCATGAGAATATTTAGATGAAGAAAATACATCAAAAATAGGTTTGATAATTGATGGCAAGTTTTTATAACGGTCTTTTCTATTCTGGGGGAATATATCTTTACCTCTCTCTCGATAAAGTTTAATTAATTCATAACTATCTTTGCCCACAGCAATACCTGCCGTTAATATTGAACCAGTAGAAGTGCCTGCAATCATATCAAAGTATTCGTGTAAAAACTCTGCTTTACCTTGAGTTCTAATTTCTTGTTCCACTTGTTGAAGTATCCGTGCTGCAATAACTCCACGAATCCCACCACCATCTAAACTGAGAATTTTGAAGGACATAGCTAATAATTCTCCTTGATTTTCTAGTTCTTAATTCGTAATTAAACCAGTTTGAGAACTCAGAATTAGTCAAAGCCAAAAGAGTAAAGCAACAGATATTTACCCTTAGCCGCTTCAGTTTATCTGGTGTTACGACTTTACTTTTTCTGACTGCTCTAACCAGTCAACCGAGCAAACAAGGTCTAGTTGTATACCAAGGGGTGAATAGACAAACCATTCAAAATTGAAAAAGCTTACTTAATAAACTTTTTTAATTTTGAATTATGTACAGGAGTACTAACCTTGGTTCCGGTAAATAAAAATCCTGCCGATCAAAGTATGACTTTGATGTATAATTAGTTATGTATTACGTAAGCTTAAATAAATATTTGCTACAAAAAAGTTAAAGCTTGACCCCGCACTTGGGTATTTACCTGCCCTTTGTCATAAACAATCTCACCACCGACAATAGTGGTTACAGCCCAGCCAGTAAGGTTCCAGCCTTCAAAAGGACTCCAACGGCACTTAGTTAACAGTTCCTCGCGCCGGACTGGACGGTATGTGTTTAAGTCTACAAGTACTAAATCAGCATCGTAACCAGGAGCGATCGCTCCCTTATTAGGAATACCATAAGCCACAGCTACAGCTTTGGACATCCAATTCACAACTTGGGCAATAGTACATTTTCCCTGCATGGCCGCAGTTAACATCAAAGCTAGGGAAGTTTCTACCCCAGGCATTCCTGATGGAGTATTGGGATATTCTTGTGCTTTTTCCTCTAAGGTGTGCGGCGCATGGTCTGTGGCAATAAAATCAATTACACCATCGCGCAAAGCTTGCCAGAGGACTTCGTTATCGTGGGGCGATCGCAAAGGCGGATTCATCTGTGCTAAAGTGCCAATCTGTTCGTAAGCGCTAGCGTTCAATAACAAATGCTGTGGCGTTACCTCTGCCGTTACCCAACTCGGTTTATCCTGACGCAGCAACTCTGCTTCTTCAGCTGTTGACAGATGCAAAATATGTAGACGACGTTGATATTTTTGAGAAAGTTTTAATGCTAGTTGAGTTGCCAACAAAGCTGCTTGATTATCTTGAATTTGGGAATGAATGGCTACATCGTGAATATTGGCAAACTCTTGGCGTCGTTGGTTGATTCTAGCTTGGTCTTCAGCATGAACAGCAATCAAGCGGGAGCCTTTAGCAAATATACTCTCCAGTGCTGTTTCCCCGTCAACCAGCAATTGACCATGCATCGACCCCATAAAAATTTTAATGCCTGGTGTTGGCTCAGCTAGAAGTAAATCTGGTAGATTATCTGCTGTTGCCCCAATAAAAAAGCCATAATTAACCAAGCACTTGTTGGAGGCACGTTCTAATTTGTCGTCTAAAGGTTGCTGTGTTGTTGTTAGGGGGCGGGTATTAGGCATTTCCAAAAAAGAAGTGACTCCTCCTTTGGCACAGGCACAACTGGCAGTAAACAAATCTTCTTTGTGTTCTAGTCCAGGTTCGCGGAAATGCACCTGCGGATCGATAACTCCTGGCAACAAAGTTAACCCTTGTGCGTCAATTTGTCTGGCTACTACCGTTTGGGAGATTTCTGGCGCAACTTCGACTATTTGGCGATCGCGCGTTAATACATCCCCAATCATCAGTTCACCATTGGGTAGGATAATACGAGCTTGGCGAATCAGTAAAATTTGTGGAGATGACATGGGGCTTAGCAATTCCAATTTACAATTTAAAGTCAGCAAATGTAATCTTGGCAAGGATTATGGCTACTTGGGGAATGTTTTTTTCACTAAGAGCAGTTTATATATTACAGACAACTATGCTTTTAGGTTAAACTTAGTCGCGTTCTGAGTGAGGAATTTTTGCGGAGCCTTAAAAAAAAGTTTATTTTTAATTTATGAAGAACCTTGTGAAAATCCCAATGTAACTAAGAAATTAAAATAAGTTTTCCGTTAAGATTAACAGGTAAAATCTCCCTAGTCTAGTTAGTTACCTACCTCTCTCTTATTTAAGTAATTTCATGCATAATCAAGTGTCTGATAATAACTCTAGTCAACAACCCGATAATTCCTGGATCGCAGAGCTAGKTAGAACAATTGTTTTGAGCATTGTTTTAGCTCTGGGAATTCGTACCTTTGTTGCTGAAGCACGCTGGATTCCTTCTGGATCGATGGAACCAACTCTGCATGGTACACCAAATCAGTGGGAGGCAGACAAAATCATCGTCGATAAGTTGAAGTATAAATTTTCAAATCCCCAGCGGGGAGATATTGTAGTATTTTCACCTACTCAAGAGCTACAAAAAGAACAATATCAGGATGCTTTCATTAAACGTGTAATCGGCTTACCTGGAGAAAAAGTACAACTCAAGGATGGCAAGGTCTATATCAATAACAAACCCCTGCCAGAACAAAATTATCTTAGCTCAGGGCAAACTACAGTTATTGATGTTTGTAAAGATGCTCCGCAACCGCGCTTTTTGGCAAAACCTCAAACTATACCAGCGGACTCATATTTAGTATTAGGTGATAATCGTAACAGTAGCTACGATAGCCGCTGTTGGGGTGTCGTCCCCCGCCAAAATATTATTGGTCGTGCTGTATTTCGCTTCTGGCCTCTCAATCACATCGGAGGAATTGATAAAACACCACTTTATACACAAACTCCCTAAACACGTCATTGGTCATTGCTCGTTGGTCATTAGTGATCGATCTAAATAAATGATAAAGGACAACTGACAAACAAAAACAGAAAGTGGTATGCCCAGTATCAAGCGTAAGATGATTGTAGAGGGTAGTGTAATACTAGTCTTGCTGACGTTTGCTGTGTATATCCTGATTTTTACTGAAAGACGCTGGATTCCTTCTGGTGCTATGGAACCGACTCTGCATGGTACGCCAAACCAGTGGGAGGCAGATAAAATTATTATTGATAAGTTGAAGTATAAATTTTCTCAACCACAACGGGGAGATATTGTGGTTTTTTCGCCTACAGAAGAGTTGCAAAAAGAACAATACCAGGATGCTTTTATTAAACGTGTAATCGGCTTACCTGGAGAAAAAGTACAACTCAAAGATGGCAAAGTTTATATCGACAACAAACCTCTCTCGGAAGAAAATTACCTTAGCTTTCCCCAGAGTACATTGATTGATGTTTGCTTATCAGGGTCGCAACCACCTTTTTTGGTAAAACCTCAAACTGTACCAGCAGACTCATATTTGGTACTAGGTGATAATCGTAACAATAGCTACGATAGTCGCTGTTGGGGTGTTGTCCCTCGCCAGAATATTAGCGGTTGTGCTGTATTTCGCTTCTGGCCTCTTAACCACATCGGGGGAATTGATAAATCACCACTCTATCCATAAAAAATCAAAAAAGAATTGGTTCTTTAGTAGCGATGAGGCTGAACTTTTAATTAAGCATTAGGACTTGGCTTTAAAATGAAGGCTAGAAGGCTAAATTTGCTCGCCAAGCATCAAATGCTCAGAATAATGGCTGTTTTTATTGCCCTGCAAGAGTCTCAAGCAGTTTTACAAGATATTTCTATATAAAAATTAATATTTCATAAAAATATCAAATACATAGTAAATTTTTTTCATATTTACTATGTATTTTTATGAAATATTAAAAATTATTTTTGCACAAACCTAAAGGTTTTAATAGGTGCTAATGGCAACCTGAATTTTAGAATGGCATACTGTAGCTGTTCCACTAAACTTATGTAGAGCTGAGAAAATCTGCTGAGATATTACTGGATAAAACAGAGCAAATTAAGGTGTAATCATCAACTCTGAAAATTTAGATATTGGAGGAACTCAGCCAGTCAAAAAAGTATATAAATTTAAGATTAGTATTTTTTTATACTATACTAAATAAAATATGTTGTGGGTCAAAAGATGGCACGCCGTAGTTATCCTGAAATTGGATGTAGCTAATGTGGCGAAAACACCCCTGGTAAACTCTAGGGAAGAATCAAAAAACAATGTTATCCAAACTTCAGCCTGTCAAATCTGTCAATAGCTTAGTTGGCAAAGTATACGCCAAGATGCCCCTAAGGTATATTCTGATTGTGCCCTTTATATTGCAAATTTGTGGGGCAGTAGGACTTGTGGGTTATCTTTCCTATGAAAACGGGCAAAAAGCGGTAAAAGAGCTTGCTGCTCAATTACAAAATGAAATTTGCGATCGCATTGAACAGCATCTCGACCGCTATTTAACAACTCCGAAGCAAATCAATCAAATTAATTTAGATGCAATTGAGCTAAATTTGCTCACACTTTCTAACTTTCAAATTGCCGGAAATTACTTTTGGAAACAGATGCAGGTTTTCAATATTGACTACAATAACTTTGCTAATTCTAAAGGTGAATTTATCGGTGTTGAACGTTTAAATAATGGCAAGCTCTTAATTAATGAAGTTACCAAAAAGCATGGTACAGGCAAACTTTATGTTTACACTACAGATAATAAAGGAAATCGCCATCATTTGCAGTCAGTAAAAAATTATGATCCTCGCCAAGAAGCATGGTACACAGATGCAGTTAAGGTAGGTAAACCAGTTTGGAGTCAAATTTATCAATGGGAAGATAAACCAGAAATTTTATCCATATCTTCCAGCTATCCTGTTTACGATAAAAATCACAGACTGGTTGGGGTGATTGGCGTTGATTTGATATTGTCACAAATCGGCAATTTTTTATCTAAATTAAAAAACGGACATTCGGGTGAAACATTTATCTTAGAGCGTTCTGGATTAATAGTGGCTTCTTCGAGTGAGTCACCATATAGTATCATTAATGGTCAACCGAAACGCGTTTCGGGATTAAATAGTCAAGATTCCTTAATTAGACTTACAACACAATATTTAATCAAACACTTTGGTAGTCTTGGGTTTATTAGAGGAAAAAAACAGCTAAATTTTACAGTCGATGGAATAGATTATTTTGTGCAGGTAAAAAATTGGCAGGACAACTTGGGCTTGGATTGGCTAATTGTAGTAGTAATCCCTCAAGGCGAATTTATGGAGCAAATTAACATCAATACCCATACCACCATTATTCTGTGCATAATTGCTTTTTTAGTAGCTACAGAAATTGGAATTTTAACTGCTCGGTGGGTAATTAAGCCAATTTTGGAATTAAACACATCAGCCAAGAAAATTGCTGAAGGTGAATGGGAGCAGACACCAGAAATTAATCGCTCTGATGAACTAGGGGAACTAGCCAAGTCATTTGAAACTATGGCCAAGCAACTCAAAGCATCTTTTAATGTCCTAGAAGCAAAGAATGCCGAGATGCAAGTTTTAAATCAGGCACTATCTGAAAGTCAAAGTCGGCTGACTCAATTTTTAGAAGCCATGCCAGTAGGTGTATTTATTATAGATGCTCAAGGTAACCCTTATTATACAAATGAAATTGGCCAGGAAATTCTTGGTCAAGGGACAATAGCAGAAGTTACCCCAGAACAATTGTCACAAGTATATCAAGCTTATATTGGCGGTACAAATCAACTTTATCCTAGCGATCGCTTGCCAATTTTAAGAGCATTGCAAGGAGAAAAGCTCAGAATTGATGACATGGAAATTCGCCGTTGTGACAAGATTATTCCTATTGAAGTTTTGGGAAAGCCAATTTATGATGAATCGGGGAATTTGGCTTTTGCGATCGCCACATTCTTTGAGATCGGCCAACGCAAACAAGCAGAAAAGTTATTAGCAGAATACAACTTAATCTTAGAGGCTCAAGTCAAAAAACGAACTGACGAATTTCAGCAAGTTATTGAACAATTGCAAATTACCCAAGAAGAATTGATTGAATCTCAAAAAATCGCCGCCCAGGAAAAACAAGCAGCCGTTCGCGAAGCAGCACGAAGCGCCGCCGCCAACCTTGCCAAAAGTGAATTCCTCGCTAACATGAGCCACGAACTGCGTACCCCACTCAACGCCATTCTCGGTTTTACACAAGTCATGAGCCGAGATTATTCATTATCTAACGAACATCAGGAAAACTTGGCGATTATTAATCGTGCTGGCGAACATTTACTGAATTTAATTAATGACATTCTAGAAATGTCCAAAATTGAAGCTGGTAGAATCAAATTAAACCTGAGCAGCTTTGACTTAATTCATCTGCTGAAGAACTTAGAAGAAATGTTGCACCTACGTGCTGCATTAAAAAACTTAGAATTAGTATTTGAATATCCGCCAGACCTTCCTCAATACGTAGAAACAGACGAAAATAAACTGTTTCAAGTCTTGCTCAACCTCTTAGGAAATGCCATCAAATTTACTGACATTGGCAGGGTAACGCTGCGGGTGAGACTGGGGATTGGGGAACTTGGGACCCCCACGGAGTGGGCATTAGGGGCATGGGAACTGGGGACGCAGGGATATTCTGACACAGAGAATTCTTTCACCGCGTCTTTTTCATCTACCCAATTCCCATTACCCCTTATCCCCAGAGGCAGCCCTGAGTTCCCCAATCCCCAATCCCTTATCTTTGAGGTACAAGACACTGGTTGTGGTATTACTCCACAAGAAATTGATTCGCTATTTGAGGCTTTTGAACAAACCGAAATCGGCAGAAAATCTCAACAAGGCACAGGACTAGGCTTGACCATTAGCCGCAAATACGTGCAACTGATGGGGGGAAATATTACTGTCAGCAGTACTCCTGGTATAGGTAGTACATTTACTTTTAATGTTCAAATTGCTCTGGCTTGTCCTAGAGTAATGCCGGTAAACCAAAATAAATACCAAAGTCTTGCTTTAACTGCTACTGAAAAAGCATACCGCATTTTAGTGGTTGACGACTCCAAAGAAAGCCGTCTGTTGTTAGTAAAAATTCTTACATCTATGGGTTTTGAAGTCAGGGAAGCTACAGATGGTATGCAAGCAATTGCCAGTTGGCAATCTTGGCAACCAGATTTGATTTTTATGGATATGCGAATGCCAATTATGAACGGCTACGAAGCCACAAAAATCATTAAATCTCAAGAATTGGGGTATGGAGAATGGGCTATGAAGCATGGAAAAGAACCTTTGTCAAGCCAGTCGAGTTCGCACAGTGCAACACTAGTTACTAGTCACTTGAGTGGCAGTCAGTCCTTTGCAACGGCGAATCCCTCTTTTTGCGATCCAAAGTTCTTAACAACCTTAGCTCCACGTTGCGACTTCCCGAGAAAAACTGAAGGCTGCTCTGATAAACGTACCATTATTATTGCTCTGACTGCTAGCGCCTTTGAGGAAGAACGCCAGAGAACTTTATCCATTGGGTGTGATGATTTTATTCGCAAGCCATTCACCCAGGAAGTATTATTAGAAAAACTGAGCGAACATTTGGGCCTAAAGTATACCAGGCAAATACAAACCACAAACACAGCAGTTGTCGATCAATCTACACAAATGTTTAGCAGTGTTGCTGAACTCCTGAGCCATTTGTCGCAGATGTCGCCTGATTGGCTCGAACAAATACACTATGCCGCAGCCAGCTGTAGTGATGACCTGATTTTTCAGTTACTCAAGCAAATTCCATTAGATAAGAGTCAAGTTTTCCAAGTTTTCAGGGATTTAGCAAATAACTATCAGTTTGAGAAAATCATGGAATTGACTAGAACAAACATAGAATGAATTACGAGCATTTAGACCCTTATAAAAAAGATATTTTGATTGTTGACGATATGGCAGATAACCTGCGGGTTTTATCTTCGATATTGACAAAGGAAGGGTACAACGTTCGTAAAGCCTTGAACTGGCAAATGGCATTGACAGCAACTCAAACAGTATTACCCGATCTAATTTTGCTCGATATTATGATGCCAGAAGTAGATGGCTATGAAATTTGTCAAACCTTTAAAGCTTGGGAGCTAACAGCCGATATTCCAGTAATTTTTATTAGCGCATTGGATGATGTTTTTGACAAAGTGAAAGCTTTTAAGGTAGGTGGTGTAGACTACATTACTAAACCTTTTGAATTTCAAGAAGTTTTAGTGCGCGTGCAAAATCAACTGGCTTTAAGAGCGGCGCGCTTAGAAATATTGAAACTAAATATTGAACTTGAGCATCGGGTGAAACAACGGACTTGGGAACTAGAAAATGCTCTGCAAAAACTCCATGAAGAAATCATTTACCGCCAAAAATTACAAAGTCAAATCCTAGATATAGCGTTGCACGATTCGCTAACTGGTTTACCAAACAGAGTTTTATTTATCAGGCAACTCAAAAATGCTCTAAACCGTGCTAAAGAAGAATCGAATTATCAGTTTGCTGTGCTTTTTTTAGACTGCGATCGCTTCAAAGTGATCAATGATTCTCTTGGCCATTTGGTAGGAGATGAATTGCTGATTGCCATTGCCTGCCGCCTACAAACATGCCTAATACCTATTGATACCTTAGCACGATTAGGTGGCGACGAATTTGGCATTCTTCTGGAAAATCTGACAGATATCAACATTGCAATTCAAGTTGCTGAACGCATTCTGCAACAGCTATCACTTGCTTTTAAACTGTCAAGATATGAAGTGTTTATGAATGCCAGTATTGGTATTAGTTGGGGTAACAAAGATTATGATCGCCCAGAGTATTTGCTGCGGGATGCTGATACGGCAATGTATCGAGCCAAGGCTCAAGGAAGAGCAAAATATCATGTTTTTGATCCAGCAATGCATCAGGAAGCTATTCACCTTTTAGAGCTAGAAAATGATTTACGAAGAGCCGTGGAAAGGCAAGAATTTCTCGTTTACTATCAGCCAATTATTAGCCTAACCACAGGAAGAATTTCTGGATTTGAAGCCTTAGTGCGCTGGCAGCATCCAATTCGCGGTTTGGTTTCTCCTATAGAATTTATTCCTGTAGCAGAAGAAACAGGTTTAATTAGTGCGATTAATACTTGGGTATTACAGTCGGCTTGCCATCAACTAAGCCTGTGGCAACATCATCGAATAACACCAAAATCCTTAACTATTAGTGTAAATTTGAGTGCAAGATTATTTTCACAGCCAAATTTGGTAGATCAAATTGACCGAATAATTTCTGAAAATCAAATAAATCCAGAATATTTACAACTAGAAATTACAGAAAGTGTAATTATGGAAAATACTAATGCAATCAAAATAATACTTGAACAACTAAAACAGCGAAAAATAAAATTGATTATGGATGATTTTGGTACAGGATATTCCTCTTTAAGTTATCTGCATAGTTTTCCTTTAAATGCACTGAAAATTGACAAATCATTTGTTAAACGTATGCAGGAAAATGAAGAAAATATGGGGTTAGTTCCAGCAATGATTGGGATTGCTAACTCAATGGGAATGAGTGCAATTGCTGAAGGTGTTGAAACACAAGAACAGTTAGCAAAATTGAGAAATTTAAACTGTGATTTTGCTCAAGGATACCTGTTCTCTAAACCCATAGAAGAACAATTGGTTCTGAAGTTACTTGAGGCAGCACCTCAGTGGTAGCCATCAAATAACACCTAAAAAAACTTGATTTGTGACGACCAGTAAGCTCGTCTTGGTGTGCTATCTACTATACTGCTGTGATCGAGCTTTTAACTTTGCAAAGCTCTTAACTGAACTAATAGCTTTGATTGTCTGTAAAACTCTCCGAGCAATGTGGAAGTTAAACTATAAAAATAACTTTTTTGGCAAAATTGAGCCAAATTTTACGGGTGATTTCAAATTTATAATGCATTTCAATCAAACTGACCATTATAAAAGAAATATTTTGGTGGTAGATGATACCCCAGATAATCTGCGGCTTTTGTCGGCAATGTTGACTGCACAAGGTTTTGAAGTTCGCAAAGCCTTAAATGGCAAAATGGCACTGACTGCATGTCAAATGGTTTTGCCAGATGTGATTTTACTTGATATTAATATGCCTGGTATGGACGGCTATCAAGTTTGTCAACAACTCAAAGCTGACAATAAAACTTGCGAAATTCCAGTAATTTTTATTAGCGCCCTTGATGATGTTGTAGATAAAGCAAAAGCTTTTGATGTTGGTGGCGTAGATTATATTGCCAAACCTTTTCATGGAGCAGAGGTTGTATTGCGAATTGAAAATCAGATTAATTTACGTTTGCTACAAGTTAAACTGCAAGAAAAAAACTTTTTGCTTCAAGAGGCTCTTGACAACTTAAGAACTGCCCAAGTTCAGCAAATTCAAAATGAAAAAATGGTAGCCTTAGGGCAGTTAGTCGCTGGAATTGCTCATGAAATAAATAATCCGATCAGTTTTATTTATGGAAATCTTCAATATGCTGGTCAATACGTACAAGACCTAGTAGATATTATTCAGGTTTATCAACAAGAATATCCTAAACCGACGCTAAAAGTTCAGCAAATAGCTCAAGATATAGACCTGAATTTTGTAATTAATGATTTGCAAAAGCTGATAGGCGCGATGAATAGAGGTTCTAATCGTATTCGGGAAATAGTACTAGCATTACAAAACTTCTCTCGACACGATGAATCCCAGATGAAGCGAGTAAACATCCATGAAGGCATTGAAAATACTTTAGTGATGTTACAGCATCGACTCAAGGAAACAGCAGACCGTCCCGCAATTGTTGTAGTTAAAGATTATGGCAACTTACCTCCAGTCAACTGTTATGCAAGCGAACTAAATCAAGTATTTATACATCTATTGAATAATGCTATTGATGCTTTAGAAAAGGGAGTGGGAAAGTCTGAAACGCCTCTGGGGATAAGAGGTAATAGGGAATTAGAGGATGAGGAATTAGGTAGGGGGAAAAAAAGCACAAAAGAGGAATTTTCTTCTGTGCTAAGAACTCCCAGCCCAATGCCGCATGACGCCAATTCGCACCAGTCACCAGATCCGCCGATGCGACTGGCTCCCCCATGCTCCATGCCCAATGCCCTACTACCCACTCCCCAAATTCGGATTTATACAAAAATCACAAACTCTCATACGGTCAAAATAGCGATCGCCGATAATGGTCTTGGTATAGAAGAATCATTGCGAGCGCGTTTATTTGACCCAT
Organism: Nostoc sp. PA-18-2419; assembly: GCF_005869855.1. Taxonomy (GTDB): domain Bacteria; phylum Cyanobacteriota; class Cyanobacteriia; order Cyanobacteriales; family Nostocaceae; genus Nostoc. The sequence goes on along the minus strand of NZ_SZNH01000020.1, from coordinate 62,823 downwards.
TTTTTACTACAAAACCTGTAGGCAAAGGTAGTGGATTAGGATTGTCTATTAGCTATCAAATTATTGTGCAAAAACACCGAGGAGAGATTACCTGCACTTCATCTGCTGGACAAGGAGCAGAATTTGCGATTGAAATTCCTATAGAAGAATTTGAGCCTTAATTGAAGAATCCACAATTCAGGTGAAATCGTCCACCAGTGTCTTTTCCATAAGGGATGATTGATAATGAGTTCAACTTAATTAAAGGTAAAATCTCATCACCAGCAAAACCAAGTGTAGACGCGAACGCGAGTGCGTGTCGTACAGAAGCGGCTTACCGTACCCCTACTCTTAATCAAGGCTGGGCGTAGCGTCTCGTTGGCGCAGCCCAAGGTAGAGAACACAAGGATAGTGAAGTAATCGCAAAGATTCTATCTTACGTTTTTCAATGTTGACCTACTTAATATTCTCTTACCTATTTAGTCAATACAATTACTTAATTTTTCTACTATAAATTTGCTTCCATAGCTCAGTAATAAATTCCAGCGCGTTTAAATCTGAAAGTCCTTAATCCAACAAAATCACATCCAGAATTTTCCCTTGGCAGGCTTGCAGCGTTCCTCCCCAGACTCAAAGGCAGCAAATCTCATAGGTGTACTGACTGCTCCACCAAGCGTCGATATAAAGCTCTATCTTCGGCAGAGTCTTCCACAAAGAATACGGTTGTGGAATGAAATATAGGGAGTGGGGAGCAGGAGGAGAATAATTCTTAACCAAAGACGCTTTACCTTTGGCTTTACTCCTAACTCAACACTCAACACTCAATACTCTTAATGCCCTGAATCAGGAAATCCAGACTTTTTATTGATTACACACTACTATTTTTAGTCGCATAAACGCATAATAGAAATGTGACTGATCTGTTCCCCCCTTTAGAATCTCTCAAACAAGGTCGCTGGTTCAAGCTCATTTGCGGAGCCAGTTTCCAGCATCTGCCGGCAGTCAGAAATTTAACGTTAGCCTACACTTTGGCGGGCGCTGACTGCATAGATGTCGCAGCTGACCCAGCGGTGATTGCAGCAGTGCAAGCAGCGCTACAAGTAGCCAAGGAATTGGCTAKGGATGCCCAAGAGCGTGGCTTTGGCTACAAAGGCAACTCACCCTTTTTAATGGTCAGCCTCAATGATGGAGAAGACCCCCATTTTCGGAAAGCAGAATTTAATTCTACTCAGTGCCCTACAGACTGCCCTAGACCCTGTCAAAGGATTTGTCCAACACAAGCAATCGTGTTTGATAGTATAAAAGAAAACTTTTCAGGAGTAATATCCCAAAAATGCTATGGCTGCGGTCGTTGTATACCAGTTTGTCCATATGATATAATTTATACAAGTTCGTATATTTCAACGCCTGGAGCGATCGCGCAATTGGTAATGTCAACGGAAGTAGATGCCGTAGAAATCCATACAAAAGTTGGGCGGTTGGCAGAATTTGAGCGATTGTGGCAAGTAATTTCACCGTGGGTCAATCGACTAAAGGTAGTAGCCATCAGTTGTCCCAATGACGAGGGAATAACTGACTACCTCAAAGCGCTATGTGACCTGATTACCCCACTCAAGAGTGCTTTAATTTGGCAAACCGACGGTCGTCCCATGAGCGGAGATATTGGCGATGGTACTACTTTAGCCGCAGTCAAATTAGGCCAAAAAGTTTTGGCAGCGAAGTTACCAGGATATGTGCAGTTAGCAGGCGGCACTAACAGCTACACTGTTCCCAAGTTAAAGGCAATGGGACTCCTCCAAGGATGGGGAGATGAGGAGATAAGGAGATGTGGAGATAATGCTACCCCATCACCTCGCCATCTCACCACCCCATCGCATATCGCCGGGGTTGCCTACGGTAGCTACGCTCGTGTACTGCTGTCATCGATTCTTGAACAATTAGAGAATAAGGAGGTAAGTAACACCAATATTAAAGCCACAGTTGATTTAGAAGAAGATGAAATATTACTTTGGCAAGCTGTAGAGCTAGCCCATTCTCTCGTTTCCCAGATCAAGTCATAGCAGGAGTATTAACCCTCATTCTGGACAATTATTTACTAAGGCAACTCCTGCACGCAAATGTCCTCACTATCTCTCAAAACGTCACATAGAAAGCATGACGATTACAGACGATCTCCAAAAGTTATTAGACATTTTGCCCCAAGACCTGCGACAAGTACTAGAGAGCCATCCCAAACGAGATAGTTTAGTTGAAGTGGTCTTGGATTTGGGTCGCCGCCCAGAGGCTCGCTTTCCTAATCAAGCGGAGTATCTAAGCGAAATACCCGTTACTCAAGAACAGATAGATGATTGTATTCAACGAGTTGGAACCTTTGGCGGAGATAATCGGGCAGGAATTGAGCAAACTTTACATCGGATCAGTGCCATCCGCAACCGCACTGGCAAGATTATTGGCTTGACGTGTCGCGTCGGTCGGGCGGTGTTTGGAACCATCGGTATGATCCGCGATTTGGTAGAAACTGGTAAATCGATTCTCATGCTGGGGCGTCCAGGTGTGGGCAAAACTACTGCCTTACGGGAAATTGCCCGTGTTTTGGCGGATGACCTGCTCAAACGAGTCGTGATTATTGACACATCCAATGAAATCGCTGGGGATGGTGATGTTGCTCATCCCGCCATTGGTCGAGCTCGGCGGATGCAAGTGGCTCATCCAAATCAACAACATCAAGTGATGATTGAAGCAGTGGAAAACCATATGCCAGAAGTTATCGTCATTGATGAAATTGGCACGGAACTCGAAGCTTTAGCAGCTCGTACCATTGCTGAACGGGGTGTACAGTTGGTAGGTACTGCCCACGGTAATCAGATTGAAAACTTGATTAAAAACCCCACCCTGGCTGATTTAATTGGGGGTATCCAAGCTGTGACTCTGGGAGACGACGAAGCTAGACGCCGAGGTTCTCAAAAGACTGTTTTAGAACGCAAAGCTCCTCCGACCTTCGAGATTGCTGCGGAAATGCTAGAACGGCAGCGCTGGGTAATACACGAAAGCGTTGCTGACACAGTAGATAATCTGTTGCGCGGTCGTCAACCTAGCCCACAAACGAGAACCGTTGATGACCAAGGCAAAGTTGCCATTACACGGCAGTTAGCTGTGGTTAACGGTCGCGGTGGACACCAGGCGACAGGGGAGGAATCTTTCTCTTCAGGGCGACAGTCTGCTGGCTGGCGTTCCTCTGGACAAATGGTAGCACTGCCGCCGTTGCCTGTGGAACGGGCATCTGGGCGCAGTGAGTTTGACCGCTTGCTCGATGAATCCTTCAATTATTCTGAGAGCGTTGATTTGGATGGTATTAAACAGGCAGGGCCAAATGGTGAAGATTTGCCACTGCACGTTTACCCCTATGGTGTTAGCCGCCACCAACTCGAACAGGTAATCAGCGTACTAACTTTACCCGTGGTATTGACAAAAGATATAGATAGTGCAGACGCTATTTTAGCACTGCGATCGCATGTCAAAAATCACGCCAAATTACGCCAAATAGCCAAAGCCCGTCATGTGCCCATCCACATGATTAAGTCCAGCACCATTCCCCAAATTACCCGTGGCTTGAGGCGGTTGCTGAACATGGATGACCCGGACATGGCCGACGATCGAGAACTACAACTGTTTTTGCACAGCGGTAGCGATGACGAAATGGACGCCTTGGAAGAAGCTAGACTTGCTGTAGAGCAAATTGTAATTCCCAAAGGACAGCCAGTAGAGTTATTGCCCCRTTCTCCGCAAGTCCGCAAAATGCAGCATGAGTTGGTAGAACACTATCGACTCAAGTCCCACAGCTTTGGCGAAGAACCAAATCGCCGACTCAGGATTTATCCAGCGTAACTTTACCCTAAACCCCTCTCCAAACTGAGAGGGGATTTTAATGGGAGACAGTTGATGTCTTATAGAGAGTTTTCTCTAAGAAAAGTAAAACAAGACTTTAACCTTACCCTTGTGGAAGGCGGACAATTTTTGCCGCCTATAGAACCAATTTTACCTAGTCCTCTGTTGGCTGAATTTTTAGGAGAAAGTATTCAGTTAGCAATTGCAATGGGTTCTGAAAAAGCTAGAGCGGAATTGATTATTAGCCCAATTTTGTTTGAAGTCCGAAAAATTCTCAACAGACAAATCAGCTTTTTTTCGGGAGAAGAGTTTAGCGTTGAACCAGAAATTGGACTTGCAGGATTTTGCGACTTTCTAATTAGTCTTTCGCCAGAGCAGTTATTTATTGAAGCCCCAGCAGTGGTGATTGTAGAAGCTAAAAAGGAAAATCTTAAAGGTGGTTTGGGGCGGTGTATTGCAGAAATGATAGTTGCTCAAAGGTTTAATAGCAAAAACGAAAAAACTATTGCTACCATTTTCGGTAGTGTTAGCAGTGGTAATCTGTGGACATTCCTTAAGTTGGAAGACAACACTGTAACTATTGATTTAACCGAATATTTAATTCCCCCAGTGGAGCAAATATTAGGTATTTTAGTGTGGATGATTAAGTCACAATCAATTTAAGCTTGGGTTTGGCTTGTTCTTCATGTACGATAGCTTATGAGTTTATTAATGTAATTTTGAAGCAAAAAAACCGGCTTTGATATCAAAACCGGGTTTTTAAATAATTGTTAATTTAGTTCTGGGCAGTACAACAGGGCAATAGAGGCTTGTTTATAACTTCTTTAATGTCTACAGAATTTAATAAATCTTCCCAATATTTCTGCACTTCAGGATCGTTAGGACGTTGGCGGCGTAAATTAGCTAAAGTTCTCAGAGCGTCTTCCCAAAATCCAGCTGTGGCATACAAAACTGCACGATCCAAATCTGTGTTTGGTTGTTTGAGTTCAAGGGATAGATTTTCGTCCTGCGATCGCACTATTGTACCTTCTATATATGAGTTTTTATCTGGGTTGCCAACATCGCAAATCATTGAAAAAGTCCAACTATATTTTTTACCGATTTGTAGAGGTGACTTAGAGGCAGGTACAGTTACATTAACAATGCCATTCTGTGCAATCTGTTTAAAAGTTCCCTTGTATAAGGGGTCACTGCTATCATCATCCTGCAAAACAAATTCTAATGCTTCTACTTTTGTAGAAGTTTGAGGAATGTAGAAATAGAATGTAGGATGTTCTGCCGTGGTTTGTTGAGCTTCCTTATTTGTTGGTATTAGAGGAATCAAAGATTCTCCAGTTTTAAAGCAACCTCCCCGTGTTCCTGCTGACCTGACTCTACCAGGTATACCAGGAACGAAAGCAATACGATTTCTACCACGTTGAATGTAACTCGTAACATTTCTAATTGCAGTAGTAGCATATTTATCTCCAGGACGTAAGCGCTCTGCTTGCTGAAAATATCCTAAAGCTTTTCGATAATTTCTTCGTTTGGTTTCAGTATAACCAAGCACCATATTTTGAGTATAAGCAGATTTAGCTTGTGCCATTTGGTAAACTGACTCTGTTGCTAATACTTGAGTCATGCCCAGAGGTGCAGAGGGCAGAAATGCTAAAGCAGCAAGCAGATAACTTGCCCAAAATTTATGTTTCATCATGTCTATATTTACTTGTAGTATGTACTTGTGGTTTATATAATACAATAACGTAAAGGTGACACTGACAAGGCTTTATGTGTGCTACTTTGTGGTCAGGCTGAAGTAGCTTTGTGAATGAATTTTAGATTTGAGATTGAAAATTTTAACACTATTGCTATAAGAGCAACATTCATGCATTGAATCAAGGGCGATCGCTCTATTATCAAAAAACCTAGTTGTCATAACTGGGCTTTGGATGGGGTTATATTTCTTAAAAGCTATTTATAGAAGTATTTATCTAATAACAACTACAACGCCTATATTGCGATTCCAGATTTTGAGCGATCGCCCTCATACAATTCTTAGAGAATAAGTAGAGCGATCGCATAAAGCACAGACCACAGTAGGCAATGCCCAGTAGCATCGCACCATACCACTGGATATTTTGATTTACGTCATCCTACTTTTGCGGTTGATTTGCGGGAAGTTGACAAGCCTTTTTTTGAAACTGATACTCAATTCCCAACCCTCTTAGGTAGAAGCTCACAGGGTTGCAACCTGATAGCAGGGCAGCAAAGATAGGAGCGATCGCTACAAGGGCAAGGAACAAGTAAGCATACTTCCCAGGAGGCAAGTTTCTCTTGGGAGGTAGGGGCGAGTTTTTCTTTTTAACGGACATGACTTTATGATTAGAGTGAGTTAAATTTTCGGCCTGGAGAAACTCCGGGCTTTTTTCTGCAAATAAAGACTGCAAAAGCAAAAGCCCCAGACATAGACAGCCTGGGGCATCCACATTGAATGCGGTTTTATTGCTATTGCTCACACACTTGGCAGAACGTTGCACTTTATTTAACCTCCTTAGGTTTACTCTAGGAGGCTGCCTTGAAGAGAGCGTTTGCAACAATTCCGGTAGCTAAAAGCTTATTTTTATGCTGCTTTATTTGACCGGGTATTCGTGCATACAACTCAAATCACAGATTGCAGTAGCAATTCGTGATAAGCTCTGGACATCTGTAAAAATACAGTTATCCTGCGCTTCTTCAAGGTTAGCCCTGAAGTTAGGTTGAATGAACGAACACCTAGCAGCTTACGCGGCTCCTTTCCCTTTTTCCGTCCCCATTAATACACCATTAGAGTACCTTTTGAAAACATCACAATGCTGCGGGCGTTCGGAACGAATCCAATGGACGGGGGAAAGTAACCAACAACAAGATTAGCAAATTTTCAACGTTTGAAGCAATTGGCACGAGTAAACTTTTCTGCAATCTCTTGCACTTCGGGATTTTCTAATACCTGGCACTGGTTCCAAGGGAGGCTCAATTGCCTAGGTGATGAATTCTTTTTATTCGCTGGCTTGTATTTTACATTAGTTCTCTTGTAAAAGTTAGCACGAGAGCAATTGCTTACCTCATGCGTTTTTGATAAGCAACTTTTATTAACTCTATTAGCCTTTCTGTATCAATTTATGTTGACCCAGTGTAACAATTACATTATATTAGTTTACATAAATTAATAAATAAGCAATAAAAAACCATGTACAACACTGTTAATAAAAACCGCATTCTCAACAATTACCGAAATGAACCCCAAGTGTACTGTGCTGAGTACCCTGCAACTTGGGAACAACCTAACTACCTGATACAAGGTGCAATTGCAACTATGTTAGTTACCGCTCTAGTTTTGGCTAGTTTTGCGGTTAGTTAAGATTTTTCGACAACGGTAACGGTATCTCCCATTGACATTTAGGCTTTTCCCCCTCACCTCGGTATTTAATGCCGAGGTTTTTGTTGTAGAGTGCGAGGCGTAGCCCACCGCAGACATAACTCTTATTACAAGGAGAGGGAGGAAAGCGATCGCCTTTATTGAAAATTTAAGGTTTATACTCCCCATTAATTTTGATTTGACCCACAATGTTTGTTGCAATTTAGATAGGCGACAGTTTAACAAATTAAATTTGGCAACACTCTACAATACCGATGTATCCCGATGCATTATTAATGCGTTCCTCTGCAATGCCGATGCATCCCGATGCATTATTAATGCGTTCCTCTGCAATGCTAATGCATCCCCATGCATTGTTAATGCGTGCCTCTGCAATGCCAATGCATCTCCATGCATTGTTAATGTGTGCCTCTGCAATGCCAATACATCCCCTTGGATTAACAAACGCTACACTTTGATGCAAAACTGTACTAAGTACACTGCATCGTAAATAGAGCAACTATTTAAAATCTTTAAAAAGGCTATTTCATAATACTTTTGACTTTTGAGAGCCAGTTGCTACCCTCCAACAAGCAGCCTCTAATCGGGGAACTCGCCTATAGCGTTATCTCCCCAATGCACTTACTCGTTTTGACTTCACAGCGGTACTAGCTCTTTACACCTAACTTTTGCCTCCTAACAAGAGCATGACCAGATTGAACATCAAACCAATGAATATCCTCAGGAGGCAAAGCTAGTGTAATATCCTCCCTGCTCCAATTTTGGTCTGTTGGCAACAAAGCGCGTACTGTAATTGGTTCGGTTTGTGAACCCTCAACTTTGACACTGACCAAATATTGCATACCCAAGTTTTCCACTAAATACACTCGTCCTCGGATAGTCTGGGTATCACCTGGTTGAGCAATGCGGACATCTTCTGGGCGGATTCCCAGGACAATCTGGGGTGGTACAGTTGGTATATCTGGGAGAAGCACTTGGAAGTTACCCAGGATGGCGTATCGTCCTTTACAAGGTAGAGTTAGCAAATTCATTTGCGGACTACCAACAAATCCAGCCACAAATAGATTCGCTGGATGATTGTAGATTAGTTCGGGCGAGTCAAGTTGCTGGACATAGCCATCGTTGAGTAAAGCTACTTTCGTGGAGAGTGTCATCGCTTCTGTTTGGTCGTGGGTGACATAAACCACTGGGACTTTTTGATTTGCAAAAATTTGCTTGAGGTCAGCTCTAACTCGTTCGCGCAGCAGTGCATCTAAGTTACTTAACGGTTCGTCCAGTAGGTACACATTGGCATTACGCACTAAAGCACGACCGACTGCAACCCGCTGCCGTTGACCTCCAGACATCTGACCGGGTTTACGGTTCATTAACTCTTCTAATCCTAAAACTTTTGCCACTTCTGCCACTCGCTGTTTAATTTCTGCTGATGGTGTTTTTTTCAGCTTCAGTCCAGAAGCGAGATTTTCGTACACTGTCATGTGGGGGTAGAGTGCGTAGCTTTGAAATACCATCGCGATGTTGCGATCGGCTGGTCGCTTATAGGTAACATCTACGTCTCCGATTACAATCTGACCGCGAGTAGGTTCTTCTAAACCTGCAATCATGCGTAGGACGGTAGATTTGCCACAGCCAGAAGGGCCAAGTAAAGTCAAAAACTCATCATTATCTACAGTTAAGCTAATGTCTTTGACAGGGATAACTTTAGAAGTATAAGTTTTATTCAAGTTTTTGAGTTCAAGTTTAGCCATTTTTCTAAATTGTCAGTGGTCAGTTGTTAGTTGTCATTTGTCACTTGTCAGGAGGCAGGAGGCAGGGGGCAGGGGGCAGGAGGCAGAAGAAATTATTATTTCTTGTCTCCCTTATTCTTCCTTGTCTTCCTTGTCCCCTTGTCTCCTTATCTCCCCTGCCCCCTACCCCTCTGCCTCATCCTTTAACAGCACCAGCAGTAAGACCTTGGACAATCCGGCGCTGGAAAAACAAAACAAGTAAAACTAGGGGTAACGTTCCCAAAACGGTAGCAGCAGCGATCGCACCATAGGGAATTTCAAATACTGTTGCCCCGCCCAATTGAGCAGCAGCAACAGGAATCGTCTTCAACTCTTCACGCGTCATAAATGTCAGAGCGAAGATAAACTCGTTCCAGGCAAAAATAAAGGTGAGAATTCCAGTAGTCACTAAAGCCGGAAGGGTCATTGGCAGCACGATTTGCCACAAAAGTTGAAAAGTGTTGTAGCCATCGACCCTAGCAGAATCTTCTAAGTCTTTGGGCAATTGTTGAAAAAAGCTTTTGAGTACCAGAATTGTCAGCGGTAAATTGATGGCAGTGTAAGGTATAATCAATGACAAATAGTTGTTGCCCAATCTCAACGCTTGGATAATTTCTAGCAACCCTAAAAACAACAGAATTCCTGGAAATAAGGTGACGATTAAAATACTAGCGAGAATAACTCGTTCGCCCCAAGGTCGTAACCGTGCTAGAGCATAGGCAGCCGGCGCTCCCACTGCTAAAGCTAAAGCTGTAGAAGTAATCGACACAAAGGCGCTGTTGAAGATGTAGTGCCAAAATGGACGACGGGTGAATAATTCAATGTAGTGACTAAAAGTAAATCGCTTGGGGAAATAAACAGTAGGGACGGCGGCAATATCCTCATTCACTTTAAAGGAAGTTAGTAATTGCCATAGAACTGGCGCTAGACTGAATAGTACCACTAATACAATTGCGATTAGTAGCAAGATTTTTTTCAGAGATAACCAATTCCCTGTTCGTCCTGGAGTCCTTGAAACTGTTTGTGGAATTACACTCATCGGTTAAATGGCTCCTGTTCTAGCACGGTATTTATTGAGCAAGAAACTAGCGATCGCCACCGCAGCAATCAAGATCAGAAATGTCACTACTACTAGGGCTGCTCCATAACCAAAATCTAAATAACGCATCACTGTGGAATAGATGTACAGCGACACCACTTCAGTAGCACCTCCAGGGCCACCCCCGGTCATCACAGCAATTAAGTCGAAAATTCCGAAAGCTTGAGCAAATCGAAATAGGACTGCAATCAAGATTTGTGGCAGCAGTAGTGGTAGGGTAATCTTACGAAAGCTTTGCCAAGCATTTGCTCCATCGACAGAGTAGGCTTCATAGAGATCTGCTGATATTGACTGCAAGCCAGCCAACAACAGAATACTAATAAAGGGTGTAGTTTTCCATACATCAGCAAAAATCGCTGCCAGCATTGCCAGAGTTGGATCTCCTAACCAGTTAATTCCAATTTTAATCAGCCCCAACCGCCGAAGAATGTCGTTTACAACTCCAAATTGGTCGTTAAAAATCCAACTCCATGCCAGACCAATCAAAGCGGTAGGCAAAGCCCAAGGTAGAATAGCAGTCGTTCGCACTATGCCCCGTCCAAAAAACGCCTGATTGAGAACTAGGGCAATTCCCAATCCCAGCAGTAGTTCTAAGAGTACGGATGCTGTTGTGAACACAGTCGTCGCCCATAAACTCTGCCAGAAACGACCATCCCCCGCCATCCGCAGATAATTGTCTAAACCAGAGAATACGGGTTGTAACTCTGTTCCCAAATTCTTAGTAAATACACTTAACCAGAATGCTCGCAAAATCGGATAGCCGAATACAAATAATAGCAGCAGCAATGCTGGTGCTAGTAACAGCCAAGCCGTCTGTTGTTCCCTACCTCGGAGTGTATGCAGGTCGATCATAGTAGTTAGGGATTGGAGATTGAGGAAAGGACGAAGTATCAAAAAGGTTTTATCTTTTTCTTCCAGCTTCTAGCAGTCGCCGCGTTTCATTCGCAGCAGCTTTCATTGCTTGTTCTGGATTCATCCGATTGGATAGTGCGGCGCTGAGATAACGCTGCAAAATATCGGACGTTTGGGCATATTGGGCGATCGGCGAACGTAAAACTGCATTGTCCACGACCTGTAGTAACTGCGGATAGTGGGAATATTTGGCAACAATTTCTGGATTTGTAAACAAATCCCGGCGACTTGGTACATAGCCTGCACTCAAAATGAATCGCTGCTGTGCCTTTTCACTAGTAAAATATTGAATTGCTTTCCAAGCTTCTTGGGAATGTTTAGAAGATTTAGCAATCCCTATACCCCAGCCTCCCAGACAAGCTGCTCCAGTCTTACCAGGAGCATGAACCATCGGTTTGATTGCAATTTTGCCTTGGATTGGCGAATCTTTTGCTTGAGCTAAAGGCCATGCATAAGGCCAGCTACGTAAAAACGCTACTTGACCACTTTGAAACAAGCGTCGAGTATCTTCCTCCTGATAAGTTGTAACTCCAGGAGGAGATACACCTTGGCTGATAGTACTACGTAAAAACTCAATGGCTCGTAATGTTTCTGGACGATCCAGCCCAACTTCGAGTGTGTCGGGATTAACCCAGAAGCCACCGAAACCATTAAGGACTTCCACAAACATCGCCACAAGTCCTTCATACTGGCGTCCCTGCCAAACATAGCCCCAATTTACCTTGTTTTTCTTCTGCAAGGTTTGAGAAATTTGCATCAAATCCTCAAAGGTTTCTGGTGGTTGCAATCCTGCTTCCTTTAATAAATCTTCCCGGTAGTAGAGCATTCCCACATCAGAACGCATTGGAATCCGGTACAACTTGCCTTGGTAACGTCCCCCTTCTACATCCTTGGGTGAAAATGCTGCCAACTCCTCTTTGGAAATGCGATCATCTAAGGGAAGCAACCATTTAGCAGCAGCAAATTTGGATGTCCAAATGACATCCATATTTACTAAATCATAAGGAGATTCACCTAAAATAAAAGATGAGGTATACAGGTCTTCGAGCAAATTTGTCGCATTTGGCCCTTCAACCAAGTTAATGCGAATACCTGGGTTCTCAGCTTCAAAGTCTTTAATCAAACCCTGCTTCCAAGGTTCGGCATCAGGGGCAGTAATCAGCATATTTAGGGTAACTGGTTGCTGCGAAAGTGCTACCCTAAACAAAATGATACTTAATAGAATTGTCAGAAAAATCCCTAGATGAAAAAATTTTTTTTGTATAATTTTTTGCAGGTTTTTTATTGACTTTTGGTATAACATTGCCAATGCAGCGATCGCTAGTAGTAATAATTAATTAGAAAATAACAGCATAATACCTTAGGAAGGATTATTTTTTATTAATTCCACTAGCTAAAATATTTTCTGAGTTTTTGACCGTATTTTCGAGTTTTTTGTCACAAATCCCAGCTAAATCATTTATAAAAAGAGAAATCCCCGACTTCTTAAAGAAATCGGGGATCTCAAAACTGCGAAACTTTATTGGTTAAACACTAACAGGAGTAGGCGCAGCAAATCTAGCATATCGCTGGATGTAAAATTCTTTAGAGTTAGCGATCGCCTTTACAGAATCACGTTCCTTCAGGGCGTGCTTCCATTGTCTCAGACGAGTGAATTCTGTGGGTATGCCAAAGCCACGATACTCTTTGAGTGCAGCCCAGCGTTCAAACCAGGGGAAATAGGTAAAATCAACCAAACTGATGGATTCACCAAACCAGTAAGGGCCTTCTCCAGATAGCTTTCTTAAACCTTCGTTTTCAATAAATTCCAAGTGTTTGTATAGTTCCTGCTTAGCTTGTTCTTGTTTTTGAACATCTGAACTTCGTAGAAGGTCAGAAAAAGCAGAAACAAACCTGGTATTAGCAAAATCGATCCAGATGCGAGCCTGTGCCCTAGCGATCGGATCACTGGGTAACAAAGGTGGATTAGGAAATACCTCATCTAGATACTCATTAATGATTGCTGACTCCCAAACTCGCTCATTATTATGAGTAATTGCTGGGACTTTACCGTAAGGGGAAACCTTCCTAAAGCCCTCCGGTGGATTCTGCAAATCAATCTCATTCAAATCGAAGTCAATGCCTTTCTCTTGAAGTACCAAGCGGGTACGGTGAGCATAAGGACAAACAACTGCACTGTATAGTTTGATTTCAGCCATTTTAAGTTCCTTTGAAAATTAGGACTTATTGAGCAATTGAGAATTGAACTTTAATTCAACATCCCAAATCTAAAAAGAGGACTGGGGAAGAGGTTTCCTAATCCAATACCTAGTACCCAATCACTAGTCCCCAGTACCCTCAAAGCCAGGGTATCTCTTCCGGTGCATAACGGAAGGCGCGGAAAACTGTATTTTGTTCGCCACGAGTCACTGGCGATTTCTCACCTGGAATATTCCGAGATCCAAAGTGGGGGTTGATGTATTCCCAAACAATTTCTCCGGTAATTGTCACCTCAAATATGCGACCGTAAGCACCTTCTGTAATTAAGGTATTGCCATTTGCTAAACGTTGTGCGCCTGATATGTAGGAACTAAAGAAATTTTGGGGTGGACTATCGGTGTATTCCCAAACTATCTCTTTTGTTTGACGGTTTACCTCAATCACACGGGAGAAATTCAGGGCGATATGACGGCGATGTGCGCCATTGTCAAAAATCAGGATATTACCATTAGCTAATTCGTTAGGGAAATGTTGCTGTGCTAGTACCTGATCGCCCAGCGTCCAGATGATTTCTCCGGTATGGCGATCGATAATCACTACTGTAGATATATTACGAAAGCTGACAATAATATTCCCATCAGCGAGTTCACCTACAGTGTTTCCATGAGTCCATTCGTGTCGATGATCCTGAGGAGTAATCGTAAATATATCTGGATCGAGATGTTCCCACGCGTGCCAAGTCCAAACAATTTCACCTGCTGGGGTCACTTCATAAAGTACATCAGCGTAGATATCACCATTCGCTTCTGTACCCGCTACACCACCTTGAATCCGGGGAACCAAAGACTGAGGTATTTTTTCAATCGCTAGTAAAATTGTGTTGCCATTGGCTAGTCTGCGTCCATCGTGATGATGATCTGGATGCTTATATTCCCAGATAATATTTCCTTTGGGATCTGCTTCTAAAACAACGCCACTTTTGAATGCAGCCCATAAGGCAAAACGTAGTGGTTCTTCTGGTGGAGTTTTACCGTTATAAAAAAGGTTGCCATTAGGTAAGAGATAACCATATAACCCTGGTGGATATGGCAGATTCCACTGGTGTACTACTTCTCCTTCCAGATTCAACAGGTAAACTTCACCTTGACCTGTTAGGGGCGTAAAAAGTGTATATCCTTTGAAAACTTTTTCGGGATTATAAGCCTTTAAACCAGTACCCCGACGACGAATAGTATTCTGGTCAACCAATGTTGCTGTAAAAGCCATATTCTACCTAGTAAATATCTGATTTTTTATCAATCAAGCTATTTTTATAGAGTGAGCATTGACCAAACAGGAATTGGGAGTGTGGGAAAGGTTGTTGCTTTTTTATAAGAGACTTCCAGAAAATAAATTATCCTATTTCACAGATCAAAACGACTTTCTCTCCCTTGCTCCCTGCCCCCCTGCCCTCAAAGCAATGGAATATTTTTTAATTGGAAGTCCTTAATCTCCCTACACTCCCTCATCTTTCCATCTCCCCACTCTTACGGTGCTGGGTTTGGAAACTGAACGTGAACTTTATCTAACTCTTCTAAAATGTCTTTGTTGAGAACTACATTCACGCTTTCCAAATTTTCTTTGAGTTGTTCGAGTGTTGTAGCACCAATAATTGTGCTAGCCACAAACCAACGACTCCGCACAAAAGCCAAAGCCAGATGTGCTGGACTAAGCTGATAGTGCTTGGCAATTTCTACATAAGCTTTAACTGCTTCGTTTACTTTTGGTTTACGATACCGCTGACCAAAGTTTTCAAACAAAGTCACTCTTGTTTTCTCTGGGTTACTATTTAAATATTTGCCACTTAAAAAGCCAAACCCCAAAGGACTATAAGCTAGTAACCCGATTTCTTCGTAATAAACTGCTTCTGCTAAGGCTCCATCAAATACTCGATTGATTAAGTTGTAAGCATTTTGAATCGAAACAACTTTGGGCAGTCCTAACTGTTTAGCAATGTTACTAAACTGGGTAACTCCCCAAGGAGTTTCATTACTTAAACCGATATAGCGAATTTTGCCTGCTTTAATAACATCAGCAAAAACTGCTAACTGTTCAGCTATAGGAACTGTTTCTTCTAATTGATTCGGCTGAAAAACTGTTTGTCCAAACCTTGGTACGTTGCGGTCTGGCCAGTGAATTTGGTACAAATCTATATAGTCTGTTTGTAATCTTTTGAGGCTATCGTCTATGGCTTGTTTGATATTATCACGGTCAATTGCTTTGGCTCCATCACGTACCCATTTAAAGCCTCTACCAGGCCCCGCGATTTTAGTAGCAATAATAAGTTTATCTCTTTGTTGATGCTTTAACCATTCCCCAATATAAGTTTCAGTTAATCCATAAGTTTCGGCACTTGGGGGTACTGGATACATTTCAGCGGCATCAATAAAATTGACTCCTTGACTGATAGCATAATCTAGCTGCTGGTGGGCTTCTTTGATGGTATTTTGCTGTCCATAGGTCATAGTGCCCAGACAAATTTCAGAAACTTTTAAGTTACTAGTCCCAAGTTGGTTTTGCTTCATATTTCTCTGTAATTATTCAGTTGATTCAAAGGGGAATTTTTGCTTTTTTATCAAATAATTCTATTAAACCGAATTAGCTAATAAAATAGTGACATTACCGCTAAATTATTATTTATCAGAGGATAAATTAATAGTTCAATTATCTTTTAGACAGTTTTTAATTCATAGATAAACTAGAGAAATAAGCTAATTTAAATTAACAAAAATTATCAAATAATAGTACAAAATACTTATTTTTATGAAATTTTTGTATAATGGGCTTTTTTAACCTCATCTTATACTACGATAATTTTACTGACTTACCGTAGTATAACAGAAAGTTTTAAGATTGTTTTAAAATTAAGTCTTAATAATTGTTCATATAAGGTATGCTGTTTTGAGCCTTGCACATTTCTATTTCTGCAACTAAGTAAATGCTCGCTATTACTGTATTTATAGCCAACTTTAATGTATGCAATACAGAGCATAGGGATCCACAGATGTGCATTTATCTGAAACAGAGGTAGAAAAGATGAAGAGTAGAGGGCAAATTATATACATCTGCCAGAGACACAAGAGCTTGTATACAACAATTTGTAGCAATAAAAAATACTCAATATTTGTTATACTTACATAACCAGGAAATTTTTAGTGTGATCGCTGCTAACAAAGTTTATATTTATAAGTAGAGTAATAGATTTAAATAAATTAACTAGTGTGGTTACTAGTTTAGCTGAGTCCAAAGAAAGCTTTTAACTAAATAAATTTAATTTATAGTGAGAAGGCGATCGCCTAGCAACATTTAATTAGCGCGTTGGTAGCTTTTTCTGGTAGAATTCTTCGACTAACTTTATTTTTATTAATTTTGCCACAAGTAAAAACGTTTTTCAGATAAATGATATAAAATATACTAAGAGTAAATACAGAGAAAAGCCGATTAACTACTCTGTCAATACTCATTTTTTATATAGAGGGGCGTATTATGGAATATCTTGCTTATTCCCACATGTTTATTGCTCAAGAAGAGGCATCTACAAATACAGAATATAATTTTTCTAAATCAAAGTTAAATTGGCAAAAATCTTTTAAATTTTCTTCCATAATTATTACTAATAAACTAACATCTACCAATAGTAAAGATAATCAACTCAAATTTAAATCAAATTGGAAAAAACTTCTCAAATCTTCTGCTTGGTTAGCTTTAGCTAGTATTGGTGTCTTACTTATTGCTGTCAGCCAAATTGAAATTAGTTCCGCAGCATATGTAAGAACCAACGGCAGTTGTCTACGTATTCGTACAGGCCCAAGCATTAACTATTCGTATGTAGATTGTATAAGAAATGGGACGCCACTTCCAGCCATTGAAAGCTATGAAAATGGTTTTGCTAGGCTTGCTACAGGTAGATATGTTTTTGCCCGATGGGTTGGCGATCAAGTTAACAGTCCTACTACGAGTAGACCTGGTGGGGTTGGTGGTTCATTCATTTTGACTCCCGGTTCTAGAGGTCAGCTTGTCAGAGACGTTCAAACAGCTTTAGGTAGTCTGAGAGTTGATGGAATTTATGGCCCAGACACTGTTCGTCAAGTACGAAACTTTCAAGCAAGCAAAGGTTTACTTGTAGATGGTATCGTCGGCCCAGAAACTAGAGGAGCTCTTGGTATTTAATAATGGTTGGAGAGTGATGAGGACACACAGATGGGAAAAGATTTAATCATAAATGGGTAATGGGTAATGGGGAAGAAAAACACAACTGTTCATCTTTTCCCAATTACTAATTACCAATTACCAAAAAGACCAACCATATTGTAAGTAATTAGCCGAACTTGATATGAGAGTTTTTCAGTATGTTAGGGTGTTAAAGAATGCACCCTAAGAAATAGAAATTTGAGATTTTGTTTAATTTAGATTCCTAAATCGATGTTGGTAATTAAAGACCCAAGTAATTTTTGACAATCTGCAAAATGCGCTCTGCTGCGTGACCATCTCCAAAAGGATTAATTGCATTAGCCATTGCTTCATAAGCGGTTTGGTTGCTGAGTAACTCACTAGCAGTTGCAAAAATATTTTTACTCTCAGTTCCTACAAGTTTGGCTGTACCTGCTGTTACAGCCTCCGGTCTTTCTGTGGTGTCTCTCAAAACTAGTACTGGTTTTCCCAAACTGGGGGCTTCTTCCTGCAATCCACCAGAGTCAGTTAGCAAAAGATGCGATCGCTTAATTGCTCCCACCAATTCTCCATAATCTAGAGGCTCTGTTAAGAAAATTCTCTGATGATTTCCTAAAAGTTGTTGTAATGGTACTCGCACAGTTGGATTGCGGTGCAATGGTAACAGCAAAGCTGTATCTGGAAACTTGTCTAAGATTTGTAAAAACCCAGCAGCGATCGCTTGCAGTGGTTCTCCCCAATTCTCCCGACGATGTACTGTTGCTAACAAAACGCGATATGAATCCCAATTCAAACCTGGTACATTGCAGCTAACTTGGGTTGCAGCAACATTCAATAATGCATCAATTACCGTGTTACCAGTCAAGTGAATTTCACCCAAGACACCAGAACGCTGCAAATTTTCTACAGCCCAAGGAGTTGGTGCAAAGTGTAACTGAGTAATTTGAGAAATCAACCGCCGATTAGCTTCTTCTGGGTAAGGATTGAATATATCATCAGTTCTTAACCCTGCTTCTACGTGACCAACAGGAATTTTTTGATAAAAAGCTGCTAATGCTGCTGCAAAAGCTGTGGTAGTATCTCCCTGCACCACAACTAAATCTGGCTTTTTTTGCTGGAATAATGCTGCTAACCCTTGTAAACTACGACAGGTAATATCATTTAAAGATTGCTGAGCCTGCATAATTTCTAAGTCATAATCTGCCTTGATATTAAACAGTTGCATGACTTGCTCAACCATTTCCCGATGCTGCCCAGTTAAAATTACTTGCGACTCAAAATCTGAACACTTTTGGAAAACTTGAATCACTGGAGCTAGTTTAATTGCTTCCGGACGAGTACCCAAAATAATGCAAACCCGCTTTTGATTAGTCATTTGTTGGTTGTAATTTATCAAAAGCTATGGTCAACGCTCTAGGCTTAATAGTCAATAGTTAACTATGAATCATCACACAAATCACAAATTATTAAACGATGAATTATACAAAACATCAAAAAAACTAGCTGAACCGAGCAAATGCAATAATTAGACTTTTATCTTAGTGAAAATTATATAAAACATGAAAAAACCCGGCTGAACCGGGCAGATGCACTGTTTGTCGAATTAAATTGTAATGACTAGATTTTAATCTCACAAGTTAAAGGGCAAGAAGCGTAAACAGTAGTCTGCATTTGGTCTGACTCTCCATGCAGCCAGCTTAACCATTTGACTTCGTTAGGATGAACTCCTTTAACAGTAAGCACACCCGCAGCAAATACAACTGCCATGACATTGAACATGACTAAAGCACCTGCTACCAGCAAAACAGCACTAACTGGCATTACAGATTGCAAAATCACTGACAACAGACATCCGACCGTAGCCATCAGAACAACTAGTGGAAAACCGACAACCAGCAAGCATACTGCCAATGTGAAAGTCCATATTAAAAAGCTTTTAATCATCATCAAGGAGTAGGTCTTTCCTAGATTAGAGCTCCGAGCCGAAACCATGACTTTTCCTCCCAAAAATACACAGCAAGTTTTAATTCCCAGTTTTTTCCCGCTTTTCGCGAGTAAACTGAATCATTTAGTGAAATTCAGTATATAAAACCTAATCAGGAAAATGAGCATTTTTTTACTAAAGTTTACAGTTAATTTTTTGTAATTATGAATGTAAAGTCAAGTTGCTTTGTATTCAAAAAGCTTCCTTTCTGCATCTGTCTTCAGGCACATAAGCTAAAAGAGATATACTTTAAAGCTTGATCCCCGTATATCATTCCGATTTGAATTAACATTTCTTATAACAATTAGTACTTATTCTCATAATTCAGAGATTCGCTAAATTCATCAACCATTCATATTTATGTTGTTAATTGCTAGCAATTAGACTCGATAGTTGCGATAAATTTCTCATCTAATAGAGTTAAATATTTATTTTATGTATAAAAGTATTAATAAATACTTTATTATAAAGGATATTTACTGAGGCTATTTTATATATTGTATATGTTAAACCAGGTTATACAAGCTAAGTAGTTTTTATAAAACTTCTGATTTTTTAAAAAGTAGCAAAAAAAGATACATATAGGGGTCGAGCAAATAGATTGACGTGGTTCTAAAGTTTCAATCGCCTTGCATTACTGCTAGGGCTTGCATGGTAGCGTCTTTCAGAACTCTTTTTAGAAATTGACTTGACTTGTTGCTAATTTAATTTTTTAACTACGGAATGTGAAGATATATGACAGAATCCCACTCTCCATTAAATATTAATTCTGCCGCTGGACGTAACCTGCCACCAATGCCGCCACCACCACCTCCAACATTGAGTACACAGCGTCAGATGACACAAACATTGGATATGTCGAGTGCCAACTCTCCTATTGTTAACTCTGCGCCTGTTGCAGCTCATCGTCCGGGTACACCACCGCCAATACCTAGTTCAGCTCGCTCTAAAAATAGCACTCCCGGACTAACTTTAGCGCAGATTATCAGGGAAGCTTACGACCAAGGATATTCTGATATTCATTTGGGTGTAGGTGAAGTACCCCGTTTCCGCAACCGAGGAGAAATTCAACCAACGGATTATCCAGAAACCGATAAAGAAGCTCTGATGAGTTGGTTGGAGGAGGTGATGACTAAGGCAGAAATTCAGCGCTTTGAAGAACACTTAGAATTTGACGGAGCAACTCAATACGAGTTTGCTCGTGTGCGGATTAACGTCTTTGGCTCCCTAAAAGGACCTGCAATGGTGTTGCGGTTGATTCCATTGAAAATCTTAACTATGGAACAGTTGAGATTACCGCCAGTTTTTCGGGATATTTGTCATCACCATAAAGGATTAATTTTAGTGACTGGGCCAACTGGTTCTGGTAAGTCCACAACAATGGCGGCGATGATTGACTACATCAATAAAGAGATGGCAAAGCATATCATCACTATCGAAGATCCGATAGAATTTGTCCATCAAAGCCGTAAGTCCTTGGTCAAACAGCGGGAAGTGGGAATGCACACTCGGAAATTTGACAACGCTTTGAAAGCAGCTTTGCGGGAAGACCCAGACTTGATTCTAGTGGGAGAAATGCGGGATAAAGAAACAGTCAACACTGCTCTAAAAGCCGCTCAGACTGGTCACTTGGTGATGGGAACGTTGCACACCAATAGTGCTGTCAAAACCATTGAGCGGATACTCAACCTCTACTCTGGTGAAGAACAGGATGCTATGCGTGTGGCAATTTCTGAGTCTTTAGTGGCAGTGATTGCTCAAGGTTTGTGCCGCACAACTGACGGAAAGCGGGCTGCTTTCCACGATGTCCTGATTAACACTGAGGCAATCAAAGAATGGATCAAAGACGGTAAGTATGATGAAATTACCGAACTGATGAAACAAGCTAGCTTTGACGGCATGATCACGATGAATCAATCGTTGCTGAATCTCTATCAAGATGGTCGCATTACTGAGGAAACTGCTTTAGAAATGTCACCAACTCCTAACGAAATGGCACAATTTCTCCGAGGTCGAGTTTAATATTGGGGACTGGGGAATAAGAAGATGAGAGAGTGTGGGAGGTGTGGGAGGTGTGAGGGAAAGATTTCTTCCCCATCCTCCCCATCTTCCCACACTCCTTGTTTGCTCCATGCTCATATATCTTTGTCTTCCTGGTTGTGGTTATAGCTAAGGTAAAAGGTAAAAGAAAGAATTTTTACTTTTTAGTTCCTTAGCTTCTGTGAATAACTTGACGACAAACAAACTACCCACACCCCAGTTGTTTAAAGGCATTGCACTATTTACACCTGGAGGAGATTTAATTTACTGCATCGACCCTAGCAAGCAAGGTCGATGGCATTTGCATTTGTGTTCTGCTTTGCAGGAAATTCTAGATTTAACAGAACCACCGCACTTTTTAGTGCCTTGCTATACTGCGACTATTGACCACTGGTTAGATCCGCGCACTCAACAAGTGCGGACTTTTGCTGAGGCTTATCCAGCTGTAATTAGATATCAAGCTTTGCTGAATGCGATTTTTGGTACAGAGGAATTGGTATGGCAACCAGCTCCTTGGCAAGAAGGGTTGTGCGATCGCATGGTGTTAACAACTTATTATTCCTCATTCCCACAACTTTGGGAAGATCACGATTTAATTGTACGTTTAGACCTTTCTGAACCTGTACCAAAATACCAGCAACCAGTAATTGCACAAAAAGGGCAATTAACAACACAAGGCTATGTCCTCCGCTTGTTTGTTGCAGGACATAGCGCAACTACCGAACGTATCCTTGAGAATCTACACGAATTGTTAGAGCGATCGCTCGGACAACCTTATACTTTGAAGGTAATTGATGTTTTAACTCATCCAGAACAAGCAGAAATTAATCAGGTTTCTGCTACTCCTACCCTTGTGAAGGTTTGGCCTCACCCAATTCGGCGAATTGTTGGAGAGTTCGATCGTGTTGAAAAAATTTTACAGATGTTAGCTATTAAGGAAAATTTTTAAGCTTTATTAATAATGTTTATTTTCCAGATGGAAGTGGATAGGCTGATATTGCAATTCACCAAAATCTTTATTAGGGATTTAAACGAGTTAGTAATACTTAACTTACTCAAAGTTAATACTTTTAGGAGTTATAGGTAAAAACTAAACTTTTGCAATCAGGTTGTAATTGATAACTTATAATTTTCAATTTAAAAACTTTCAGAACGAATCTGACTGCCATTTTGCCATACTTCTACTCTTTCAGGAGTGATTAAATACAAAAAACTACCATTATCTGCTTGATATCTCCCTTTGCCAAGATTCAAAGCTGGTATTTTTATCGGCTGGCTTTGGTCTTGCTTGAGCTGACTAATATAAAATAACTGACCATTTTCTTTACAGACTTTGATACGAATTTTTGCAGTCTCACGTTTAAGGATCGTAACTCCATTGCATTCACTATTAGTATTTAAAGATGCAATACGTATTGCAATTGGCTTTGCTAGTGAGGATGTCGAAACCGGACGGTTAGAGTTACCAAGTTGCTGTTTAGAAGTAGAGGTAAAATTTGCAGTCGAGGATGCCAATAGACGAAGGGGATCGGCTGCTATTCGCCCATCTGGATGAATTTCAAAGTGAAGATGAGGTGCTGTACTATTACCCGTAGATCCCATCTCGGCAATAATTTCACCTTGAATGACCTGTTGACCTTTGCTCACCAATAAACGGCGATTGTGACCATAAACACTGATGCTGCCATCAGGATGCTTAATGGTTATGGCATTGCCTAATCCCCAATTATCCCAACCTGCTTTGATAACTGTACCAGATGCAGCAGCAACGATAGGAGTTCCAGATGCTCCAGCGATATCAATTCCTTCGTGTTGATATTTACGAAAGCCTTGAGAAATAAAGCCTTTAGTCGGCCAAATGAAGTTAGAAGCAAAGGTGAAATTTTGCTGAGTTGGAGAATTGCCCACTAATTGTGTTAGAGCAGATGTAGTTGTACTTAATACGGCAGTTAAAGATATTAACCCAATTAACCCATAATTCCGGTATCGATAATTATTTTTTTTCATAAGTTACGCTTAATATGAATAAAAATCTCATTGTTTTATCACAGTGTCCAAGTTTAAACAAAACGTTTAACAATATTGAGTATTTAGTATTTCAATAAACATATTTTCTACTTATTTATCCAATTTTATGATGATTAAGTGTCTGGCAAATAGGGCATTGAGTATTGCAAGAGAGATTTTTCTTTGTTGTTGTAAATGTAACTCATCTAGTCTTTTAAATTTTCATGTTGCATATAAGTTGAAGCTTCCAAGCGAAATCTGTATACTAACTAGCTAACTATCATAACAAAGAGATAAAAATATGGGTATTTCTAGCCTTATATATAAAAATTGTCTTCGTTCCTCTGGGCTTTCTTATTATTTTTGGTTATTGCTCAGGGAAATAATAATTAAGCTTTTTCACGATCCAGCGTGTGTGCTAACAATACATGGTAGGTCTCTCCATGTGCCTCTATCACATGCATTACCAATATATCTCAAAGAATATCAATTTTACGATCGCCTACCTGCAAGAATTAGTAATTATATACATGATAAATATGGGTATTTAAAGTGTATTGATGTTGGCGCGAATATTGGTGACTCTATAGCTGCCTTCTATAATGATATTTACACTGAAGATAGTTTCTTAGCGATCGAACCTAATCCCAACTTTAAAAAATATCTACTTTCTAACTGGCAACAGATTAAGAACGTGAAAATCTTAAGCTTTATTTGTTCTTATAAAAGCAGTATCAGAGCGTATACAGTAATCGAAAAAAATGGTACAGCTTCAGTTATTAATACTGAAGGTTCTATTAAGATGGAAACAAGGTCTTTAGATGATATAGTAACAGACAATTCTGAATTTAAATATTTTAATATTCTCAAAATTGATACTGACGGTCATGATTTTGAGGTAATTTCTGGAGGAAAGGAGGCTATTAAAGATAATTTTCCTACTATTTTATTTGAATGTGATGCATTTTCAAATCAAAATTATGTAGAAAATTGTTTAGAGACATTCAACTTTTTTGAAAAAATTGGATACAACTATTTTTTAGTTTATGATAATTTTGGATATTTGATGGGAAAATATCCATTAAGTGACCTACGTAGCTTTCAAAATTTATTATTTTATCAATTAACAAGCAAATTTTATTATTTTGACATTCTTTTAATGAAAGATGAAGATATTAAACAGTTTTTTGAATTAGAAGTTGCTTACTTTATAGATAAAATTCCTAATAATACATTACAGCACACAGTTTTTAAAGCTGCTGGTGCTGAATTTTGAATTAAAAGCTATTTATTATTGCAAAACTAATTCCCTGTTTTGGTTTAATAAAGTTAGGATTTGTTTGGGAAGTAAACGAAGAATTACTTTACCTATTGCTATATTCAAAACAAATTTATTAATAATATTTGGAGTTCACTCTATACTATACCTGAAAATTCAAAAAAATATAACTTACTTAAGTATCTTGAAACCTCAATTATCAACAATTATATTTTTCTGGATAAATTAAATGAAAATAGGTTATTTTTTAGCTGATTTAAGTTTAGAGAATGGTGGTGTTGCTCCATATTCTTGGCGAATACTAGAAATTTTATTAAGCGAAAGTAAATCCCAAAAAATTGAAATTTTAGTTTTATGTTCTGCTGAATTAGAGAAACAATGTCTGAATTTAATTACTAAATATCAAGCTAAAGCTAAACCATATATAATTCCACTAAAATTTCATTTTTTGGATACATTAGTTAGTCGATATACTAACCTTTTATCTCAAATATTACTTATATTTAATCTTCCTACTCAAGTAGTTAAATATTTTAATCCCTCTTTTATTTGGTTTGCATCCCTAGATATTGACTTACTTCATGTACCTTACCAGATTTCACCATCCTATGATTTACGATATCCATTAGTCATAACTATGCATGATGTTCAAGAACTACACTATCCGGAATTTTTTACTCCTCAAGAACGAATTTGGAGAGCAGAGCATTATTGGAAATCATTAGAAATATCCAGTAAAGTTGTTGTTTCATTTAATCATGTGAAAGAAGATTTGATTAAATATTTTCGATTAGATAAGAATAAAGTTCACGTTTCACCGTTACCTTATCAGAAGATGTATTTGCAGCCACCTACATCGGAAGAACAATTTACTTATGAAACTAAATATAGTAATTTAGATATTTTTTTGCTTTATCCTGCCCAAACTTGGCAGCATAAAAATCATTTATCTTTAATCAAAGCAGTGGAATATATTAAAGATAAGTTTGGTATAGTCATACATATTGTATGTACTGGAAAGAAAAATTCAAGTTTTTTTCCTGTAATAGAAGAATATTTAAAAACATCTGGAGTTGCCGAGCAAATCCATTTTTTGGATATTGTGCCTGAAACTGAACTATATTGGCTATATAAAAACTGCTCGCTAGTTGTGATTCCATCATTATATGAAGCAGGATGCCTTCCACTTCTAGAGGCTATGTCTTTGGAAGTTCCAGTTATATGTTCTTCTGTAACTTCTCTTCCAGAAACTATTGGAGATTTACGTTTTACTTTCGAGCCATTTAATATTAATCAAATGGCAAACTTAATTTTACAGATGATAGAGAACTTAGATTTCCGCATGGATAACATAGTAAATAGTAAAAATCAAATTCAAAAACTTCACCAAATTGATTCTGCTGGTGAGTTAATTAAAGTTTATCAGGAGGTTTTATCTACTAATAGCAGAATTCAGAAGTCTTGAAGAAGAATGCACAAGTAAAATAGGGTTTCTACCTGGCTTTGAAGTGAAACTTGTGTACTTCACGTTTGTTGAAATCTGCTGTAATTTCTACCTAAATCTTCAGACTATCTACAGGTTATTTCGCTATTGGCTCTTTAATCAAAGGTTAAATATGAGTTAAAACCCCTTATGAAAAAAGCTCTGATTACTGGCTTAACCGGACAAGACGGCTCTTATCTTGCTGAATTTCTTTTATCACAAGGCTATCAAGTATATGGTTTAGTCCGCCGTTCTAGCACAAGCAACCTAGAACGTATTACTCATTTTTCAGACAACATTCAAATTGTATCCGGCGACCTTCTTGACCAATCATCCCTGATGGATGTAATGAATGAGTGCCAACCCGATGAAGTTTATAACTTAGCTTCCCAAAGTTACGTTCCGATTTCTTGGACACAACCAACCCTGACAGCTGAGTACACAGCTGTTGGTGTCTCGCGCCTTTTAGAATCCATTCGTCGCTGTAAACCGAATGCTAGATTCTACCAAGCTTCTAGTAGTGAAGTCTTTGGTCAACCCGACGAGTCACCCCAAACTGAACGGACTGCCTTCCGTCCTCGTAACCCTTACGGTGTTGCCAAAGCTTACGCTCATTGGATGACTGTCAATTATCGCCAAAAGTACAACCTCTATGCTTGCTGTGGTATTACTTACACTCACGAATCCCCTCGACGTGGTACGGAATTTGTATTTCGCAAAGTTACACAAGCAGCAGCCCAAATTAAACTCGGTTTAGTAAACACACTGAAATTAGGTAATCTAGAGGCTCGTCGTGACTGGTGCTATGCCAAGGATGTTGTTTACGCTATGTGGTTGATGTTACAGCAAGAGCAGTCAGACGATTACATTATTGCCAGCGGAGAAACTCACTCTGTTAGAGAACTTGTTGAGTATGCGTTTAATTGCGTTGGATTAAATTGGCAAAATTATGTTTTTGTCGATCCTGCTTTTTATCGACCTGATGAACCCATACAATTGATTGGTTGCATTGATAAAATTAAAACTCAGATAACTTGGCAACCTCAATACTCCTTTAAACAATTAATCGAGTTAATGGTTGATTATGAGTTGAAAAAATTGACTAATAATTATTAATTTATAATTCCTATTCTCTGTAAGTAAATTGACAAGAAACTTGCCCTTGAAAGTTATTCCCGATTTCCCACTCCCTACTCGCTATTTTCAAAGCGGCCTAATCGAATAAACTCGTGATTAGTATTTTCAGACATCAAGCTAATCTGAAGAATGCCATCACGAGTCACAAAAAGTAGTTACTTACTTAGGGGGTTGAGGAATTGCTAGTGGCTACTGCCTCGTTTAAGACTAACTCTGGTTGTGGTGTCTCCTCTTCCTCTGGCAAGCCGTAAATTGACCTGTATAATTTCACGTATTGCTTAGCAGATTGATACCAACTAAAGTCTTGACTCATACCCCGTTTTTGTAGTTCTTGCCATTGGGGTTTGAAACGGAAGCCTTCCCAGGCCCGAATCATACAGGTGAAAAGGTCTAGCGGTTCGTAGCGGTCAAAGCAGTAACCGGTGCCTGCTGCATTTTCAGGGTCGTGATGTGATACAGTGTCAACTAATCCACCTGTGCGGCGGACAATGGGAACGGAACCATAACGCAAAGCCATCATTTGGCTGATACCGCAAGGTTCAAAACGGCTAGGCATTAAGAAGGCATCGGTGCCTGCATAGATGCGACGGGACAAGGCATCATTATAGAGTAAATAAGTTGCCATGCGTCCGGGAAAACGTGATGCTAATTGCCACATCTGAGTTTCATAGTAGCGATCGCCTGTTCCTAACAGTATAAACTGTGCATCTGTGTAAGAAAGAAAGCGATCAAGAATTTGCAATATTAAATCAATGCCTTTTTGTTCTACTAATCGTGTAACAATCCCAATTAAAAAAGCTTTAGAGTTTACTTCTAATCCAACTTCTTCTTGCAAAGCAATTTTATCAGCCTTTCGTTTATCTAGAGTATCAGCAGTAAATGTTTGGGCAATGTATTTGTCATTTTCTGGATTATAAACTTCAACATCAATCCCATTGATAATCCCAGATAATTTACCGCTAATAAAAGACAACAAACCTTCTAATGTTTCACCATAAGTAGGTGTCTTAATTTGCTCAGCATAAGTGGGCGAAACTGTATTTACCTTATTGGCAAATTGCACCGCTGCTGCCATTGTATTGTGTCCTTGCATATACCAAGGACACCAAGTAATTTTTTCTAAATACCAACGCCACGGTCCTTGATAAGCTAAGTTATGAATAGTAAAGACAGTGGTGATATCAGGATCTTGGTGCATCCACACAGGAATCATTCCCGTATGCCAATCGTGGCAGTGCATAATATCTGGCTTCCAATAATTCCAGGCAAACTCTGCTGCACCATTGGCAAACAAGGTGAACCGCCAGTCTTCATCTTCTCCTGAGTAAATGCGGCGGGGCATGAAGGCAGGATGTCCAAATAAGTATAAGGGAACATCAGTACCAGGCAAAACGGCTTCGTAGACTGCAAAGTGCTGGAACATGGCATCTCCCCACCAAATAGGTTCTTGGGGAATCTCCATTTTGTCTGGCAAGAAGCCGTAGTAAGGCATAAATATCCGCACATCATGCCCCATTGCTCTCAAGAATTTGGGCAATGCGCCAACAACGTCGCCCATTCCGCCTACTTTCGCAATCGGTGCTGCCTCTGCTGCAACAAATAGTATCCGCATGGTAAATTTTGTTTCCCCGGTTGTGGCTATACAGTTATGAGTTATCAGTTCTCAGTTCTTGGCTCTGGCTACTGATTACTGCTCACTGATTACTTATCTAATCACATCCGCTTATGCAATTGCTCAGGAACCCCGCCCAATCACCGTAAAAATTTCTGCTAAAATTTCTTGCGCTCCTTTTTCCCGCAACAGATGTGCTAGTTGCGTGCCTAATGCTTCGGCATTGTTGGCTTCTCCAACGACAGTATCTTTTACCAGCTTTTGACCATCTACACTGGCAACTATACCTGTTAGAGTCAATTGCTCGCTAGAGATTTCTGTATTTACACCAATAGGTACTTGACAGCCGCCCTCTAAATCACGCAAAAAAGCTCGTTCGGCCAAACAGCGATCGCGTGTTTGGGGATGTTCGATCGCTTTGAGTAGCGATATTAATTCGCTATCATCTGCACGGCATTCTATCCCCAATGCGCCTTGTCCAACGGCGTGGAGAGAGATTTCTGCAGGTAGGATTTGATGAATGCGATCGCTCATTTCCAATCGCTCTAACCCAGCTGCTGCTAAAATCAAGGCGTCATATTCACCTGCATCAAGTTTTGCCAAGCGTGTAATCAAGTTTCCTCGGACATCTTTAAAACTAAAGTGGGGGAATCGATGGCGTAACTGTGCTAACCGCCGCAGAGAAGATGTGCCGATGACTGCACCTTCTGGTAAAGTCTCGATTTGTTTATCTTTGTGCTTTTCATGCACTACTAATGCATCGGCTGGGTTTTCCCGTTCGGTAATTGCTGCCAGTGTTAACCCTTCTGGTAACTGAGTCGGCAAATCCTTGAGGGAATGAACTGCAAAGTCAATCTCCCTGTTGAGCATTCCTAACTCTAGTTCTTTAGTAAAAAGTCCTTTATCGCCAATCTTGGCTAATGCTACATCCAAGATTTTGTCGCCTTGGGTAGACATGGTGTGAACTTCAAAAGTGATATCAGGAAAGCTTTTCTTAAGTTGCTCTTGTACCCAGTAGGTTTGAACTAGAGCAAGTTGGCTTTTGCGTGAACCGATACGAATCGTGCGTGGGGGACTAGAAACAACTGGAGTCATAAAACAATATATCAAACCAGGGGATAATTTCACTCTCATCTAGACTACCGTAGTCAGTGACTCGTACTAATTTTGGATTTTAGATTTGGCTATTTGGATTACAATTCTTTACTTTGTAAACTACCCTAAGTTGGGCTGAGGTGATATTAGCAGCTAAAGTGTAGTAAATATTACATATAATTTTGCTAATGAGATTGGGCGATCGCTATAGTAGAGAGACACACTAACCTATGTGCGATCGTAGAAAGTTACAGCTTTCGGATTTATTACCAAAAGTTGGGGAGCGAGCATATTAAGTAGGGTTATATCAAGTGATCGCTTTTATGAATATTTATAAATGACCATAATGTAAAAATGCACAAACTTCTAATATTCCATAATGAAAAACTTTTACGCCGTGCGCTGACTCACCGTTCTTATGTTCATGAAAACCCAGGGGAAGGCGAACATAACGAACGCCTAGAATTTCTTGGCGATGCTTTGCTGAATTTTTTAAGTGGTGAATATCTCTATCGCCGTCATCCAGAAAAGGGAGAAGATGAATTAACGCGGCGGCGTTCTGCATTGGTAGATGAAAAACAACTGGCAAAGTTTGCTATTGAGGTAAATTTAGACTTGAGAATGCGGTTAGGAAGAGGCGCAATTCTAGACGGAGGTTACCAAAATCCTAATTTACTTAGCAGCACATTTGAAGCTGTTCTTGGTGCGTATTATCTAGATAATAATTCAGATATAGAAGCAGTTCGTGGAATTATAGAACCACTGTTTGATTCTGTACCGGAACAAATTGTTGTTTCTCGCTCTAATGTAGACTCAAAAAATCGCTTTCAAGAATGGGTGCAACGCAATGTTACCCAAACTCCTCCTAAATATTTCACACTCCAAACAGGTGGTTTGTCTCATGCACCAGAGTTCGTAGCCAAAGTGCTTGTAGGTGAAAAAATTTACGGCGAAGGTAAGGGACGTAATAAAAAAGATGCTGAGAAAGCTGCTGCTGAAGATGCGTTAATTAAATTGAAAGAACAAGGGTTAGTGTAGAGATGATTTGTCAGAATTCAGAACTCACAAGATAAAAAAATACAAATATTTCTTGGTTGGCTTGAGCAACTGAAGTTTAGACTAAACTAAACTCCAGTCACTCAGGTAGCTAATTGGTGTTTCTTCCCTTTGCACGGGTTAGGCTAGGGAGATGTCAAAACTCAAATGAAATCGTCCCTTGCACCGTCAACGGGTCACCATAAAAAACTCGATACCTATTGAAAGAAGTTTCAAAGTAATCGACATCAAATAGATTCCGAAAATTAAGGGCAGCGCGAAACCTGTTGCGCTTGTAAAAAATTGCCGCATCCGTCCGCAGATAGCTGGGTAGTTGAAAAGTATTCAATGTATCCCCTTGTCGTTCTCCGACAAAGAATAATCCCACGCCAGCCCCGAACCCTTGCAAACTACCCCGTTGAAATTCATAGCTTGTCCACAGGTTAAAGGTATTTTCAGGAACAGCACGAAAACGAAGACCCACAGGAAGCGTGTTGTCCTCAGTGACTTTTGCATCGGTGTAGGCATAGCCAGTAATAATGTTCCATCCTGGCAGAATTTCGCCTTGAAAGGTGAGTTCAATACCTCGGCTTTTCTGTTCACCTGTTTGGATAGAAAAGCCAGGATTGTCTGGATCGTCTGTTAAAACATTGGAACGAGTCAGATCATAAAGAGCAAGCGTCGCCGCTAGTCGGCTATTCAAGTCTGCCTTGACTCCAACTTCATATTGGGTACCGCGTTCCGGTTGAAAAGCATCGCCACGAAAGCCAATGCCAAGCGTTGGGGTAAAAGAGCGACTGTAGCTGGCATAGAGTGAGATGGGCTGAATCGGCTGATAGACAATGCCCACACGAGGGCTAAAGGCATTGCCAGACTGCTTGGTTTCTGTATCCGCGAGCCGATCCTCTTCCGTTTGTCGAAACAGATCGAAGCGTCCGCCCAGCAGCAGTTTCAAATTTTCAGCCAGGGTGATCTGGTCTTGTATATAAATACCCAGTGCGTCTGTTTTGTCAACAATATCATATTCGAAAGTCACATCACCAAGCGGCTGACCATAGATAGGATTGAATAAATCAATAGGAGATGCTTCGCGATTAAATCCAATAAAGGGGAATTCCTGTCTAGTGAAATTAATGCCTGTGATCAATTGATGACGAATGCGACCCGTAGAAAACTGACCCACAACATAGGTGTCAGAGTTAAAAGATCTACTCTTACCACTCCTAGCCCCACCTCCAAATTCTCGGCTCAGAGTTCGATTATCGCTAGCTAAGGCAGTGCCGTACGTAAATCTCCTGGGTGCTTGAATTTGTAGGAATCGAAAGGCATTTCGGATCTGCCAATTGTCGCTAAACCGATGTTCAAGATCATAGCCGACTCGTGTCGTATACAAACTTTCTGTGTCATCTGGCTCACCCACATAGCGGTTACGGGGTATTTTTCCATTGGGATTTGGCAACACAGTTCCTATCGCTGGGAGACCATAGGATTGGTCAGAAGATTGGGGTTTAGCAAGATATTCAAAGGCTAGAGTTAGTTTGGTACGATCGCTAATCTGCCAACTAAGAGTGGGTGCCACAAAATATTGTTGTCCCTCGAAGAAATCAAAGAAACTTTCTGTTGTTTGAGCTGCCAGGTTGAGTCGGTACAGTACGGTTTTGCTGATATTGAGCGGTCCCGAAAGGTCAATTGCACCGCGATAAAAGTTAAAACTACCTGCTGACGCTTCCACCGCGTAGTAGGGTTGACTCAAGGGCTGCTTGGTGACATAGTTCACCGATCCTCCTGGCGCAGCTTGACCATAGAGAACAGAGGCAGGTCCCTTAAGCACTTCAATCCGTTCGATCCCTGCTGCATCAAAGCCAAGTACCCCCCCCGAACTTTCGCTCAACCCATTCCTCAAAACATTGTCGCCAGAATTAAAACCTCGGAGGAGAACAGATGACTCGAACAGTGATCTGCCAGTATTTGCAAATCCTGCACCCGTTACATTTCTGAGGGCTTCAACCACGTTATTGACGTTTTGATCTCGTAGCACCTGCTGAGGTATCACCTGAATCGATTGGGGAATATCGCGTAGGGGTGTGTCGGTTCGTGTGCCCACACTAGCAACTGGTACACGATATCCATCTTGCTCACCCGTCACGACTAATTCAATCGGCTCATCTGCTTGTGCCGATGGTGTTTGACTCGCTGGCTGCTGTTGTTGGGGCTGCTGTGGTGGAGAAGTCGCAATTGCAGCAGAAGTTATACCAAAAACTAGACCTGCATTATCATCAAATAACTCAACTTTTGGTAAAGCCTTTTCACCCACAACTGTGACTCGCACAGTATTTGCATCTATATTTATAACTGTTATTTCTGTAATTCCCGCAAGTGGCTTATCTGAACGAAATGTAAAAGCATCCCCATTAGGTAAGCGCAATTGTCCACCAGATACATCTGCAATAAAATTGCTGCCAGCACTGCGATTTGTCACTTGCAATTGAGTCCCAAGCGGGGTTTCTAAAATTACCTCCACACCTTGGGAAGTGGAATTAGCTTTCACCCCTGTAATTGGTACAACATCCCTCTGTTTCTCCTCTGGTGAAGCTGCGACATAAGGAGGGTTAGTCAGCGTGGGCGACTGCACCAATAAATATTCTGCGCTGGTGAGAGGGATTTTTAACTCGCTCAGTTGTCGGATTTTTCGATGACCACTACCCTGCTTCAAAACAGAAGCTTGTTGAGTATTATTCTCAATTTTAACCTGTGCTGCAACTCTTTGAGTTAATAGAGTAGTGATCGTCCCTACCAAAGTTAATGCGAGCAAATAGATATTCAACTGCCAACTTTTCATTCCACTCCCCACACAATTTTAATTAAAAAATTTATTGCAGATATTTATTAATTGCAATGAAGCTTAGTGTAGAGTGGCACTTGCAGTCGTGTCTATTGCAAAACTGCAATTAGAAATCGTAAAACTGCATTAGACTGCGAAAATATTCTTTTTCCCAGACAAACATTCACTAGGTGTAATCCCAAATTTTCTTTTGAAAACAGCAGCAAAGCTTGCTGGCTGGGAATAACCAATCAAATTGGCAACTTCAGCAATACTCAGCTGACCAGAGCGTAAAAGTTGCTCTGCTTGTTTCATCCGTAGCTGTGTGAGATAACCAAACACTGTTGTACCAAATAGTTCTCGAAACCCATAATGCAAAGTGCGCTCGCTCACCCCTACGAGTCGCGCTAATTCTAATATCGATGGCGGGTTTTCCAAACGAGAGAGCAAAATTTCCCTAGCGTGATAAATGCAAGCGATCGTTGTATTCTTTAATCGTGGCGATGGTTGCACTTGAGCTTGTTCAGCTATAAAGGGGTCAAGTTGCAACGCCACGAACTCTAGCACCTTACCCTGTAAATACAGACGCTTCGTCATCCCGTGGTAGGGACAGTCAAAGATTTGCTGTGCCACTGTCTGGATTGCTGTTGTGGTTTTTGGGTAGACCAATGTCTGCCACTCGTTAGCTTTTGCCAAAAAACGTAGTTGTGGTGGAATTTCTCCGTCTCCTGTTGAGAAAAAGGTTGCCAACAACTCAGGAGGCATACACAAGCCAATACCTACTTGTGGTGATTGCGAATCCAAACAAATCATCTTTCGTTGAATGCCGCCACCTGAAATGAGTGTGTATCCTTCTCCTAATTGCCCACCATTTTCCTGTCTAATTATTCCTGAAAGAAGAACCGCAAATTGCAAAGGGTGAACCGATTCATTATCGGTTTTAGTCAGTATGTCATCGTAGTATTCGTGGTTCCCAATTCCCAGCCACACTTGGGGATACACTTCAATATCTTGCACATATCCTTTGCCCAGTTGTTGAGGTACTTGACAATAGAATTCAAATGGTTCTGATGGATTTTGCAGGCTATTTTGTCTAGCTTGTGCCCAAAGGTCTGTTTCCTGTTCCGCCGTTAGGGTAATGGTCATAGTTGATGACTGGTAGATAAGTTGTTACGCATTTATAACCGTAGTCAGATAAGTTATGAAATATAGTAAACATGAATGATAGGAATAGTAATAGTTCTACCTCCTGTCTGCTGCCTTGTCTTCGATACGCTACGCGAACTGCCTCCTGCCTTCTTCTATAACTTGTAGATTTACCCGATGACTAATGACTCTGGGTTTTGCTGGATGTTCATTTCAGCTTCTGCCCATAGTTCCTGGCTCTCTTTCTCCGTCAGGGTAATGGTCATGATGATTAATAAGAAAAATTATCAACAATTGCAAACGCAAACGACTAATGACAAATGACATTTCTCACATTTTCACTTCTAATGGCAAAACTACAGTGAAAGTGGAACCAACTCCCACTTCAGAAACTAAGTTAATTTCACCTTGCAGTAGTTTCACCAAGCGCGAAACTATTGCTAATCCTAATCCCGTACTATTAGGAAGGTAAGGACGATCGCTAGCACTAACACGAAAATAAGGTTCAAATACCTTGGCTTGATTTTCTAGTGCAATACCAACTCCAGTATCAGAAACTGCGATCGCCCATCTTTGTTTCTCCAATACTTGACACATTACAATAATAGTTCCCGACTCTGTATAGCGAATCGCATTACTAATAAGATTTGTGACAATCTGTTGCAATTGAAAAGAATCTGTAAACAATTCTTCAGGAGCGTGTTGGTAATCTACTAGAAGTTGTAAATTTTTCTCAATAGCTAAAGGTTCCAACATTTGACAGACATTATTAATTAGTTCAGACACATTAGTAGGTGCTAGTTGGAGTTTTATCTGTCCTGCGTCATACCGCGAAAGTTCCAATACATCATTGATTAACTGAAGTAATTGTCTACCATTTCGTAGCACCCGCTCAATATGTTCTAAATTGGTATAGTTGTCTTTTATCCGGGACTTTTTCCGTTGTTGGCGTAAAAATAAATCCGAGTAACCAATAATTGAAGTTAACGGATGTTTTAATTCGTGGGCTAGTTGGGAAATATACTCTTGATTGGTACTAATTAAGCGCGTGAGTTCGTGATTGTGCAGCGTTAATGACATCTGTAACTGCCTCAATTCTCGCAAGCGTTCTTGAACATAACTTTTGAAACACCGAGCGCTCGCTTCATCTACAATAGCGTCAATCAAACGCATAGAACGAATTATCTCTGACGGTGTTACTTTTAGTAAATCTCGCTGAATAGTGTCAAATATTACTGTTCTTAAAAGATGATATTCTCTAGCAATTTCTGTTGGTTCAAAACCTTGTTCGGCTCGAATTGTTCCATGCTCAAAACTGGCAATAACTACCGACTGAATATCATTATCTTCAGATTTTGAAAGCACAGTTACCATTGCTTTCAAAACATTAGGAATATGATTTTTAATTGCTATATAGGATAAATCATCAGCACTTTTAATCTGCTGATCTTTACGAACTGCTGTCACCCATTTATCTAGGATGATATCAGTTTTTTCAGCCAGGAATTGACTAAAATCCATTATCTTAAATTCAGCTACCAGACAGATGAGTAAATTTCTATATGCAATTAGTTTAGCGAGTGGAGCCAGTAACTACCACAATTTTTTATAAGATTAACCTACCAAAAGTAATAAATTTTATCTATTGTGGTGTTGGCGTAGCCAGCCGTAGGTATTGCTCGATTCACTCCCCGTATATAAAAATTTTAAAGTATAATATATGTTATCTTCATAAAGATTATCTAGCAAAAAACAATCTTGATGCTTGACTCAACTATTTTTGTTTCCTTGAGTGTGCAATGAGTTTACTCATCAAATAACTAGATTGACAAAACATATCAAATTTATTAATTACGCAAAAACCATGTAAATTGCTGAGAGAAAAGTATGAAAAAATACTAATTCTAAAATAGATGACTTTTACAGAGCATCAATGTTATAGTCTTTATATCGAACTTATATTGTGCGTAATTTCGTATTTATTAGAGTAAGTCAGCTTAATCCAGCGCATTAAAGTGCATAAAGCTGGAGCGGAGGAACCAAATTGTGGGGCGTATCTTGGAGAAAGTTAGCAGTTAAGAGTGATGAGTTAAATAAAGTTTATTAACTCCTGACTGATAACTCAGAACATTCTTCAGAAGGGCATCTCTCAGCCCTAGCCCGTCAGCTAACTTCGTAGGCATTGAGAGGAGACTGAAGAGACGGTATTTTTTAACGTTCCGATCTCATCAGTGTCCAAGGCTGGTACTGCTCGGTTTTTTGTACCTGCACTTAAATCTGTTGAGGTCGTGAATGATTTTTCAACTAAATATAGCAGCGATCGCGGCGATCGCTGGACAAGCTGCTTGGAAAAAAGCAAAACCTGTCATCTCTAAAGATGTTTTCTTTTTACCTGTATTGGGTTTTTTAGGAATAATTTTGCTGTGGTGGATTGTTGCACTTGCCAACCACGAATTAATGCCCACCCCACCAGAAGCACTATCAGCTAATCTAGACTACATCTTAAATCCCTTCTATGAGCGAGGCCCCGGCAACTTAGGAATTGGTTGGTTATTAATAGCAAGTCTGCGAAGAGTAATACTCGGCTTTTTGCTTGGTGCAGTAGTAGCCATACCTCTAGGGTTTCTCATTGGTATGTCCAGACAGGCAATGCTAGCGCTTAATCCGATCATTCAAATTTTTAAACCTGTATCTCCTCTAGCTTGGTTGCCCATTGCCCTAGCTATTTTCAATTTAGCCGACCCTTCAGCTATTTTTGTTATCTTTATTACTTCCTTATGGCCGACAATTATTAATACCGCCTTAGGAGTTTCTAGCGTTCCCAAAGATTATTTGAATGTGGCACAAGTGTTAGAAATGCCACGTTGGCGGCAGATTATAAAAATAATTTGGCCTGCAAGTTTACCCTATATTTTTACAGGTTTGCGAATTAGTTTAGGCATCGCTTGGCTAGTAATTGTTGCCGTAGAAATGCTCACAGGCGGTATTGGCATCGGCTTTTTCGTCTGGGATGAATGGAGTCGCTTAAACCTTAGTTCAGTCTTCCTAGCCGTATTTGTAATTGGCTTAACCGGATTAATTCTTGATTACGCCCTCGGCAAAATCCAAGAATTAGTAACTCGTCGCCCCACAAATCTAGCTAATTAAAATTCTCTTCAAAATACCAAAACTCTGATTTAGTCTGCGCCTTTCTGCCCTCGTGTGTAAGCAATTAATCATCAAATTTTAGCTTTAAAATTTGGAACTTTGGATTGAATAATTCAAAAATGATTGAAAAAAACATTCATCCATGAAGTCAATCTAAAATCTCAAATCCCAAATCCCAAATTTAGCCATCAATAGAACCACAAAAATGGGCGATTGTAACTATACCCGACGAAACTTTATTAAAGGAATAGGGGCAACCACAGCCGGAATAGCTTTATCCTCCTGTGCAATTTCAGGAGATAGATCCGCCAAAGGACTAACACAAGAAGCCTTAGCTGTGCAACCAGTAGTTAAATCCAGCGATTTAGAAAAACCCAATCTTACCGTTGGATACGTTCCTGTAAATGATTGTGCACCATTTGCGATCGCCTGGAAAAAAGGCTTCTTCCGCAAATATGGTTTGAACGTCACCCTCAACCGGGAAGCCAGTTGGGCTACCTCCCGTGACGGCGTAATTTTTGGTCGCTTGGATGCTTCACCTGTAGTATCCGGCGCTGTTACCAACGCCAGAATTGGTGCCGAAGGCGCACGCCACGCCCCCTTGTGTGCAGCCATGACCATTCACCGTCACGGTAACGCCATGACTATGAACAAAGCCATGTGGGATTCTGGGCTGCGTCCGTGGTACGAGTACCAAGAAAAATATGGCGATGGTGCATTAGAAGCCTTTGGCAAAGATTTTCGAGGCTACTTCGACCGACAGCCACCAGAAGGCAAAGTTTGGGCAGTGGTGCTGAGTTCCGCCATTTACGAATACTTTGTCCGTTACCTATCTGCCGCTGCTGGCGTCGATCCGCTCAATGAGTTTCGCATCATCATCGTTCCGCCGCCCCAGATGGTGACAAACGTGCGAATTGGCGCTATGCAAGCTTACATGGTTGCAGAACCTTGGAACACAAGAGCAATTACAGGTAACGAAAACATCGGCTTTACCTTCGCCCAAGGCAAAGAAGTTTGGCTGGGACACCCAGACCGACTTTTGGGAGTAATGGAATCTTTCATCGAGAAATATCCTAAAACTTATCGTTCCCTCGTCAAAGCAATGATTGAAGCTTGCCAATATTGCAGTAAAGCCCAAAATCGCCAAGAAGTTGCTGAACTGCTGACAGACCGTTCATTTACAGGTGCAAAACCCAAAAACAAAGATGCCCCAATTGCGAAATTTACCAGTCCGGGCATTCTCGGTAACTATAACTATGGTGGGTTTGATGGCAAAGACCGCACCATTCAAGCTGCTGACACCACAATTTTCTTTGATATTCCAGACAACCTTCCCAAACAACCAGGAGAACACTCGACATTTTTATGGAGATCTAGAAGTCTTTGGTTGATGACTCAAGCAGCACGGTGGGGACAAATTAAAGCATTTCCTAAAGATGCCAACAAACTAGCCGAAAAAGGTTGGAGAACGGATTTATATCGAGAGATAGCAAATGAAATGGGCATTAAATGTCCTAAGGATGATTACAAAGTAGAACCACCAGAAGTATTTATAGATAAGAAAGGCTTTGATCCCAGCGATCCAGTGGGCTATCTGAATAGTTTTGCTATTAGGGCTAATGCTCCCACTCGTTTTTTCATGTCTTAAATACCTTCAAATATTGACTGACTGAATTATTGCCGGAGCATTTGATGATGGAATATACCTCATTACCTATTGATACTCAAAACGAAGTTATGCCCCGTTCTGGATTTTTAGAAGTTGAAAATTTAGTCAAGTATTATCCGACACCTGATAAAGATAATTTTGTGGTGTTAGATAAAGTTAATCTGACGATTGGTGAAGATGAATATATTTCTATAATTGGTCACTCTGGTTGTGGAAAATCAACCCTTTTGAAGATTATCGCTGGTTTAGAAAAAGCAACTTCTGGCTCAGTACGCTTAGATGGAAAAGAAATTCGCAAGCCTGGAGCAGAGCGGATGATGGTGTTTCAAAATTATGCATTGTTACCTTGGTTAACAGTGCGAGAAAATATCCGTTTAGCTGTGGATGAAGTGTTAAAAAATGCTAATCGTTCTGAAAAAATTAGCATTGTAAATCAACACTTGTCAATGGTAAACTTAACGGCGGCGGCTGATAAGTATCCTGATGAACTTTCTGGAGGTATGAAACAACGGGTAGGTATTGCTAGAGCATTAGCAATTCGTCCTAAAATGTTACTTATGGATGAACCTTTTGGAGCGTTAGATGCCCTCACTCGTGGAAAATTGCAGCGGCAAGTATTAGATATTTGGGAAAATCATCGCCAAGCAGTGATGATGGTTACCCACGATGTAGACGAAGCAATTTATATGTCTGATCGCATCGTATTAATGACCAACAGCCCTGCTGCTACTATCGGCGAGATTTTAGAAGTTCCTTTTGAGCATCCACGCGATCGCGCCGCCATGCGAAACTCAAAAGAATATTTTGAACTCCGCAATCACGCCTTGAATTTTCTCGATCAATATTTTACGCAACACGAGTAAACTAGATTATGATTTTTTTAGTGGGTAGCCTAATTCAAATTTATGAAAGCTGGATTTGAAGCGGAGGAACCATCTTGTGGGGCTAATCTCATAGAAAGCAAAGAGTTAATAATTATTAACATTAACTCAGCACTCAGTACTCAGTACTTTGAAGAGAGAGACACCTTCCAGTCTTAGCCCGTCAGCTAACTCCGTAGGCAATGGAAGGAACCCCCAAAACTTTGGCTGTAATACAGTTGTTATTGGGGTTTCCTCTACTGATTTTAAATTTTAGTCATTAGTTCTTTAGTCATTAGTCCTTGGTGATTTGCAAAGGACAAAGGACAAAGGACAAATGACAAGATTCCAAATTAGTCGCCCTGCTTCTCATTACTAATTCATTTCATTTGGAGAAGTAAAGCTGTGAAAATTAAGCCAATGTTAGCACGTCTGCAAAGTGCCGTAGGTCGAGATGATTTAATTGAACAAATGGTATTACTACCAGAACCTAAAAAACTGTTTTCTAAAGAATCTCCAGCAACAAATTCAGTTAACTTAATTGTTGCCTATGATGCTTCTCCTAACAGTCATACAGCATTGGACGTTGCCTTTTGGATTGCCCATCAAACGCGTTTAGCCACGAATACAGAAGTTACAGTTCAAGCTGTTTATGTATTAGAAGACAATCAAAGTAGCCACTATCCAAACATCTTGAATTTTCCTATACAACAGCCTTCATTAGAATGTCAGATTAGTGAAATATCAAAATCTGCCACACTCGTATTAACTCAACCCAAATTGCAGACAGCTATCACTCCCTTGCAAGAAGCAGATAGAATTCTTTGGCAAGCACGAAGTCTGGCGGAAGAATGGCAAGGTTCGTTTAAATCTCATTTGCGGTTTGGTTGCATTTCCACAGAACTTAAAAAAGTTGTGGAAATAGAAGCTGCCGACATACTATTTGTTGGTTGTAATTCTGTCAATCATCCCATAATTGAGGCACTAGGTTCTGATTTTCCTTGCCCCGTTTTGGGTATTCCTAGCTGTATTGATGAATAACCGCTGTTGAGAATTTAAATAATTTTTATCATTTTGTTGTCATAGACAAGTCACCTACACTTAGGTGGCTTTTTTCGCCACTATCCAATCATATAGATTTCTGGAGTTAGGGTGTAGAAAATTGGCAAGCTATCCTCAGCTTAATCACCAGAAAAATCCCCGACTTCTTTCACAAGTCAGGGATCTAAGTTTTCCAAAAGCTAATATCT
This sequence comes from Nostoc sp. PA-18-2419, assembly GCF_005869855.1. Lineage (GTDB taxonomy): Bacteria > Cyanobacteriota > Cyanobacteriia > Cyanobacteriales > Nostocaceae > Nostoc. The sequence goes on along the minus strand of NZ_SZNH01000020.1, from coordinate 20,815 downwards.
GATGATGTGCAATACGTCACGCAGGAAGCTATAACCGATTAAATCCCAAAGTAAATAGAAAACAAAGCCAATCATCGCCAAGCGACCGTTCCAAATTTCCACTTGGGGAGTCCAGCCAAACAAAAAAGCATTGCGGTCTACGCCGTTATATTCTGGTGCAACGGCTGGTAAATCTGTAGATGGACGAGTTTCTCTAGTTGCCATTTTTTCCGCCAAAATTTTGCAAAATTTAGTAATTTTTTAGGCGTTTAAGCTTTAGTAGCTAATTAGCCGCAGTAGGTCACGTAGAACGCTATAACCTGCTAAATCCCAAAGTAAATAAGCAACAAAACCAATCATTGCAAAACGACCATTCCAAATTTCCGCTTGGGGAGTCCAGCCAAAGAGAAATTCATTGCGATCGCGGTTGTTGTAAGCTTTAGCAACAGGTGGTAAATCAGTAGATGAACGATTTTCCCGAGTTTCCATTCTTTTTCCTCTCAAATTCAACTGATTTTTAAGTTTTTAGATCCGCCCAAGTTGGATATTCTTTAGTGATTGGGCATTGGGAATTGGATATTAGCTTAATACAACTGACAAAGCAAAAAGGACAACAAACAAGCATTTTTTGTCCTTGATAACTCATTTGTTAACTTTAATGTAGCTATTTGTAATTAAGTTGCTTTCTGTCTGTAGACACAAACTCCAAGCACTTCTTGTGGGCGATAATTAGAAATATATTTTTTAGACAAATCAACCTTGGGGTGGTGATAGAAATAAATACTTCAATAACTTCGTTGCATTTGTCAGAAAACTGTAGCAATCGTATTTGAGTTGTAAATAAATATCAGTGTTGACTGTTGACTGTTGGCTGTTGACTATCAACTATTCACAGCATCAATATTTCGCTTTTTTATTGAAGACAACTATATAATTCCATCAAAATAATTGCGATAATGGCAACCCAAATTTGCCAAAATAATCATCTATATCTTAATAGCAACTACCAAGGTAATTAAAATTTCTACCAAGAGATAATAAAATTTATATCTTTCGCTGGATATACTTTTCAATCTTTGGAGAGATGCTTGAACCACCTAAATTCCATGATTCTGATCTAAAGAGTTAGGTATTGTTATAGTACAGTAGATAATTACTAAGAGTTACTTGTCAGGAAATTCTTAATCCGCCCAAAATTAAAACACTAAGACAAGGAAATACAATGTTTCAAAGTACGGAAATCATGCTGGGACTGTATAAGCCATTTTTGCGCGTGGCACAGGTTCCAGTAGATGCCTTAGCGATCGCGTCTTCCGGACCGCGCTTTTTTGTGGCTTTAATCTCTGGTGTGATTTTAGCCTTTGCTTTTCAATTAGTTCTAACTAATCTCTCAGTTGCAGCCGGTATTTCCTACCTCGGGCGTGCATCCGACTCAGATTCAAGTGGTGATGAAGTTGGAAGTTTGGGCGGCACTATTCGCAAAGTTGGCACAGCAGTAGGGATTTGGACGTTAGTTACTGTAACCATAGCCCTCTTAATTGCTTGTTTCCTGGCAGTGAAATTAAGCCTGTTGTTTTCAGATCCAGGAAAAGGGGCAATTCTTGGTTTAGTGATTTGGGCTGCATACTTTTCACTGCTATTTTGGGTCAGTTCCACCACTGTGGGTTCCTTGATTGGCTCGGTCGTAAATACGGCAACTTCTGGGTTCCAAGCGATTATGGGGACAGCTACCGCCGCACTGGGGGCAAAAGCTATTAATAACCAAGTTGTAGCGACCGCTGAAGCTGCCGCTGCTGCTGTACGTCGAGAACTAGGAAGCGGCATTGACCCAGTAAGTATCCGAGAAAACATTGAAGATTACTTAGAAAAGCTGCGTCCCCCAGAACTCGATTTATCGAAGATTCGTGGTGATTTTGAAAATTTACTCAACGATCCGCAAGTAAAAGCGATCGCCGCTAGTTCGGATTTGGGCAATATTGATCGCCAAAAGTTTATTGAGTTAGTCAGCAGTCGTACCGACCTTTCTAAAAAAGATGTTAGCCGCATCGCTGATACTTTATATAAAGTATGGCAACAGGTAGTAAGTAAACAAGTACCCAGTCAAGACAGTTTGGGTGAATTAATCCAATATCTCAAATCACTCCCACCCGGACAAACCAAGACGGATGAACTCAATGCTAAGCTGGATCGGTTAGTCACAGAAATGCGTAGTGACAAGCAATCTCAGCAAAAAGCCGCATCTGGGCCAATTCCAAATACACTGCAACAAGGACTCTCTGCTTTAACAGCCATAGTGTTGGGAAGGACTGATTTATCTGATTTTGATGTAGAGAAAATCTTGGGTAGCCTGACTACTGCTAAAGACAAGGTTACCGAACAAGCAGATAAGCTAGGTTTGCCCACACCATCCCAACCCTACAGTCCAATTCGGGCTGATGTGGAAAACTACTTGTTCAATACTTATGCTTGGCAACTGAGTCCAGAAAGAATTGCTCAGGAATTTCGCGATGTCATTTACGATCCAGCAGCCGATTCTGGAACAATCCGCAGGGAACTAGAGCGACTATCCCGCAACGATTTCATCAAAATTTTGCAACAGCGGGGACTACTTACCCAAACTCAAATTCACCGCATTGCAGACCGACTAGAAACTGTGCGCCAAGAAGTGCTAGTTACAGTCACAGCCGAACAAGAAAGAGAAATCGTCCAAGATTTGCAACGCCGACTTCATAGTTATTTGCTGGTTACTCCGAAAGCAGAATTGTCAGCCGAAGGCATTGAGCGGGATTTCAAATCACTGTTGCAAGATCCAGAGGCAGATTACGAAACCCTGTCACGACGACTGGCTCATATTCAACGCGAGCAAATGCGGGAGATATTGCTCGAACGTAGTGACATACAGTTATATGAAGTAGACAGCATTCTCGAAGACTTAGAAAGACAACGCGATCGCGCTTTAATTGAATCCAAAGGTCTGGCAGAACAAGCACAATATCAAGCAGAAACCCTGTGGTTGAATGTTGAATCATATCTGCGTAACACTGGCAAATCAGAATTGAATCCTGATGCCATCCGCGCCGATCTCAAAAAGTTATTAGACGATCCCGAAGCTGGAATTGCTGCGATTGGGGCGCGATTGTCTCGCTTTGACCGCGATACTCTGGTACAGTTGTTGAGTCAGCGAGAAGATTTAACTGAAGATCAAGTTAATCAAACTATCAATGCTGTTGAAGAATCGTGGCATAGTATCCGCCATGCACCCCAAGCCTTAGCAACCAAAGCTAAAGAGCAATACGACTCGGTGACCACCACCATCGCCGATTACCTCCGGAATACTGGTAAACAAGAGTTAAATCCAGAAGGTATTCAACGCGATTTGAATAGATTGTTTGAAAATCCCCAAGATGGAGCCATAGCGCTACGCGATCGCTTATCTCGGGTAGACCGAGATACACTGGTGAAATTGCTCAGTCAACGTCAAGACTTGAGCGAGCAACAAGTCAATGAAGTTATTGATTCTGTACAAAACTCGATTCGCAGCATTGTACGTGCGCCTCGTCGTTTAGCTACCAGAACACAGCAAAGAGTGGAAACATTCAAAGCTTATCTGGAAGATTATCTGCGGCAAACTGGGAAAGAAGAACTCAACCCAGAAGGTATCAAACGCGACTTACAACTACTGTTACACGATCCGCGAGTGGGGGTAGAAAGTTTTAGCGATCGCCTCGGCCAGTTTGACCGTTCTACGATCATCGCCCTGCTAAAAATTCGCGAAGACATGAGCGATGAAGAAGCAGCGCAGATTGCCGATAACATTGTCTCGGTTAGAGATCAATTTGTAGAACAAGTGCGGAGCATCCAACGAGGCATTCAAGATGCAATTGACGGGGTTTTTGGCCGCATCCGTAATTATCTTAACTCCTTGGATCGCCCAGAACTCAATTATGATAGTATCAAGCGCGATGTCCGCACCTTTTTTGAAGATCCCCAATCCGGGTTTGATGCTTTGCGCGATCGCCTGTCTTCTTTTGACCGTGATACACTAGTGGCAATTATGAGTTCTCGTGAAGACATTTCCGAGGAGGATGCCAACCGGATCGTCGATCAAATTGAACGGGCACGCAACACAGTATTACAACGTGCAGAACGCCTACAGCAAGAAGCCCAACGCCGCCTCGAAGAAGTGAAACATCAAGCACAGCGACAAGCAGAAGAAACCCGCAAAGCCGCAGCTACAGCAGCTTGGTGGATATTTGCCACAGCAGTAGTCTCCGGCGTTTTCTCAGCAGTGGGAGGAGCGATCGCTGTATCTCGCTAGTAAGTTTACAAGTTGTCTCCGCTAAATTTTGAGCCTCCCGATTAGGGAGGTTTTTTTATATTTGGTAATTGGGGAAGAGGTAATAGGTAATTGCCAAGAGGTGAACAGTTATGTTTTTCTTCCCCATTCCCCATTACCAACTTTCACGGATATCATAAGTATTCAATCGGACACGATATGATATAGTCCAAAACTGTTATAAAATACAAAAAATGTATATCATCATACAATAAATTAGAAATAAGTGTTATAGGCTTGTAAAGCCCTTTACTTTTATACTTTTGGCGAAACTTCACCGCCAAAGAAGCACCAGAGCGAAGGAAATTACCTGCGATCAAGTGCGATTGAAACTTATCAAACGCAAATCTTGTCAAGTTGAACAAATTCCTGTGAGCAACACAGGTTGCTTCCTACGCCCTGGTTATTTAGTTATTTTGATTATTTTATCGGTCAACTCGATTGTGCATAAACGCTGCATCAGGTTGTCGTCAGACATTACTCAGTTCACTAGTGCATAGTTGCATTAGCTGTTAGCGGCGATGTAGTAGCCAATACCATCCAGAACCTTCACCAAGCCAAGAGTCATCAAAGTCAGTAGGATTATTGTTCGAGTAGGGATGATAAACGGGGACATCAGAAAAATCTGAGTCGTCTTGAACGTGAACCTTGAGATTGCGACAACTTCCTTGTACTTCAATAGTCACAGTGTAATTGTGATCGCCAACAGTAGGTTGCAGAAGTCGCTCTCTAATAATCTGCCGCTTTCTATTTACTTGGTGTCTATCGGTGGAAAGACAACGCACTTTTACCAAAGAGTTTTCATTAGGATTATCTAAGAGATAGGGAATAATTTGAGAATTATCAAATGCGGGAGAAGCATTCGCGGGTGGTATAGTTTGTGCAATTGCTAAAGATGGTATGGACAAAAACACAGTTGTAGTCAGAGCAATAATTCTCTTTGTTCTACCAATTTGATAAATAGTTGCAACAGATCTATCACCAAAAAGCTTATTCACCAACTCTTCCACAATCCAAAATCTAAGTTGCGCTGTCAGCGTACCAAAGGTGCAACCCCAAATCCAAAATCCTATTAGCCTGCTTTTCATCGTTTCTCCTAAGGCTAAATTCAGTAATTGTCCGCTGTTCTTTTTACAGCAGTTTTTATGTTTTTAGACCACATTCTTGATTCCTCTTTGCGCCTCTGTGACTGTGCGTGAGAGAAATAAAGATGTGGTAGATTTACCCAAAAACAGCTGTAAATTACAAATGACAACGGACAACGAATAACCTTTATAAGTAAATATGGAATTTACAGCAAATTTCAAATTGGTGAAGTAGACATAACTCTCCAAGTTAGGTATAAAGCCTGTTTTACTTCTAAGGCCTTAGCGCAGTATGTTTGGCTTTGCTTCTCAATTTCTGAGTTCTGCTGTAAATCTCTAACAGCTTATTTATCTTCTAGTAATTGATTGACTTGTTGTCCCCGACGACCAGTTTTGATTTCATAACGACGGGTGAGGTTATCTTCATAGTTCATATCTCTAGCAGCAGCAGAGTTAACAAAAGCATCGCAATTCCTGCCTTGAACAACAGTTGAGGAACTACTGATATTTTCCTCTGTACGGTTACTGCTTTGATCGCGAGCATCACTGTTATTTTTCGTACCTTGGGTAGCACCATTACCGCTGACACCAATACCTAAAAAGCTAAAACCACCACCACCGCCGTCATTATGGCTGCTAGAAGAACTCGAACGAGTGCTAGTAGAGTTTGCCAAGGCGAGTTTAGTAGAACTGCTGCGAGTGTTGTTACCTAAGCCAACATCACTGCATAAAGCGCGGGGGTCTTTCGCTAAAGTTCTCGGATCGACCCAAGATTGATGGTCGCCTAATCCTTGAATTTCAGTACTACCAACTGCATTGCTGGGTGAACCAGGAGTGTTAGGGGTTACATTTCCTACAGTGGCTCCGGGAGTAACAGTAACAGGTTTGAAAATACTAGTAGGCTTGATATCAAAAGGGCCGGCAAAAGCTGGTAGCGTACTGGTTATAAGTGCGGTAGCTGTTAACAAAGAACTAGTGAAGTGGCGGAATTTCATGGTCATGTTCCTATTAGTGTGTTGACGTCTATCTTGGGTTTCAAACCCTTCACTTACCTAATAGGTTGACCTTTAGTTGTTTATGCACCCTAAGGCTAAATTTTTTAACTGCTGCTAGTACTCACCAAGATTAATGTTACTTTTCCCCTAGAATTGGGATTAATAGGGTGATAATTTTCTTATTTTCCTAAAACTATGCAGTATCCTCTGGAACTCACCTTTAAACTCTGGGCATTCGCACCACAAATGTCTATTGTTGATGCTCAAGGGAATTTGGCTTTTTATGTCAAACAGAAACTCTTCAAGCTCAAGGAAGCAATTACAATCTTTGCTGATGCTGAGCAAACTCGTCCTATATACTACATCAAAGCAGATCGCATTATTGACTTCTCGGCACGCTATGACTTCACTGATAGCAACGGTACTTACATCGGTTCAGTAAAACGACGCGGATTAAAATCTCTTTGGCGTGCGCGTTATGACATTTTTGATGGCGACACGACTACTTTGAACATCCAAGAGAAAAATCCGTGGGTGAAAATTGCTGATGCCCTATTCGCAGAAATCCCAGTTGTGGGTATGTTCACTGGTTATGTTTTTAATCCTGTCTACTTGGTCAGCCGAGCTGATGGCACGATTGTGATGCGTTTGGAGAAAATCCCCACTTTCCTCTCCAGAAAATTTATTATCAAAGCTGTAGATCAACTCGGCGATCGCCAAGAGCAGCAAATTTTGTTAAGTTTGATGATGATGTTACTGCTAGAACGAAACCGTGGCTAATCCGACCAAAAGCTGAAGTATGAAGTAAAAACTACAAAACATTAAGTCTTATTTGTTTTTTATTTTGATTGATAGTTTTGTGTCTGCTGCCTTCATCCTTCATGCTTTACACTTCTAATAGCTTTAGTCTAACCAATTAACTTCTGCCAGGTAGTAGGCCCGACAATCCCATCGGCTTGCAAACCATTTTGCTTTTGAAAGTTTTTCATTGCAGCCTCGCTTTGCGGGCCGTAAACACCATCAACTTCCACACCCAGACGGTATTGCAAGTATCTAATAACTTCACCTCCAGCATGGTTTAGTCGGATAATTCGTTTTGCCAAAATTACATTTATAGAATTCCATGTAGTTGGGCCGGCAATTCCAGTCGCCTGCACCCCGACAATAGTCTGAAATTTTTCTATGGCAGATTTAGTGTTAGACCCGTTTATACCATCTTCCACTAACGTCTTACCATCTTTATCAGTTATTTTAAGTCGATTTAAGGTTTGTTGTAGTCTCTTAATAGTGGTATCTACATTCTCCTCTTCGTCTGGTACCGGGTTAACTGGACCGCTTGGCACTTTACCTGTTAAGCCTTTGACGATCGCATTTGCCATTGCTTCGGCATTAAAAAGATTCATATCTTTTGCTGAATCGACAAAGCAACATTCTACAAGAATCGCCGGCATATCTGTATTCTTCAGGACAAACAAGTGCGAACCACTCTTAACACCACGATTAAAAAATCCCAACTTGACGATTTCATCTAATACAGGTTTAGCAATTTTTCTTCCTGTATCGCTAGTTGCAAATACTTCTGTGCCATTAGCTTGCCCGTTAAAAGAATTAAAATGAATCGAGACATAAATATCTACGTTACTGTTATTAGCGGTAGCACATCTTTTTGAAAGTGATTCACGTACTGTACTAGCACTATTTGGTTTACATACTACGACTTCATGCCCTAAAGCTCTTAACTTCGGTATTACTCTATTACCGACATCTAAAGTTAAATTATCCTCAACTTTGATTCCTCTGGCTCCTGTGTCTGGTGGACAATTGTGTCCGCTATCAATTCCAAATTTCATGATTCGATCCTCAACTTACTTGTTTTTACACTAGTTCAAAACTTTTAAACTTAGAGAAATAAAATTTTATATATAACTTTTTTAAATACTTTTTGCCAATGATTGGATTATTTGAACCTTTAGCACATTGGCAGAAAAATAAATTTTTTTATCAACCATAACCACAGATTCTTTGTAGTAAACTCCGCTGATTCCCAGAATCACTGTTACAAAAAAAGCACAAATAACATAACTTATCCAAATCCAGAATAATCCAGTGATTCTTGCAATCAAATTAGATGCAGCAATTACCCCCATTAATTAAATAATAACGCTTGGTAAAAGTAGAAAGCCATGACAAATGTACCTAGTACCGCAAGGCGTAATGCATAATGCGTAATGACGCTTGTTCCGACGCTCCTCCGTCGCTATCGCTACCGCTTCGCTAACGTAATTCGTAATTATAGCCGTAGTCACACCCTTTAGGACATATGACAAGCATGAATGCTAGGAATAGTAATAGTTCTGCTTCCTGCCTTGTCTTAGACAGGATAGGCGAACTGCCTCCTGCTATAGCTGTTGGCAAGGGTTTCAGACATTTAAAATGGTTGGTTTATTTCCGCTGTGCTGTACTAGTTCGATGCCCCAATCAAAAGCATCAACTAATGAAGATGGCGGCTAAGAAAATCGTCAATATTTTACAGACTCCACTTTTGCCTTCCTGTTGACCCTGAGTAGCTTAACACATAAATATTTTACAGGATAAAATAATACGTAATTAAATTTATACGTTTGCGTTCATTCTAGACTACTGAAAATACCAGACGCTACGCGAAAGTCTAAGTTTTGAATGGTACTTTGGCAAAAATTCAGTCTCATAACCTTTGACTGATATTAAAAACGCCTACTTTAGTTTAGGGAGTTAGGGACTGACAAATAAAAAATATCCCATCCCTGCGGGACGCTACGCGAACGCTTTTAGGGCAGGGGGCAGGGAGTTTTTAGCAGCGGAGAGAGAAAGTCGTTTTGATGGGCGTGAAATTGGATAATTTATTTGTTGGAAGTCCCTTAGTTATCACTTTTTGGCGATCGCGTCTACTAATGCTTTAAACAGCTGATTAGCCATCTTGGATATTAACTTACCACAAAATATAGGAATTAAAATCAGACATAAACAGTTTCTACCTTCTGCTTCCTGCAAGAACTGCCTCCTACCTCAAAATCGATAACTTTGTACTTCATGCAAAATAAAACTGCTGTATTATTAGCTTGGAAATTCAGAATCAATAAAAACTCCCAACATTATTAGTTAGGAGTTCCTCTGTTTCACTAGCAATTTAGCATGACAACTGGGTGAGATTAATTAGGCTAGATTTTAGATTTTTTCTGTTAACTAAATCTTAGATTCGCTAACAATGCCTAATTTTTGTTGAATTCTGGTCTTAGCAGCTTTGAATTCACTAGCTAGTTGCTCACTTTGTTGAGTACTCAAGTTGTTGCGAATTGCAGTAAACATTGTACTTTCTTCTTGACGAATATGGTCGCCAACAATGTCCATTAGCTGTTTGATTTTTTGTTTAAATTCAGGAGCAGAAGGGCTAACAGATTTAATTTCGTCTAAGCGCCGCTTCATGTCAGCTTGTTCGTCATACAGTTCTTGAGTATTGTCTTGACCGTAGAAAGAACGTACTCTTGGGTAGACAACTTCCTCTTCGGCTTCGGCGTGAGCAGTCAGATCCTTGTAAATTTGACCGAAGTATTCTTGAATCTTTTGCGGATCGTTGCTTTGTAATAGTTCGGTAAACAAAGTATTTACCTTGTTATGATCTAAGCGGATGACATCTTGGATATTCAGATCCTTTTTGTCACTGGATTGGGTGACAGCACTACCCACTACGCCAGTTACCGCAGCCACAGCATCTTGAACCCGCGCCCAAATTCCTTGATCTGCATCTTGTCCAGTTAGTTCGCGGACACCCAGAATTTCTAGAATACCTTTGAGTTGCTCTTGGTGAGCGCGGTTTTCAAAGTTAATTGTATTCAAAGGTGCGATCGCCACCATTACGTCAGCACCAACTTTTTGAGCTGCTTTATGAACTATTAATCCACTCATTACTAGTTGATGTTTGAGTAATTCATGCTGAGACACTTTTTCATATAAGCTTAGCTCAGAACTTTTAAACAATTCTTTTGCTTTTTCAATGAATTCTGTGACAACTTTTTTGGGTTCAGCTTGAATCCCATATTGAGTAATTACAGTTTCCAAAACGCCAAGATTTTTTTCATCATCTTTGATTAAATTGCGAATGCGATCGGCAATTTCGGTATCAAGTCCTTCTCTCAATAGTACTTGCTCGTTTTCAATAACTAATTCTTGCAGTGCTTTGATGCTTGCTAATTTCACAGCAATAGTATTGCGCTTTGTATCATCTAAAGTAGCTACCATTGGTAGTTCTCCTCTCTCGAGTGTTCGGATCTATTACTAATCTCACGTTGACATATAGGAAAAGGAGATTTCCTCTTTCTTTTGAGCGATCGCTTTCACAACTATGGGTAGAAAAACATTAATTTTATTGTTGCCAAATACAGAGATGAATTAAAGCGATCGCTTTGATTTTTAACTGCAATCAAGGCAATTTAATTATTAGATTCAAATTAAAAAGATTACCTATTTTAGAACGAGCAAACTATATCTGAAGAATGATTTCAGTACTTCCAATGCCCCAGGCGTATCATCCCTGACTATCTTCAAACAACACCAATCCATACCTCTCGCCAGTAGGCACAAAACCAATTCCTTGATAAACTGCTTGTGCTGCCTGATTGTCATCATTTGTAAACAGGATAGCGCGTTTTACTCCATGCGATCGCGCTTCTAACAACGAACCTGCTACAACACTTTTGGCGTAGCCTTTACCCCGCAACGCTGGTGGTGTCCACACTCCACCAATTTGCACAATATCAGGTAAGGTGGCATTGAAGGCAGAGTAGGAAACTGGAGTATTTTCTGCTACTAACACCCAATGCATAGCTGTAGCTTGACGTGCTTCTAATACCTGACGGCAAGCTGGTCGTAAATTCAGAGTTTCTGTTTGTCCTAAAGCTTCAATATTATAAGCAGCACACCATTCAATCAATAATTCCAACTCTTGTGCATGTGGTAAACGACACTGCACTTCTTTTGCTGCTAAGGCTGGAGGTATTTGCAAGTCTGACAGCGTTAGAGAAAATAATATCTCAGACTCATCAAGCTGAGTTGGTCGCTTGCTAAGCCCTAGTAGTAGAATGCTTTTTGTCGYTTCAACTTGTGCTRCTGGGCCGCTAATTCCWGCAATGGCGCGTCCAGATTGAGTKACTGTTGCTTCCACCACCTCTGCTAAATRTATAGGGGCTTGGACTATTACCATCCCATTCCAAAAGTGGGCTGCAACTGCCACGATAGTTTGATTTATGTAGGCAGCTATATAAGTTCCTTGAAATCTTGCACCTTGGTCAACCAGTCCCGCAGCTCGCCAATTAGAGCGCAAAAACATCGAAGTATCAGCGTGTTGCGAAAGGAAAGCCTCTAGTAGTGGCTCGTCTCCAGGTTGTAGAGTTTTCAAGGTAGGCACAAAAAAATCCTCATTGTAATTAAACTCCAGCTTGTGTTGTTGATTCGGTAAGCTGGAGTGATTAATCTAGGTTCAGGACTGTCGATAGCAGGCAAATTCCATTGAAAATGTAGCCATGCCAGAAGTCAGAGATCGCAAGTCTGTAGAATATCCAAACATTCGTGCTAGCGGTACTTCTGCCCGAATCACTGAATATCCTTGCATTGTCTCGGAACCCAACAGCAAACCTCGACGGGATGAAAGGTCACCCTGAACTCTTCCCATGAACTCGTTTGGTGTTTCTACTTCTACAAGCATAATCGGTTCGAGGATGTAAGGTTTGGCTTTGGCGATCGCACTTGAGAGTGCTTGATACGAAGCCGACCGAAACGCCAATTCTGAAGAATCAATTGGGTGATAAGAACCCCCTTCTAGAACGACTTTCACCCCAGTCACCGGATAACCTTCGAGCTTTCCTGATTCCATCGCTTCCCGAAAACCTTTTTCACATGCAGGGATGTACTCTTTGGGAATCGCACCCCCAACTACCCGATTCTCAAAAACAAATGGCCGATCTGTCGGTTCAATCCATCCAGTAACATGAGCATACTGACCAGGGCCACCCGATTGTTTTTTAAGTCGGTAGTCAAAGCTAGCTTTTTGGGCAATGGTTTCCCGGTACGCCACGGCAGGAGTACCAACGTCAACCTCGGCATTGTATTCCCGTTGAATCCGCTCTAAGTAAATTTTCAAGTGGAGTTCACCCATGCCAGAAATCAAAGTTGCTCCTGATTCCGAGTCAATGCTTACTCTAAAGGTGGGATCTTCCCGTTGAAAGCGGTTGAGTGCTTTGGAAAGGCGATCGCTATCTTCCTGTTTTTTGGCCGTAATTGCCAGCGTAATCACTGGTTCCGGCACATACATCTTTTCCAGAGAAACTAGTGTTTCTCCAGTGCATAATGTATCACCAGAGGCACAATCTACACCCAATAAGGCAACAATATCTCCGGCGACTGCAACTTTCACCTCTTGACGCTTGTTGGCGTGCATTCTCAGCAAACGACCGATTTGTACTCGTTGTCCTGTACGGGAGTTGTAAACGGTATCACCCAGCTTTAATGTCCCAGAGTAAATACGGCTATAAGTCAACTGTCCAAAGGACTCAACGGTGAGTTTAAAAGCCAAAGCTACCAAGGAAGCATCGGGATTAGGGTAGACACTTATCGATTCTACTGTTTTGACTACTTCTCTATCCATCGGAGATGGTAAATAAAGAGCGATCGCATCTAATAGATTTTGCACTCCTTTGTTTTTGAATGCCGAACCCAACAGTACGGGTGTCAGTTCCAGACTCAAAACTGCTTGGCGGATAGTTTGCCAAATCAGTTCTTGAGGAATCTCTTTACCTGACAACAACATTTCGGTCATCGGTTCACTAAACAGCGACAAAGTATCTAGCAACTTCTCCCGCGCCTGTTGTGTTTCTTGCACAAGAACGTCGGGAATTGGCTGTTTGACCCAATTTTCTCCGTTTTCACCTTCAAAGTAGTGAGCGGTCATTTCCACTAGGTCAATCACACCTTGGAATTGGTCTTCACTGCCGATAGGATATTGCAGTAATATCGCGTTTAATTGCAAGCGATCGCGCATTGCCTGTACTACACGAAATGGATTTGCACCCATCCGATCCATCTTGTTGATGAATGCCAAACGCGGCACGCGGTAGCGTTTCATCTGCCGATCCACTGTGATGGACTGGGATTGCACACCTGCCACAGCACACAGCACCATTACTGCCCCATCCAGTACCCGCAGGGCACGCTCTACTTCAATAGTGAAATCTACATGTCCTGGTGTATCAATTAAATTAATTTGTGTATCATCCCACTGACAGGTTGTTGCAGCCGAGGTAATGGTAATACCATGTAGCTTTTCCTCCGGCATATAGTCCATTGTTGCACCCTTGCCGCCTCCCTTCACCTCCTCAATAGCATGGATTCTGCCTGTGTAGAAGAGAATTCGCTCTGATAGCGTAGTTTTACCAGAGTCAATGTGGGCAGAAATACCAATATTGCGGATGCGTTCTCGGGGAATCATAAAATTTCCTTTTGTTCAAGCGACAAACTGTCACCACTAAAGCAGTGATATATTTTGTATTATAACTGTAGTATAAGAAGAAAAAGACTGATATACAGAAATAACCGTTGATGTTTGCCCTAGCTGAAGTTTAAAATAGGTGTTCAAGCGGAGGAAATAAAAGCTTGAAACTGATGTTGGTAGCTCCCAACTCTCTTTTGTGTGCAGCCTTTCAAGAGAATTTTAATTATTTACCCAATGTAGAAATAGTAAATAACTACTTCGAGTGGTTACCAGATTTTGATTGTTTGGTCAGCCCTGCTAACTCTTTTGGAATGATGGATGGTGGTATAGATGCTGCTATTATTCGTTTCTTCGGTCGTTCGTTCGTTGAGCAGCAGCTATTTGCGCTGTAGTTGCTGTGCATACTGTTAGTGAAAATATCATTTTAGAACAGAAGGATATTGCTGTTAAAAATGCGATCGCTACTGCTGTACGCGTAGCAGTAACCTTTTAATCAGCTAATTAACAAGGGAGTGGGAAAAATAAATTTTCATTGGTCTCTACTCCTTGCCTACACGAATAAGTTTAAAAATCTAAGCTAATTACTATATTTACTTGAGAAATCAACTCTCAGTAGTTTTATCATGTCTTTACCTAATCTTTAATTCTTTATTCAGTAATTTTAGCTAATATAATTAAATCTACCAAACTCAAAGCTAAAAATTAATTTTTAGAAATAAAATTAAAGTTTGAGATATTTAAAAATATCGAAAAATGGAGAATTAAAATAATATGAATAATGTTTGGAGGGATGGGATTAAAACCATTAATTTAAATGGATTTGCACTCATGCCGACACTGGTATTTTTAGTATTATTTAATCAAGCATCAATTGGAGATCCAGGGGGATGTTTTATGGTAACCTCTTCCGGTGAAACCATTCGATTGGCAAGGCTTTGTGGTGATACAACCGCCGCACCTTCAAACGCACCTCCAGACGAGAGAGTTTTTCGGGTTCCCATCAAACGCCGCTTTGGTGGAACTCCGATAATTGATGTTACTTTCAATGACAAAAAAACCTTTGAAATGATTGTAGATACAGGTGCTAGTGCTACTGTGATTACTCGAAATATGGCTAGTAGCCTGCGACTTGAAACTACAGGTATGATACAAGCTCAAGTTGCTGATGGAAGTGAAGTCCAATTTTCAACCAGTAAGGTAAAATCTATTACAGTAGGTGGAGTCATAGCGCATAATCTTCAAGTAGCGATCGCTCCCCAAGCTGACATCGGGCTACTAGGTCACGATTTTTTTGGTAACTACGATCTCAAGATTTTAGAGAAAGAAGTGGAATTTTCTCACCGCTAATAAACAAAATTAAACATATTCAATTCTGCATTTTGACTTGTTTCTCAATCTGTGTTTGATTATTGTTTAGTATAAAATTATTCAAACTTAAGTCAAGCAAGTAATTTGTCGTATCTTTACGTAAATAATTATTATTCTACGATTTTATACATCGAACTTAACCAATTCTTAGCCTTTGTTGACACTGGATGTGTCATTGTAAAGAATAAATGAAGGGTAATTTATAGTCAAATGGCGTAAATTGCCATAAAAGTCCTGTCAAATAGTTAAGTTACGAATGTAACTTTGTTTCAAACTCATTAATTACTTTTTCAGACATGCGAACCAAAAACTTAGTTTCATCGTTAACACTAGGTATGGTATTAACAGCGATACCAACTTATGCTTTAGCAGCACAAACACCTGACTTGTATCAACTGCAAGGGCAAAATGTGAACGTGACTTATTCAACAACAAGTTTTGATGGCAAACCTCGCTTAAGGTATCAAGACCAGCAACGGACATTGGATTTTGTGGGAGATCAAATCCGTAGTCAGGAAGTAGAAATTGGTACCTTGGTGACAGTGACTCTTTATAAAACAAGAAATAATGGGTATGTCACATTCAGCTTACTATTACCTCCTGTGAATCTTGGACAAAGTAACGAGTCGAAAATCGTGACCAAAGGTATTACAACCGTCAGCGACTCTCCTAAGATTTATGAATCTAAACAAGGCCAGACAAAGTTTTACACAATAATTCCTTTATCTGGTACAGCTCAATTTGTCTTCTTTTAAGTATCTGAAAACAGAGAGATAAGGAAGATAATTTTTAGCTAAGTGAATTTTAAATTCCAGAAAAAACCTCAAATCCCAAATCGAATCACTCCTTTATTAACTTTGAAGATAAGCTTCTAAGCTGGGTACATTCACCCAGCTATTTATTTCATGGGATTTGTGGGATAAATCCATCAATAGCTGAGAATAAACTCCTTCTCGCAGGGATGGTACTGTTTGCTGTTTTTGGTCGATTCCTTGTACCCATTGGTCGATGACACGAATAAATGCAGAAATTCGCCCATCGGTGTAATTTTTGGGAAAAATTAATCGATTTGGTATTTCTATTTCTGTGAGAGGTTTACCTGGCTGGGAACCCCAAACACGAAAGCCGTGTATATAATCTTTTTGATTTTCACTACCTACAATTAATGTACCGCGATCGCCATATACTTCTATCCAATGGGTTCTTGGTGCATGAACTACTGCGCTAATTGTAAGTTGACAAGGTGTACCGTCTGCTAATTCCAGCGTTAATATACAGTTGTCATCTGTATTTACTGGCTTGGATTCTTTATTTGTCGGGTCAATTCTTGTCGGAATTGCAGTACTTAAATGTGCGTTTAATTTACGGACTGGGCCGAATAACCAGTGAATATAATCGAAGGCGTGGGAACCCAAAGACCCCAATGCACCGCCTCCTTTTTCTTTGTCAGAATACCAATTCCAAGGACGGGAAGCATCAGCACGAGAAGAACCTAACCAATCAATTCTAATTAGACGCAATTCACCCACATAACCTGCTGACAAAAGTTCAGCAAATAATTGCCATCCTGGTACAAAGCGAAACTCAAAATCTACAGCAGCAATGACGTTTTTTTCTTTAGCTAATTGATAAAGTTTTTTAGCTTCATCTGCATTTAAAGTTATAGGTTTTTCTATTAGTAAATGTTTGCCTGCTTCCAGGACTGTTTTTGCCATTTCATAGTGCAAAAACGGCGGCGTTGAGATGCTGACTGCTTGCACTTCTGGTAATGTCACAATATCTGCAAGTGTGTCGCACGCTTGGGGAATATTATGGGATTGTGCTATGGCTTTGGCTTTATTGATATCTCGGTGATAAACAGCAACTACTTCAGTGCGAGGATGTGCTTGGAATCCGGGAATGTGGACTTTTTGACCAAATCCAGTACCAGCGATCGCAACCCCAATCATATCATCCTGTACTTGCATACTTCTACAAATTACTATTTATTTAATAATATCATTTCATCTATCATATTTAATATATCCGAGTCTTTATTTTGATCAAACTTCCTAGCGAATAATTTTTCTGATTCACTGATTTTTTCAAAATCATTTTTATCTAAAACTTTTGGATGATAGGCTTCAACTTCATCACCCCAATCTATATATCTCATGTTATCGTTAACTACTTTATCTTTAAAAGGTGAATTTAAAATAACTATTTGGTAAAATAGCTCATCTGCTAGTGAAGTGTAATTAAAGCGATTTACAAATTTTGGGTTTTGTTTGACAAAATCATTTATATACTTTACACATTCTCCGGTTAAACACCAAAATGCAGACCCTCCATAAAAAGTAAAGCCTTCAGGAAGTTTGCGTTTCGGTAAAATCAAAATTAATAATGAATATAACAAAGAGCTAATGGGAGATTTAAATTCACGTTCTTCTGGAATACAAAAATACTCATCTTTCCAACGAATGTGCCAATATTCTATTCTTCTAAAGCCACCTTTTTTCCATTTACTGTAAGGTAGTGGAAAATATTCTATAAACTCTTTTCCTTTATTTTCTTGGAGAAACTTACATATTTCACTAGTAGATTTTATTAAATAATCTTGCCCAGATAAGTGAATCACATAATCAAAGTAAGTTCCTGTTTCTACTATTGATTTTATTCCTTCAAGACTAGCTCTAACAGCATTAAAACTTCCCCATTCTGAATTGTATCTTTTGACAAAAAATACATTTGCAAACTTATTAAATTTAGAATATATTTGAGAGTATATTTGACTATCTGTTTTTTTATCTATATGTATAAAAAATGAAACATAATCTGTGTTTAACTTATAAATAAGACGAGCTAATTGTTCGGGAGAATTATGTGCCAAAATTATGTATGCTATTTTCATAAAAATTATCTTAGTGTATAACCAAATTGGTTTCTTTCCTTATCTTTATTCTATAGCATTTAATTTAAGCTTCATTACAAAACATGAAAACCTCAAAAAATAACCAAATACAGCAGAAGTCACAAGTCAAGCAGGCTTTATGCTTGGTTTTGAGACTTGGGATAATATGTACTTCACTTTCTCTCAAATCTGCTGTATTCTCATTATGCGAGACTTGTTAAGAGCAAAATCTGAGTGCATTTTCCAGCGAAAAGTTTAATGTCTAAGGTTTTAGGATATTTTTTACATCAAACTTAGTCATATTATATTTTCTCTAAAGTGAACAATAGAGATATAAATGTTTAATCTTTTTTGAAAATTTTAGCTGTTCAACAACAGAGAATTATTTATTATCGTAAAACTCTAATTGTCAATGGATAACGATAATGTTCACCATTGTAGGCTTTAATAGCAGCAAAACTCACTACAAATGATTGTAGTAATAGCATTAATAAAATTAAGTACATAATTAAAATTAATAAACTATCTAATGTTATTTCTACTTGATTAACTTTACTATTAGTACTCACTGCCAGACTCAAGCTGGTTAACACAAAAAACAAAGAGATGACTATGAAAATCAAGGTATAAAACGTTAATGAGATTTGAAAATTTAAAGATTCTTTACCTTGTAAATCAATCCAAGGATATTTTACTTTTTGGAATCGCCAAATTAGCAGTGGGGCTAACAGATTCAGAGGCAAATATAAAGGTATGCCAAGAAATACCAAAAACAACACTAATATCCATGCCAATAAAGCTGAGATATGGCATAACATCGCCCATATACGCATTTGTTGTTTAGGTTTTTCTCTCATGGCTTTTTATGTTTAAGTGGATTTACCGGATAATTCTCCACTTTACTACCAATAAAATAACCAAACAATAGCTTAAAATCTGAGTATTTCTCGGTCATAGTTTTCGGGAAGAGGTTCTATTTCCCAGACTATGCCTTCTGTTGGTTCCAAGGCAACCTCTACATAAAGTTGTTCTACAGCGGTTATGGCAATATCTTCGTTGTTGGGGAATGGCTGTAAATCTTCAGTCAGGAGTCGGAGTTTAAAACCCCCAGGAATGACTCCACCCACACTGAAGTTACGTAACTCAAAGCGCCAAATAGTTGCCTCTGGTTCGTCTTGCGGTGTAATCAGCAGTTCGTAGATTTGACCTGCGACCACCAACTGACGAGATATAATCGTCTGCGGTGGCCTTTGTTTAACACCCCGCGCCCCAGCTTCACTCACTTGTAAATCAAAGCTTCCCCAACCAACAGCTTCGCCAACTTGGGAAATACCACTTTGCAACCATTGAATAACTGACCACTGTTCTGATAGTCCCAAGCGGCGTTGATATAAGCTTTTGCGCCAACCTGCGTGTGCAATTAGTCCCGCCCATAGTTGAAAAGGAATAGCGAGTCTGGGTGTAAGTATTTCCGGATTTCCCAGACGGGCAATTAGGTTTTGTGCTTGTGGTTGTGCTAAAGTGCTTATCTCTTCAATAGCGTTACGTGTTGGTTCTTCTAGGCAAAGTTGCCGCGCCACAGCTAAAATGCTGATGTCATTGATAATATTATCAGCATCAAGAGAATAAGTGCGATCGCCTGCATCATAACTCCCCCTAGCTTTGAGCTGTGCATGGGTGCAGTAACCCCAAATTCTCACATAGCTTTCATCTGATTCTACCTGCACGGCTAAATAATAGTCACCTACCCAACCAGGAATATCGACCCATTCTTGCGGTACTCGCAATTCACTTAAATCTATTGTTTCACTCGGAACCAGAATAAATCGAGTTCCGTCTAGCGTAATTGCCGTTCCATTTACTAGTTCCCAAAAACTGGATAAGACGGTGGTAGTTGGCCAGACCTTTGCTTGCGGTGTGAAATCCTCTTGTAACCACTGCAAGACAGCACCCAGGCAAAGTTCATTAATATAACCTTGATAACCAGAAGTCGGGTTAGAAAAAGATTGACTGTGAACATCCGCCTGATTTTGGGTAGCGATGGGAATTTTTAAAATCAGGTTTGTTGGATTAGCAAAAGTAAATACGGTGGTCTCAATAGTCATGGTGGTTACTCCGGGAATGGGGATTGGGGGCTGGGGATTAGCGATTAAGGACTGGGGAAGAGTTTTGAAATTCCAATGTCCAATAACCAATATTTAGTCGTGTCAAGATGAATCTGAATGAGACTGTAATTTTTATTCATTACCAGAACTCCACACTTGAACCTCAGAACTCGACACTTCAACTTCGGAATTCGACACTTGAGCCTCAGAAATCAGAACTTCGAGTTCTAAAGGACTGATCCCTCTTTTGTTACTTTAGGTAAAGAAAAATAGAGAGAAGATTAACTAGCAATAGAGAAAGGAATGGGAAAAGCTCGAAAACCATTCATCAATTCAATTAACTTAAGGAAACAGCGTCTCATCCCATGAATGTTGAATACATCTAACCAAGGTAACAGCAAATGGTAGAAGATATAAGGCTGAACAATTAGTCTCAAGTTATTCAGTGAACTTTTCCATGTCATGCCCGTTTCCCACTCCCGATGTTGGCTAAATTCAGTAGTTGATGCATTGATGGATGAAGAGGAATCAGGGCTAG
>NZ_SZNH01000002.1 GCF_005869855.1 Nostoc sp. PA-18-2419 | reverse complement strand
TTGCGTCTGGGTAAATTTGAACCATTTCGGCTAATTCGCTCACGAAATCATCTAGCCTACCCTTCATGGCTCCACCTTGCTTTTTGGGTTCTAGATGTCCTTGCACTCTATGAAGTTGGATTAGCTTTTGCACATAGCTTTTTKCTACACCAAATTGCACGGCAACCTTTCTTATTGAAGTACCACCCTTTTCGTAAGTATTTACTATTTTTTCTCGTAAATCGATTGAGTATGCTTTCATTTTAAGTCTTGATGCACCAATACTATGTGTACCTCATTTACCTCGAAATTGCTGTATATAATAAATATCTCTCAAATATAATTTCGCCATTGCCACTGATAGGATGATTACAAATTGTTTTGTGTTGAGCAAATAGATATAATTAATTATGAAACAAATTCTAGTTATGAGTGGGCTATTATATTGCTGGTTCGGCATATAAAAACTTGAATCATGAGAAAAAGCTAGAATTTATTTATACTCAGCTACTTAATATTATTGTCATTTACAATATTCAATAAAATTTAAATTATCTAAAATTCAAGTTTCCGCACCTGCATTATGGTAGACTAGTGGACAGCGAAAGAATACCAATATTCTTATGCTTGGACCTCACTAATACTTTGCTATCCCTCACGTTACTCTTAGTGATTTGCTATTAATTTTAAGTCTGCAAACCTAGTCAAAGCGTTGCTTTGCTATCAATGGATCTCACTTTATTTGTAAAAGACTTAAATCAACAAACTGCGATCATCTATCAATGCGGATACTAAGGATTTAGCTTTCAGCTCAATAATTCATCTTCAAGTTATTAGTTTTGAGTTTATGAGTGACGCTGATATAGTGGGGGACTTCAAAAAGTGCTTGATGAATTTGATATGTGATAACTGTTAAACCAAAGTGATGTAACTCAATAAATGATAACTATTAAAGTCTATTCAGTACTTAAACTATAGTAATTAATTTAACATCCTTTAGTATTTATTCTTAAATCAACGGTATTTTTAGTTGTAAAAGCCAAAAGTTGAA
The DNA here is from genome assembly GCF_005869855.1 of Nostoc sp. PA-18-2419. GTDB lineage: Bacteria > Cyanobacteriota > Cyanobacteriia > Cyanobacteriales > Nostocaceae > Nostoc. The sequence continues at coordinate 472,176 of NZ_SZNH01000002.1, read as the reverse complement.
GTAGTACTATTGTAGATAATCATTTGAATTTTATAAACCCATACTATATAAAGTAATTATGAACCAATTGAGAAAATATTTTGTAATTTTGCGTATAATCGAAAAGTGTCTGCTAAACCTATAAGCTTGAGACTTTCTTTGCTCAGCGTTTTTCGCATGGGCAAGGATTATCAGCTATCCAAAAGCAAAACAAAACCTAATCTTAATTGATAACTATTTTATCGTTTTTGGTAAGGCTCGTCTGTATCTCTCAAGAAAGACAATGAATTCTAATAAAATCTTCTGGAGAAGAGATGTATTTGGCATATTCATTCACGAGTGATGAAAAAAAGCAAAACTCTTACCAGCCTCTAATTTTGGTAGTGGAAGACCATGATGATAGTCTTTTGCTAATTAGCTACGCTTTAGAATCAATTGGTTGTAGATTTATTTGTCAAACAGATTGTTCTGCAACAGTGCTGGTGGCTAAAGAATATCAACCAGACTTGATATTGTTGGATATTTTGTTACCAGGTATAAGCGGTATTGATGTTGTGCGTCATTTGAAGCAAGAACCTCTAACAGGCGAAATTCCAGTAGTTGCAGTCACAGCTTTGGCTAGCAAGGAGGATCGAGAGCGTATTCTCAAGGCGGGTTTTAATGATTACATTTGCAAACCATACATGATTGAAGATTTAGAGGCCGTAATTCGTCGGTTACTTGAAGCAAAACTGGCTGTTCACTCAGCTTTTGAGGTTTATCAAGATTAGTAGTTCAGCAGAAAGATTTTGATTTTTCTGCAAGCAATTAGGCAAATAAATAATATTAAATATTCTTAGGTAGTTGAACGGTGAATAAACTGCCTTTACCTACTTCAGATACGACCTGGATAGTTCCGATATGGGCTTCCACAATTCGGTGGGATAAATGTAGTCCTAAGCCGCTACCTGAACGTTTGTTTCTACCTTGGCGAAATCGCTCGAAAATTGTTGTTTGGTCTTCGGGCGCAATTCCATATCCTGTGTCTTCCACCTCAATTGTCACCCAATCTTGATGTTGAGAATTGAGTGATTTTTCCCAAATGCGGATTACTATGCCTCCTGTATCAGTAAATTTGATGGCATTCGCAATCAAGTTGTATAAAACTCGTCTGAGTTCGAGTCGATCACCCATAATTATACCAGGATTTTTCTGCTGTGGGTCTAATTGACTGGCATCTATTTCTAAATTCAAGCCTTTTTCATTAGTTAGAGGTGTGATTTCACTTACCACTTCTTGAGCAATTTCTGGCAAATCGCACACCTCCCAATTCAAAGTTTTTTTACCTGCTTCAAAGCGATAAACTTCTAACAGAGTATTCACCATCAGCATCAAATTTTGGTTACTGCGAATCATCACCGCGATCGCTTTTTTCATTTCCGGGGAAATTTTGCAGAATGTTTCCATCTCAAACAAATTCAACATCCGATCCGCGGCTACCAACGGTGTTCGCAAATCATGAGTCAGACGGGAAACAAAGTCTTCTCGTTGGCGTGCCATTTTTTGTTGTTCGTCAAGACTGTGCTTGAGACGTAAAAGCGATCGCACTCTTGCCAAAAGTTCATCCGTATCAAATGGTTTGCGAATAAAGTCATCAGCACCAGCATCCAAACCTTCAACAACGCTGGATTCGTGAAAGGCAGTAATCAGCAGAATTGGGATATAACTATTAATTGCACGGTTATTACGAATACGACGTGTAACCTCATAACCATCCATCCCTGGCATCATTACATCTAGCAAAATCAAATCTGGTGGTGATTGTTCAATTTTCTGCAAAGCCTTTATCCCATCTGAAGCTAAATCAATTTCATAACCCTCACTTTCTAAAATTGTTTGCACCAAAATGAGATTATCTCGAGTATCATCAACAGCAAGAATGCGATCGATTTTAGAATTTTCAACTACAGACATGATTTATCAACTTTTCTCAGTTTTTTTAGAAGTATATTTATAATTTAAATTTAGGAGATACTATTGATGCTTTCCCAACTGAAGCAGATGATTGATGTGAATTTTGACCAGAATAAAAAACGCGATCGTTATCCAAGTGCAAATTCCCTGCTTCGATTGCTACAGTTGATAATGTTACTTGACGCGGTAATTCAATTCTAAACATTGAACCAACTCCCAATTGGCTCTCAAGAAAAATTTTACCGCCCATCATTTTTACCAGCGAATCTACAATTGCCAAACCCAGACCTGTCCCTGGATATTTACGAGTGATACTTTGGTCGACTTGGCGAAATGCTTCAAAAATCTGTTTGAAATCTCTCGGCGCTATCCCAATACCTGTATCTCTGACAATAATTCCCACTTTGTTTGCAGGTAGTTCTTTTACCTCAACCCAAATTTCACCAGACTCGGTAAACTTAATTGCGTTCGAGAGCAAGTTAATTAAAATCTGTTTCACACGCATGGGATCGTTAAATCCCAAAGGATTTTGTAAATCTGTTTGCAGCAGCAATGAGAGATTTTTTGCCTCACCTACAGAATGCATTTCTTCTACAGCTGCATCTACTACCTTTGATATATCAAAGATTTCTGGTTTTAAGTCTAATCGTCCTGCCTCCAGCTTGGAAAAGTCCAGAACTTCATTGAGCAGCATCAGCAAATGCTTACCATTATTTAAAATGCGCTCAACCATATCTGCTTGTTGGTGCGTTAATTGACCGAACTTAGGACGCAGCAATATCTGTGAAAAACCAATAATTGCATTCATTGGCGTTCTCAGTTCGTGAGACATGGTAGCTAGAAAATGTGATTTTAACCGCGATGCCTCCAATAACTTGAAGTTTTGCACTTGAATATGTTGCTGTTGTCTTTCCAGTTCTTTATTTTTATAAATCAGCTGTTCGTGACTTTCTCTAAGTTGCTGGTTTGCAAAAGCTACCTGCATTTCAGCACGATAAATGCGAATCGCATTTCGCAAAACGTGTGCCAAAACTTCTGAAGATATTCTAGACTTAGAAAGATAGTCTGTAGCACCAGCTTTCATTAATTCAACAGCGATTCGTTCATCTCCTTGACCTGTTAAAACTACTAAAGGAACTTTGATTTCCGAAGAACGTATTTGTTGGATGAGAGTCAATCCATCCTGGTCTGGTAAGCGATAATCGAGGAAAACACAATCATAAGTAGTAGTACTTAAGGCAAAGAATGCATCACCGCCTTCCTCTACTTCAGACAGATCCATTTGCACACCTGCTTTGGTCAAAGCCCGACGTACTGCCATCCGGTCTACTTCGTCATCGTCTACAACCAAAATTTTCAGCGTTTCTTCCATCGGTTTTTATTTTCGCCGTAAAACATAGGTTGATATATGGCATTTATCTTTTGGGATTATCCTATTAAAAAATGTAAGATTTTCTGACATTTAAAATCTGTAACTTAATTAACTAAGGTATTTGGCACAATATCTAATATATTAAAAATCTCCAAATTACAGTATTTCAAAAATCAGGACAATAGTTTGATGAATCAGTATAACAATCATACTAGACTGACGATCACCTCTAACTTCTAAATGGAAGCTGGCATAAATTTTTTTACTACAGCAGTCCACTGCTTCATAGTCGGTACTAATTTATGAGTCTAAACCAGGAAAAGCAAGGGTAGTTTGGCATATTCTTAGCAGGCTGACTGTGATTGCCGCGCAACATTGTAAATGTCCTTAGTCGAGCGCCTATAAGGTGAACCGGCTATTTAATATTAATTTTCATGAATGACTCCTTGACATTCATCACATCAATTTGTTTTTCCTCCTTTAGTAGTATGTCGATTGCTGTTTCAGGCGTTTCTTAAATTGAGTCTAGTCTGTTGTATCCTGAATCTGGTTAATTTACCAGGTATTGGGATTAAACTTTTAGCCGCTCACCAATGGCTCTAAAACCATTAGCCTATTAACAGACTCAAAACTATTGAACTGAAGACAGCAGACAGGTTGGTGTAAAGTAAAATAAAATACTTTATTAAGCTTAAGACAATTGTAAATGAGTGAGTTAACGAGCGTCGTCAGTCATTAGTGAGAGTTGCATACCATTATTGTGTACCAGAAGCTTGAGCAGTATTACTCATCAGATGCAAGAGACAAGGTAAATAAAAAAGTATTAAATGTACTTAATTTGTCAATTTTAAGTAATCTTACCTCCTGAAATTGGAACAATTTTATTAACCATTGCAAGAGGTCTATTAATGTTTTTCTGGCGATCGCAAACTTTTAGGCTTGGGAAGATTACGACTTTACACGTGTTAGTGCAACTCTCGTCAAGTGGACATTGGAAGTACCGTTAGCGGTAGGGCGGCCTTCAGCCCGTGCTGAGTCAAAAGTGAAAAGTTAGAAATTAGGAGTTATTGTGTTCATTCCCCTTGTCTGGCTCATCTTTTCACTCTCCAATTCCTTCAATCTGTTGTACTTTGTCTGTTTTCCTAACCTTGTTTTCCAGCTTTCATAGAAGAAAATAACAAATAACTGAGGAATCATAGTAACTGAAAGCTGAATTTTGAGTAAAAGCGAACAATTTAGCATTCGGATCAATAATTCATCCTTTTTGTGCAACTAACCATATATCTTCAGCTAGATTTGTACTCTATCTAAATACAAAAAAATAGGGTATTGATTATTTCTATCGGTGGATGCAGAGTGATTGAAAGATCATCTATCTTTGGTTTGGGAAAATAAAACCTAGGTAAGAATTCAGCACTCACCAGAGGAGGCAGTACGCTAAAAGGATTTGTCTGGCACAAGCAACCAGCGTTAGCAAATCTAAATTTATCGGGAATCTAATATAATTTAAATATTGATTCATTCAGATGGTCTCCTAATTATTGAACTATCCTGACTCGTAAAAGATGACAAAGATAGTAATTGCAAAAGGTAATACTTTTAAAGGCAAACAGTGTAAGAGTGAGTGTAGCGATGAGTGAAATTAGCATTATTTTAATTGAAGATCATGACTTAACGCGAATGGGACTACGGGCTGCATTACAGTCTCACAGTGCATTAAAAGTAATTGGCGAAGCTGCAAACGCTACTCAGGGATTAAAACTTTTGGAAACGGCAAAGCCAGATGTAGCGGTTGTAGATATTGGCTTGCCTGACATGGATGGGATTGAACTGACTCGTAAATTCAGACGTTACCAAGCTGAAACTGGGCAATCAGTAACCAAGATTTTGATCCTAACAATGGATCATACAGAGGATGCTGTACTTGCAGCTTTTGCCGCAGGAGCAGATTCTTATTACATGAAGGAAACAAGTATCAGTAAATTAACTGAGGCTATCCAAGCAACTTATGGCGGTAACTCTTGGATCGATCCGTCAATTGCTAATGTGGTATTGCGGAAGATGCGGCAAGGAATTCCTGGAGAAAGCCAAACCTCTGACAAGCCGAAGACTGTAAAAATTGAAGCGCTGGCCACAGAATACGAGCAAGTTTTGGAAACATACCCCCTGACTCAACGAGAATTAGAAATTCTGGAGTTGATTGTTGCTGGGTGTAGCAACGGGCAAATTGCTGAAAAACTCTACATTACAGTTGGTACTGTCAAGACTCATGTTCGCAATATTCTAAATAAACTTTGTGCTGATGACCGTACCCAAGCTGCTGTTAGGGCTTTACGTTCTGGCTTGGTAGCGTGAGGAACTGGTGACCGTGAGGAGTGAGGAAATGGAGGGTGTGGGGAGTGCAAAGAGATGGGGAAAAATAGCTCATAACTAACAAACAGATAAATAAAAAATATCCCACTATTCATAAGTCAACAGTCAACAATCTTCAACTTCAAACTGGATAATTTATTTCTTAGATTTGCCTAACGATTAATGCCTCTTCATCCCAGTCGTTCCTGTAAACATTTGGCAATACGTAGTGCTGCACCTGGTTTTCCCATGCGCTGCACACTATTTTTGCTAATTATTTGTAAATTATCAGGGTCTTTGAATAAGGACTCTATGATGCTGGGAACTTCTGTTGGCTGCTCAACTAAGATTAAAGACAAGCCTAAAAGGCGACTTTGAGCTTCAGCAAAGCCACGGGTATATTGAGGACCATTGCCAGGAATTGCGATCGCAGGTTTGCCTAAACCGATAAACTGTTCTGTAGCTGTACCTGCCATTGCGATCGCCAAATCTCCCAACTGCAAACACTCGTTATAAGCTTGTTGTGTTAACAGTAAGTACGCATTTTTTTGTTTAAACGTCAAGATGTTTGCATCGGAAATTTTGATCGGAAATTCTGATGCAGTTCGCCAGCCTTGAGATTGTACACTTTGAGATAAGATATTGCAGTCTAGACTGGGGGCGATCGCACCTAAAAACACAACTGTGCCAGAAGTGTGGAAAACCGAATTTCGCTGTTGGAAACTTGTCAGCAATGCAGATACGGCAATCATAATTGTTTTCCAGTTGTTGTACGCTTCTGGCGGACGCGAACCAGGCAAAAGAGTTACCACAAAAGGCCGAATTATCTCTTGCTGGTGGCTAGTTTGACTATAAAATTGTGGGGATGGAAATGTTAGTTCTAGACCATCCATCATCGGATTCCCCAAATCATAAGCTGGAATTGACCATTGTTTTAATATTTCTGTGGTCAAAGCATCTCTGAGGAACACCGCCTGACATCGGCGACGACTCATCAACCAACGTTCCCAAGGATGATACACAGAACCAGAAAAGTTTTCCCAACTCACACCTTCGGATTTTTTTAGTAACAATCCAACTTCATCTCGCACATGATATTCTGATTTTGCCGTAGCAACAAAAGCATAATTAACACCACTCAAAGTTGCAAACAATAGCGGGACTATATCTCCCACAGCTAAAATTGCTCTGTTGTTACCTAATTTTTTTTGAGAACTTACCCAGCGGCGAATAGCTTTTATCTGGCTGAGGGTAAGTTGCAATAAACCACCGCGCACATCCCGCGCTAATTGGCGTCCATCCATATAAATAAAGCCACCAGAAGGCATAGTACGTACCGAACCAATTAAGGGAATACCCAATTGTTGGTAAGCACGTCCTTCACCCACCAAAGGTAAAGCAAATATCTCTGGTGGGTTTGATTGTCGTTGGAGTTCTTGTAAGATCCGGACTGCAATTATATCTTCCCCATGTCCGTTACTTAATACAAGTAACCGCAGTGAAGTTGCAGGTTGGGAATTAGAAGTTAGAGATAACCGGGATACATTACTCATAAGAAACAAAACATCAAAATTAATTGTCTATTTGGGTAAGAAGTATAAATAAAGAATTCGGCAAACCAAGCTGGAAGTTAGTATTCTCTGTCAGAATTCAGGAATCAGAATAGTAAAAAAATCAGGAGAACATAATAATCAATGAATGTACCAATCATATTAGACTCTTGATAAATTCTGATTTTTAAGTGCCACTTGCTCATAGGGTAAATCCACTATTCCCACAGTGGCTCCTTGTGAGTACTAGATTTTTAGGTATTATTTCTATTTTCTTACTTTCCGATAATTCTCAGTTATTAGGTTAAATATTATTATGCGATTTTCTACTACTGCAATTTTTACTTTAGCTACTTTAGCTGCTGGCAATGTTAGTCAGCAAGCAACGGCTGCACCTACTAAAGTGGTTGCTCCAACGCCAAAAGCTGATAAGTTGGTAGTGCCAGTAATTGCAGAAACTCACGCACGGGTAGAGACAATTGCTTCCCCAGAAACTATAGTTGCACAAGAATTTTCCCAAAATTCCGTTTCAGTACCAACAACTGCAAACAAAAATTCTCCAGTAATTTTAAAGCCCACAGCCACGGCAGGGCAAAACCAAAAAGACAAGGGGAACTCGTCTGTAACACCTTTCCTCATCCCTTCCTCTCCCACCGTGGGGGAGGCTAAAGCTACATCTCCCTTTCCTCAAGCCCCTGCTACTAACAACGATTTAGTAGTCACAGCCACAGATGTACAGATAGTGGGAGCTAATCAGGAATTACAGCAAATTATTCTCAAAGTGATTAAAACTAAAGTGGGTGGAGAAACCAGTCAAAGCCAGCTAGAAAAAGATGTGGCAGCAATTTTGGATACAGGTTTATTTAGCAATGTCAGTGTGAATAGCCAAAGTACGTCTGCTGGATTAAATGTAGTTTATCGGGTACAACCAGTAATAGTGCGATCGCTGCAATTATCTGGCGCGAAAATACTTACTTACCAAGTAGCCCAACAACGTTTGCAATCTCAAATTGGCACTGCTATCAGTCCGGCTGGACTCCAGCAAGCAGTGACACAAATTAACAAGTGGTACGCTGACAATGGTTATAACTTGGCACGGGTGCTATCAATTAAACCCAGTCCTCAAGGAATTCTAACTTTAAATGTTGCTGAAGGCTTGGTGGGTGATATCAAGTTTCGCTTTGTCGGTGACGATGGTAAAACCGTTGATAGCAAAGGTAATCTTGTCGGAGGACGCACCAAACCTGATTTTCTCCAACAGCAACTCAAACTCAAACCCGGTCAAATCTTCCAAGAAAATCTAGTTAAACAAGACATACAACAGCTATATAGCACCGGATTATTTGAGAGTGTAAATGTTGCTTTAGAAGGAGATGCGACAAAAGTAGATGTTGTCTATCAACTCAAAGAAACTGGGGCGCGTGGTGTTAACTTGGGTGGTAGTTACAACGCTGACCAAGGATTAATCGGGACAATCAGCTATCAAGACCGCAATGTCCGCGGTATTAATGATAATTTAGCAGTGAATGTTGGCGTTAGTAGCCGCGATTTAGAGTTTAATACTAAATATATTAATCCCTATCGCACAACTAACCCCGATCGCTTGGGTTACACTGTGAATGTTTTTCGGAATCGAGAAGTTTCTGAAACCTTTGATGATGAAATTAAGTTAGCTAACGGCGATAAAGTCCAAGAAGGTCATATTGGCGGCGGTATCAGCTTCCAACGACCAATTGACGACTGGAGTACCTCTTTAGGATTCAACTATACTCGAATTAGTATCCGCGATCGCCAAGGTAATGTTACCCCAACCGATGCTCAAGGTAATCCTTTGTCTGCTAGTGGAACAGGTGTAGATGACCTAACTACCGTATCTTTTACCGCCACCAAAGACCAACGAGATAATCCCACCAATCCAACGAAAGGTTCCGTTTTAAGTCTGAGTACAGAGCAATCTGTACCAATTGGTGAAGGTAATATTTCCCTCAATCGCCTCAAAGCCAATTACAGCCAATATTTACCAGTGCAGTTATTTAACAGCAAACAGCCACAAGTGTTTGCAGTCAATTTTCAAGCTGGTACTGTTATTGGGAATTTACCGCCCTACGAAAGCTTTAACTTAGGTGGTTCTAACTCGGTGCGCGGTTACGATTCTGGAGAAGTTGGCAGTGGACGCAGTTACGTGTTAGCTTCGGCGGAATATCGCTTCCCCGTTATCCCAATCGTCGGCGGTGTATTATTTGCTGACTTCGGTTCCGACTTGGGTTCTGGTGATACTGTATTGGGAGACCCGGCGGGTGTGCGCGACAAACCAGGTTTTGGTTTTGGTTATGGGGCTGGAGTGCGAGTAAATTCACCCTTGGGTTTAATTCGGGCTGACTATGGCTTTAATGACCAGGGAGAAAGCAAAATACATTTAGGCATAGGGCAGCGGTTTTAAGAAGCTCGGCATTTAGGGCATTACTGCAATATTCAGTTTATTGATTAATCTGTCAGCCCGCTCGTGAAGCGTTTGCCCTAGTCAAGCCTCTATTAAATTTTCCAAAATGAACTGTATCAATTAGTATCAGATAATTAAACTAGTTAAACTTTTCTAGATGTTTTTATATACGCTCGTAATTGTCCTCAGAACTAGAGTTTAATTCAAAACAGGTAATAAATAGAGTTACTCTATTTCAGAAACACACTTAAACTGAGGCAATCAGATCATGAGAGAAATGACTTTTAAACCCTTAACCGAACAAGACCGTCAGAGAAATGAATATCTAGACAAAATTAATCGCGCTCCCTACTCCACAATTCTCTTAATCGGAACGTTGACGTTTTTGCTATTTACTACAGGTGCATTACTTGGCGCTTTTTAGAGCAGATTTGTAGTATTAGAATTAAATTTTTGATCGTGAAGTTCCAAGCACCCTCTCCTCAATCACAGGAGAGGGTTTAATTTTAGTCCCTAAGTTGTTAAGGGTTGTAGCCAGTAGTCTGTCAAGTCGTAATTCCTCCCTAACATCACGGATGTGAAAGACAGCTTAAGGCTGTTTTCGACTTCAAGATTGCTTGACTCTCGCGTTATCCTATGAAAAAGATAAAACTGTTGCGATCGTTGGGGAGGTTTTTCCTACTTTGGGAATCCTAAAAACTAAATCATCCCGTAGATAGACGAATATTGCTTCCCTGTTATACCAATCGTCGGCGGTGTATTATTTGCCGACTTCACTTCCGACTTGTGCTATAAATCTCATGCTCCTGCAAATCTAATCACTAGACGAGCCAAGCTAATAAATACATTCAATACTTTCTCTGTTTGAATTGCAGTATCAATATCTTGTTTAATGTTTCGCAGATCGGCAATAATTTGGTCATGATCTGGACGGATGAAAACTTGTGTGAACATAGCCGCTCTCAGTGCATTGAGTGCATCTTGACATTGTTCAATAGCTTCATAGAGCATATCCACTAGTTCCCAATTCTCTTCTTCTTCTGCTTGCAATAGTGCAAATTGTAATCTAAAAAGTATATTTTTTAGATTTTTTTCTGGTTGTTGAAAAAATTGTATATCGATAGGTTTAGTTGGAGAGAGATTTGCTATCGAATCAATGCTATTAATAATCTCTTTTATCTGTTCTTTAATTTTGTTGAGACTGATTGAAGTAATCATCTTGAACATCTTCTTTATGATGAACATTCGAGAGGTTGAGAATTAGAAGTTGCAGGTGGGAGATTCTGCCTTTGCTTGTTTAAAATATCGTTCAAAATAGGATCTGCCTGAATTGCTGTTTGAATCTCTTGAGTCCTAACATTTACAGCAGTAATATCCGCCCCAAAGCGAGAAGCTATTCCGAAAACGGTGGTGATTTTAGCAACAACTTCGTTAAAGCTTAAATCGTTATATTTTTCAATTAGTTGAGAAAGCTTTGTTCCTGTATCGGCTGTCAGCAAAAGTTTAGCTCTAGCTTGGCAAATCATTTCTTTCTCTTGTGCATTAATGCTGAGTAACTCATCTAAAAGTTGCTCCGCCTGATTGAAGATTTGTGTTTTCTCTGCCTCAGAAATAGCATTCTGAAATTGCTCTCTAAGCTTGCCAAACCGAAAAAGAATCGCAACTCGATCTGGATTTCTCGGTGAAGGTGGATCTTGAGCAATCAGTTCAGCTAGAAGTAGCATTTTGATAGTTAACCGCCTAGAAGGTTCAGCCGCTCTAGTAACCGCACCCGCCTCAGTGCCTAATAATCCTGCTTCTTCAATGTTGTTAAAAGTCTCGCCTGCTACGATATATTCTTGCTTGAGATCGTTGAGAACGTTATTAACAGGACTTGATCGAGAATTTGTCTGAAGTCGGCTTTCAATTGTCTGTGATATTTGATCTATATCATCAAACTCTATACTGCGATCGCTTAAGAGTTGTTGTACCAGTTTTTGCCGCCGTTCAACAGTTGAGCGCGGTAAAGGATTGAGTTGATAGATACTTTTGACAGCTTCAATCGCATCACTTGCCTGAGTTTTAAAGTTCATTGCTGTCAGTCGCAGTATCGCCCTCCTCTCTGGACTGCAACCGCTTAGAGCGATACTCACTATCAATAAAAGTAGGAAACTTTTTAATTGAACTGGATTTTTCATCAAGTAGCCTCAGACAGTGTGGGAAAAGTAATCAGATATCTGAGGAATAACTGAGGCAAATGTCATATTCACAAAGACTCTCCCGATATCTTTAGGTAAACTATATAGTGTTCGCAAAATCGGCGGTCTGCTTGATTAGCACTTCGCTATCCCACTTTCCCATGAAATTCGAGAAAGTCATTTAAGTTAAACCTATAAGCCTAATGCTTTGCGAGTATTAGTGCCAACAATACCATCATCCATTAGTCCAACAGAACGCTGAAAAGCAATAACAGCTTGTCTTGTATTGTCGCCAAAATCACCATCTATTGCTCCAGGATAAAAACCTTTCTCTATGAGTTTTTGTTGAAGTTCAATTACATCTTGACTAATTGAACCTAGTTTAAGTAATGGTTCGTTTTTATCAAGATTAGTACCTAATTTATTTGCAACTTCTTGTCGTAAACGAGGTAATTGACTAAATAACCAATCGCCTGGACAGTCTGTATTACTAAACTCTCGGTGTCCTCGAATATTCTTAGGATTAATATTGCAAGATTCACACAAAGAAACACATAATTCAACTAAACTATCCCACTGCTTTTGTCCCATTTGAAAAGTCATGAAGTTACCTTCATTCTCAATTCCAGGGGATTGGTTACCACCAGCAAGTCGATTTCCGTCTTGTCTGGCATGGGCAGATCGAACGCACATTCCTTGTTTGACTGCATCAAGTGTTCCATGTCTTCCTTCTAGAAGAATTCCTCCAGTCGTATTCATAAAATTATGTCCAGAATCACTCCAGCCGTTGCCATCCATGTGAAATTTTTGGATATTATGGGCTAATTCTTTACCTCCTTGTACTGTTCCTTTTGATAAATCATTAGGAGGATTTGGATTATCTGTATTGTGAATCACTATAAATTTAGGAACTGTTTTCTCAAAGGGTCCAGCAGATATTGCACCCCATTCTTTGGTTGTAATAACTTTGGCAAGAAAAGGCATTTCTTTGTTCTCCTTATTAGAGTTTTTTAGAGTAAATTGAAACTAAAATAAATCAGAAATTTTAAAGTCCAAGTGCTTCTCTAGTTTTATCGCCAACAATGCCATCAATTGGTTGTAAATCTTCCTGCTCTTGAAATTTCATAACAGCTTTAGATGTTGCTGGACCAAACAAACCATCTGCACCAGTTATACCCAAATTAAAACCCTGGCCAATTAATTTTTCTTGAACTGCCTTGACATCATCTCCTTCCATCAAAGGAGTAGTTAAAAGAAGCAATCTAGGACTATTTACTGCTCTGATTCCAGGCTGAGTTAGTCCTGTTAAGTCTGATTGAATAATGGGAAATTTTTGTTTCCAGATATTAGAATTATGAAAATTTAAGCCATCATCAATATGTACTGTATCTGGAGGGCTAAAATCTCCCCCCCAACGTAAAACAGGATGGTTACGAATATCCGTAATAAATACTTTAATTGCTGGAGGTAGTGAGTTAAAATCTCCAAGTTCATGACTAGTAAATAGTTTCCCTCCTATATCGATATTCATATCAATAGCATGACCAATTAAGTGATTAGACATCTTCGCAGGAGGAACCACTGGTGTAACCACAGGAACACCCCAGGGACGAGCTGAACTAGTAATATAAATCTTTAGTCCGTTGGTAGCTGCAAAGTCATTAATTTTTTCAAGATGAGGAATAAATTCGATATCTGCTAAAACAGGCTTACCGATAAATTGAGAGCCAGTAAAAGTTTTGAGTTCAGTTGCCATATGGAAAATACTCCAGATAATTAAATATTGTGGCTAGTAGTGAAGTTTGTGTTATGTTGTTATTTGCTTTCTGATAAAAGTTTCACAATTTGTCGTTGTGTTAACCCTCAACACGATCGCACAGATTGTTTTTTTATCAGCGAGCGCTTGACAATTTAGATAGTTACTACAATAGAGGCGATCGCACTAAAATTTAGGTAAGGTGGGTTAGCAATAGGCTAGTTAAGTAAGATTATTATTCGAGCTTGCGGAATTTCTACCACTAACACCAGTAAAGTTTGCAATTTTAAGAAAAAAGTTACGGATTTAGAACTAGCAAATCCCCAAAGTATTTCCCACTCTCGGTTCCATTTACCCAAAGTTTAAGTGCTTCACAAGCATTTGTTAACGTCGTTTTTAATTTTGGAAAAAACCCTAAGTTAAGAATTATTTTTCTGTTTACCTCTTCCTGAGCAAATCCCAACTCTCAGGCGCATTCAAAATCAAGTTTTTGGAATTGTATTTGTAAGATTTGTAACCATACTGCATAACTTTCTAAAGTGCATAAGTAATAACAGTATTCATCTGTATTTAGTAAGCAGATGGATAAGCATATTTTTATACTTTATTTATAAGTAAAAATGCAATTCCAATCGAAAAATTATCTACGACGGCGAGGCGCGACTCTGACGAATCAAGGCTCAATGAAACTCAATCAGGCAAAAGCTCAGCTAGAAATTGAGCAAAACTTTAAGCGATACACTCTCGAAGACCTGAGTGAAAAAACAGGTTTAACCCCCAATACTCTCAGCAAAGTCTTTAATGGATCGATGGGAGTCGATAAGCGAACCTTAGAGCGCTGCTTCAATGCTTTTAATTTGACCTTGTCAAAGGATGATTATCTCTACCTGGAAGCTCATCAACACTATCTTGGAGAGATTGACTCAATGTCATCGACTAAAACATGCAATTGTTCTAACAATGTAGGGCAAACCCACAAAATCGAACGATCGCCAGACAATGTGCAACTTTGTACCCCAACTGCACCGGGAGGGCAGATGTCCTTAGATTCAGTCTTCTACATTGACCGTCCCATTATCGAATCCCTCTGTTACGAAGGTATTCAGCAACCTGGTGCGCTGCTCAACATCTGCGCTTCCAAACAAATGGGCAAAACCTCCCTAATGAACCGCATCTTGGCTTACTCTGAAACTCTTGGCGCTCGCACTGTTTCCATAAGCTTACAACTTGCCAACGACGAGATTTTACAGAACCTAGAACGCTTCCTACAATGGTTTTGTGCTAGGGTCAGCAAGCATTTAGACTTACCAAATCCTACCGCCAATTTTTGGGATAACTCCTTGGGTAGCAAATCTAACGCCACCAACTACTTCGAGGATGTTATCTTAGTTAACCTTAATCGCTCAACGTCTTCAAGGGAGAACCGCCCCTTAGTTATTGCGATTGATGAACTCAACCAGCTTTTTGCCTACCCCGACATTGCGCGGGAATTTCTCCAACTTCTGCGAACTTGGTCGGAACAAGCCAAAGATGGGGACACAGACATTAATCCTTGGTACAAACTCCGACTGGTAACGGTTCATTCTACTGAAATCCTGAGACCTGCCTCAATCGCTCCCTCTCTCTTAAATACTGGGCTGGTGATTGAGTTACCAGAGTTTACCTCTGCTCAGGTGCAGGATCTAGCAAATCGTTGCCAACAGGAGATAACCGCGCCACAAACTCAGCGCCTAATAGCTTTGTTGGGAGGACATCCCTATCGGTTGCAGTTAGCATTTTATTACCTACAGCAGCAGACAATAACCTTGGAGCAACTGTTAGAAAATTCTGCGATCGCCACCGCCATCTATGCAAACCACCTAGAACAGCAATGGTGGAACCTACAACGCTATCCCCATTTATTGCCATCGTTTGCAGAAATCATCAGGCAATCAAGCCCTGTAGATTGTGAAGCTGAGCAAGGCTCCCAATTGTACAAGATGGGGTTGGTGCATCTGGATGGTATCAAGGCAAGTCTCGCCTGTGAGTTATTTCGTCCGTTTTTTTGCCATCGCTTGCCGCAAATCAACAGTTAGAGGTAAGTGAACTACCTAGACTTGATATAATTCAGGACTGCTATAAGAATCCTCGCAAAATACAGCTTAAGGCTGTTTTCGACTTCAAGATTTCTTGACCTCGCGTTATCCTATGAAAAAGATAAAACTGTTGCGATCGTTGGGGAGGTTTTTCCTACTTCGGGAATCCTAAAAACTAAATCATCCCGTAGATACACAGGCAAGAACCCTGCCTTCTTAAAAATATGGGAATTTAGGAAATCTCTTAAAAATCAGGACTCGCTAGTTATCTGCTCACTCAAGACTCAGGACTTTCTATGTTAGCAGGCACAATTTTGCAGGATGGAAAATATACCCTAATCCAAGAAATAGGGCGTGGTGGTTTTGGCATTACCTTCAAAGCTAAGCATCACTACTTGGGTCAGGAGGTGGTGATGAAAACCATCAATGAACGGCTGCGACAACATCCTGATTTTGCTAAGTTTGAGCGCCAGTTCCAAGATGAAGCCAGACGACTAGCTACTTGTATCCACCCAAATATAGTCCGAGTTAGTGATTTTTTTGTGGAAGCTGGGCTACCTTACATGGTGATGGAATACATTCCTGGCGATACTTTGGGCGACGCTTTTGTATTACCAGGAATACCTCTGCCAGAGGCGACAGCAATTCATTACATCCAACAAATTGGGGCAGCGTTGCAAGTAGTACATAACAACGGTTTGCTGCACCGAGATGTGAAACCAGATAATATTATCCTGCGCCAAGGAACACAAGAAGTAATACTGATTGATTTTGGCATTGCCAGGGAATTTAATGGCGGTGTCAGGCAGACTCATACGGGTTTAGTTTCTGAAGGTTATTCTCCCATCGAGCAGTACCTCACCCAAGCAGCGCGTACACCTGCCACCGATGTTTATGGTTTAGCAGCAACCTTGTATGCACTGTTAACAGCTCAAGTTCCCATGCCAGCATTATTGCGCGATCGCGAGCAAATGCCATCCCCCCGCGAACTCCAACCACATTTGAGTGCTGCTGTCAACCAAGCAGTAATGCGCGGGATGGCGGTGGAATCTCGCTTTCGTCCGGCGACTGTTGCCGAGTGGCTGCAATTACTCCAAGGAAATCGAGTCAATGGCACACCCCATGCCTTAACGACTCACGCAGTGCAAACTGTTAATTTATCTGCCCAACATGGAGAAACTCTGATTAACAAAGTTGCCCAAAAAGCGATGCCTGAAGGCAAGGCTACCGCCAACGCCAACAAAAATTCACACGCTCAAAAACAGCCTTCATCTAAAATAATCCTTGGTATCGGTGTCGCTGTAGTTGCCGCTACAGCAGGTTTTGGCATCACTAGCATCTTACCTAAATCTCAGCCGCAGCCAACCGCCAAGCCACTTTTTCAACAGCCTACTCAAGAACCAGCTGCCAAAGTACCTAACTTAGAGAGTGCATCTTCACCATCAACTCCACAGACTAACAGCACCTCAAAAACTGAATCTCCACCTGCCTCTAATTTCAGGCAGCGTCGGTATAATCGTCGTTCTTTCCAAGAAGAATCTAAAAATCCAACAAAAGAATCACAACCTGGTAATTCCCAACAATCAGCACCTTCGCCTAGCGTTTCACCCACACCCTCGCTAGTTGAAAAACTACGGGCAGTTCGGTCATCTCGTAATGCTTCCCCCGCAGCATTGCCAGATAATAATTTACCAACTTCTAATCAAAATTCTGCTTCTCCTAAATCTGTAACTCCTGCAAATCCTGTGGTTATACCACCACTACCACCGGAATCTAAACAGTTAGATCCTTCTGCTGTAGTAGTACCAACGCTGGAAAAGCAAAATTCACCGACTGAGAGTCAAACACAAAACGATAACAAGTCTCAAAAAGAGATCCGAGATTAAAATAATTCCTAATTAAGAGGATATTTGTGAAATATCAGATTGTATTAAACTGTGTCTAACCTAATACTCACATTAAAAGCAAAACTGATCGCAATCTAAATAGATACTCTGACCTTTACTGTTGATTTCTGTTTATGTTTTCCTAAAAATATTTTGCTTGTACCCCAGACGCCTAGAGCTACTATTCCTAATGTAAAGGATGGTTCAGGAATAGAGTCAACTCGGCGAAACTCTATCGGCGTAGCAAAAAGCAAATTACCATTAGCGGCAAAAATCTTGTCTAAAGAGTCAATGTCATTTTCTGAGACAACTACACTAGAAATCACCTTACCACCAGAACTTGTGGGACAGCCATTAGGCGAGTTATTTCCAATGTAGTCGCCCGCATTCCAAAAAATTTCTAAATTGCAGCTTGTTGTTAAAACGTTGCTAGAGTCAAGAGTATGTTCAGACTCAGGTCGATTACATAATCCAACAGGTGAATAGTTTGCATTAAAAGCACGAACACTAAGATTCACTGCTGAATTTTCTTGGCTGAAAGAATAAAGACGGAAACGATTAATACTTTTTTGTTCGAGATAAATATTTTCTGTTCCAGTTACAGGCTCAGCATTAGTCAATTCCACACTACAAGTTGACAGAGTAATAAGCGGAACAGAAGGGTTAGTTGCCACTTGCTGGGAATTATCGAACAAACCAGTAAACCACTGTGCTACTTGCTTGACCTGTATCTCAAGTGGTGGCGGACTGGCCGCAGTAGCGCGAGTTGCTTGGGCAAATGTCAAGGCTGAAAATAAAGCTGTCAGAGTATATACTTTCACAAGATTCATAAATTAATACAACCTCTAAAATTTCAAAGTATTTTATCTTACTCTTGCTGTAATTTGTACCAATGTTGTTTTATAAAATACTAGCTTCCTATACTTCTAAGGCGTATATTTATTTTTTATTGACTTAGAAGCGAAATTAGTGCTGTAGCTAAAAAAAATGATCGCAGCAACCAACCATAGAAAAAATGCTGCATCTTCATATTATGAATTGACGTTGATAACTACTTTACCGAAGTGAGCTCCACTTTTGAGGTAATGATAAGCTTCCCGTGCTTCAGTAAATGGGAAAACTCTATCGATAATCGGTTTGATTTGATGCTGTTGTATTGTCTGATTCATTGCCTCAAACATTTCCCGACTGCCAACATAAATCCCTTGAACTGTTAAACTTTTAAAAAGTATTGGCATCGGGTCAATTTCGTTTCCTCTGCCAGACAAGACGCCAATCAAACTCACACGTCCCCCAATGCGGACTGCTTGTAGCGATTTTGGTAAAGTTCCTGCACCGCCTACCTCAACCACATGATCTACACCTGTGCGATTAGTTAATTGGTAAACTTGCTTTTCCCAATCTGGTGTTGTTTTGTAATTGATTGTGTCAGCACCAAGCTGTTTTACTCGTGCCAACTTTTCATCGCTACTAGAAGTGACAAATGCTCTAGCACCATGTATCTTGGCAAACTGGAGAGCAAAAATTGAAACTCCCCCAGTACCGAGTAATAAAACACTATTACCTGTGCCAATATTGCCTTTTGTCACTAAACCATGCCAAGCGGTAACTGCTGCACAAGGCAAGGTTGCAGCTTCAGCATAAGAGAGATGGTCTGGTAAAATTACCAAACCATCTTGGTGTAATACAACATACTCAGCCAACATTCCATCGATACCGCCTCCGAGATCGGATTTCATTTTCTCTTTGGTTAAAGAGCCATAAATCCAATCTTGGAAGAAAGTAGCAGCGACGCGATCGCCTACTTTCACCCGTGTCACACCTTCCCCTACCGCCACAACTTCCCCTGCACCGTCAGACATAGGAATTAAGGGATATTTCTGTCCAGCACCGTAGGCTCCTTCAACCACGAGTAAATCACGGTAATTTAGAGATGTGGCTTTGACTTGAATCAGAACTTGACCGACTGCGGGTTTTGGTTCGGGGCGATCGACTAATGCCAGAGCATCAATACCAGCGTTGCTTTGAATTTCGTAAGCTTTCATTGGCGGACTTCCTTAATAGAAACGTTCATCTGCTCAATAACAGCTTACATTACAGCAATTTTCAGAGCGTTAAACCATAGTACACTGTATTACAATTGTGTTACTCTATATCAGCAGATTTTTGTGTAGTTACGGTTTACAACCGCCCTTTTATTAGTTATCAGTGAACAGTTATAAGATAAATTTTGATAACTGTTCGCTGATTGAATCCTAGAGAGAGTCTCTCAACTGCTCTACCTTTTCTAAGAGTGGCTGATGTTCAATTTTCTCTGCTAACTCTTGGGCGTTTTCATAGCACAATCGCGCCATTTTTTTGCGTTTGGTTGTCGCGTAAAGGCTTCCCATATTCAGCAAAGTAGAAATTTCTCCGAGAAAATCACCCTGTTGTTGATAAATAGCAATAGCTTGTTTGTAGAACTTCATTGCTTGGCGATGCTGGGCGATGATACTGTGGGTAAAACCAATGTTGTGCAGGGTTGTTGCCAGTCCGGAGCGATCGCCAATGGCTCGACGTGTCAAAAGAACTTGATGATAGAGCAACAGCGCTTGTTTGGGTTGTCCTAAATCACTATAAACTGAAGCAATATTATTCAAGGTGGTTGCTTCACCAACTAAATTCTTAAGAGCTCGTTGAATCGGCAGTGCTGCTTGGAAAAATTCTAAAGCTTGATGGAATTTGCCTAAAACACTATAGGCAAACCCAATACCATTTAGGGTTGTTGCTTCACCAGAAAAGTCACCTAGCAATCGACGTACTGTCAAAATTTGGTTTTGTAGCAACAGTGCGCGTTTAGGTTCTCCTAATCGGGTGTAAATCAGGGCTACATCATTGAGAATAGAGACTTCTCCTTCAGCATCTTGCAATTGCCTGAAGATCACAAGTGCTTTGTTAAAATACTCTAAGGCTTGCAAAAAGCGTCCAAGACGGCTGTAGGTAGAACCTAGATTGCTTAGTGCAGTTGCTTGTGCCGATGCGTTACCAATTTCAATAGCAACACAAAGCGCTTGTTGAAACCGCTCTAATGCCCTTTGAGGTTGCCAGCAACCCAGATAAGCTAAACCAAGGTCGTTCAATGTGTAACCTTCCCTAACTCGGTCTGGAATTGCTCTTGCTAACTGTAAATTCTGAGTCACAAGATCGAGATACTCTTGAAATTTTCCCCGTTGGTAATAACGGTTTGCTTGATCGCGGCGTTGTTCCCACTCTTTGACTGGATTTAAAGGTTGCGTCATCTGACCTCAGTTGCACTCTGCGAGATATAGGTAAGATATTTTTTGGGAATGAACTCCTCTTAGTTTTCCCAAATTTGAGTTAACCTATATCTTCTACCTTTAGATATAAGACGTAAAGAGAGAAGTATGGTACCTTTTCATACTTCAGCCTATACCGATGAAGCGATTAATACAAATACCTTACTAAGGATGCATGGTTATGGGTCTTGACAAAGATTTATATTTCAAATCAGGCGATCGCTATTTTCAACTCAACCTTTGCCGCAACCACAATAACAGTGACAAGATTACTGGTTAGAATGCGATCGCTAAAATAGCAACTGTTTTAAGATTGCAAAGCGATAGAGAACTTCGACTTGTGAGCTATCTGGTAAAAAATTTAGCCCACGATCATCAATTAATTTAAGAGTAGGTTTTTCTACTACAGCCCAGACACCAAAATCGTGCTGTTGCCAGTGTGCAATAAAAAATTGTAATATTTTCTGGGTTACTTCTTTGACCTAATCTTTAGGTATTGGTTCTCTAGGTGAATACTTCATAACTGCTGGGTTGCTTAAAATACGAGCAAGTTCATCCAATTCTTGAGGAGTATATGGTCTTAGTAGTAGTCTGGCGGTTTCTACCTCAAGCATGATATTCGACTAGGAAAGCAATAGCTACTTCAAAGGCAAACATTAAAAACATTAATATAATGCTCTTATTATGAGCATCTACCAATCTCTGAAAAAATCTTATACACAACGCGGTCAGGGTGAAAATGACTGGCGGCTATTTTTGCGTCTAGTGCCTTATGCCCGTCGCAGTGGGGGACTGTTGGCACTGTCTACGATCCTACTCGTGCCGATCGCCATCTCTAATGCCGTACAACCACTATTAATCGGACAAGTTGTTTCCTTGATTCGCCATGAATCGAGTACTTACGAATTCTTAAGCAGTCGCCCCTTCTCCCAAGCGCTAAATATTTTAGAAGGGTTACTAGTGATTACGATCATCATCCGCTTGTTTTTGACAGGCTACCAGGGTTATCTCGTACAGAAATTAGGGCAACAAATCACCACAGCAATTCGCCAGGATTTATTCCATCATGTGACATCTCTAGCGGTACGTTTTTTTGATCGGACGCCCGTAGGTAAATTAATTACCAGAATCACCAGTGATGTAGAAGTATTAGGCGATGTCTTTTCTACTGGGGCAATCGGTATCGTCTCCGATTTTTTTTCCATGCTGATAGTTGTGGTTTTAATGTTTTCTAGTCAATGGGAACTTGCTTGTTTGTTACTATTGATGCTGTTCCCGATTACCTGGGTAATCGTTTACTTGCAGAAACAGTATCGGATAGCCAATTATAAAGGGCGGGAAGAACTTTCTATACTCAATTCACACCTGCAAGAAAATGTCCTTGGTATTAATGTAGTGCAGTTGTTTCGCAGAGAAAAATTTAATGCCGAATTGTTTCGTGCTACCAACACTCGCTACACTCAGCAAGTAGATAAAAATATCTTTTATGATGCAGCTGTTTCCGCAACATTGGAATGGATTGGACTGATTGCGATCGCAGGTGTTTTATGGTTGGGTGGTTGGATGCTTTTAGAAGACGCCTTGACTTTTGGGACTTTTTCTGCATTTATTTTATATGCCCAGCGATTATTTGACCCATTAAGGAATTTTGCGGAAAAATTTACGGTAATTCAAGCTGGTTTCACTGCCATTGAACGCGTAAGCGATATATTAGACGAACCGATAGAAATACGCGATCGGACTAATGTACGCTACTCAATTCTTGATGCAAAATTCGGATACATAGACGAGATAGTTGCAAATCTAGAATCTCCAGATATCGATTCCCCACCTGAACTAGGTGAAATTCGCTTTGAACACGTCTGGTTTGCTTATAAAAACGATGATTACGTAATTAAAGATTTAGATTTTACCATTCATCCTGGTGAAAAAGTGGCATTAGTCGGCCCCACAGGTGCGGGTAAAACTTCTATCATTCGGCTTTTGTGTCGCCTCTACGAACCTACCCAAGGACGCATTCTCATAGATGGTATAGATATTAAAGACGTACCACAGGCAGAACTGCGACGTTACATGGCAGTAATTTTACAAGAAGGTTTTTTGTTTGCTGGCAATGTTAAAAGCAATATTTCTTTAGGAGATGGCTATACATTTGAACAGATCCAACAAGCAGCAGAGAAAACCAATATTGCCCAGTTTATAGAACAGTTACCAGAAAGTTACGATACTCAACTTCGAGAAAGAGGCACAAATATTTCTAGTGGACAAAAGCAACTTTTAGCCTTTGCCCGGGCTGCCATTCGTAATCCTCAAATTTTAGTATTAGATGAAGCCACTGCTAGTTTAGATGTGGGCACAGAAGCTTTAATTCAAGAAGCATTAGACCAGCTTTTGCTCAAACGCACTGCCATTATTATTGCCCACCGTTTGTCTACAATTCGCAATGTAGACCGAATTTTTGTTTTGAAGCGTGGCGAATTAATCGAACAAGGAAGTCACGAACAATTACTGCAACAAGGTGGACTTTATGCCACTTTACATAACTTGCAAATGTTGGGAACATAAGCAAAGATAGCAAAAAATAAATACTGAGTACAAAAATAACTAAAAAATTCGTAATTCGTAACGAAAGTCATAGCCCCTTAATTCATTGATGGAGATTAAAAAACAGCCAGCCTTTTTTTAAGCCCCCAACTTCAATCGTAGGGTAAGGGAATGACAAATAAAAAAATATCCCAGTGTTCACACTCAACACTTATCAGTCATCAACTTCAGATACAGACAAATTATTTCCAGGATGATTAGTGACAGTTGACAAATAAGATTAATGTCCAAGAAATTGATATGCTAAAAGCCGAGACTAGCAATTATTCAAACCATGCCTGCGCCCACTATCAACCCTACTATTACTGCTTTTCCCTTGACTGCTGTAGTCGGTCAAGAAGCGATTAAATTAGCCTTGCTGTTAGCAGCAGTCGATCCGGGGTTGGGGGGAGTGGCGATCGCAGGCCGTCGTGGTACGGCAAAATCTGTGATGGCTCGTGCTATCCACGCGCTAGTACCACCCATTGAAGTTGTTAAAAGTTCTATCAGTAATTGCGACCCCAATCATCCAGAGGAATGGGACGATAGACTTTTGATAGAGTATACAGGAGACATTCAAGATGTCCCCACCGAAATAATTGCTGCTCCATTTATCCAAATTCCTTTGGGCGTAACAGAAGACCGACTTCTCGGCTCTGTGGATGTAGAACAGTCGGTAAAGCAAGGTGATACAATCTTTCAACCCGGTTTACTTGCTAGTGCCAATCGCGGCGTCCTGTATGTAGATGAAATCAATTTATTAGATGACCAAATATCAAATCAGCTACTAACAGTATTATCTGAGGGACGCAACCAAATTGAGCGCGAGGGAATTAGTTTTCAGCATCCTTGCAAAGCGTTGTTTATTGCCACCTACAACCCAGAAGAAGGAGCATTAAGGGAACATTTATTAGATAGAATTGCGATCGCTCTTTCTGCTGACGGCGTACTCGGCTTAGATCAAAGAGTAGCAGCAGTAGAGGTGGCGATCGCCTACTCTCAATCTCCCCAACAGTTTCTTGGGCAGTATAGCGAAGACTTAGACGCCCTAAAAACCCAAATTATCTTGGCGCGAGAATGGCTCAAGGATGTCTGCATTACTCAGGAGCAAATCGCTTACCTGGTAAATGAAGCAATTCGCGGCCAAGTTCAAGGACATCGCGCCGAGTTATTTGCTGTGCGAGTTGCCAAGGCGGCTGCGGCTTTGGAAGGACGTACAACAGTCAATGCCGAAGATTTGCGCCATGCTGTAGAACTGGTGATTGTACCACGGGCAACAGTCGTGCAGACGCCGCCACCAGAACAACCACCGCCACCACCGCCACCTCCACCTCAAAATCAAGAAGAACCAAACGAGTCAGAACAGGAAGAACAAGAAGAACAGGAAGAAAATCAACAGCAAGAACCCCCCAGTATCCCGGAAGAGTTCATCTTCGATCCAGAAGGGGTAATTTTGGATGACACGGTGCTTTATTTTACTCAAATGGCAAAGCGTCAGGGAAAATCTGGTAGTCGCAGTGTCATCTTTTCTGAAGACCGGGGACGTTACATTAAGCCAATGTTGCCTAAAGGGAAAACACGACGCATTGCAGTAGATGCGACCCTCAGAGCGGCTGCCCCGTACCAAAAAGCACGCAGAGTGCGACACCCAGATAGAAAAGTAATTGTCGAACAGGGTGACATTCGCTCGAAACGCTTGGTACGTAAAGCTGGAGCGTTAGTTGTATTTGTGGTAGATGCTTCTGGTTCAATGGCCTTAAATCGGATGCAGTCAGCGAAAGGGGCAGTAATGCAACTTTTGACAGAAGCTTATCAAAACCGCGACCAAGTGGCCTTAATTCCCTTCCGAGGAGAACAGGCCGAAGTCTTATTGCCACCAACACGTTCGATTGCCTTGGCACGTAACCGCTTGGAAAGATTACCTTGTGGTGGCGGTTCACCCTTAGCGCATGGTTTAACCCAAGCTGTGCGCGTCGGCTTAAATGCTCAAATGAGTGGAGATATTGGGCAAGTAGTGCTTGTAGCGATCACTGATGGGCGGGGTAATATTCCTTTAGCACGTTCTTTAGGCGAACAGCTAGAACCAGGAGAAAAACCAGATATCAAAGGAGAATTGGTAGAAATTGCGGCGAGAATTCGCACTTTGGGGATGCAACTATTAGTAATTGATACGGAAAGTAAATTTGTTTCCACTGGTTTTGCTAAGGAATTAGCCCAAACAGCAGCAGGTAAGTATTATCATTTACCCAAAGCGACAGATCGAGCTATTGCTGCCATGACTAAAGGTGCGATCGCCGATTTAAAATCTCGATAATTAGTCATTTGTCATTTGTTCAGTTGCTTTTCTATTAATTAACTGACCATTGACTAATGACTACGATCCAGTGGGCATAACTTGTGGTTGTAAATAACAAATTAAATCTTGAATTCCCTTTTGCAGATAGCGTGTTACTGTCATCGGACTAGTACCAATATTCTTAGCAGCATCCTTGCGAGAAAGCTCCTTCAAAAATACCATTTCAACTGCCATCCGGGGTTTTTCTTCTAACATATTGATTGCCCCTTGGAGTTGTTGCCGTTCTTCATCTAGTTGTTGTTGAGCAGTAGAACGAGGACAAGGAAGTGCTTCACCTAAGGTGATTTGGCAATCAACATAGTTAACTGCGGTCGCATCTAAACTTAAAGGCAAACGGTTTTGAGCAGCTAACTTGGTTTCTTGCCATTCTTGCAGAGATACCCGGAGTTCTTTGGCAATTTCAGCATCTTTCACAGGACGACCCAAAGACACTGATAATTCTTTACGAATCTTTTGTCCTTCGTTATACAGTTCTTGCCAACGACGAGGAATTTTTAATAGAGTACTGCGATCGCGCAAAAAGTGCAGCATTTCACCACGAATATATGGCACAGCAAAAGAACTAAAAGCATATCCTTGACTGGGGTCAAAGCGCTCTATTGCTCTAATTAAACCAAAATAACCAATTTGTTCTAAATCTTCATAAGGTTCATTACATTGATGGCTGAATTTATGAGCCATCTTCCGCACTAAGCCAGTATGTAACTGTACAAGTTTATTACGAAGTTTAATAGATGGATTCTGGTGGTACAAGTGTAATAATTCTATACCATCAGTTCGTAGAGAGGACTCACTTGCTGCCATATAAATTCCTTTGTTGTAACTCCTATTTCTGAGAAAATGGAGCTGCGTATATCTTCTTCAAAGCTGTCATTATTTTCCTTAGCCAATGCTGAATAAGCCATCGTCGTTTCACTGAACTTATCAGGGGTCGCACTCCATAATTCAGTATTTGTACGCATGATTTTGCTACTTTCTCTCTTGCAGTTGATTTTTATTTGCCAGGTAACAAACAAATGGCGGATAATCTTTAGCTTTTGCACAAAAACTAGCTATTTATGCTGAAAAATGCATTACTGAATCTAATAGCCATCTGTCATACTGAATGCAACATGGCTCGGTACTTAATTAATCGCAAAACAGACTCGGCAATATTATCTCTTAGCACATACCGTCATTAATAAAGGTCAAAAATCCAAATTGGTAGTTAGGTTGAGGAACAAAAGCCAAGCTACAAAAAATAGAATTTGACTCATTTTTATGGGGATTTATACTTAGTTAGGTATTGAGGGACATTTGTATTTAATATTGGTAAGATAGAAACTTTGGAAACTTAGTGGAAATATAGAAACAGGTTATTGATATGCAAGTTTAATGGGTGTCAGACTTCTGCTAAACAGGAGGGTGAACAATGAAAATCACCAAACATCAGCAGAAAATTCTTGATCCACTTCAGAAATGGTTTAACATCCATAAACAGCGGCCAACTTTGGAGGAGTTGTGTCTAGAACTCAGAATGCAACCGCGTCAAAAAGCAACAGTTCAGCGTTGGTTGCAGACTATGCGCGGCATCGACGTTGAATGGGATGACCATAGCGCCCGCAGTCTTTGCCTCCTTCAATCTGAATCGGACACCCTGCATGGCGTTGGTTTAGTCCAGTCTGCCCACTTTTAGCTTTAATGCAATCAGAAGAGAAGTGGGAATTTGGCATGAACCTTGTCACAAGCTTTATCAAAAAGTTCCTGTAGCTGAAAATGATGATTCTGATGATGAAGACTTGCAAGAAAGCGATTATAAACAATACACTTGTCCCTTTTATTACAAATGTCCACGTCACCATTTAGAACATGATATTGCTACAGCCTTAGTCTGGATTTTCACTCCTGCTAGTTTCATTCATACTCGTGTGCCCCGCCAAGGGTTTGAACAAGACTTGACCTTTGCTGAGGCAGTTTATCGAGAATGCAAGTATCTCTTTGTTGACGAAGCTGATCGCGTGCAGATTCAGTTTGATGAAGAGTTTGCCCCTGATGAAGTCTTAGTTGGTGCTTCTGGAAACTCATTTTTAAATATACTCGAACTGAATCTTGGCACGATTTATAATTCTGAACGCGGTGATATGGCAGGCGATCGCTTTCTTGCATGGACAAGCGCACATTACCACACTCAAAATGCAACTAACTGTATCTATCACTTACTCCTCACCCACTCTAAACTGGTTGCGTGGTTAGGGTCACTTCTCTAATGATGACGGTATTGCTACCCTCCAGCGTGATAATGCTCCCGCTCATCTTCATGGTATTCCTCGGAGTGAAATTCGGAATTTACAACATTTACCCGCTCAAGATTCTAATTTTTAACAACAATGCTGCCATTGAGATTTTGCAACCGATTAAATCCTTGGCTGTTAACCCCAAAGATTGGTAAGAATAGGAATAAGCAAAACGTTTTCCTAAAAAACAGTATTTCAATATGAGCAATACCAGTAATTTTCGTGAAGCTATCCGTGAGGCTAAATCTCACGCCCTCGTTGGCCCAAACGTGATTGCCAACGCCCTCCCCTACGTCGGTGGTGGACTAGTGCTAACGGCATTAGGAACCTACGGCGGTTTGGGAATTATCCGTACTAACCCGGAAATATTTTTTCCTACCTTTATTGGTGCGGTGATTTTGGAGTTAATTTTGTTTTTTGTTGCCCAAAATGTTGCTCAAAAAGGTAATAAAGGTCTTGCACTACCTTTGTTGGCAACCTACAGCCTCTTGTCTGGATATACCCTAAGTGGTTTGGTGTATGTCGCCTTGAGATCCCAAGGTGTTGGTATTCAAGGGATTGGGTTGGCTGCCCTTGGTTGTGGCGTCACCTTTATTGCTGCTCGTCAAATTGGTTCAAATCTCTCTGAACAAGACGGCATGGCTTTGACGAAAACCATCAATCTTGGTGTCATTGCCTTGGTGGTTGCGTGTTTAGCCCAATTTGGATTTGCCATGTTTGGTGTTTACACGCCAAATTGGTTAGAAATTGCCATCTCCGGTTTGGGGGTGTTTCTGTTTGTTGGAGTTTCTGTTGTCGATTTCTACATCTTGCCCCGCACTTACAGCGATGACCAATATCTGCCGGCTGCTTTGTCGATGTACCTGACTTACATCAACTTATTTGTCTTCATCTTGCGGTTGCTAATTGCTATAAATGGCCGCGATTAATTATCTGTACGCGCTAACAAAAGCCAAGTTCTATAAAATAAAAACCGTGGTTGCTGAAATTAGACCACGGTTTTTTCATTTGTTTGCGGTGACAGATGTTTTGGATAGCGAAATCAATTTGTTTCTCAAAACCTCTATGCAATGGCAAAATCAAACCACTCCAAGCAAAGAAGCTGTCGAGAATTCTAAGTAATTTTTATAACTTATATTCAGCTATGCCTAAAGAATTTGCCTAACTACAGCTAAAATTAACAAAGATAAGTAAAATAAAGAGCAATTACCTGATCAAAAGCGCTCTATTCCTAGATTCAACAAGCACTATGGAAGTTTCAGAACTCAAACGCGAAATCGAAACGTTGTCTAGCCGCCTGGGTAAAACCCAGGACTATCTTTGACGTACCTGCACTGACAGCTAAAATTCAAGATTTAGAACAAATATCTGCTCAGCCAGAATTTTGGAACGACCAAACCCAAGCCCAACAAACACTGCAAGAACTTAATGACTTAAAAGCCCACCTCGATCAATATGAGCGGTGGCAAAGCAGTCTGGAAGATACTAAGGCAGTTGTTGAGTTGTTGGAGTTAGAAACCGATGAAGCACTATTGCAAGAAGCAGAATCCACTATCACTCTACTCAATCGTGACCTTGAGCAGTGGGAGTTACAACAGTTACTCTCTGGTTCCTATGATGCTGAAGGTGCTGTACTGACAATTAATGCTGGTGCTGGTGGCACAGATGCTCAAGACTGGGCATTTATGCTGATGCGAATGTACACTAGGTGGGCTGAAGCTCACGGCTACAAGGTGACTTTAGCTGAAGAATCAGAAGGTGATGAAGCTGGAATTAAATCTGCAACTTTAGAAATTACTGGTCGGTATGCCTACGGTTACTTGCGGTCGGAAACAGGTACACACCGCTTAGTCAGGATTTCGCCGTTTAATGCTAACGGCAAGCGACAAACTAGTTTTGCAGGGGTGGAAGTGATGCCGCAGATAGATAACTCTGTGCAGTTGGACATTCCAGAGAAAGATTTGGAAATCACTACAACTCGGTCTGGGGGTAAAGGTGGGCAGAACGTTAACAAAGTAGAAACGGCAGTACGGGTTGTTCACCTTCCCACTGGAATTGCCGTGCGTTGTACAGAAGAGCGATCACAGCTGCAAAATAAAGAAAAAGCTCTGGCTCGACTCAAAGCAAAGCTACTGGTGATTGCCCAAGAACAACGCGCTCAAGAAATTGCCCAAATTCGTGGCGATATGGTGGAAGCCTCTTGGGGTAATCAAATCCGTAACTATGTGTTTCATCCTTACCAAATGGTAAAAGATTTACGCACCAATACGGAAACAACGGGGATTACAGATGTAATGAATGGCGAACTTGATACATTCATTCAAGCTTATCTGCGCCAAGAAAATAAACTGGTGGAAAATACTCCTGCATAGTTGAGGATTAGCGATAGATACTAAGTAAAAAACTATTTAGTATCTATTTATATAAGTTCGGATTTTTTAAACCCATAGGCGCTTTGCCTTCATGCAGGATAAGGACGCGGAAGTTAGCGCACAGGAACTTAGAATATTTGTATAGCGGTTATCAGTTTCTTGCACTACAGTCAGTCGTTACGCCGAAGAGCATTTGGTCTGGAGAAAACGCTCCTATGAAGGGTTGAAGCGTATTTCATCCAAACGTTTTTCAACACCATCCAAGGTCATAAATAGTCAGACATTCTTTTCTCAAACTGATTCTAAAAATTTTGGAGTCAGGCGCAAGCAGTATAAGACCCCTAGTTATTAAAGTGTTTTACCAACAAACGCCTCAATAATATATGGGCGATCACAACCCTATAGCAGACCCAACTGTTACAGTTATAAAAGAGTCCGCGATCAAATTAACTTATGAGTAACTCTCCTTCAACAGAACCTCAACCCAGCTACGTAAAACTCGCCATGCGAAATATGGTGCGTAAGGGTGGAACTTCCTTGAAGCATTTTGCATTAACCACTATAGGACTTTTAGCTGTCCTGATTGGTCTTGCTTACCTGACTCACTAAGGAAAAACTATGACTTCAGACTAGGAGACTGCGTGGCTCTGGAAGTTGAATTGTATGTAGAAGATTATTTTGACGAGTTGTCCCCAACAACGTCAGTAAATTTTAGCGTCACTCATCCCCGAATTAATCCTGAAACTTGGCAAAACTGGTTTCATCACTGGTTAGAAATACTTCAGCCTGATATTCCACCAGCGCTAAGTTATGAAATCGGGTTGCGTTTAACAGATGACTTGCAAATTCAGGAACTGAATGCTCAATATCGCCAAAAAAATCAGCCTACAGATGTTTTAGCTTTCGCTGCTTTGGAAGTAGATTTTCCTCAAAGTGCAGAAATGCTTGCTTCTGGACCGCTATATCTAGGTGATATTATTGTCTCTTTAGATACTGCAACATGTCAAGCCCAGCAGCAGGGACACGATTTACCGACTGAGTTAGCCTGGTTAGCTGCTCACGGTTTATTGCATCTGTTAGGGTGGGATCATCCTGATGAAGAAAGTTTGGAGCGAATGTTAGAACAGCAAGTAAAATTGCTGGAGGGAATAGGTATTATTTTTTACGTGTAATAGCATTAATTAATCATACCTTAATGTTAATTTTGGGTAATACTTTTATAATACCTCTATGGAAAATTGCTTAAAAATGGCTCAAAGTTAATTAGGCTATAAATATTGACCACAATTCCCACTGTAGTAACTATGTTTTTGTATATTTAAGTGTATGTCCCAAAAAATTTCTCCACCACCAACACCCACCTCGTTACCAAAAATTGTGAACAACGAACGGGAATTTTCGTGGAAGATTGCTTCTAATTTATTTGTTAGTTTTAAGTATGCCTGGGCTGGAATCACTTATAGTTTTCAAACTCAACGTAATTTTCGGATTCATACAAGTGTTTGTGCAATGGCGATCGCTTTAGGTGTTTATTTGCATTTGCAAGCAGTAGAAATAGCAGTAATTGGTATAACTAGTGGTTTAGTTTTGGCATTAGAGTTACTGAATACAGCGCTCGAGTCCCTTGTGGACTTAACTGTTAAGCAGACTTACCATGATTTGGCAAAAATTGCCAAAGATTGTGCTGCTGGTGCAGTCTTAGTTTCAGCTTTAGTTGCGGTGCTAGTAGCTGCTACGCTGTTGCTTCCCCCTTTAATAACTTTAATTACATCGGCTTTGTCCATCTGATTGGCGCTTATCAAGTAATACCTTAAAATTCCAAATTCCCAATTAAATAATTTAATTATCCTAAGTGTCTTAGTTCTTGACTGGACGCTTTATAACCACAAATAGTTACTAAGCATCTCATATGACAGTTTTATATCTGTCAGTTGCAATTTGTAATCTTTTCCTTAATTATGTTAATAGTCATCGACAATTACGACAGTTTTACATATAATCTGGTGCAATATCTGGGAGAATTGGGAGCAGAGTTCCCAGTAGCAGCCGATATTAGAGTTTTTCGTAACGACAAAATATCTAWAGATGAAATTTGGGCATTAAAGCCTGAAGCTGTGGTTATTTCTCCTGGACCTGGTCGTCCAGAAGATGCGGGTATTTCCCTAGAGTTAATCGAGGAATTGGGGCAAGAGTTGCCAATTTTAGGGGTCTGTTTAGGACATCAAAGTATCGGTCAAGTGTTCGGTGGTAAAATAGTCTCTGCTCCAGAGTTGATGCATGGCAAAACCTCTCAGGTGTCTCATACTGGGGTGGGGGTTTTCCAAGGATTAGAAAATCCGCTTACCGCCACCAGGTATCATAGTTTAGTCATCGAACGCGAGACTTGCCCTGATGTGCTAGAAATCACCGCTTGGGTTGAAGATGGCACAATCATGGGAGTGCGACACCGGAACTATCCTCAGATTCAGGGCGTCCAGTTTCATCCAGAAAGCGTCCTGACATCATCAGGAAAACTGCTATTGCGAAACTTTCTCCAACAGTTACAGTCGAGAGCCTAATTAATGAAACGACGACAGTTGATGGGTTATGCTGGGGCCGGGTTGGTCACAGCTTCAGTTACTACCTTAGGTTCCCACCTTCGGGCTGACGCACAGTCTAGCGGTTTATCAGTTCAGTGGTTGGGTCATACTTGCTTCCTTTTTACTGGTAGTGGTGCAAAAATTCTCGTCAATCCATTTCGAGCGATCGGCTGTACTGCCAAGTATCGTCCGCCAAAAGTTGCAGCAGATTTAGTGCTGATTAGCAGCCAACTGCTGGATGAAGGTGCTGTGGACGTACTACCGGGGAATGCAAAACTAATCTATGAACCGGGAGTTTATGAG
This sequence comes from Nostoc sp. PA-18-2419, assembly GCF_005869855.1. GTDB lineage: Bacteria > Cyanobacteriota > Cyanobacteriia > Cyanobacteriales > Nostocaceae > Nostoc. Next base: position 438,874 of record NZ_SZNH01000002.1, on the reverse strand, counting down.
TTCAAAAGCATTAAATTCCAAGGAGTTGCTATAGACCACGATCGCAAAGGTGGTAAGCAGTTTGGCTCCAATACTGCTTGGAGTTGGAAACAAGGCGGAATTAATGTCCTGCACTTAGGGGGAGCTGCTGCACCTATTTCTATTGAGCAAAAAATTCTCTTGGGGCGTCCTGATGTACTATTTATTCCAGTAGGTGGCAGTGCAAAAGCCTACAATGCTCAAGAAGCAAAGCAGGCCGTTGAAGTATTAAATCCGAAGATAGTAATTCCCACCCATTACCGCACACAGGCTGCCGATCCTGCTGCATGTGAGATTTCGCCACTCGATGATTTTCTGGCCTTAATGCAAGGAATGACAGTGCAGCGTAGCAGCACAGATACTATTTCCATTAATCCTAAAGATTTACCCCAAAATAGCATAATTCAGGTTTTGAGTTACAAGTTTTGATTAATAGAGGATGAGGGAGATGAGAAGCACAGTCGATAACAGTAACTCCTAACTCCCTACTCCTGAATTCTGACTTCTAAATTCTGGTTTTAGAATGTATACCACTCTGAGGTAAGCTTATCAGCATCGCTAATCGGATTTTGAGTAGCTGTCGTCCCATCTAGAGTCCAAATGCTATCTGCACCTCCTGCCTGATCGCGCCAGTAGATGTCTGTTTTACCATCGCCGTTGAAATCACCAAGAGATGGTGTCAAGCCTGCATTATTAGCGGGTAAGAAGGCTTCAGTAGCTACTGATGTCCCATCCATCAACCAAGCGGTGTTCTCACCAGTTGTGCCATTGTGCCAAAAGATATCAGTCTTGCCATCGCCGTTGAAATCGCCAATTTTAGAAGTCCAGGCTGGGTCAAGTGTCTTGAGAGCACCCTCTGTGACTAAGATGCCATTCATCGTCCAAACCTTGTTCTCACCAGTTTGGGCGTTTCTCCACAGAATATCAGTCTTGTAGTCACCGTTGAAATCACCAAGGGTAGGAGTCCAGGCCGGGTCTTGTGATTGCAGGGCTAGTTCAGTCTTTTGCGTGCCATCCATAAACCAAGCGGTGTTATCGCCGGTTGTTGGATTGCGCCAGAAGATGTCACTCTTGCCGTTGCCGTCGAAATCAACAATGTTAGGAGTTAAGGCTGGGTCAGTGGTGTCTAAAACAGTTGCATTCACAACCGTTGTGCCATCCATCTCCCAAATAGCGTTCTCACCCGTTGTGCTATTATGCCAGAAGATATCAGTTTTGCGATCGCCGTTGAAATCGCCAATATTTGGAGTCCACGCTGGATCAACGCTGCTTAGAGAAGCCACATTAGCAACTTTGGTTCCATCCATCAGCGCAATACTATTTTCACCGGTTGTCTTATTGCGTAACAAGAAGTCGGTTTTGCCATCTCCATTAAAGTCAGCAATTTTGTAATCATAGGCAGATAGGTCAAATGTGCCTAGAGAACCCTGTTCGAGAACTTTTGTTCCATCCATCAACCGAATGATAATCTCACCAGTTGCAGAATTGACCCAAACTTTGTCCGTTTTACCATCACCATTAAAGTCAGGAGTAATCGCCGCACTAGTTAAGTAAGGATTAGGATTGGGATTTGATGAGGTTTTGATAGGCTGGGTCAACGATTCATTTTGTAGTGCTTGTGAGGAACTGCTGATTCTAAAAAATGAATCAGAATTTGGAGTATTTATATTATCAAAAGAGGATACCAAGATTTGTGATTTTCTGAAGGAATCTGATGCCCATTGGTTTATAGGCAAGCTGGAGGAATTTGTACTTCCAAACATGGTGTATTTTTATGACTGGTTGTCATATTTTTTTAACTTTTTTTTGATATCTCTTTCTGTAGCTAAATAACATTTGCTAAGCTTTAAAGTTTTCTTTATAACTATTTTATTTTTCTAAATTCCAATTAATAAAGACAAAAGATATTTATTTTAAATGATGTTAACAAAACTTTCAAGTTTCATTTAAACAATTAAAAAATATTAGAATGTATTCTAAATAATATTATCAATTATTAATAAATTACTATTGCTTTTATCTATTTTTTTTGACATTTTGATGCTGTATCAAAAATCTACTTGTATTTTTAATAATCAATCAGTTATTTAAAAAACATCTACACTAAACGTATTTTTTACAAATTTATAAACACGCTAAAACAGAAGCTTTGGAGATAATTGATTATTATCCAAGAATTTATAGCTTGAGTTAAAACAAATATTGGTTAAAATAGCTTAGATTAGCAACTATTAACAGGCATGACCCTTGCCTGCTCTAGTTATCAAAAGTGTAAAATAGAACAATACTTCATAAATATATTAGCTATGCAAGCAGAATATCAGCAGCGTCGCGACCAGTTAATGGCAAAAATTGGTAATGGTACCGCTATTTTTCACAGTGCGCCAATGGCAGTGATGCACAACGATGTCGAGTATGTTTATCGTCAAGACAGTGATTTTTTCTACTTAACTGGATTTAACGAACCACAAGCTGTTGCAGTCTTAACACCGCATCACGCAGAACATCGGTTTGTGTTGTTTGTTCAACCTAAGGATCGGGAAAAGGAAGTATGGAGTGGCTATCGCAGTGGGATAGATGCAGCCAAAGAAATTTATGGTGCTGATGAAGCATACCCAATTAATGAGTTAGATGAAAAGTTACCGCAGTATTTGGAAAAAGCTGATCGCATTTATTATCACTTAGGACGCGATCGCGCTTTTAATGACATAATCTTGAGACATTATCAACGGTTACTCCAAACTTATCCCAAACGCGGTACAGGACCCGTTGCAATTGAAGATACCGGGACTGTGATTCACAGCATGAGACTGATTAAAAGTGAAGCTGAATTAGAGTTAATGCGCGAAGCTGCGGTGATCGCTATTGAAGCACACAATTACGCCCAAGAAATCGCAGCACCCGGACGTTATGAATATGAAATTCAAGCGGAGATGGAACGCATCTTTCGCGTGCGGGGTGGTATCGGTCCGGCTTATCCTTCTATTGTGGCTTCCGGTGTCAATGCTTGCGTGTTGCATTACATTGAGAATAATCGGCAAATGCAGGATGGAGAATTACTGTTAATTGACGCAGGTTGTGCCTACGGTTATTACAACTCTGATATTACACGAACGTTTCCTGTAGGAGGGAAGTTTACACCAGAACAAAAGGCATTATATGAGATTGTTTTGGAGGCACAAAAACAAGCGATCGCCCAAGTACAACCAGGTAATTCCTTCAAATTGATTCACGATACAGCAGTACGTGTGCTGACTGAAGGTTTAATCGAGCTTGGTATTCTCAAAGGTGAAATTGACAAGTTAATTGAAGAAGAAAAATATAAACCATATTATATGCACCGGACTAGTCATTGGTTAGGTTTGGATGTCCATGATGTGGGAGTTTACCAGCACGGTGAAGATAAACCGCAGATTTTACAACCAGGTCAAATTTTGACAGTGGAACCAGGAATTTACATTGTACCAGATACCAAATTAGCAGAAGACCAACCACAGACCGATCCTCGGTGGATTGGGATTGGTATTCGCATTGAGGATGATGTATTAGTTACATCTAATGGACATGAGGTGTTAACTGCGGGAGTTCCGAAAGCAGTGGATGAAGTCGAACGATAAAAAAACAGTCATAATTTTTAATTATCGCGGATAACGGCTTTATTATTGTCATAAAAAATTGGGATAGTATCTGCTATCCCAAAACGAAAATTTGATTATTTTGAAATACACTTTTGCAAACTTTTTGATAGCTGTGGGTCAAACTTCTCTATGTTTCTGAAGCGGTTCTTTTTTAACTTACCTTATTAATATAGGGACTTGTTAATTTATCCAACTGCTGAATCAGAAGACTGAGGAATAATCCGACATCTGTGACTACACCCACTGATTCTACAGAACCGCGATCGCTCAATTTAGTCACCACAGCTGGATTAATATCCACACATACCATTTTCACCCCTGCCGGAGTCATATTTCCTACCCCAATGGAGTGCAGCATTGATGACAACATCAAAATCATCTCTGCACCTTCCAAGTTTTTCGCATATTCCTCTTGCGCTTTAATCAAATCCATTTGGGTATCAGGTAAAGGCCCATCATCCCGAATCGACCCAGCAAGTACAAAAGGCACATTGTTGTGGACGCATTCATACATAACGCCACTCTTAATCACTCCCGCCTCTACCGCTTTAGCAATGCTACCGTAACCGCGAATGGTATTAATTACCTTCAGGTGATGGCGGTGTCCACCATGCACGGCGATACCCCGCTTCATGTCCACACCCAACGAGGTACCCATAATATTTTGTTCAATGTCGTGAACAGCGATCGCATTCCCACCGAGTAGCGCTTGTACGTATCCTTGACGAATTAATTGCGCTAGGTGTTCGCCGCCACCAGTGTGAATCACTACAGGGCCAGCCGTAACAACTACTTTACCACCAGCATCGCGGATTTTACGTAATTCCCAAGCTACTTGCTCTACGACTAATTCCACCCGGCGTTCGCTGGAAACGCCCGACGACATAAAGCTGAATTCTTGGGTGCTGCGTTGTTCCCGCGATTCAGTTTTCCTGATGGTGCGGATACCTAATACGTCTACAACTACCTGTTCGCTAATTTTTAAATCGCGTAGGATTTTACACCTTGCTTTTAAGCCATTGGCAGTTTGAGTAATGGCGATCGCCCCATCCATTCGCTGATTTTCTACTTTCACCCACTGACCATTAATCCGCACTTCGGTCGGGTAGATTGTACTGACGTAGAAATCATCCGGCGCTACTCCATTTTGAATTACAGGCTCTAGTTTGGCGTCTCGCTCATCTTGGGGTAAATTTACAGCACCCAAATCAATCAACCGTGAAATGATTTCTTCCATCACTTCATGAGATGGTGCTGATACCTTCACCTCAGCGGCTGATGTACTTTGGCGCTGTTCTCCTAAGTTGAAATTCAAAACTTGGAAACTTCCGCCAGCGTCTACAATCAAATCGAGAGCGCGGTTAATCAAACCAGTGTCTAACAGGTGTCCTTCCATGCGAATGACGCGGCTTTCTACCGAGACATTGGCATGAAGTTCTTCCCTGACTGGTTCTGTTACCCGCAAAGTTAGGCATTTAGCTGCACCACCAGCTTTGAGAAATTCGGTCAGTGGCGTTTCAATCACTTGGAAACCGACATCTGCAAGGCATGACTTCAAAGCATCACTCGCCTTGTTCATGATGACGATGCTCTCCACATTCACCGCATTACAAGCGAAATTCACTGCATCAGCTTCCGCAATTGCGATTTGCTTTTCTGGTGCGACTCGCATTTGGATTAAGCGGTTGGAGTAAGAATCAAAAGCGCCTGGATAGTATAGCAAATAGCCATTTGCTAAAGGGCAAAAACAGGTATCTAAGTGATAGAAACGTTCGTCTATCAGTCGCAGGGACAGTACCTCAATATCTAGCCATTTGGCTAGATAAGGGTGAGAATCTAATTCTGAGCGGAAACCGTATCCCGCCCATAACCAGCGTCCTTCCCGATCAAGCAGCGCGTCTCCTGCTCCTTCAAAAGGCAAATCTTTGGGAAGTTCATTTACTATATAACCATTTGCCTCAAACCATTGTTTGAAGAAAGGTTCTTCTCCCTGACGTTCTTTGTGTAAAAAACGACTTAATACAACGTTTTTTCCTAGTACTAAGCCAGCGTTGGCTGTAAAGACCAGATCAGGCCAGCCTTTCTCTGCTGGTACTAAGTCTACAATGGCATGTTCTTTAAGGAGGTGGTGTAATCCTTGCCACTGTTTTACAGCGCGATCGCGCGATGATTTGTGAATATTCCCTTCCATCCAAGGATTAATCACATAATCTACGTCGTAGTGATCGGGGGGACACATCAAAAAGCGAATCCGGGAAGTCATAAAAATCTTACAAGCGTTTTATTGGGATACAGATTTTTGTTTTTCTAATTTCGTCTGTCAAATATGCTACTATCGCTCTACATTTTGATAGCGGATATCTTGGTGATTGCAAAGGTGTATTGGTCGCAGACGTGGCGCAGCCATCGCTTTATTTTACTGCTGTGTTTTGCTTTAGTGTATTTAATGCGGCAGACGATAATAACATCTTAGGTAATCATAAGTCAACACTCCAGAGTCTAGGAAAAGAACAGTCTGTTAATTTCTAGTTGGAATTGAATAGTTTACGAAGAGACTGACGAATAAAAAAATATTCCCTTGCTCACAGTCAACAATGAACAGGGTGTGGGGTGTCGGGTTGCGTGGTTAGTGACCTCTTCTTTAAAGAAGGTTTCAAACAATGACACTATTTTTCTCGCGCTTTGCGTCTCGAAAAACATTTTCTTCTTTTTTCCTCTTAAAAGAGGAGGCTTGTATCCAGTGTTGGGGCTGTCTTCCCCCACACCAACCCCCCACACCCGCCCCAACGGGGCTTGGTCAGCAACTTCAAACGGGATAATTTATTTTTTAGAGTTCCCTAACAATTCGCTGCAAATTCGACAGCAGATGATTCCACATCCAACTTGAGGGCTGTGATATTATGGGAGACTGCTGCATACATTATTGAAAAACTAAAAATTCGATCATGGCTTTGACGCAACTGCGGAAACAAGAAATTATCTCTAACTACCAAGTCCACGAAACCGATACTGGTTCGGCTGATGTCCAAGTTGCGATGTTAACTGAGCGGATCAACCGTCTCAGCGAACATCTCCAAGCAAACAAAAAAGACCATTCTTCCCGGCGGGGACTGTTGAAACTCATTGGTCAGCGCAAGCGTCTTCTAGGCTATATTCAGAAGGAAAGCCGCGAAAAGTACCTAGCTTTAATTGCTCGTCTCGGTATTCGGGGTTAGGAGCGATCGCTTATGTCTGCTGAAGAATCGGAACGCGAACGCTTACCTTTTGAACCAAACAAAAAGCGCCAAAAACCCTTAAAAACTTCAACTAAATCGGCAGCAACGCCACAGCAACCCAGTAACCAAGCTGATCAAAAGCGGCCTTACACCAAAGAAGAAATGGCAATTCCTAAAGTAGTCAGCCAGCGGATGGTTCGACGGGTAGCTGTGTTCTGTGGTGTACCAACAGCTTTAGCCATTGGTACCTTGATTGTCAGCTATTTACTTGCTATCTACTTCAACATCAAATTAGCTCCCATTGCCGTGTTATTGGTAAACATGGGATTATTTGGTTTAGGAGTATTAGGGATAACCTATGGGGTTCTCTCTGCCTCATGGGATGAAGAAAGAGCCGGAAGTCTATTCGGTTTGAGTGAATTTGGCACTAATTGGGGACGAATGCTGGCAGTTTGGCGCGAAACTCGGCAAAAAAACTCTTGAACAATCGAGAATTGGTGAATTCAGAATTCAGAATTTAGAACAAGAAGTGGGGGATTGGAAACTGCCACTCCCTTACAAAAAAGTTTAGATCCTCGGCAGCTTTAGCTTTGACACAAGCGCGAATAGTAGACTGCTATAATCGTACCTCTGCTCTTAAGCAACCTAGTAAGAGCGTCTCCGACAACATAAAATTTAGCGTGTTTATTAAACYCACTTATCATCCCCCAGTCAGGCTCCAATTGATACAGCAATTCTGACACCTCGGCGGAGCGTCTGTGGCTTTGCTCGTGAATTCTTCAAAACTTCAGCATTGCTAATCTAAATTAAATGATTATTTTTATACCCAATTTGGACTAATCTAGGAAAAAAATTACTAGTTGGTACATTTTGTCTATTTATTTTGTAAATAAATTTAGTTTTAACTATTTCTAATTAAGCAAATACGTAACAATAAAGGTTACGTTCATTTACAAAAAATTTACTCAGTAAATCAGGAACTTTAAGATGATTATAGTAATGAAAAGTGGTTCCCCAGAGGCGGAAATAAACCGCCTTGACGAGGAATTATGTAGCTGGGGTCTAACTCCAGAAAAAATTATTGGCAAACACAAAGTAGTTATTGGTTTAGTAGGTGAAACCGCCAGTTTAGATCCACTACAAATTCAAGAACTTAGCCCTTGGATTGAGCAGGTATTGCGGGTAGAGCAGCCTTACAAACGAGCTAGCCGCCAGTTTCGCCACGGGGAAGCTTCGGATGTGGTGGTTAACACACCTAATGAAGCGGTGGTATTTGGCGAACACCATCCCTTAGTAGTTGTAGCTGGCCCCTGTTCTGTAGAAAATGAACAAATGATTGTGGAGACGGCACGGCGTGTCAAAGCCGCAGGGGCGAAGTTTTTGCGTGGAGGCGCATATAAGCCCCGGACTTCACCTTACGCATTCCAAGGACACGGCGAGAGTGCTTTGGAATTATTAGCAAAGGCACGAGAAGTTAGCGGACTAGGTATTATTACAGAAGTCATGGATGCCGTTGACCTAGATAAAATTGCCGAAGTTGCTGACGTGATTCAGGTGGGAGCAAGGAATATGCAGAATTTCTCTTTGCTCAAAAAAGTAGGATCGCAGTCAAAACCAGTTCTTTTAAAGCGGGGAATGGCAGCTACAATTGAGGATTGGTTGATGGCAGCCGAGTATATTTTGGCAGCTGGTAATCCGAATGTAATTTTGTGTGAAAGAGGAATACGTACCTTTGACCGCCAGTACACTCGAAATACGCTAGATATATCAGTGGTGCCAGTGTTGCGAAAGCTGACTCACCTACCAATTATGATTGACCCCAGCCACGGGGTAGGTTGGTCTGAGTTTGTGCCATCAATGGCAATGGCGGCGATCGCAGCTGGTACAGATTCTCTGATGATTGAGGTTCACCCCAACCCGGCCAAAGCTTTATCCGATGGTCCCCAATCTCTGACACCAGAACGTTTTGATAGCTTGATGCAAGAATTGGCAGTAATTGGTAAGGCAGTGGGACGCTGGCAACAACCAGCAGTATCTTTAGTATAAAATTTTGAACATGCTAAGCACTTAGGTGTAAAGAAGTTAAAAGGGACTGACAATGGGACTCAAAAGGTAGAGCAGCAGGAGTCAAGGGCAAGGGAGAAAAAGAAAAATTGGCTCTTTCCCCTTTCCCTTATCCTCATTACCTAATACCCTTTTATCTTCTATATATATAATGAGCGGGTATCCACCGACGACCACGATTTGTCTGCACCCAACGTCCAGGAACCAATATTCTCCTTCTCGCTTGAGCAGGGGTATAAACCCTAACTCGTGCTTGTCTTCTAATTGTTCTGACAGGAACTGGTCGCCTAACTTGCCATCTCATCTGAGCCTCGGCTTGGGAAGGAATAAAAGTAACAGCAATTGGTAAAATTAGCGCTGCACTAGCAAGCATTTTTTTAATACTCATTCGCAATCTTTCCTTCTATGATGTAAAGATTGAAGAGATTAAATTTTTATAAAGTATTAACCTCTTGGACAACTAAATAATAGAATTGGAAAGAAATATACGCTAGTGAAAAAGGTAATTAGTTGAATCGTGACTAATGTCATAGATAAAATTTATAAAAATCATTCTCTGGTTGTAATAGTAATTCTTGATAAACATAAGCTTAATACTCAGAAGTGACGAATTCCTCAGTACCAACAAAATTAACCATTTTTGGAGTAAGTTTTTGAATGATTTGTCCTAAGCGATCGCGTGGTGAATTCAGGTGAAACAGCTTTGCCACCATAATTTTGCTTTCAGGTGTTCCTATATAAGTTCGATAGTCTTGAGCCAACGAGGTGACTTTATACGCTAGAGAAAAGTCCATCAAGTATTGATTCCCAAAACTTATTTGATAAAATGATGGCTCAATTTTATCAAAACTACTTTAAAAACTTATTAACACCCACTTAATACACTATGGTGCAAATTTTGGTAATCCTCTGAGAATTTTATCCAACAGTTGTAATTGAAAAATAAATTGCAATAGAGGTATTCATAGAACCGTTTAAGATAAAGAAATTCTCAATCAAAAATCTAAGCTTAAGAGACCTCGGCTCAGACTTATTCCCAAATATAAAATAGTATTATACCAACTCATAATACTCGCCTGCCCGTAAGCAGCAAGTTATATAGTTAATAACTTTTAATTACGTAAGTCTGAAAAAATCTAAGTTTGTAGATTTGAATTTGTTGCATAATTTTAGATAATTAGTATTATCTCAAGTCTGCTGATATAACTATGATTGGGACTCTAAGGAAGTAATCTCAAAAACATTGTAATTGGGTCTCTTATTGACAATCACATATTAAGAGTGATTTGTTGGACATCATATTAGGAGCGTATTTCCAGATGATTGGTGATGAAAAATATAAATATTAGCGTTAGCGCTATTATCCACGCCTGACCCCATAACACAATAACAGTTATGATTTAAGGTAAACTCTATCGCTTCTATCTCCTTTACTTTATATTTACTCCTGTAAACTTTATTTTTATCAGTTCAAGCTTTATCAAAAAATAATATCTTTCTCTAGAGATTAAGTTTTTCATTAATAAAAAAATTATTAACAGTAGATATATAAGAGTCCTAAATCATCGATAATCAACTTATATCCAAAGTTTTTAAACCAGCTGGTGATATAAACACTGGGAAGTCTCGTAAATTAAAATTGCTATATTTATGTTACTAAATAGTCAAGTTTTTAATATCTATATATAAAACTTTGTCAACTTTACTGATGACTAAGTGTCAAAATTTGTCTAATTTCGACTACCGTACCATAAGATTGATATACCACTTGAAATCTTTAGTTATTAGGGCTAATCATATCAACATATCATAATAATAAGATTTATCAATAATCTATTTGCTGGTCTAGTTAATTTAATGTTAAATTATGTTCTTAATAGTACAAAAGATTAATACATAGATAGATGAAGATTATTATATGAAGAACCAGGGAAATATAAAATTTAGATGAATTTAGTAAAGATCCTATAAATTAAAGTAAGTAAATTACTAAACTCTCAGAAGAGTAAGCTGTAACAAAAGTAATTACACAATGTCGAGCAAACCAGATTGAATCAATAAAGCTAGCAAATCTTGGGTTTTATAGACTTCAGTATTTACACACCTTCATGTGTTATTTGAAATATGAAAACAAACTCATCCAACTCACTATTAACAGTTCCAACTGGACCGCTCAAAATTTCCGAATACCCTCGTAGTGATATAGATGAATGTAGCGAATATATCCTGCTTTCTCTTGTTATTCCTACTTATAAAGAACGTAACAACGTCAAGAATATAGTTAGGATATTGAGTCTGATACTAGATGAATCCATTCCAGGAAAGTATGAGCTAATTATCGTAGACGATGATAGTCCAGATGGGACTTGGGAAATAGCACAATCTTTGACAACAGAATACCCCCAGTTGCGAGTGATGCGGCGGCAACAGGAAAGGGGGCTGTCTTCAGCAGTGATTCGTGGCTGGCAATCAGCTACAGGCAGTGTGCTAGGGGTGATTGATGGAGATTTGCAGCATCCGCCAGAGGTGCTGATGCAACTGTTGCGTAGTATTGAACAGGGAGCAGATTTGGCAGTAGCCAGCCGTCATGTGGAAGGAGGCGGTGTCAGTAGTTGGAGTGTTATTAGGCGTTTATTGTCTCGCGGCGCTCAGTTGTTAGGTTTAATTATCTTACCAGGGGTATTAGGGAGAGTTTCCGACCCCATGAGTGGTTATTTTATGGTGCGCCGGAGTGCGATCGCCAATGCCATGCTTCATCCAGTAGGATACAAAATTCTCCTAGAGGTAATTGGGCGAGGAAGAGTCAACCAACTAGCGGAAGTTGGATATGTATTTTGTGAACGCAAAGAAGGCGAGAGTAAAGTCACATGGAAGCAGTATATAGACTATATACATCACTTAGTGCTGTTGCGGCTTTCCACAGGAAGGGTGGGACGGTTTAAGAAAAAAGTTAACTTTCCATTTAGGCGGTTCATGCGCTTTGGTTTGGTTGGCTTAAGTGGGGTTTTTGTGGATATGGTAGTGCTTTACTTACTGAGCGATCCCACTACCTTAGCTTGGCCATTGACACGCAGCAAAATTATCGCTGGTGAAATTGCAATTTTGAATAATTTCTTCTGGAATGATGCCTGGACGTTTGCCGATGTCAGCGCCAGACAGCAAGAATGGCATCAACGCGGCAAGCGATTTTTGAAATTTAACACTATTTGTCTAGCGGGACTGGTATTGAATGTACTGGTATTAAATTTAATATTTAATTTTCTTATTCCTAACCGTTATATTGCTAATCTAATTGCGATCGCTGTTGCTACCGTCTGGAATTTCTGGGTGAATTTAAAACTTAGCTGGCGTATCACCGATGTGAAATAATCACAACGAAGGATTTGAGATTTGAATTTTTATTTTTAGATTTCAGAACGAATTTAAATCTAAAACGTCAAATCTACAGATTGATGAGTGTAAGAGCTGGCTATGAAAGTTTTTTTTAGGGATGCATTCTATTTTTGCAAAAAGATTATCTTGTTGTTGCCTGTGTATACTGCCCAGATTCGACCCGACAAAGGTAAAATCTCAGTCTTGCAACAGATAAATTTGCACAATTTGTATGACTTCCCTTTTCCTAGCTGGTTTCATCCTTTGATGTGGTTGATTATCGGCTTCGGCTTACGCTTAGTGAACTTGACCGCAAAGCCTCCTTGGACTGATGAATTTTGCACTTTGGTGTTTAGTTTGGGGAATAATTTTTTATCAGTACCCTTAGATAGAGCGATCGCACCTGATATTCTATTACAACCACTACAACTAAACCCAGCCGCTAGTATTGGTGATGTAATTCATAATGTAGTTACACAAGATACCCATCCACCACTGTATTTTGTTTTAGCTTACTTGTGGATGAAATTATTTCCCAGCGAAGGAGGATTAGTATCGCTATTTGCTGCGCGTTGTTTACCAGCTTTAATTGGTGCTATCTCTATTCCCTGTGTTTACGTATTAGGTAGAGTAGCATTTCGTTCGCCATTGGTAGGAAATTTAGCTGCTGCCATTATGGCAGTATCACCCTACGCAATCTTTTTGTCACAAGAAGCACGCCATTACAGTTTAGGAGCCTTGTGGGTAATTGGTTCTCTAATCTGCTTAGTAATTGCTACACGTCATCTTCAAAACCACACACCTTTACCGATGTGGGTAGCACTTTTGTGGGTAGAAATTAATGCTTTAGGTTTTGCTACCCATTACTTTTTCAGCCTTACCCTTTGCACTGAAGTTCTAATCTTAATTTTTCTTGCTTGGCATCAAAAACAAACTAATACAAAATTTTCTCTGCTTTCTTCTACTTGGCAGCGCATCTATGCTGTTGCTATAGGTACATTTGTAGCAGGTTTAATTTGGGTACCAATCTTTTTAGAAAATAGAAATCGCGATAATTTGACCGAGTGGATTCGAGGCTCCCGCGCCGGACTAGATTGGATAAGCCCAATTTTTCAAGCTTTAGGAACATGGATTACAATGATTTCCCTGTTACCAGTCGAATCTGCACAACTATTGGTTGTGATTGCTTCGGGATTGGTAATGCTAATTTTCTTTATTTGGGCAGTACCAATTTTAGTGCGTGGGATTAAGGTTCAATTGCAACACCTAGAAAACCGGATTATGATTCAGGTGTTAGCTGGAGTTGCTATCAGCGCTAACGCTTTATTTTTTATCTTTACTTACTTTTTGGGAATTGACCTAACCAGAGGCGCTCGCTACCACTTTATTTACTTTCCTAGTGTAATTGTTTTACTAGGAGCAAGTTTGGCAGTTTGTTGGCATCCACCCAGAGAATTAAGAAAAAATATTGGCAGATGGAGAATAAATGGAAAAAAAGCTGTGGTCTTAATTTGGTTAATGGGATTTACGAGTGCCATCACAGTACTCTGTAATCTCGGCTATCAAAAATATTATCGCCCTGACCTTTTTGTGCAATTAATTCAACAAGTATCGCCAGTGCCAATACTGATTGCCACCACTCACAAAACTTATGTACACACTGGAGAAATGATGGGGATAGCGAGAGAAATTAAACTGAAAAATTCACCCCAAAATTCTCTGTTTCTTCTTGCCCATCAAGATAGAGATCCGAATACTTCCACTATTGCTCTAGAAAATAGTTTAAAGACTTTAGCACGGCCTTTTGACTTGTGGCTGGTAAACTTTCATGCCCCTGTAGCAGAAGCCATCAAAACATGCGTCTCTGATACTGAATCTTTAGCAAGCATAGACGGCTACAAATATCAACTTTATCATTGTCAGCAAGCTCCAAGCTTAAAGTAGAAACGCCATTGAGAAAGAATACATAACGCATTATGACTCTTGTTTTTTGTCTTTGCCTTAGGTGTTGCGATCGCTTATGCTAAATTCAGTCTAATTGGCATTATCTTCTGTGGACAAAAACCGCGAGCCGTTTATTAGTCTGGCACTTTACCACGCCTTTAAATGGTCAGTCGTCAGCCCTATGCTTCACGCTTACTTTCGGGGTAACATTTATGGTGCGGGAAATGTCCCTCAATGGGGGCCATTGGTGGTAGTAAGTAATCATGCTAGTTATTTTGACCCACCAATTGTCTCTAACTGTTTAGGCCGTCCAGTGGCGTATATGGCTAAGGAAGAATTATTTAATATCCCAATTTTGGCGCAAGCGATTAAATTGTATGGTGCTTACCCGGTGAGTCGGGGAAGTGCCGATCGCAATGCCATCCGCTCAGCCTTAGAATATCTAAATAACAGTTGGGCTGTCGGTGTTTTCTTGCAAGGTACTCGCACTCCAGATGGTCGAATTACAGACCCCAAAAGAGGCGCTTTGCTGCTAGCGGCGAAAGCCAAAGCCCCAATATTACCAGTAAGTGTTTGGGGTACAGAGAAAATTTTAGAAAAAGGCTCGAAAATACCCCGCAAAGTTCCGATTACAGTCAGAATTGGTAACTTGATAGAGGCTCCCAATTCTAGTAATAAAGAAGAATTGGAGACTTTGACACAAAAGTGTACTACTGTAATTAATCAAATGCATGATTTAGGACGATGAATTAGACAAGTCCAAATATATACTTTAGGGAKGTGGCAATCGCTATTAGGTTTCTCTAATCTGAAATTCAATATATACCAGTAACCTTGTGAGAAATTCCACTAATATCATGTCCGTTCAAATAACCGTCATTGCAATGTAGAGAAGCAATCCCGAAAACGTTGTGATTGCGTCGTTTTACTCGCAATGACATATTACGGATTGATTTATTAAACATCATATAAGAGCTTTATTCTAAAGATTTTATCATCTCACAGGAAACCTCTCTACGAGACACTTTGCACAGCTTACTTTATTGTATAACTTACGCAATCTAACTTTCGGCAAAATATTAAATCCTAAATCCTAAATTAATATGAGTGGCTTTGAAGCCAAAAACTTTTGGCAACGATTAAATAATCTAGCGTTAGTCCGCTTTTTGCTCTTAGTTGCTTGTGGATGGGCAATTGTACAGCTTTTGGCTTACTTTGAAACAGTTATCGTTATTTTTACATTTGCTGCTATTTTGGCTTTTTTACTTAGCTATCCTGTAGAGTGGCTGCGGCGTTTTTTGCCTCACGGTGTAGCAGTTGGTGTAGTTTTCTTGCTCAGTATTGTAATTATTGGGGGTGTAATAATTACTGTAGGTTTAACGGTTTTATCCCAAGGACAACAATTAATTGATAGTATAACTGGATTTTTAAATTCTTTATTACCCCTATTAGATAAATTAGAAGAATTCTTCCGCAACCGCAATCTTCAGATAGATTTAAGTTTTGTTCAAGAACAATTAAGGAACCAAGCTATATCAACTCTTGTCACTAGTTTAGCTATATTACAAAGTTTTTTCACAAACTTTGTGACTTTTATCTTGATTGCAGTTGTAGCTTTTTTCATGTTACTAGATGGAGAAAAGCTCTGGAATTTTATCTTAAAAATCTTACCTAAACAACGCCGTAATAGATTTACTCTTATTATCAGACGCGCCTTCCTGGGATTTTTTCGAGGTCAGTTGTTATTAAGCTTATTTCTCACAACTGCAAGTTTCCTAGTTTTCTTAATATTAAAAGTGCCTTTTGCATTATTATTATCAGTGATTGTTGGTATTGTTGATATCATTCCTGGTATAGGAGCAACATTAGGAGTAAGCATTATAACTTTATTTGTATTATCTCAAAGTTTTTGGTTAGCATTGGAAGTATTGATAACTTGTATTGTTCTTCAGCAAATACAAGATAATTTGATTGCACCAAGAATTATGCAAGGTGCGCTAAATTTGAATCCCGTAGTCATATTCTTTGCTCTGCTAGTAGGTGCTAGAGTTGCAGGATTATTAGGTGTTTTTATATCTATTCCCATCGCTGGAGTAATTGTATCTTTGTTTGAGATTGAAGAAATGAAATCTGAAGTTTAGTCAAAAAAATTCGTAATTATTATCCCATAACTCAAGTTAGGTGCTTGAAATAAGGAATAAGGCGTTTCTAATTGTGGTATGAATAGATTCCAAAGTCTTGTAAAAAAGCCTGAAAACTCTATCTTTATCTCTGTGTCTGTGCGCCTATACGTGAGATTTTCATACCTGATTATGGAAGGCCAGAAATAAATTATTAAGTCTCCATAACTCCAGTTAGAGATTTGTACCATAAATTACGAATGACAAATTAGTAATTATTCGGTCATTTGTCAGGAACTACGAACTAGTGAATAATATAAAAATGGCTATCTAAAAATCTAAATTGAGGAATGATGTCGGATTTAAGAGCAGAATTAACAGAAAACCTGGATGAGGCAGAGTGGGAGTGGCTAATTCCTCATGTACAGCGAGATGCAGTAATTTTKGTGGCACTTAAGTTAAACTTAGTCGATGTTGGGGTAGCGATCGCAAATGATAATACTCCATCAGTGCAACAATGGATTGAAGAACAATTGATTACCAAACCGACCACAGCACAGGTGGGAGAATGGAATAGCGATACTACTAAGCGATTTAATACGCTTATCGTCCAGCCTTACGTTTTAGTGCAAGAAATCATCGCAGCTTAAGGAAAATCATTGTTTTCAGACCTCGAAACGAGATTTAAGCTATTTCGCCACCATCTCACCAAGCTTTGCAACTCCTTTGACAACCAACCATCAAATTGGGGATAAACTGGTAAACGCTCTATCAACTCCCACCCCGCAGACTTTAAAATTTCTCTCAATACCTGTTGTTGAAGATGAGGATAATCAGGATTAACTTCATCTTTTGGGACAATTCCGCCCAAGTCTCGCGCACCAGCTTCGATACAAGCAAGTAACCATTGGTCATCCTTAACTAAATTAGGCGGAATTTGAATTGTAATATCAGCTGGTAGAATTTCACGTGCTTTAGCAATTACTTCTGGCAATTGATGGGGGTTAAAGGGCGGTGCATTAAAACTCTGCTGATTTCCTGGACTATGAGGTTGCAAAATTACTTCTTGGATATGACAGTAACGTTGATGAAATTGAGAGATTGCTGCTAATGTTTCCCACCAATCATTAGCAGTTTCTCCAATTCCTAAAAGTAACCCTGTTGTAAAGGGAATCTGCAACTCTCCTGCCCATTGTAATTGTTGCAGCCTAACTTCTGGTAATTTACTCGGTGCGTGTCGATGTACGCTATTTAACAATATCGGTGTTAACTGTTCCAACATCAGCCCCATCGAAACATTCACATGCTTGAGGTTTTGCATCTCTGCAAAACTTAATGGTCCTGCATTGGTATGCGGTAGAAACCCCATTGAAAATGCTAATTCACATAAATCATAAATTAGTTCAAACCACGCTTGACGCTTTGGTGAATGGGGATGTACTTCACCACTAAGGATGAGAATTTCACAAACTTTTTCACTTTGCAGCTGTTTGAAAATACTTTCTGCATCCGAGAGATTCATCCAGGGACTTTTACCTGGTTCAGTGCGAAAGTTACAGTAGCTACAGCGATTAAAGCATTCGTAAGTAGGAACAATTGTATAAGCAGGGCTATAAGTAACAACACAAGAATTATTAATTGCCATCAAATTATTCTACTAAAAATTAAATTATTGTAGTCAGATGGCACAGCTAAATTGGTGTCAGTAGCTCAACCTACCAACACTTACACTTTCAAACTTGAGTGTTACTTACGTGCAATACTTCCAAGTAATGATATCGAAATGCGATCGCCTCTCTGAAATAAACTAGCAACCACCGCCTGAAAGCTGATAATTATTGCATCAAGACTCACATTCTCGTTTCGTTACATAATGGCGATAGCGAAACATCGCTTCTAATTGTGCTTGTATCAACCAACCACTGATAAATTCAACTGTTCCGCCACCAGGCATTGAAAAAGAAATTGCATCAGTCAACTTGGTTTTACCAGCATTTTCAGCTTCAAATTCATGTCGATGTACCCAAAACTCAAAAGGTCCAGATATTTGTTCGTCGGTAAACAGGCGATATTTTTCGTATTCAGTATGACGTGCTAGCCAAGTTAAGGGTAATGGCCCAAGAAACAGCCGAAATTCTGTGATAGCACCCACATCCAGCCCTCCATCGCGGCGGACTACTTGGACTGGTTGCCAAGGTGGAGTTAGTAGTTGCAAAATGTCTGGCCTTTCGTGAAATTTCCAAACTACTTCTAGTGGCGCATTGATGACTGAGGAATGTTTAAAGTGCAGCATGGAAAGAAAAACCTAAAACTCAACTTTCAGATTCGGTATCAATCTCGATATCTAGGGTGTCTTCATCAACCCGAACATACAAAATATTTGGATTACAGCAAACTTGACAATCTTCTACATAAGATTGTTGTCCCCCAGCACTCAAATCAATAAAAGTTAAGTTTGGTTCACCGCAATAGGCGCAGTAATACTCAGCTGTGGTTTGCATCAAGTTTTAAAATGTAAATTTTTGGGTATTGGAAAGCCATGGCTTTAGGCAGGCAAAGCTTGACTTGTTCGCTTTTAGCGTTCCCGAAGGGTAGCAACTGGCGTCATTGGGCATTGACTACGGGGTGGTGGGATGAAATTCTCTTTTCATCTCCCCATTGCCCCATCTCCCTCATTTCCCCAGTCCCCTTTTGGCATGAGTCGAAATAACTCTTAGCATCAGCCAAATGCTTTAGTAGTGTAGACTGTGGCAGAGGTCCTTGCAAGTGGCTCCAGGGTAATATTTCCTCTGTTGACCAATCGGCGTGAACATAGAAATCTAAGTCGGGGATTTGTCCTTTGAGCTGTTTAAAAGCGCGTTTGTAGCTACCCAAAGAGTCGCCAAAGTTACGAGTTAGTTGGAGAAGTTGGGAGAGTCTGCGATCGCCCCTGGATAACATAGCCTGAATTATTGACCAATTATAGCTTTCTGGGCGAAATTCTATCCCTTTTGGTTTTAGTTGTTTTTGCAAAAATTGCAACCGTTTTTCAGCTTGACGATTTACTCCCAACCACTGAAAGGGTGTATGTGCTTTAGGTACAAATGTGCTACATCCAAATGTTAGCCGTAACCCTGGTACAGCTTTTTTGATACTATGCATCATTGCCACGGTTTGCTCTAAATCTTCTGCTGATTCGCCAGGAATTCCTGCCATTCCGTAGAGTTTTAAACCTGTGAGTCCACCAGCTTTGGCATTGATAGCTGCTTGGATAATTTCATCGTTATGCAGCTTTTTGTTGACGATTTGCCGGATTTTTTCCGAACCACTTTCTACGGCAATAGTAAGCGATCGCGTGTCTCGTTGCGCCAAAGTTTTTGCTAACTGGACTGTTACGGTGTTGGTTCGTACTGAAGCAATACTCAGACGAACATCATCATACTTGGGCTGACTAATATAATCTAATAACGCTTCAAACTCTGGATGTTGAGTTACTGAAGCCCCTAATAATCCTAAGCGATTTGTAACTTGTAAACCTCTTTCGATAGCTGGAATTAATGATCCTTCCAGACTTGCTGTTCTAAAAGGTAATGTGAGATAACTTGCCAAACAAAAACGACACATTTCTGGACAACTTCTCACCACTTCCACCATGTAAATATTTTCCCAAGCTGCTTTTTCGGTGACTACAGTGGATGCTGATAGAGTATTTCCTCGATAAGTTTGCTTTTGCACCACTGCGGGAATTTCAGAGCAAATTGGTTGAATAGACTTTATTGCACCATCTCTGGTGTGATATTCCACCTCATATAAACTGGGAACATAAATACCTGGTACTTGTGCCAATCTTTGTAATTGAGTTTGTCTAGAACTATTTCTTACTTCTTTGTAAGCTTCAATTAAATTTCCTAGTAAATTTTCGCCATCTCCCAGCAAAATGACATCAAAGAAATCTGCAAAAGGTTCAGGATTAGCAGTGAGAACTGGCCCGCCACCAAAAATTATCGGATGAGAATCATCACGAGAAGCTGCCCAAATAGGAATTTCTAAAGACTCTAACAAATTTAAAATATTTACATAATCCAATTCCCAGGAAATAGAGAATCCGACAATTTCCGGCTTTCTGGGGAGTTGTTCGTGAGTATCAGTAAATAGGCGACTCACCTGCACATCATTACGCATTGCCAAAGTTGCCCAAACTACCTGATAGCCAAGGCTAGTGATACCAACGCTATACTCATTGGGAAAGGCAAAAATCAGGGGAATAGCGTTAGTGTCTGAGGTAGTTGGTGTAAATAAAAGGCGTTCCGAGTCAAATAGAGATGATGTCACAGGCTTTTTTTCTAAGTATTTGCATAAATGTAATTTCTAAATCCCATATACACGAGACAAAAACCAACTCTGTAAGTTTTATTTTAGTCCCAGCAGGCAAATGAGAGTTTGTGTGGCTAGAATTTATTTCTAGTCGCTAGGGCTGCTTTATCTATATTTAATTTTAAGCCATAGAATTATCAAGTTAAAAAATAATGTGATGCCATTAGCAAGAATAATAGGTAATGCTTGGAGATAAATTCCGTAAATTAACCATAAAAAAACACCCGTGATAAATGTAATCAACATCACAAAAGAAATATCTTTTGCTGATTTTGTTTGCCAGGTTTTAAACATCTGTGGGAGAAAGGCGGTCGTAGTTAATGTAGCAGCCGCTAATCCTATAATCATTAACAAATCCATTTATGCAAACCTATAAAATAAACTCTTTATTCCTGAAAAATTTGATAACTAATTTTCATCA
Source organism: Nostoc sp. PA-18-2419 (assembly GCF_005869855.1). Lineage (GTDB taxonomy): Bacteria > Cyanobacteriota > Cyanobacteriia > Cyanobacteriales > Nostocaceae > Nostoc. Next base: position 417,729 of record NZ_SZNH01000002.1, on the reverse strand, counting down.
TCTTGGATGAATGTTTTCGATTTGACATTTTTCTCTAAGCTATTAACTGGAGAAAACGAAAAGGGAAAAGTGTTTAACTTTTCCCCTCTTCTGTAAGTTGTTTTCAGGTTGAATAGAGTTCGGTCTTGTTTACAAATTAGGAAGACCCTTAAACGAGTGCCCATAATTTTAGTTACCTTAGTAGATTTATTCCCCGTATTTACTTATCTTTACATAGTTTAGTTTTTTCGTGCTTACCTACTTAAAATCTGAATTTCATCAAGTTGATTAATCACTACATCTGCACCTTTAACATTATCCGCCTGACCCACCCAGGTGATTCCAATACAACCTGCGGCTTTAGCATCGCGTGCCATTTGCATATCACCAACTGAATCTCCTACCATCAATGTAGCGCTTGGTTCGACTCCTAAGGCTTGACAAGCTTGCAAAAATAGTATGGGGTCTGGTTTACTGGGCCCCTCATCCACTCCCATTTGCAGCTGGATATAATCACCTAATTGGTGATGGGCTACAAACTGTTGTACTTCATCAGTTGTCGCAGCTGAGAGGATACCGAGTTTTATACCAGCTTCGTGTAAATATTTCAATATTTCCAAACTGCCGATAAACATTGGTGAAGGAGTTTGTCCAATGTATTTTTCCGCTTCATCCAAAGCTTGACGAGCGATTTTTAAGCATTCAAACCATCCCCTTCCAGTTTCAGCAATATATGCCGCAGCAGCAACTTCTGTTTCGCGGCGACTCGCCACGGATACTATACCTGCTGGGTCGAGGGTATTGCCATTGACACCAAATGCCATTAATAGCGGTTCCCCAACACCAGGAACTTGAGCGTCTATCAACCTCGCTGCTTTTTGTGCTAGCGATCGCAAATATGTTTCTGAATCTTCTAGAGTTCCGTTTTTATCAAACAAAATTGCTTGAATATTATCAAAAGTGATGTTTCTACATTTAATAATTGCCAAAATATTTCACCCTACTTATTTAGTTATTTATCCTTTAATTAATGACCAATGACCAATAACAAAATACATAAAAAAAGAGGGAAAACCCTCTTTGAATAATGCTTTGATAATCTTAATTAAAGACAGTAAAACTATAAATGTATTACTCTTCAATAACTGCGGGAATTTCTTCTTCCGTTTCTGTCACTGCGGGAATTTCGTCTTCAATTTCCGTAGCTGGTGGAATTTCGTCTTCAATTTCCGTAGCTGGTGGAATTTCGTCTTCAATTTCCGTAGCTGGTGGAACTTCGTCCTCTGCTACAACTTCCATAACTCCAGCAGATGCAGCATTAGTACCTTGCTGCTTAGCTAACAGCTGTTCCCGATACTTAGCAGCCATTTCTTCTGCTTTATCGTAGACCAAATCTCGGTTTTTAATCATATCACCGGGTTCTGGTTCTAACTGCTTGGTAGATAAAGAAATCCGACCTCTTTCGGCATCCAAATCAATGATCATAACTTTCACTTCATCATTGACATTGAACACGCTATGAGGTGTATCAATATGTTCGTGAGAAATTTCAGAAATGTGTAGTAGACCACTGACGCCGCCAATATCAATGAAAGCACCGTAGGGTTTGATACCACGAACTGTACCAATCACTACTTCACCTACTTCTAGGCGGTTCATCTTGCGTTCAACTAACGCCCGACGGTGGGATAGAACTAAGCGGTTGCGTTCTTCGTCTACCTCTAAGAATTTCAGTGGTAACTCTTCGCCTACCAATTCTTCTTTAGGTTTGCGGGTACTGATGTGAGAACCAGGTATAAAACCGCGTAATCCCTCAATTCGTACCAAGGCTCCACCGCGATTGGTTGCAAATACGCCAGAACGTACTGTAGCATCTTCTGCTTGCAATTGCCGCACGCGTTCCCAAGCCCGCATATACTCTATACGGCGGATGGAAAGAGTTAACTGGCCATCTTCATTTTCATCGGTGAGGATAAAAAATTCCCGCGTTTCGTTTGACTGTAAGACTTCTTCCGGGGCATCGACCCGGTTAATAGACATTTCTTGTATGGGTATGTATGCTGCTGTTTTAGCACCAATGTCAATCAGAGCGCCGCGCGGCTCTATACTGAAAACGGTTCCTGGTACAATATCACCAGGGCTAAAATGATAGTCGTATTTATCAAGTAGAGCAGCGAAATCTTCGTGAGTGAATCCAATTTCTGTAGCGGTTAAATTCTGATTGACCATGCTGATTTAGTTCCCGGTTTTAGTCTCCGTAAAGGTTGTGCAATAAGTGCGATGTATATGCAACTGTCTCTAAGCAGTCCGCACTTAACATCCTTTTTCATCCTAGCGCAGAAAAGCTAGTAATAACACATATTAACTCCCAAGATTGGAAATTATATCACAAGATTAAAAGGATTGTGTATTAAAAGATGAGTGTTGAGTGTTAACAAATGGCCAATGACTAATGACAAAGGACAAACACAATAATATCCGTCACTACCATATTCAGTAGTAACGGATACTAAGATTGAATGCGCTTAAATTTTTGGTAATAGCGACTTACTTATCTTTTTTCTCAAAGCGAGGGGGTTCGCGAAATGCGATCGCAAAGAAGAGAACACCTATACACAAAGTAAAAATCAAGATGTATGCAACGCTTTCCATTTTATGAGTTCCTGCTTATCCAGCTATTAATCAGGGGATTAGCGATTGGGGACTGGGTATTAGGGATTGATTATTAAAAAAGTCTTCTTAAATACTTCTTTCCTAGTCCCTAGTCCCCATTTTCCAGTACCTTAGAGGGCTTCGTTCCGGCGGGTTGACTTGTCACCCACTTTCTGGAATAGACCCCATTCGACTTGCTCTTCTAGATCTGCATCAACACCGGCAAATACGTCTCTGTAGATTGTACGAGCGCCATGCCAGAGGTGACCAAAGAAGAACAACAGAGCAAACACAGCGTGTCCAAAGGTAAACCAACCTCTAGGACTGGTGCGGAATACGCCATCAGAGTTCAAGGTTTCCCGGTCAAAGTCAAAAATTTCACCGCCTTGAGCCTTACGAGCATATTTCTTTACATCTGCCGGGTCTGTAAAGGTCTGACCATTGAGGTCACCACCATAGAAACTAGCAGTGACACCAGATTGCTCGAAGCTATACTTAGATTCTGCCCGACGGAAGGGAATGTCAGCGCGAACAACTCCATCGGCGTCGGTTAAGACTACTGGGAAGGTTTCAAAGAAGTTGGGGAGACGACGCACTGTCAATTCCCGTCCTTCGGAATCTTTGAATACAGCATGACCTTGCCAAGACTGAGCAATGCCATCACCCTTGTCCATCGCCCCAGTACGGAATAGACCGCCTTTGGCGGGGCTATTGCCGACATAATCGTAGAAAGCTAGTTTTTCTGGAATCTGCGACCAAGCTTGCTCAAGGGTTGCACCTTGACCAACACTGGTTTGGACGCGACGTTGAATTTCTTGACGGAAGTAGCCTTGATCCCATTGATAGCGGGTAGGGCCAAACAGTTCAATGGGGGTGGTAGCATTACCGTACCACATAGTACCAGCTACTACGAAAGCAGCGAAGAATACTGCTGCGATACTGCTAGAAAGTACTGTTTCAATGTTCCCCATCCGCAGAGCTTTGTAAAGCCTTTCAGGTGGTCGGACTGTTAGGTGGAATAAGCCTGCAATAATACCAACAACACCAGCGGCAATATGGTGAGCCACAACGCCACCAGGGTTATATGGGTTAAAACCATCTGGACCCCATTCTGGGGCTACTGGCTGGATGCTGCCAGTTATGCCATAAGCGTCAGAAACCCACATCCCCGGGCCAAATAGTCCGGTGAGGTGGAAAGCACCAAAGCCAAAACAAAGTAGACCAGATAAGAACAAGTGAATGCCAAACATCTTTGGCAAGTCTAAAGCGGGTTCACCTGAGCGAGGATCTCTAAAGAGTTCCAAATCCCAATAAACCCAGTGCCAAACGGCAGCTAAGAATAACAGACCCGAAAGAACGATGTGAGCCGCAGCAACGCCTTCAAATGACCAGAAGCCAGGATCGCTTCCTGAAGCACCGGTAACACTCCAACCACCCCAAGATTGAGTAACGCCTAAACGTGCTAGGAAGGGCAGCACAAACATTCCTTGACGCCACATCGGATTGAGAACCGGATCGCTAGGGTCAAAAATAGCCAGTTCGTATAGTGCCATCGAACCAGCCCAGCCTGCTACTAAGGCTGTGTGCATTAGGTGTACAGAAATCAGCCGCCCTGGATCGTTCAGAACGACTGTGTGTACTCGGTACCAGGGTAGTCCCATCGACTACGCTCCTCCTCGATGAGTTAGTTTACAAAGCAATTATCTTACTGAGGTTCTGAGAAACGAAAACGCCACTCAGAAAACTCGCTTTTGTTTTTTGTTATTGCCAGAGCCAGACTTTGACCACAACTTAGTCTTATTAAGTCAGACAGCGTGGTGGTTTGGCAATGCTTACTCGCTCCCTTGAGATTTACCCCGTAGGGTAGCCATCGCCAAGCAAAAATGAGAATATTTTAAAAAGTGTAACTATTGATGGAACTGTTTGCAAGCGTGTAAATTATTGCGATCGCGTAGCATGTGTAAGTTTTTTCGCTACCAATCCTGTCGGGGATTAAATTTGCTTATCTTTTCTTTACGAGAAATGGGCAGTGGGCATTGAAAATGTAGGAAGATCGGGTGGTGGAGTGGAATTCTCTCCCTATCTCCCCCTACCCACTTGCCCTGAGAGAAGCCGAAGGGATGCCCAATTTCTACTGAACTACTAACTGGATGTTTTGTAGTTGACACTTGGTCTGAGCTATACCCAGGCGTTCGATGACTTGTTCGGCACTCATCAAACGCTTGAGTACTACTTGACCGATGTTCTGACTGGCGGTTACTGGGGTTGTTGGCTTGACTTCAACGGTTAAAATGGCTTCTTCAACTCGATACAGCCATAGCAATTCGTTTTGTTCTACTAAACAAATATTCATTCGTTGAATATCTGGTTGGCGTCGCCATGCAGTTATTTGCCAGAGTCCGTCAGATGCCCAAACTCTAGCAACTGTCCATCCCTCAGATAGAAAGAAATATTTCACGCTCTTAGTCTCACTATTAGACTTTCAATCTGCTGTTTACGATATCGCGATCGCTTTTTCGCTGATGTATAAAACTAGATTTTTCTGAAAAACCATGCAGCCGTTTCTATGAGAAACCTCTCCACAGGCATGTTTACCCAAGCAGCAACAGGATAAGTTTTAATTTACGTTACTTGGGCTACTGTCAGAGCTTAACAAAGCTATTCCCTAATAACTATGAATTTACGACAAATTTAGTTAATGTTTAAAATCTTAATTAAATAAAAATTTTTTCTTATTTAAGGAGTTGTCGCTAATGATGTAGTTATTTGTCCTTTGTAAACACAAATGAGTAATCATCAAATTTGAAATAAATTCTTTTATACCTGGCTGAAAGTTATATTTATTTGTATGTATATACTTAGTTATAAGCATTGACAAAATTATTTGTAAAAATTAAGGCACAATAGTCACAAATGTAGTAAGATGTCTGACCGCTAATATCTAAAAATTTTATTGCCATGACCTGGTTTTCCTTGACCGTGAAACGCTGGAGTCGAATTATACAATTTATATCTTTGTTCTGTGTATGTTTATTTTTAGTTGTGAGTTGCGCTCCTCGTCCACAGCCAACTACCCTACCATCGGGTTCTCTAAATAGGCTTACAGGTGATGGTCGCATTACTATAGGTACAACAGCGAAGCCGAGAACTCTTGACCCAGCTGATGCTTATGAGTTAGCATCCTTGGGTTTGGTGTTTAATATGAGCGATCGCCTCTACACCTACGAACCAGGAAGCACGCAAATTAAGCCCCAACTCGCCACAGCATTACCGAAAGTCAGCCAAGATGGCTTAACTTACACTATCCCTTTACGCCAAGGAGTAGTTTTTCACGATGGAACTCGCTTCAACGCCCAAGCAATGGCGTTTACTATCCAACGTTTTATTCAAAATAAAGGAAAACCCTCTTTCTTATTAGGCGATATAGTAGATTCGGTAAAAACCACAGGCGAATATGAGTTAAGCATCAAGCTGAAAAAACCCTTTGCAGCGTTTCCCTCACTGCTGGCTTTTCCTGGGGTGTGTGCAGTTTCGCCGAAAGCTTACAAAATTGGTGCGGGTGAATTCAAGCCAAATATTTTTGTGGGAACTGGCCCTTACAAGTTAGCTCAGTATGGCACTGATTCCCTGCGATTTGATGTGTTTGATAAATATTGGGGCGAAAAACCAGCTAATAAGGGCGTAAACGTCCAAATTCAGACTAGTCCAGTTAACTTGTTTAATGCTTTCCGCACAGGTGGAGTGGATGTAGCTTATTTATCCCTACAACCAGACCAAACTCAAAGCTTGGAAGAAGGTGGTAAAAAAGGAGATTGGCAAGCGATCGCTGCTCAGGGTAGCGTAGTAAGTTATCTGGTATTAAATCGGAATCAAAAGCCTTTAGATAAAGCAGAAGTTAGAGCTGCGATCGCCTCAATGGTTGACCGTCCATTAATAAATGAACGAGTATTACTTGGTCAAGCAGATCCGCTTTACAGCATGATTCCCACCACGTTTAATGTTTCTCAACCATTATTTAAAGATAAATATGGCGATGCTAATTTTGATAGAGCCAAACAATTATTAACTACTGCTGGTTTTTCCAAAGAAAATCCGGCAAAAGTTCAAGTTTGGTATCCTTCTAGTTCACCTACTCGGAGTTTGGCAGCACAGACACTTAAATCGCTTGTTGATGCCAAAATGGATGGAATTTTGCAATTTGAAGTCGCCGTTGCTGAAGGCCCTGCTTTCTTTAAAGATATTTCTAGAGGATTATATCCAGCAGCTTTACTCGATTGGTATCCAGACTTTTTAGATCCAGATAATTACGTGCAGCCATTTTTATATTGTGAGAAAGGTTCGGTTGCTAAAGGATGTGAAGATGGAGGCAGTCAAACTCAGGGTTCATTTTACTATAACGAAGCTGTGAATAAGTTAATCGACCAGCAACGTAAAGAACTAAACCCCGAAGCGCGTCAGAAAATTTTTGCCGAAATTCAAAATCAAGTAACCACAGATGTACCTTATGTTCCCCTATGGCAAAACAAAGACTATGTATTTGCCCGAAATGGTGTTAGTAGCGTACAACTTAATCCAATCCAAATTTTGGTTTACCAGACTATTAAAAAATAGTCATTAGTCATTTGTCATTTGTCCTTAGTCATTAGACTTCTTGCATAAATCACAAATAATAACCCCAAAGAACCAAAGCTACACTTTGTCACCCTACCCCTTGGTAAGGGGAGGGGATTAAGGTGTAGGCTGTTAAGGATTGCAAGATATCTATTGAGTATAGGGCATTGGGCATTGAGGATAGAGCATCATTGACAAATGACAAATGACAAATAACAAATAACGAATAACAAATAACTAAAATATGTCTCGCTCTAAAGCTTTACAATATTACATTATTTCCCGGTTGCTGTTAGCGCCACTTCAGCTATTAACTATCATTACTATTGTATTTCTCTTACTCAGAGCAACACCAGGAGATCCAGCAGATGCAATTCTCGGTGGACGTGCGCCAGAAGCAGCTAAAGAAGCATTGCGAAAACAACTTGGTTTAAATCTGCCTTTGTGGCTACAGTACTTAAATTACTTAGGAAATCTGTTGCGGTTTGATTTGGGAAGTTCTTTGTTGAGTCGGGGAGAGAATGTTTGGGACATTATTAGGCAATATTTCCCCGCGACGGTAGAGTTAGCAGTATGTAGTATGGCGGTTGCACTCATCGTCGGAATTTTAGTTGGTACTCTTTCGGCTTCCCGTCCTAGAACATATTTCGATGTTGGTGGGCGGTTATTTGGTATCATTACCTACGCACTCCCGATGTATTGGGCAGGAATGATTTTGCAGTTGATTTTCTCAGTACAACTCGGTTGGTTTCCTAATTCTAACCGCTTTCCGCCCACCCTTCCCACCCCCACACCTGTTACTGGATTGTATACAATCGATAGCTTACTCACTGGAAACTTCAGTCAGTTTTTCACATCTTTGTATTATCTGGCCTTACCAAGTCTGACGCTGGGAATTTTGCTCAGTGGGATTTTTGAGCGAATTGTACGAGTGAATTTAAAGCAAACCTTGCAAGCAGACTATGTAGAAGCCGCTAGAGCCAGAGGTATTAAGGAAAACAAGATTTTAGTTTCCCATGCGTTAAAAAATGCCTTAATTCCAGTAATTACAGTTTTGGGATTAACTTTTGCATCTTTATTGGGTGGAGCGATTTTGACAGAGGTAACGTTTTCTTGGCCTGGGTTAGCTAATCGACTATATCAAGCCATTAGCGATCGCGATTATCCCACAGTCCAGGGAGTATTGGTATTTTTCGGGGCGATCGTTGTCAGTGCCAGCATTTTAATTGATATTTTAAACGCTTATATAGATCCGCGAATTAGATATTAAGCTATTTGATATTTTGTTAAATTTCTTGAGAAATACCACTGGCTAAAATACCAAGAATTTTATTCACATCTGTGAGATAATATTCGCTTAAATCAATGGTCAATGTTTGTTCTTCTAGTTTGAGGAATTGCCAAATGCTGCCCGTTGTGACTGTGCCATAAATTGTTTGAATTTCAGTTGCAGCTTGCTGATTAAAAATTTGGGCTGCTACCATTTCTGCCGCACACTGACCTAAACCCGCATTAATATTTTCTTTTTTAGCTTCTACAAATTAGTGGTGCTGTCAAAATTAGAATTTCTGGGGATTTCGTAATAATAAAATCACAGATGCCATTTAATCCTTTGGCATTATCAACAGTGAAATCTACCCCAGAAAATAAATTAACTTGCTCGCGTAATTGTCGGTGTAAGTCAACTAAAATTGGTGCGATAATTAACTCATAACGTGCTTTTTCACTGTTACTACCTAAAGCGATCACCAGATTATAATTGAGTGTTTCTACAAGTAAATTACTCGCTGCTAATTCAGGAACAGCAGCGAAAATATCGCGTTTTTCTAATGTGGTTAAACTAAACTCTTGTTTGGCTTTAACTAAACTAAAGTCGCTATAAGCCATAAAATTACTACTCGCTTTCGGTTTTAAACAGAAGACTGAAATTACTGTCCCACATCCAAGTCAAAGTAGAAACTATTGTCAACAATTCTGTTGCTACCAACATACTTGATAATGGGTATGCTGACTTGGTGCTGTCCTGGTTCAAGCTTCCAAGTTTTTTGGAAGTTACCAATATTATGACAAGCAGCATAAATCGGGAAGTTACTAGGAGTGAAAAGTCCATTTTTATAACTCTCAACTCCATGTTTAAATAAATATCCTCTGACTTCTACTTTATTGAGTAGAGTTTGAGATGGTATGCAATAATAAACGTTTGATAATCTTAGAGTATCTCTAGATTTGAGAAAGAGCCGATCGCGATTTTTCACTTGCTGAAGTTCGTTGCTATTAACCTGCACTGTAAGATTAGCGACACAGACTTTATCAGCAAGAACTTTGTCACATATTGCAGAGGTGGCGCTGACAAAAGGCGTGGGTTCTGAAGAAGATTTTTTATCCCGCTCAATTAATGCAGGCGCTACTGTAGCTAGTATGGCGCTGGTAGCAGCGATGAGAGCAAGTACAAGCTGTTGTCTAAAAGTTGCCATTTTTCAAACTCCTCAACTTTTTTTGGTATAACACCATCATCACTTGAGACATAAGCTCTATAGGTAGGCGCTAGTAGGGAGTTTGAGTGATTAAATTGTTGTAAGGGAAAGTAGGCAAATGTATGTTTGTAGGGTAAAGTATTACACTACTGACTGATTTTAACTTTGCTCTGCCAGTTCACTTACACCTAATGGACTCACAAAAAGCATTAACATTCATTAATAAGCTAATTGCAAATGATAAGCAAGTCTTAAATGACTTAGAACAAAAGCTCTTTTTAGGGATGTGGGAAGGGAAAGAGTATAGAGAGATTGTTAATGATGGATCTTATAGTGAAGAACATGTGAGAGATGTGGGTGCGAAGTTATGCAAAAAGATTACAAAACATTTAGGAATAACAGTTACAAAAAGAAATTTTAAAAATCCAATAAAACAAGGATATCAAAAGTATTCAGAACAAGCTTCACTTTCCCAAGAACCAATTGTAGAACCAACTAATCCACCACTAAAAGATGAATTACACTCAGCTAATCTATTGCCGCAAAATCATAATCCTTTTATTCCCCAACACGGCAGAATAGAAGACCCACAACAGTTTTTTGGCAGGGAACACGAAATATCACGGGTATTTGAAGTACTTAACAGTAATAGTAGTGTCGCACTCATAGGAGAAGAAGGAATCGGCAAATCATCTTTGTTATGGGTGATTTGCCAACAGGCAAAAAATTATTTACAGTTCCCACGCGAGCCAGTTTTTTTAGATTTAAATAATGGAGTTCATGATGAAGATGAATTCTACTTTGCTTTGTGCGATAAAATTGGTATTCCTGAAAGCAAAGGCTATAGACTAACTCGCAATTTGCAAAAGAAAAAAGTGCTATTAGCTATAGATAATTTAGGAAAGTTAATCGAAAACGGCTTTACTCGCCAAGTTAGGGATCAATTGCGCGGTTTAGCTGAAGGGCGTGATGCTTCTTTGCGGTTGATTTTAGCTGCTAGCGAACCTCTGGACAAGCTATTTAACGACAGTCAGGATAATGGCAAAACATCTCCACTGGCAGGTATTTGCCAAGAAGAACACATTCATCCTTGGGATGAAGGCAATATGCGTGCTTTTATTACCAACCATTTGGCTAATACTTCAGTGAGTTTTACTGAAGACAAAATCATCCAACTCATCCAAGAAAGTGGCGGACATCCTCGTAAACTGATGCAACTGTGTTATCGAACTTATTCACGGTATGTGGAAGGTTTTCAATAAAATATAGTGCTTTACATCTCCTTTGCAAAAGAAGGTAATTTAGGAAATTAGGTTTTTTACAGGTTTTTACACGTAAAGAAGGAGACTGAATAATGACCCAATACCTCGCTGTACCCCGCTTAGACTTAGCACCTAAATTGAGGCGACCTCTGTCACTTTGGAATCCCTTGGATTACATGCGCCTATTACACTGGGTATTTTTCTTTCCCCAAGCTTTACGATGGTATACAGTTTGGTACACACAAAACTTGCCAGAAGAATTTTTTATTCCTAAAAATCTGAATTGGAAAAATGCTTGGGGATTATTGCCTAATAAGATTATTGGTAAATTATTTTTACAAGGTTTAATCTTAGCGATTATTCTAGCATTAGGTCAGGTCTTTATTTTACAAAAAATAGGTTTTACCTTAAATTATTTATATGTATTAGCTGGTATTTCTCTAATATTTATTGGTTATTTCTTCTTGTATCTATTTTACATCTCTAATTATTCTAAATCGGATATAAATGATTATTATTATATATATATAAAATTTTTAAAAAACTGGATAAATTGGGGGCTGCCTTTATTTATCATTTTAAGTATTACTTTTAATCTATTTTATAGTATTAGTTCTTTACCATACAAAGAACAATTTTCAAATATATTAATTATTTTAATTTTCTCAATATTACGATTTATTTGGTTAAGTATATCCATTCAGACAGTTTTTATAGTTTTAGTAGATGTAGCAAATATTGAATCATTTTTCATAACTAGCATATTTTTATTTGTATTTATTACAAATAATTTTATGTTTATTTTTAAAAACATTTCAGTTGAATTTGGATTATTAAAATCTACACTAGTTACTTTATTATCAGGTATTATTTCCATATTAGTTGTATGTTTTATATTCTTACGTCCTGATGACTGGCTTTTAAGTTTATTTAGAAAACAAAATTTATGTAACGATAATAGAGGGCAGCAATTTCCCCATGTAACTCTAATACCTTTTCCCTATCTATCTGAACAATTGAAAATTTGGTTACATTATAATTGGGAGGAAGGAGCAATAAATGCTAAAAAACTTTTTTCTTATACTTTTCAATTTATACCTATAATCAAAGCTCTTAATCAAGTTTTAGCTGAAACAGATTTAGACCAAGTAGTATATCGTGTAGCACAATTAGCCGAACCTCCTTACAATTGGGAATTGATTCGTTGTCTTTGTGGTTATCTATTCCCTCTATGGTATCGATTGGATACTCCCACTGCTGCTACTGCTGCTGGATTTTGGTTTTTATATCAAAAAAATCTTCGTGAGTCTACAAAAGCTTTTATTACTGTACGTTCTCTAAATTATGGGTCAGAGATGTATATTCTTACTCAAACTTTGTTCAACTTTGATAGAGCTAAGAATTTAAATAATATTGCTACTCTTCAAATACCAAATTTTCCAATAGAACGTTTGTTACGCCCGAAGACTTGGAAGGCAATTGCTAGTTTGCGCCGAGTTGCAGAAGATATCAAAGTTATTAGGGATAGTTCCTCGCGTTCTGCCAGAGCCTTTGCCCTCAGCCGTGCTATTGGAGAACTTAAAAGTTTGCGAGATAAATATTATATTTTACCTGAACTTGAACGAGAGCTAATCAACAAAATAGCGATTAATTGGTCAGTAGCCCTAATGGATGTAGCTAGTGAGGTAGGGCAAGTTCGTATTACCCAACGTGTAGTTAATCCCTATGTTGTAGGCGATCCCGTTCAAGGTAATCTCTTCATTGGGCGAGAAGATGTCATCAGACAATTAGAAGAACTCTGGATGATGGGTAATCAAATCCATTCTGTAGTTCTCTACGGTCACAGGCGTATGGGCAAAACTTCCATCCTGGTTAATGCTGTTAACTGTCTAGGCTTACAAATACAGCTAGCTTATGTCAACTTGCTACGTTTGGGAGATAGCCCCCAAGGTGTGGGTGAGGTGCTAATGGCAATTTGTGATGAAATTTCTCAAACTGTAAAACTTCCACCCCCAACTGACGCTGATTTACTAAGTCTCCCTTACCGAACTTTTGAACGCTATTTAAAACAGGTTGAAGCAAAGCTAGATGGTGGGTTAATCATTGCCTTAGACGAGTTTGAGAAAATTGAAGATTTAATTGAAGCGAAAAAAATACCTATCGACTTTATGGGTTTTCTGCGGGGGTTGGTACAAATGAGTTCTAAAATCGCCTTTGCTTTTGCTGGTTTGCACACTTTAGAAGAGATGACAGCAGATTATTTTCAACCTTTCTTTGCCAGTGTCATTCCTATTCATGTTGGCTTTCAAGAACGTGCAGCTACTCGCCAAATTCTCGCTAACCCAGGTAATGAAGACTTCCCCCTCGACTACACCCTAGAAGCTTTAGATGAAATTTCTGCTTTGACACATGGTCAACCATATTTAGTGCAACTCGTGGGTTTTCAGTTAGTACGCCGCTACAACGACTTTGTTTTTGAGCAAGGACGATCGCGTGACCCAGTTTTCACAGTAGAAGACGTGGAAGCAGTTATCAATGACCCTGAGTTTTTCAAGCGGGGACGCTACTACTTTGATGGGGTTTGGGGTCAGGCAGCGCGAGGTGCTGAGGGTCAACAAGCAATTGTACAAGTGCTTGCACCTCACCCAGAAGGGCTAAGTCTGGATGCCTTAGCTCAGTCTACAGGTATGAATGATGCCAATTTACAGGAAGCGCTGAATACTTTGAAACGTCATGATGTTGTTGAGGAAACTCAGGGAAGCTGGCGGATTATGGTAGAACTTTTTCGCCGTTGGGTTTTGCAGCAGTAGAGTACGAGCGATGCCTACGGCTGGCTACGCCTACGCATTTGTCAGGAGGCAGGAGGCAGGAGGTAAAACTATTGCTAACTCTCTTCTTTCACCCTTACCAAGTGTCCTAAAGAGTGTGACTACAGCTATACTTCGGAGTTCGCATTTGTTATTTTGGCGACAGCATTTATTATTTCAGCAACTACAAAAACTATTTCAGCGACAGCATTTGTTATTTTGGCGGTCGCATTTGCTATTTCAGCGACAACAAAAACTATTTTGACGACAGCATTTACTATTTCAGACGACAGCATTTGTTATTTCGGCGACAACATTTACTATTTCAGCGACAGCATTTGTTATTCTGACAACTTATCTTCTTAGACTACGCGGGTCGAGTGCATCTCGCAAGCCATCACCAAGTAAGTTGAATGCTAGGACTGTCAAGATAATCAAGACAGCCGGCGGCCAAATTAACCAAGGTTGCAAAACCATAATTGAAGCATTACTAGCCAGAGAAAGCATATTTCCCCAAGAGGGGTCTGGTTGTTGAATACCCAAACCAATCAGACTCAATATCGCTTCTGCACCAATAAAGCTGGGAACTGCCAGAGTAGCAGAGATAATTACATAGGTAGCCGTTTGCGGCAAAATATGGCGGACAATAATATAAAGTCGGTTACCGCCCATTGCCCGTGCGGCTTGGACAAATTCTCGCTCTTTTATTGATAGTACCTGTCCGCGAATTACCCGTGCTAAGCCAGCCCAGTCAATAACCGAAGTAATCAACACAATCAACAAAAACCGCTGGGTACTGCTTAAACCAGGTGGCAAAACTGCCCCCAAGGTGACTAAAAGATAAATACTAGGGAAAGTCATTAGCACTTCTGCCAAGCGCATGATAATGCTATCTGTCCAACCTCCGAAGTAGCCGGAAATTCCACCTATCAGCAAACCGAGAGGAAAGGAAATAGCAACACCAAAAATCCCGATAAACATACTGATGCGGCCGCCATACAACAAGCGACTGAGTTGGTCGCGGCCTTGGTCATCAGTACCCAAAAGGTTAAATTTTGCCCCAGTTGTTGTGCCAAATAAATGCCAATTCAAGGGGATACCGGGAATAATTGTAACTTCATCCCATTTGGGGGGTAGTGGCAAACTTAGCTCGAACAATCGGTATTCTGCACCAGAAACAAATAAACGCAAGGGTGAAGGTTTTTTAAAGTCTACAATCAGTTCGCGATCGCCTGTTTCTAAATTCGTTTCTCCCTGAGTCGTCGGATAAACATGAGGCCCAATAAACTGCCCCGATTGAGAAAGCCAATACACCTTAGTTGGTGGCAGCAATGAACCATTAGGCTGTGAGGCATAGGGGTCATAAGGCGCAACGAAATCGGCTGCAATTACTGCTATGTAGAAAATTAACAGCAAAATTGCCCCAAATCGTGCCAAGGGATTTTTCTTCAGTCGTCGCCACCAATCCATAGTAGTTAGGAGTTATAAGTTATGAGTTAGGAGTTTTGAGTTCTGATTTATCAAACTTTCATGTTTATCATAAGTCATGCTTAATAATTCTTAACTCTTGTACAGAGGCGATTAATCGCGTCTCTCCTAACTCTTAACTCTTAACTCCTCTAAATACCGCTGCTGTTCTTCTTGTTGCCTTTCGTGTTCGACAACAAATACATTTGAGTAGAGATTAGCCAAAATTTGTTTTCCCTGTTGTGTCAGTGACAGATAATGCAGTCCTTCTTGGATATAAGGATATACCCCATTCCAGTAAAACTTTGCGTAGTTCTTCCGTAAATCAGCAGGAGTTTTATAAGCCAGGACTTTATTCATGCCTGTTTCTTCAAACTCGTAGAATAAAGAATTAATTTTCTTTAAGTAACGMGGGTCGCTTAATTGCCCAATCAAATCAGCAGCACGTACTAACCCGGCAAAGCACTTTGTGTCTTGGTGATCCTCTGCCGCAGGTACCGGAAATCGAGTCAATTCAATATTGCTTTTAATTGCCTCCGCATCTATTAACTTGTGACCGCCAAAACGCTCATCAATAAATAGCTTTGCTCTATCAACATGATACGGTGTCAGACTGGCATCAGAAGCCCCAGGAGCCAAAGAAATCATTTTGCCGTTCTTACCTGTGGCATATAAGCCTGCTGTTTCTCGGTCTTGTCGGCAAACTCCTTTAACGTAGCCAATATCATGGCTGACTAAGGAGATGATGAAATGCAGCCAATCTTCACTGGAAACACCACCTTCTCTAATATGTTTGCCACGCAAAATTTCCTGTCCTACCAGGGTAACTAAGACGGTGTGTTCAACATTATGATAAAGGGCGTCGCTATTAGCAATGTTTTCCAAAGCCATGTTACCAGCCCAAGCAATGATGTCCTGATAATCATTTTTGAAGCAGCCATAGGTGCGACGGTAACCTTCTCGAATTTGATTTACAAAGGCATCAATTAAAATTTCAGTGGCATTAAACATATCTATTTATTTTGGGATCTACCAATTAGTTACTGATTGATAAAAGGGGTTAGGAACTAGAAGTAAAGCAGATGAGGGGGATAAGGGAGTTAGGGAGAAGAATTAATAACCAATGAATGCTCCATGCCCAATGCCCTTGGTCAAATTTTAGACAGTGCAGTTTGCTCTTTTGTAACTCAGGTGTGGGTGTAGATGCTACCTTGACATATCCTATATTGCAGGATATAGTACTGCTTTTTGCCAAGATAAAGGTTTCAGAAAGAATAAAGATTGCGTGGTAAAATAACTAGCTAGTATAGCAAACTACATTAATCTTTTTAATTTTAATTAGATAAATCTAAATTAGCTTTATCTATCAATTTTTCATTTTTAAGTGCCGATCGCAGTGATCTAAATACATCTAGTGTGTGACCTAATAACTCTACCAAGCAAAAATGGGTCGATTAGGACTGATACAAAAATATCCAAAAACGGGGACGCACAGAATTTTCAGTTTTGCAAACTTGCCTTAGTAGACTTCGAGAGTAAAGAGACAATATCAGAATAAATGTATTAAATTTTACATTTAGGATTTAAATTATTGATAATAATTGCTATTAATTTAATTAATTATTTTGTCATATTATATACTAGTGCTTGCAAAAGATATTGATTGAAAAATGGGTCATTTTAAGATGAAGGAAAGAAATTTCAAGTTTTCTTAAGAAATTACTAATAGTGTAAGCATACTTAGAAAGCGGAGGTAGCAGTGTGAGCGATGAAAGTGTTTCAAAACTTGAGGTGGAAGAACCTGTAACCTCTGAAGATGGTAGCTTTGCTAACAAATTAGCTCAAAAACAAACTAGAGCATGGTTGAAGCCATTATTCTTGGGTACTGGTTTAGGGATAGCGATCGCTTTTGGTAGTATGGCTGTATTCACTCGTCTGCCAGCTCGTCAGCAAAGCGCAGTCGGGGTGAAAAAAGTAAACCCAGCAATGACAGTTACCATCGCCACAGTAGAAAAGGCGCGTGTCATTCGTACCTTAAAAACGACTGGTACCGTAGCAGCTCATGATTTAATTCCCGTGCTACCTCAGACAAACGGTCTACAAGTCAAAAGCATCCCTGAAGATGTCAAAGAAGGAGCTTTTGTCAAAAAAGGTCAAGTGCTAGCGATATTAGATGATTCTGTACTCCAAAACCAAATTAGCCAAGCAAAAGCAGATGTGGAATCAAAACAAGCAGATGTTAAATCGCGACAAGCAGATTTGATATCCAGACAAGCAGATGTGGCATCAAGTCAAGCAATAGTCAAGCAAAAACAAGCAGATTTAGCTCAAGCCAAGGCGAGATTAGAGGAAGCAGCCAAGAATTATCAACGCTATCAAAAACTTGCCGACTCTGGAACGATTAGCAAGCAAGAACTTGATACTCGTTCTTACGCCGTAAAAACTGCTATAGAAGTTGTAAATCTTGGGCAAGAAAATGTGCGTAGTGCCCAAGCCAGTACTAAAAGCGCCCAATCGAACATTGCTAACGCTCAAGCTACGATCAACAAAGCCAAAGCAGATGTCAAAAGTAGTGCTGCTAGAGTGCAACAACTACAAACTCAGTTAGAACAAACTGTAGTGCGGGCGCCGGTTTCTGGAGTCATCGCCGAGAAACTTGCTAGAGTTGGCGATGTCACTGGAGTACCGCCACAAACCCAAGTTGGCACTGTGATTGGTGGTACACAAAAGCTATTTTCGATTATCCGGGATGAAAAACTAGAACTTCAGGCGAAAGTGCCGGAAACTCAACTAATACAGGTAAAAGTTGGTACGTCTGTGCAAATTACTTCTGATGCCGATCCACGCGTGCGATCGCAAGGACGAGTCAGGGAAATACAACCACTAGTAAACGATCAAAGACGTGAAGCTATAGTCAAAATTGACTTGCCACCAACAACTTCACTTAAACCAGGGATGTTTGCTCAAGCGGCAATCACCACCAACTCAGCCATGAGCATGATAGTACCGCAAAAAGCAGTGCAGTCCCAAACAGACTCCAGTGTAATTGTATTCACCTTATCGGGTGAGGATACAGTCCGTGCCCAGAAAGTAGAGTTAGGAAATCCTGCTAATGGTGACAAAGTGGAAATCAACAGTGGGTTGCAGTTAGGCGAACGTGTGATAGTTGACGGTGCAGCGTATCTCAAAGATGGCGACAAAGTGTGGGTTGCAAAGTAAAAGGACTGTTGGCTGTTGACTGTTAACAAATGACTAATGACTAATCTAAAAATTTCCTAATGTCTTTTAATATCTCTGCTTGGTCGATTAAAAAACCTGTTCCGACGATAGTTTTATTTTTGATTTTGACGATATTAGGTTGGTTTTCCTTCATGTCTTTGGGAATTGATACCAACCCAAATATTGATGTGCCAGCAGTTTCAGTAAAAGTCACCCAACCAGGTGCAGGCCCGACGGAACTCGAATCCCAAGTGACAAAAAAAATTGAAGATGCCGTCGCTGGGTTGGGCAATATTGATTATATGGTTTCCACTGTGACCGATGGAAATTCCAGTACGACAATCAATTTTATTTTGGGTACAAATAGCGATCGCGCCACTAATGATGTCCGCAATGCGATCGCTCAAATTCGCCAAAACTTACCCCAAGACATCAACGACCCAATTGTGAAACGCTTGGAATTTTCTGGCGGCCCGATCATTACCTATGCCGTTAGATCAGACCACCGTTCCGTAGAAGAATTAAGCAACCTCGTAGACCAAACCATTAGCCGCGCCTTATTAGGAGTTCCTGGTGTAGCACAAATTCACCGTATCGGTGGAGTTGACCGCGAAATTCGCGTTAACCTCAATCCAGACCGCTTACAATCTCTAGGTATCACCGCCACCCAGGTAAACGACCAAATCCGCGCTTTAAATATTAATTTACCTGGCGGACGTGCCGAGGTCGGTGGTAGCGAACAAAGTATTCGCACCCTTGGAAGTGCCGCCAATGTCGATATTTTGAAAACCTACGAAATCTTCTTACCAGCAGGTGGTTCTGTACCTTTATCCAGCTTGGGAACCGTAGAAGATAAATTTGGCGACGTGCGTCAAGCTGCCCATTTAAACAATCAACCTGTAGTAGCTTTTCAGGTATTACGTAGTACTGGCAGCGTTTTAGTGACTGTGGAACAAGGAGTAAAAGTAGCGGTCAAACAACTGGAAAAAACACTCCCCCCAGATGTGAAGCTGGACTTAATTTTTACCAGAGCCGATGTTGTCCGTCAATCTTACCAAAGCACTATTGATGAATTGATTCAAGCTTCGGTGCTGGCTGTAATCGTTATTTTAGTGTTTTTGCGTAATTGGAAAGCAACATTAATTACTGCTGTAGCTTTGCCCTTATCAATGATTCCCACCTTTGCAGTGCAGCAGGCTCTTGGTTACACCCTCAATAACATGACTTTGTTGGCATTAGCGCTGGCGGTGGGCAATTTGGTAGATGATGCCGTGGTGGAAATTGAAAACATGGAACGGCACATGGCTATGGGCAAGTCAGCTTGGGAGGCTGCGTTTGACTCTTCTGACGAAGTGGGATTGGCGGTAGTTGCAAGTTCAGCGACGATTGTTGCCGTATTTCTACCCGTTGCTTTTATGGGTGGGATTCCGGGGCAATTTTTCCAACCATTTGGTGTTACCGTTGCCGTTTCTACAATTTTTTCAACTCTTGTAGCGCGGATGATTACGCCGATGATGGGGGCGTATCTTTTAGAGGAGAAACAAGGGCAGAGGGGCAGAGGGGCAGAGGGGCAGAGGGGCAGGGGAGCAATAAAATTCTTTAATTTCAAATTTACACTTCCAGGTAGCACAAAACTCACAACAGAAAAACATCGGGGCTTTCAACCTTATAAATCGCTACTCCAGTGGGCGTTACGGCATAGATTGACAACAATGGCGATCGCCTTAGCTTTTTTCCTTGCCAGTGTGATGCTGGTTCCTTTGATTCCCAAGGGTTTCGTTGATGATGGTGACTTCGGAATTTCTAATGTAACTATAGAACTAGCTCCGGGTTCTACTTTGGCAGATGTTAACAAAGTAGTAACACAAGCTACTGACCTGATCCGTCAAAATCCAGTAGTTGAAGGCGTACTAGCAACCGAAGAAATAAATTCTGCAACTCTGACCATTAATCTCAAACCCAGAGAAGAAAGGAGTATTTCCCAAAAACAGTTTGAGGAACAAGTACGCCCTAAATTTTCGCAAATACCAGGAGCGAGAATTAGTTTTCAAAGTCAGTCACCAGGTGACAGTCGCAAAGCTTTATCAATTGTCCTCAGAAGTGAAAATCCGCAAGCATTAAATCAAGCTGCTGATGCCCTAGAAAAGCAGATGCGAAGCATACCAGGATTAGTAGAAGTTTCCTCAACCGTGAGTTTGGTGAAACCAGAGATTTTAGTCATTCCTAACCCACAACGGGCAGCAGATTTGGGGGTGACAGTGCAAGCAATTGCCCGGACTGCTTCCCTTGGTACTATCGGCGACAATGATGCAAATTTAGCAAAATTTAATTTGAGCGATCGGCAAATCCCGATTCGCGTGCAAATCGATCCTAAAGCACGGGTTGACATCAACACAATCACAAATCTCCAAGTCCCCAGCCAAAATGGTAAATTAGTTCCCCTGGTAGCAGTGGCAGATATTCGCTTTGGTAGCGGCCCTGCTACTATCAACCGCTACGATCGCTCCCGTCAAGTTGCTATAGAAGCCAACTTACAAGGTATTTCTTTAGGAGAAGCAGTAGAAACAATCAACAAACTACCGGCAATGCAAAACTTACCGCCAGAAGTAGTACAGCAACCTTCAGGTAGCGCCAAAATTATGCAAGACATTTTTGGTCGCTTTGGCGGCGCATTGGGGCTAGCTGTTATGTGTATCTATGCAATTCTGGTGCTGCTATATAACAACTTCCTTCATCCGTTATCGATTATGGCAGCTTTGCCCTTTTGTTTAGGTGGCACATTGGTAGCGTTGATGCTTGCCCAAAAACCCCTGGGAATATATGCCTTAATTGGTGTTGTGTTGCTGTTAGGAATTGTCACCAAAAACTCGATTCTGTTAGTAGATTACACCATCATCAACATGCAAGAAGGCAAAAGCCAACGTCAAGCCTTAATAGAAGCTGGCGTGTCACGTCTGCGCCCGATTATCATGACTTCCCTAGCAACCATCGCCGGGACTCTACCCCTAGCATTGGGAATTGGCGTTGGTTCTGAAGTCCGTCAACCAATGGGAATTGCCATTATGGGCGGCTTCACAACTTCCACCCTGTTGACGTTGGTAGTAGTGCCAGTGATATTTAGCTACATTGACAACTTCCAAACTTGGATTATGCATACATTGCGCTACGGCTTTGGCAAAAAACCATCGCGCCAATAATTGTAGAGACGGCGATTTATCGCGTCTCCTTAACCCAACCATATTGCTTTTGCCCCCAGAACTATTGTGCGATCGCATTTACCAGTGGGAATCATAACAAACAGATTTACCACAATAAACATCCAATGGCTTACCAAAACATCACCGCCTCCCTTTCCCCAGCAGATATCCAAGAAATCAAAGCAGCCTTTGCGACTATCCAAGCAAAGATGCCTTTTCTCGTAACCCTGAGTGTAGAAGAACGACGCAAGTTATTTAAGATGGGCGATAAAAGCCTAGCCTTTGTCAACACTAGCCTGACTGCTGCCCAGTCAAACCGAGACATTTTACCAGCCAGCTTTGATGTCGATGAATTTATCCGGGATTATCAACTAGCCGCTAACCTTACCGAACTGTTGATTGGATTGCGACAACTGACAGAACAAGTAGATGATACCTTAATGGCAGTTGGCAGCGAAGCAATGGGCAGCAGTTTGACAGTTTATGATTACGTCAAGACTGCTGCTAAGAAAACTCCAGGGTTAAAAAGTCTTGCCGAACAGTTAGGCGATCGTTTTAAGGCTATTAAAAATAAACCTACTAAAACTAACTCTGGTTCATAGGTTGAAAATCTTGCCAAAGATACCGGAAGAGTCGAAGGGGAAAAGTTAAAGGGAGATTTAATTCCTTTTCTTGTCCCTTTTTTATTTTGTCAACTGGTGAATGAGTCTTTGATACTCGTGGACGAGTCTTTAATACTCGTGGGAGAGTCTTTGATACTCGTGGACGAGTCTTTGATACTCGCACGAGAGTCTTTTATACTCATGCGAGAGTCTTTTCTACTCATGCGAGAGTCTTTTCTACTCATGCGAGAGTCTTTTCTACTCATGTGAGAGTCTTTTCTACTCATGCGAGAGTCTTTTCTACTCATGCAAGAGTCTTTGATACTCATGCAAGAGTCTTTGATACTTGTGAATGCAGATCGCCTACTACTTGTTGATACCAAGTTGCCATGTCTTTGTCAGACGAGAAATACAAAATGGTAGTCAGCCGTCAGTGGCAAGATAAAAAAGGCGAAGCCCAGAAAGAATGGTACTTCCGCCACGATAAAATCATGGATTTCTTCTTAGTGCAAAACTTTCTCGGCGAAACTGATGCCGCCGAAGGACTATTAGTTGATAGAATGGGCGACCCCCGATTTCGTGGTGTTTATTTCTTGCTAGCAACCTTACTTGAGATAGATGCAGCCAAAAAACTGCGGGAAGAATTGATTCAATACGCCGCCGACACCAAAGACAACACGGTGAGTAATACTTTCGTGCAGTTGTTACGAACAAGATAATCCGTAATTCGTAATACCAATTGAAAAAAAGAATGCAACAAATAGACCATTTGTAGAGACGCGATTCATCGCGTCTTTACCTAAAGATGTGTTGCAATTATTAATTGAATTTTTTCGATTGAGCAGATTTTAGATGAGGATTTTTACAGGCTGTAGACCATTGCCCGTTCTCATATTGCTTTACTTTACATCTAGATGGATAGACAGCTTGACCGAAAAGTTCTACAATCTGAACTGATTGCGGTAATTTTACCTATTGCCCAATCCAGATAACCATAGTAAAGATTTTCTAGTGATTCCGTTTGATTGCGGAAGCACTAAATTAATATAGGAAAGTCTTTGAGTAAAGGGCAGCAAACAAATGGATGTAAAGCTGATTCTAGCTGGATTAACAGTTATATTTACCGTTTCGTGTCTATTTTTCGGTACGAAAAATGGATTCTATGATTCAGATAACTATCACGGTAATGGTTCCGCACATTGAGAGAAGTCTGCTGCTGTAGACGCCAAGGCAACTTTCCGTAAAGTAATTTGGCTAAAAGCGTTCATAACTTTCATACAGAAAACAAGCCAGAGGCAAAACTCTTTTAGCTCCTAGTTTGGTAGCTCTCTGGTTATCCAACTTTTCCAAACTAGTGCAGGTTTGGTGGAGGCGTCCTCCCTAATCAAAAATCCGTATTCTCAGGGTGTAGGGGCGCAAAATAAAACTTACCCCTAAGTCACAAAACCAAAATTTCTCTAATTTTTGGCTTTTGGGACATGTCCATGACGATGAGGTTTGAGGGGAGGAGGGCATGAGGGATAATCTGTCGGCATCGTCTGGCGTAGATGCTGGGGAAGTGGGTAGTGAATTAGTATGTTTGCCCTATAGTGTTCAGCATCACGATGAGGGTGTGTGTCTATTAGTGAAAATGGGGCCACATCGCATCCTGTTGGACTGTGGTTTGGAAAATATTTCATCACTAACCAAGGGGCTTAGCAAGTCGGTACGTGCAGCTAATCCGCCTCTACCAGCAGATTTAGTTTTAATTAGTCATGCCCACCCAGATCACTCTAGAGGCTTACTAGCACTACATGAAGCTTTTCCGAAGTTACCTATTTATGGTAGTGAAGTAACTAGCAAGTTACTACCACTGAATTGGCAAGACCAAAACCCTGAGAATATTTCGCAATTTTGTCATGCTTTGCCGTTGCGATCGCCTGTGGAATTTCAAGAAGGTCTGGTGGCAGAATTATTTCCGGCAGGGCATCTACCAGGGGCAGTGGCAATTCTCCTCACCTATACCACCCGACAGCGTACTTACAAGCTACTATATACAGGGGATTTTTTCTTATCTAACTCTCGGCTGGTAGAGGGTTTGCGTTTAGAAGAACTACGGGGTTTAGACTTGGATGTGTTGATAGTTGAGGGCACTTATGGCACATCTCGCCATCCCCACCGCCGTAACCAAGAAAATCAATTAGCAGAGCGAATTAATCGGGCAATTGCTGAGCGTTGTTCGGTAATTTTGCCCACTCCGGCTTTAGGGCTAGGTCAAGAACTGTTGATGCTCTTGCGTTCTCATCACCACTTCACTGGACGAGATTTAGATATTTGGGTAGATGGTACCGTCGCCACTGGCTGCGACGCGTACCTAGAACTGCTACCCTACCTCCCCCCATCAGTACAAAACTTTGCCCGCCATCAACCTTTGTTTTGGGACGAACGGGTGCGTCCGCGGGTACGTCGTTTACAGCCAGAAGAACGTGCCACTGTTGGCAAATCACCGTGTATTGTCCTGACTGACTCTACAGCTGATTTGCGCGAACACTGTCAACCAGATACCGGCCCTTGGTTGATCCTGGTACCGGAAAAAATTGATATAAAACTTAACAAACAATATTTAGCACCTACCACTGTTGAAAGCTATCTCTTAGCTCAACATAGCGATGGTCCTGGTACTACGCAGCTAATTCATAATTTGCGACCTCAGCATGTAATTTTTGTCCACGGTTCTCCTGCCTACTTAGCCGACCTCACAAGCTTAGAGGAGTTACAAAACCGCTATCATATACATTCTCCGGCGGCTGAGACTTTGGTGGAATTGCCAATTGGCGATACATTTTTGCAGCCCGCAGCCCCAGAGACAAATTATGAAGGTGAACTAACGGAATTAGGAACAGTAATTACAATCACCCTACCCGATGCAATCACTGCCGATCCTCGTTGGCAGCAGTTTGCCGATACTGGTTTAGTAGAGGCTCGTTGGCAAGGGGAAGAACTAGTATTACGGGGATTGTCTCAAAGAGAACTGCTTAATCAAAATAGCGATCGCTATACATGGATAGATGTAGACTGTTGCGGTAATTGCCGACATCAAAGGGGGCAGCGGTGTTGGAATCCTGCTTCCCCATTGTATAACTTTAAGGTAACTTTAGAAGGTTACTGTCCTGCTTTTGAGCGGTTAAGTGATAGTCAATAGTCAATGGTCATTTATCCGCTGTCATTTGTGCTTTATTGTTTGCAAATGACTAATGACTAATGACCAATGAGCAATGACCCTTTATTCAGGATTTGAATCAGTGTAATGATTGCGGATGCGTTCAGCTTCCGGACAATCCTCTGTCAGAAGAGGTTCCACATTCCCGCGTGGCACTGAAGCCAATTTTTGGGTTACAGCACCAATGCTCTCGAGGCGAACCATTTCTTCCCAAGAACAAATTTCATCCTCTTCTTCTGTTTCATAGCGTAGGGTTACTAAATCTCCCTCTATGTCTATGATGCGGGCCCGTTCAATCCAGCGTTGCTGGTCCCGCAAGAAAACACATACCTCCCGCCCGTCGCAACACAGTTGATAAATCTTGCGGTGTAGCATGTACTGCTTCTGCCTTTTTAAACAACGTAGTTAAACCTGTCAAAATCTGGGTTTGACCCCATTAGATTACACCTTTAAGAGGTTAATTTCACGGTTAAGAACAAGTACGTCTGATGAACCAATATCAAGATTTGCTTGTAGTTGTCAGAATCTAGGAGATTTTGGTTTGTCAGCCAATGGTTGCTCTACCAATGTCAATCTCTCTCGGGCTGATTTTAGGGAATGCCTGCTTCATAGAAGTCAAACAAATCAGGATTTTTTCTCACAAAGTTAATATTTGCTGGTGAGTGGTTTCTACCATTATGTAATAAATAATACTGAAAAACAAGCGGTGATTGCGGTTGTTTAATTTGCCTACTTGTAGTCATTGGCATTATTAAGAAGTCCGGGGATTTGGCTTTACTTTTACCCCTGTGTATTTGATCTTAACTCATTCTCAAGCTGACCTTGATGATTTTCAATAACAACACCCAAATAGTTTTGAGTTTTCAGGTCTTTGCTTGAGCAAGGTAGAGGAAAATGAGCCAGACATGGATATGGGCAAGGAAGAGGCAGTTCTTGGCACAGAAGAAAGATTTAGTGATACTTCCCCTTTTGCTGCTTCATCCTCCGGTTGGTGAGCGTATCCCTGCTCTTAAAGCTACGCGTAGCATATCGTAGAGAAGTCGAACCACATCTGGCTCAGTGTTATTGTGTTATTCTTAACAAGATTTATGCGGTAGGGGTAATTCCATTAACATATTGGACGAGGATGCTTCTCGTTTTACTTGACCTGTGCGAACTGCGTCATATAAGGCTGCTAGGGCTGACAAATCCTCTGACTGATAGCATTTTTTAGCCAGCACTTGATGGAGTAAACCTTCAGATTCAACACTAAGATATCCAGTTTGGAAAGCAGATTCAACAATTGTGCGAATCATGTTGATTAAGCCAGAGTAAGCAATTTATTATGTCCAGTGTGCAACATTTCCCTGTGCGGCTAATTGATATGAAACCTTAACAGCATGTGATTATAGTTACACATACAGAGTGATTTAAATCACAAGAATGACTGAAAATATAAGTTTTTGGTGCATTTATCTTTTCAACTACGTATATAAATAATTACAAAAAATTGTTAGCACTTGGAGTGAGAAATTAGGTCATTCATCTAAGAATATTAAAATATAGTAAAATTTTTATATAAGCAGCCAAAATAATAGTCAAATCAATAAAATCAAGCAAAAAACTGGCGAAAATCCTCATCTTTTTGACTCAATTGCACCCAGTCTAAATTCAAGGATTGGAATTTTTGCACTAAGCGATCACAAGCAGGACGTTCGGTAGCATAGTGTCCTGCGTCGATTAAAATGAGATTGCGATCACGGCTTTCTTGAAATTGATGAAATTTGCAGTCAGAAGTCAGGTAAGCTTGGGCGCCTGTTTTGCTGACTTTTGAAATAAAACTGGCTCCCGAACCACCCAAAACGGCAACTTGTGAAATAGTTTGCTGTAAGTTAGCTGTTGGAGAAAAAATTAAATTCGGGGGAGCTAGTCGGGTTTGAATTACCGTCAGAAGTTCCTGTAGCGTCATCAATGGCTCTAGCATACCAACACGACCATATCCTAATCCTGGTTGGGTGGGTACTATGGGAGTAACTTGTTTAAGTTGTAAAATCTGAGCCAAGACATCAGCAGTACCATCCTCTACTTGGTCAAAATTGGTGTGGGCGGTGTAAACGCCAATATTATGAGTAAAAGCTAAGCGTATCATTTCTGCGATCGCCTCACCAGTGCGTAAGGACTTGGGAGGTGTAAAAATCAGAGGATGATGGGCAAAAATTAGATTAGCATTTAAGGCGATCGCTTCGTGCATTACTGCTAAAGTTGGTGTCAAACACACCAATACTCGTACTTTTTTCTCTAACACTCCTGGCTCAATCTGCCAGCCACAATTATCCCAGCTTTCACACCAAGCTGGATTTGCCCATGCTTCAAACCAAGTAATTAAATCAGCAATTTTCATAATTAATCTTTAAGTTGTAATTTTTAATTGCTGCTCAGTGTTTCTGTGGTTGAATGTCTAATTTTAATGCTACCTGCTGCCGCATTTCCTGGAAAGGTTTATTCCATACAGGGCTAGCATTCCAGTTCCACACTGCTACAGGAATTAGTTCTTCCTGGGCAAGATAAGTTAGCAGACGATATTCATCTTCTGGTTCACGAGAAAAGGAGAAAGGATTGCGGTAGCCTGTGTCACACAGTTTATAACAAGTAATTTGACCGTGACTAATACGTTGTATCAGTTCCTTACCTTTATTGAGTAAATAATCCAAAAAMACTAAGCTAAAAGGCTCTATAWTTACACGATTTTCTCGGTCTTTTTGTACCCATCTTGCCCACTCGAACCCATATATAAAATCATGAACATAACGGAAGCGAATTTCAGTATTAATTCCAAACATCTCTGTCAGAGAAACCATCTTTTTTCCAAAAGTTTTTAAAAAATCAACAGCACCTTCATCTGCTACTAAAGCCTGTCTCAGCATACTACTTACCATAAAATCAAAATCCCAGAAGATGTTTTCTGGAAAGTTTTGCAACTGAGTACAAACTATACATTCCAAGGTTTCATGAAGAGTTGTGATAATTTGAATGTCAATGTCTTGTTCAGTAATCAAATTTCCCAATTCTGCAAAACTGGTAATTATTTTTTTTTTCGGATTAAGTGATAAAAGTTTAATATGGTGCTGGGCAAGTATCTTATCAATAATTTGTAAAGTATGAGTTGATGTTAGTTCTTGCTTCATAGTAATTGAAATAGCCCAGCCAGCTGACACTAAATATTAGTTTATATTCAATTAATTGAATTTTTAAACTCTTATAAATAAACTTAATTTTTAATTTACAAACTGATACATACATATTTCACATATATATCTGGTCGCTGTTGATATTTTTCTCAAATAGGTATTAAAGCTAAATTTACAATAATATTGTAAATTTAGAGTATTTAAACTGTACAAAGTTAGACCTTCAAGAAATTCAATTTGAGAAATTGCTATCCAGAAATGTGGACAACTAATTCTCTTGAATGACTACGTTGGCGGTGTTCCCAAATATAAATTCCCTGCCAAGTTCCTAATACTAAATGACCACGATTAATGGGGATATGTTCAGAAGTGTGGGTGAGAGCTGTACGGATGTGAGCTGGCATGTCATCAGCGCCTTCAGCATCATGGATATATTTAGCTGATTCTGGCACGAGTTTTGCCATAAAATTAGCTAGATCTACAAGAACATCAGGATCGGCATTTTCTTGGATAACTAAACTTGCTGAAGTATGGCGTAAAAATAAAGTACAAAGACCAGTTTCAACACCCGACTCTGCAACGATCGCTTCAATCTTATTAGTAATATTGTAAAAAGATTTGCCAGCAGTAGTAATTCTTAATAATTTTTGGTAGTGATTCATTTTAAATAATATTGATGTCAATAAAAACTAATTAGCAGTTGATGCTACTTAATTTTGTTGTTGTTTTGTCCCCTGTTTCTCATTCGACTGAGTATTTTTTCTCAAGAACCTTAACAATGCATTTCATAGATTCTTTTATGACATCAGGAATAATACTTGCGTTAGGTAGATTGTGAGACAAAGCTGTAATATTACTTAAATTCAGTTCTGCTATTTTTAGACTCTTTTGAGAAGATGCAATATTGTCTTGCTTGCTATTCATAGTTTTTCAAGACCAGGAATGAAATAAWCTGTTACTTGATGTAACAAGACAATCAAGGCAATTATAGCAGTAATACCACTAACATATTTAAAAATTAGGAAAATATCATTTACTTGTTTCTAGTTCTTATTATAAATATTTCTTAAATCACTGACATCTGTAAATGGTATTCTTAAGGTGAATGCATCAAATAATCATCTATTAATTTTAGCTTTTCTTTTTTATTGGTCTTCTTGGTTTTTATATATTGGGGTTGAGCAAAAATTTGTGTGGCAATTAAGCCCAGATTAGTGGCAAAAAATTAACGATAAATAAAAGTACTTATAAAAAATTAAGATACTAAATCTTGTTACAAGTCTAAATATTGTTATTAAACTTAATAATGCTGTATTTGTGAGAAATAATATATTCATCTGAGTGATTAAAATTTGATGTTCTTGTTTTTGTATTTCAAGCACTAAATGCATATTTTGAGCAGTTAATTCCAACGTTTTGTCTGTTGTTGGATTTCGCATATTAATTTTAACTTGATTGTAAATAATTAATCACAGCCTGAGCGATCGCCTCATTACCATCCTTAGAAATTGGTTGGGATTGCTTTGGTGCTTGGGGTAATTCATCCAAAAAATCCCAAGTTCCTGCAAAAAACTCGGCAGGGGTGACAATTTGATGTTGGTTGTAATTAGTTACACCTTCTATTAAAAAACTTGCTTCAGCAAAGTCTTCACGGGGAAGAGTAATAATGGGTACTCCTAATTTTGTAGCTTCAGCAAAAGTACTGTAACCAGGTTTGGAAACCACTCGCCCACAAATGGGCATAAAATCTACAGGGCGGTATTTACAGTCATTAATTTTTATTAAATTTGGTAAATCAGGGGCAAATCGATCAAAAATAATGAATTGCCAATCTGAAAATTCCCGCAGACAATCGTAGGGAATTTGCTGTAAACCCAAGCCACCAAAAGTCAATAAAATTGTTTTTTCGACTGGTGTAGTTATTCCCCAAATAGAGCGTAAATCATCAAGAGAATAATGGGGAGAACCACCTGTTAAGCCAACATCCGTAATATTGTTAAAAGCCTTCATTGATTCGTGGAAAGGGAGACGAAACAGGCGATCGCACTTTGAATACCAATCACTAATCCAGTCTGCAACTGCGTTCCATTCACTTCCCCAATCTCGGTAGATAAAATCCCAGCCAAAATTACCCATCATCCAGCAGGGAATATTTGCAGCTTTGGCAAAGCCAGGAGCAAGAAAGGGAATATCTGCCAAGATGAGATTAACGCGATTTTGACGGATAAAATTGACTTCTGAGGCAATTAACGAATTTTGATGCTTTTTAATATCTAGCAACTTTTCTAAAGTCGCTGCTTTATCCATTGTCAAACTATCAGCTTGCACCACGCCTAAATCAAATGCACGGGGACGATAGATAAAATCGTTTTCTATATAGCACTCTAACAACCAACGTGGCGCAGTGGTCACTATAATTAGCAGAACTTCTGGACATAACTTTTGAATTGTTGCAGCCACAGAAGCCATACGAGTAGCATGACCAAAGCCGTGATTGGTTATGGCTAAATATAAAATTGGGCGTTCCATTTTTAAGTTTAAAGTTTTTCATTGGTCATTAGGAGTTAGAGTTATAATTCCAACTCCTAATTGTTAGTTATTAACTCTTAATTAGTTTGGCAAAAACTTTCAATTGCCTCAATTAATTGGTCGATTTCCGATTCTAAAGTAAAGTAATGGACAGTAGCACGGATACAGTTAGGGCTGGCAATTGTCCGAGTTAAAATTTTTTGGGACTCTAAAAATTGCACTAATTTGGCACTAGCTTGGGGCTGGTTATTTGTAAGTTGAAAAGAGACTATACCGCTTTCTGGTGGAGAAGTTCGTAGACATTTAACATCAGCTAATGCTGTTAACTGTCGCCAAAGGTACTCACTGTTGTGACAAATTTGCTCGTAACGTTCCTGTGAAGTACCCCATTGCTGATGAATAGCGATCGCTGACTCTAACCCGACATACAAAGAATAAGCTATGGTAGAAACTTCATATCTTCGCCCATCTGGAAGCCAATCCACAGGCTGAGCTTGACTATCGACAACAATGCCACTATAGCCAATAAATGTCGGTTTGAGACTTTCTCGCGCTTCTGGTCGTACATACAAACCACCTGCACCAGCAGGGCCGCATAACCATTTATGACCAGTAAAAGCATAAAAATCTACCCCCAATTCTGTCAAATTTAAAGGCAACAAACCAACAGATTGGGCAGCATCTATTAAGAGTGCAGAATGATTATTTCGGCATAATTCAGCAATTTTATCTAAAGGTAAAACTTGACCTGTATTCCATAAAACATGACTCAAGACTACTAGGCGGGTATTGGGGCGCAAGTGTTCGCTAATAACTTTTACAGGGTCGCCTTCATTTAAAGTCGCCTTCAAGGGACAAGTAGTAACTTCTGTAGCGAATCGCCTGCCAATTTCTTGGGCTGTGGCAATCACGCCTGGGTGTTCGCAGTCTGAGAGCAGTATGTGGTCGCCAGCACGCCACTCTATACCCCACATAGCGATATTACAGCCAACAGTGACATTCTCAGTCAGAGTTATTGTATCAGTTGGTACCTGTAACTCCGAAGCGATCGCAGCTCTTGCAGCTTCGACTTGTGGCTTGCTCCAGCGATACACCTCATAACCAAAAGGGCCTATACGCTGAATATGAGCTTCAGTTTGGCTGATAGCATCCATTGCTTTTTGGGGCATCGGCCCTTGCCCCCCATAATTGAAATAAGCCTTATTTGCTAAAGCGGGAAATTGCTCTCGATGGCGATGCAACCTGGTTAGTGCAACAGAACTAGTGATCATACCAATTTTGGATTTTAGATTTTGGATTAGTTATTAGTCATTGGTCATTATTTATTCTCTGCGTCAGAGCGTCCTCACCTGCCCCTCCACTATTAATTATCTGAGTTACTCCCAGAGAGTGCTAATTGTTGTTAACTTAAAGAAATGCTAATTAATGCTGAACTCCTACTGCAATACCAACGCTGTAAACGCCGACCTTTTTTAGATATTCACGGTGACAAAAGTCAGCGTGATGCTCCTAATGAACTGCTTTTTAAACTACAACAGGACAAAATCGCTCATCAACTGAGTAATTTAGCTCAGCTGACTTATCACCAGCCAGATTATCCATCTGGAAACTGGAAAGCGGCACAAAAGGCAACTTTAGAATTGATGCAACGAGGGGTTGAGTACATCTATAAAGGAGTGTTGTTAGCAACTTATTCTGAAGGATACACCTTACTGAGTCGTCCAAATTTACTCGTTAAACAGCCAGGACAATCTCTTTTTGGAGATTGGATGTATGTCCCGGCTAGTATTGAACTCGGTAAGCGTCCCAAACAAGAATATCAAGTTGTGGCTGCATTTCATGCCCAAGTGTTGGCAACAGTCCAAGGAGTTATACCGGAAACAGCTTTGCTGATTTTGCGAACTAAAAACACTAGTTATGCGGTGGATTTGTTTAAATGGACGCCGCAGATGCAGCAAATTCTGGAGGAATTTATTCAAGTTTTAAATTTACCAAATCCACCAGAGGTGTTTATTTCTCGGCAAAAGTGCAATCTTTGTCATTGGTATAGTCAATGTTATGCGATCGCTCAAACTCAGCAGCATCTCTCACTGTTACCAGGCGTAACACCCATTCGCTATGCTCAACTGCAAGCCTTAGACATAACTACACTCGAATCTCTCGCCAACACTAGTCCCACCATTCTGGAAAACCTGGTTGGTTTTGATAATGAAGTAGCGCCAAAGCTGATAGTGCAAGCTCAATCCGTACTCCAAAAACGACCTTTAATCTTACCGTACCCCCTACCAAAGGAAAATATTACATTCACAGCGCCGATAGAGCTTTACTTTGATATTGAGGCGCAACCAGACTTGGATTTAAATTATCTGTTGGGGGTTTTAGTGGTTGATAGACTTGCCAATACAGAAAAATTTTATTCTTTTTTAGCAGATAAACCAGAAGACGAAGAATTAGTTTGGCAGCAATTTTTAAATTTGGTTTGGCAATATCCCCAAGCGCCAATTTATCATTTTTGTGTCTATGAGTTTGATACAGTCAAACGGCTGGCAAAGCTTTATAATACTCCTTACTCCAGTGTGCGTCCTGTACTAAATAGATTTGTCGATATATACGAACAATTAACCCAAAGTGTCGCATTGCCTGTAGAAAGCTATGCCCTGAAAGCGATCGCTCGTTGGTTAGGATTTGAGTGGCGTGACAAAGAAGCTAATGGCGCTAAATGTATTTACTGGTATGAGCAATGGTTAAAAACAGGCGATCGCACTTTATTAGAAAGTATCCAAAGCTACAATGAAGATGACTGTCGTGCCACTAGGGTAGTCAAAGACTGGCTGGTTCAGTTTTTTGACGATGAATATGCTTGGCAACTTGCTTAGTTAATGATTCATAGTAGGGAGTGGGGAGATGGAGGGTGTAGAAGAAATAATCGATGAATAATGACTAATGAGCAATTCGTATCTCATTGAGATAATTTAGAAATTTCTACTCTCCATTCCCAATTTTACTAAAGTAAAAGGTACAAACTACTGAGTACTAGGAAATTGTGACAAAATTTGTCTGTGGGTAATACTCTCGGACATAATTTTGGATATGATTATCCAGTCCATTTTATAATTTAGCAATAGCTTTCTATGCGGTTAATTAAAAAAGTTTTTGTATTTCCACAAATTATTTACTTTTTCATCCCAATTCTAATTATTAGTCTCTTCTTCACAAACTTACCATCAAACGCCGTTGAAATCAGTAGTATAAAATTTATTGGAGAAGTTACTTTCCCAAAAAAATTAATTTTCAAAAAAACTGAAGTTGGAGGTTTATCTGGAATCACCTATGATGCCAAAAATAATCTTTATTATGCTATTTCTGATGACCGGGGACAAAAAGGTAATACCCGTTTCTATACTTTAAAAATTGACTTAAGTAAGGGTTATTTACAAAAAAATGGAATTACTATTGTTAATGTTACCACCTTATTAAATGAAAATGGTGAAAAATTTCTTCCTGGTCAAACTGATACAGAAGGCATAGCTTTAACTAATAAAGGTTCTGTATTTATTTCTTCTGAAGGCGATGTTAATAAATTAATTAATCCTTTTATAAAAGAATTCTCACTCTCTTCTGGTAGAGAAATTACAACACTTGCCATACCAAACAAGTTTTTGCCAGATAAAAATCGTCAACAAGGTATTCGTAACAATTTGGCTTTTGAAAGCCTCACCATCACACCCGATCAAAAGCATCTATTCACAGCTACAGAAAATGCTCTAATTCAAGATGGTTCAGCTGCTCAACCTAACATTGGTAGTCCTTGTCGAATTTTGCAATATAACTTATTCAGCAAGCAGCCAGAACAGGAATTTCTTTACCAAACTCAACCAGTAGCACCGTTTTTGAATCTGACGGGTAAGTTTGCTAGTGGATTACCTGATTTACTTGCTCTTGATAATCAAGGACACTTCTTAAGTTTAGAACGGTCTTTTACTGGTATAGGATTTGCTGTTTATCTGTTCCAATTTTCTTTAGATGGAGCTGATGATATTCACAAGATTGATAGCCTTTTAGCAGTTAACTCCAAAAATATTAAACCAGTTCATAAAAAACTCTTATTAGATTTGAGAACTCTAGATGTAGCTCTAGATAATATTGAAGGCTTAACTTTTGGACCTAAGTTAACTGATGGACAGCGCTCATTAATTCTTGTTAGTGACAACAATTTTAACTCCATCGAACGCACCGAATTCTTAGCTTTTAAAATCAAAATTGAAACACCACTAATTAGATTTTTACACCGTTTCCTGCCAAATCTCAATCCTTAACCATACAGAGTTTAAGTAATTACTTTTACTGCTATTTGCTTTTTCCTGGTTATTACTGTGTATTCACGGAATATACCGGGTAATTTTATCTAGCTTATTTATACTTTCAGTGTAATTTCTCAGCCGTGTTTCTTAAAAAATATGTTACATAATGTTTAAGAACTTTTGCAGATAAGCGCTCAATATTTAAGAAAAAGTTTTTAGAGGAGCTTCTAAAACTATTATGTTCTGAACTCGAATGATTCTCAATTTTTTATAATAAAAATTTCTAGTTAATTAAACCTACTTAAATACTTTGCCAATAATATTTTTAATAATTTATTTTTATGAAATCAAAAAAAATTGAGAATATGATAGAGCAAAAAGTAGAGTTAGACAATTACATTGGACAATTTTTAAATAATCGTTATTTAATCAGAGATTTGATTGGTAAAGGAGGAATGGGTAGAGTTTATCTAGCAGAAGATACTGCTAAAGGTGGGATGGCGATCGCAGTCAAAATTTTATCACTCAGTTTAGCTAACCAGCAAATGTCTCAACGCTTTGCCAGAGAGATTTTTATTGGCGCTCAATTAGGTCGTAAAAGTAAACATATTGTTCGCATTTTAAGTTACGGTGTGACTGAGGATAAAATTCCCTTTTATGTAATGGAATATCTTCAAGGCAAAAATCTCAAACAGATTTTAAAAGTCCAACCTTTAACAATATCCAAGTTTTTAGAGATTACTCATCAAATTTGTTTGGGTTTACAATGTGCCCACCAAGGTATTAGCCTTAAAGGAGAAATTTATCCGATTGTTCACAGGGATATCAAACCAGAAAATATATTTCTGAATCAAGATGGAAAAGGAGAAATTGTCAAAATCCTCGATTTTGGAATTGCCAAGTTTTTAACAGAGCGAAGTGGCATGACTCTAACAGATTCTTTTATCGGCAGTTTGCCTTATTGTTCTCCAGAACATATGGAAGGACGCAAACTGTTAG
The DNA here is from genome assembly GCF_005869855.1 of Nostoc sp. PA-18-2419. Taxonomy (GTDB): domain Bacteria; phylum Cyanobacteriota; class Cyanobacteriia; order Cyanobacteriales; family Nostocaceae; genus Nostoc. The sequence goes on along the minus strand of NZ_SZNH01000002.1, from coordinate 381,264 downwards.
ATATCCGCTCTGATATTTATAGTTTAGGAGTATTAATGTTTGAAATGCTAACAGGTAAACATCCATTTCAGACAAAAAGTAACTCATTTGGCAGTTGGTATCAAGCGCATCGTTTCCAAATGCCACCTCTAGTTGAAGAAGTAAATCCTCAAGTAAAAATACCCCAGCTACTACAAAAAGTTTTAATGAGTTGTTTAGCTAAGGAAGTAAGCGAGCGCCCTCAAGATATTAACCAAATATTAAACGAATTAGCAAAGGTAAATAGCCAGCTTATAGATACTAATATTAGTAGTAATGAAAGTATCGAAACATCATTACCTGTGCAATTAGTTCCGGCTACATTTTTATCAGAAAAAGAGTGTTTACAAAAAAAATGGCCGAAAAAAAAACCAGTTGCACCAATTGGATTTCCTCATTTATTACATACTCCTCAAAGAACTATACCAACTTTTTGGGCAATGCTACCTAAACAAGAAATTGTAAAATTTTTAGATAAAGTACATGGCACAGAATTTCTCACTAAAATAAACATATATCCAATGTTATTGTGGGTAACAGTGCTGTATGATGCTGAGCCTTCTCTAACAAAATGGTTACCTTATTTTTTGGATTTGAAAGATTATAAAGGGCAAAATATAGCACGTAGTTTAGCAGAAGTAGGTTATTATCATTTACTATTTTTCCCTTTAGAAGAACCCAACCGTTGTTCTCATGTCACAACTTTAAGTCTCACTGCAAACCAACGGCAGCAACTTATAGATTGGTTAAATGTCAGTCAACAATTAAATGAATCAATTTTACCTAATGAAGCCAAAAATCTTCTGAAGATAGAGTATGAAAAGCTAAAAGTAAATATTTTAAGAAAGTTAATTTCCAAGCAAACATCTGAAAAAGAAACTTTAAAGAAGAGAGTGACAAAATTTTGGGAAATGGTTTTTAAGTTTTTATCATTTCGTTAATATTTAATTTTTATTATTTAAAAACTATTGCCTAATTTCAATAATATTTTATTTTTGTATTATTAATTATAAATATACTAAGGAGCAGAGGTTATTAAAGTGAATCAAAGCCCATTTGCATCTCCAATTAGTACGGGCTTGCTTGCCAATCGTTATCAACTAAAGCAATTAATTGGCAGCGGTGGTATGGGGGAAGTTTTTTTAGCAAATGATATTTTGTTAGGCGGGACACCAGTTGCTGTCAAGTTTTTGACTCAAACTGTTATTGATAGCAAAATGCAACAAGATTTTACTCGTGAAGCTTTAATGAGTGCAGCTTTGAGTCAAAAAAGCGTACATATTGTGCGAGCGTATGATTATGGTGTCAGTGACAAAGGAAAACCATACTACGTTATGGAATATTTATCCGGGAAGAGTTTAAAGGATTTAATTCCGTTATCCTTGCCGATGTTTTTGACTATCTGCCGACAAATTTGTTTGGGTTTACAGTGTGCCCATCAAGGTATTAATATTGATGGGAAAATTTGTCCGTTAGTTCATAGAGATATTAAACCTGCAAATATATTAGTTATTCCCGATCCAATATTGGGTCATTTAGTTAAAATTTTAGATTTTGGTATTGCTAAATTTTTAGATTATACATCAACAGCTAGTACAAGTAGAGGGTTTAATGGAACTTTGCCTTATTGTTCTCCAGAACAATTAGATGGGGAAAAATTAGATAGTCGTTCTGATATTTATAGCTTGGGTGTGATAATGTTTGAAATGCTCACAGGCAAAAAACCTTGGCAACCGGAAACTGACTACTTTGGTGCTTGGTATAAAGCCCATCACTTTGAACCACCAAAGATGATCGCAGATGTAAAACCCACTCTGAGATTAACTCAAAAACTCAATAATTTAATCATGGCTTGTCTGGCTAAAAAAGCAAGCGATCGCCCACAAAATATTGCTCAAGTTTTACAAGTTATTAATAGTTTAGAACAATCTAATTGTCCGAGTTTACCTACAACTCTAGCTTCAAGATCTATCCTCAGCCGTCCCTTAGATTCTGGCTTAACAATCATATTGGAACAAACCACTCGGCAACTTTCCTGGCCTGAAAATAAACCAATTCAAGAAATTGTTTTTCCCCAGCTTGTAGACACCGGACAAAAATCTTTAGCAACACTGTGGTTGATGCTACCAAAATTAGAAATCAAAAACTATGCTCTTGCTAACCGTTACAATCAATTTATTTTTATGACATCTCCGCACCCAATGCTGTTGTGGGTGACTGTACTCTATCATCGGGAACTAGCCCCTAAGTGGCTACCCTGCTACTTAGATATGCAAAATCTTCAAAATCGTAAGTTGGTGAGTTTATTGGCTGAAAATGAACGTTACCCGTTGATTTTCTTTAGTCTAGAAGCACCACATTCCTGTGCTAATGTTCTCAGCAGTCGTATTGATCCAACTCAACGGCAAATGTTAAAAACTTGGGTCGAACAAAGTCAGAACCTACCACCCACTTCTCAACCCCACTTGAGTAAACAGCTATTAAAGCAGCAGTATACACAAATCCAATCCCGGATATTGCAACATCTAGAATCAAAGCCTCAAGTTGTATTATCCGGGTCTGTTTAAGAACTAACCCATTTACAGGTCAAACTAGGGACTGATAAGTAAAAAATATACCACTGTTTACTGTTAACAGTTATCAGTCAGCAACCCTTGAAAAGACCAACCAAAAATATTTCCTCATTGGCTCAAAAACACTTGACAATTACAAAAAAAATAGCGATAATAGCAAAGTTGCCATCAAGGGACTGTAGTTCAATTGGTTAGAGCACCGCCCTGTCACGGCGGAAGTTGCGGGTTCGAGCCCCGTCAGTCCCGTTTTAAAATCATTAACCATTAAGTGTTAATTGCTGACTGTTAGACGAATTTAACTGAGTCATTTGGTATTGTGATAACTCAGTACAGACGTGAGGAATCGTATCTCTAAGGACTCAGGGCTTAGAGTTTAAATATAAGCTACATTTATTCATGCTTTGTAAAAGAGAGAATTAACTGTGACTGTCAGAGTACGTCTTGCGCCGAGTCCGACTGGAAATTTACATATTGGTTCAGCGAGAACAGGTGTATTTAACTGGTTATTTGCCCGCCACCACGGTGGAAAGTTCATTCTCAGAATAGAAGACACAGACCTAGAGCGATCGCGTCCTGAATACACTGAAAATATCCTTGAAGGACTGCGCTGGCTAGGACTGAACTGGGATGAAGGGCCATTTTTTCAATCCCAACGCCTGGATCTTTATAAACGAGCAGTACAAAAACTGCTAGATGAAGGATTAGCTTATCGCTGTTACACTAGTGCCGAAGAACTAGAGGCTCTGCGAGAAGCTCAGAAAGCTAGAGGTGAAGCTCCCCGCTATGACAATCGTCACCGCAACCTCACCCCAGAACAACGCGCCGCTTTTGAAGCAGAAGGTCGTTCTTCTGTGATTCGCTTCAAAATCGAAGATGAGCGGGAAATTGTCTGGAATGACTTAGTGCGTGGAAAAATGTCTTGGCGAGGTAGTGATTTAGGTGGTGATATGGTGATCGCGCGCGCCTCAGAAGAGGAAAGCGGTCAACCTTTATACAACTTTGTAGTTGTAGTGGATGATATAGATATGCAAATCACCCATGTGATTCGCGGAGAAGACCACATCGCCAATACAGCCAAGCAAATTTTGTTGTATGAAGCTTTAGGGGCAAAAATTCCAGAGTTTGCCCACTCGCCACTGATTTTAAACAAGGATGGACGCAAGCTTTCCAAGCGGGATGGCGTCACTTCCATTTCTGACTTTCAGCAAATGGGTTTTACCGCCGAAGGCTTGGTGAATTACATGACATTACTTGGTTGGTCGCCGCCAGATTCAACTCAAGAAATATTTACCTTAGAAACAGCAGCCAAGGAATTTAGCTTTGAGCGGGTAAATAAAGCAGGTGCAAAATTTGACTGGGACAAGCTGGATTGGTTAAACAGTCAATATATTCACAATATGCCTGTAGAGCAACTCACAGATTTACTCATACCCTATTGGCAAGCAGCTGGGTATAAATTTGATGGTGGACGCACTCGCCCTTGGTTAGAACAACTAGTAGCTTTAATTAGCCAAAGCTTGACTCGATTGGTAGATGCTGTAGGTATGAGTCAATTGTTTTTCAGCGACACAGTTGAATTTAGCGACGAAGCCAATACACAACTTAAGCAAGAAGGTTCTGCTGCTGTCCTAGAGGGGATTGTCACAGCTTTGCAAAACCAGCCACAACTCTCACAGGAATCTGCTCAGGACATCATTAAACAAGTCGTCAAAGAGCAAAAAGTCAAAAAAGGCTTAGTAATGCGATCGCTCAGAGCAGCTTTAACTGGAGACGTTCATGGTCCTGACCTCATCGAATCTTGGTTACTACTCAATCAAATTGGTTTGGATCGACCGCGCTTAAGTACAGCAATAACGCAAGTCAATTAGCAATTATAACAGAGTGGGAAGTAGGGAGATGTCAGCAATAAGGTGTTGAGGGTAGGGTGTAGCTGAGTGTAAAAATGGCACGTTTTTAGAGCTTAGAACTCTACCAATGCAATCGTCTTTGATGACGGGGCTTGTAACTCTTGGATTGTTAGGGCTATCTCTTCCCCCACACCCCACACCCCGCCCCAACCGGGCTTAGTAACTCCCCACTCTCCCATTCCCTCTTTAAACTCAAACAGGTAGTCAATTCTCCTCATATTGGGAACTTGGTGTGTAAAATCCATGTCTTCAAAAACACTTAGAAGCAAACCTAATTACAATGCCGACAAAAGCGCTCAAAAGAGGGATGAGATTATCGTTGATGATAGTTACGCTCTTCATCACTTCAGTTAATGTCATAACTGATGCCCAAGAAGCGCCAACGATATTTGGAGATCTTACTATTAGCCCTCAGTTTTCCCCAGACCCACTAACAGTTCGTGGGATGAGTGGTGGCTCAATATCTGCCAATCAAGTAGCTGGTAGAACTGAAACAGTCACCGGTCCTTGTACTGGATTTGTTGATGAAACAACAGACCACACATTAGTATTAACAAGTAAATTTGACTACCTCAAGCTACAAGTTCAAAGCCCTGAAGACACTACCATAATTATTAAGGGACCGGGTGGCACTTGGTGCAATGACGATTTTAATGGTAAGAATGCTGGCATTGTTGGTGAGTGGCTAGCTGGAACTTACCAAATTTGGGTTGGTTCTTACGAGAAAGGCAAGTATCTTCCTTACACTTTACAAATTACAGAAGTTAAGTAGGGCATTGGAAGTATTGACTGTTAACTGATGACTGTTAAGCCTTACCAAAGACGTTTGCTGTCTTGTTTGGTGAGGAGTTGTTCTCCTTGTTCTGTGTACCCCTGCTGTTAAGCAAGCTAGCAAGAGCGTCTGACTCACTTAGGAGATAGTTCACCAGCGCCACAAGTCGGCGCTGGTGACTTGTGTGGTTATCTCTTTGTCTTTCCACTCCATTTCCTCTTTCTTTTCTCGTGCAATATTGTATTAAAATTAAGTTAACTTTAATTAAGATTCTTGTTGGCATCGCCATAATAGCCTAGAGCTTGTATGACAGTGCATATCAGAAGTCAAATTAAACAAAATGGATTTATGAACATCCGTTTAAGGCCTCAAAGTGACAGAATGATAGACCATTCGGTTGCGAAGGCTAATGAGTTGTATAGGCATCTAGAGGCAAATTAAGATGAAATTCTCTTGGAAAGTCCTGGTACTCTGGACCTTGCCTGCTTTGGTAATTGGCTTTTTCTTCTGGCAAGGGGCTTTTGCAGGTGCGCCTGCGGATATGAGTAAAAATGCAGCCAACACTCGGATGACCTATGGTCGCTTCCTGGAATACTTGGATGCCGATCGCGTCACCAGTGTGGATCTGTATGAAGGCGGTAGGACAGCAATTTTAGAAGCCCGCGACCCAGATATTGAAAATCACATCCAAAGGTGGCGGGTGGATCTGCCCGTTAACGCCCCTGAGTTAATTAGCAAGCTTAAAGAAAAGGGAATTAGTTTTGATGCTCACCCCATGCGGAATGATGGCGCAATTTGGGGATTATTGGGCAATCTGGTATTTCCAATTTTATTGATTACTGGATTATTCTTTTTGTTCCGGCGTTCTAGCAACCTTCCTGGCGGCCCAGGTCAAGCAATGAACTTCGGCAAATCCCGCGCCCGCTTCCAAATGGAGGCAAAAACCGGAGTCAAATTTGATGACGTAGCTGGAATTGAAGAAGCCAAGGAAGAACTCCAAGAAGTTGTCACCTTCCTCAAACAGCCAGAAAGATTTACCGCTGTGGGCGCACGCATTCCCAAAGGAGTGCTGTTAGTCGGGCCTCCTGGAACTGGTAAAACTTTATTAGCAAAAGCGATCGCTGGCGAAGCAGGCGTACCTTTCTTCAGTATTTCTGGTTCGGAATTCGTGGAAATGTTCGTTGGTGTGGGTGCATCCCGCGTCCGCGATTTGTTCAAGAAAGCTAAAGATAACGCTCCCTGTATCATCTTCATCGATGAAATCGACGCTGTGGGTAGACAACGGGGTGCTGGTATCGGTGGCGGTAACGACGAAAGAGAACAAACTCTCAACCAACTGCTGACTGAGATGGATGGGTTTGAAGGTAACACAGGCATCATTATTATTGCTGCTACCAACCGTCCCGACGTATTAGACTCAGCGTTGTTGCGTCCTGGTCGCTTTGACCGCCAAGTAACAGTAGATTCACCCGATATTAAAGGGCGTTTGGAAATCTTACAAGTTCACGCGCGCAACAAGAAACTAGATCCTAGCGTATCCTTAGAAGCGATCGCTCGCCGCACTCCCGGATTCACTGGTGCTGATTTAGCCAACTTACTCAACGAAGCAGCAATTCTCACCGCTAGAAGACGCAAAGAAGGTGTCACGATCCGCGAAATTGATGATGCAGTGGATCGGGTAGTTGCTGGGATGGAAGGTACTCCATTGGTAGACAGCAAGAGCAAGCGCTTAATTGCCTACCATGAAATTGGACATGCTTTGGTAGGGACTTTGTTAAAAGACCATGACCCAGTGCAAAAAGTTACCTTGATTCCACGCGGACAAGCACAAGGTTTGACCTGGTTTACTCCCGACGAAGAACAAGGGTTAATTTCTCGTTCCCAATTAAAAGCAAGGATTACTGGTGCTTTGGGTGGTCGCGCCGCCGAAGAGGTGATTTTTGGCCCTGCGGAAGTAACCACTGGCGCTGGTGGAGATTTACAACAGTTGTCAGGAATGGCGCGGCAAATGGTAACTCGGTTTGGGATGTCTGATTTAGGGCCACTGTCGCTGGAAAGTCAACAGGGAGAAGTGTTCTTGGGTCGTGACTGGACAACCCGATCTGAGTATTCTGAAGCGATCGCTTCTCGGATAGATGTTCAAGTTAGAGCGATCGTCGAAGATTGCTACGAAAATTCTAAGAAGATTATCCGCGACCATCGTACCGTCACTGATCGCTTAGTAGATTTGCTCATCGAAAAAGAAACCATTGACGGTGAAGAATTCCGTCAAATTGTGGCTGAGTACGCTGAAGTACCAGAGAAACAGCAGTACGTACCACAACTGTAATAGTTAACTCTTTTTTAGGCTAATACCTACAAATGAGCAAAAAATTAAATGAGGATGGCACATACCATTCTCATTTTTTTTATGGAATGCGATCGTATAAATTTTGATATAGCAGGAGGCAGGAGGCAGAAGGCAGGAGGCAGGAGGTAAAACGATTTTAATGGAAGCAATGCTTTTCGATATAGTTTAAGCGCCTGTGTTTGATTAGTTTCACAGCTCGTTTGTCGCCACTGATTTAAGAGTAACTCAGGTTGCAGTAGTCTAAACTCCAGTCCAGTTAGATATCAACACAAATATCTCTACTCATACCAAAATCACAAAAGTGATTGCATATAACCAAATAAAAATCCGAAACTGACAACATAGCTCTTGTAGATGAATATCTACCCGTTTTTATTTGCAGCAAATGAATAGTAAAGCTAAATTATTAACTCTTGCAACCTTAACTCTTGCTCTTTCATCTATAACTGTAGGAGCAGTCATCGCCCAGACAAAACTTACAAATAAATCAAAATTGTCTATTAATGGTATTGGTTCGGTTCAAGTTGGAATGACTGCCTCTCAAGCAAGGAAAGCTGCTGGTACTCAATTAGTTGGAGATTCACCGAATAACAGTTGCTATTACCTGAAGCCAGAATCGGAACCAAAAAATCTTAGATTTATGCTAACAAAAGGTCGTATTTCTAGAGTAGATGTCTGGAAAAATAGCCAAATTACTACTTTAAAAGGTGCAAAAATTGGCGATACGGAAGCGCGGATCGAGTCCCTCTACCCAGGACAAATTCAAGTTACTCCTCATAAATATGTCCAAGGTGGCCACTACTTGACATTTGTACCAAAAGAGCAATCTGACCAAAAATATCGTGTAGTATTTGAGACTGATGGCAAGCGTGTGACTCAGTTTCGGTCTGGTAAACTACCTGAAGTTGAATATGTGGAAGGATGTAGTTGATTTTAGACATCATCCTACCTCCCCTTTTATTATGGTTAATTGCCGGAACATCTATACACATCAACTAAAATCGAGTTTCATATTCGACTGAGAATAGACTTTCATCATCCAAATTAGTTGAGCCGCGCATCAGAATTTCGTCATTTAGACGATAAAGCACGTTGTAACGGAAAGACTCATTGGTAGAAAAAGCCCGTGATAAAGAAACAGAAAAGTTTCGACTGACATCAAACACACCTTCTGCTGATAAATCAAGAACCGAAGATCTCCTTGATTCTTCATTTGTGGTAGGGGTAGGATATATCCGAAATTCGCTAAAACCAACACTTCGTCCGATCGCTGTTATGGTTCCTTGCAGACTTCCTAAAATAGTAGAACTGGCAAAATTAGTCAATCCTTGTGTTAAATCTCCTGGTTGACTCAAAGAATTTAGAATTGAGCCACCCAGTAAAGCAACGATTTCTCCTCTACTTCGGCTAGGTTCACTCGTCAGTTCTAAATTATCTGCTAATTCGCTAGCTTTTCCTGTTGCTCTTGCTTGCACGCGAACAGTACGTAAAGTACCAAAGTTATTTACAGAAGCATCGCTGATTTCCGCAGACAAAGGTGATTCCAAAATTCGATTGCTCGTTGCCGATGCCTCAGGTACAATTGCCTCCAGTCGAACATCGAGGGTAGGGTCAAGTCCTTGACTGGGAGTAAACCGTGCTGTTTGTTCGTAGCCCCGCGCCAAGGTAAACTGAGTTGTGAATAAGCTGAACCGTCCTCCTGTTAAACGGATGAGTCCTTGAGGGAGAGGGTTGGCTAAAGTACCATTGATAGTCAAGTCGCCTTTGGCGTCAAAGCTGAGTAGAGGTTGACTCAACGCCGCTCCTCCCGGTACAAAGCTAAATAGAGACTGACTCGTAACCCGAACATTTTTGGCCAAAATCAACTTTAAATTTGCAAACTCTATAGGTAACTTGGGTATAGCCTCTGGTGTAGTTGCTGGATTACTGCTAGCCTCTGATGTAGTTGCCGCATTAGTGTCAACCTCTGGTGTATTCAGAGTAATAGAAGTAGGCTCTGGTGTAGCTGCGGCTTTTGAGTTGTCACTAGCAGATTTTCCGATAATCACTTGACCATTACTCAGTTCAATCTCTCCGCCAATTACCGGTTTTAATGCTGTTCCCCGAATTACGGCATCACCGCTGACATCACCTTGATATAATCCTGGAACTTTAAAATTGAGTTGTTTTTCTATCGATACAGTCAATGGATTAGATGCAGCTTGTTCAGGAGTAAGAATCGGTAAGATTCCGGATGCAGCCACTAGTCCTTGATTATAATTACCTTGAATACCTTGCACATTTACCCTATCACCATCAAATAGCAATGTTCCTGTGACATTTGTTAAGGGATCGGATAAAGCTTGAGAAGTAAAAGTCGCATTGTTAACTCTGGCAGTTCCATTAATAATTGGCTKGTTTAAAGTACCTTGAACGTTAACATCGACTTCACCTTCACCATTTATCCAACTAACTTGATTGTTAGTAAATACATTTAACAGTGACAAGCCTTCATTATTTACCTTGGCGTTAATGCTGATTTGATTACTATCTGGTTTTACTGCCACAAAAGGTAAGGGAGCGGGGATGCTACCTGTAATTGCAAGAGGTTGGGTTCCAGTCAACAGCAACGCAGTATCAAAATTGACGCGAGCATTGTTATAGTCAAACTTTACCTGTGCTGTTTGTACGGCTTGCTTATTTAAAGTCCCATTAGCTAGGGATGCTGAGCCGTTAACTTTAGGGTCTTTGAAACTACCTTGCAAATTAGCTGTAGCATTTAGTTGACCGGTAACATCTATTGGGTATTTTGCGATAAAAGGCTGTAAAAGCGACAGGGGTAGACTTGCTATATTCAAATTTCCAGACAGTTGTTCGGTTCCTAACTCTCCAGAAAAAGCGACTAATCCTTGATTGATACCAACACTTAACGGTGAGAGTGTGACTACACCATTTGCAAAACCGCCTCTAGCAATAACTTGATTAATCGAGTATTGACCCCATTGCCAATTATCACCTTGGAAATTAAAGTCGGCATTCAGCCCAGATTTTAGGGAACCACTGGCTGTAATTCCCCCACTCAAAACACCTGTTAATTCTGCAAGGCTGGGTAGAGATGGTACTTTTTGGGTATCTGCCTGCTTTTGTTGTGCTAAGGATGTTTCAATCTTGGAGAAATACTCTAACTGGGTTTGCAAATCTGCATTTGGTAAACTCACAGGTGTGGTGCTGAGTGCTTCTGCTCCGGCTAAGGTCGGAGATTCCAAACCACTACCGAAGTCTTGAAAGTCGAAGATATTAAATGCTTGTAAGAGTTGCTCGATTCTAGTTTGGTTTAAATTAGCTTGTACTTGAAATTTGGGGTCATTTCCGGTTTGCAAATTTCCACTTAAGGCTATATTGCTGCCTCCTAACCGCAATTGACCGTTAGTTAAACTAGCAGCCCCATCGGCATAGTTGATATTACCGCGAAATTCGTCTGCTCGGACTCTGGCAACACGAGGATTGGCGATCGCTACGTCCCCAGCAATTGCATAATTATTGAGATTAACAACTAAATTTCCTGATAATTGCCCTGCTAAAGGTTTCAATCTATTATCAGGTAAAAAGCTTCCAACAAGTGCTATGGGGAATTGTTGGGCGTTGATAATTAAGTTATCTCCCTCGGTTGTGCCTGTGGTAACCGCTCCACCGCGTTTGACTAAAAATGATGTTGGGCGATAATCTGCACCCAAATTTACCGCTATTCTGTCTTGTTTACCTGCTAGTTGCAGTCTAGCTCCTTGTCCACCTTGAAAATTCACGTCTCCAGTTAAAACTGGGTCGAATGCCAAGTTACTAACATTAAAATTCCGCAGGCGAATATTACCCGTGGCTTGGGGAGTTTCTAGAGTACCTGTAACTTGCCCATTAAAATCTACTAATCCTGCTAGTGCTATATCTCCTGGAACTTTAAAACCTGTATTTTTCAGGTTAAAGTTCTCGGCGATGACATTGAAATCAAAGCCAGCAATTTGCGGTGTACCCGTTTGCGGTAATTGTACAGCGATCGCCCCACGAGCGACCGCTCCTGGAGTTGTTGCCCGTTCAACTATAATCTGCTGTCCATTCCAGAGAAATTGTGCTGTCACTGGTTGTGCTAACTGTGCTAACCCTTGTGAAGCCCTAATTTGTCCGGCGGCTCGAATATCTGCAAGCTGGAAGGATTCTGTTGTGCCTGTCAACTTGACATTACTACTAAGCCGTCCCCGCAGTTGGGGTGAGAATCGATTGAGTTGAATTTGAGAAGTATTAGCAACTGTTTGCCAGCGACCGCCATCCAGGTTAATATTCCTGAGGTTAACTGTACCTCCCGCCACATTCAAGTTTGCTTGTCCTGTGGCTTGAATGTTTGATGGTTGAAAAGAAGTAGTAGTACCTGACAAATTCAACGCCGCATTGCTGAGAACTCCCTGGAACTGGGGTGGTATCTGCTGCAAACGATTTAATTGCAACTTTTGGGCGTTGACAAAAGCTTGCCAGCGTTGTTGTGCAAGTCGACCTGTGGCTGTGATTCTACCGCCTAGCACGTTGAAAACAGCACTTGGCAATCGGATATTCTGCCCTTGTTGAGCAATTACAACTTGTCCGCTAGTGGGATAGCTAGCAGTAGGCGCTTGCAGTTGCACTGTAGTCCGTAGATTGCCGAGAGTACCAGAAATTCTGGCATTTGCGGATATCGTACCAATTTTGAGCGAGGATGAAGTATTGTTTGTGTTAACCAGGGCATCTCCTGGTAAATTTTGGGCTTGAATGTTAAACAAGACATTGCCTTGGGGTGCAAGCTGAATTTGACCACTCCCCAGGATTTGCCCGCCGGCTGGAGGCCGCACTTGAACGCTGGAAACGTTAAGTGCCAAAGGTTGTTTACCCAATGAACCAGTAATTTCCGCCTTTGCCGAGACATTGCCAACGCTAATTGGAGGAGTCAAGCCGTAGCTGCGTGCCAGTACATCTCCTGATATCCCGTCAGCTTTAATATTAAATTTTACTTTATCGTTGAGCACCGCTTGACCGCCTCCAGTAATTTCACCACCGGCTACGGGGACTAATTTGAGATTGGAGACGGTAATCTGAGATGTCTTTTTAGATACGTTTAACCGAAAATCAGTGTTGACGGTTTTGAATTGAATGCGGTCAACTTGAATTGGTTTGGTGTTATTTGCACTACCGCTAAGAACAGGCTGCTGAAGTGACCCCAGTAACTTAATATTTGCTTGCACTTCACCAGTAGCTACCACTGGCGAATTTATTTTTAGCGTCTCTAAGAGATTTTTAGCAGTGACTGGTTTTACCTGGGCTAAGATATTGAAACCTGTTTGGGTATTGACTGCTCCATTGGCGATAATGGGGACTTTGCCAAAGTTTGCAGTTAGATTATTTAAGGCGATCGTTTGACCTTGAAATGTTATTTTGCCATTAGAATTGACAAACTTTTGAGGAAGATTTTCAATTTGAGCAGTCACTTGCTTAGGAGTAGCTGTACCAGTAATAGCTATTTGCGAAGCATTTGATGGAATTTCAACTCCTAAATCAGCATCTATTTGCCCAGCTTGCAAAGCAATTGGCAACTCAATTAAACGAGTTATATCAGATGCTTGTAAACTTTGTGCTACAACTTTGAGATTAGTTAGTTGAGGTTTAAATTGTGTTTCACCAGAGATTTTAACTGCACCTCCTCTAGTGAGTTGACCATTTATTTCATAACCAGCCCCTTTATTTTCAGGTAAAAATTTAGCGATCGCACCAAATTGATTTATGACTACAGAACCTTTAGGTTTAGTTGGTGCGGAGGCTGGTAATAATTCCACATTTCCATCAACTATCTCAAGTGTTTGTAACTCGGTTTGAATCGCACCTTTGCCTTCTCCACTCTTAACTTGAGCTGTAACCCAGCGACCATCTCGATCCTGTTGGATAAAAATATTAGGCTGGACTAATGTAACGTTTAATGGTAATTTTCTAGTTAAAATAACTTCTAAAAGTGAAAACTGCACATCCACAGCTTTTGCTGTCAATTGGTCTGCATCGGTAGGAGTTGCTGGAATTGCTAGAGAAGCAAATCTTAAACTAGAAACTGAAAAACTTTCGACTCTCCCTAATTTTATAGGACGCCCAAGTAATTGTTCGAGATTTTGTTCGACTAAAGGTGCTAGGTCTTGATATACATAATTTCTAGCCCACCAAACACCAGCTGCAATTCCTCCAAGCGAAATAATTCCTAAAACCAGACCAGCACGTTTTAAAATGAGGAGATTCAAACGACGATTCCTTGGTTCTTGGTCATTTCCTGGATTTGGAGAGCTAGTCATTTTCGTTACTAGTAATGCTGTTGAGTAACAAACAATTTCTTAACGACAATAACATAGTTGCTTATAGTAACTTCTAAAAACTTTCCCGAGATAGATTAGTAATTTATTCTCATGAGTAATAATATGCAGTTATGGTAAATTATTACACAAAAATTCAATTTTTATTACATAATAAACCAAAAAATGTTGATATTTTCCTAATTTTGGCAATAAAATCTAGAAAAACATGATTTGATTAGTAGAGTTTAAAATATTTTTATCTACCTACTTAGTGAAGATAAAAAATAGATATGTGAATATTTTAAAAAACATAAAAAAGCATAAAAAACAATATAAGAAAAGGATATTTTATGCAAAGAACCGTTTTCGCCCAGCAGTTACTATCTGCCAAAAATCTCAATTGGGTCAGTTTGATTGCTGACATTATGCTAGTGGGGATGGTTGTCGGCCCTGTAACGGCTCCCTTTTTGGCTGCGTCTGGGGTGTCTTTGCTTGGGGGAATTGCCAACATTATTTACTTCATGGGTAATTATGTATGTCCGCAACCCACTATGGGCTTAGATTTAGCATCCCCGTATATTATGGCTGTGTGTATGCGCTGCTATGGTACTGTCATAGGTTTGCTGATTACTCGGCTGTTGTATGCGGTAACAGGTGATAAAGGTTTTTACTGGCTAAGTCAATATGGTTGGAGTGGTGCAGCATTAGCTAGTGTGCTAATGATGGCTTATCCTTTAGAATTGGCTGCACAGATTTTGGGTTTGTGGAGTTTTAATAATTATCTGGTTACGCCTTTTGGGTTGATTACAGGTTTAGCGTGGGGATTATTTACTATGCCAATTTTACATGGGTGGCAGACTGCTAAAACCAGATGAAATTGATTGTACAGATGTAGTAATCCGCTTTGATTTTTGAATTTATTTGTATAAGTAGAAGGACTTAAGCTTCTAATAAAGATTGACCGAGATAACCATCCTTTGCCGAAACTCCTGGTAACGCAAAGAAATATCCTCCGCCAATCGGCTTGATATACTCTTCTAAAGGCTCTCCATTTAAGCGTTCCTGTACTGTAATAAAACCCTTCTCCAAATTGGACTGGAAACAAACAAACAGCAATCCCATATCCAACTGTCCAGATTTGTCAAATTCACGCGAGTAATTGAAGCCACGACGTAGTATTAAACTTGATTCTGACTTACGAGGATTTGCAAGGCGAATATGAGCATCTAAAGGAATTTGTTTACCTTGGGCATCTTGTTGATAGTTGGGAAGATCATGCTCGTTTTTCATTCCTAAAGGTGCGCCAATATCTTTATCACGCCCGATAATTTTCTGTTGTTCTTGCAAAGGCGTTCTGTCCCAACGTTCGACAAAGTTACGAATCACCCGTACAACTTGATATGTACCACCAGCAGTCCAAGCAGGTTCATCAGTGTTTGGTTGTACCCAAACAACTTTATTCATTAAGCCACTGTTGGTAACATCCAGATTAGCTGTACCATCTTTGAAGCCTAACAAATTACGTACTGTATCTTTGCCAAGTTTTTTAATTGTGTGAGGTGGAAGAAACCCTTCCATTTTCCAGCGCAAACTTAGTAAACCTGGAAAATTTTTAATAATATCACGTAGTGCGTGAATATTAGTTTCTGCTGTATTTGAACAAAACTGAAGCAGTAAATCTCCATGGCACAAATTAGCATCCAAAGCATCATTACGAAAGCTATTCATAGTTGTTAAATGCTTTGGTTTAAGATTATTTAAACCATAGCGGTTATCAAATAATGATGCTCCTACTGCTGCTGTGATAGTGAGGTTATCAGGAAAAACTTTCGTACCTAAAACACCAGAGTCGGGAGGTGGAAGTTTCGGATCTACAGTTTTAGGAGTTCCTCCAAGCATTAAAAACTCAATTCGTTCGGTCAGAGTTTTAAATAGTCTGACTAAATCTTCTTTGTTACTAGCTACCACATCAAAGCTAACCATTAAAGCCGAAGCAGGTGCAGGTGTGAGAATACCCGCTTGATGAACGCCAAAGAAAGGTTGGCTTTCTTGGGTAGTGTCTTCGCTATTTGCTAAAAATGTGCGAAAACTAAGTGTTGTTAAAGCTGCGACTCCCCCGGCTGCGGCCATACCAATTAAGAGGTCACGCCGACTAATACGGGAGGTAATATGTAAATCAGGCTTTTTTATAGTAAATGACATTATCTACATTCCTTATGGAGATTGAGTATAAAAAAGTCAAAAGTAAAAAGCAAAAGATTATTCTTTTACCTTTTACTTTTTATCTTTCTACTTCCTTAGTGCTAAATTTTAATCAACGCCAAGGGTTCCCCGAAGTTGCGAGAGGTCTTCGGCTAAGACGGTAATTGCTGCTTTTAAGTCTTTTTTATCGGGTTCAGTAAGTTTGTCATAGCTAACAAAACCACCTCCGGGAGCTTTGTACTTCGCTAATCCCTGATTTACCTTGGCAAAATTATCATCCACACGCTTAAGTAATTCTGGATTGGCTTTTTGAATTTCTGGACGCAACAATTCAACAATCTTTTGAGAGCCTTCAACATTAGAGTTAAAATCCCACAAATCAGTGCCACTGTAGCGGTCTTCTTCTCCAGAAACCTTGGTTTTAGCAACTTCTTCAATCAAATCGGCAGCACCACCAACCATATTCTTCGGCTCAATAGTTAGTGTAGAGATGCGTTTTTGTAACTCTAGGCAATCATTTCTCAACTTTTCGGCTATAGGTTTCATCCCCTTGGTAGTTTTATCTTGGAATAGTGCTTTTTCTAAACGATGAAAGCCGATAAATTTGGGGTCAGCTTCTTTCTTTTCAAAGTCATCAGGACGGGTATCTATACTACCGTCAAGGTCGGAGAAAAGTTCGGCAATTGGTTCTGTCCGTTCATAGTAGACACGAGCGGGTGCGTATAGCTTCTGGGCTTTGGGAAGGTCCCCTGCAATTACTGCATCAGTAAAGGTTTTGGTCTTGTCTGCCAATTGGTCAGTTTCTTTGGTAATGTAGACTTTGTACTCTGCTATAGCACCAATTAGTTTATTTTGGTCAACAGTAGTACTTGCCTGGGTGGCATTGTCTGCTGCTTTGACTATCAGTTTGCCTTTGGGGTTGCTGCGTAAACCACAAGTCATTTCATACTCGCCTGGGTCTAACTGTTCTTTGAGTTTCTGCACAAACCCAGGTGCAATATTTTCTCGCTCACCAATAACCTTGACGCCAGATAAAATTTCCCACTCTAGAGGTTGGTTAGTTTTATTGGTAATCACAAAACTATTTTTACCCGCTGCAACTGAAAGTTGATTGGGTTCGCAGCCTTTGTCTGTGACTGTCACCGGAGTTTCAGGAATACTTTTGGTATCTGTGTTGCTTACATTTTGTGCTTGGGAAGAATTATTGCTTTCTTCGCTAGCTTTGTTGGAATTACAACCAGTTGCGGTTAAGGCAATTAAACAAGCGATCGCAGGCAAACACATCCACTTCCAACTATAATTAATTTGACTTTTCATGATTGCATTTCTAAGTAAAATTACTAAAACTTCAGATTTCAAACCAATAGCTCAAAACGCTTCTCTTTTTACCTAATATGGGTTGCAGGAGTTTTCTGTCTTGCCTTACTTCCAGAAAAGAACAGCAGCATCGTGGGAATCAAATAGCCAAAATAAGCGATCACTTCACCGACGGTAGGAGCCTCGTTGTAGCCAAAAATACCCGCTAACACTGAACCAATAACTCCATGTGTCGGCAGAGTTCGACTGGCATCAAAAACGGTATTTTGTAGTGAATTCCAAATTCCAGCTTCGTGAAAAGCCCGGACTGCACCTGCAAAAAGTCCCGCAGCCACCAAGATAATAAAAGCTCCCGTCCATTTAAAAAATCGTCCGAGATTGATGCGAACACCACCTTGATAAATCCCTACTCCAACTGCGATCGCCCCTGCATATCCCAATACCGCACCCAATGGTACGCCAAACCCTAAGTTTTGTTGAAAACTAGCAAGCAGAAAGACTACTGTTTCTAATCCTTCACGTAGGACAGCAAAAAACGACATCCCAACCAACGCCAAACCCCAGCGATCGCCTTGAGAAATTGCGGTTTCAATTTGGGAGTGCAACTCACCTTTTATCGAACGTGCAGCACGTCGCATCCAGAAAACCATCCACGTAAGCACCCCAACTGCAACGAGTGAGATTACGCCTGCAAATAATTCCTGTTGTTGCTGGGGAAAATCGCCACTTGTTGCTTGCAAAATTATTGCCAATGCCAAACACAGTAGAGTCGCAAGGATAACTCCAATCCAGACGGCTTTCATCAGATAGGTACGTCCAGTCTGTTTGAGATAACTGGCAATAATACCAACAATCAAAGCCGCTTCCACCCCTTCCCGGAACATGATTAGAAAGGTTGCAAGCATAAAATACTTTTGTTGATAACTTTTTTCTTTATAATTCAGAACTTACTTTAGAACTAATTGATATTTTTTGTCAAACTTTTAACAATATGTTAAAGATAATTCTTTCACCGGACACCACATCAGATTGATTGGAAACGCGGATACAACAAAGGTTTTAATAGTTACATTCTTCTGGTAATCTGTATAGGATTAAATTTATTTATCAAAAAATAAAGGCACGGCAATGCCGTACCTCTATGAAAATCTATAATTCAATTAACTGAGAAAATGGCTTTATACTGCCTTCACTTTCTTTGAGCGTTCAACAATTTGATAGAGTTTGTCTTCAAATTTTTCCATACACGCCGACCAATCAAAATCGATGATCGAAGGGCGAGCAAGTCTTGTCATATCTGCCTTCAAGTCTGGATTTTCTAGAATCGCAATTACCTTTTGGGCAAAGTCTGTTGGGTTGTTGGGTTGAGCAAGGAAGCCGTTGCGACCAGGAAACACTTGTTCTGAGGTTGATGGTGCAATAACAGCAACCACAGGGGTTCCAGAGGCTAGGGCTTCGTTATTTGTCGTGCAGAAGTTTTCGGTAATCGAGGGGTTAACAAAAACATCTGCTCTGGCAAACCAACCTAAAAGTTCTGTACCGTGGGACTCACCCCAGATGGTAATGCCCGATGCAAACTTTCGGGCACGCTGACGGATTTCTTCATCCTGGGGACCACTTCCAACGATTACCAGATGGACATCAGGAATTTTGGCAGCAATGAGCGGAAATATATCAATCAGTTGGTTAACATTCTTTTCGGCAGTAATCCGTCCGACAAACAACAAAGTTGGTCGGGAGTCGTTGGGAATTGGGTCATAACAAATATTTCGCGGATGAAATTTTTCGCAATCTATACCTTGATAAGCGAGATATTCAGCACGTTGGCATTTGAGATCCTTGTACTTATTCAGTTGTTCTTGAGAAGAAAAGAAATTCAAGTCATATGAATTGCTGAACTGTTTCACCAAAATGGGGATGATTGGACGAATCAAACTGAAGAATTTCTTTCCAAAGTAATATTTTATGTACTCAACAATATCAGTATGGAAAAGCGATATGATTGGTGTACCTGTTCGTTTAGCGTATTGTGCCCCCACAGGGCGGCCATAACCTTGCAAGAAAAATGAGTATAAACCTCTCATTTGTGGTGCTTCTTCAACCACTATAATATCGGGCTGAAATTTTTCTAGCAGCTTGGTATCACTCCAATGTCGATAATGCAATGGTTGGGGAAGAGACTTGTAGAATATTAATGGTTTTGTAGGGAATGCGTAAGTAGATAAGTTAGGGAAAGATTGAATTTCATTTAATCCTGGCATTGGACGAGCGCCAACATTTTTTGGGTAGCGATCGTTAATTTGGGGATGAATCAAAAAAACCTCATGTCCCTGTTGCAGCAACCAACGAACTCTTTGATGTACTGCCACAGAAACTCCAGTTAAGAAAGGAGCGTACAATCCAGTAAATAGGGCAATGCGGAGTCGTTGTTTAGTCATATGAAAAAGTAGTTATCTCACAAAAGTGCTGGCTTGGAATTTAGAATTTACGCAGCAAATTTTCATGAATAGTAAAAATTCAGAATTCTGAAGCTTTACTCCAAATATGCAAATTCATCGCTCAAAATTCCCCTGAATATATTTTGCTAAACCCTTAATAAGGCAAAGATATGTATTTAAAAAGGGTATAGTTAATCTAGTTTACTAAAAATAAAGTAATATAAATTCAGTAACGCCGAATGTTTAGTCTGATAAGTTTTATGCCCTAGTTCAAGCAGGCAAAAAACAAGACTTCAAAGCAGATCGGTTTCTAGCGATCGCCTCAAAGAGAAACCTTACTATCAACAGGCTGATCCAACCATTGATAAGGGCGATATTCGACTAAGCGGATATTCCAAGCCCCTCGAACCCGATAGCTGACACCACGCCAAGTAAGTGTTGAAATCCACAAAGATGAGAGCATCGCTAACCCATAAACCCATTGTGTTAGCGGAATCCCAATTAACATTTTAAAGATTGTAGGGATTGATAACTTGACTATTGCTTGGTCATTTAAGCGAACTACTTGCTGTATACATAATTCTAAGACGAGCATCAGCAAAAGTAATCCGACAATATAGACGCCATAGCAAACAAACAATAGAGTTGCAGCTTCCCATTTAGCCTCCAACAATGACTCTAAAATTAACATAACAACTGTAGTTGGAAATACAATGCTAGAAACCGCTTCACCAACTATAGCCAACCAACGTGGGTGATACAGTCGAGAACAAAGTATCAAGCGCTTGAGAGAGTCTAGTAAGCCGACTAAATCAGTTTCTTCACGATTAACTATTAATAAAGAAGGTACAAATTTCACCTGTAAACCATGTATTTTGAGGACATCGTGAATCATGAAATCTTCGCTTAAAGCTTGTGCCCACTTATCTAAAAGTTCTGTTTTGTGAAGCACTTCTGTTTTCACAGCCAAAGTTCCACCCCAAGGAATTTGGAAGAGAAACATTTGCACTACTGTGGATACATTGCCTATGTATCGTACTAAAGATCCCCAATACTTACCTGTGGGTATATACCAACGGTTACCAGTTGTTGCACCGACGTTAGCATCGCCTAAAGGACTGACTAATTCTCGCAGCCAATTGCGATGAACTATAGTATCAGCATCTACCAAAGCAACCACCTTATAGGAATCGTCCAACTCACGGACACCCTGCACTAAAGAACTGCTTTTGAGACTACAATTATTGCGTACTATTCTCAAAGGACTGATTTGAACATTGGTCGCTTCCTGCTCGATAATAGTTTCACTAGCAATTTTCCAAGCAGGATCTTCTTGACTATCAATTATTAACTTTAAATCATAATGTGGGTAGTTCTGATTTATGAGCGATCGCAAACAGCTAGGTAAAAACGGATCGGCTCCCCGCAAGCAAAGAATTACTGCTGTTTTAGGCAACTGCTCATCTGACAATAAAGTTTTTGGAGATGAGCGCAGATACCAAATAAAGATTAGCGTTAAACACACCTGAATAACTAGCCAACCCATCAAAGACTTAGACAGAAATATTGCCAAATCTTCCATTAAATTCTCCAGGAATAGGGGAATGGATATTAGTGATTGGGGATTGGGTATCGGGGATTGGATAATTATTCCGTAGTCCCTAGTCCCCAGTCCCCAATCCCTTTTAAGAATCCAGCGAGTATTTCATCTTAATGTTGACAGTGGTATTTTTGTTGACTACAAAACTGGCATCACGAAACTTGGGTGTGCCTGTTTGTATTGACACAGTTGGATTTTCAGAAATACCAAAACCTTCTGTGGGAATACCGAAAAAGTCTTTATTGAGTTTGTGATCGCCATTTTGATCGTCAACTACGGCAACAGCATAAGTTCCTGGTTTTAAACCAGAAAATTCTTTTTTTACAGAAGTGCCTGTAATCTTAGTGCAGCCACTTTGAACTTCACTAGTATTACTCATGGGAAATCCTTTTTCACCTCCGAAAACTCGGAAGCAAATCTCGCCTTTTTGGTGATCGATTCCATTAACTACAACAGTAAGTTTTGCAGTTGGCTCAGCGTTCACTGTTTTTACAAAGCTAATGCTTAGTAAACTAGCAAGCAAAAAGTAAGGTAAATGAGATAGTTTCAGCATAATTTTGCAATGAAATAGGTAATTTTGAGACAATATCGTTCAGTCCAGATGGATAGATGCAAAACTTTCATGTTTATTCATGCCAAAATCAATACCAATAAGTCTTGAACTGCATTGAATTTGGACAGTGAGAGAAAACTGTGTAAGTGTAGCCCTTCGTAAACATTATCAGTGAGTTTTGACAGCAGAAGTCAGGTATCATAACTGAGAATTTCCCAGTGTAGCTTTCTGTTTTTAAAAGGATGCTTGTTGCCAATTTATTGCAAGCATTTGCAACACTTTTAGCAAATCTTTGACTAACAGATATTCTGTACCTTTTAACTTCTGGTATAAACTTCTATGACAACATAACCGCTCATACAAACTTAGGGAATTATGCCAGATTGAGAGGATATATTCCCATAAGATTCTCCAATGTGGTAATAAAATCTTTCCTTGCTTTGCTGAATCAAACCACACTGTGTATGCATAAAAATCAGGTAACACTCTCAATGAGGATGCTTGATTATTGTTTGTCAACAATAAATAATTAGGAAAGAACATACTCATTGATTGTTGCGGATGGCTTCTAGCAAAGAACAAGTATTCTGGAATTTCATAAAACCTACCCAGAAGACCAAGTCTTAGCAATAAAATTCCATCTGCATTACCGTAACCACCCATAGGCGGTATCTTTTTCAGAACGTTAGCGCGAATTACTCCATAGCACTGATAACATAAATGTTTAGTCAATAATTCGTCAAAGCGAGCCTGTGGTTTGAGAGAATCTGCCTTGAGTTTGATATCATAATTTTTGAGAAATTTTCCCTGTTCATCAATAAAATATACCTGAGTGTGGCACAAAATAATTGTAGGGTCTTTATCCAGTACCTCAACGCATTTACTGATAAAATCAGGAGCGTGTAGGTCATCATAAGCTGCCCATTTAAAATACTCACCTGAAGACAATTCAAAAACACGATTAAAGTTACGAGCGCAACCAATATTATGGTCATTGCGGTAGTAACGAATACGTTGGTCTTGCTTGGCGTATGCTCTACAAATTTCTTCTGTTTTATCTGTAGAAGCATTATCTGAAATAATTAGTTCAAAATCTTCAAAGGTTTGAGCCAAGAGTGAATCTATGGCTTCCTGAAGAAATTTTTCCCCATTGTATACAGGTAATCCAATGCTCAATCGTGGTTGATTGCTACTCATATCAAACAAGTATTTACACAATCTGTAAATTATCTTAGGTTAAGTTGCAGTTAATTGTTAGTCAAATGCAACATTAAAAGTCAAAATTAAAAAATCAAAAGTCAAAATTCAGAATAATTTGATACCAAAACTGAAGAATTTTAAGCAAATCAAGAAGCCATATTGTACTTACTTAATTTTCTCTACTTCTAACTCCTGTACA
Organism: Nostoc sp. PA-18-2419; assembly: GCF_005869855.1. Taxonomy (GTDB): domain Bacteria; phylum Cyanobacteriota; class Cyanobacteriia; order Cyanobacteriales; family Nostocaceae; genus Nostoc. Next base: position 357,806 of record NZ_SZNH01000002.1, on the reverse strand, counting down.
GATGCAATTAATTGCATCTCTTATAACTTTTGTACAGACGCAATTAATCGCATCTCTTGTAACTCTTGTACAGACGCGATTAATCGCGTCTCTACTTACTGCCTACTCGATTATTTCATCAAATTTTGGATATCCGTTTTTTGCAGCCATTCATGTGTACGCTGCATACCTTCTTCTAAGTCAATTGTTGGCTTGTAATTTAACAGACTTTGGGCTTTAGCAATAGAACAAGCGTAAGGACGAGTCATAAAATCTACAGATTCCGGTAAAATATCAGCTTTTTTGCGAAAAAGTTTTTGTCCTTGAGCACGTAGCTTGAGAAATAATTTGATTTCATCCTTTGGTAATGAAAGAGGTGCTGGCAAACTTTCCATTGCTGCTAAGCGCATAAAATACTCTTTCCAAGACGTTTGTTGTCCGTCGGTGATATTAAATATTTCTCCGTAAGTCTGTTTTTCTATCGCTAGAAAGATGCCATCAATTAAGTTATCTACATATACATGATTAATTACCCCTTTACCATCATTGGCATAGGCGAATAATTTTTGGCGCATCATCAGAATTGGTTTGACAATCCAAGGAATACTTCCAGGGCCGTAAATATCACCGGCTCGAATGATAATAATGCCAAAATCTGGCGGAGTATTTAATTCTAAAAGTGCTGTTTCTGCTTCTATTTTCGTTTGACAATAAGGATTATTTTCGCCCGAAAGCAGCCCGGTTTCTGTAACAGCATCAGGATAGTTGAAACCATAGACCATTACACTGGAGAGATGTACAAAAGTCTTAATACCTGCCTGTTTAGCGGCTTTAGCGATATTAACAGCACCACCAACATTGACATCACGAAAATGATTAATTGAACCAGCTTCTTGAGCAATTTGTTCTGTATGTAAAACGATGTCTATTCCCTGACAAGCTTTTTGACCAACAGTAGAATCAGTGATACTGCCAGTAATCACTTCAACACCTAAATTTTGTGCTTTTTGGTTCTCTGTAGAACTTTGCAAACCACGAACTTTCATCCCCTGGGCTATGGCTAACTCAGCTGCACGCAAGCCAACAAATTCATTAATTCCGGTAATCAGGAGAGTTTTATTTTTCAGGTTCATAAAGTAAAAGTTATACCAATTTTGGATTTGAGATTTTAGATTCAAGGCTTAGTTCGATTTCACATAGAGAAAAGTTTGAGCAGCGGCTTTTGCTGATAAAAACTTCTTCTAAAGGAGATGTTTCTCTTCTTAGGCTGCGCCAACGCGTAGCTTCCTCCTAAAGATACGGTAGACGCAAAAGTAAGGCAGTGCGGTCTTTTTTGGGTGTCTCTCCCATGAGCAACTGCTACGGACAGACCCCGAAGAAAGTAATTGTTTAGAAAATATCTCCTGGGTCTGCCAAGCGGAGTTTATTGATAGCGAGTGCTCCGGAAGTTATACACATTAAAATTGTTGAAGTTAAGACCAGTAATGCATTGTTAGTTGTCATAACTATTGGCAATTTAGTCGCTTCCATTGCAAAATCATATAACAAGATAGAAGTTATAAAGCCTGGAATATAACCTAAAACTGCTAAGATTAAAGCTTGTTGAAATACCACATTTAATAGATATATATTGGGATAACCTATAGCTTTTAATGTGGCATAAGCAACGAACTGTGTAGCAATATTGCTGTAAAGAATTTGATAGACAATCACTACACCAACAACAGAAGCCATTGTCAACATCAGGTTAAGTATAAAACCAATAGGTGTTCTGGCAGACCAATATTTCTTCTCAAAATCAATAAACCCTTGGCGTGTAAAAATCTGCACATCATTTGGCAAACTTGCTTGCAAATCTTTTAGCACTGCTTGTGCATCAGTTCCAGGTTTAAGGGTAATCAAACCAACATCTATCATATCTGCTGGACGAGTATTGGGATTTATCCTCAGGAAAGTTGAGTCACTGACAACTAAGTTACCATCGACCCCAAAGGAAGGTCCCAAGCTGAATAAGCCACCAATCCTTACTTTATAGCCAATTAATGAATTAAAGGGAAATATTTCAATAGTTTGGTCTGTATCTCCAGCATCAAATTTTTGAGCTATGGGACCAAACTCTGGGCGAGAACTTCTGTCAAAAAGCATGACATCCGGTATTTTGAGTTTATCTAAATTTTGCTCAATTTCTGCAATATTCATTACAGGTTTACCTGGGTCGAAACCAATAACATATATTGAATATTTCTCACCAGTAACCGGATTTTTTAGTTTGGCAAATTGTAAATACATTGGGCTAACTGACTCTACGCCATTAAACCCCAAAGCTTGATACAAACGAGTTCGCGAAAAGCTTTGATTTGAGGTTAAAGATTTATATTGCGAACTAACTAAAAATAAATCTCCTTTGAGATTTTGATGCACTGCGGTTGCACTAGAATAAAGAGCATCTTGAAAGCCAAGTTGCACAAACATTAGCAGTACAATGAAAGCAATCCCAGCAACAGCTACTAATAAACGAACTTTTTGCTGGGCTAGCTGTAGCCATGCTAAAGGAATTTTAAAATTCATGGATTTATTTGTTATTTGTTGTTAGTCATTAGTTATTAGTCATTAACATAATTCCCAATGCCTAATGCTTTGACTAAATATGAATGGCAACATCCACTTGTAAGTTAGTAAAACGAGCCACTCGTTCGCTGTCTGCGGGATTATCAATGGAGATTTTTACTTCAACTATTCTGCGGTCTGTATCTGAGCCTGGGTTGAGGCTAAAGATGCTTTGTTTGTCAACTTGCCAACCAATTTCTTTGACGGTTCCCTTTAATGTTCCAGGAAATGCAGTGCTAGTGATAGTGGCTTTTTGTCCGACACGCACTTTTTGAACATCGGTTTGATACACCTCTGCAATCACATACATTTGCGATGTCTTACCTATCTCAGCAAATCCTGTGTTAGTGCTGATTACTTCTCCGGTTTTGGCATGAATTTTCAATATTTTGCCATTGATGGGAGATTTAATGTAACTTAAATCCAAGTCTGCTTTTGCTTGTTGAACAGAAGTCGTTGCACTGTTGATTTCAGTTTGGGCGACTTGAACATCTACGCTACGGACTTCGCTAATACTTTTAAGTTGGGCTTGTGCTTGCTTGAGTTGTTGTTGGTATGTGTCTTGGGTACGTTGCTTGGTGGCTTGGGCTTCTGTGAGTTGCTGTTGTGTAGTGTTGAGTTGTAACGTTTTACTATCTGCTACCGAAGCTGCGATCGCACCTTGTTTATATAACTGCTGATAGCGATCGTTCTCGGCTTGAGCATTGTTTACCTGAGCCTGCACGCGGGCAATTGACGCGTCTTGAGTAGCAATGTCTCCTTTATATTGTGACTCTAAACCGGCGATTGCTGCTTTTTGAGCATCGATGTCTCCGGTTTTCCCTCCAGACCTCACCTGTGCGAATTTAGCTTTACTAACTTGCAGTTGGTCTACAGCCTGTTGCAAAGCTGTTTTAGCGCGGCCATAGGTTTCTAGATATGCCAATATTTGCCCAGCCTTAACTGTATCTCCTTCTTTAACTAACAGTTTTTCGACTCGCACACCATTATTAGCGTTGGGAGCATTCAAGGAGGTAACTTCACCGTCTGGTTGCAAACGTCCTAAGGCGGTGACAGCAAGTTTTGTCGGGGTAGTAACTTTCGGAGTATTCGCTACTTGCGTTTCAACTTTAGCTTTCGGCCAAAATGCTGCCAAACTATATAAACTGATTAATCCGGCTGCTAACGCCAGTGAAGTTGCTAAGATTACTTGCGATCGACCTGCGGGTTTTGTGAATAATCGGCTTTCTTTATTTACTGCCATATTTTCCTTCCAATTCTTACTAGGGGATAGCTCTGATGGCTATATTCAGTCGATAACAATAGACTCTTCCACCAATTAACTTCAGACGGCTTTTCTTTGTTGTTGTTGATGCTGTTACCCTAAGTAGACGGATAAGTCTAAGTGGTTTTATATGAATTGTTTTAGGAAGATGAATTTAAAACTCAGGAGTCAGAATTGAGAATTTAGAAAGAGTTTAATCTGATTGATATATTGATTAATCAAATACTTTCCTGATTATTTAACTATTCTCAACAGCAGTTGCTTTACTTGGAGAGACCCAAAACTACACTGGCTCCTTCTGAATTCTGAATTATTATGGTTGTGTTACTTGAAAGCTTCTTTAGTTATATCGTCATTTTTCCTCAAATCTAGTAGCGTAAAATACAATAGCGCTAACCAGACAATTTCAATTTCAAGAATAATGAAGCGCTGATAAATAAAGTCAAAAAACTTGCATAACCTTGCTTTTAAGTATGCCTAATACTTTTTTATTTGTCAACCATTTGACTGGGAATAAATCTTGATTCTATCACTATAATATTTCTCATCTTAAGTTCTTCTCATCATAGGTATACATGACAATAAGCTGCAAGAGAAAGCTTTTGTGCATCAGTAAATAGTAATAAGGCTACAAAACTATTAATAAATTATTGTTAGTAATGTTGTGTAATATCAAACATTATTGTCAATTTTGCTAATAATATTCTAATTTGATTGTAGTAATCAGTTATATGAGGCGATCGCTTATATCATAGTGTGTCTAGTTAATAGCTGCATAGATTGGTGAGCCACTACACCTTTACGGTTTCCTGACTTTTACTCCTTCCCTACAAAAAGCCAGCAAAGAATTCGACCCCTACCTACGATTATCCTCTCTTTGATTTAAATAAGCTGTTAACTTCCATCTGGTGCAGCCATAATTATGTTTACAGTGCAACATATTCAAAATTAACAATTGCTCTATAAATAACTATTTTGTTTTTTATTTACATTTATATTATAAAATATCAAAACTATTGGTTAAATTATGATACTTTACTAAAAATTATTTGTATTTATTTCATTGTTCGATGGATTTAAATAATTTTTACTTGATAAAAAACAAATTAATACTGTTATTCATAGAGGCAATTTTTCTTTCAATCGTAGATAATTTAAGTATTTAAATATTTTTAATATATTTAATTATACTAAATTACAGTATATTCGGCAAAATACATATCAAAAATAACCTGTTTGTTTATAAAAAAAGTTTAAAGTAATCATTTAGTTTATATAAAGTATGCTATTGTTTTTATTAATTCAATGTTTAAAAACTGTGAGGTAAATTAGTTATTTAATTAAGATTTCGAGGAAAAATAACTAAATCTAACTGCTTGGCAATCACCTTCTGAAAGTTTTATTACTTTTTTACATTGGATAAATTCAGATTAAAGGTGATTTCTGTAACGAAGTTGTCAACTTTTCTGGGTCGAATCCCATAGAATGTATTATCCTGGACGTTGAAACTGGCTATGACATTTATCAACACACAGAACGTTGTCATTAATATTAGCTACATTGCTGCTGTAAGGCTAGATAATCAAACTCTTGTTGACAAAAAAAGCGTTTCTGTTCTCTTAGCTACTCTTCAGTTTCTATTGTTCAAAATATTAACCATTACCAATGGTTTGAATTTCCTGTTCAAGCAGCTATTACACTCCAAGAGTATTTTACCAATTTCTACAAAGGCAATTTTGGATTTGGAATTTTGACTGACTTCTCATGAAAGAAATAAATCTCAAATTGTAAATCTAAAATCCAAAATTAGTTGAGCGATTGCTACAATCTCAAAACTCAAGCGCTGCATAACATTTTTACACGATCGCTGTGTGCCAAAATTGCCTATAAACCTAAGGCTTTATTAGGGCAGTATATATCGTGTGGTGTTGATTTGGAGAAAAGCATTTAGCGCAGATAAGATAGCTAACTGCTAACAAAACAAGACATTTTGATTAATTAGTAGGCAACAGAAATTACTGTATCTACACAATCCACAGTACTCACTATGCCCTATGTCTGCTCAAATTGATACTGCCTTAGCAGAGTTAGAGAGCCTGATTAACAATTGCGAACAGGCTGTAATTAGGTCTATAGAGGAAAAAAAAATGAACTCAGACAAATCAATTTCTATCCACAAGATTAACAGACAATTACAACACAATCCTATAGCCATTGTTGGCATGGCTTCTCTATTACCCCAAGCCAGGAATTTACGTGAATATTGGCAAAATATAGTAAATAAAATTGACTGTATTACTGATGTTCCTGCCACCCACTGGAGCGTCGAAGATTATTACGATCCAAATCCCAGAACTCCTGAAGATAAAACTTACTGTAAAAGAGGTGGATTTATTCCAGAGGTAGATTTTAACCCAATGGAATTCGGCATTCCCCCCAGTATTTTAGAAGTTACAGATGTATCGCAACTATTAAGTTTAGTGGTTGCAAAAGAGGCGATGGAAGATGCTGGCTATGGCGAACAACGCGAATTTAACCGCGAGATGGTTGGGGTAATTTTAGGCGTAGCTATGGCCAAGCAGTTAGGAATGCCACTTTCTGCCAGATTAGAATATCCGATTTGGGAAAAAGCCCTCAAAAGTAGCGGTTTATCTGACGAAGATACACAAAAAATCGTTGAGAAAATCAAAAGTGCATACGTCAAATGGGACGAAAACGCCTTCCCCGGCATGTTAGCTAACGTAGTCGCGGGTAGAATTGCCAATCGTCTCAACTTTGGTGGGATGAACTGTGTAGTTGATGCTGCTTGTGCGAGTTCCTTTGGTGCTTTAAAAATGGCAATCAGCGAACTAGTCGAGCATCGTTCTGACATGATGCTGACTGGTGGTGTTGACACCGATAACACCATCATGGCTTACATCTCCTTCAGCAAAACACCAGCCGTTTCTCCCAGTGAAAAAGTCAAACCTTTCGATGCTCAATCTGATGGGATGATGCTGGGTGAAGGTATCTGCATGATTGTCCTCAAACGCCTAGAAGATGCCCAACGGGACAACGATAAAATCTATGCCGTGATTAAAGGTATTGGTACCTCCAGCGATGGACGTTACAAGAGCATATATGCTCCCCGCAAGGAAGGCCAAGTCAAAGCCTTAGAACGTGCTTATGAAGATGCAGGCTTTTCTCCCGCTACCGTTGGTTTGATGGAAGCACATGGCACCGGCACAATGGCTGGAGATCCGACAGAATTCGGTTCTTTACAGGACTTCTTTGCTCTGCATGACTTGAAAAAGCAGCATATCGCTTTGGGTAGTGTGAAATCTCAAATCGGACACACTAAAGCAGCTGCGGGTGCAGCGAGTTTGATTAAAACAGCTTTGGCGCTACATCACAAAGTATTACCGCCGACAATTAACATTACCCAGCCGAACCCCAAACTCAACATTAAAAATTCTGCTTTTTATTTGAATACCGAAACCAGACCTTGGATTCGTGCTGAAGGCGAAGCACCTAGACGCGCAGGTGTGAGTTCCTTTGGCTTCGGTGGCACCAACTATCACGTCGTCTTAGAAGAACATCAAGCCGACCAAAATCATGCCTATCGCTTACACAGTGGCGCTCATGAAGTGCTAGTGTTTGCTGCTACGCCGTCGGAATTGCTGGCAAAATCCGAAGAGATTTTAGCAAAATTGCAATCGCCCCAAGCGATCAGACATTATGCAGAATTAGTCAATGAGTGCAAAACTTTAGAGATTCCCCTCTCTGCTGCCAGATTTGGATTTGTGGCCCAGAATCTCGAAGAAGCTTGCAAATTCCTGCAAATTAGCATTGACTGGCTGAAAAACAAAGGGTCAGCAGCAGGTTGGGAACATCCCCAAGGGATTTATTACCGCGCTTCTGGTATGGAATTGGCTGGTAAAGTTGTCGCCTTATTTTCCGGTCAAGGTTCCCAATACTTGGAAATGGGACGGGAATTAGCGATGAATTTCCCACTCATGCAGCGTTTGCATGGCTATATGGATAGCTTGTTACTCAAAGATAATTTGCAGCCGCTATCGGAAATTGTTTTTCCGCATCCTGTGTTTGAGGAAGCAGAAAAAAATGTCCAAATTGCTGCCCTACAACGCACAGAATACGCTCAACCAGCCATCGGGGTGTTGAGTGCAGGGATGTACACTATACTGCAACAAGCTGGATTTCGGTCAGATTTTGTGGCTGGACACAGCTTTGGCGAACTGACAGCCTTGTGGGCTGCGGGAGTTTTGAGTACCGAAGATTACTTGTTTCTGGTGAAAGCTAGGGGTCAAGCAATGGCGGCACCGGAAGATCCAGACCACGATGCAGGTAGTATGCTGGCTGTCAAAGAAGACATTAGCAAAGTTGAAGCAGTGGTGAGACATTTTCCGCAAGTTACCATCGCCAATCAAAATTCTCCGACTCAAGTTGTCTTGGCTGGCCCCACCGCAGAAATCGCCAAAGTCCGTCAAGCATTACAAGACAAAGGATATACGGCTGTATTGTTGCCTGTATCGGCAGCATTCCACACACCCTTGATTGCCTTTGCTCAAAAATCCTTTGCCATCGCTACCAAGTCCGTCAAATTCCAAAATCCGAAACTCCCGGTTTATAGCAACGTCACCAGTAAACAGTATCCCAAAGAACCCCAAGCGATTCAAAAAGTCCTGGAAACGCACCTTTCCAATTCCGTGCTGTTCAAACAGGAAATTGAAAACATCTATGCAGCTGGCGGTACTTGCTTTGTAGAATTTGGCCCTCGGAGAATTTTGACCAACTTAGTTAAAGAAATTCTTGGCGATCGCCCGCATCTTACCGTATCTTTGAACCCTAGCACCCAAAAGAATAGCGATCGCTCCTTGCGGGAAGCAGTTGTGCAGTTACGGGTAATCGGTATGGCTTTGAGTGACCTCGACCCCTACCATCTTCCCCAAACCGTACCTGCAACTGAGCAGAAGAAGGCTTTAAATGTACGTTTAAACGGCATCAACTACAGATCCGAAAAAACGAAAAACGCCTTCGCTCAAGCTTTGGAAAATGGGCACAAGGTTACATTACCTACTGTTTTATCTGAGAATTCAGTCAAACCAAATCAGCCCATCCCCGAATATTCTCAAACAGCGGCTCCTTTATTTACCAGCCTAGATGTGGCTCTAACTCTGCCAGTTACAGAGACTAACGGACATAAAAAAACACCCATTACCACCCCATCAATGAACGGTGTGACTTCTGAGATCGCTACCCAACCAGAGCAACAAATGAATCCTGTGACCCTTTTAAGTCAACCAGCCCAGGAATCTAAGATGCAATCAACACCTGAAAAACTGACAAATTACCAAGAACTTTTAAAAAGTTTAGAATATCTCCTGACACAGTTTCAGCAAAATCAATCTGAGAATTTACAAGTTCACGGAACTTATCTCAACCATCAAATGGAATACGCCAAAGCGTTTTTCCAACTGATGCAGCAACAAAATTCTCTGTTGAGTGAAAGTAAATCCACAGCCGAAACCACCAAGCTCAAGCAAGTTGTCATGGAAAGCTTAGAGCGCAGCATGATGCAGTTTCACTCCCAACAAGGTGAAACCCTACGCATCCATGAGCAATATCTCCAAGAGCAACTGGAATATACTAAAAACTTTTTTCAACTCATACAGCAAGAGTATTCTCAAATCATCTCAGATGACGGAGCGGCTCTACTGACACAGAAGTTGAGCAACGTGGTAGGACATGATTTTATTCCCTTCACCACAGAAACAACTGTCACCGAAGAGGCGCCAGTACCTCCTACTACCAAAATAGTAGAAGCTTTACCCTCACCTGTAACTGAGCCAGTAGCGAAAAACGGCTCAACACTTATCCAAACACCCCTCTCCACTCCCAAAGTAGTAGAGCCTGTAGTCGAAACTCCAGTACTTCCCCAAATTGTAGAGTCTGTAGTCGAAACTCCAGTACTTCCCCAAATTGTAGAGTCTGTAGTCGAAACTCCACTACTTCCCCAGATAGTACAGCCTGTAGTCGAAGCCCTTGTAGTTTCCACCCCCGAGGTAGTAGAACCTGTAGTTGATTTAGTCCTCAGTCCCCATTACCCCTTATCCCCAGTCGCCAATGCAACCATTGATATTGTTGACTTAGATAAAAACCTCCTAGTCATCACCAGCGACAAGACTGGTTACCCAGTCGAAATGCTGGAAATGGATATGGACATGGAAGCGGACTTAGGGATTGATTCCATCAAACGGGTAGAAATCCTGGGGGCGCTACAAGAAATGTACCCCAACTTACCCAAGCCCAACTTAGAAGAACTGGCAGAAAAACGCACCATCGGTCAAGTTGTAGAATATCTGCAATCCTTTGCTTCTAAAAGTGTTTGTGTAGAAATTGCAATTCACGAAGTACAACCAGTAGAGACTCCAGTACAGGAAGTCCAACAAGCAGCAGAGACTCCAGCAGAAGTTACACCGGAAGTCAGCATAGTTGTTGCATTCACCCCACAACTAGAACCCGCAATAACTAATGAATTTCCCGACTTAGGTCAAACCCTACTAGCCATCACCAGCGATAAAACCGGCTACCCGGTAGAGATGCTGGAACTAGAAATGGACATGGAAGCCGACTTAGGGATTGACTCCATCAAACGGGTAGAAATCTTAGGGGCGATGCAGGAAATGTACCCCAACTTACCCAAACCGAATATCGAAGAACTGGGAGAACTCCGCACTATCGGTCAAATAGTAGATTACCTACAGCAGCTAGCTGGAGGTGAAAAAAAAAAGTATGAGTTTGAGTTTGTCCAACAGCCACCCGAACTAGAGTATAGTATCCAGCGCTATCCCGCCAAACTCAGAACCTTACCAAAACCAGATTATTTGGATTTCACGTTACCAGAGGGACACATCACCTTAATCACCGATGATGGTTCCCTCACTACTGCCAAATTAACTGAATCCCTAATCGCCCAAGGCTCCAAAGTAGTAGTTATCAGTTTTCCCCAATCGGTGATTTCCCAACAATCACCCTTACCCGCAGGAGTAACCCGCGTCACCTTGGCAAACTTGAGTGAAGAACATCTCCAACAACAACTACAAGCGATCGCCACTCACTGCGGTACGATTGGGGCTTTCATCCACCTACATCCGATTTTTGTCGCAAATAATACTGGAAAAATTCCCTACATCGAACAGGAAAAGGCGATCGTCAAGCACGTATTTTTGATAGCCAAACACCTCAAACCCTCCCTCAACGAAACCGCACGTCATGGACGTAGTTATTTCTGTACAGTAGCTCATCTTGATGGCGCCTTCGGTTTTGATCGTAAAGTCAACTTCGGAGCGATCGGCGCTGGTTTATTTGGATTAACCAAAACCCTGAGATGGGAATGGCCAAAAGTATTTACACGGGCGATCGACCTCAGTCCGAGAATTGACGCCCAACAGTCAGTAAACCACATTATCGCCGAACTTCACGACCCCAATCTTTACATTGGTGAAGTTGCCTACGGCTCCCAAGGACGAGTCACTTTAATTGCCAACCCAAAAGTAGTCTAATCCCTCCATCCCTTTTCTCTGCGGTTCGTTTTTTTAACAACCGCAGAAAAGCTAAAAAACAACTTTTAACCAGGTTTCTACAGCATCTCTCAATTACGAATTACGTTAGCGAGTCTTCGTACTCTTACAGAGAAGCAAGCTAGCAAGAGCATCTCGTAGAGAGCGTCATTACGAATTACGAATTAATATCAGAGGATTTATGACCCAAACAGCCCAGCTTAGTCCATCATCTGTTTTTGTCGTTAGCGGCGGTGCAAAAGGGATTACGGCTGAGTGTACTATCAAATTAGCCCAGCAACAACCTTGCAAATTTATTCTTCTCGGTCGCTCTGAACTATTAGAAACCGAGCCAGATTTTGCTCAAGATTGTGAAGAATCAGCTTTGAAAAAACGCATCATGGAAACTCTTCTTGCCCAAGGAGAGAAACCCACACCCATGAATGTGCAAAAAATATATAACAAAATTACCTCTAGCCGCGAAATTAAAAAGACTCTTGCCGCAATAGAAAAAGCAGGAGCCAAAGCCGAATATATTAGCGTTGATGTTACAGATACACAGGCTTTACAAGAAAAGCTGGCTAATATTGGGTCAGTTACAGGCATTATACATGGTGCTGGTAATTTAGCCGATAAATTAATTGAAAAGAAAACAGAAGAGGATTTTGAAAAAGTTTATACTGCCAAAGTTAAAGGATTAGAAAACCTCCTGGATTGTATCAATCCGTATCAACTTCAGCATTTAGTTTTGTTTTCTTCGGTAACAGGATTCTATGGAAACATTGGCCAATCTGATTATGCGATCGCCAATGAAATCCTCAATAAATCAGCCCATATTTTCAAACAACAATATCCCTCATGTCATGTAGTAGCAATTAACTGGGGAGCTTGGGACAGTGGGATGGTGTCACCAGAACTCAAAAAAGCTTTTGCTGAACGCGGAGTTGAAGTGATTCCCGTAGAAGCTGGGACACAAATGTTAGTTAACGAATTGCATCCCGCCTATCAAGAAAATACACAAGTCGTCATTGGTAGCCCCCTAGTACCATTAGCTAGAGAGTTAGATCCTCAACTGACCGGCTATCGTTTACATCGCCGCATGACATTAGCAGAAAATCCATTTTTATTGGATCATGTGATAGCTGGTTCTCCAGTATTACCCGCTACATGCGCTCTATCATGGATGATTGACTATTGCGAACAACTTTATCCAGGATATAGATTTTTTGCTGCCCAAGATTTCAAAATTTTGAAAGGAATTACTTTTAACGATAGTTTGGCAAGTGAATATATTGTAGATGTCGAAGAAGTTTCAAAAACTAATGGTCAACAAATTACATTCAACACGAAAATATCGAGTAAAAATTCGGCTGGGAAAACATTTTATCATTTTAGTGCCCAAATCCAACTCTTACTAGAAATTCCTACTGCCCCAATTTACGATGCAGTTAATCTAGAACCAGATAATATCATTACTCTCACTGGTAAATCTTTTTATCAAAATGGAGAAGATACATTATTTCATGGTAGAGCTTTTCAAGAAATCCAAAAAGTTCTAAACATCACCACAGAAAAAATCACAACACAATGCCTATGGGAACAAATCTCACATCAACAACAAGGACAATTTCCAGTCCAATGGGTCAATCCATATACAACTGATCTCAGTATGCACGCACTCTGGGTTTGGACACAGCACTTCCATCAAGAAGGTTGTCTACCCGGACAAGTCGCAAAATACGAACAATTTGCAGCCACACCACAAAACGAACCCTTCTACGTCTCCTGCGAAGTCAAATCCAAAACCCCCAGTAGCGCAACCGCCGACATCATCATCCACAACCAACAAGGACAAATCTACTCACGCCTCCTGGGAGCCAGAGCAATTATTTGGTCAATGAAACTCCTCAGAAGCTAACTCTCCTCTCCTCTTGTCTATGAAGATGCGCCTAATTATCATTAGAAAACCTTTGTGTACCTCTGCGCTTACCTCTGCGTACCTTTGCGTTAAAAAAAGCTAAGACTTGGCGCAGCTTCACAAAGAAACGACACAAAACATCTTTCAAGTTTGGGGAACAGCGTAAATCCTTCTGTCCGCTCATCATCTCTAGCCTAATACCCAAACCTTGAGGATAAAATAATGGAAAAAATTGCCATTATCGCATTATCATGTCTATTCCCCGACGCCAAAAATCCCGAAGAATTCTGGCAAAATATCATCAATGAAAAAGACTCTACCTCATCCGCAACCATCCAAGAAATCGGAGTAAATCCAGAAATCTTTCATCATCCCATCAAAGGTACACCAGATAAAACCTATTCTCTCAAAGGTGGATACATCCGCAACTTTGAATTTGACCCATCTGGCTACAATCTCTCACCAGAATTACTTACCAATTTAGATAACACCTTCAAATGGTCATTGTACGCTGCCAAACAAGCAATTCTCCAAAGTGGTTATTGGGGTAATCAAACTGTTCTTTCAAAATGTGGCGTAATTTTGGGAAATCTTTCATTCCCAACAAAACTTTCCAACCAATTGTTTTCTTCCATTTATCAAAAAACCATTGCACCTGCCCTCAAAGAGCTTTTACAAGTTCCAGATTTAGATTTACCTAGTCTACCAACCGCCAATCAAGCATCTTTATATAATGCGATGATTTCTGGCTTACCAGCAGCGATAATTGCTCAAGCCTTATCTTTATCTCGGATTAACTTATGTCTCGATGCTGCTTGCTCTTCATCATTTTATGCTATTAAACTGGCATCTCATTATTTGCGATCGCACAAAGCTGATGTCATGTTAGCTGGAGCAATCAGTAGTGCAGATTCCCTATTTGTGCGGATGTTATTTTCTGGCGTACAAGGATTCCCAGAAAACGGTATTAGCCGTCCTTTAGATAAATCATCCAGAGGGCTAATTCCCGCCGATGGTGTTGGCATGGTGATGTTAAAAAGATATTCTGATGCTGTCAGAGATGGCGATAAAATTCTCGCTACTATCTGTGGGAATGGACTTTCAAATGATGGTAAAGGCAAGCATTTGCTTAGCCCCAATCCTAAAGGACAAATTCTCGCTTTTCAAAGGGCTTATCATGAGGCAAAAATTAAACCTCAAAGCATCGATTATTTAGAGTGCCATGCTACCGGCACATTATTAGGAGACACAACCGAATTTAATTCTATCGAAACATTCTTTGGTGAACATCAAGCTGCACCTTTGATAGGTTCTGCTAAAGCAAATACTGGTCATTTATTAACTGCGGCTGGAATGGTTGGCTTGACCAAAGTAATTTTGAGTATGTCTCACGGTGTAATTCCCCCGACACTGAATATAACTGAACCGATAGCTAGTGAAAATAGTACAATTTCCACCGATAAAATAGTTAAAACTGCTACTGCATGGCCGAATAATAACGCTGCAATCAAACGGGCTGCTATTAGTGCTTTTGGTTTTGGTGGCACTAATTCGCATCTGATTTTAGAACAAGGAACTACAACCGAATTAAATAATTCAATTGAACCTATTCCACCTGTAAAACTTGCCATAGTCGGTATGGATGCCTTCTTCGGCAACTGTAATGGCTTAGATGCTTTTGAACGTTCGATTTACGATGGCATTCAACATTTTATTCCCTTACCGCCGCAAAGATGGCAGGGTATAGAAAACCAAGAAAATTTACTCAAAGAATATGGTTTACCAAATGGTAAGGCACCAGTAGGAGCATACATTCAAAATTTTGAAATCGATACTTTAGCGTGCAAGATTCCACCAAATGAAGTAGACAAACTAAACCCACAGCAATTGCTACTTCTGAAAGTGAGCGATCGCGCCCTCAAAGATGCGAAAATCCCAGAAGGTAGCAATGTGGCAGTTATCATTGCCGCCGAAACAGAGTTGTCTGTACATCAACTACAGCAAAGGTGGAATTTGCCTTGGCAAGTTAAAGAAGGGTTACTCGCTAAAGAAATCTCTTTGCCTAACGAACAGCAAACTCAACTGGAAACCATCGTCAAAGATAGCCTTCATCACCCCGTAGAAATCGGTGAATATGTGAGTCACATCGCCAACATTATGGCCAGTCGGATTTCTGCTTTGTGGAATTTCACAGGCCCAGCATTTACGATGACAGCAGGCGAAAATTCTGCCCTCAAAGCTTTAGAAGTAGCACAAATGCTACTGGCTGCTGGAGAAGTCGAAGCTGTGGTTGTTGGTGCTGTTGATTTAGCTGGTGGTGTAGAAAATGTTTTACTGCGAAGCCAAATCGCTAAGGTGAATACGGGTACTACTACCTTGAGTTACGACCAAAACGCAGATGGCTGGACGGTTGGTGAAGGTGCGGGTGCAGTTGTTCTTAAGCGTCATGACACCGCCCGAGAAAATGCGGAACGCATCTATGCAGTTATCGATGCTGTTAGCATCGGACAAGCCCATTCTACTGTTGTTGATGGCGAAACTATCAGCCAAATCTGCAAACAAGCTTTCGATATCGCAGGTATCCAACCTACACAGGTGAATTATCTGGAAGTTTGCGGTAGTGGTATTCCCCAGGAAGATGCAGCAGAAATCACAGGTTTGCTGCAAGCTTATCCGCCAGTAGGCGATGGGTTGCATTGTGCAATTGGTAGCGTCAAAGCAAATATCGGTCACACCTATGTCGCTTCCAGTATTGCCAGCCTGATTAAAAATGCTCTTTGCCTGTATCACAGATACATACCCGCTACCCCCAATTGGTCTGGTGTGAAAACGCCGCAAGCATGGCAAGGTAGTCCTTTCTACGTGGCTACAGAATCACGACCTTGGTTTTTAGGCAAAAACGGTACATCCAGAGTCTCGGCACTTAATAGTATTGGCTATGATGGCAGTTTTGCTCATGTCATCTTATCGGAAGAAGGTAGCCAAGAAGAACGCAGCAGCAGATATTTAGCAGAAAAACCCTTTTGTCTTTTTCCTATCCCAGCTGATAATAGCTCAAGTTTATTTGCGGCTTTAGATAATTTCCAAAAAACGATTGAAAATTCTGCTTCTCTCAAAGTAACTGCAAGCAAATATTTTGAGAACTTTCAAAAACAATCAACTGCAAAATATGTCCTATCAATTACAGGACGTAACCAAAAAGAATTAGTCAAAGAAATTGAGTCTGCGCGTAAAGGTGTAAATAACGCTTTTGAACGTGGAGGAGATTGGCAGACACCTAATGGTAGTTATTTTACTGCTAAACCACTGGGTAAACAAGGTGAAATTGCTTACATTTATCCGGCAGCAGTCAATTCTTATCTTGGCATCGGTCGCACGCTGTTTCGCTTATTTCCTAGAGTCTATAACGACTTAATGGTTAAAAGTATTTACAAACGTGCTGCTGATGTTGAACCGCTAGTTTTTCCTAGAAGCTTGAAGAAATTCACTACTAGGGAACTAGAAACATTAGAAAAGAAATTGCTAGATGATTCTCTAGCAATGTTTGAAGCGGAAATGTTTTGCACCAGATTACTCACTACGATTATTCGTGATGATTTTCAAGTTAAACCTAAATATGTTTTTGGGTATAGCTTGGGTGAAACAAGCATGATGGTTGCCCAAGGAGTTTGGAGCAATTTTTATGAAGGCAGTAGTAGCTTCAACTCATCAGCTTTATTTGGCGATAGGTTATCCGGGCCGAAAAATGCTGTGCGTGAGTATTGGGGACTACCAAAAATTTCCTCAGCTGCCGACAATAATCTTTGGGGTAACTATGTTTTAATGGCTAACCCAGACCAAGTAAGGGAATGTCTAAAAAATGAACAGCGCGTTTACTTAACTCAGATTAATACACCAGAAGAGGTATTAATTGCTGGTGAACCAGAAGCTTGTCAGCGAGTCATCAAAGCCTTAGGATGTAATGCTTTCCCGGCTCCTTTTGACCATGTAATTCATTCCGAGACAATGCGATCTGAGTATGGTGAATTGGTGAAATTAAACACTTTACCATCACAAAATATTCCTGGCATTGTATTTTATTCTGCTGCTGAATATCAACCAATTACACTTGAGAGCGGTGACATCGCTCGTAGTATTGCTACAGGTCTTTCTCAACAATTAGACTTTCCCAGGTTAGTCAATCATCTCTATAATGATGGTGCCAAAATATTCATTGAAGCTGGTGCTGGTAATGTCTGTTCTCGCTGGATTGATAAAATTCTTCAAGGTAAAGAACACATTACAGTATCTCTAAATCGTAGAGGTATGGATGACCATGCTTCTATTGTTAAAGCACTGGCAAAACTTGTGAGTCATCGGGTGGATGTAGATTTATCACCCTTGTATAATGTTGCACAAAGTAGCAATCAAAATAAAGCAACTTTGAGAATTGTAACTTTGGGTGGACAGTCGATTACTGATAGCATTTTGACTGAGGAAAATCGGCAAATCTTTGAAGATGTGGTAGAGAAATGTAAGAGCGATCGCACCAAAAAACAACATCAAATTTTACCTGACTCTTCCTTAGAAATTCGCAGTGCAATATCCTCCGAAAGAAGTAATCACGATAACATCCCACCCTCCCCTCTCCAGCCAGAAAAAGTTGCAGTGAAAAATATCATTAATAACGGTTTTGAATTTAAAGAGGAAGTAAAATCTTCTGAGTCAACTGCAATTGAACAAACAATCACTCAACCTACTTTTTCCCCTCCAATCACCACTCTGAAACTTCGTAAAATCATCCACATGTCTGATTTAAATAAATCTCAGTATCAAAAACTCAACGCTAATAATTCCAAGATAACTAAAGCACACACAACATTCCTACAAGCCAGACAAGAATTTAGCAAGCAAATGAGTGAAATCATTCAACTCCAATTAGCCTGCGCGCAAAACTTACTTGACGAAGAATCCAAATAAAAGCATTAGACTTCTTGTAAAACTCCTCATTGTTACCTTCTTCTTTACGCCTTTGCATGAAAGCAAGAAGTCTATCACATCCAACTCAAAAATCTCATCTCTCAAACTCTTACTCTCTGCATCTGTGTCTTGGAAAGTTGTTATCGGAGGAAACCTCCGCTCAGACTTTCCGCTGCGTCTGTGCGTGAGATAAATTCCCACCTTCACTCAGCAACGCCAAACTAAAAACCCGACTTCAACTTTAACGCTTATACTTTGAGGGACAACCGCTGTGACAACCGTAAATACGGTACTAAGTAAACACGATAATGGCCTGAACTTCTCAGCTTGGTCTCATACTCAAAACCAAGTGTGGAAAGGTTCTTTAGAATCTATATCTTTTGAGCAAGAAGCCATCAAAAACAAATTGATGGTATTAGATAAACCTTGCTACATCGTGAAAGTTGCTGGAAAAATCGGTGTCACAAACGAGGGGTATTTGTCCCCAGTCGATAATACTACAACATCACAAGTAGAACTGTTGACATTTGTTGCACCAGTCAATATTCAACAGTTAGGAGATCCTAATTTTCTCTCCTTTCATGGAGTGAAATATGCTTATACTACTGGTGCAATGGCTGGTGGAATTGCTTCTGAAGAAATGGTCATTGCACTGGGAAAAGCACAAATTTTGAGTTCTTTTGGTGCAGGTGGTTTAAGCCCAGACCGTTTAGAAGCAGCCATTAAAAAGATTCAACAAGCTTTACCTCAAGGGCCTTATGCATTTAATTTAATTCACAGTCCCAGCGAACCTACAATTGAACGCCGTGCTGTAAATTTATACCTCAAATATCAGGTAAGAACAGTAGAAGCATCTGCATTTCTTGATTTGACTCCCAACATTGTCTACTATCGTGTAGCTGGCTTGGGATTAAATGACGCCAATCAAATTCAAATCAAAAACAAAGTCATCGCCAAAATTTCTCGCCGAGAAGTTGCTACTAAATTCATGCAACCCGCACCACCCAGAATTCTTAAAGAACTTCTGGAACAAGGATTAATTACTGAATTACAAGCAACTCTCGCAGCTAAAGTTCCGATGGCTGATGATATTACCGTCGAAGCTGATTCTGGCGGTCATACAGATAACCGTCCCTTGGTTTGTTTGCTACCTTCTCTTGTGGCTTTACGGGACGAAATTCAAGCCCAATATCATTACCAAATGCCCATTAGAGTGGGAGTAGCAGGTGGAATTGGTACACCACAATCAGCATTAGCTGGTTTTATGATGGGTGCTGCTTACATAGTAACTGGTTCTATTAATCAGTCATGCATCGAATCTGGAGCTTGTGAATATACCAAGAAATTACTAGCTCAAGCAGAAATGGCTGATGTAATGATGGCACCAGCCGCAGATATGTTTGAAATGGGAGTCAAATTACAAGTTCTCAAACGGGGTACAATGTTCCCCATGCGAGCGCAAAAATTATTTGAATTATATCGCGCTTATGACTCAATTGAAGATATTCCGCTTGCAGAAAGAGAGAAATTAGAAAAACAAGTTTTTCGCAAAACTATTGCTGAAGTTTGGGAAGGAACTGCGGCTTATTTGTCCCAAAGAAATCCAGAAAAACTGGGCAAAGCAGTTAACAATCCGAAGCTAAAAATGGCATTAATTTTTCGTTGGTATTTAGGATTATCTTCTCGGTGGTCTAATTGTGGTGAAAAAGGTCGAGAAGTCGATTATCAAATTTGGTGTGGTCCAGCGATGGGAAGCTTCAACGACTGGGTACGAGGTTCTTACTTGTCTGACCCGAAAAATCGCCAGGTAGTTGATGTTGCTGACCAAATGATGAATGGTGCAGCCTTTTTATATCGCATCCAAAGTTTGAAAATTCAAGGGCTGCAAGTCTCTGATTATTACAGTCAGTATCAGCCAGTACGTTCTACATTAATGGAGATTTAAAAATGACTTTAAAACAGTCTTTGACAGCAGCAGATATTCAGCATTTTTTAGTATCTAACTTAGCCCAACTGCTAGAAGTAGAAACTGCTGAAATAGATATCGAAGAACATTTAGAAAACTATGGCTTGGATTCTGCCCAAGCCATGATTCTAGTAGGAAAATTAGAAAAATTACTAGGGTTTCAACCATCTCCACTGCTACTATGGCATTACCCAAATATTGCAGCACTTTCACAGCGTTTAGCTGAAGAGTTGCAAGAAGATTCACAGGTTCAAGATACAAAGGTAGCATCTTCTAACGCCAATACTACCCCCTTGGTTTTAAATTTAAGTGCCGAAGCTGTTCTTGACCCTACCATTAATCCTGGTGGTGCTGCTAATTTACCTGTAGGCGAACCCAAAAATATCTTTTTAACTGGAGGAACAGGCTTTTTAGGAGCTTTCATTATCCGGGAATTACTACAGGAAACCAACGCGGATATCTATTGTTTAGTCCGTGCTGATAATCTACAAGCAGGCAAGACTAAACTGCAAAATAATCTCGAACAATATGCAATTTGGCAGGAAGACTATAATTCTAGAATTATTCCTGTTATTGGCGATTTATCTCTGCCATTATTAGGTCTTGGCTTGGAACAATTTCAAATCTTAGCTACCAAAATTGATAGTATTTATCATAGCGGTGCTTTGCTGAATTATGTTTACCCTTACTCGGCATTGAAAGCTGCTAACGTTCTAGGAACTCAAGAAGTTTTAAGATTAGCATGTCAAGTTAAAGTCAAGCCTGTACATTACGTTTCTAGTGTTGCAGTTTTTGAATCGCCTGTTTATGCTGGAAAGGTTGTTAAAGAACAGGATGAATTCAATCATTGGGAAGGTATTTATCTTGGCTACTCTCAAACAAAATGGGTAGCTGAAAAGTTAGTTAAAATCGCCCGTGACCGAGGACTTCCTGTAACTATCTATCGCCCACCTCTGATTGCTGGAGATAGTAAAACAGGCATTTGTAATACCCACGACTTTATCAATTTGATGGCAAAAGGCTGTCTACAAATGGGAAGTTTTCCTGATGTAGAATATATGTTGGATATGTCTCCTGTAGACTATGTTAGTAAAGCCGTTGTCTATCTATCACGCCAAAAAGAATCTATAGGTAAGGCTTTCCATTTACAACATCCCCAACCTGCACCTTTAAAAATCTTAGTTGACTGGATACGTTCTTTTGGCTATTCAGTTGAGATGATTCCTTACGAAAAATGGCAAGCAGAGTTAATCAACAATGTATCTTCTGTAGACAATCCTTTATACACTCTGCGACCATTTTTATTAGAACGCTGGTCTGATGAACAACTGACTATTCCTGATTTATACCTGCAAGCTAG
The DNA here is from genome assembly GCF_005869855.1 of Nostoc sp. PA-18-2419. Taxonomy (GTDB): domain Bacteria; phylum Cyanobacteriota; class Cyanobacteriia; order Cyanobacteriales; family Nostocaceae; genus Nostoc. Next base: position 336,194 of record NZ_SZNH01000002.1, on the reverse strand, counting down.
AAGACCTCATATCAGCTGCCAAGATACCCTCCATGCCCTAGCAGGAAGTTCTATTGCTTGCCCCATCATTGACTCTCAATTGTTTATGACTTATACCGCTTATTTAATTCAAAGCGGTTTCTTAAATCTCGCTTAGTAGCCTGCAAAATTTTAAATTTTAAATTTTGGATTTTGGATTGAATATTCAAAATCCAAAGTTAAAAAATCTCGAAAAGCAAACTAATTTATACTTTCTAATTTTAAAAATAAGTATGAAATATTGCTCTTCTTAAATTTTAGCTTTTCTGGATGAAATTTTCAATAATTTTGAATTTTTACCTCTAATTACTGTTTAAAAAATGTAAATTTTAAAATTTACTCCTTGACAAAAAAAACAGATACAATGGTTATTAGAGAATACAAAATTTGAATTACTTACAAAAGTAAATATTTCAAATACATGTTGCAGATACAGGAATATTTCTTGACTAAGTAATTACTAATTCCTAATTCGTAATTTAATGGCTACAACTTCTCACCAAATCACAAATTTCGTGAGCCAGCGTGGTCTAAAGGTTTTCCCTCATAAGTGATACCATTTTCCAAAAATAATGATACAGATCCAAACCCAGGAACCCAGACTAAATTAGACTTTATTAATTACAAATTACGTAGCTTGCTTCTCGCCGAAGGCGAGTATTACGAATTACGAATTGGTATGACTGGTAAACCCATACGGTGGTCAACAAGATAGTACTGGCTTCAAGCCTCCAGTGATTGGAACTATGAACGACGAATTATTTTGACTCGCTCTTAGGCATCAACGATTAATTCAGAATTAGCAAGTAAATCAAAGATTATTTTCACTCAATAAATTTTTTGGAGTTTGAGATATTACGCATACTTAATTGTAGATGAATAACCACTGTTGATAGAAAACACTTTCATTCATTAAAATTCACCCACATTCTTAAATGAACACAACACATCCAAAACATAGTAAAAAAACAGCTCTCATTACTGGAGCAGCAAGTGGAATTGGTTATCAATTAGCATGTCTTTTTGCTGCTGATGATTACAATCTTGTTTTAGTGGATAAAAATGGGATAAAGTTAGCAGAAATTGCTGAAAAATTTCAGTCAAAATTTGAAATTTTTGTCAAAGATATTGTTAAAGACTTATCTATATCAACCTCTCCAGAAGAAATTTTCACAGAACTACAACAAGCCAATATTAAAATCAATGTGTTGGTAAATAATGCTGGATTTGGTACTTATGGATTATTTAATCAAACAGACTTGACGGCTGAATTAGAAATGCTACAGGTAAATTTGGTGTGTCTTACCCATTTAACCAAGCTATTTCTCAAGGATATGGTCAAGCAAGGTGAAGGAAGAATATTAAATGTCTCTTCGGCTGCTGCCTTTCAACCAGGCCCTTTGATGGCAGTTTATTTTGCAACTAAGGCTTATATCTTATCCTTTTCAGAAGCGATCGCCAATGAATTAGAAGGAACAGGCGTCACTGTGACAGTTCTTTGCCCAGGTTCAACAGAATCTGCCTTTCATCAAAGAACGGGAATGGCAGACTCTAAGATGCTCAAGAGTAAGAGAATGATGGACGCACAAACAGTAGCCGAAATGGGTTATCGCGGCTTAATGAAGGGCAAAATCATTGTTATTCCTGGTTTTATAAATAAATTACTGACAAAAATTGTCAGATTCGTACCCAGAAAAATGGTAACGAAAATTGTCAGAAGTATGCAGGAAGAGAAATAGGGGGATGGGGTAATGGGGAGAATAATAACTCCTCACTCAACAGTCAACACTTTCAATACTGCCAACATTTTAAATTCCAGCCAAAATTTGCTACAGCAACAGCAGCAACATAATTGTTAGCAGGTATTAATTCAAAAAGACTCCAGTCTTGAGTTATCTGTAACTTAGCTGGTTTTGTCGGAGTTAAAAATACTTCAACTTCTTCTAGCTGGGATAGTCCGTCTCCGGTTGCTTTTAAATAAGCTTCCTTGCAAGTCCAGTAACGAAAAAAGACCTCTTGCTGTTGGTTTGAACAGAGCGATCGCAACATTTCATATTCTCTCGGTAAAAAGAACCGTTTGGCAAGAGCTTCTAAATCTGAAACTGGACGAATATATTCTAGGTCTACACCAATTTCACGCGTACAATTCACCGCACACAAACCTAATTCTTGGGAGTGAGACAAGTTAAACCCCAGTCCCCTTGAAGCACATGTCTCTGCTAATATTGGTTTGCCGCGCTGTTGATAATTAAACTGAACTTCTGATGGCTTGATACCCAAGTAACGGCTTAGTATACTTCGCAAAATACCGCGACCAGCAATGAAACGCTGCTGATGTTCCTGAAAATGAAATCGTTGAGCACGAATCATCTCGTCATCAGAAAGGGTTGCTGCCAAATTTTGCAGTTGTGCTTCTGGTTGGTCTAGGTCTATACGCCAAACATGAATCTCATCCGGTAATAGAGTTAAATCTATGGGTGCAGGTTGCCAAATATTATTAACAGCGGTCATTGAGTCAAAAAGTTAAGGGAGTTGTACTCTAGTAGTTTGTTTAATGACGACGAATTATTATCGGTGGGTCTAGTTTAAGGCTTTAGCGCTACTATACTATACGCTAGATCGAGGCGATCGCTTGGCGGGTTCAACGCAAAGTTACAACTTTTTCGCCTATAATCTGGCAGCGTTACAGCTAACCGCACTCAAACAATCGCGCTTTTGCTATCTTAAATCCTTTGAGCGAGCTTTAGGAAATTTGCACATTAAGATATAGGAGCTATCTATGATCTGAGCAAAAATTCCTATCTCCTCAAGGATATATTTTACAAAGATGTACTATAGCCAATTCCATTAAAGACAATCATCTCTCAATTTCTAGTCCAACTAATAGTCAACAAATAAGTAGGTCTGCATAAATAACTATCGTTGGGATAAGGCGGGGAGTTGGGAGCAGAGGGCGCATAAAAAAGGGTTTAAGCTTTGTTTATTTTTTCATCCAGTTTAGTTTTATTGTACCGACTTACTCAATTAAAAAACAAATATAAAACCCAATATTTCACACCTCCAGTACAAGCGCTTGTCCTTAATATCTATACAAATACGTCTATTTTTCCTAAAATCTGCCAAAGGAGTTGTTAAATGTTAAGTCTGGCTGTAAACATCACTACTTAATACTAAGTTACAGGTAGCTGCGATTGCTTTTGCTGATTAATATCATAATTTATTGCTCTATATGTACGTGCGCCGTTTATTACTCTAGATGTACGATTCTTAACTCCAGCTTAAATCCTTTGAAGGAGAGTACCTTAAAACCCTTGATAGAGAATTACAAATTTTCTTTTAGCTACAACATTAGCTATTACGATATTACTCAAAGGAATTACTAAGAATGTCTGCAAGTGTTTTGCCAATACCTAAGTTTTGTAATGGTCAGACAGTCAGTTTTATTGGTGGAGAAGGCATCATCAAAAACTACCGATTTAAGTCAGGTAGTTGGGAATATTTGGTGGAAATGCCTATGGGGCCAGAGCCACAAATGGGTCGGGTTGGTTATGAAACTATGATTTGGCTATCTGAAGTAGATATTTATTCACTAGTTAATAATTATTTCGAGAAAGTGTTAAATTGGAAACAAAAAAAACCTGCAAAAGCTTGTTAAAAACCTATTATAACTACTTTTTTATAGAGATAGTGAGGATGAATGCTTGTTAATTTAGAGTACTTTGCTTTCTTTGTGGTGCTACTGACAGCCCTATTATTAGCAATTAAGCAAATGAGCATTGCTTTAGATGAAGTAGATATTGAGCGCTTTACTCTCTGGACAAGTATTGCTTCTGTGATTGCTGGTTTGCCAATAATGTTGTGGTAGCTTCTCAATCAATGCCATCCTTTTGATTAGAGACTAACAAATAAAAAATATTCCACTGCTCACAGTCAACGGTTAACAGTCGTCAGTCACTAACTTCAAACGGGATAATTTATTTCTTGGAGTTCCCTATTACTCTGTTCGCTTTTGCTCCAGCCATTGTAAAATCCGATTCCATGCCCACCAAGGGTCAGGGTCTTGTAATTGGCGTTGGCAATTTTTGCTACTCATATAGCCAACATGGCCGCCGTAACGGGTAAGCAACAAATCTATTGCCGGATTGCGATCGCAAGCAGCTTCCAATTCAGGTATGATGGCTGGGTCAAAAAGTGGGTCATCAGCAGCATAGATAATCAAAGTCGGTTTTGATATTTGCGGCAATATTTCTAAAGCGCTACTAGCTTGGTAATATGCTTCCACTGAAGGAAAACCTAGTCGGTTAATTACTAGTTCGTTATCGAAACCCCAAATACTGTTTGCGCGCTCAATCGCTGCTGGGTCAATGCTTCCAGGATGAGCATCATGTATTCGCCATGCGAGTTTTTTTAAATTCTGGGCAATCTGCCTTTCCAAATATCTGCCAAAAGGTTTTGTGACTAGATAAGATAGCGATCGCTCAGAATCCAAACTCGGACAAATTACCATACCACCGCCAATGTCGCTATTTTCAAGTCCTAAATCTTCATGCTCTCTAATTACTTCACTAGCGACTTTCACCCCCCATAGCGCCAATTGCCCTCCTAAAGAAAATCCTGTAAACCAAAATTTTCCCGGACATCCCATTGCCTTAGCAGCAGCGGCAATGCGAACATAATCTTCCCCCTCATACAATCCATCGGAAGTCAAAGTTGGCGACAAGTCAGCAGTTTTACCGTGGGCACGCCAATCAAATAATACTATGGCGTAGCCTTGAGCATAGGCTTTACGTCCTAATACTCTCAAAGACCATTCTGTCTTTAACTCTCCGGTAATACCATAAGTTCCAATAATCGTGCTGTGAGCATTTTCAGGTATAGCAACCAAGCCAAAAATTGGCACACCTTGGCCACCTATAAAAATTTTTTCGTGATAAGACGGTTCTGGATTTTGATTAGTACTTTCCCAATAACGGCTTCCCCACAAAGCGGTGTGTACAGTCATAATTACACCGTTTTGTAAAAACCAAGACGGATTGAATGTGGGAGTATAACACATCATAGACTATAAGATTTCGTTTAGTTAAGTCTTGATTTCACAGTCATTTAATCTTAATATTTATGTAAGATTTAAAATCTTTTTTAGAGTCAATTCAAAAATCTTTGTATCTATCAAAGGTTCTTAATTATCCTTAATAAGTAGTAATAATTTTTTAAGAATGCCGAGGATTCTTGTCATAGACGATGACCCAGCGATTTCAGAACTAGTTGCCGTCAACTTGGAAATGGCTGGCTACGATGTTAGTCAAGCTGAAGACGGCATCAAAGGTCAAGCGCTGGCTCTCCAGCTACAACCAGACTTGATCATGCTCGATCTGATGCTGCCCAGAGTCGATGGATTTACAGTTTGCCAACGCCTGCGTCGCGACGATCGCACCGCCGAGATTCCCGTGTTAATGTTGACGGCGTTGAGCCAAACTCAGGACAAGGTGGAAGGCTTTAATGCTGGTGCAGATGACTACCTCACCAAGCCTTTTGAAGTTGAAGAAATGCTAGCGCGGGTGCGGGCACTTTTGCGACGTACCGACCGCATTCCCCAAGCAGCCAAACACAGTGAGATTCTCAACTATGGCTCACTCACCCTCGTTCCCGAAAGATTTGAGGCCATCTGGTTCAACGAAACAGTGAAATTGACTCACTTGGAATTTGAGCTACTTCACTGCTTGTTGCAACGCCACGGTCAAACAGTTTCTCCCAGCGAAATCCTCAGAGAAGTTTGGGGCTACGATCCTGATGACGACATCGAAACCATTCGCGTCCATATTCGTCACTTGCGAACCAAACTAGAACCAGATCCCCGCCATCCCCGCTACATCAAGACAGTATATGGTGCTGGATACTGTCTGGAGTTACCGAGTATACCTCCAGCCGCCGAAGGAGCTTCCGTAACAGCGGTGGAATAAAATCACCGCAGCAGTTCTGAGTAGTAGGGTAGCACAGCTGTGCTACCCTATAAATTTAATGTACTTTACTAAATTCAAGGTGATGAAATTTTTAGGCATGGGGAAAAATTACCAATACCCAATGTCCCAAACAGTAGCGTAGCTATTCCTTTCCAGCCACAAACAATAGGTTGAGCTTCCTGCCGCTTTCTATAAAATTGCCTGAAATACTCATTGTCGTAATCAATCCATCCACACTTTAATGGTTGAAGACCGCGACATGCTGCGCGAAACACTCAAACGTGAAGACAGAAGTTACTACAGCCAAGATGGAAGCTATTACAGCCTGCGTGAAACACCTAAACATGAAGACAGAATATAAAACAATACAGTTTAGATAAGACCAAAACAGTTGTAGAGAGGGCAATTTATCAGGTCTCGAAAACCCCGCAATTAGAATTAACCTGCTTTCACCATCCATACCAGAAAGCTCAAAATTAACTCCACAGGAGGAAGGAAATAATCCATTAAATCAATTGTTACCGTTTGTCCCTCTAACTTCAGAAATCGCCATTGCGTTCCACTAGTCACGGTACCATAAACTGCTGTAAAAGATTGTTTTTTAGCTTCATTAAATCGCTGTGCAGCTACCATTTCGGCAATGCACTGTCCAAGTCCTGATTTTAAATCTGCTTTTTTTGCTTCAACAATCATAATTGCAGGTGCTTCCACCGTTAATTGTTCTGGCGAACGACAAAGCAGGAAGTCACATACACCATTGAGTCCAATACTCGCATCAACGTTAAACTCTTCACCAGAAAATACACTAATTGAAGAATTAAGGATACGCCGTACTTCCAGAAGTATAGGATTGATAATTACCTCTGAACGTGCTTTTTTAGTATCAACTGCGATCGCCCACGGTAAATTCTCTAAAATAGTTTGCAGTCTAGGACTTGATGTAACTGGTTCAATTGAGTCTGGAAAAAAGCGAACTCCCTCTACAGTAGTTAAGTGAAAATCTTGTTTCACTTTATCAATGGTGAATTGACTGTAGGGCATAGTAATTCGTAATTAAGTTAATAAGTTTAAATGTAGGGTGCCTTGTCCCCAAGCGGCGCACCACCAATAATTTAAGGTGCGTTAGCCTTGACACGCTACTACATCTAACTGAGACATTGAGCTTTTGTAGAATGACCATTGCTAGTGAACTTATTTTACGATAAGTAATTATCACTGCAATGGTAATTGCTCATTACCTCTCATGCTTGGAGTTTAGAGTTACTTATGTATTTTCTTTAAAATTCATGCAATTATTACAGTAGCTATACTGTTGTAATTACTACTATGTTACAAAATTTAAGAAATCTACCCCTTTTAGTAAAAGTTCTTTTATTGGCACTAGTTGTAGTTACTGGCGGATACGCAGGTATTGAGTTTCTAATTAGTCGTAACTTTATTCCTTTATCACCTACCTCAACAGAATCGCCATCTGTTGAATATGAAAATTTCAACTTCTACGTTGAAGATAGGCAGGAATCAAAAGTTATCCCGCGAGTCCAAGTCCAAATTATTTCTGATGGACCACCTACTCTGTCCCAAACAGATAACAATGGTTATTCAGAAATTAGTATTCCGAAAAGAAAAACTGTCAAAATACTTTTAAGTAAAGATGGCTATCAAACAGCTAATTATCAAGTAAATTTGCAAACTACACTTAATACAACTAAAACTTTTTACTTAGAGCCTAATTCAACAGCAAGTAACAGAAATTTAGTTGTTCCACCACAATCATCTCAATCAACATCTACAACAACATCTTCACCAGGAGAAAAGCCCGCTCCTTCAACAGCTACAGGAGGTACACTTACAGGCAAATATGTTGGTAAATGGTTCGGTAATCTGATCCAAAAGAACTCTCAAGACAATTCATCTCAAGATATTAAGGTAGAAATTCAATTAAAAAATGGTAATGTGGGTTCAAAGGTTGGTTCTGTTGCATATAAATATCCTTACTATTGTACCAGTGACTTAATTTTACAAAGTCTAAAATTAGGAACTGCCCAATTTTTTGAAAATATCACAGTAGGGTCTTGTATTAGTAATGGCACAATCACAATGAATTTAATTGGGGATGATATTTTAGATGTTAAATGGGAACGTTCTGGCTCTCCGATGACAGTCAGTGGTTCAGTAACACGCCAATAAACAAAAATTTTGTTCGGGGTAGGCATTGCCCACCCCAAATTATTATTTCAATGCTTCAGCAGTCTTCTCCTTATCCAACTTGAGAATTAACACACCTAGAGGTGGTAAACACAAATCCAGAGAATAAGGACGACTGTGCAATGACCAATCATCTGTCCACTTACCGCCTAAATTGCCCATATTACTGCCGCCATACTTGCGAGCATCGCTATTGAACAACTCGGTATAAAATCCTTTTTCTGGAACACCGATACGGTAGTGAGAATGGGGTTGCGGCGTAAAATTACAAACCACAATCACAAAATCATCCGAATCCTTGTCACGGCGCATAAAGAAAACCACACTATGGCGGTTATCGCTACAATCAATCCACTCAAATCCTTGTTCAGTAAAATCCTGGCTGTACAAAGCTGGTTCACTGCGGTAGAGATGGTTCAAATCTTGAAAAAATGTTTTTAACTGTTGATGGGCTTCATGCTGTAGTAAGTGCCACTCCAAGTCTGCCCAATCATTCCACTCACTCCACTGCCCAAACTCCATGCTCATAAATATGGTTTTCTTGCCTGGGTGAGCGAACATATAGGTAAACAAACAACGCACATTAGCAAACTTCTGCCATCTATCCCCTGGCATTTTGCCGATGATATTACTCTTACCATGCACCACTTCATCGTGGGACAAGGCCAGCATGAAGTTCTCACTGTGGTTATACCACATACTAAAGGTGACATTGTTTTGGTGGAATTGGCGAAACCACGGGTCCATGCTAAAGTAGTCCAGCATATCGTGCATCCAGCCCATATTCCACTTTAAGTTAAAGCCTAGTCCACCTGTGTAGGTAGGCCAAGATACCATCGGCCAAGAAGTGGATTCTTCAGCAATTGACAGAACCCCAGGAAAATAGCTAAAGATAGTGTGATTTACTTGACGCAGAAAATCTGCTGCTTCTAAATTTTCTCTGCCACCATACTGGTTGGGCAGCCATTCCCCTGGTTCCCGGCAATAGTCATTGTAGAGCATCGAAGCCACAGCATCGACACGAACACCATCAATGTGGTACTTATCAAACCAAAAGAGGGCATTTGCTGCTAGGAAATTACTGACTTCATGGCGACTGTAGTTGAATACTAAAGTACCCCATTCTTTGTGTTCGCCCTTGCGTGGGTCAGCATGTTCGTATAAGTGGCTACCATCAAAGAATGCTAAACCATGTCCATCTTTGGGGAAGTGACCAGGAACCCAATCCATAATTACTCCCATATCATTTTGGTGACATTTGTCAACAAAATACATCAAATCTTCGGGGCTGCCAAAACGGGAAGTGGGGGCATAGTACCCAGTGACTTGATAACCCCAAGAACCATCAAAGGGATGCTCCGCGATGGGCAACATTTCTATGTGTGTATATCCCAATTCTTTGACATATGGAATGAGTCGGTCAGCCAGTTCCCGGTAGGTAAGGAAACGTGCTCCCGGCTTCAGTTGAGAAACGATAACTACAGGTTCGGTTTCACCGTTGGGCAGTTTAGCTGGTTCGGCACTAGAAGCGTGTAACCAAGAGCCTAAATGCACTTCATAGACAGAAACAGGCCCCGTCAGGGGGTCAGTGCGACGGCGTTTTTCCATCCACTCTTCGTCATTCCAACTGTAAACATCCAAGTCAGTGACAATGGATGCAGTTTTTGGACGGAGTTCCTGATGGAAACCGTAGGGATCAGATTTTTCGTAAATGTGTCCTTCAAAATTTTTGATTTCATATTTGTAATGCTCGCCCACAGCGATTTCCGGAATAAACAATTCCCAAACTCCAGTGGAACCTTTACGCATCTGGTGTTTGCGCCCATCCCAGAGGTTAAAATCTCCCAAGACTGAAACATTCCGGGCATTTGGTGCCCAAACAGCAAAATAAACGCCCTTAACGCCACCGATTTCTGTAGGGTGCGCTCCCAGTTTTTCGTAAATCCGGTGATGATTGCCTTCACTAAACAAATGCAAGTCAAAGTCTGTCAAGCGGGGAGAACGGAAAGCGTAAGGGTCATAAATGACACGCTCGTGTTCGCCTTCTTTAATCCGTAACTGGTAATTTGCCAGTTCTGCAATTTCAATTGTGCATTCAAAAAAGTGGGGATGATGCACTGTTTGCATTGGGTATTCTTTGCGTTGTTCTGGAAGAATTACCCAGGCGGCGCTGGCATTTGGTAGGTAGGCTCGCACAGCCCAAGCAGTTTTGCCATCTTGTTCTATGGGATGAGAACCTAGTATTTCAAAGGGATCGTGATGTTGATTCCAAACGATACGATTAACCTGTTCAGAAGCGATGGTGGTGATGGACATGAAGCTACCTACGTGTAATAACGTGATTGACTAAACGTACTTTATTTAATATCTATATATATTCTTTACATTTATTTGCAAATTTGTCGCCATCGTTATCCTACCTCAGAATGAATTATCTGTTTTTGGGGTATCGGGCACTGGGAGAGTGTGGGTGATGAAGGGGATGAGGAAGATAAGGGAGTGGGCAAGCGGAAAGTGCCGAGGCTCTTGAAGCAGGGGTAGAAATACCAAACAACAAATGACAAATTCTTAAAAATTTAAAAATGGGAAAAACTGAAGTAAGGTTTTCCGGAGGCGAAGCAAGAAAATTTGGTCGCGAATTTTGGGGTCTAGTTTTGGCGGTGGTACCTGTTGCAGYTGTGCTTCTAATTGAGCATATTCGGCAGCAGTGAGGAATCTGCCATCAACAGGCGATCGCGCTTCWATAATAATCTGTGTCCTTAATATTTCTTCTGGTGTATCCTCTGGTGGCGGTAATGCTATTACCCCCGATCCCCAAATACTACTTAAAAATATTGATGTGACGCTAATTACGAATATACAAAGTAATTTTACTTCTTTTGTAACTTTAACTATTACCATCTCCCCAACTGCATTTACAACGCAACATGAAAATCTGTTTTCAGACATCAGATTCCTTATACCCCATGCCAATAAAAATCTGGCAACATCAAGGAACATCACTATCTCTTATTTTTTAATATATGATGAATTGTTTTACCCTCTTAAAAGTGAGTAATCTAAAGGATTCCAAACACCAAACTAGGGAAGTACCTTGCTCATAAAATAGCTTAGATTTAGGTAACTCCAAGAAAAAACAATCCCGTTTCAAGTGGATGACTGATAACTGTTGACCGTTGACTGCCAACAGTAGGATATTTTTTGATTTTTCAGTCCCTTAGAAATCATAATTCCATACCTATCAATATGGACATTAGAATTTTATTTGTGAAATGTACTCTCACAAGGCAACTGCACGCCTATTATCTTTAATCCTATTGTTTTAGGGGATATAAGGATTATAATTACTTTCTTGCTAATTGCGATTGCTTGCTATCAACTCGCTTGTACCTGAAACTTGTGCTTTGGGAAGTCAACCAAAGCTGAAGTTGATAACTCTTTGCATCCTCCGTAGCCCAACTCTTAAGTAAGCTAGTAACAGCATCTTTGAAGGAGAAGTTCTCTTCGCCGTCAGCCGGGGTTGGTGACTTTTGTTGGTGTCAGCATCAATCAAACAATTTTGGTTGCCAGACTACTACTCGTCTGGCAAATCAATCAAAGCTGAGTTGATAATTCTTCGCGTCCCCCGTTCGCGCAGCGTCTTTGAATGAGAAGTTCTCTTCGCCAAAAGTCGGCGCTAGTGACTTCTGTTGGTGTCAGCCTCAACCAGTGAATTTTAGGTTGCCAGACTACTAATGGTCTGGCAAGTGAACCAAAGTTGAGTTGATAATTCTCCGCATCCCCGTCTTTGTCTCAGCAAATTATTCTGGGCTAATTTCAACTCAATTTTAGAGTGTCTTATCTAGGACTAGCAGTGGGACTAGCACTAGGAGTAGCTGCAGGAGTAGCTGGTGTAGTAGGGGTAGACCCAGTAGGTGGTGCATCTGTTGGTTCACCTGTGGCAGCTGGAGTAGTAGTAGTAGTACCACCATTATCACCACCTTCACAGGCTCCGAGAATTGCAGCCAGACTTAACATTAGAGCCAAACCAAAGATTTTTGTTTTCATAACTCCTCTTTCACCAATTGTGGCTAGAAAATTTTTTGCCTGTTGAATACGATACCGTATTTATCGCTTTTTTTTTAATGGTGTAAGATTACATACTTAAAAAAAACAACCTTTTGAGGTATTCTTTATCAAATTAGATATCATCCAGGCGTTTGATTAGTTTCTCTTAACTCAAGAGCAAAATCGCAAGTTTTAAACTTTTTGTCAATCAAGCTATCATAACAAAAAATTTTATTCTGAAGAATTTAGGAGTCAGTCATCAAAATCCAAAATCAATTGGAGTATGACTAGTGATGAATACGGAGTTTAAAATTACCTTTGAATCTACAATTGAGAGTTTTATTCAAAAGTTAAGTATAAACTTTTACTAAATATTTATCTTCTCTAAAGTTCTCAGCAGCTTCCGCCACGGAGAAACTTCGTATTAATTTTGACTTAGTTTTTATTTTTTGCTCGAGTATTGCACCATGCTGCCTCGCATTGCCATACTTTAGATGCGATATCTAATATAGCAAGGTATCAAGTTTGTGATCGCTGATTGCAAACATTGCAATATCTAGCTATTAGAAGAGTTAAAAGGGTGTAGTCTGTTATGTGTGTTTAGGGAACTCCAACAAATAAATTATTCCGTTTGAAGTTGATGACTGATGACTCTTGACGGCTTCGGGATGACGCTCCTGCGTCGATAACGCTGCGCTAACAAAGCATCGTTAGCCGCCGCTTCTACTTTTTGCTGCGTCGAACACGGCTGCAAAGATTGCCCGCTTATGGAGGAAACCACGCCACTTGCTCATAAGGGAGACCCCCAAAAGACTACAGTGGCTCCCCAAGACCACGCTGGTTACAGCGTTGACTACGAATAGTGGGATATTTTTTATTTGTCAGTCCCTTATTGTATAGAAGGTGATTTTAACCTCAGCAAAAACAAACAATTAATTCAAACTACAGTGTTTGCCATCTAAAAAAATTTATGGTTATTGCTCGTAAATCAGCTGTTTCTAGAAGGGGTACTTGGTTTTCGCGAGATTCTATCCTTTCGTTAGGAAGGCGACGACGTTCTGTCGATTTGGAGTCAACAGCGCAGAATGCTTCTATACCCATTCCCCAAGCTCCACCAGTGTCATCTGCAAAACGAAAGCCTTCTTTTAAAAATTTATCGGTTTCTTCTACAACTGAGGCAGTTATACCTAAATCTATGAAAGAATTGGACACACAACAACTGCCAAAAATTAATCACCAGTCGAATGAAAGCAGTAAAAGTTCGGAGGTAGGTTTTCTTAATCTTCCCACCATGCCTGTTTCTGGAGTAACGCCATTATGGTTGGTACGTTTGTACATGTTTCATCGTTATTCGTCAGTTTTGGCGTTCTTGTTAGTAGCAGCAACACTTGCGGTTTATGGTTGGACAGTATATTCTCAAGAGCTTTGGAGTCAGTCATATCGGAGATTACAAAATCTCCAGCGTCATGAGCGGCTATTGACGACAACTAACGCGACCCTGACAAACAAAATGGCACAGGAAGCAGAACAGCCAACAACAGGCCTAGTATCACCGACTCCTGAAGGAATGATTTTCTTACCTCCAGCTTCCTCTAATTCTGAATCAGCATCGTCTAATACAAAGCCAAATTCTGAGCAACAAACACTCTCGCCGCTGGGATATTAAGGTTAATAGTCATTGGTCATTGGTTATTAGTCATTGGTTATTAGTCATTTGCAAAGGACAAACGATAAACGACGAACAACAAAGGATGAAGGACAAAAGACAAAAAAACAAAGGACAAACCCAATGCAAAAGTCACCAAGCAAAGCAAAATTCGCCAAGTTTCGTCATCCAGCATTCACAAGGCAACAGAAACGCTCCAAAACAGGGTTTTTAGGGAAATTAACCTCTAATATTCAACGGCAAACATCTAGCACCAAGTCCCGACTTTTTGTTGTCTGGGGCGCACTAATGCTCGCCGGGTTGGGATTGAGTATTAACTTATACAACCTACAAATTATCCGGGGAGCAAAGTTAACAGAGCAGGCACGAAATCAGCAAATGGTGAATTTGCGACCTTTTATGCCCCGTCGGCCTGTGATAGACCGGAATAATAATTTGTTGGCAATTGACCGTCCTGTATATACTTTGTACGCTCATCCTAAGCTGTTCGATAAGTCTAATAAAGAGATAGCAGAAGAGCTTTCTCCAATATTGGGGAAAGATACTACTGATTTAGTCAAGACTTTTGAAAGCAAAAAAAGTGGGATTATACTTGCTCCAGCCATACCAGAAGAAATTATCGATCGCATCACTTCTTTACGTTTAAATGGATTGGAGTTAATTCAAAAATACTCTCGATTTTACCCGTCAGATGATTTGGTTGCTGATGTGCTGGGCTACGTGAATATTGACCGCCGCGGTCAAGCGGGTGTGGAATACTCTCAAGAAAAGTTGCTAGAACGTTCTGTGCAAACCGTGCGGCTGAGTCGGTCTGGTAACGGTGCGATAATGCCAGACCGTGCCCCCGAAGGTTTTTTACATTTTGATGATTTGCGATTGCAACTGACTATCGATAGCCGTTTGCAACGAATTGCCCGCACTGCTCTTAAGCAAAGGATGGATGAGTTTAAGGCTAAACGTGGAGCGGTAATTGTCATGGACGCATTGGATGGTTCTTTACTTGCTTTAGTTTCTCAGCCCACATATGACCCTAATGAATACGCCAAAGCTAATATTTCACTGTTTAAAAACTGGACGGTGGCGGATCTTTATGAACCGGGATCAACTTTCAAGCCTTTGAATGTGGCGATCGCTTTGGAAAATGGCGTCATTAAACCAGATGATATGTTTAATGACTCCGGTTCTATTCACGTAGCTAATTACACCATCAAAAATGCAATGAATAATGCGAATGGGCGAATCAGCATCGCTCAAATCCTGCAATATTCCAGCAACATTGGCATGGTGCAAATTATCCAACGTTTAAAGCCTGCAATCTATTACAACTGGCTAGAACGCTTAGGTCTGGGACAAAAGGTTGATACAGATTTACCTTTTGAAGTTGGCGGCCGCCTCAAAACTCAAGAAGAATTTATCGCTTCCCCAATTGAACCAGCAACTACTTCCTTTGGGCAAGGCTTTTCCATGACACCTATACAGTTGGTGCAAATGCACGGTGCTTTAGCCAATGGCGGTAAGTTGGTCACACCTCATGTAGTTCGAGGTCTGATTGATAGTAAAGGGCAGATGCATGAT
Organism: Nostoc sp. PA-18-2419; assembly: GCF_005869855.1. Taxonomy (GTDB): domain Bacteria; phylum Cyanobacteriota; class Cyanobacteriia; order Cyanobacteriales; family Nostocaceae; genus Nostoc. The sequence continues at coordinate 320,723 of NZ_SZNH01000002.1, read as the reverse complement.
TCTCCCACTCGCACCATACCACGCCAAATTTTCTCAACTGCAACAACTCAAAAGGTAGTGGAAATGATGGAAACTGTTGTTACTCAAGGTAGTGGCAAGGCGGCACAAATTCCGGGATATCGCATCGCTGGTAAAACTGGTACAGCTCAAAAAGCTAGTCCCTCTGGCGGCTATATTAAGGGTGCTAGGATGACGAGCTTTGTGGCTATTTTACCAGTGGAATCTCCTCGCTATGTAGTGTTCGCAGTGGTGGATGAGCCAAAAGGAGAAAGTGCTTATGGTTCTACTGTCGCCGCCCCAATTGTCAAGTCTGTGATCGAAGCGCTGATTCCTTTGGAAGAGATTMCGCCGAGTAAGGCGATGGAATCAGGTAGATGAGGGAGATGGGGGAGGTGGGGAGATGGGGAAGTGTGGGGAGATATTAGCACAGAGGAAAGAGGTTATTTTTTATTCTTTCCCTTGCCTTTGTACGTCTTCCTATGTCCCATGCCGAATGTATTATTAAGACTGTTGTTGGAGTAGCGATCGCAAAAATTTTTCTTAAATCATAATATAGCTAGAGAGTCTCATGATCGCAACTGCTTTAAGATGTATCAAACTGACCCGCCACGATCCCCAAAAGATGTGTTGCCAACCATGTACGATCTTCCTAGTGAAGACCCTGAGGAGCCTGGTTTGCCTGATCAGTTTCATATCTTGCAACCTCGTCTGTTAGACGAAACGTTTCGTCCCCTAAATTACCCCAGTGATGAGATATTTGTTGCTAGCGACTTGAATCTTTATTATGACCCGCGCCATCCACTGTGGTATAAGCGACCAGATTGGTTTGCTGTTTTGGGTGTTTCCCGTCTCTATGAACAACGGGATTTACGCTTAAGTTATGTGATTTGGCAAGAAGGAGTTCATCCTTTTATTGTGGTCGAGTTACTATCCCCCGGTACTGAAAAAGAAGACTTGGGACAGACATTGCGGGATATCGAGCAACCACCAGGAAAATGGGAAGTGTATGAGCAGATTCTTCGTATTCCTTATTATGTAGTATTTGACCGCTATAAATATCAGTTAAGAGTGTTTAAGTTAAACGGCGGTCGTTATACTGAGGTCGCACTTTCAGATTCACGCTTTTGGATACCAGAATTAGAATTAGGCTTAGGCGTATGGCAAGGACGCTATCAAGATGTGGAACAGCCTTGGTTACGCTGGTATGATTGGACAGGTTGCTGGGTATTGACTTCTACTGAACAACAAACACAACGCGCTGAACAAGAAAAACAACGCGCCGAACAAGAAAAACAACGCGCCGAACAAGAAAAACAACGCGCCGAACAAGAAAAACAACGCGCTGAACAAGAAAAGCAACGTGCCGAACAAGAAAAGCAACGTGCCGAACAAGAAAAACAACGCGCTGAGAAATTGCTCGCACAATTGCGATCGCTTGGCTTTGAACCAGATATAGACTAGTTTTTGACGAGGATTAACTGCTCAAACTATTCGGGCTTTTTGTGCCAATGTCCGTCATCGCCTTTTTCGTAATCGCGCTTCACTGCACTCCAAGCAACACGAAAAGCACGTTCTTCTTCACCATACTCTTCTTGAGCGCTATTAAAAGCAGCCCGAAAAATTTCTTGAGCGTGCTTCGGTAAGTTATCTTTTACTGAATCTGGTAAATCTTTAATTTATTGACAAGGCATAAATCATAACTAATTTGCAATTTAAGTGAGTAGATGAAAAGTCTAGTAGTAAGTAAATGAAATTTATCGCTAGGTAAACTTAAAAGAATATTTGCAGCGATCGCTCTGGTTTTATTAAATTAATAAAGTAAATAAAAATTAAGCCTAACTTGGTGTATCGAATAATAGTATTTATTTTTACTTTACAGTACTCTTCATATTCACAGCACACTATGCATCTTGGTAAATTTTGTATTCGCGACAATGCAGACCGGAATTGTTATTAGCTAGCTTGTATAAGATACTCGTAAGAATTTAACTATTAACCACAGTTAGAGGTTGAGAATGGCGAGTACATCCAATGTCCAGATTATCATCGCCCTCCAAGAGCCTGATTTGGATGACGACGAACTGCAAACACAAACGCAGATACTATTGCAACAAATGCTGGAACTGGATGAAGTAGAAGACGCTGGTCTTTTGCGTCCAGCAGAAGCACCAGTGGGAAGCAAGTCACTCACAGGGCTGGCTGTGGGTTGGCTAACAGCCCAGGTGAATGGCGAAAACATTAAATCACTGATGGGATTTTTAGGCGATCGCCTTGGTAACAAAACTATTGAACTAGAAATTGAGGCCAATGGCAAGAAACTGAAAGTCAAAGCTAGCAGTCGGCAAGAGTTAGAAGCAGCAGTTGAGGCGGCCCAGAAATTTGTAGCAGGATAGAGTATTTCAAATGGCGAAAGTAGCATTGCTGATTGGGGTGAGTGAATATGAGCCTGGGTTAAACCCGCTACCTGGTGCTGTCAAAGATGTAGAAGCGATGCAGCAAGTGCTGTTACACGCAGAAATGGGCGGCTTTACTGAGACAGATATTATGGTGCTAAAAAATCCCCAGCGCCAAGATATGGAAGAAGCTATAGAAAATCTTTTTGCCCATCGTCAAAAAGATGATCTGTTAGTTCTCTTTTTCTCCGGTCATGGCATTAAAGATGACACTGGTAGGCTTTTCTTAGCAACCCGTACCACACACAAAACTCCCAGAGGAGATTTAATTCGTTCATCGGCAGTAGCAGCCAGTGTTATCCATGAAAGCATGAGTCGCAGCCGTTCTAAGCGGCAAGTTATCATTTTAGATAGTTGCTTTAGTGGTGCTTTTGCTGAGGGTTTATCAGCCAAGGACGATGGTACTGTAGATATCCGTGAGCAATTAGGAGGAGAAGGACGAGCTGTTCTCACTTCATCCAGTTCAACTCAATATTCCTTTGAGCAACAAGGGTCAGACCTCTCAATTTATACCCGTTATTTGATAGAAGGAATTACAACTGGTGCAGCAGACCTAGATGAAGATGGCGTTGTCTCCATTGACGAGTTGCATGAGTATGCCAGCCTGAAGGTTAGAGAAATACAGCCGACGATAAAGCCAGAAATTTACACAAGTAGAGAAGGCTTTAAGATTCGACTTACAAAAGTTCCCCAAGGCGATCCCAAACAGAAGTATCGCAAAGAAGTGGCGCGATACAATAATCGTGGAGAAGTTACTTTTGTGGGTCGCAAGATTTTAGATGCACTAAGAAGTCACTTAGGACTATCTGAGGTAGAAGCAACTGCAATTGAAGATGAAATGTTAGCAACTTCTCGTCTGGAATTTCGAGAAAAGTTACAGCGATATGAAAGAGACTTCACTGAGGCACTCCAGCAAACAGTAGCTCTCAGCGCAGATGAAGTTAATTCACTAAGACAAAATCTTCAGTAAATATTGGGGCTAAGGAATGAAGATACAATGCCAATTGAGGAGGGGGTTACTGCACAAATTGCAGCCTATAAAAAGCATTTACAAGAGTATGAGCAGGCATTATCTGAGGCAATGCGACAAGAGTATACTGTCAGTCAAGCTACTCGCCAGCGGTTGCAGCAGATGCAGCAAGAATGGCAACTCACTAGTAAAGATATAGCTTTAATTGAAAGCCGTGTTAATGCTGAAATAGAGGCATATCAGCAAAAATTGCAGCAGTATGAACAAGCATTTACCACAGCAACGCAGCAGGAATATCCTCTGAGGGAAGTAAAGCGGAAGGAACTACGACAACAGCAGCAAATCTTAGGTTTGAAAGATGAAGATATTGCCCCAATAGCAGAGCGAATTACTGCTCAAATTCAAGCCTACCAGCAAAAATTGCAGCAGTATGAGCAAGTATTAACTCAAGAAATTCAGCATGGATACCCGTTTGGTGAAGAGATTCGTAACGAATTGAAGCGATATCAGCAAGTTTTGGAACTCAAGGATGAAGAAGTAGCACGAATTGAAGAAAAAGTTATTAGGCAAAGAGATATCAATCTATCCCCGACCCAGATAATAGGTAAAGCTTCTAAAGCAATTTCTGTAAACTCGTCCAAAAAATTACGCCTATTCGTTGGCGGGAGTATTTTTGCTGTGTTTGCTGTAGTTCTAATAATCTCTTCTATACCAAAAACACCAGAGGTTTTACAAAATACCGAATCTCAACCTAGTGCTAGTCCATCCATCTCTTCTACAAATTCTCCGATGACTGCTGAGGATTTTTTTAAAGCAGGAAGTGATAAATATCAGAAAAAAGACTATCAGGGAGCGATAGAGGATTTTAATCAAGCTATCAAAATTAATTCTAACTATACTGATGCCTATAGGTACCGGGGTAATGTCCACTATTATCTTGGAGATAAAGAGGGCGCCATAGAGGATTACAACCAAGCTATCAAAATTAATCCCAACTATGATAATGCCTACTACAACCGAGGTTTAGTCCGTTCTGATATTGGAGATAAAAAGGGTGCAATAGAAGATTACAACCAAGCTATCAAAATTAATCCCAACTATGATAATGCCTACTACAACCGAGGTTTAGTCCGTTCTGGTCTTGGAGATAAAGAGGGCGCCATAGAGGATTACAACCAAGCTATCAAAATTAATCCCAACTATTATAAAGCCTACACTGATCGGGGTCTTGCCCGCGATGCTCTAAAAGACAACAAGGGAGCAATAGAAGATTACAACCAAGCTATCAAAATTAATCCCATTTATGATATAGCTTACAACAACCGGGGTAATGCCCGCTCTGATATTGGAGATAAAAAGGGTGCGATAGAGGATTACAACCAAGCTATCAAAATTAATCCCAACTATGATAATGCCTACTACAACCGGGGTAATGCCCGCTCTGCTCTTGGGGATAAAAAGGGTGCTATAGAGGATTTTCAGAAAGCGGCAGAGCTTTATAAGAAACAAGGAAAGACAGCAGATTACACTGATGCAATAAACAGAATCAAGAAGCTTCAGTAATAGTTTTATTCTTACAAGAGAAGATTTAGATAATGAAAACAGTTATTAAATTTGCGATCGCAACTCCTAATTTGCTTGTAATCAAATATTTAGAGTATTCTTACTTGAAGATGAGCTGAAATTTGTACCCTCCGAATGAGCTTCTTCAACCTATAGCAAGAGTGTCATTTTCCATTGAGCGCTTATTATAAAAAGTTAGGAAATAAAATAGCAGCATATCTGCATTAAAAACTATGGACTGGAAGTACAAGTGGAAAAATGGCTATCGCCCAAGCCGAGATGAAGCGGCAAAAAACCCTCATTTGTTAGATGAGAGTCAATTCGATAACGAGCAAGACCGAAAGCTAGCTGAAGAAGCTACAAGAAAGCATTTGGGCGTGCCTGCACCAACCTTAGACGAAGATAAGTCAATACTACCTCAATAAGAAGGCTCAAAAGTAACCCCATTTCTCAAAATATTTGCAACAATTAAACTGGTTTTAAGGGTATACAATTGTATGCCCAAAATTATCTATCTTTAAGCAAAATTTTTTAATACGATACTGGGTGTTTTTTGCCCATGTACGTTCTACACGATTAAATTCGACAAAAATAATGCAGATTTTTCAAATTTTGAATCGATTAAACACTCTTAACTTTACTAAACTAGTTGCTCAAACGATAGCTTTAGGTACAGGTGCTATTATTCTATTTTCAAGTACTAACGCTGAGGCTGCTGAGCAAGTTATTCTAAAATATGGTGACTTTCAAGGGCCAATATCTGTTGAAGAATTAAATCAGTTTGCCGAAAATGGCAAGACCACCCCAACATTAGACGCTTATTTGCAGGCGGCAAAACAAGACCCAGCATTGGCTCGTAAAGCACTCAAATCAGGCATAAAAGCTGATCCTGCATTTTTAAATAACTTATTATCAAGTTGGGCAGGACCAGTTTTGGTTAGCCAAATTGGTGAAGTAGTTCATCCCCCCGCAGGGCAATTAGACCAGCAGGCATTACGAACTGCTTTAAGTACAACTATTAAGCAAAAGGGTGAAGTTACACTGCTGGGAGCTATTCAGAATTATCCAAATGCTTCTGTTGAACTGGAAGGAGATCGTCTGATTTCTGTTTATGAACGGCTAAGCAATCTTGCCGAACTTTTATAAACCTGAGTCTTTACTGAAATATAATACCTACGACTCTACCTGAAGGTTGTACCCTACGACTGAAAAATTCCCTAGCTTAAATGTAGAGATGAATCTAAGCGTAGGAAAATATTAGTATKACAGCCGATGTTTCTAAAGATATTAACAAGAAAGTTAATGGGTCAATAGTAGCAGGTGTTTTGTTAATTATTTTAGGAGTGATTGGGATTGCAGTACCTAGTTTTACCACGATATTTGCTGAGACGTGGTTTGCAGCGATTTTGACTTTTGCTGGATTTACAAAACTAGTTTACGCCTCCCAAACTCGCGATCGCGGTGGTTTTGTTTGGAAACTTTTATTGAGTGGACTGTATATTGCAACTGGCGTAATGCTCTTGTTTTATCCTTATACAGGCGTTCTCACACTCACTTTATTACTAGGTACTTTTCTGCTAACTGAAGGTACATTTGAGTCAATTCTAGCCTTCCAGTTACGTCCCCAACAAAACTGGACATGGGTATTAGTTAATGGCATTATTACACTCGTCTTAGGTGCAATGGTTTGGTTTCAGTGGCCATATGATGCACCTTGGCTTCTAGGAACACTAGTCGGTGTCAGCCTTCTGTTTAGTGGCATTTCCCGCGTAATGCTATCGTTAAATGTGCGTTCTGCTTTAAATTCTGATGACTCAGCGGCAAATCCTACTTAGTTAATGGGAATTAGGGACTGGGGACTGGGGGAGGATAAGGGGTAATGGAGACTAATCCAAACTCTACACGAAGGTAAAAAACTGCTGTAGAAAATTGTAATGTTGGTGCTTGAATAATGAGAGCAAACATGCAAGCCTTAACTGAAACTCGCTATGATTCGACTGACTGCGCCCGATGATACAAATGCATTACTCGCTTTGGCAGAAGCGACAGGACTTTTCGAGTCAAATCAAATTGAAGAACTCGCTCAAATGCTAAATCAGCATTTCGATGATAAAACAGATAACCAAGGTGTATGGTTTACTGACTACGACAACGAGCCCGTAGGCGTTGCATACGCTGCGCCAGAACGAATGACTGAGGGGACATGGAATCTCTACCTCATCGCTATTCATCCGGTTCGTCAAAGACAGGGGCGTGGAGCCTTTTTGTTGCACCACGTAGAGCAAATGCTGGCTAACAAAGGTGAGCGTATGCTACTAGTGGAAACGTCCGGGCTCAAAGACTTTGAATACGTTCGTGCATTTTATCGAAAGAGCGGTTACGAAGAGGAAGCGAGGATTCGAGAATTTTATAAACTAGGAGATGACAAAGTCATTTTCCGCAAGGCACTGGTAAGTACTGCCTCTTAAAGTCCTACCTTCCCCAATCACTAGTACCCAATTCTCAGTTCCCAGTGTCTAAAAAAGTTAACAAGAGATTGCAGCAGCGATCGCTCTGGTATTGCTAAATTAACAAAGGTAATTAAAATCCAGGCTAGCTAGCTGCAATCAACAATGGTATCTAGTTCTACTCCCTTCTCGGATATTCAAAACCATTGGGCACGCTTATTTATTACAGCCTTAGCCCAACGTGGTATTGTTAGTGGGTTGCCTAACGGCACTTATCGCCCCGATAACTCACTCACCCGGGCTGAGTTTGCTGCTATCATCGCTCAGGCATTTGGGACAGTTTCCCAGAAGCGGCAGTATATTGTCTTTGTTGATGTACCTAGTAATTATTGGGCAGCAACAGCCATTCAAACAGCTTACGAAAAAGCATTCATTAGCGGATTTCCAGATAATACCTTCCGTCCTGCAAACCGGATTACAAGGACGGAAGTTTTAGTTTCTTTGGTAGCAGGTTTAGAAATTGCCACAAAAGTAAAACCTGACCTCCTCTCAACACTCGGACAGATTTATCAAGATGCTAGCCAAATTCCTGCTTATGGCAAAAATCAGATAGCAATTGCCACTAGTGCTGGACTGGTAGTTAATTTCCCAAATCTGAAATTACTTAATCCCAATCTTGCAGCCACCCGTGCAGATGTGGCAGTAATTATTTATCAAGCTTTGGTGTATTTAGGTATAGCAGAAAAGATTGTTTCTAGTTACATAGTGGTGCCACCCGTACCCACACCGACGCCAACCCCAATACCAACACCAACGCCCATACCAATACCAACACCAACGCCTATACCTTCTGGTAGCGTGAAGCTAAATCATACCAGAGAATTCCGGGGAGTTTGGGTAGCATCTGTGTGGAATAGTGATTGGCCTTCCAAACCTGGACTATCTGTTGAGCAACAAAAAGCAGAAATTACTGAAATTGCCACTAAATTACAAGCGCTGAACTTTAACGCCCTAATCTTCCAAGTCAGACCAGAGGGAGATGCTTTGTATGAATCGCAAATAGAGCCTTGGAGTGCTTGGATTACCGGAACTCAGGGAAAAGCACCAGAACCACTTTACGACCCTTTAGCGTTTGCGATCGCAGAATGTCACAAGCGTAATATTGAAATTCATGCTTGGTTCAACCCTTACCGCGCCAAGACTAGCATTAAAGGTTCGCCCAATGTCCGCCCTCACATAGCTGTGACTAATCCAGAAGCCGTTTATGAATGGGGCAATCAGTTGTGGATGGACCCAGGACTAAAAATAGTTCAGGACAGAGCTTACAATGTGATTCTCGATGTAGTCAAGCGCTATGACATTGATGGCATTCACTTAGATGATTATTTCTATCCATATCCTCTAGAGAAACAATCTTTCCCAGATAATAAAACTTATTCTGCATATAAAGCAGCTGGTGGTACCCTAAGCTTGGACGACTGGCGACGGGACAATGTTAACAAAATGGTACAGCGTCTCTGGCTGGGAATTAAACTAACCAAACCTGACGTGAAATTTGGTATCAGTCCCTTTGGAATTTATCGTCCCGGACAACCCTCTGGTATTACTGGGTTGGATGCTTATAGCGTACTCTATGCTGACTCAAAGAAATGGCTAGAAGAAGGCTGGATTGATTATATTGCGCCTCAACTTTACTGGCGTACAGACCAACCGCAACAAAGTTATTCTGCATTATTAAAGTGGTGGACACAGGTAAACACAAAGCAAAGACACGTTTACGCTGGTAACAATCTCACAGAACCAAATGAGAAAAGTCGGGAAAGTGATGAGATTGAAAAGCAGGTGAAAATTAGTCGTAGCCAAGCGGCACAGTTATCACTGGGAAATATTTTCTTTAATCTCGGTGTTTTAAGGAAAGATAGTCAGGGCATTGCTGAGAAATTTCAAAGTCTACTTTATAACAAACCTGCCTTACCTCCTACTATGTCTTGGCAGAATACAACACCACTTCCTCCACCTATTGGACTACAAGTCAACAACCGTAAACTGAGTTGGCAGCCTGGAGATAATCAGCCAGTTCGTTCTTGGGCACTTTATCGGCAAACTGGTGATATCTGGACAATCCAGCGAATTTTATCTGCTGGTACTACTTTTGCTACTGTTCAACAAGCAGGAACCTATGCTGTGTCTGCTGTGGATAGATTGGCTAATGAAAGTGTTGGAACAGTTATTACAGTTAGTTAAGGGACTTCTAATTAAAAAGATATTCCATTGATGAGGTAGGCAGGGAGCAGGGGAGACATAGAAAATATCACCTGATTAAATTGGATAATTTATTTTTCAGCAAGCCCTAAGTAAAAATAGAAAGCGATAAAATAGCAACTTCAGTGCTTAACAACTGAAGTTGCCGCATTTTTAAAAAGTCTACCTCAGTAGACTGAAAATCTTAAAGAAGGCGCAAACGTGAAATTTAAACTAATGCCGCCACTTTCTCTAATAATCCCTGAAATAACCGTAATCCATCGTTATTGCCTAACATCGTATCCGACGCCCTTTCTGGATGCGGCATCATTCCCAACACATTGCCTCGACGATCGCAAATTCCGGCAATATTGTTGAGGGAACCATTAGGATTCTCTGTTGCATAGCGGAACAAAACTTGTTCGTTATCTTCGATTGCTGCCAGAGTAGCTGCGTCAGCGTAGAATCGTCCTTCGCCGTGGGCAATCGGCAAAGTAATAACTTCACCACTGTTATAAGCTTGCGTCCAAGGCAGATTAGTACGTTCAACTTTTATCGAAACGCGATCGCAAATAAAATGTAAATCTCGATTTTTGGTCAACACTCCTGGCAACAGACCAGCTTCAGTTAATACCTGAAAACCATTGCAAATACCGATGACAAACTTTCCTTTTTGAGCATGTTCGATAACCTGCTGCATCACAGGCGAAAACCGGGCGATCGCACCACAGCGTAGATAATCACCGTAACTAAAGCCACCAGGTATAACAATAACATCCAAATCAGCAATGTCAGTCTCTTGATGCCAAACCATGCGAGTCGGTTGTTCCAACAAGTCTCTGGTCACATAAGCGACATCGCGATCGCAATTAGAACCCGGAAAAACAACAACACCGAATTTAGTCATTTGTCAATTGTCATTAGTCATTGGTCATTGGTCATTTGAGGCACAGGGCAGTGCTTATTTCTCTTTTACTCCCCAGTCAACAAAAGCCAGTGCCTTACGTGGGTTTCCCCTGTTAAAGCAACTGGCTCTCAATAGTCAACAGTCAACCGTCAACACTCCCTAAAACACCCCCGTCTGTGATTCAACCTCGATTAAATCAAATCGATAATTTTCAATCACCGGATTTGCTAKCATTTGGTCACAGATGTTATTCAGGTCTTGACGAGCTTTTTTCTCATCAGAGGAGACGATGATCAGTTCAATGTACTTACCAATCCGTAATTGCTCAACGTTATTGTATCCCAGCTGTTGAAGACCGGATTGTACAGCTACACCAGCAGGGTCTAAGACTGAAGGACGAAGTGTCACGTGAATTTTGGCTAAATACCTCAATTGCATAGGCTTTTTGCTGAATGCTGCGATCGCTATACTATAACTTTCTGTTCCAACTGAGTGAAAATAAGATTATGAAGCGGTTAGAGTTAACTTATTAGTTAGCCAGTCCGACAGCTTCAAATTACACTGGCATATTTAAATAATTGTCTATGACAGTCATACGCACCCGCAGTCAAGAGCGTATTTTGAACCTGCTGAAAACTATCAAAAAAGGCATTTCTGCCCAAGATATTTACGTAGAACTACGTAACAGTAATCAAGGTATGGGTTTAGCGACAGTTTACCGCTCCTTAGAAGTTCTAAAACTTGAAGGCATGGTACAAATGCGGAATCTGGCTAACGGTGAAGCCCTCTATAGCCTAGCGCAACAAGACAAACACCACCTTACTTGCTTGCAATGCGGTACATCAATTCAAATTAATCAATGCCCGGTCCATAACCTAGAAGACCAGCTAGAAACCAGCCACAAGTTTAAAATTTTTTACCACACCCTAGAGTTTTTTGGCTTGTGTAGCCAATGTCAGAGTTTGTAAAGGGTATGGGGCAAACAGGGAGTGTAGGAAGAAATGTAGATGTGGGAGGAAAAGGAGGATGGGGAAGAAATCTTGCCCCCTCTCTCCCCACACTCCCCACTTCTCACCCAAGCCGATTATTATTCCCTGTCGATATTTCCCCACTAAACAAGGAGTTAGAATTCCCATTAGTAGCGTCTGCAACAATCGAACGCATCCCTTCTAAGGTGGCAGGAATAGTACGCGGGTCCATAAACATTACCTTGCTGCTGTCGCTACTGCCAATCTTCGTACCCATTTCTAGATAATTTTGAGCGAGTAAAAACTGTAACGCTTGCTGCGCGTTTGCTTCAGATTTCAGAGTATTAGTAATAATTTGCAATGCCTCTGCGGTTGCTTGAGCTTTGAGAACTTGTTGCTGACGTTCGGCTTGGGCTTGCAACACGATGGTTTTTTGTTGCGCTTCCGCTTGCAGAATTGAAGATTTTTGACGAGCTTCGGCATCTAAAATTTGCGCCTCAGCTTTACCTCTGGCGCTATTGACGGCAGCTTCCCGTTCACCCTCAGAATTGAGAATTGCTGCCCGTCGGCGGCGTTCTGCCGACATTTGCAATTCCATTGATTCTTGTACTGCTTGAGAAGGAATAATATCACGCAGTTCTACCCGCGTCACTTTCACGCCCCAAGGGTCAGTGGCAACGTCCAAATCTTGCAACAAAAGTTCATTGATTTGGGTACGAGCAGTAAAAGTTTGATCGAGTTCCAGTTGTCCCATTTCCGAGCGAATTTGGGTCAGCACTATGTTTACCATTGCTGACTGGAGATTTTCAACCTTATACCAGGCTTTTTCCATATCCACGATGCGCCAATAAACCACCGCATCCACTTCAATGCTTACGTTGTCGCGGGTGATACATTTTTGGGGAGGAATATCTAAGACTTTTTCGCGGATGGTTTCTTTGTAAACAATTTTATCCAGAAAAGGAATGACAAGGTTTAGTCCTGGTTCTAGCTTTTTGTTATAGCTACCCAATCTTTCCACCAAAGCTTCATTCCCTTGATTGACGACTTTCACAGACCCCGCTACAGCAGAACCACCAAGGGCTAAAAACATTAGTAAAAATAACTGTTCCATAGTAAATCTCCTGATTTTTTTTATTAAATATCACTTGAAAGGGAAAATGTGGGGCAGAAGGGAAATAATAACTCTTGTACAGACGCGATTAATCGCGTCTTTCATTCACCTTGACTAAGAATGCAACAAATTTTCTGGTATCACAATTAAGGTGGTGCCTTCTCGCCTGACCACATAAACTCTTTGATGGGGCGCTATACTGAATTTGTCATCGTCACATCGTGCTTGCCAAGAATTTCCCTCGTACAGAACTCGCCCTGTTTTGCCAGGTGGAATTTCTGTGAGGGTTTCAGCTATAACTGCATCTCGAATTTTTGACTTGCGTCGTCGCGGGTGTATAAAGCGACGGGAAAGCACAATTAATATTGTGCAAAGCAACAGCCAAACTACAATTTGCAACCATAAATTTATCAAACCGACTCCAGACAGCAGCGCCACGATAAAAGCGCTAATTCCCATCATGAAGGCGACAAACGCCGATGGTAAAAACAGTTCCGTTAAACAGAGAACTGCTCCTGCAAGAAGCCAAATTAAAGTAAAACTTGGCATAGCGCTATCCTAAAACTCTACATTGACGTAAATGCATTTATAAGATTAGATACACCCAGAAGTAGGCTATTAACGGAAAGCAAAATTTGGTTTTTTACCAATAATTTTGATTAATTTCAGTAACAAAGTGTAGCCAGAGGTACACAAGTCCAGTCTATTCTAGCCTTCAAGTTGTTGACAGCTAAATTTAATCGAAATTCATGAGTTGATATGATTTCTACTCAACGGATAATTTATTGTATAAATAAGAACTGTGATATTCTCATTAATCCTGAGGAAAATGCTGTTTGTGCCAGTTGTCAAACTCCTTTAATTCATCGCTATCTCTGGGCTGTTGGCTCGTTGACAGCCAAAATAACATTAAATACTAAGGTAGCAAATAGATATGAGGTAATTAAAGAGCAAGTTTGGCTCGATAGTCAACCAGGGCTACCGCCTGATGTACCTGAGGAATTGCCAAAAGCAGTAATTCCTTACTTGCGCTTATATCAAGAACGGTTACATTTACCCCAGGTTTACGGGTTTGCTCGCGATGTTGAAGAGGGTAATGGTGATATCCTTTTATTGGAAAATGTGCCGATAGATGAAACGGGACATATTTACCCGACTATTGCTCAGGCATGGCAGCAAGCAACGGCGGTACGACAAGTTTATTGGCTGTGGCAAATTCTCCAACTTTGGACACCTTTATCAGAATTGGGACTCACTGGGAGTTTATTGGCGCGAGATAATTTGAGAGTCCAAGGCTGGTGTGTGCGACTGTTGGAACTCTACCAAACACCAGCAGCCGAGAAGCTGAGTTTACAGGATTTAGGACAGTGTTGGCAGCCTTTGGTAGCGTCTGCAAAAACATCCATAGCCAAACGGTTGCAGAATATAGTCGAGCAGATGTATGAAACTAAGGTAGATTTAGATGCTATTGTTACTCAACTGAATAATTTACTATTAGCATCTGCGGCAGAGTTGCCTCTAAGTATAAGGGTAGCAGGCTCCACGGATGTCGGTTTAGTAATGCCGCAAAATGAAGACACTTGCTATCCAGGCGGTTTTAGTGACTTGGACGAGCCTTTAATACCTTACTTGTCGATTGTTTGTGATGGTATTGGTGGACATGAAGGTGGTGAGGTTGCTAGCCGATTAGCTGTGGAGTCTGTAAAGTTGCAAATTCGCGCTTTATTAGCGGAGGTAGCAGCACAAAGTCAATTTGTATCACCAGAGTTGTTGCAGGAACAGCTAGAAATCAGTTTACGAGTGGTGAATAATCTGATTTCTGCCCGGAATAACGAGCAAAAACGCCAAGGTAGAGAACGCATGGCGACAACTATCGTCATGTCTGTGCAAATTCCCCAACGAATTGAGACTATTTCTGGACGGCAAGCAAACAATAGCCACGAACTATACTTAATTAATGTTGGCGATAGCCGTGCCTATTGGATTACTGCTGATTATTGTCAGCTACTCACAGTCGATGATGATGTGACGACGCGGGAAGTACGTTTTGCTAAAAGCTTGTATCGAAAGGCACTTTTAAGACCAGATGCTACCGCCCTAACTCAAGCTTTAGGGACAAGAGATGCAGAATCTTTGCGTGTGAGGGTTCAGCGTTTTATCGTTGAAGAAGATGGTATATTGCTACTGTGTTCTGATGGTTTAAGCGATAATGATTGGGTAGAACAATCTTGGCAAGATTATGCAAAACCTGTGTTGACGGGTGAAGTTACAGTTGAAGATGCTGTCCGCAATTGGATTAACCTGGCAAATGAAAAAAATGGGCGTGATAATATTTCGGTAGTTCTTACTTATTACCGTGTTTATCCAGAATATTTAGCACCTGTTACTCCCACACCGCCAGTAGAAATTGTAGAAGCAGAAATACAACAACCAGAAGAACAAGAAGATTTACAAGAACAAGAACAACCAATTTCCTTGGTAGAAAGTTCGCAGACGTTACCAGATTTGCATCTAGATTTGGATGTTTCAGATGAACCAGTTAGAACTCCAGAAATCCCGCCAACTTTGATTGAAAAGCCTCGTTTACGTAAACGTTTGCTAATGTTGGGCGGAGTTTTAGCGTTGCTTGCAGGGGGTACAAGTCTGGGATTATTTGCTTGGTGGCAAATTAATTCTCAAGGATTTGAGGGACTATGTCGGCAACTGCCTTCAAGAGTACAGCAAGTGTGTCCGAATAAGAAGTAGCGAATGGAAAATGAGCATGGGGTATTTGGCTGAGAGTTTAATTAAAAGCAAAAGCCACTTCGGTTAACTCAAAAGCCGCTTCGCTTAACTCAAAAGCCGCTTTGCTTAACTCAAAAGCCGCTTTGCTCAACTTACAAGCCACCTCATTTAACTCAAAAGCCACTTCACTCAACTCACAAGCCGCTTTGCTTAAGTCGGAAGCCGTTTTGCTCAACTCACAAGCCACTTCACTCAACTCACAAGCCGCTTTGCTTAAGTCGGAAGCCGTTTAGTAAAAGTTAAACTGGTGAACTGATACTGTGAAGCGATCGCACCACACATAACTTTACATGACTTTGGTAA
The DNA here is from genome assembly GCF_005869855.1 of Nostoc sp. PA-18-2419. Classification (GTDB taxonomy): domain Bacteria; phylum Cyanobacteriota; class Cyanobacteriia; order Cyanobacteriales; family Nostocaceae; genus Nostoc. The sequence continues at coordinate 304,973 of NZ_SZNH01000002.1, read as the reverse complement.
AGGCGATCGCTAGCTATATTATGTGATGCTGTGTTGATTATGGCTGCACTCCCAAGTTATCAGAGCGTGTACATATATTGGCAACAGAATATCAATACTTGATTCCAAGCATGATGCATATGAGTTGCAATTGAGTATCTCAATCAAATAATATATATGTGTACAAAATACAGATAAATATCAAAATTAAATCAAAATTATAGTGAGTGTCAAAAATTAGTTTATAAGTTAGTAATTAAACTAACTTGTCAAAGTAACCATTAAAATCATAAAAAACAACAATTATGATATTTAATAATTACTAAAATTCCATTAGTTTTATTTTAAAATAATTGAAAATAAAAAAGCATATTATTAATTTGATTGCTAACAATCTTAGCTAATCTGCTGAAATTATACTATCAAATCTAGAATAGTAAAAAATTAATTTTGGTAGTAAAGAAATCAGTAAATTTAACGACTGTGGTTTATTAGCCTATGTTTAGAGCAAAGAATTCACTGATGAATACCCCAGCCATTTCATTAAATGATAAGACTTAATATTTAAAATACATTTTCTGAATCTATCTGTTTGTAAAAATACCTCTTTTTGACAACAAAGCGAAAGTAGTACGCTGATGCACAACTCAAGTAAGAGTAAAAGTGTTGTTGCATCAACTTTATTGTTAATCATTTTCATTGACAACTTTTTTAAGGATAATTAATGAGGTTTAAAGTAAATTAATGAACGAATTAGCGTTTGCTATTTGTGGAGTTTTAGCAGTTTTTGTGATTTTTCAAATACTTTGTACATCAGCTTTTTTATCATCACTCCGTTTGCCAAACTTGAGGACTGAACAGCACGAATGGTTGCCCAAGGCAGTAGTTATTCTTTGCTTGCGAGGTAGCGATCCTTTTTTAGCAGATTGTATTCGCGCTCTGCTATACCAGAACTATCCACAATACAACTTGCACATTATTATTGATAGCCAACAAGACCCAGCCTGGAATATTGTCAAAGAAACTATTCAGCAAGCGGGAGCAACGCATGTCCAAGTCAGCCCTTTACTTACTCGTCCCTACACTTGTAGTCTAAAATGTAGTGCTTTAGTACAAGCTATTCTTGCACTAGATAATTCTTATGAAGTAGTGGCTTTCATCGATGCTGATGTTATTGCCCATCCAAATTGGCTGCGTGAACTAGTTACACCCTTGGTAGACGAACAGATTGGAGTTAGCACAGGAAATCGTTGGTATATGCCGTACCCCCAGCAGTGGGGTTCATTAGTTCGATATGTTTATAACTCAGTATCTGTTGTCTCCATGTATATTCACAAATATTCTTGGGGAGGCTCAATGGCCATGAAGCTCTCCGTCTTGCAGCAGTCACAACTTTTGGAGACATGGACGCAAACTATTTCTGTTGATGGTCCTGTCTATACAGCTTTGCAAAAAATCGGTTTAAAAGTAAAATTTGTACCTACAGTTATGATGCTCAATCGCGAAGAGTGCAATTTAACTCAATGTTTGCGCTTCATAAAACGCCAATTACTTATGCCACGGCTATATCATCCAAAGTGGAAGCTGTTTGTTGTGCAGATATTCGCACCAGCATTGACCCTTTTAATCGCAATAGAACTGCTACTAATTGCCTTAGTCAACCATAACTTTACTGCGAGCGCTTGGGTTGGAAGCGGATTAATTGGCTATATTCTGATAATAGTTCTGCTACTGACACTCTTAGAGCAAGGCGTCCAACGAGTGGTCTGCGGGCATGACAAGCCAATAAAAAGCTTTTCGTTTCAAGTCATAGCAAAAACTTTGCTAGCAATTTTGTTCACACAATTAATTTTTGTCCCATTTGCTACTGTATTAGCTATGTTGATGCCAAATGTTGAGTGGCGTGGCATAACTTACCAAATCAAGAGTGCTAAGAACATTCGTTTAATAGAATACCACTCTTATCAACACTCAAGTCAGTCGCTCAATACTAATACTTCGCTATAAATTGCAAGTTTCTATATTCTATTTACTGGACAAAACGTGATATTTATCGACAAACCGCACTACACAACCGTCCACCTATGTCAAGCTTTGTCTAGATTTTACGTAGCAGTTGACCTAGGGAACATCCTGGAGTGAAGATAAAAAGGTTGGATGTCTTGCCAAAGTAGTCAGGACATCTGATATCGCTTGATTTTCTTTCGTTTCCCAGGTTTTGGGGTAAAACCGGAGGGTGAGGGCGATAGACATTAACGCGGTAAAAAAACTTGGAGAAGTATGCACGGATGGCTAAGACGTGCCTAGACGCGCAGGGATCAATGCACCGTTGCACCCCTGTTGAATGTCAAGAAATAGATGATTAAATCAAATTTTTGGCAGTTTAATCATATATTTTGTACCAGATAGTTGTGAAAAAGCAAATGCTAGGTGTGAATGTTGTTATGAAAGTTGGCGATCGCGTGCGCGTTAAAGAATCGGTGGTAGTCTATCATCATCCCGAACATCGAAATCAGGCTTTTGACCTCAAAGGCACAGAAGGCGAAGTCACAGGTGTTGTTACTGAATGGCAAGGTAGACCTGTAAGCGCTAATCTGCCGATTTTAGTCCGGTTTAGCAAAAAATTTAAAGCTCATTTACGTGAGAATGAGTTAGAAGTCATCTAAATCATTCATCGGCGGCGAAACCACTGAAAAATATTCAGTTCGCCGCGCATTTTTTGTAAGTCTTGGCGGTTGCGTTCTGCTGTAGTATAATACCATTCACAATGACGGCGAAACTCTGCCCGCTTCTCAACTTCATAATAAAACTGATGGGTTGTTTGGTAGGTGGCAAAACCTTCCTCAACTTCGGGTTGAGGCGATGGGATGATAATATAAGGTAAATTTCTAGACATAATCTTAATTACAGCCAACCGCGTAAGCGATAGACAAATGAACCAATGTACTCTTTTAATGCGGTGGTAAATTGGTGCAGGTTGTCGGTATCAGGTAATAAATTCAGTATAGCGGCTTTGGGAGTGCTGCTGATTTCTTGTAGTTCACCTTGACTAACCAAAAAATCAGTCGGTGCAGGAATAACATTAATTCCTTGACGTTGGAAAATCTTAAGCGATCGTGGCATATGAATTGCTGAAGTGATCAATAATACTTGTTTAATCCCACGCGCTTCGAGAATTTTTCGCACATTTACGGCATTTTGATAAGTATTTAGAGACTCAGGTTCCTGGATTATTGCCTGGGATGGAATACCAATAGATGTGAGAATTGTTGCCATATCTCCTGATTCTGGCGAACCGCTACCACGCCAATCGATTCGACCACCGCTAAGGATGATTATAGGCGCTTTTTTCTGGCGATAAAGTTGGGCGGCATAAATCACCCGATCGCCTGATTCACTCAAATCGACAGTAGGTCTTGGCGGGAAAGCTGATTTTGTAGCACCACCCAAAACCACAATCGCTTCTGCATTCGGTATTTCCGGAAGTGGGAGATTTTGCCATTCTAGCGATCGCACTAGCGATTTAGCAATCCAAGCATTGCTGCAAAACAGTAGTAAAGTGAGTGCTAAAGTAATGGCGATCGCTGCAATCCGCGGTTGTCTCCACAAAGCGACTAATGCTACTACTAAACTTACACAAGCTAGTCCTAGTGGATAAAAAAATAGTGGCAGTAATTTTGAGAGATATAAGAACATATTGGGTATTGGGAACTAGGGATAAGGGGTAATCGGGAATAGGGACTGGGGAATTGGGAATAGTTTCCAATCTCCAATACTCAATATCCAGTACCCAATCCCCAATCCCTACCTTTCCCAAAACCTAAAATTAACACTTCCAGAATTCCGACGGGAACGGCGAGTAGGTCTTCTTCTTTGTCGTTTGCTACTCCTTTCGTTGGATTGTTCTAGTTCAGCTTCTTCTAAATCTTCGACTTGCAATTGAGTTTTAGTTTCTTCCTTACTTCCCCACCAAGCAGTAATCCAACCTCCACCTAAAGCGGCTATTCCACCTAGCAAGATACTTATAGGTGCAGGATACCCCAAATACACGAAGCCAAGCATGAAAAATAACCAGTATTTTAATCCTGTATCAACGCCATCAGAAGAGGCTACAGTTGGAGCTTGGGTGCTATTATTGGCTGCACTTGTAATCCAGGTTAAGACAAAACCCCCTAAAATTCCTAAGAAGATGCTCAGGGGTACTGCTGAGCCGGTCATGATTAATATAAATACTAAAAATACCCCAAATAATAGTTGAGAAAAGAAGGCGGAAGAAATAGCAAAAAAATTATTCTTTTTGTCTGCCATAAAATCAAAAAAGCTATTAGGAAATTACTGCTTTTAATTGTGCCTGTTGTGGTTGAGTTGTATCTAAAATCTTTACGTAAGATTGTTCTGCTTCTGTAAAGGGTTCAGCTTGTTTGAGTTGTGAGTCTAATAAATCAGTAGTAGCATCGGCAATATCGCCAGTGCGGTTGTTCAGGCGCTCTTGTAACACTTCTAGCGGGGCCGTGCATTGGATAATCTGGAGAGGAAGTTGCTGTTTTGTAGCTTGGGCGATCGCTTCTTGCCGTAAGTGTTGTTTATCATATTTGGCATCCAAAATTACAGAATAACCTTGATTAGCCAGTATAATTCCTAGTGATAACAAGCGCGTGTAAGTTTTCTCAGTCATTTCAGGTGTATACAAATTATCGCCACCCTTTTCCCACAGAGGAATTCCCCCTAAATGCTTCCGCACTGCATCGGAACGAAGGTGAATCGCTCCTAATTGACGAGCTAAAAGTCTTGCAGTTGTACTTTTACCAGAACCAGACAACCCGGACATCATAATTAATTGTCCCTGTTTTGGTTTAGTATACTCCCAAGCCTGTTTGTAATAATCAGTGGCAGTTTTTCTGGCTTCTTGCTTCACTTTCGCGGGTACATTGGCATCATCGAGCAAAAATGAAGTTACCTTGGCTCGCACGTAAGCTTGACGACTTAAATACAAAGGTAATACCTGTAAACCTTCCCAATCTCCAGTTTGCTCAATGTAAGTATTCAAAAACACATTACCTAAGTCTCTGCGCCCTCCGGCTTCCAAATCCATTACAGTGAATGCCACATCGTACATCACATCGACAAAACGAAACAGCTCATTAAACTCTATGCAATCAAACAGCAAGATTTTATMGTGCCACAAAGCAATATTTTTTAGGTGTAAATCCCCGTGACATTCACGAATATAGTCGTTGTAAATTCTGTTAGTAAATAATTCTGAACGTTCGGCAAAAAACTTATCTGTATATTCCTTGGTTTCTCTAAACTGCGCCTGAGTTTGGGGGCCACCAATATATTTTTCAGTTTGCTGATAATTCTCATCAAATGCAGCTCGGACATTTGGCACTTCACCAAAACCGCGAATATAATCATTCGTCTGAGCTTTGGCATGATATTGAGCCACTACCTGTCCCAAATCATCTAAGTGTGTCTTATTTAACTTACCCTGTTCAAAAAGCGAGCTGAATAGCGACTCTTGGGGAAACTGACGCATTTTCAGCACATATTCTACCGCCTCTGTTGTTCCCCCTAATTGGTATTTTTTCTCTGCCAGAGTTATCGGCAAAACTTCTAAATATAGTTCACCTGCTCCTCGTTGATTTAAACGTAACTCTTCGTGACAAAAATGCTGCCGTTTCTCTAAAGTCGAAAAGTCCAAGAACCCGAAATTAACTGGTTTTTTTAGTTTATAAGTGTAATCCCCAGTCAACAGCACATAAGAAATGTGGGTTTGAATGAGTTCAATCGGTTCTGTTACTTTATGGGGATAAAATCCCGCCTGCAACATTTGTTCAATAAAAGCTGGAAGAGTTACGTCTGTCACCTGTTAGCCTCTGCGCTTCCAATATAAAAAACCAGGAGTTTCCTCCTGGCGACATCAGAAATTATTACATATGTTTATCAATTGAGTTTCGAGTAAGGAGCAGAGGCCTTATTCTTGTAGCTTAAGAATCTGCTTGTGTTTCACTCTCTTCCTCAGCAGCAACGTTGATTTGTGGTGGCAAAACGCCGACTAGAACTCGCTCTGCTTCAGCCAGAGGTGTTACACCCTGAGGAAGAGATATATCACTGATATGTAATTTGTCTCCAATTTTCAGTTCAGTGACATCAATTTCAATCACTTCTGGGATGTTCTCAGGCGCACAACTCACTTGCAATTCTGTAACAACGGTGTCTAACACACCACCTTCTTGTTTAACACCAACAGGATTTCCTACAAAACGCAGTGGTACTTCTACAGTGGTGTCGCCGTGACCTGCAACTGCAAAAAAGCTCAGGTGATAAGGCGTACCCTTCGCTGGATGAATTTGAAGTTCTCGTAGCAAGGCTTTGCCCCGCCAGGGTATATCAGTAATGTTTAAATCAAGCAAAGTATTGTTAACTGAAGCTTTTTTGAGCAATTGTTCGACAGTTTTGGTCTTAATGGTCAAAGAAATTGATTCTGTACCTTTGTGACCGTACAAATTTGCCGGGATTTCTCCAGAACGGCGCAAAGCTTTGGGTTTGCTACCTTCTGGTCGCTTTTGACATTCGACTGTAATAGCCATATGAGTTGTCCTTTATCAGTTGTCCTTTGTCATTTGTAATTTACTAATGACCAATTTAAGCGCTTAACAAGGAAGCAGGTGTGCCGTCTGCGTGCAATAAAGCGCGTTTAGGGCCGTGGATGGGGTCTTCTACAATAATGGTTTGATCGCGACTAGCTCCGAGTGAAACGATCGCGATCGGAACTTCCATCAATTCTGCTAAGAATTTTAGATAATCCAGTGCTTGTTGTGGCAAGTCTTCCAAGGTGCGGCAGTGACTTGTTGACACTTGCCATCCTGGTAAGGTTTTGTAGATGGGGCGACATCTAGCAAATTGACGGGAACTGGTGGGGAAGTGTTCGGAGCGATCGCCATCTATTTCATAGGCGACACAAACTTGAATTTCTTCTAATTCGTCGAGAACATCCAGTTTGGTAAGTGCCATGCAATCCATGCCGTTAATCCGCACGGCATAACGACCGATGACGGCATCAAACCAGCCGCAACGCCGTTTACGTCCGGTGGTTGTGCCAAATTCGGCACCGCGATCGCACAATAATTCTCCCAACTCTCCATCCAGTTCCGTAGGAAACGGGCCTTCTCCTACTCTTGTGGTATATGCTTTCGATACCCCAATCACCCGATCTATCATTGTCGGCCCTAGCCCTGTACCAACGCAAGCACCTCCGGCTACAGGGTTAGAGGAGGTAACATAAGGATAAGTTCCATGATCTAAGTCTAGGAGCGTGCCTTGGGCGCCTTCAAATAAAATATTGCGCCGTCGTTGAATTGCATTGTATATTTTCAGCGATGTATCAATGACGTAAGGCCGCAAGCGTTCTGCATACCCTAGATACTCGTCAATCACCTCTTGTGGATTTAGAGGCGGTAGGTTATAAAGCTTTTCTAAAATGAGGTTTTTATAATTAATCGTCCATTCCAGCTGCTCGCGTAGCCCATCAGGATCCATTAAATCCAGAACCCGAATGCCTGTACGTTCAGATTTGTCAGCATAAGTCGGACCAATGCCCCTACCTGTAGTACCGATTTTATGACTTCCGCGTCGTTCTTCTGATGCCTGGTCTATCAATCGGTGATAAGGCATCGTTACGTGGGCTGTCTCAGATATCAGCAGGTGGTCAGTGGAAATATTTAATTGTTTTAGTTGATCCAGTTCTGCTATTAAAATCTGTGGATCGATGACTGTCCCACAACCGATAATGCAATCGGTCTCTGGATACAAAATACCAGAGGGAATCAAGTGCAGCTTAAAGGTTTGACCTTTGACTACAATTGTGTGTCCAGCATTGACACCCCCTTGGTAACGTACCACAACATCCGCCGAACGGCTGAGCAAGTCTGTTATTTTGCCTTTTCCTTCATCGCCCCATTGGGCACCTATGACAATTACGTTAGCCAAGCGTTTACGTTTATATTAAAAGCTAAGTTTCCACAAACTATAATTATCAACATACTTTTTGAATAATGTCAAGCTCTGGCAAAACAATCTAAGCCGCCCTTGCATCTAAGGCAGCACATTTTTTCGTGGTGACTGCTGAGTATTAATCGTCAGCACTCAACGAAGAAAAACCAAGTGATTGTGTAATTTAAAGACGTAATAACCTAGTATTTGTTTTCAGCTGTTCCACGTATAAACTTGCAATTGACGGTAGTACAAACTTCAGGTAGCACGTTGGTTGGGTAGACAATGCCCAACTTGAAGCGACCGCCGTGCCCTCGTCAAGCTCGGTCGATCTGTAATTGATTTTTTCACAGGTTCTAATTGCTGATTCTAATAATTCTTTGTCTCACCCTTCTTTGCTTCCGCAATTTTATACCTGAATCCTGAATCAGTTATCTGCGAAGTTCCTCCGATGCTGAATACCTCTGTTGCAATTGTATTTTCTGAAAACTCTTGGCATATGGGTACTCCAGTTGCACCTCACGCACCAGATGACCGATTGTTTTTACTGATTACTTATTGGCAACCATACCTAAAAGGCGATCGCACAATCCACTGAGTGTAGGCGATCGCAAAAATTATTTAGCTTTAATGTATATTTTAATGCGATATGTATGTGAGTTGAAAGAATACTCCGTAATATATAGTCATCTCAAAAATTAATTTATATTAAAAACTAGCGGGTTAGTTTCTAATAATTCTGTATAAGTGATTATCTCTAAAAGTTAAGATATTAACGAATTTAACAAATTCTATTTATTGTCGAAATTACTAAATTACTCTCAGTATTTATTTGTAATTTTTAATTAATTTAAACTCACGGAGGGTTTTGGTAGGAAAAAGGGCGATCGCATGATAAAAAAATGGTCTATCCAAAAGTACAAAGTAATATTCATCTTGGTGTCGGCAGTTATTTTTACTAATACTTTAGTTTCCTTAAAAAATACTATTAAGCTGATTGATAACCAGGAATGGCTGACATCATCTCATAAAGTTATTACTCAACTTCAAAGTATACGAGTTACACTTGAAGATACTGAAACTGCACAACGTAATTACTTAATTACATCTGATATAGATGCTTTAAAAGCCTATCGACAGGCATATCGAGAAAGCGATCGCAATCTCCAGATCCTCAGTAAGTTAACTGTTAATAATCCTCAAAGGCAGCAGTGGGTTGCTTTATTGCAGTCCAAAATTAGTCATAGATTTAACATCTTACAACAAGAAATTTACTTAAGAAAAAATCAGGGATTGCCAGCAACTCAACAGCTAATTTTATCTAAACCAGACAAACAAACTGGCAAAGAAATTCAACAGCTAATTTATGACTCTTTAAAGACAGAGAAAAATTTATTACAGCAACACATACAGGAATCACAAGCAATTTCCCAAAAGGTTATAGTTATATTTTTTATCGCCGTTATCATACATTTGCTGTTGGTGGCGTTACTCTATGACTTGTTATGGCATAACATTAGGCAACTTCAACAAGCAGAACAGAGAATTTATGAACAAAAGTTATTACTAGATGTAGTAAAAGACGCAATTGTAGTACGAAATATCCATAACCAAATCTTATTTTGGAATCAAGGTGCCCAGAGTCTCTACGGTTGGAAAGTTGAGGAAGCTATTGGTAAGAATATTTTGCAACTTTTGTATMCAGATTCACTACAACTAGAAGATGCTTACTTAAGCGTCATGAACACTGGTGAGTGGCGAGGTGAGTTGCATCAACTGACAAAAGAAGGTAAGGAAATTATTGTTGAAAGTCGGTGGCTATTGTTACGACATGATAGTGGAGAGCCTAAATCTATTTTGTGTGCGAACACCGAAATCACCTATTATAAACAATTACAAGCTCAACTTTTGCGATCGCAACGTTTGGAGAGCATCGGTACTCTAACTAGCAGTATCGTTCATGACCTCAACAATCTACTATCGCCAATTTTAATGTCAGTTCAGTTGTTGGAGAAAAAATTTCCCGACGCACAAAGCCAGAAATTACTACAAACCTTAGAAAATAATGTTAAACGCGGTGCTAATTTACTCAAGCAAATCTTGACCTTTGCACGCGGTATTGAAACTAAACTAACATTTGTCCAAGTTCAGCCATTAATGGCTGAAATTGAGCAAATAATCACTCAAACATTCCCCAAATCGATTATCTGTCAGATAGATATTCCTAAAACTCTCTGGCACATTTGGGGAGACGCAACTCAACTGCATCAAGTGCTAATGAACTTAGTAGTTAACGCCCGTGATGCAATGCCCAATGGCGGTATTCTGAGGATTGTAGTAGAAAATTTAATAATTAGCGAACATTGTACCCAAATTAATATTGATGCCAAAGTGGGTTCTTATATTGCGATCGTGGTCACAGATAGTGGTATGGGTATGTCATCAGAAGTTCAGCAACGGATTTTTGAACCATTTTTTTCCACCAAAGATGCAAGCAAAGGTACAGGTTTAGGACTTTCCACGGCGCTGGCTATTATTAAGAATCACGGTGGTTTTGTCAATGTTTGCAGTCAGGTAAGTAGAGGTACTCAATTTACCGTGTACTTGCCCGCGTTAACATCTAGGGAAACACCTTCGGTTATGCTTGGGTTTGTTGATTGCGGATAGCTTGCTCAAATTCAATAACAGCAGTACTATCCCCTAAACAGATAATTTGACCGCTTTCTTATTAAATCAGACACATAACCCAACGACAGCAATTTGTCACAACAATATTTTATTCAGTGCCCAATTTCGACATCTTCAAGGATACCGAGTGCGTCGGGAATGAGTATGGCTGTGGAGTAGTAAGCACTTACTAAGTAAGAAATGATCGCTTTGTCGTTGATACCCAAAAACTTTACAGACAAACTGGGTTGGTATTCATCAGGTATCCCCGTTTTGTGTAAACCTATCACCCCTTGGTTTTCTTCTCCGACACGGAGTGCCAAAATAGAGCTAGTACCTTCTTTGGTAATCGGAATTTTGTTACAAGGAAAAATCAGATAGTTGCGCCATGCAGGTACAATCTTTCCATTCACCTCTTTGCTCGGGGAATAGATACCACGACGATTACACTCCCGACCAAAAGCAGCGATCGCGCGAGGGTGAGCTAGGAAAAAATGGGTTTTGCGCCGCCTTGAGAGCAATTCATCAAAATCATCTGGAGTCGGTGGCCCAGTGCGGGTATAGATGCGTTGCTTCAGATCGGCATTGTGCAATAATCCGAAATCAGGATTATTCAGCATTTCGTATTCTTGCCGTTCCCGCAACGCTTCGATAGTCAGGCGTAATTGTTGCTCCGTCTGGTTCATGGGTTCGTTATAGAGGTCGGCAACTCGCGTATTCACCCGTAAAATGGTTTCAGCGACGCTTAACTCATACTCCCGTGGATTCAAGTCGTAATTAACAAATGTCCTGGGTAACTCTGTTTCCGGACTATGACCTGCGGACAGAAGGATTTCAGCTTGATTGTACCTATCTTGGGGTTTACTCAACATAGCTCTCAAGCGATCAACCTGAGTCTGCAACGCTTCAGATTGGTTCATCAACTCCCGAAACGCCTGTACTGGCAAAGACAAAACTATGCAGCGTGTAACAGCTCTTAGGCTCACCTCCCAAGTGTCCTGAGATAAAACTATAGCTTCGCCACCAAAACAATCGCCGTCAGCTAAGATATCTCGTAAAGCTTCCGCCTCATATTTTCCGGCCTTCAGCTTATTAACTTTACCATGAGCAATTAATAACACGCGGTCGGCTGGTTGACCTTCCTGTACAATGACCTCACCAGCGGCAAATTCTTGTTGTACAAAGCGGTCTGCCAAGGCGTTGAGTATCTCAATATCCTCAAAACCACGTAGTAAAGATAGTTCGCAAAGTGCTTGGGGAATGACCCGTACCTCGGCCCCTGTATTTGTAAAGCTGACCCGTCCATTGCCAACATCATAGGTCAAGCGACGGTTAACCTTATAGGCTCCACCCTTGATTTGTACCCAAGGCAACATCTGCAACAACCATCTTGGGGTAATGCCCTGCATCTGGGGCGGAGTTTTCGTGGTTTTGGCTAAATTCCGCGCCCCTTTCGTGCTTAAGCTCATCTGGGGTTGCCCGTTTTCTTGACCTAAATCTGGCCTAATCAAAGCATCTGTCATAAACTTAACGTTTCATGCAACTAAATTTACATTCCTAACAGAGAGCATCAGGAGGTAGGAGCAAACAGTCGTTCGCCCCTACTTTGAAGAGGATATCCGACTACTACTTAAAGACCAATTTCTACATCTTCAAGGATGCCTAATGCGTCAGGAACGAGAATAGCTGTAGAGTAGTAAGCGCTGACTAAGTAGGAAATAACGGCCTTTTCGTTAATACCCATGAAGCGCACAGACAAACTAGGTTGATATTCATCAGGAATGCCAGTTTTATGAAGACCAATAACACCCTGATTGGTTGCTCCCACACGCATTAACATGATGGAGCTAGTACGCTCTTTTGTAACAGGAATCTTATTGCAAGGATAGATGGGAATACCACGCCAAGAGGGAATTGCACTGTTACCCGTAGGGATAGGATCGGGATAAAGTCCAAGGCGGTTACATTCCCGACCAAAAGCAGCAATTGTGCGGGGATGAGCTAAGAAAAAGCTCGGTTCTTTCCAAACAATAGAGATCAACTCATCGAGATCGTCAGGAGTTGGGGGGCCGCTGCGGGTAAAAATGCGTTGTTTGAGATCGGCATTGTGCAACAGTCCAAAGTCACGATTATTAACCATTTCGTGTTCTTGGCGTTCCCGTAATGCTTCGATGGTGAGCCGTAATTGCTCCTCCGTCTGATTCATGGGTTCGTTGTAGAGGTCAGCAACCCGTGTATTGATTTGCAAAATGGTTTGAGCGACGCTTAACTCATATTCCCTTGGATTGATTTCATAATCTGCAAAAGTCCCAGGTAATACTGCTTCCGCGAGGTGGCCTGAAGTAATATCGATTGAGGCTTCCCCGGCTTCGTTTTTGGGTTGGCGCAATTTTTCTCTGAATCGATCTACTTGCGCTTGCAGAGCCTCAGACTGGTTAACCAAGTTTTGAAAAGCTGCTTGAGGCAGAGACAAGATGGTGCAACGGGTAATGGCACTGAGGGTGACATCCCAAGTATCTTGGGATTCGACTAAAGAGTAGTCGCCAAAATGGTCGCCATCAGCTAATACAGCCAAAACAACGCGATCATCAAACTTGCCTGGGCCAATTTTATTTACCTTACCATGAGCAATCAGCAATACGCGATCGGCTGGTTGGCCTTCTTGGACGATGACAGCACCCGCAGCGTATTCTTGTTGCACAAATTGACTAGCCAAAGCATTTAACACCCCGACATCTTCAAATCCGCGCAACAAAGGTAACTCAGTGAGTTCTTGAGGAATAACCTGTATCTGGGCCCCTGTATTAGTAAAGCTGACCCGTCCATCCCCAACCGTATAGGTTAAGCGACGGTTGACCCGAAAGCTACCACCCACTGCTTCTACCCAAGGCAACAGTTTTAAAAGCCACCGTGAGGTAATTCCCTGCATTTGGGGTTGGGTTTTGGTGGTCGTTGCCAAATTACGCGCCGCTTCGGTCTGCAAACTCATTGGCAGTTGCTCAATTTGATTTTCTAGGGGAGTGTTTGCTGCATTAGTCATGATTAATCTCCATTAGTAATGTTTGTTGACAAGTTATACCAATTCGTAATTCGTAATTCGTAATTAAGAAAGCCAGACTTTATATAGGTTTTTGGGTTTGTATCTGTCGCATTCTTTTTTCAAATTGGTATTATTTGATTGATCGCAATAAGGACTCAGATTAAGCTAATCTTTTGTTCCTAACAACGAACCGATTTTGATACCTGAAGTCCCTAAACCTGTTGGTCCATTCAGTAACTTCTGTATCACTGGCTGAACATTGGTTTGAGTTGTTTGCTGACCGACACTTGGTCTAATTTTGGTCGCGGCAGTGCCTAACCCTATGGGACCTTGGAGTAACCGCTTTTGTGTCGAGTTATCCCGCAATTCAAATTCCTTATAACGGTCTACCGCCCTATGCCATTTGAGTACGCCGCACATCCACTGTTCCAGTTTCTTAATGTAACCGTACAGTTTTTCCCGAGCACTGGTATTCAGATCGAAATCGTCACACAAGATAGGGAGTTCAGTCGCAACGATGTGTTCAAACTGAAGGGCACGCGAGGTCATCAGGTCGTTAACAATGGCGACGGCGTGGGGAATATCGCAGTTCAGGAAATTCTGAACCGCTAGCACACCGTTATTAATCTCGCCCTCAAACTCGATTTCTTTCTGATAAGAAAAAATATCGTTCGTCAAACAGGCGAAATCAGCAGCCGAATTATCGATATTCTGCATGGTTCGGGTACGGAAAATCTCTGGTGGGATCTCGTTCCCTTGGGAAAGTCGAGACAGGCTCATAGTTAGATCGGAGCCAAAGGTCTTACGACGCATTTCCACATAGTCTATCGGGTCGGGAATGCGATTCTGGGTCTGGTTAGCCAGTTCCCATAACCAACTTTCCGTCATATCCTCGATCGCCTGACGAAACTGGCGACGAGCATTCTTCGTCATGGGGCCAGCCGTCCGCGCCCAAATGTCAGCTAAACCTCGTTCGACTGGGTTCGTTGGTACGGGGATAGGACTCCCATCAAGAGGCATAAACGCTGATAGCCGAGCGTTGAAAACTTTTGCCCCTGCCATATTGCGGCTATGGCCGTACAGTGCCGGGAAGTAGTCATCGGCATAGGTTCCCCAAACCAGCCAGCAAGCTGTGATATTCAACTCAGCACTAGACCCATTGGGATGAATATAAGCACCACATAAGGCTACGTCGGCCACATCAAATTTGTGGTCATCCCAGATGTAAATGCTGGGCATTCCTGGCAGTACGTCCAACATCCCCATCTGACGCGCCCATTCTTTAGAATGCCGCCGAGCCTCGTCTAGATGAGGGTTCAAACTGGTGGAGAAGGGCATATAAAACTGCGGCAGGGTTACTGGCCCTACAGGCTGATAGGGAACATGGGTGAAGCTTTTGAACCGTTTTAGTCCCAAACTATCGTATAAGGCTCTAAGACGGGCCGCTGATGTGCCTAGTCCAGTCGGGCCGCCTAAAAGCCAGCCGAGAGTTGAAGATTTGTCTGATGTTTGGTTCATGTAGCGGCTCGATCGCATGTGCCACTCATGACCCCCCGCCTGCCAGTCCTGAAGTCCTTTGGCATATAGAACTACTTTCAGACGCTCATCAGGAGTCAGACTATATTCCTCGAACAAGGAAGGAAGCTCAGTAACAAAGGTGTTCTCGAACTGTTGCACCCTAGACGTTAGTAAGTCGTTAGTGAGGTTGGCTGCCTCTTGAGTCTTGACATCGAGGAATCGTTCTAAAACTAGGATACAGTTAGCATTTTCCCCTTCTTCTTCCACTTCTCTTTGGTAAGAGAAGATATCATTTCGCAGATGTACTCCGTCAGAAAAAGTGTCTTTGAGGACACGCATTGGTCGAGTGGGAGCGATCGCATCGGGAATTTCTGCCCCAACCGCGTGTTCCACTAGGTTAGCTGACCAAGGCGCTCCCCCCACCTTACGGCGCATCTCAATGTATTCAATGGGGTTAGCGACTCGATCCTGGCTGATATTGGCGAGTTCCCACAGAGACTCTTTGAGAAGAGCGATCGTACTCTCAGAAAACCGGATTACCCAGTCTTGGGATGCATTGGGGATGGTGCGATTCCAGAGGTCTACTAAACCCTTTTCTACAGCATTAGTGGGTTCTGGCTGCGTTTTTTGGGGCTGCACAGGCATAAACGCTGGTAGTCCATTGAGGTACTTCTTAGCCCCAGCCATATCTTGGGTACGCTTGTAAAGCTCAAGGAAGTGATCGTCGAAGAAAAATACCCAAACATACCAGTCAGTCACCAGATTGAGCATCGGTTCATCGGCATCTGGATGGGTATAGGAACACAACAACGCATAGTCATGGGCATCAAACTTGCGCTCATCCCAAATCCCATAATCTTCCGATCCCTCTGCCCCACCCAAAACTCCCATTTCATAAGCCCAAGCTTTAGAATGTACCCGTGCCGCTTCCAAGTTTGGGTTCAGCCGTGCTGGCCAAGGCACATAAAAACTCGGCAACTCAAAAGGTTGCTTGCTTGAAGTCATTGTCCATTTAAACCTATTAGTTTAAGCTTATTATCTTGATTGAAGTCGTGTAATGGTAGTTCTCGTTTACACGAGGAATATTCATAGAACCTCGACACTACCTGCTGGTGTCAACTTAACGTGAAAGCCATTCTATAACCAACTTTTAGAGAGTGTCTCGTTTCCAATCTCTGACAGAAAACACCTGATGAGAGGCTCTGCCTCTTAACTCTCAACTCTGCCACAACAATAGTATTTTCAGCATATGGCTGGAAACAAGGTTTTAAAGGAATTTGGGCTTAAGTTGATACTAATAGGCACTACCGTGTCCGTATACTTAGTGATATAATATTGTACCTTACCTAAGTGGCAAGCGCTGTAATTTGACATCTGCTGTTAATCTTTGATAAGTAAAATTACCTCTAATAATCGAAAAATTCACAAGTTACTCTTGCCAAATATTTGCTATGCATTAAATTACAGCTTATCAACAACATAATCAAGGGTTTTAATAAAACATCTTACTTTTCCTACCTTTCCACTTAATCAAATTAATCTTTTTGTATTTAAATATACTTAATTTTAAATATAGATACTGTGTTTTATTGCTACCTATACCACTTAACTGACTTTCACAAAGAATTACAACTGAAGAGTGTATAAATTTTGTACTTATAGTTTAATCAACTTTATTTGAGCTAAGCGCAAGTGAGTTTAAAAGTCAGAAAAATCAAAATACTAGGTTTGATATTAATTAGTTTTGCAATGGTGTTGTGGTTTAATTTCCGTTCCTTAACACCGTCAATACCGAGTGTTGTATCTTCACCATCAAAAACTATCCGCTACTTCGAGCGCACTTTACCCCAAAGCATAGCTCATATCCTGTTGATTCCAGCTAATAGCAGATTTGTGATAACTCCTGCACTATCACAGAAGCTAGCTACTGTAGAAGAATTTGCCMAGAAGTATCGGGCAGTAGCTATTTTAAACGCAGGCTTTTTTGACCCAGCTAACCAAAAATCTACATCCTATGTTGTCTTACAAGGAAAGTTGGTAGCTGACCCTAAGGAAAACGAGCGGTTGGTGAACAATCCCAATTTAAAGCCTTACCTGAATCAAATTTTTAATCGCGCAGAATTTCGCCGCTACTCATGTGGGCAAACTATCAGCTATTCGATTGCCCTACATAGTGAGTCACCACCAGCAGGTTGCCAGCTAGTCGATGCCATAGGCGCAGGTCCACGCCTGTTACCAAAACTTACCTCAGTACAAGAGGGCTTTGTAGATAATGCCAATAAACGAGATGCACTTGGCAGCAATCAACCCAATGCCAGAACTGCCGTCGGTATCACCCGTGATGGCAGCGTTATTTTAGTTATGGTAGCTCAAAAACCGTCGGTTCCGGCAAATGGGATATCTTTGCCAGCATTAGCTGATTTGATGAAAACCCTTGGTGCTGATAAAGCAATGAATCTAGATGGAGGGAGTTCGTCTTCACTCTACTACAATGGCAAAACCTTTTACGGGAAGGTTGATTTAGAAGGAAATCCAATCAAGCGTCCTGTGAAATCGGTTTTGCTGGTTCGGGAAAGCTAGTAAGCTGCCGTTGATTTAAGAAAGCATTATCTTTTTGTACTGGCTGTTGAGAGTTAATCCTCAGCACTCAGGAATTTTCGAGTCTAAATTTTTTCTTCTATGTTTTTGTTACAATTAGTAAAATTTTTCCCTAAAAATACCATTATGTCTTTATATGCTGAATTACATAGACACCTGGGTGGTTCGGTCGTACCACGAGTTTTGTGGCGATATTTTGAGCGACATTCTTCGGAGTTGATTTCCCGCTTTGCCGACTATTCAGAATTTGAAGATTTTTACACTCGCCCACGCAATACCCTAGATGAGTATCTAGAATTGCACACCTTGGTAGAAAGTGTGCAAACTGTGGAAACTTTGCCTTACTTTATCTATCGTTTGGTGCGAGGTGCTTACATTTTTGAAAATTTGGCTTATCTGGAACTGCGTTATACTCCCTATTTACGAACACCTGAGCATCTGAGTCAATCACAAAGAATTGACAAAATGACAGAAATTGTGCAGGTAGTAGGACAAGCTAGTCAACTGCCAGAATATCCGATTGTTACTAGCCAAATTCTTTGTATGCACACGCGTCTACCCTATGAGGTGAACAAAGCGATTGTTGATTTGGCGGCGCAAAATAAGCAGTATATCTGTGGAGTAGATGTAGCTGGTGGTGATACCTATTATGCCGATCGCTTTGAAGAATGGATTAGTCTATATGATTATGCGCGATCGCTCGACGTTAATACTACAGGACATCTGTTTGAAACTACTGCTGGTTGTTATCCCCAACTCTTACCCTATTTGATGCGAATCGGTCATGGCATCCAAATTCCTTTATTGTATCCAGAGTTACTTAACGATGTAGCTAGACGCGGGCAGTGTTTGGAGGTTTGCCCGACAACTTATTTGAAAACTGGTACTTTACAGGATATACGTCAACTGAAATTAGTTTTTGACCGTTGTTTCGATGCTGGGGTTGATATCGCTATTTGTACTGATAATGCTGGTTTACACAATGTGCGTTTGCCTTGGGAATATGAAAATCTCTTGACTTACGACATTATTAGTTTTGAACAACTCCAAGCTTGTCAGGATGCAGCTTTTCGTCATGCTTTTGCTTGGCCTTATAAGCAACGTCCAGCATCGTTATTGAATGGATTGCTCAAACTTGAACCATCTAAAGTTTTGGCAATGAGCGATACTAATTAACGGTTATGAGTTACAGCAGTTCTCATTTGCATGAAGTACAAAGTTACAGGTTTTGAGGCAGTTATTGGTGGAGGCAGGAGGTAGAAACTCTTTATCTGTAATGAATCAGTCCTGGGTTTTCTACCTCACTTAGCTGCAATCGGCTGTATCAGGTTTTACATCATAAATTAAAGCTTGATTCAAAAACAGAATACACAAGTCAGTCCCGGCAGGGAAGTCAAAAGTCAAAATTAAAAATTCAGAATTAATTTAGTGGAGGAGTTAAACCTAATTTATACTCCTATAAACAAGCAAGCTACATCCACCAGTCGCTAATAAGATTTATGAATTCTGGCGACTGACGCCATAAATATAGATGTGGCTTTTGTATGAGCAGATTTAGTATTGAGAGCTAAATCTGCTAATGGAATAGATATTGCCCCAACGATCCGGCCTTGTCACCAGAAGCTATAAACTATAATTTATGGCATCTACTATTCAAGCTCTACCAACAGAAGTTGTATATCTGATTACAGCGGGAGAGGTCATTGACTCTTTAGCCTCTGTAGTGCGGGAATTGGTAGAAAATTCCCTAGACGCAGGTGCAACACGAATTGTGGTTTCGCTATGGCCGCAGCAATGGCGAATTCGTGTTGCCGACAATGGTTGTGGAATGAACCTAGATGATTTACATAAAGCAGCCACAGCTCACAGCACCAGTAAAATTCGCTCTAGTGGCGATTTGTGGAAAATTAACAGTTTGGGTTTTCGTGGTGAGGCGTTGCACAGTTTAACCACTTTGGCAGATTTAGAAATTTTGAGTCATTGTGTGGTTGGAAAATTAGGATGGCGATTTGTCTATGGGTATGGCGGGGAAGTTGTGCAAGTTGAAGCAACAGCGATCGCACCTGGTACAGTAGTCACAGTCTCTAGTCTTTTTGGTAACTGTTCATCTCGTCGTCAAGGATTGCCGACAATAGCACAGCAAATGAAAGCCGTGCAAGCAACAATTCACCAAATTGCCCTATGTCATCCCCGTGTCACCTGGCAGATTTGGCAAAATGACCGTCAATGGTTTACCATTTCCCCAGCCGCCACAACTGGGCAACTATTACCACAGATTTTACGCCAAGTCCGACAGGCTGATTTACACGAATTGAAACTCGAAGTCCCCAACCCTGTAAATTCAGAACTCAGTACTCCTAACTCTTCACTCCCCATTACCCCTTATCCCCAGGGGGGACCCCACCTTCCCCAATCCCCAGTCCCCAATCCCCAGTCCCCAATCCCTAATGCCCACTCCCTAATCCCCAATTTCCAATCCCCAGTTCCCAGTCCCCTCTCAGCACTAAACTTAGTGGTAGGATTACCCGACCGCTGTCACCGTCATCGTCCAGATTGGGTACGTGTAGCGATTAACGGACGGATGATTAAGTCAGCAGAACTAGAGCAAACAATATTATCAGCGTTTCACAAAACATTACCACGCGATCGCTATCCAATTTGTTTTCTACATCTTGCTATTTCCCCAGATCAAATAAACTGGAATCGTAATCCAGCAAAAACAGAAATTTATCTCAATCAAATCACTTATTGGCAAGAGCAAATTATTCAAGGAATTAATCAAGCACTGCGAATTTCTTCTGTGAATTTCAAAGAAACTGTCCACACAACACGAGTTAGTAAATTACTCAAAGTCGCCGAGGCCAAAGGTGGCTACAATTTAAATTCTCAAAATTCCAACGAGGATAATAAAAATCCTAACTCTGATAGAGACGCGATTAATCGCGTCTCTACTCCTCACTCTTTAAAAGCTGTAGCGCAAGTGAGTAATACTTATATTGTTGCCGAACATGCTGCTGGGATATGGTTAGTGGAACAGCACATTGCCCATGAGCGAGTTTTGTACGAGCAATTATGTGATAGTTGGCAACTCGTTTGTGTCGAACCGCCAATTATTCTTTATCAATTGTCGCCAGTGCAAGTATCGCAATTGCAACGCATCGGTTTAGATATAGAACCCTTTGGCGAACAACTTTGGGCAGTTCGTAATCTACCTGCAATCTTGCAGCAACGCCAAGATTGTGCCGAAGCAATTTTAGAATTAAGTTTGGGAGGTGACTTACAAACAGCCCAAGTAGCTGTCGCCTGTCGCAGTGCTATTCGTAATGGTACACCCATGAATTTGCAAGAAATGCAGACACTTTTAGATAATTGGCAACGCACTCGCAACCCCCGCACCTGTCCTCATGGACGCCCAATTTATTTATCGCTGGAAGAGTCTGCTTTAGCTAGATTTTTCCGACGTAATTGGGTAATTGGCAAAAGTCATGGTATTTGATAGTCTAGTGCCCCATTGACTTGAACAGATATGACCTGAAGATTGAACGCAAACAAGTACTAAATTTTACTCAGAATAAATTCGGCAGCTGCTTCATCGGTAATTAGTCCTGTAATTAACTTGCCATGCAGAGCAGCCAAAATAGCCTCCGCCTTTTTCAGGCCACCTGCCACACCAATAATCAGTCGATGAGCCGGTTGTTCGAGTGCTACACTGGTAACCCGGCTGTTGGTTCCTTTGTGCAGCAATACTCCGTAGCGATCGTAAGTCCAACCTGCAATTTCTCCTACCGCTCCTAGTTCAATTAATTCAGCCACTTCATCGTCATTGATAAATCCGTTTTGATGTAATGGAGCATTCCAGGCGATGTGACTAATTCCGACAAACGTTGCTTTGGCTTGCTCTGCAAAAGCTTTGACAGTAATAAATGATCGCTGAGTCTGCAAAAGTTCCCGTTCTTCAATGCTAGTCGCTACAACCGGAGTCGGCACTGGGTAAGCTTGGGAACCGATGCGATCCGATAAATGCATCACTACTTCGTGGCGACCTGCACGTCCACAATGGGACATATTGCCAATAATTGAAACAATTTTATGCTGAGGTTGATTCATTGAAGGGATTTGCTCGACCATTCCTCGCAATATCCGACCTGAGGAGAACGCCAGTATAGTCGGGGTTTTTGCGATCAGGTAAGCTTCTAAGTGGCTGGCAGCACAAACGCTTATGCCATTGAGTGTATCACTGCTGCCTGCGTCAGTTGGTACTACTTCACACAACGACAGCTCGAACTTATGACGTAATGACTCAGCTAAAGCAATACATTCGCTCAGGGGATGATCGAGGCTAAATTTGATTAATTTTTCACTAACTGCTAATGCAACTAGGCGTTGTGCAGCTTGCCGGGATACATTGAGCTTTGTTGCAATTTCTTCTTGTGTATTGCCTGCGATGTAATAGAGCCAAGCAGCATGAGCAGCTAGATCCAACTTGCGAGTCCTAAAGGACAAGCCAGCTTTGCTGGCATCGCACCGCTCCAATAAAGGTTCTCCCATATCCACCTTCAAAAATTATCTACTTACCAAAAGAATGATTTCTGCATATTTGCCCAAATATATAATTTTTGCTCAGTTATTTGGAAATTTCTATAACCCTCCAGTGACCTCCAAGTTAAACCCAGTAATATAGCTTGCTTCTTCGCTCATCAGAAATGCTACTCCATTCGCCACTTCTTCCAAGCTTCCCAAACGGCGCATTGCTACTGAATCAATCATCTGTTGCTCCACTACTTTAGGATCGGCATCAAAGTACTGTGAGCCAACTGCTGCTTGTAATTCTGTTTGCCGCGTCCACATGAAACCAGGCCCAATCAACGCTGGGGAGAGCGAATTGACTCGAATATTGTCAGGAGCTAAATCTTTGGCTGCTGTCTGAGTCATTCCAATCACCGCAAACTTAGAAGCGCCGTATGCCAGCATATTTGGCGGCCCAACTACACCCGCATAACTTGCCATGTTGACGATTGCACCTCCACCTACATCGCGCAAGTGCTGGGCAGCAGCTTTGAGAATGTGAAAAACGCCGATAACGTTAATATTAATCACCTTTTCAAAGTCATCTTCCGGATATTCGTCGGTTTTAGCAAAGACTCCTTGATAACCTGCATTATTAAATATATAGTCGATTCGCCCAAGTTGCTCAATAGCGCTAGTAAAGGCTTTGGCAACATCATCAGCAGATGTAACATCACAGTAAAATCTACCGACTGGTACGTTGTAAGGTTTCAGTTCCTCAGCCACATCTGCCATCCTCGCTTCATTCAAATCTAGCAGAGCTACACCTGCACMATTAGCAGCAAAACGATGTGCAGTTGCCTTGCCAATATCTCCCGCACCGCCTGTAATCAAGATCATCTTGCCTGCAAACTGATAAGTTGCTTTTCCCGTCATATTTTTAACCTTTTATTGAAGAATTGTTGCAAATAGCTGTCATTTACGTGGGATTGATATGATTTCTATTATTGAGCTTTTGCCCAAAATTAAAGCATAAAATCAAAAACTTAATTCCTAAGATTTTTTAGCTTAAAGGAATTATGCGATGCGTATCTCCCACTTCGCGAAAGTGTTGGCTGCATTCCTCGCTGGATTCCGATGAAACCCGAATTTGGGCTAGGCGAAATTGGTTAAGACCCTTGGATTTAGGTGCAGATTACGATGTAAATGACCTACTCAAACCCATACGAGAAGGGCTTTCCAACAATGGTAAACTTTACGCTGTACCATTTTATGGAGAAAGTTCCATATTCTCCACAGGAAAATGCGGGGTGTGGGTAGATGCAACCGTCGCCACAGGGCTGTTGGATGGTTTTCCTTTCAACGGTATAACTTGCTGAATCCAGATGCACGCAAATTCATTAGAGTTAAAAACTTTACCTTCATTCTCAGTGCCTCAGCTTTATCGATATTGATCGCCATCACCTAACCATTAGTGAATCCCATGAACAGCAATATCAGCAAAGACTCAGCTATCAAGCTGAATGAAGCATCTCTATCTAGTTTAGGAAATAACGTCCGCGTACCCAATTACGATCGCCATCAAATTACTAACGGTATTGTCCATATCGGTGTTGGTGGGTTCCATCGCGCACATCAAGCTTTATATCTCGATAATTACTTTCATCAGCATTCCGGCAGTGATTGGGGAATCTGCGGGGTAGGGCTATTAGAATTCGACAAACGAATGCGGGATGCACTGAGTTTACAAGATTGTTTATATACCTTAGTGGAAAAGTCGCTAGAAGGCGATCGCGCTCGTGTAATTGGGGCAATTACAAAATATCTGTTTGCCCCAGATAACCGCCAAGCAGTAATTAACACCTTAGCAGACCCCAAATGCCGCATCGTCACCCTCACAATCACCGAAGGCGGCTACTACTATGTTGAAGGTAGCGGTGAATTCGATGCCAATCACCAAACAATTCAGTACGATTTGCAGCATCCCGATGAGCCAATTGGCGTATACGGCTTTTTGACAGCAGCCCTCAATCGCCGCCGTCAACAAGGAATTGCACCGTTTACTGTGTTATCGTGCGACAATCTGCAAGGTAATGGTAACATTGCCCAGAAAATGTTGACTGCATTTGCCAAAATGCAGAACCCAAAGTTAGGAAGTTGGGTTGCCGAACAAGTAGCCTTTCCCAACTGCATGGTGGATCGCATTACTCCTGCTACCACCCCAGCAGATATCAAAATGGTGGCAGAACAGTTTAATATCGATGATGCTTTTCCAGTTGTTGCCGAACCGTTCCTTCAGTGGGTAGTCGAAGACAATTTCTGTGCAGGTAGACCGGATTGGGAATCTGTTGGTGTGCAGATGACCAACGATGTTCATCCCTACGAGATGATGAAAATCCGGCTATTGAACGCCAGTCACTTGTTGATTGGTTATCTCGGTACTTTAGCAGGCTACACTTACGTTCATCAGGTGATGGCTGATCCGTTAATTCGGCAAGCCGTTGATAATTTGATGGCAGAAGTTACGCCAACACTGCAATCTGTGCCGGGAATTGATTTAGACGATTATAAAAAAACCTTAATTGAACGCTTTGCCAATCCTAAAATTCAGGATCAACTGCCCCGCCTTTGCCTAAATAGTTCCGCCAAAATACCAAAATTTGTTTTAGGCTCAGTTCGTGACGCACTACGTAGAAATGTGGCAATTGATTACATGAGCCTCACGGTTGCTGCTTGGTTCCGTTACTTGAATGGAAAGGATGACCAAGGTAACGCCATTCCCATTGATGACCCAATAGCAGGTACTTTAACTAAACTAGCTCATTCTAGTGGTTTTGATGCCAAACCATTGCTCAACCTGACTGAAATTTTTGGCGATTTATCGCAGTCGCCTTTTGCTGATGCAGTTGCAAATCATTTACGCAGATTGTATGAGTTTGGAGCTAAAGAAACATTAACCCGATTTTTAGAGAAAACTTAACCAGATTAAAGCTGCGAATTTTTCAGGCGGAAGTTTTATTTCCGTCTTGCGATCGCCCTACCAACCTTAAATTTAAGCTTGATAATTTAGGAGGGACAAATTGACTGATATCGTAGTTGGCTTAGACTTGGGTACAGGAGGAGTGCGAGCGATCGCAGTTGATCTACAAGGGCAAGTTATCGCTCAAGCAACCAGAAGCTATCCTCTGTTAACTCCACAACCCGGTTGGACAGAACAGAACTCAGCAGATTGGGTGGAAGCCAGTTTAGATGCTTTGTTTGATGTGAGTCAACAGCTACAGGGATACCAAGCAATTGCCCTGGGTTTGTCTGGACAAATGCATGGTATGGTTCCTCTTGATGCTCAAGGCAAAGTGATTAGACCAGCAATTTTGTGGAATGACCAACGCACAGGTAAAGCTGTTGTTGAGATTGAAGCCAGTATTCCCCGGCAGGAATTAATCCAGCGCACTGGAAATCCGGCAATTACTGGCTTTCAACTGCCGAAGCTTTTATGGTTGCGGACTGAAGAACCACAAGCCTACTCTCGGTTGTGGCAGATTCTTTTACCAAAAGATTATCTGGGATATGTGCTAACTGGCGAAATATTTACAGAACCATCTGATGCGTCTGGTGTCGGCTGTCTGAACTTAGCAAATCGGCAATGGGATACAGATATTCTCCATACTCTTGATCTCAATCCAGCGTTGTTCCCTCCAGTCATCGAATCTACCGCGATCGCCGGACGGTTGAAAGTAGAAATAGCCACTCGCGTAGGATTACCTGCTGGATTACCTGTGGTCGCAGGCGGAGGTGATAATGCAGCAGCAGCCATTGGTTTGGGCATCTCATCAAGCAACCTCAATCGGGGTAGTTTGAGTATCGGCACATCAGGAGCTATCTTTGCACCCTGCGTAGGCGTAGCCCGCGATAGACATCGCCCAATTCCCGATCCAGAAGGTCGGGTGCATTTGTTCTGTCATGTGGATGGGGGGTATCATCTACTGGGAGTGACGCTAGCCGCAGGTGGTTCTCTGCGTTGGTATCGAGATACATTTGCACCGCATATATCCTACACTGAATTGATGGATATAGCAGAGCGATCGCAGCCTGGTGCGCGTGGTGTTCTATTTCTGCCCCACCTTGCAGGAGAACGTAGTCCCCACCTCGATCCAGATACTCGTGGTGCTTTGGTGAATTTGTCATTAACTCATACGCCAGCAGATATAACCCGTGCTGTTCTAGAGGGGGTTGCATTTAGTTTGCGGTCAGCGTTGGAGGTAATTAGTGCGATCGCTCCTGTTCATCAACTCTTAGCAACCGGTGGAGGCGCACGCTCTCACACTTGGTTACAAATTTTAGCAGACGTTTTGCAAACAGAACTGATTGCTTCCAAAGCCGAAGAAGGAGCCGCTTACGGAGCAGCTATTTTGGCAATGGTGGGGGTTGGTACTTACCCCAACTTAGAAGCTGCACTCAAAATCTTCGCGCCGGATGATAATGTAGTACAGCCCCAGGCAAATCCTTTGTATGAAGCAGGGTTTGAGCGCTACAAGTTACTTTACAATGCCTTGAAGGCTGTTCGTGCATCGATACCTTAGGTAAAAGAGTTATAGGACTCGTATTTGATTTTTACTTTCGCTAGGTAAAACTTAAAAGGCTTCTTCCCTACTCTGTGTCTACACAAACAAGTTAAAATTATAAAGCGTTGTCCTGATTCTAGCTTGTTTACGACACACTCAATTAAGTCGATATACCTAGAGAGTGATTTTTTTTATAACTGGAGATAACGACAACTTCATTCTACAGATTGATGTATACCTTTGAGTCTTAAAAGTAAAAATAAGTCAGTAAACATTGAATGAAGAACTCACCAAGAGTATTTGTCCAGTAACCATTCGTGAGTTAATACACAAATACTAAAGCTAATTTCTTCAGGTTAATTTTTTAACAAGTTTAACATTGAAGTGTAGCTTGCTAGTTTTTTTGGTAAAGTTTGCCAAATAAAATTTACCGAATAGAATCATCAGCTCTGCCGATCAAATATAATGTTTTGCGTTGTTAACGCTGTTATCGAGGATTTCACGATGAAAGTTATTGCTTCTGTTTTATCTATTTTGCGTCCAGTACGTTTTCTAGTTGTCGGTTTTACTTGTGCGTTACTACTCCTATCTAGTGCTTTTCCTGCTTTTGCGATCGATAGCTACCAAAGTAAGTCTACTGAGGGAGAAACACAACTACTTGACATTCAGCGCGAAACTGACGAAGCCGCTAAAAAACCACCAGCTGGACTTGAAGAGGTTAAAAGGAAGTCAACCGAAGGACTCAATGAAGTTCAAGGATCTGCTGACAGTGACAAGCAAAAGAACCCTGAAAATTCACAGAGTGCAGTCACAATAGAAGAAAAGCTGAAGAATGCGTTGGATAAAGTTACAGGTAAGTAACACAGTTAATACTTGTCTTTCATAATTGTTCAGTAGTAATGGGTGATTACTTTCATGTAATCGCCCATTAATCATTAGCAATCACAAACAAATAAATTTAATTAAGAATAACATAAATTATTTTGTTATAACTGAACAAAAATTAAATCAAGCTAACTAAGTACTATAGCAGTCCATTTTGATTGATTAACTTACCTCTATAAGTAGGTGAGAAGCAAAAGCCAATCCGATAACAGAATTATAAAAGATTAAAATATACTTAATTTTCTGAAAAAATTAAATATATTTATTATATTATTCCATTT
Organism: Nostoc sp. PA-18-2419; assembly: GCF_005869855.1. Classification (GTDB taxonomy): domain Bacteria; phylum Cyanobacteriota; class Cyanobacteriia; order Cyanobacteriales; family Nostocaceae; genus Nostoc. The sequence goes on along the minus strand of NZ_SZNH01000002.1, from coordinate 276,945 downwards.
CATCAAAATACCTACCTATTAAGGCATAGGTACAATTATTAATGCGCTAAATAATTTCCACTCACAATGCTTCCTTTGGTTGATGTGGATTATGTCCAAAATTTGAGATGTTATTAAATAAGTTTGCTTAGGAATGGAAAACAATGCGTCCGATAAACATTGGTTTGACACAAGAACAACGTCAAGGTGTGATTAATCTGTTGAATCAAGATTTGGCAGATGCGTATCTACTGTTAGTAAAAACCAAAAAGTATCATTGGGATGTAGTCGGTCCTCAGTTTCGTTCTTTGCACCAACTTTGGGAAGAACATTACGAAAAGCTGACTTTAAATATTGATGCTTTAGCAGAGCGGGTTCGTGCTTTAGGTGGTTACCCGATTGGCTCAATGGAAGGATTTCTTAAGGTTGCTACCCTCAAGGAACATGCTGGTGATGTTCCCACCGCAACGGGAATGGTATCGAATTTAGTGGAAGATCACGAGCAGGTTATTCGTAACTTCAGAGACCATGTAGATCGCTCTGCTGAAGAGTTTCACGATCAAGGAACTTCTGACTTTTTAACTGGATTGATGGAACAGCATGAGGAAATGGCTTGGATGCTGCGTTCATTCATTGAAGGACAAGCAATAGACTCAGATGGTAGACAGTCGGTAGCACAAGCTAAGACCCCTGTAGGTGTATAGCTACTCCACGATTTCTGAGCTGAGTAAAGCAATTTAGGTAGTTAGTTGAGGGAGGAATGAATCCTCCCTCAACTAGTCTAATAATATCATGTTCCGTTGGATACTTATGATATCTGTGAGGGTTGGTATTGGGTAATGCGCAAGAAAAACACAACTGTTCACCTCTTGCCAATTAGTAATTACCAATTACCAAAAAAACCAACCATTTAGCCGAACTTGATATAACATCTATTCGCCTGCATCTCCCTTAACTATGTTCGCAGTAAAAACAACATAAAAAGAGGATTATTCAAATGCCAGAGGTGTATAAAGCAGAACGTACTATTTCTGCTGTATTCAAAGAACAAAAGCAAATTGATGATGTTATTCGACGTTTATTAGACAGAAGTGTGCCTAGAGATCATATTTCTGTTATGGGTAGAAACTTTCAGTCGGAAACTCGAATTTCTGGCTTTATTAGTAAAAAAGATGTGATTCTGGGAGGTTTGAGAACAGGGGCGGTTTTTGGTTCCTTGTTTGGTTCCTTTCTCAGCTTGCTCACAGGTGTAGGTGTACTATTTATTCCTTTTGTTGGTTCAATTGTGGCAGCAGGGCCAATTGGTGCAGTGTTGCTAGGAGCTGCTAGTGGAGCGATCGCAGGTAGTGCAGGTGCCGGTTTAGTATCGGTTTTGACCACTTTGGGTATGCCAGAAGATAAAGCGGCTATTTACCAAACCCGCTTACAAGCTGGTGAGTTTTTATTGATGACAGAAGTTCCAAGCGATCGCACCGGGGAATTTCAATTACTCCTCGAAAGTGCTGGTGGTGAAGAAATTCAAGTAATTGAAAAAACACTGGCTCGTCCTTGTCCGGGGATATGCAACAGCCCAGAAGACTTATCTCCTGAAGTTCGCACTCATCTTTCTATTGAAGCTCAGCGTACATTTATTGAGCGCTATAACGCTGTACTCAATGAAAAAAGTGACGAATCTAGCGCGGAGCAAGCTGCTTGGCAAGCTGTTCACGAGCAATATGATGAAGATGAAAATGGCGTTTGGTCAAAAACCAAAGTAAAAGCTTAAACTAGGGATCATTATTAGTCATTTGTCATTTGATTATCACCTATGACTAATGACATTATGGCAATTTATAGCTAGCAATACGCAGATTTAACTTACCTTGGCGGGGATTTTGGCTGAATACAAATGCGCCTTCTTCACTTTCACCACTAGATAAAAAATCGATTTGTTGCTCTCCTGATTCTGCAACTTTGCCGTCAATTAGTAACTCAGCCATAATTTGAACTGACTCGGCTGTGTCTCCTCCGGTATTCACAACTTCAAAAGGTACATAAAATTGTCCATCAATTTCCCGAATTACTTCTTTTTTAGTGACAGAAATAATCGGAGGTTGATTTTTTTCGATCACCCAAGTGTAGCCTACCAAACTCACAATGATCGCGAGGATAAACGAGGCGATGCTGAATGTCACCCACTCAGCAAGGGAACGTTTGGCTTGCTCTGGGTTAGTCATATTGCTAACCTACCAGCTGCACCACCAATAGTTGCTGGTAAACCTAATATCAAACTATGATCTAACCACATTGTCCAGGGGTCGCTAAAAGTTAACTTTTGAAAGAACCATAACATGAAAGCGCCTGCTAATAGTGATACTAAGTAGGACATGATGGTTTCGCTAGATGGTCTTTGGAAAATTCCTTTTTGTTCTCTCCGCTTTCGCTGGTCAGAAAAGCCAGCCTGAAATACAATGCCATAAGAAATCAGCAAAGATGCAGCGATGATTGCCAATTGCCAAACTGGTGAAACCGCTGCTGCTAACATCGTAACTTCATCTGTTGGGGCGATGTTAAATGCAATTATGGTTGCACCAATTAGAGTTCCCCCAATATCGCTAAAGGTGGCGTTTAACTCATTCTGGTTATTTTTACTTGAACTATTTCCCTGGTGTGCTGTTTTATCCTCTTCATTACCGTTTTTAGTATCTCCCAAAAACTGTTTGGCTAATGCTACACCAAGAGTAAAGGGTACACTTTCAAAGATAATTTTTCCTAAAGATTCTCTGAGGGAAGTTTCTAACGTCAATTCTCGCAATAGTAATAGCACAAAGGCAGAGCAAGCTATTCCGATCGCTATTGCTTCTACGGTATCCATTGCGGCTTGACGAGCTTGGGAAGTATATCTGCGTTTGCGAAAACCTTCTGTGAGATTGAGCAAGAAAACTACAATAAACATCAGTGCGATCGCTATCATCATTAATTGTGGTTTTGCTAGCGATCCAATCCACCAAACCTCCATTGTATACAGTAAGGGTATGCCAAATAAAAAACCTCCACAAGCACCCCGAATGATGTCATTAATCTGACTCCACCAGACATTTTTCTGAGGTTTTTTTACCACTCTTTAAATTTCCTTTTATTTAGATAATATTTCAATTTAAAACAATGATTCCTGCATATATAGCAGGAAACAGCATAGATAAATTTTATTTATAAAGCTTTGATTTTTAATATTATATACTATTACACTACACAATATCTATCTTAAGATACTATAATTTATATAAATTTTATCTCCCTTGATGGAACTAAGTAACAATACATTATTACTACATTTAGTAATAGTTCTACCAACTACAAGCCGGAGACAAAAACATGAGTGCCGAAAAAAGAATCGAAGCGACTGCAAAAAACATTGAAGGAAAAATTCAAGAGGTTGTGGGTGAAGTCACTGGTAATCCCGAAGATAAAGTTGAAGGAAAAGCAAAGCAAGCCGAAGCCCAGTCTATTCATGTTGTAGAAAACATTAAAGATGAAATCAAGAAAGCTTTAAGCTAATTTAGCTTGTACAATGTAGCTCGTTATTTTAGCTATGAATCATTAGTTGTTATCTAACACTAATTACTCCACTACTTTTTGAGTAAGTGGAGTTTTTTATGATGAAAAAATTTGTTAACAACTTAGCTCCAAGCATAATTTATCTAACAATTTGATTCAATTAATAACTAGCACGTCCACCTACTAAATTCCATATAAAAATCGCAATGATTGCACCAATTACGGCGACAATTATACCAGGAATGCTGAGGGATGCAGCAGCTAATTGAAATCTACCTGTTTCCAAGAGAGTAACTAATATTCCACCAACTACAGCACCGACAATACCTAAGACCATAGTTGCAACAATACCGCCACCTTGACGACCAGGATAAATAGCTTTCGCTATAGCTCCGGCAATTAAACCCAGAATTATCCAAGCAATTATGTTGAGCATAATTTAATTCCTAAGAAAAGTTAATAACTAGCTTAGAAATTACAATACTATTTTCCTTCTACCGTAAGATATAGGTATTGAAGAATGGAGAATTTAGAATCAATTAGTGTAGTCAAGCACGGTCAACAATTATAACCACTAAATGTGCATATCATAGTATGATGTTTCACTTGCTTGAGACATATTATATTAATCTGCTTAATCACTTATGATATGCCATGCAAGTGGAACAAGGCAATCATCATCAGTCTGCGATTAGTTTACTTTGTGATCACTGCGTATCCCACGGGAACGTCAAGGGCAAATGTAATAATAAGTATTTAGCGGGACATGATATTACTAGTACAGCGACCGGAAATAAACCAACCATTTTAAATGTCTGAAACCCTTGTAAACAGATAATTACGTTAGCGAGGAACGAGCGTCATTATGTAGCTTGCTTCTCGCCGGAGGCGAGTATTACGAATTACGGTACTAGTTATTTACCGAATATTATACGACATTTAAAAATATTTCTTAGTAGCTAATTGTGTACGCTCCCAAACTAGATAAAGTGAATTCTTTTTCTATAAAAGTAAAATTCTGTTTTTCGTTTTCTGCCATTAATACTAAATAAAATACATAAGTATTTTTTGGTTTAAGGTAAATTAAAAAAATAGCATTTTTATAATTAAATGAGCTTGGAAAACTCAAATTTTTTGGAGATATTCTGGTGGTACACTATCCACTAACCAAACACCATTTTCAGAACAATAAAAGATATAATCCGCCCGATGCATTGCAGCAGCATCTACGAGAAAAACTACTGGTTTCCCATGTCTTGCACCGACAATTTGTGCTGTAGCTATATCCTTAGATAAATGGACATGGTGACGCGACATTTTCCGAAGTCCTGTTTCTAAAATTGACTCTACAGATTTGTGTCCCGTACCGTGATAAAGCTGGTCTGGAGGAACAATAGGTTCCAATTGTAAATCAACTTCTGTACTGTGTCCTTGGTTAGCACGAATTAAAGTACCTGTAGAGTCAAAAGAAAAGCGTTGTTTATCGCTAGATTCAACTACTAACTGTAATTCATGACGGCTGATAGGAAATTTATTTTGAGCGCAAGCTGTAAGTAGTTTATCAACAGCTACCCAACCACCAGGAGCAAGTTCGATTCCAATTGCATCTGGTGTGTGTCGCAGATATTTGCTAAGATACTTGCTGATTTTGATTGACCGAGAATCACTCATCTAATTTACCCGTAGCATAATATGTTACACAATTCTTCCTAATATATTACACTATAATTTTGATTAGTAGTTTTAATTTGTGTGAATTAAAAGAATTTGTCTGACCATCAAAACTAATGCCACTGCAATCATCACAATCAGTGTCAGCTTTCCACCAGGAACGAGTGGTGGATTTATGCTATTCGAGTTTTTTTGCTCTTGACGTTGTTTCCAAGTCATTAATGCTGGAAGAATTCCACCTAAAACTGAGATGCTAAATGTTCCAGTATAATCTAGGGCACTAAAGAAAATGCTGGGATTGAGCGTACCAAGAGTCATAGGAGGGAAAAGAACTAGCGAATACAGGGGTAGGCGACTAGAAACTTTGCTCTGTGCAATTAGAAAAATATCTTTGAATATATCCAGCAGACCGTACACAAATCCAATGAATGATGTGGCGATCGCAAACTCTGAAAAAACCGATATTAGCACTCCTAACCATTGTCCTGCACCACCAGCGCGCAAAATTTGCAGTGGGTCAAAAACAGTTTTACCACCAGATGTGCTGTGTACCATATCGGGGCTAAAGCTTGCCAAAATTACAGCATTCCACGCCAAGAACATGATTAAGGGAATCAATGAACCAATGAAGATGGACTGACGAATTTTGCGAACATCTCCTTCGAGTTGGGTGACAACCACCGGCACAATGTTTTGATAAAACAGTGCTACACACATAACTGAAACCGCACTACCAAGCGCACTCCAGTCCTGAATTAAGAATTGGCTACTTTTAACTTGTCCTCCAGCCAGCAATAATAGTCCCAAAAAGGAAACAAGCACAATTCCCACAAAGGCGCTATTTAATTTTTCAATAAATTTTTCTCGTCCAACATACATAATACCGCCAAAGATGAGCGTGAAGGTTGTTGTGCCTACCCATACAGGCAATGAGTTCTGCACACCCCAAAGTTTAGCGATCGCTGAACCTAAAATTTCCCCACCTTGGGTAATATATGCTACCAAAAGAGCATAGTGCATAAATAAATATGCGCCGCTAGCAACTTGCGCTCCCGACTTTCCAAGAGTCTTCTCAATAACTCCCAACAGACCTATACTTGCACGCCCTTCTTGACGCATGGCACTCAGAGTCACCTCTGCAATCAATAAACCTGAAATTAAAGCGTAGAGCCAAACAGCAATCAACCCGAATGTGGATGGCAAAATACCTGACGGTAGAGTGACCGCAGGTAGGGCAAGAATCCCGGCTCCGACTGTGGTTCCTGCAATCAGCGCTGTACTCCCCAGTACACTACCTGGTTGATGATTGAGCTTATTTTCATTAAATTCAAGGTGAGAAAACAACCGAGTCACTTGCTCTGAATCCTTAAGATCGGCCTTAATCAGGGTCATAATGAGTAATTGCACCTAAATTTAGGACACAATGTTAACATATGTAAATAATTTTCGCAAAAACTCTTGATTTACTTTATATTCTTAAATTCATCAATATTAAGAAAACAATTTACCAATCTGGGTTAAATCTACATTCCCACCGCTGAGGATCGCACCAATCTTTGTTTGTGGTGCTGTTACCACACCTTCGAGTAAGGCAGCGGCGGCTAGTACTCCTGTAGGTTCTACGACAATTTTCAGACGTTCCCATAAAAAAAACATGCTCTGAAGAATCGCTTCTTCAGATACCGTGACCATGTCATCGACGTAACGCAATACTAAAGGAAAAGTAATTTGGCCAAGGCTAGGAGTCCGGGCGCCGTCAGCTACAGTATTAGGATTTTTGATAGTTTGCAGGGTTTTGCTATGAAACGAGCGGGTAGCATCGTCGGCAAGTGCTGGTTCTATGCCGATGACTTTACAATTAGGTAAAAGTGCTTTGGTGGCGATCGCACAACCGGAAAGTAATCCACCACCGCCACAACAAACTAATAGTAAGTCCAATTGACCAACTTCTTGAATCAGTTCTAAAGCTGCTGTACCTTGTCCTGCAACTACATGGGGATGATTGTATGGCGGAATCAGTGTGAGATTTCTATCCTTTGCTAAATTTTGAGCTAATTCTTCCCGGTTTGTTGTTTGGCGATTGTACAAAATCACCTCTGCACCATAACTGCGAGTTGCAGTTTGTTTGACAGTGGGTGCATCATCAGGCATGACAATGGTGGTGGGAATATTTAGTAGTTGTCCAGCTAGAGCGATCGCTTGGGCATGATTTCCCGATGAATAAGCGAGAACGCCTGTTTGTTTTTGTGCTACCGATAATTGCGCCAAGGCATTGTACGCACCTCGAAATTTAAACGAACCAGTGCGTTGAAAATTTTCGCACTTAAAAAACACTTGGCTATTAGTGCGCTCGTTAACAATTCTAGAAGTCAGCACTGGTGTGCGGTGGGCAATTCCTAAAATGCGCTCTTGTGCTGCTAGCAGGTCAGTTATAGTAACGGAATTATAGTGTGGCATTGAGAATCGGATTAAATATTCTTACTCTTATTTATATAAATATATATTTTTATATTTGCGCCGAATATGCTCGATTGAAGCATACTCATTTCAGGTGGTTAGACACATCTAAAATTGTTTAAATTTCTTCATCCAAGTAGTGATAATAAACCAGCATGAGTGTCAACACTTTCCTCAGGGACTTGCAGAAAATAAATTAATCAATTTATTTAAATGATATTCTTCTTTTTCCCCTCTGCTAAGAGCTCTCGGTTACTGAGCGCACTTGTACTGAGTGAAGTCGAAGTAGTCGAAGTATACCCCCCTAGCTTAAAAGCGATTGATTATTTTTTTAATTGGAAGTCCCTCACCTGACACTAACAAAGAATCAAAATTAATAAATTATTGTAGTTGGGCGATCGCTTGCTGAGTGATTTTCTCTACGAGCATCGCAGCTTCTAAATGCTGATTTCTCATTGTTTGCTCTCATCTACCCGTCCGTATTTTCTGGTAATCTTTTTTCGCAATCAAATCCGACTCATGCAGTAGTTTTACTCGATCTTCAAAAGACACTAACGACTCCAGTATAAATGTTGTTATGATTTCATAAATTAGGTAGTTGAACTCAATACCTATATTTAGTCAGCGAAAATACTCTCAAAGGAGGAATTACCTTTGTCTCGTCGATATTTATTTACCTCCGAGTCAGTCACAGAAGGTCATCCAGATAAAATCTGCGATCAGATTTCTGATACCATTCTTGATGCCCTACTGACACAAGACCCCAGCAGTCGGGTGGCGGCTGAAGTAGTAGTTAATACTGGTTTAGTGCTAATTACTGGTGAAATCACTACCAAAGCGAATGTAAATTTTGTCAATCTTGCCCGGAAGAAAATTGCCGAAATCGGCTATACAAATGCTGATAACGGCTTTTCTGCGAACAGCACCAGCGTTCTGCTAGCTTTAGACGAACAATCACCTGATATTGCCCAAGGGGTTAACACCGCTCAAGAAACCCGCCAAGAAGATAGCGATCAACAATTCGACAAAATTGGCGCTGGCGATCAAGGTATAATGTTCGGTTTTGCCAGCAACGAAACACCAGAACTGATGCCCTTGCCCATCAGTCTGGCTCACCGCATTGCTCGCCGATTGGCAGCAGTTCGCAAAACAGGTGAATTGTCATACTTGCGTCCTGACGGCAAAACCCAAGTTACTGTAGTTTATGAAGATGGACGTGCCGTAGGGATTGATACTATCTTGATTTCTACCCAACATACAGCCAATATTGGGGAAATCACAGATGAGGCGGCAGTACAAGCCAAAATTAAACAAGACCTATGGTCAGCTGTTGTTGAACCTGTTTTTGGCGACATCGACGTTAAGCCAAATGAGGAAACACGCTTTTTAGTCAATCCCACTGGCAAATTTGTGGTTGGTGGCCCCCAAGGAGACTCTGGTCTTACAGGACGGAAAATAATCGTTGACACCTATGGTGGTTATTCACGACATGGTGGCGGTGCTTTTTCTGGCAAAGACCCCACCAAAGTAGACCGTTCTGCTGCTTATGCAGCTCGCTATGTGGCAAAAAATATTGTTGCCGCCGGGTTGGCAGAAAAAGTTGAAATCCAGCTATCTTATGCTATCGGCGTAGCGCGACCAACTAGTATTCTGGTGGATACATTTGGTACTGGCAAAGTCGATGAAGAAACTTTGCTGGAATTAATCAAGCAGCACTTTGAACTGCGTCCAGCGGGAATTATCCATACCTTCAACCTACGCAACTTACCAAATGAACGAGGCGGACGTTTTTATCAGGACGTCGCGGCTTACGGTCACTTTGGACGGGGTGATTTAGACTTGCCTTGGGAACAGACAGATAGAGCGGAATTGTTGAAGCAAGCAGCAAACGAATCACTTTCAGCAGTTGCTCAGGCACTAACTTAAAATTAGACGCTCCTACAAAAATCTAGCTTGCTTATTTTGAGGGTATTGACAACTTTACAAATTGCTATGCCCTCATTTATCTTTAAACTGTCGCATCCAACGCACAAGTCAACAGTTAAGTAATTAATTGAAGACAGTCAAGCAGATTAGTTAAAATTTTAAAACAGTTATTAAACAATAATTACTAATTGTAATTCTATTTTTATAAAAAAATTCCTCTACCTTAATCATGGTGAAGTAACTGCAAGGTAGAGGGTTTTACTTATCTTAACATTATTGGAAAGGCAGGTTTCAAGAAAATGCTTGCGAACAACTAGTTTCTTTGATTAAAAATCCCTCAAAACTTATGTTGTATTTATTTTAACCCGCCCACTTGCTTGAGCTTATTTCCAATCGGGAATCTCGGCATCTTCTCCACCAATACCGATTCCAGTGTTAAATATTTCGGCATCAGTGAGATTCAGATCGTTCATTGATGCTTTATACACATTAGAATCGTGAATCGTCGCCCGAGTAAAATTTACACCATCTAGATTGGTTTGTTTCATGTTTACATTGGTTACGTAAGCTGATGTTAAGTTAGCACCCGCCAAGTTAGCACCAGTTAAGTCAGCACCTTCGAGATTCGCCCCTACAAGATTGGCTTTTTGAAGCTTCGATCCTCTTAAGTCAGCACCAATTAAATGAGCGCCACTAAGGTTAGCTCCCGATAAATCGCACTGGATACATTCCCCAGTCGAAAGTAGTTTTTGTAAGTCCTGCGGATTTTCAGCTCTAACCGAGCTAATGAAAAATAGGGGACTTGCTAAGGCTGCGGCCACTAATAGCTGGAGTTTCATAATTTTCCCCCTTGATTATCAAGTTGCGTCCGTTCTTTACCTCACAGTTCTATTATCTCATCAAAGTTCTTTAGGTTCCAGATTGACACAGGAAGCTTGTTGTGATAAGTAAACAAGGATAACAGGGACACCCAAAATGCGATTTATCCTAATTTTCGGCTATTTTACCGGAATAAACCTTGAAAAGCTGCTGATATTAAATTAGAATTAAATATCTCGAAAAGCTTACACTGCTTGGTATAGCTGGTCTATCTAAATAAGTATTTATACTTTGAATTTAACCGTTTTGCTTAATAGTATTTGTTAAACTAAGTCTGAAGAAACTCTTTCATATACTGATTAACTAACTGTGGCTGTTCTTGTTGCACCCAATGGCCACAATTAAGAATATACCTGATTTGAAAATCTCTAACATAAGCTGCTGTATCATAGGTTAGTTCCTTGCCAAGTGCGGTGTCATTTTCTCCCCAAATCATTAGCGTTGGTACTTCCAAAATTCCCCAATTTGGATTTAGCATTTTCTGCTGAAAAATATTGCGATAATAGTTTAACATTGCTGTAAGCGCACCGCGTTTTGCCGCAGCATCTTTATACGCATTAATATCTGCTTGCGTAAAAGCAGTTTTATGAATTGCTGTACCTTTAAAAGCTATTGCAATTATTTGGTAATCTGAAAATTGTAAAAGTAATTCTGGTATCCACGGAAGTTGAAAAATAAATACGTAATAACTACGTACCAATTGTTGAAGAGTGCGTAAGCCTTGGGCAAATTTAGCAGGATGAGGTAGGTTAAGAATAATTAATCTTTCTATCATTTGCGGGTGAGCATAAGCAAAAACCCAAGCGATCGCTCCTCCCCAATCATGTCCAACTAAAACGCATTTTTCATATCCTAATCCTTTAATTACTCCCTCAACATCTTTGATAAATTCATCCATAACGTAAGCTGATTGCTCTGTTGGCTTATCACTATCGTTATAGCCACGCAAGTCAATGGCGACGACTTTAAAATCTTGGGCAAATTCTGGTATTTGATGCCTCCAAGAATACCAAAATTCTGGAAAACCATGCAACATCAACATTAATGGCCCTTCGCCTTGGGTAACATAATGTAGCTTCACCCCATTAGTATTTATATATTCATGTTTCCAAGAAGGTTCGATTTCAGACATCATTAATATAATTTAAGTTAAATAAACTATTTGATTTTATTACTATATTTAAAAATATTTAAAGTATTATAAAATCTGTTGAAAGATAGAATAAGAAAAATTTTAAAAAATATCCAAAGATAGAGATAAGTTCTGATAATTAATAGCTAATCTAGACTCCAAGTATTAACTTGCAAATTTTGATAATTTAAGTTTCTGCAAATGGCAATAATAGAAACACGTGGTATCTGGCTGACCACTACTGATAGTAAAGTTCTTAGGTCAAAGCAAGGTATTGCTAAGGCAATGGATTTTATTGCCCAAACCGGATTTAATGTAGTGTTTCCAGTAGTTTGGAACCAAGCAGTAACTTTGTATCCGAGTCAAACAATGCAGCAGACTTTTGGAGTTGAAATTGACACGATGTGTGTAGGACGCGACCCTTTAGAAGAAGTGGTAGTAGAGGCGCGGCGAGTTGGGTTGAAAGTCATCCCTTGGTTTGAATATGGTTTTGCAAGTTCCTATAATTTGAATGGCGGTATTCTTTTAGCTCAAAAACCAGAATGGGGTGGGCGCGATCGCAATGGTAATTTACTAAAGAAAAACGGCTTTGAATGGTTGAATGCCCTCAACCCGCAAGTTCAAGAATTCTTATTAAACTTAGTACTAGAAGTTGTAAAAAATTATGATGTTGATGGTATCCAAGGAGACGATCGCTTGCCAGCATTCCCTAGTGAAGGAGGCTACGATCGATTAACTTTAACACGTTACCGCCAGGAATTTGATCGCGATCCGCCGCCAAATCCTAAGGATAGGCAATGGCTACAGTGGCGTGCTGATATTCTCACTGATTTCTGGGCGCATCTGTATCAGCAAGTCAAAGCAGTGAATCCTAATTTATTAGTGGCGATCGCACCTAATATTTATGATTGGGCTTTCCAGGAATATCTGCAAGATTCCCCTGCGTGGCTGAAGCGGGGAATAGTCGATATTATAAACCCGCAGATTTATCGCCGTGACTTTAAAAGTTATCAGGCGATCGCCAATCAACTGGTAACTCAGCAGTTCACTGATGCAACTTTGTCCAAGTTAGCGCCAGGAATTTTGATGAAGCTTGGCAATTATTGTATTAGTCCAGAATATTTGGTACAAGCAATTGAATACAATCGTCAAATTGGTATTCAAGGTGAGGTATTCTTTTTTTATGAAGGGTTGCGAGAAGATAATAATGCCCTAGCAAAAGTTTTGCAAAATGGAGTTTATGCTAAATCTGCATCGTTTCCCACTTTGTCAGATTTGAGTCGCGGTAGTGAGAGTAATAGGAAGTCAACTTCAATTTGGCAAGGAGTGGCGAGGTTTTTGAGAAATCTTTAGGATTGCTCATAAAAGTAATAAAAACTACGCACAAGCGCTTCTGGTGCGATCGCAAGCCGAGTGCTTGCTGTTACAAAATAAAAACTAAGGTGGAATTGACGCTGGACGTTGTAGAAGAAATTTATCTTCTTACTTGATGCAGCAACAATTAAATTGCTGCTTAAGTGTTAATAGTAATCTAGAACAGAAGAGCTTTTCAAAATTTATTGCTATCAAGTTTAGCGCTCTTCCATCACTTTCGTGAGAAAATAAATGAAATCATACTAATTATTGATGAAACAAGAGACCCAAAGAAGGGGAGTACAACAGATTTGGAAATTTATATGGCTTAAGGAACTGGGTTGAATATGGACTGAAGCAAAGTAAAAATGAATTGGGTTGGGCTGATTTTCGAGTGACTGACTATTCTCAAATTCAGAAATGGTGGGAAATTGTAATAAGTGCTTATCTCATGGTCAGTCTTCATTCTCAAGTTTGGAATAATACTGCTGTTCAAGGGATAAACCATCCCATAGACCCAGTTGTGAAGAAATTCCGAGAGCATGATTGGTGGGACTTTGGTTTAGGTTGGAAGAATATACTCAACAATCTACGCCTGATTATCCAACCATACCAATTTTTTAATCTAATCAAACCCTGGCTCAAGGTTTTTCCTATTTCACATTTGTCACATGGTTTTTTAACACTAATTGCATTGATGAATCGAATGCGCGGCGCTGTTCCAGACTGCTATGAATATGAGGATTTTCTATTTTCCTCTGCTTAGAGTAATGAAAGAGCGCTAAGAGCTTTTAGAAGAATCCTTACAAACGGTATAATCTGAAATTAGGTCATCAAGTGCTACTTTTGAAAATGAAATAGCTTTAGATTCTTTAACTTGTCACTAATTATGGTATGTATATTATTTAGAGGTTTTTCTGAAGGTAACTTAAATACAAGCGTGTTTTAACCAAAAACTTTGTTCATATAATTGCTCAACGCAATACATTAAAAACTTGTCACTATTGTAGTCAGAGGCAAGATACGTCACTTGACAAATGTACTTGTTTCTGTTGCGTTGGCATTGTTATCGACTGGGATGTTAATGATATTTAGTTGTAATCTCTTACTGCGGTTCATGGCGCGGCTTGTACCTCACAAACTAGTTTCAGTTTGCAGTGTGCTTGGAGTTATCCAATAAATCAACATGTTTATACATGTTTATAAAAGCAGGTGAGTCTGAGAATTTTAGCTTGGTAATTTTGGACTGGACTAGATAAAAAATAATTGGCGTCTACTATTTTACACGGAGAAATAGAATTTGTTAGGAACTACTTCAGCATCTAAGAAGCTTGCTCAAATGATCTATGGTTACTGGCAAAGCCAGTGCCTTTATATAGCAACAAACTTAGGTATACCTAACCTCTTACAGTCGGAACCAATGACTGTAGAAGCAATAGCAAAAGCAACCTCTACGAAAGTAGAAACTCTTTATGTTCTTCTCCGTGCTTTAGCTCATTTAGGGGTGTTCGTAGAAAAGCCCGGACGTGTATTTGCAGCAACAGAACTGTCCCAACTGCTGATTACAAATGCAGAACCTTCTGTTGGACATTTCCTGATGCATATTACAGAACCCAGTATGTGGGATGCTTGGAGGGAACTAGGGGATTCCTTGAAAACAGGGGAAGTAGCTTTTGAGAGGGCACATGGCAAGAAATTCTACGAATTCTTCATGACGGAAAACCCTGATAGCAGAAATCTGTTCAACAATGCCATGAGCTTTTTAACGAATCAAGCAATTGATTCGCTGTTTGAGGTCTATGATTTCGGTCAATTTGATACAGTTATGGACGTTGGAGGCAATCAAGGGGCACTGATTGCCTATATTGTCAAAAAATTTGGCTGTAAAGGTATATTGTTTGATTTACCGCATGAGGTTGAGACAGCACCAGATTACCTATCAAAGCAGGGACTCGACGAAAATGAAGTGAAAGTCATTGGTGGTAATGCCTTGGAGGAGATACCAAAGGGTGCAGATGCGATCGTGATGAAGTATTTTCTTTCCGTATTCAGTTCGCAAGACACAATTAAAGTACTAACTGGGTGTAGAAAAGCTCTCCCAAAACAAGGTAAGGTTGTACTTCTACAGACACTTGTTCCACCTCGTGGTGCGCCAGTAGAATATCCAGATGGCACTATCCCAGCCCTTGCCGCAGTTCAGATGATGGTAACAAATCCTGGGGGGTACTGGCGCACGGAACAAGAGTATAAGGAATTGTTTGAAACTAGTGGCTTTCAACTCGAAAAAGTCATTTACACGGGAACTAGCCTGACGGTGATGGAATTTAGCACAGTGTTTTGAGCCTCGCACAAATACAAACAAAGTTTTACATCCACCGCCAAAATTACGGATATGTCTTTTAGCAAGCTAAAAGACATATCCCGGCATAATTTGAATTTGGTGTAATATTTTATGATAACAATTTTCTCAAATCACTGTATACTTATTTAAGTATTTGTACTTAATCTATTGTGTAAACGTAGTTTTTTGACATAACAGCTAGATGTGAGGATAATTAGTATATATATATTACTTTAGTTGACTAAACAAGCCAACAAAGTAGCCAGAAAGATAAGTACACTTAGTCATGTTATTAAAAAATATTGATACTCAAAGCTAAACTGAAATTCCCATACGAACAGTTATTAGCAACACCAACTACCGCAGCAGTTGCTTCATTGGTAGTCAGCTTAGTAGCCTTATCTTTCTCACCAATTCTGATCCGCTTGAGTGAAGGCGAACTCGGTCCAAATGCTACAATCTTTAATCGCTTTTGGATCTCTACTGTCGCCTTAGTGCTGTGGAATGGATTCGCAGCTGCGCGTCTGCGACTATCTAATAACCAACCGGAAAAACTACAACTTTACCCAATCCGGCTAGTTTTGCTCTTAATCGGAGGAAGTTTTGTAATATTTGCTACTCTCGCTCTGTGGGCTTTGTCATTAACTCAGACCAACGTCGCTAACGCTACACTCATGCACTATTTGGCTCCACTGTTCACCGTCTTAGGAGGATGGCTGATTTTTGGGAAGCGCTTTGATGGTAAATTTATTATCGGTACGTTTGTAGCTATTGTTGGTGCTGGCATTATAGTATACAATGATTTTTCCTTGACGAGTGACAAACTCCAAGGAGATCTAATGGCGTTACTATCAGCTGTGTTTCTTGGTTTCTATCCACTCATTGTCGAACAACTACGAAGTCAATTGAGTCCAACAATAATCATGACGTGGTGTTCTGCGATCGGCTCGGTGTTACTTTTACCTATCGCTTTACTTACTGAAGATAGGCTTTTCCCCTATTCGTTGAGTGGGTGGCTTTACGCGATTTGCCTAGCCCTGATATGCCAAATAATAGGCTTGGGACTTTATGCCTATAGCCTCAACAAGTTATCTTCAGGATTTGTCTCCTTATGCGATCTGTTTGTTCCCGTCTTTAGCTCTGTGCAAGCTTGGGTTATCTTTTCGGAAAGCCTCAACTGGTCTACATTGATAAGTTTTGTTGTGATTATTTCAGGGGTATATCTAACTTCATCTAGCGAATTTGCTATCAAGTCAGAGGTAGAATCAGCTATGTAGAGAGATTGGAGAATGGGGAAGAGAAAGGTTATTGGTCGATTGTTAAGTATATGATTTTTTCACTCTATGAATACTATCTATAATCTCCCAATTTCAATTTCTTCAGATATGAGATTACGGTTTTTGCAGGATGATGAGAAAACTGTTGACAGTACTGAAAAAGAACTACCTCTAGTTATTGAGCCAGTCAAAGAAAAATCCTTTGCAGTTCTCAAAGCATTGCTGAAGGAAAGTGGCGACTGGTTCAATAAACAACTAGATACATACGGAGCGATTTTGTTTCGGGGATTTGAGGTTGAGGGTGCAGAGCAATTTCAAAAAGCCCTAGAGCTATTGAATATCCAACTGGAGTCAGTTTATCATTTTGGCAGCGCTCATCGTGTACGAATAACTGATAAAGTCTTCACCTCTTCTGAAGCTCCACCAAATGTGATTATAGCTCCTCACAATGAACTCAATATGGTGCCGGTGCGACCGAGTGTACTTGCTTTTTTTTGTCAAGTTCAGCCAGAGTTATATGGGGAGACTCCCATCATCAATACAGAAAAGCTATTTTATGACTTATCTCCTAGCTTACAGCACAAAATTGGAAACTTTCCTCAGCAGTTTGTGCGATATGTTCCCAACCATCTATTAGAAATGGTCTTCGAGGATCTCTCGCCAGAGGAGATTACCAAACTTCTCCAGGAACAAGGATTTGATTTTAATTGGGAAGAGGATGGCTCTATTTCTTTTGAATGTTCTTATATTCCCTTATTCAGTCACCCAAGAACGAATAGACTTTGCTTTTGCCTTAGTATTGTTGATTGTTTAGTTAGTAGAGAATGGTATCGAAATATTGGGCAACGGTATTCATTTAAACAAAGGCTCTATTACAACTTGCTGCCTGCCAAATTGTACAAAAATATTCTACAAAGAGCAACAACAGCAGCAACTGTTGTTGATGGTTCGCAAAAACGAACTAGTACTTTGAACGCATATTTTTTGAACAAAGATGGTCAAAGCACCAATATGACGGAAGCAGAAGCGAAAGAGTTGGGGCAAGCTGAATGGAAAAATGCAGTCATATTTCAGTGGAAGCAAGGCGATATTCTTGTAATCGATAACCTACAAGTTGCTCATAGTAGACTCAATACTAAACTGAAACGAAAAATACTGACTGCTTTCGGCAATATGTGCAACATTCGCGATTTCAAACCCGCTTTATTAACAAGTCGTTGAAATCACTAGTACAGAACGGCGTAAATAGGGCAACCCTGACGCTCGTTCCGACGCTCCTCCGTCGCTAACGCTTCGCTATCGCTAACGCTGCGCTAACGGGTGACGCTCCTGCGTCGCTACCGCAGCGCTAACACCAGTCGCCTAGGTCGGGCTAACCCTCCTGTAGCGCTGGTTCACCATTTAAAATCCCTAAAGAGCTTATTCGATAATACTTTTGACTTTTGACTTCCGCCTTGCGGTACTAGGTCGGATAGAGCTTAAGCATTACCCCTGTTGTTACTGATTCAATAGAGGCGAGCTGCGTGCCTTTTGAAAAAATTGTTGCTCTTCGTGCTCAATTACTCTTGCTCTAATTTCAATAGAGGAATTAGAAACCAGCAAAGCATTGTAAATACGGCACTGATAATGACAAGAATGTAAACTGGAACTCCCCAACTATATAAGTGACCTCCTAAAATGGGACCCGGTTGTTTAACCAGGTTATAAACTGACATTAGCATTGCGTAGGTTGCACCTTCTGCACCAACAGGACAAGATCTTGCTGCAATTTCTAAGACACCCAGCATGGCTATCATGGCAAAAAATCCAAAAAATATACTAACCAAGATAGCGCTCTGTGTATTGTGTATAAATAATAAACCAATGGTAGAAACGGTAGTTAAGCCAATTGCTAAATTTAGTAGTAGCTGTCGGGAAATCCTAAAGGCAAAGATACCAAAAACGAGAGCGCCTACACCATTAGCCAAAGCTTCAAACGTACCCAAAATCCCTATAAATTGAGCGTCAAACTTCAAAGCATCCTTGTAGTAATAGACAAGGTAATTTACCAAAGGTGGGACGAGAGTGAACTCAAGGCAAGCAATAAAGCCCAGAACAGCGAGAAACCGTCGCGACTTTATTGCTAACCAAATAGATTTCAGATTACTTTTAACTGAAACATTTGTTCGCTCTTTTTTCTCATCTGCAAATAATAGGAAGGTTGCAACTAAACCAATCAACGGTACAATTGCAGTGAGCAGAAACGCCATTGATAGATTAGAATTTTGAGCAAGCCATCCGCCGATATAATACATCAAAGCTTGACCAAAACTTAAAGATGTCCATTGAGCTGCCTGTAAGCGAGCCGTGTTGTTTAAAATCCTGCCTTGAACGACCATTATTTTATCTGTTAGTACGTCGCTAAAGGCTATGAATAAGTTGACTAAAATTAGACCGATCGCCAGTAGAAAAATTGTGTTAAATTGAAAGACACCTAAGCCTAACAAGACGGCAAGCGCTAGCGCATAGCAGATAAAAAAGTAGCTTTTGAACTGATAGCCAAATAATGAAACGGCATCTGCAATAATTCCGTAAAGTGGTCTAATTAACCAGGGAATGAAAATTAAAGTGCTGAAGGATGCTAACTGTGCTGGTGAAAGTCCAAGGCTCTCTTTAAGATAAATGGTCAGTGGAAGACCGAAAAGTCCTGGATAACATCCGTAAGTTTGAATTAAGTAAAACAGGATCATGATGCCAATAAGTTGCTGTATTGTCATCGAATCTTGCTTAATAGTGTTGGACATTAGTTACCTGATTGAATTGAGCCACCAAACTTCATGGTAAAGCTAATACCTAGCAGCGTGACGCTTTGAGCTTTCTCCTCGTTCACAACACTAGACATTTGTTACACTCTCAACAGAGGTTTATTCGCGACTTTCCGCGTAAGCGTTTATTCTAGCATCGGCGTGGGTATAGGCGGCACAAATGTAGTTGTGGTCATTGAGAGCGGTATCAAGTTCTTCACAGGTCAAATCATTGACGAAAAAGCATTCACCAATTGGTTTTGGCATCGCCGCCCCACGCAGCAAGCCGTCCCGTGTCATAATGAGGGACTGGGTAGCATACCAAACGAGGTCGCTATCGAGGAGAGGATGGTCGGTGACAAACCCAATGCAGCTCATCAGTTCCAGGATGCGATCGCCAAAGGCGGGGCTTTGCCCATCGCGATCGTGGGTGGTGATGTATCCTCGTTTTTTCGGCGATCGTTGCTGATAGCATGAGTGGGGAAAAACTTTAGCATCATCGGTACTTAAAAACCAAAATTAATAGTCAGATTTGCAATTGTACAGAAATAAATTGTTAAGCATGAAAGCGTCATTTTCTAACTTAGAACTTAAAGAATATTGGGAAAAATACTTATTTGGTAAATTACCTTTACTCAATTTCCCCACTAGTTCACCTCGCTCTTCTATAAAAACTTACAATTGCTCCTCTTATACTTTTGTCATCAACAATAGACTAACCGCGTTACTGAAACAATTAGCAAATAGTGAAAGAGTTAGCATTGATACCCTTCTTTTAGCAGCATTTAAAGTTCTGCTTTACCGTTATACAAGTGAGAAAGACATTCTTGTTGGTTTGCTACTAACTCAGCATGATAGACCGGAATCGACAAAAGTTGTGAGCAACTTTGCTAATGTAGTTGTTTCACGAGATTTGATTTCAGACAATACATCATTTAAAAACTTTTTGAAACAAGTTAGTCAGACTGTTTTAGAAATAAGGGAGTATCAAGATTATCCGTTTGCTTTATTGATAAGAGAATTACAGTCAAAGTCTGATTTAAGTCATTCACCTATTTGTCAAACTTCATTTACTTTCCAAAATGTCAATAGACTCGAAGACATATCACAATTATTCGAGGTGGCAGGCAAGAAACAGAATGCAAATTGTGGTCAACTCGAACTAGAGTACCGACAACTACTCCAGCAACAAGTAGAATTTGATTTAAGCTTAGAAGTCATCGAGTTTTCTGAATCATTACAGAGTTCCTTTAAGTACAACAGTAATTTGTTAGATAAAGCGACAGTTGCTCATCTAAGCGAACATTTCCAGAATTTATTAGAAAGTATTGTATCAAATCCAGAACAGCCAGTAGCTCAGTTACCATTGCTGAGTCAGAAGGAACAAGAGAAAATACTGGTTGAGTGGAATGCGACTAGGACTAATTATGATTTGAGTGTATGTCTCCACCAATTGATTGAAGCACAGGTAGAGCGAACACCAAATGCGATCGCAGTTTCTTTTCTAGAAGAACAGCTTACCTATGGTGAACTCAACAGAAAAGCAAATCAACTCGCGCAGTACTTACAAACACTGGGAGTTAAACCAGAGGTTTTAGTAGGTCTCTGCGTTGAGCGTTCTTTAGATATGCTGGTGGGACTTTTGGGTATTTTGAAAGCTGGCGCAGCTTACTTACCTTTAGATCCAGGTTTTCCACAAGAACGGTTGGAATTAATCTTATCTGATTCTCAGGTGCCAGTGTTACTGACAGATAACCAAAAATTATTTGCTGAGAATGAACATAGGAAAGTCATCTGTTTACGTACAGATAAGGAAAAGATTGCGAGTCATAGTAAAGATAATCCTGCACCATGTGCAACTGCTAAAAATCTGGCTTATGTTATCTATACCTCCGGTTCAACTGGTAAGCCTAAGGGAGTAGAAATTCCTCACGGTGCTGTGGTCAATTTCTTAAAATCCATGCAGCATGAACCCGGAATCACAGAGTCAGATGTCCTTTTGGCAGTTACTACAATATCATTTGATATTGCTGCCCTAGAGCTCTATCTGCCTTTAATTACGGGTGCTAAGTTGATATTAGCAAGTCGAGAAGTTGCTAGCGATGGCAGACGACTCAGAGAACTAATTCATTCTTCTGGTGCTACGATTATGCAAGCCACCCCAGCTAGTTGGCGGATGTTGCTTGCGGCTGGATGGACTAGTTCTCCTCAATTGAAAATTCTCTGCGGTGGCGAAGGCTTAAATAGTGACTTGGCAAAGCATTTATTAGAAAAAGGTGATACTGTATGGAATTTGTATGGGCCGACTGAAACGACTATTTGGTCAACTGTCTGTCAAGTAGAAACTGCAAAATTATCTCATGCTTTAGTCCCCATCGGTCATCCGATCGCCAACACACAAACTTACATATTGGATTCCCATCTTCAACCAGTTCCTATCGGAGTTTTGGGCGAATTGTATATAGGTGGTGCTGGGGTTGCACGCGGTTACTTCAATCGTCCTGAACTCACTGCTGAACGGTTTATTGCTAATCCTTTCTCGCAAAATTCCTGTTTTTACAGAACAGGAGATTTAGCTCGTTACCTGGATGATGGCAATATTGAATACGTTAGTCGAATAGACAATCAAGTAAAAATTCGAGGTTTTCGGATCGAACTTGGGGATATAGAAAACGCTTTATCTGCTCATGCACAAGTGCGAGAAGCGGTTGTGATTACCTGTAGTGAGCAACCAGGAGAAAAACAAATAGTAGCTTATATCACTACTAAACAGGATGAACCAACTCCTGACACCCTGCGCGATTTCCTCAAACAGAAGCTACCAGATTACATGGTGCCAATAGCTTTTGTAATCTTAGAAGCATTACCCTTAACTCCTAGTGGAAAAGTCAACCGTCGCGCTTTGCCAAAGCCAACACTTTCTAGCTTCAGCCAACACAATGAATTTGTCGCACCGCGCAATGATACCGAACAGAAACTGGCAAAAATCTGGTCAGAAATTTTAAATATTCAGCCAATAGGTGTTAAAGATAACTTCTTTGAAATCGGTGGCAATTCTCTTTCAGCAATCTACTTAATAGCTTCAATTGGGCAGCACTTTGGTAAGGAATTACCCTTATCAGCAGTCCTCACCAATCCCACGATTGAAAAGTTTGCAAATCTTCTTAATACTAGTTCTGATACTTTTGAAAACTCCCTCCTAGTTCCCATCCAGCCAAAAGGTAACAAGCCAGCCTTTTTCTGCGTACATCCTGCTGGAGGTCATGTTATGTGTTACTTCAAATTGGCGCATTCTCTCAGTGACGATCAACCGTTTTATGGCTTGCAAGCTCAAGGGTTTCATGGGGAAGAACAACCACTCACACGAGTCGAGGATATGGCAAGCTTGTATATCCAAGCAATTAGGAAGTTTCAGCCCAATGGTCCTTACTCTATTGGTGGTTGGTCATTTGGAGGAGTTGTGGTCTATGAAATGGCACAACAATTACACAAACAGGGACAGGAAGTCTCTTTAGTAATAGTTGATTCTTATGTTCCAATTCTCTTGGATAAAAACAAGAAAATTGACGCCCCCTATTTGGTTGGTGTTCTTTCCAGATATTTTGGCGGAATAGCAGGTCAAGATAATCTGGTAACACCTGATGAAATTAAGCACTTGAGTATTAACGAACAAATTAACTACATCCTTGACAAGGCAATAGAAGTCAAGATATTACCGCCATCAAATCAAAGCCAACAAAACCGACGCATTCTTGATGTATTAGTTGGAACGCTAAAAGCAACTTATTCTTATCTGCCACAGCCATATCCAGGAAAAGTCACTGTTTTGAGAGCCAAAGAAAAGCATATTATGGCTTCCGACCCAACTTTGGTATGGGTGGAATTATTCTCTATTATGGATGCAGAAGATATAAAAATCATTGATGTTTCTGGTAATCACTATACATGTATTTTGGAACCTCATTTACAAGTCTTAGCAGAACGCTTGAAATCATCTCTGGCGGAATTTTAGTCAGAAGATTGTTTTTGATTGGGGCTGGGGACAATTAAAAAACTAAGAATTCAGTCGCCAGAATGGACTGCACCCTTGCACTCTTTCCTAAAAGCTTTCATCTTTATGGAGGTTCGCAATTTTAGTGTTTAGGGACTTCCAAATAATAAAATCACTAATTATTTAGAATGATAATCAATATAAGAGAGGGACAATGCGTTGCAAAATAGTCCATAGCAATTCTGCTCATTACACTCAATAGTTGTTGAGTGTAGACATTTATCTTGCAATATTTATTGAGGGTGAGGGAAAAAGCGGTTATTGTTGGCAACCGCTTTTATCCTCTTAAAATGATAATCATTTTAAGTAACTGTATATTTTATTCTCTAGAAGTCCCTTAGTTTCAGGGCTTTGCAAGGCAGCATGGTGAGTTCAGTCCTGAAGGAAGGTTTCTCTTTGTAGGGAACTGGCTTACCGCGCAAAGGCTCAAAGAATCGTTGTTTAGTCATATCGAAGAATGTCAATTCATACTTTAATTTCGCAGCGCCAGAACTAGACTCTGCCAGAAAAGCTATTTGCTAAGTAAATTGGGATATAGAACCAGAAAAATTTTCTGGGTAAACTTGACCAGTAAATGGTATGAAAAAATATTATCAAGAGTTTTTAATTCGTAATTGGGTGGAAAGCGATCGCACAAGAGCTGTCCAAGTCATCAGTTATGTATTATCAGAATATGGTTTGGGTTGGGAACCAAATGGTGCTGACAAAGACGTGCTGCAAGTAGAGGAATTTTATTTAGCTACTGGCGGGGAGTTTTGGGTAATTGAACACCAAAGCCAATTAGTAGGTACTGGGGCATATTACCCCATAAAACGTGGACAAAAAGCTGTAGAAATCCGCAAAATGTATCTTTTGCCCAGCATTAGGGGTTTAGGATTGGGGAAATATTTGTTACAACAGCTAGAAGCGGCGATCGCAGAACGTGGTTTTGAGCAAATTTGGATTGAAACCGCCAGTGTTTTGGTGGAAGCAGTCAAGCTGTATGAAAGCAACGGCTACAAACCAGCAACGGGAGTAGAAACAAAACGCTGCGATCGTGTCTATTTTAAGTCATTAGTCAATGGTCATTAGTCATTGGTCATTCACGATTGGACTTTGGACAAATGACAAAGGATAATTTTAAATGCACACTTTGACTCAAAATCTCACAAGCTTACTTAATCTTTTTCTCCAATCCCATTGCCCCCTGTGCCAACGTTCAACTTCTCAAGAATTCTGTAACAATTGCACTAAACAACTCCAAAAATGTCAGCGTCAAGATCCGGTTTCTCAGTGGCAAGAACCACTACCAGTGTTTAGCTGGGGTGAATATGGGGGTGTAGTCAAAAGGGCAATAGCGGCGATGAAATACGAAAATCAACCCCAAATAGCTCGTCCTTTGGGTCAATGGTTAGGGGAAGCTTGGTTGTTGAATTCACCGAGACGAGATAGCCAACCTATAGTAGTTCCTATTCCACTCCACGCTAGCAAGCAAAAGCAACGTAAATATAATCAAGCTGCACTCATAGGACAAAGCTTCTGCCAAATAACTGGATTAAAATTGAAACGAAATGGTTTAACAAGAGTGCGACAAACTGAAGCACAATTTGGTTTATCAGTATCTCAACGAGAACAAAACTTGAAGACAGCTTTTGCTGTTAGTCAAGAATTTCGCTATAGTCACCCAAATGTCCCAGTGCTATTAGTGGACGACATTTATACTACTGGTGCTACTGCCAGATCTGCTGTGCAAACACTTCGGGAGTATGGAATTGTAGTCTTAGGACTAGTAGCAGTAGCCACTACCGTCAAAGACGGCTCAATCAAGAATTAATCGGCAACCTGGACACAAAAGCATATAAGTTGACCAAATTACCGTATTTTTATGGAAAAATTGCTTGAAATGTATGAATAAAGCTTTTAGGTTGGGTTTAAAAGAGTTCTGGATCGTTCCTGCTACGTTACTGGCAATAAGTATAAGTACAAGTGCAGCTTTTGCTCAAAATAAGTTGTATAGTCCAATTGTTGTACCTAACAGTACTGAAATTGACGATAGCCTTTCAGACAAAGATATTCCCACAGGTCAAGGTGGGTTTGCCCGTGATTACGCAGTCAAGCTACAAAAAGGCGATAATTTAGCAGTTGACCTCTCATCTGAAAGCTTTGACAGCATTATCACACTGCTGTCACCTGATGGTTCAACTTTGGCAGAAAATGATGATGGCCCTGATGGTACTAGCAATTCTCTACTATTTACCCGCATTGTAGAGACAGGGACTTATGTTATTCGCGTCCGCTCTTTTGGAGAAACTGGGGTTGGGGCATTTAAGCTTAAGGTGACAAAGTTGCAACCGATTAAATGAAGGGGGGAGTGGGGATGAGGCAGATGAGGAGATCGGGAGGTGGAAAGATGGGGAGATAAAGAGAATTTCACCCCCATCACCTCATCTCCCCAGCTCGCCACCACTTCTAACTGAACACTCCCACTCCCTAAAAAGCTGTCAATATACACAGAAATAAGGCTTCAGTCCACTCAACAACTGCACCGTAGGTATCTCCTGTGTGTCCACCTAATTTGTAGTTGAACCAAGCGGCTGTGAAAGTAGCGATCGCACTTCCAGCTACTATCATTCCTATTGCCAAAAATAACTGCTGTTTATCCATCAGCCAGACTAAACCACTCAAACCCAATAGCAACAATAATCCTGGTAACAAATCTTTGTAAGAACGAATGGCTTGTTTGTGAAAAGCACCTTTGCCAGTTGGTTTGAGGTAAGGATATCGAGCGATCGCTACCTGCTGTCCCCAACGTCCCCAACCACAAGCAGCCATCAATACCAGCCAACGGTTGTCTGAAATATCTGTTAAGGCTGTTATCTTTAATAGTACTAAGGCGATCGCTGCCATTGCCCCAAAGGCACCTGTGGCACTATCTACCATCACCTCCAATCGCCGATCTTGATCGCCTACTGCTAAGCCGTCAGCAGTATCCATTGCCCCATCTAAGTGCAGTCCTCCAGTTATAGCAATCCAAATAATTACTACCAAAGCACTACGAGTTAGCACTGGTATACCAACGTAATTCATCCCTGTATCCAGTAACCCTAAAATTATCCCAATTATCAACCCTACAGTTGAAGCAAGACGTGCTACCCCTCGAAAGTCTAATTCATTCAAATACGGCAGGGGAATTATTGTGTAAAATATAATACCTGCTGATATTTTTAACAGTAGGTTTTTCCACCACTGGTGCTGTTCGAGCATTTGAGTTAGATTAATAGTTAGTTGCTGGATACTAGTCTGAGTTTCAGTACAACTGACATCAGTAAACTTTAAAGCTTTAGATAAGATTTACTTCTATTAGAGATTATTCCTGAAAATTTTGTTATGCTAAATTTCAGTGGTAACTCATAAATTATGAGTATCGTCTTATACAAACATTTTGATTGAAAACATTACAATTCCGTCAAGGAGTAAATTTGTATTTTGTATTGCTGAATTAAGAACTTACTTTAGATTATCG
Source organism: Nostoc sp. PA-18-2419 (assembly GCF_005869855.1). GTDB lineage: Bacteria > Cyanobacteriota > Cyanobacteriia > Cyanobacteriales > Nostocaceae > Nostoc. The sequence continues at coordinate 250,057 of NZ_SZNH01000002.1, read as the reverse complement.
CCTTGAGCGGTAGAAGCAAAACTCCATATCTTGAAATTGGAAATGTAGCACTAACGCAGATTTTAAGAAAGCGTCAACATGGTAAAATATTAATAGTGGTAAAACTAATCAACCACTTAAAAAACCCTACTACTACCTTACAAGTAGGGCAGTATGGTCTTGGGGTATCCTCTGGAGCAACTGCTGTTTTGCACCTTGACAATTGAAGATATGGGGTTCTATTCCATAATTCTAGTTTTTGACGGCAGTTGACGCCAATGGCCTCTCCTATCGGAGACGCTGCGCGAACAAGTCGGGAAATCCGCCCACAGCGCTGGCTTCTTTATGTTGACGAACTCATCCACTCCGCTACCTTCCCAGGAATAGGTTAAATTTTCGTGGGAACTAGATGAATAGTATTTAACAACAAACTACCGCCCTAGCGGTGGCAAGTCAAAACTTGAAGAAAGAACCACCTCTAGCTTAGGTGACGCAAGGAACCTAGTCTAGTGAACTCTTTGCTTCAAGAACCTCCCAAATCAAATTTGGGAGAGTATCGATAGACAATTACCCCGGAAAATTGATATTTTTTTAAAATAGGGAGTAAACAAGCTACTCAATTTGACTGTTTAACTATGTTGTTACTTTCCCTTGCTCAATTGCTATTTCCCTATGAGTCACCATCTACCTGACACCAGAATATTAGCTCCGTGCATTGTGAATGCGGGCATCATTGTGAATAAACTCGACATGCGGCGATTGCTGACAGATTTAGGTCGAGTCCACTACATCTACACCCAAGAAGACAAGGTACTGAGCGAGGGTGAAGGGGATGTAATGGAAGTTTTTGCCAATCCGCAAAGGTCTACCTTAGTCGCTAACCACGCGTTATATTTGAATGTTTGTAGTTTTGATTATTTAGAACTCAAACAGTCGTCGCAGCAAGAAACATACTTGAATTTGATGCAAGAAGGAGTGTGTTTACGGTTGATTCCTCGGTCAACTCCTCTGCAAGAGCGAAGAGAAAGAAGCTTCAATGTCAGTGCCATAGAAGCGATGATGGAGCAAGTACTCTCAGCTAGATGGGATGCAGAAATGGATGATGACTGTTCTGATTCTTTTTAAATATAGAGAACTTTAATTAATAAATTATCCCGTTTGAAGTTGATGACTGTTGACTATAAGCAATGGGATATTTTTTATTTGTCAGTTCCTTAAATAAATTAAAAGATATTTAATATTGTATAACAACTGATGAAGGCTGTTCTTTGTCATTACCAATTGGACTTTGGACAAAGGAGGGTTTTAAGCAGAGAATATGTAACTTTGACGCACATTCGCTTAGTAAGCTTTATCGCAATTCTACGTGAGGTTGGGCTTTATTGCTCTAGGGGAATTTCTAATTTGCCTCTGCATCGTGTAGTTTGGCGTAAGTTATATAAGCGCATTTTCAGAAATCCAAAATGGTATGAGTGCCAATTTCTCTTTTCAATGTCTTGCTTGCTGTAGCCATACAAAAGCCAGAGCAGGAGTGTTTTTTACCCCTCACGGTATTGTAGAAACTCCCAGATTTATGCCAGTAGGGACGCTGGCAAATGTTAAAACTATCACCCCATCTCAGTTGCGTGATACTGGGGCACAGATGATTTTATCGAATACTTATCATCTTCACCTGCAACCAGGAGAAGCGATTGTCGCAGGGGGTGGTGGGTTGCACAAGTTTATGGGTTGGAATGGGCCAATGCTCACAGATTCGGGTGGGTTTCAGGTCTTTAGTTTAAGCGAGATGCGAAAAATTACTGAAGAAGGTGTAACTTTCCGCTCACCCCATGATGGACAAATTATTAACTTAACACCAGAGCTATCCATTAAAATTCAAAATACTTTAGGGGCAGATGTAATCATGGCTTTTGATGAATGTCCGCCCTATCCAGCGACTCGCCAAGAGGTAGAAACTGCTACTGAGCGGACTTATCGTTGGTTAGAACGTTGCATAATAGCTCATCAGCGTAGCGAGCAAGCGTTGTTTGGCATTGTGCAGGGAGGCGTGTTTTTGGATTTGCGTTGTCGTGCTGCTGAAGCTTTGGCTAAGTTGGATTTGCCGGGATATGCCATTGGTGGCGTAAGTGTTGGAGAACCGCCAGAATTGATGGCTGAAATTGTGCGAGTGACAGCACCACTTCTACCCCCCGAAAAGCCGCGTTACTTAATGGGTGTAGGTACTTATCGAGAAATGGCGATCGCCATCGCCTCTGGTGTTGATTTATTTGATTGCGTAATTCCCACACGCTGGGCTAGACATGGGACAGCAATAGTCCAAGGCGATCGCTGGAATTTAAAAAATGCTAAATTTCGTGAAGATTTTGCGCCCTTAGATGAAACTTGTCCTTGCTACACTTGTCAAAATTTCAGCCGTGCTTACGTATCTCATTTGGTGCGATCGCAAGAAATTTTAGCTTACACCTTGTTGAGCATTCACAACATTACTGAACTAATTCGTTTTACGCAGCATATTAGAGAGGCAATATTAAGCGATCGCTTCACCAGTGAATTTGGTCACTGGCTTGAGTGAATGGGGAGATGAGGGAGATGAGAAGATGGGGAGGTGGGGAGACAAGGGGACAAAGAAAATAATTCTTAACTCATCAGTCAAGACTCCCAATGACAAATGACATATGACCAATCACCAATGACAAATGACTGATGGCCAAACCATGTTAAGATACTTCTCAATTATTAACGCTGTGTTGGATAGGTGGATTTAAACAAACATGGAAGCAGCACTTTTATTAGCAAAACTGCCTGAAGCTTACCAAATCTTCGATCCTTTAGTGGATGTTCTCCCAGTTATCCCCGTATTCTTCCTGTTGCTTGCTTTTGTTTGGCAAGCGGCTGTGGGGTTTAGGTAAGTTAATTTATTTTGCATTTTTTTTGGACAGGTACTATGCCTGTCCTATTTTTGTGGCATTATATTTTTAAAATTAATATTTATTAATATTTTGTAATGAATTATTATAATTAGTAAGATATGAATCAAGCCATGTCAATATGAAGCCTTGAAAGCCAAGCTTACAGTCAAGGAGGAATCAGCTATGGGTAATATCAAATTTGTTAAAGAAAATAAAGAAGTAGTGGCGGCAGATGGTGCAAATCTCCGGCTCAAAGCTATGGAAAATAACATTGATATATATACATTAATTGGCAAAATGACAAATTGCGGTGGCTATGGTCAGTGTGGCACTTGCATTATTGAGATAGTGGAAGGACAACAGAATCTTTCCCCCCGCACAGATGTAGAGAACCGAAAATTAAAGAAAAAGCCGGAAAATTATCGGCTTGCTTGTCAAACTTTAGTAAATGGCCCTGTGAGTGTGGTCACAAAGCCTTAAGTTTTTTTGGAATTATGCGTGGTTAGTATTCAAGTGAGTAAAAAATTTGAGCTAACTCTGTCATCGATGATGATATCCTAATGTTGTTGACTGGAAATTTAAGAGAGGCTTTCTTGCCATGCAAGTTAATGACCTGGGGTTCGTAGCGAGCATTTTGTTCGTACTTGTGCCCACTGTGTTTTTACTAATTCTGTACATCCAAACTGCTAGCCGCGAAGGTGGAAAAGATAGTTAAAAATTTGTGTATAAAATAAATGCCCCTGCATTAATACTGTAGGGGTTTTTATTTATCAGCCTGCCTAGTTGTAAAGACAAATCTGGCTTGCTTCCTATGTGAGTACAAAAGTTATGATACTCAGCAGCGTTTATCTTAATCGATGGTTCGCGCTAATAGTACTGGACAAGTGGCATTGACTCGAACGTAATCAGACAAAGAAACGCCAATGAGTCGGTCTATATCAACAAAACTCTTAGCGATCGATGGACGGCGATCTGGAGAACCGAGTAATAATAAATCTACATTCAGCTGCTCTGCTAATCGACAAATTTCTTCACCAGGTTTACCACTGCTGACATAACAACGAGGTTGGATGCCTAATTTTTGAGCTTCTGTAACTGCGGCTGCCAAAACTGGACTTTTATCGGAAGTAACCTGAGTTATTTCTGATTTTTTACCGCCGAAATCTGCGCTAATATTTGCCAAAATCAACTCACCGCCCTGAATATCTCGCAGTAAAAACAGTGCCAACTTCAAGCAGTTTTTTGCTGCATCCGAATTATCTATTGCCACCATAATGCGCTTAATTCTTTTGACATAAATGTCATCTTTCACCAGCAACATGGGGCGAGAAGATAGCTGAAAAACGTACTGACTGACCGAGTTCGATAAAATTGATTGTAGCCGCTTGAGTCCGCGTGAACCCATAATAATTAAATCAGCGTCGATTTCATCAGCTACTTGACAAACCACATCCTTAGGGTCACCTTGGCGCAAAATTGAAGAAACCTGGCTAGGATCTAGGTTTAAAGTTTGAATGGCATTAGCCAAAATTTTCCCGCCATCTTCCCATTTAGCTGTCATCGTAGCAGCAGTACTTTTTGCAGGAACAACATGCAAAATTGTAACTTTTGCAGATTGAATTGAAGGGATTTCTTTGAGGGTTTTGAGCATTTCTTCTGCATGTCCCAATCCCGATACAGCCAGCAAAATTTTTTGTATCATCTTACGTGATTGTTGTTAAGTTTACTTTTGTTCTCGCTATAACTACTTGCTCTCGATCGGATTTTCACCGTCTTAATTTGATAATCTAGTTAGTAAGTTGGCACAAATAAATTTTGCTTTATTACTATAAAACATCAAGAGAAATATTTAATTTTGTTTGCACCTAATTACTTAATTTTTCAACTAGACTTCTAATGATTAAGCATACTCTCAATTTAGCTTGATAAACTTAATAAATTATGATGTTATTTATTATTTTTAATCTATGTTAATCTTTTTTAATTAGAAAGTAGTTAAGTATTGCAAAGAAATGCCAAACTAATCCTTGAGAAATATTTATATAGTAAAAATATATGATATTAAGGTGTTAGGTTTCCTCGTTTGTTAGTAATCAACGACCAATGACTAATGACAAACACTTGACTAACTTTTTTTAAGTCAGGATAATTCACCCAAATAACCGTCTTCAGGGCAACTCCAGACGCCGCTACAATAGTACCACTAGGAAGGATTATGCCCAAATTAGTGATATTATGACCTCTGCTACAACTGTAAAAACTGAGTACGAAGCGATTATTGGTCTAGAAACCCATTGTCAACTCAGTACTAATAGCAAGATTTTCTCTACTAGCTCTACAGCTTTTGGTGCTGACCCCAATACTAACATCGACCCAGTTTGTATGGGTTTACCTGGGGTTTTACCTGTACTAAATCAAAAGGTATTAGAATATGCCGTTAAAGCAGGTTTGGCACTGAATTGTCAAATAGCTAAATATAGTAAATTTGACCGTAAACAGTATTTTTATCCAGATTTACCAAAAAATTACCAAATTTCTCAATATGACCTGCCGATCGCTGAACATGGTTGGTTAGAAATTGAGTTGGTAGATGGTGAGGGTAACCCCACTCGCAAACGCATTGGCATTACGCGTTTGCACATGGAGGAAGATGCTGGAAAATTAGTACATGCAGGCAGCGATCGCCTTTCTGGTTCTGCTTATTCTCTAGTGGACTACAATCGTGCAGGTGTACCATTAGTAGAAATTGTCTCAGAACCAGACATGCGTTCTGGACTCGAAGCTGCTGAATATGCCCAAGAACTACGCCGGATTGTGCGCTATCTCGGTGTTAGCGATGGCAACATGCAAGAAGGATCTTTACGTTGCGATGTCAATATTTCTGTGCGTCGAGTAGGACAAGAGAGGTTTGGCACGAAAGTAGAAATTAAAAACATGAACTCCTTTAGCGCCATCCAACGGGCGATTGACTACGAAATTGAACGCCAAATCGCAGCCATCGAAGCAGGCGATCGCATTATCCAAGAAACTCGTCTGTGGGAAGAAGGCGCACAACGTACAAGTAGTATGCGGGTGAAGGAAGGTTCGAGTGATTACCGCTACTTTCCTGAACCAGATTTAGCGCCAATTGAGGTGTCAGACGAAGAATTAGAAACATGGCGCAGCGAACTACCAGAACTACCAGCCCAAAAACGCCATCATTACGAAAATGAATTGGGACTTTCGGCCTACGATGCGCGAGTATTGACAGAAGATCGTCCTGTATCGGAATATTTTGAAGCGGCTATTAAAGCTGGAGCAAATCCCAAAGCTGCCGCCAACTGGATTACTCAAGATATCGCCGCATACCTTAATAAGCAAAAACTCACTATCAGTGAAATCGCCCTGACTCCCAACAATTTAGCAGATATCATCAACAGAATTGAAAAGGGCAAAATTAGCAACGCCCAAGCCAAAGAAAAACTGCCAGATTTGCTCAATGGTATTTCTCCAGAAAAAGTTTTTGTTGGACAAGAACTAATCACCGATCCTAGTGTCCTCGAACCGATCGTTGATGAGGTTATAGCCGCTAATCCCAAAGAACTAGAAAAGTATCGCAACGGTAACACCAACCTCAAAGGCTTCTTCGTTGGACAAGTTTTGAAAAAGACAAGCAAACGTGCCGATCCAAAGCTGACTAACGAATTAGTTGAGAAAAAACTCAACGCCTAGAGTCAGGATTAAGGAGATAGGGTGATGCGGGAGATGAGGAGATGGGGTGAAATTCTCTTCTCATCTCTCTACCGTCTCACCTCCCCATCCTTCCAATCCCCTATTACCTAAGTATTTTCCCGGTGTTTCTTTACAGAATCTTTATAATTAAACTGGTGACAACACGCATACATAAAATGGTATGCTCTGGTAAGTAGATGCACCCTGATGATCTGGAGAGCGACTTAAGTAGCTCTCCTTTTTTGCATTTGTCTTTCGTCATAAGAAAGGTAAAAATAATTATGCTAATCGTCAAGTAGTGCATTATTATTTATTGCCATCAGCAAATAAACTCACAATAAAGCAACTAGGGAGTGGGTAGACGTAAGGACGTATAGGTCAGGAGAATAACTCTTAACTCATAACTCCTAACTCAGCACTCAGCAGTTGTAAGGAAGAATTATGGCAGATTGGCAAAAAATAACAGGTGGGATCACGGCACCAAGGGGGTATCAAGCGGCAGGAATTACCGCAGGACTGAAGCCTTCGGGGTTACCAGATTTAGCTTTGATATTTTCAGATGTAGAAGCGATCGCAGCAGGTGTGTTCACTACCAGCCAAGTGAAAGCTGCTTGCGTAGAATATTGTCGCCAACGCTTGCAAGCCAAACAAAGCGCTCGTGCCATCCTCTGCAACGCTGGGCAAGCAAACGCGGCTACAGGAAATCAAGGCTGGTTTGATGCCTTAGAATCGGGGATGGCAATAGCCCAAGCACTAAAAATTCCGTCTGAATCTGTGTTATTAGCGTCTACTGGCGTGATTGGTCAACGTATCAAGATGGATGCTTTGCGGAGTGGGATTCCCAAGCTAGTAGAAGCACTTTCCGAAACAGGCTCAGATGCCGCTGCCAGTGCAATTATCACCACAGATCTAGTCACAAAATCCATTGCCTTAGAGACAACTATAGGCGATCGCCCGGTGCGGATTGGCGGTATTGCCAAGGGTTCTGGGATGATTCACCCCAACATGGCAACCATGCTGGCATTTGTGACTTGTGACGCAGCCGTTTCACCAAATCTTTGGCAGCAGATGTTAGCTAGGGCAGCTGATAGAAGTTTTAATTCGATTACTGTGGATGGTGATACCAGTACTAACGATAGCTTAATCGCCTTGGCAAACGGTCAATCTCGCACCCCAGCAATTACAGAAGTGGGTGCAGAATCAGAGAGATTAGAAGCGATGTTAACAGCAGTTTGCCAGCATTTAGCCAAAGCGATCGCTCGTGATGGTGAAGGTGCAACTTGTCTGGTAGAAGTGGAAGTGACTGGCGCCCTTGATGAAATCTCAGCCAGACAAATAGCCAAAACCATCGCTGGTTCATCCTTAGTTAAATCTGCAATCTTTGGACGCGATCCAAATTGGGGACGCATCGCCGCAGCTGCCGGACGTGCAGGTGTGCCCTTTGAGCAAGAAAGCCTGCAAATTAAGCTTGGGAATTTTTTAATGTTAGAAAACGGGCAACCCTTACCATTTGACCGTGTAGCAGCCAGCGCCTATTTGAAACAAGCAGCGGTGGGTGCTTATCTTCAAGAAGATACAGTGCTAATTTCTGTTAGCGTTGGCAATGGTTATGGTACAGCTAAAGCTTGGGGTTGTGATTTGAGTTATGACTACGTGAGGATTAACGCAGAATACACTACTTAAAGAATATAAAATTCATTCGTGTTGACTGTTGAGTGTTAACCGTCAGCAGCCAATGAACTTAAGAAATTATGATGTAATTTCACGTGAGTTCGATAGCTCATATCCTAAGCTCAATCAAAAAACCTCTCAGAGGTCTTTTTTTACGGGTAATTAAATGGACACAATCTGACTCGTCGAATTGACGCTTATTTACCTTGGTGTTAAAGTCTTCTAAATTATTGTTAATATTAGTCCTGAACGAACACTAGAAACTACCAGCGCTAAATTCCTCTTCACCGAACTCAAATCTTCAATACCCTTTACCGCTGTATTCACTTTTACCCATGTTAAATTGCTCAGAGTACGAGCAGCCCAAACTGTTGCCAATATAAAAACAGGAACAATGGATGCCTTTAATAAAGGTGACCAAATAATTACTAATTCGTAATTCGTAATTCGTAATTCGTAATTAAAGAGGGTACAAGCCCCCACTGATTGTAACTACGAATTACGTTAGCGAGGAACGAGCCTCATTATCAATTACGAATTATTTTGACCTCTGGCCTTATCGCCTTATTCAAGACAAAATTGGCTACTTAGCAGCATTGATAGCAGAAATAAGGAACTTGGCGAACTCTTTCTTCTGGGGCTAAATATCACTAACTCAAGCGTATTTATCTTTTAATAGATTCAATCTTTGTGAAAAAACTAATGATAATCATTAATTTTTTCAATGATAAATTGAGAGAAATAACAATAAATATTTTTGATAGTTAGCTTTAGAAATTGAGATTTTACTAATTAAACATTTCAAGTAAATATAAGAAGTAAGCACACTGGCTCTAGATAATCTCTTGATTGGAGAAAACTAATGGTTGCACTCACACAGCTTACTCAAATTATTTCTCATCCTGGACGCTTAACAATTGAAACTGTTGAAATTGCTTCTCAAACGACTGCTATCCGTTGCCTCGATTGGGATAGAGAACGTTTTGATGTCGAGTTTGGTTTACGGAATGGCACGACCTATAATTCTTTTTTAATTCAGGGAGAAAAAGTAGCTTTAATTGATACTTCTCATGGCAAATTTGAGGAGTTATATCCAGAGATAGTAACAGGATTAATTGACCCAACCAAGATAGATTACTTGATTATTAGTCATACCGAACCAGACCATAGTGGCTTAGTAAAAAATATTTTACAACTAGCTCCTAATATTACTATTGTTGGTGCGAAGATAGCGATTCAGTTTTTGCAGAATATGATTCACCAGCCTTTTAAATCAAAGGTGGTAAAAAGTGGAGAGTTATTAGATTTAGGCGACGGTCATCAATTAGAATTTATCTCGGCTCCTAACTTACATTGGCCTGATACCATCTTGACTTATGACCACAAAACAGGCACTCTTTACACCTGCGATGTATTTGGAATGCACTACTGTGATGACCATACTTATGATGAGAATATCGCCATCATCGAAGAAGATTTTAAATATTACTATGAGTGTTTGATGGMTCCTAATGCTCGGTCTGTATTGGCAGCTTTAAAGAAAATCGAAAAGTTAGAAATAAAAACAGTTGCTACAGGACACGGCCCTTTATTAAAAGAGTATATTCCAGAATGGCTGGGACGCTATCAAAATTGGAGTTTAGAGCAAGCCAAAACAGAGACTTTAGTAGCTTTATTTTACGTTGAAGATTATGGACATAGCGAGTATTTAGTCAGGGCGATCGCACATGGAATTGCCAAAACAGGTGCGGCGGTAGAATTAGTAGCTCTAAATAATACTGAACCTCAAGAAGTCCGAGAATTAGTTGACCAAGCTGCTGGTTTAGTTATTGGAATGCCTCCCCAATCATTAGATATTGCTCAGGCAGGTTTAAAAATTATCTTAGCTGCTGCTCACAATAAACAAGCAATTGGTTTATTAGAGTCTGGAGGAGGAGAAGATGAGCCTGTTTTTCCCTTACGCAATAAGTTTCAAGAACTGGGATTAATTGAAGCTTTTACGCCAATTTTAGTTAAAGAAGCTCCCTCTAAAGTATTAGAACAACTTTGCGATGAAGCAGGGACAGATATGGGTCAATGGTTGAATCGCGATCGCACTATCAAACAAATCAAATCCATTAACAGCGAATTAGAGAAATCCTTGGGGCGAATTAGCACCGGATTGTATATTATCACAGCCAAAAAAGCAGAAGTTCAAAGTGCAATGCTCGCTTCTTGGGTAACACAAGCAAGTTTGAATCCCTTAGGTGTAGCCATCGCCGTTGCCAAAGACCGAGCGATAGAATCATTGATGCACGTTGGCGATCGCTTTGTTTTAAATATTTTAGAAGAAGGCAGATATCAAGGATTAATGAAACATTTCCTCAAGCGTTTTGCTCCCGGTGCAGACCGCTTTGCTGGAATCAAAACATATCCTGCTGCTACCAACGAATCTCCAATTTTGGCAGAAGCCTTGGCTTATCTCGAATGTGAAATCACCAGCCGTATGGATTGTGGAGACCATTGGGTTATTTATAGCACCGTCCAAACTGGGCGAGTCGCCAAAGTCAACGGATTCACCGCCGTTCATCACCGCAAAATTGGCAATCATTACTAAATTTGTCATTGGTCATTAATCATTAGTTATTCTTTGCGTCTCTACGTCCTCTTCACTCCCCAATACCCACATAAAGCTATGTATAAATCTGTTGAAGATAGCCCAATTTCTCAATATGAAATGCATCGGAAACGCGTCGTCCAAACCTTGGAATTGATTCAAGATTTGATTGTGATTTCTCTGTGCATGGGTTTGTTTACCTTCATGGTAATTCAGGTGAGAGATATGTTTTTCTCCCTGCTTCCCCCATTAGATTTTCATACTGTTACTGCTGATATTCTCTTTTTGCTCATTTTAGTTGAGTTATTTCGATTGCTGATTATTTATTTGCAAGAGCAACGAATATCTATTGGCGTAGCTGTAGAAGTCTCCATTGTTTCTGCCTTGCGAGAAGTAATTGTTAAAGGAGTTTTAGAAACTAATTGGAGTCAAATTTTAGCAACTTGTGCCTTCTTATTAGTTTTAGGAATAATACTTGTAGTTCGAGTTTGGCTACCCCCAACCTTTGAAGGCATCGATCCCGAACAAACAATAGCTAAACGCTTTAAAAATCGAGTCAAATCAGAATTAGCTGAAAGCAATGGAAATTAGAGAGACGAGATTAATCGCGTCTGTACAAGAGCGTGATTAATCTCGTCTGTACAAGAGTTTTATCTCCCCCATGCCCCATACCCAGAGAGAGATTACTATGTCTGCTAATACTGTAATTACCAGTCGACCCAGAGATGTGCAGGTTGCTGAAATTGGTAAAGATACGTTGGTTTTGCGATCGCGCACTTGGGAGAGACTAAAATTTGAGGTTGAGTATTCCCGCCAACGAGGAACTACGGCAAATTCTTATCTCATTCAAGCTGATAAAAAGGCTTTAATCGACCCTCCCGGCGAATCTTTTACCGAAATTTATCTCCAACAACTGGCACAATATCTAGATTTCGCTACCCTAGATTACATCGTTCTTGGTCATGTCAACCCCAACCGCAGAACCACCCTACAAGTATTGCTTTCTCAAGCTACTCAAGCTACTTTAATTTGTTCTCGCCCTGCTGCTAATGCCATCAAAACTGCTTTTCCCGAATGGCAGTCACGCATTCAAGCTGTGCGATCGGAGGATACTCTGGATTTAGGACAAGGACATCATCTCACATTTGTGAGCGTACCTACTCCTCGCTGGGCAGATGGATTATGTACTTATGATTCTGCTACCAAAATTCTCTACACAGACAAATTTTTTGGCGCTCATATTTGCGAAGATACCCTCTTCGATGAAGACTGGAAAAGTTTAGATGCAGAACGTCATTACTATTTTGACTGTCTCCACGCCCCCCAAGCCAAACAAGTCGAAGTCGCCTTAGAAAAGCTTTCGGTTTTCCCAGCAAAATCTTACGCTCCGGCTCATGGCCCTGTTGTTCGTTATAGTCTTAGCCGATTTACTTTTGATTATCGTCAATGGTGTCAAGGACAAAAATTACAAGAATTGAGTGTTGCTTTACTTTATGCCTCCGCTTATGGAAATACAGCAATTGTAGCTAGTGCGATCGCTCAAGGTTTAATTGAAAATGGCGTTAATGTACAGTCCATCAATTGCGAACTAGCAGAACCAGCAGAAATTACCCGCATTGTGGAAGCTTGCGACGGATTTATTATTGGCTCACCCACTTTAGGCGGCCATGCACCAACTCAAATTCAAGCAGCTTTAGGAATAGTTCTGGCTACAGCAGCTAAAACAAAATTAGCAGGAGTATTTGGTTCTTTTGGCTGGAGTGGAGAAGCAATTGATTTACTAGAAAGTAAGTTTAAAGATGCCAATTATCGTTTAGGATTTGAAACAATTCGAGTCCGCTTCACTCCTACAGATGAAATTCTCCAACAGTGTCAAGAAGCGGGCGCTATTTTTGCCCAAAACTTGAAAAAAACTAAAAAATTGCGAACTGCGCGTCAAGTTGTTACAGAAACTCACGTAGATCGTACTGAACAAGCTGTAGGGCGGATTATTGGTTCCTTGTGTGTTTTAACAACTCGTGATGAAGAAAGCCACAAAGGAGTTTTAACTTCTTGGGTATCTCAAGCAACTTTTAATCCGCCAGGAATTATGATTGCTGTTGGTGACGAACAAAATGCAGATTTAATGTGTCATCCCGGCGATAAATTTGTCTTAAATATTCTCAAAGAAGGTAGAAATGTCCGCCGCTATTTTTCCTGTAATAGTGTTTTAGGAAATAATCCCTTTGTTAATCTTTCTTGTCAAACTGCTGAGAATGGCTGTCTGATTCTCACTGAAGCATTGTCCTATTTAGAATGTACCGTCCAAAATCAAATGAAATGTGGTGACAGATGGTTAATTTACGCCGGAATAGATAAAGGTGAAATCTTAGCAACCGATGGTTTAACAGCCCTCGAACACCGTAAATCTGGCAGTTATTATTAGTTGGTCATTAGTCATTTGTTTTTCTTAGCCTCCCCGCGTCTTTTTCCTGGTCTCCATTTTGTAACCAAATTATCAATACCAAGTTAGTATGTCTACAGATAAAGTTCATCTGGTGCGGGAAAGTAGCTGGCCGGGTATAGAAGATGGCAGCCTCATAAAAATTGTCAGAGAAAGAGGAAGTGGAAGAAATAGCACATCACGCGCGAGGCTTTGAACTTCATTAATGAGTCTCTGAACTCCATTAATGAGTCTCTGAACTTCATTAATGAACCTCTGAACTCCGTTAATGAGTCTCTGAACTCCATTAATGAACCTCTGAACTCCGTTAATGAGACTTTCAACTCCATTAATGAGGCTTTCAACTCCATTAATGAGGCTTTCAACTTCATTAATGAACCTTTGAACTCCATTAACGATTTGACTGTTTACGTCATCTGTAAAAACCAACAAAAGAGCTAACCCCATTTCACGAAATAAATGATTGGTCTTTAATTCTTTCCCCCTGCCCCCTGCTCCCCTGCTCCCCTACTCCCCTGCTCCCCTGCTCCCTATTTGTATCAATTTTAAAGTGAAACAGTATAACCACTTCCTGTGAAAAGTCAGCTCTCCCCATCTCCCCATTTACACCCTGAGAAACCACTGTTGGCGATACATCAAAACACCAACAGCCCACCACAACAATACTGTGACCATTCCAAGCAACAGGGAACCATTAAGCGCCCCCGCCCAAGATGCGAAAAAATTCTGGTAAATCCAATTGTAGGTATTAGGAGCGTTTTCTCCTGTGCCGATAGTGGTTTTGACTAAGATTTTAATTAATAAAACAGAGGCAACGAAAAGAGCGATCGCATTTAAACCCATAATTTCAAAAGGTTTACCCCAGCGACGTATCAACCGTACTTCGATGAGTTGATAACAAGCTGCTAGCAACAATAATGCCCAACCTGTTGTAAATAMCACATAAGAACTTGTCCACAGTTTTTTATTAATCGGGAATGTCAATCCCCACGCCCAACCAATAATTAAACAACCAATTCCAAATAATCCTAACCCAATACTCGTGCGCGACTGTACAGGCTGGCTGCGTATCCATTGCCCAGTGAAATAACCAGCCAGGACACTTACTATCGCCGGAATAGTACTAAAAAGTCCCTCCGGATCTCCCAGAAACTTGAAACCATCACCTTTATATAGATGGGCTTTAGGAATAATTAGGCGGTCAACATAAGCACCAAAATTTCCTTCCCGCGTCAGCACTCCCGCCCCATAATCTGGCACTGGTGCATACATCATCGTTAGCCAGTAGCCGATGAGTAGCACTGCTGCTAGTATCCATTGACTTTTACGCGGGAGGTTGAGAACTATTAAAGAAGCTAGTAGATAGGTAATGCTGATGCGCTGCAACACCCCCATAATCCGGATGCTACTTAAATCAAAAGTCCAAACACCCTGATTCCAAAAGCCATTTAATAGCAATCCCAAAACAAAAAGAATGGCGGCGCGGCGCAATATCCGCAAGTAAACAGTTGAGTGTGGTTTATTAGCTTCGGTGTATTTCGATAGAGAAAAAGTCATCGCTACACCGATAATAAAGAGAAAAAACGGGAATACCAAGTCAGTTGGTGTACAGCCGTGCCAATCAGCATGGGCGAAGGGAGGATATACGTCATCTGCAACTCCCATCATGTTGACGAGAATCATCCCAGCAATGGTGATACCGCGAAAAACATCCAGTGAATTCAGGCGCATAAGCGGAATTTTGTGTTAGATGAGTATCCAAGCTACTCCGCTTGATGCAGCTAATCAAGCAAAATTTATAGAATTAGATACAAGGTAAAATTTTGTTAACTAACTAATACTACTTGCTATGTCAATCAAAGTTGGAGATACCGCTCCTAATTTCAGTTTACCTGCTCAAAACGGCTCAACAGTTAGCCTCCAGGATTTTCGCGGCAAAAAAGCCGTTGTCCTATATTTTTATCCCAAGGACGACACACCCGGTTGTACATCCGAATCCTGCGCCTTTCGCGACCAGTATGAAGTTTTTAAAAGCACTGGTGCTGAAGTTCTCGGCGTCAGTGGCGACTCCACAGAATCTCACCAAAAATTTGCAGCTAAGTACAATCTACCTTTTACTCTGTTGACCGACAAAGGCGACCAAGTACGAAAACTATACGGTGCAACAGCAGCCTTCGGCTTGTTCCCTGGTCGCGTTACTTACGTCATTGACGAACAGGGAGTTGTGCAATATGTATTTAATTCAATGTTTAACTTTAAAGGTCACGTTGAGGAAGCGCTAAAAACGCTGCAACAACTTGTGAAATAGGGAAGTGGGGACTGGGTACTGGCAAAAGAACGCGGGGAAGGAAAAGAACGGGGAAAAGAAAGACTTGTTACAAGTTATTGCTTATTCACCTTGTTTGCTTATTTCCCGCAGCCCCCAATCCCCAGTCCCTAGTCACTAGTCCTTATTTACTCGAATGCGACTTTTCTGATGTGCTGATATTGGCTGACTTACCATTCTTACCATTGGTATGACCATTACCATGTGGTTGAATCACACCATAACCACCGTGGTTGCGTTCGTAAATGACATTTATCTCGCCTGTTTCAACATTACGGAACATATAAAAGTCATGTCCTACGAGTTGCAGTTGTTCTAAAGCTTCTGCAAGGTTCATCGGAGGCATGGAAAAATATTTAGTGCGGACTACTTCGTTGGGTAGTTCAGGAGTGCGATCGCCAATCAAGTCTGTGACTACCGACTCTGCAACAACTTCTTCTGTTGGTTGGGCATGAGTTTTGTGATCTTGACGCCGTTCTTTGTATTTCCGCAGTTGACGGGCAATTTTATCTGCCACTAAGTCAATGCTGGCGTATAAGTTTTCGCTGCTTTCCTCCGCACGGATGATGCTACCATTGGCATAAATAGTTACTTCAGCTGCTTGTCTAGGATTAATTCGGGGATTCCGCGCTACACTAAGATGCACATCCACTTCATTTGTAATATTCTGAAAGTGACTAACTGCTTTTTCAATTTTTTGATGTACATACTCACGAATTGCATCGGTGATTTCAATATTTTTGCCGTGGATGACAAGCTTCATGTAAACTCTCCCGCTGAATATTTTGATGTGTGAATTTGCCTTGGATGAAAAGTTCCGTTTAAGGTCTATCACTTTTGCCAAAACAAATTGTGATTGTGATGTATTACTGCTAAACTGTCTCTAAGCTGACTGCATATGAGTTTTTGCCAAGTATATCCTTAATTTACCTCCTCATCTCTGCGCTGATATCCAATTCGATATCCACTTAGAACTTTTTGTTAAATAAATCTTAGCAGTAGCAGCTGTAACTACTTTTACGTTGAAAGCAAAACTTACAGAACTGTTGATAATTGCTCCTTTTGTGTTCGATTGAGGTTTGCTCCCTGTTGATAAAGAACACAAGTCTTGTAGAAGTAGATTTTATTTCAAATGCAAACAATGTTACTAAAGTCATCAGCCAGTGCATTCATTTCTATTCTTTTGGTCTGATGCTGATTGTAGAGAATTCCTCCTAACACCTATTGAGGTTATATATTCAAGCTAGCATTTTGTATTTTCTAATGCATCTTCCCTTGACTTTCCTTTAAAATCCTTTGCAAAGCTTGACATTTTTTGATTGCATTCCTGCAACTTGAAATATATTTCATTCCTTACACAGTTGATTTTTAGTATGAGCCATAGTAGTAAACTACACAAAAACCGTTGTTTGCTGTATAACCAAGGGTTAATGCCTTACTTAGAAGCTCATGAATGGCAGCGATCGCTCCAAGGCGATCGCATCCATGACCCCAATTTAGATGACGTGTTGATTCTCCTAGAACATCCCCCCGTCTATACTTTAGGACAAGGAGCCAACTCAGATTTTCTTAAATTTGATATTGACAAAAATGTGTATGATGTGCATAGAGTCGAACGAGGTGGCGAAGTTACTTACCATTGTCCCGGTCAATTGGTGGGGTATCCAATTTTAAATCTGCAACGTTACAGTAAAGACCTGCATTGGTACTTACGGCAACTTGAAGAAGTGTTAATTCGCGTATTGGCAGTTTATAAATTGCAGGGAGAAAGAATTCCGGCTTTTACTGGTGTTTGGTTACAAGGACGAAAAGTTGCAGCTATTGGGATTAAAGTTAGCCGTTGGATTACGATGCACGGCTTCGCATTAAATGTTTGTCCGGATATGACAGGCTTTGAGCGCATTGTACCCTGTGGAATTTCTGATAAACCTGTAGGCAGTTTAGCCGAATGGATTCCGAGTATTACTTGCGAAGAAGTGCGTTTTTATGTAGCACAGTGCTTTGCAGAAGTGTTTGGAGTAGAAATAGTAGAATCACAGCCTAAAGAATTTTTTTAGTATAAATAAATTCAGCTGCAAATTATGTAATAAATACTATACCAGTTTGATTTAAATTGTGAGACACTCGTAGGAGTCATCTATCGACCATAGCATCAAAGTATCTATTGAATTAGAGTTATCAAAGTTAGAAGCTAATTATTTAAAAAGTATTAAACTAGCATTTTGTATCATTAAATTACAAATTAGCGCGTGAATTACCCAACTAATTTCCAGGTATATACCCCATCGTTAACATCACTTAGAGAGCGTGATTGGACAGCTTTAATAGAACTCTTTGACAGAGATGATGGTGATGAAATTGAAGACGACATCCACACTAATTTGTTTTGGCTGATACCTGAACCTTGCTGGGAAGATGACCCCTTTGACTTCTTACGTGAATATCTGTAAAGAATAGGGAGTGGGTAGATGCGATTAATCGCGTTTGTACAAAAGTAGGCAGCTTAAAAGAAGTCTTTAATTACGAATTACGTTAGCGAAGCGTTAGCGATAGCGAAGCGTTAGCGATAGCGAAGCGTTAGCGATAGCGAAGCGTTAGCGATAGCGAAGCGTTAGCGATAGCGAAGCGTTAGCGATAGCGAAGCGTTAGCGAGGAACGAGCGTCGGAACGAGCGTCGGAACGAGCGTCGGAACGAGCGTCGGAACGAGCGTCGGAACGAGCGTCGGAACGAGCGTCGGAACGAGCGTCGGAACGAGCGTCGGAACGAGCGTCGGAACGAGCGTCGGAACGAGCGTCGGAACGAGCGTCGGAACGAGCGTCGGAACGAGCGTCGGAACGAGCGTCGGAACGAGCGTCATTACGAATTACGAATTACGAATTACGAATTATTTGGAGGCGACTGAGGAAAGTACGCAGGCGATCGCTTTGCGGATTGGTGAGAACTTCGTAGGCTGATCCTTGTTCTGCCACAATACCTTTATCTAAAAATATCACTTGATGCGCTACTTCTTTAGCAAACTGCATTTCATGGGTGACAACCACCATTGTCATCCCTTCTGTTGCTAATTGTTGCATCACTTGGAGAACCTCGCCAACCAGTTCCGGATCTAAGGCGCTGGTAGGTTCATCGAATAACATGATCTGCGGATTCATACATAAACTACGGGCGATCGCTACTCGTTGTTTTTGTCCGCCAGAAAGTTGTTCGGGATAAGCAGAGGCTTTGTCAAATAGACCGACTTTTTCTAGATATAAACCTGCTAGTTGGGCGCTTTCTTTCGGTGTTTTCCCCAAGACTTTACGTGGCGCGAGTGTCATGTTCTCCAAAACACTTAGATGGGGAAACAAATTGAATTGCTGAAAAACCATACCTACCTGTGTCCGCAGTTGCCGCAGTTGGCTATAGTTGACAGTGGGTTGCGATATATCGATCCCGTTAACTATCAAGCGTCCATTGTCAATCTTTTCTAAGCGGTTGAAGCAGCGCAGGAGCGTACTTTTACCACAGCCTGAAGAACCAATAACTGCAACAACTTCTCCCCGTTTGATTTCGCCTGTGATTCCTTTGAGGACTTTTAAGGAACCAAAGCTTTTTTCGATATTGTCAAAAATAATCGCGGGGATAGAATTGTTCATTGAGTGTGTCAAGCTGCTCTAGAGTTGATTGTAGTGTTTTTAACGTAGACCCGCAGCAGTTCTAAAAAACGCCTCAGAATATTTCTTGGCTGGCATAACTTCAACGAACCGCAGAGGCGCACAAAGCGCAGAGGGAGAGAAAATAACATGTCTAAATTTGGTTTTATCCGTTGGCTGCACTTATCTGTAATTCTAAGTTTTAGCTGTTTGTTACTGACTGGCTGTAGTGCAAATCCCGGCGCGGGGAAAACTCTGCGAATTGCTACCGAACCGGCGTTTCCACCTTTCGAGTTTCAAGGAAAAGGTGGTGAGTTACAAGGATTTTCCATTGATTTGATGAATGCGCTCGCCACTGCTGCTAACTTTAAAGTTAATTTTCAAAGTTTGCCTTTTGATGGCATTATCCCAGCACTCCAAGCCAAAACGGTAGATGCTGCCATTAGTTCGATTACGATTACCGAGGAAAGGGCGAAAACAATTTCTTTTTCCCGTCCTTATTTTAAAGCGGGGTTGGCGATCGCCATCCGCACCGATAATCAAAATATCACTGGCTTTGATAGTCTCAAAAATAAAAAAATTGCCGTCCAAATTGGTACAACTGGTGCCGCAAAAGCTAAAAGTATTCCTGGGGTGCAAATTCGCAGTTTTGATTCAGCACCTTTAGCTTTACAAGAATTGGTTAATGGAAATGTAGATGCGGTAATTAATGATGCACCTGTGACTTTATATGCCATTAATACGGGCAATTTGCAGGAAATTAAAGTTGTACAGCAATTGCTGACAGAGGAGTTTTATGGAATTGGTACAGCGAAAAATTCGCCTTATTTGGCATTAATCAATGATGGTTTGGATAAAGTTTTGAAAAATGGCACTTATGCCCAAATTTACCAAAAATGGTTTAAAGCCGAACCGCCATCATTACCAGCTAAATCATCGTTTGAAAATCAAACTAACGCTGGTACACCCAAAATATTAACTTCAATTAGCGTGATTTTGCAGGCTGTTCCAACTCTATTGCAGGGTACTTTGGTAACCTTGCAATTGACGATACTTTCTGTAGTGTTTGGTTTGATTGGTGGTTCCTTGATTGGTATTGTCCGCCTTTCTCATATTGCACCTGTGCGTTGGATAGCGAGGGCGTATGTAGATTTTTTCCGGGGAACACCTTTGCTGGTGCAAATTTTTATGATTTACTTCGGGTTACCAGCAATTTTCCAAGAATTTGGTTTGACATTTACTTTTGATCGCCTAGTTGCGGGAGTCATTGCTTTAAGTTTGAATAGCGCTGCTTATATTGCTGAAGTTGTGCGGGCTGGGATTCAATCGATTGAAACAGGACAAGCTGAAGCAGCACAATCACTAGGTTTAACTCCTGTGCAAACCATGAGTTATGTGATTTTTCCCCAAGCTTTCCGGCGGATGATTCCACCTTTGGGTAATGAATTTATCAGTTTGTTAAAAGATACAAGTTTAGTTGCAGTTATTGGTTTTGAAGAATTGTTCCGCAAAGGACAGCTAATTGTTGCTGACAACTATCGCGCTTTTGAAATTTACACGGGTGTGGCAGTGGTTTATTTATGTTTGACGCTACTTTCTTCCCAAGCTTTTAGCCGATTAGAAGCTTGGATGAATCCCGTCAAACGCTAGGGGACTTGCAAAAATCGTTTCTCAAAAACTAGGGAATGACAATCAATATGCCTAGAAAGCTATGAAAACTCAAACTATAGGAAGATGGATTATACCTTTTTTCTCGCGAATCTAAGTTATTGTCTAGATTTACTTTACATTTGGCTGCAAATCGAATAGAAAAAGTTATCTCTTATCAATTAGATAGACCTACTGTTATCATGGGTTTGTAAATCATTAAGAAATGTAAATGGTAGCTATAAATACAATTTGATTGAGCTTAATGATTTCGTGTTTGGGATGTGAGGGCTGAATATATTATCAGTAAAACTATACGGTAATTAAAACTTAGTAAATATAGCCGTAGTCACACCCTTTAGGACACAAGGATGGGGTGAAAGAAGAGAGTTAGCAATAGTTTTACCTCCTGCCTCCTGCCCTCTGCCTCCTGCCTCCTGCTATATGTTTGAACTATTCAATGCAAGCATAGTTTCCGCTGCATTGTAATGGTTYAGTTTGTCTAGTCAAAAATTAAAAACTTTTTATTGGAGGAGAAGCAAATGAGAAATTTGAAAGCAATTACAGACAAATACTCATTTACTAGTGAAGTACCAGCATCATTTGTGGTATTTCTTGTCGCCCTCCCTCTTTGTATGGGTATTGCGATCGCTTCGGGACTTCCGCCATCTCGCGGCTTAGTTACAGGAATAGTAGGCGGAATTATTGTTGGTGCTGTTTCTGGTTCTCCTTTGCTTGTTAGCGGCCCTGCTGCTGGGCTAGCTGTGATTGTTGCCGAAATAGTTCAACAATATGGCATTGAAATGATTGGGCCAATTCTGCTGCTAGCGGGTTTAATCCAATTACTCGCAGGTAAATTTAAACTTGGGCAATTGTTTCGCGCCATGTCACCAGCTGTAATTTATGGAATGCTTGCAGGTATTGGGGTATTAATCTTCGCTTCCCAATTTCATGTCATGCTAGACGACAAACCGCGTATACATGGCATTGATAATTTAATTTCTATTCCCAACACCATTTACAAAGCTTTGTTTCCGATTGATGGTAGCGCTCATCACATTGCAGCATTCATCGGCATAACAACTATTATCAGTCTTCTGCTATGGGAAAAATTTAAACCCAGGAGTTTGAAGTTGATACCTGGTGCGCTTGTGGGCGTTGTAATTGGCACTGCGATCGCCACAGTATATCGATTACCGATTCAGTATGTTGATGTACCTGCAAATTTAGTACAAGCAATTCAATTACCAACACCAGCCAGCTTCCCACGCTTAATTCAGGGATCGGTTTTGCTGGATGCGATCGTGATTGCATTCATTGCTAGTACAGAAAGTTTGCTTTCAGCCGTAGCGGTAGATCGACTGCATACCGGTCGAAGAACCAATTTTGATCGCGAATTAACAGCCCAAGGAATTGGCAATATTATCTGTGGGTTCCTGGGTGCTTTACCGATGACAGGAGTCATAGCCCGCAGTTCTGTAAACGTAGAAGCCGGTGCTAAAACGAGATTATCGACGATGCTTCACGGACTATGGCTCTTAATTTTAGTGATTGCAGCCCCAGGCTTGCTGAAAATAATTCCCATTTCTAGTTTGGCAGCAATTTTAGTTTTTACTGGTTACAAACTAATCGAAGTAGAACATATTCGCCAGTTAAAAAAGTATGGACGTTTTCCTCTGGCAATATTTTTTGTCACCTTAGCAACGATTGTTGTTGCTGACCTGATTACAGGTGTTTTGATTGGTATTCTGTTGACAGGAATTTTACTAATTCACAAAATGTCTGTGCTGAACATCCACGTTATTAAGCACGAAAATAATCAGCGAATAGACATTCATTTACAAGGCGCAGCAACATTTGTTAGGCTACCAAAATTGGCAAACATTTTAGACCTTGTGCCTCCAGGAAGTGAATTGCATGTTTATTTACAAGACTTGGCTTATATAGATCACTCTTGCCTCGACCTACTATCAATGTGGGCAAAACAACAGGAAAAAATGGGAAGCACCTTAACTATGCAATGGGATCGTTTGATAGAACGCAACCGCAACCCATTTACTCTGTAGCACCTACAGCAATTTTTAGCAAAATAGACCACATTATAGGAGTGCACATCTGTACATTGGTGTCAAATTAAGCCAGAAATGGCTTAACTGTTGGCTTTCTAACCAAAGGCGGACAGATGTCCACCCCACAATAAAAGATAGTCGGCTTTTTTAAAAAAATTACGAATTACGTTAGCGATAGCGAAGCGTTAGCGACGGAGGAGCGTCGGAACGAGCGTCATTACGTAGCTTGCTTCTCGCCGGAGGCGAGTATTACGAATTATTATCTTGGGATGAATGGGAAGAAAGTAACCATGAAATTGAAAAAGTAGCAAGCAAATTTATCTTTGCTAATATAGACCTGCCTCGATTATTAGATTTTCTAAACAGGTCTAATATGTTTCTTTGATGGGTTACGGGAGCAAAAAACGCGCCCTTTGTTAGGGCGTTTATATCACTAATGCTTAGAAGTTGTAGCCGATCCCTAATAGCAATCCAACATCTGTTGAATCCATAAAAGCAGCATTTACACCACCTGTCAATGTGAATCGAGAACCTAGAGGAAGGTCTACACCACCAGTCAGTAATAATCCAATATCAGTATCGTTGTTAGCTTCAATAGCTACGCCTGCGCCCACGTAAGGAGATATAGTGAAGGTTCGTTGACCTACCGAACCTCCTGTGCGTGGAGTGAAATCTAAAGTCAAGGGAACCAGAAATACCGTATCGTCCCCAAACAATACCGATGGTCGCACTGATAAGTAGTTTGTTAGACCAAGTTTGCTGATGACTGCAAAGTTACCTTCGCCTACAGTATCGCCGCCAGTCAAACCAATGTTACCACCAACTCCGATATAGCTTCTACCACCACGAGTAGCTCTACCTACAGATGTTCCACCATTACTAGTGCCTCCTCCTTGGGATGGCTGATTTAACTGACTGATGTTAATATCAGGTGGGATCAGGACTTGGTTAATTGCATAGATAACACCGTTGCTGGCTGGGACATCCGCCTGGATGACTGTAGCATTATTGACTGCAACTTGATTGTTGGTGCGATCTATTTGAATATTTACAGGTCTGTCTTCAATGGTTTTTAGCTCACCGTTCGAGAGTTGACTAGAAGTTACCGCACCAGGAACTACGTGATAACTCAAAATCTTAACCAATGCTTCTCTGTTCTGTGGTTGCTGCAATTGTTCTAGAGTAGCAGCAGGTAGAGCAGCAAATGCTTGATCGGTAGGAGCGAAAACTGTATAAGGGCCGGGTTGTTGAAGAGTGTCTGCTAAACCGGCTGTTTTCAATAAAGAAGTCAGAGTTGTAAAGGAACTACTGGATGCAGCCAAAGAAACAATGTCTTTACCTGTTTGAGTGCCACCAGTTCCGCCGACAATATACTGAGTGGCTGGCAAATTACTAGCAATGGGTTGTATCCGTCCCTGTCTCACTAAAGCTTGATATAAAAGTGCAGCTGCTTCAGCACGAGTTAGGGCTTGCTGGGGGTTAAGTTGTTTAATATCTGGGTAGTTGACAACAAGATTAGCTTGCGTTGCTGCTGCTACGCTATTAACGGCATAATTGGGGATAGCTGAGGCGTCAGTGTAGTAGTTATTAAGAGTACTTGTATCGCTAGCAGATAAACCTAAGCCATTGCTGATTGCAACGAGGGCTTCTACTTTAGGTATTTGTTGATTTGGTCTAAATATATTTCCAGGATAACCTGACAAAAAGCCTATTTCATAGGCATTCTGAATTGCTGAAGCTGCCCAGTAGCCAGCAGGAACATCACTGAATCCACCCGCACTTAATTGGCGAACTCGGTTTTGGTTACCGAAAGCTTTTTGAATTAAGGCAGCAAATTCGGCACGAGTCACAGATTGATTGGGTCTAAAGCTGCCATCAGGAAAGCCACTAATTACATTATTGCTAGCTAGAGCTTGAATAAATGGACTTGCCCAATAATCTGAAGTAACATCTGACAAGTTAACAGTTGAAGTTGGTGATGGTATGGCAGATGGAGTTGGTGTAGTGGATGGAGTGGTACTTGGAACAGTGTCTTGAGATAAGGCTGGTGCAGAAATTACGATAGGACTTACTATAGCAGTTGTCATTCCCAGAACTAGTAAAGCAACCCTTAGTGATGACCCACGAAACACACTAGACATTACAATATCCTCCAGGAAAAAAAGTGACTGTAAAAGGCAGGATTCAAAAGCCAAAAGAAAAAATAAACATCAATTGAATATTACTTTTATCTTTTTACTTTTTGCTTTTTATGGGATTTTTCAGAACCGCAGATAACACTAAGAATAAAAAGAGATACTGTGGTCATCTGATAGATTGCAATCGTAAAGGCATCTATAAAGATCCAGGTATTTCAGCAAGCAGAGAATCACATTTAAGTAATATAAAAATTAACTTTTAATAGCCCTGACCTTATAATTGCTGAAAAAGGTTAATTCAGTCAAGCTTAATGCATCATTAGATTCATTAATATTTTACAAAAAATACCTCTTTGCGATACAGGTAACATTTTTCAGCTATTACATAAATTACACAACTAACTAATGGCTGTAATTTGGGGTAAATTTTTCACTCTTTAGATAGTTGTCGTTGATGCTAAATTTAACAATCTTAGAGTTAAAACCAGCGATCGCAATCCAAATTTTCCACGCTGATTAATCTCAGATTTTTGACTAGTGACAAAAGAGAAATTAGGTCTTAAAGTCAAGTATAGTAATCAGTTTTGATTTGAGAATTT
The DNA here is from genome assembly GCF_005869855.1 of Nostoc sp. PA-18-2419. GTDB lineage: Bacteria > Cyanobacteriota > Cyanobacteriia > Cyanobacteriales > Nostocaceae > Nostoc. The sequence continues at coordinate 224,336 of NZ_SZNH01000002.1, read as the reverse complement.
ATTTGCGTCGTGCGCTTCGCTCAGCACAAGCGTCATAGGCAGAGTATAACACTGCTCCCAACAGGGATTTCTCACACTGGTTGATCCAACAAGGGCAACTAGGGCGGACTAACTCTCTATGAGTAATACAAACAAGCGTTTTGCAATGTTTTATCGTAATTATGGTTGAATGTTCAATCTTCAAGAAAAATTGTTATAGGTATACTAATCGCTGAAAAAATTGCTCAATTCTGACTGGTGATTTGTGCTATACCTGATTGACTAATTGTGCTTAGAAGAGTCAGGCATAATTGCTTCTTGAAAATTGACACCGCTCAGGTTAGCTCCTCTCAAATCGGCTCCTCTGAGGTTCGCTTTTCTCAGATTTGCCCCTGCTAAATTCGCTCGTCTGAGGTTAGTCCAACTTAAATCTGCTTGGCTCAAGTCAGCCTCATTCAAGTTAGCAGATAATAAATATGCACCACTCAGATGAGCCTTGGTCAAATTAGCTTTGTACAAATCAGTTTTGTAAAGATAAGCCCCCAACATTTCCGCCCCGTATAAGCTGGCCTCGCCCAAATCAGCGGCAATCAAGTTAGCTTCAATGAGGTTGGCAAAACAGAGGTTAGCTCGAATCAGTTTCGCTGCATCTAAATCGGCATCTCTTAAGTTAGCGCCTTTTAAGTCAGTGCCAATCAGATTAGCATGAGCGATGGTAGCACCTGTGAGATTCGCCTCACTCAAGTCAGCACCAATCAAATTAGCATCACTCAAATCTGCCTGTGAAAGTATAGCACCGCTCAAGTTAGCAACACTCAAATTAGTAGCAGTGAGATTAGCTTCAATCAGCAAGGCTTTGTAGAGGTTTGCGCCACTGAGTTCAGCATTGCTCAGGTTTGCTCGCACAAGTAAACCATTAGTTAAATCTACCTTGCTCAAGTTTACCCCTTGGAGGTCTGCACCTCTAAGATTATCTCCTTGGAGGTTCGCGGCGCTGAGGTCAGGTTGAATCTCGGGATTTTTCTTTCTCCACTCAGTCCATGTAACCGCACCTGCTTTGAGTAAAACCAGATGCTCTTGATTTGCCATTTTCTCTCCTTTATCAACTGAGTGCTTTACTTAATGCTGAGTTAAAAGTTAACACTGAGGAGTTAGAAGCGATGGGATCATGAGATGAAATTCTCTCCCCATCTCCTAATCTCCCCATCTCCTCATCTCCCAACTTCACAATTCACCACTCTTCATTCCTGACGTCCACTTTCACGATTTCGACCAGGTATACTTTCAATGGCGGCTAAAGCTCCTGCTGCACCTGCGAGAATATCTCGTTCTTCTCCGCCTAAGTAAAGCCGTCCAAAACTGCCTACAGCTTGCACTTCAAGAATATTAATCGCTGCCGCTTTCTCTGCTTCATTTGCAGCTAAGGCGGCGTAAGCAGCTGGCTCTACCTCTAATACATATAAGGTTTGCCCTGCTAATAGAAGCTGTCCCCGGCGCGTGCGATTGATAAGTTGCGTTTGGTAAGCATCGATGTTGCGGATAATTTGACTAGAAACAACACGCGGTTTGAGACATTCATCTCTTCGGACTCCCAGTGTTGCCAAAATGGCTTGACCGGCAGCTCGGGTTTCACCTTGAGAGCCAGAATGAACTTCTAATAGGCCATATAGACGTTCAACTACTTGTACTCCCGGACGCACAGAAGCAGCTTTTAGGGCTACATCCGTAATTTTATTAATTTCAATGCCAGGTGAGATTTCAATCCACAGCGATGTATCTCCTGGTAATGGTAAGAAACCTTGGGCTACTGTTCCCATATATGCTGCATGTTGAGGTTGCAGGCTGTCGAGAAACACAAAACTGCGTAGTTCTATTCCCAAGATTTTGCTCTCCAATCATGAGGTAAAAGTTATCTATTGCACGATATAAGCGCCTAACTTGTGGTATTTTGGCCACAAATGAAGGATGGAAAAACACAAAATAGAAAAATTTTGCTGTCGATAAATCTTACACCCAAGAAGTACCTGATAATAAAAACTGCCTTGATAATTGTACAAGTTTTATCAGACAAAATAAGTAGAAATAGCAAGAGGAAAGTTCAATGAACTTTCCCCTCTAGCTTGAAGATATTAGCACTCAAACTGACATTTTGAAACACATCAACTGCTGTTGTGTTGTATCGAAGTAAGAACTACTAGATTTTGCAGATTACCTAGTTGGTGGCGATCGCTATTGCTCGCTCCACAGCTTGCAAAGCAGTATTTACTTCGGCTTCTGTGATAATCAATGGTGGTACAAATCGGATGACTTTTGGCCCAGCTGGTACAAGCAATAGACCCTCGTTGATGGCAGCATTAACTACATCGGCTGCGGTTAGCGCAACGTCAGCTCGCAACTCTAAACCATTGATTAGACCCCAACCCCGAACTTCAATAATGTGATGAGGATATTTAGCGGCGATCGCTTTTAATCCAGTTCGTAACTGTTCGCCTCTATCTTGGACATTCTGCAAGATATTTTCTCGCTCTAATGTTTGGCAAACACTCAGTGCTACACCACACACAAAAGGATTCCCACCAAAAGTACTAGCGTGTTCTCCTGGTTGAAAAACATCGCAGAATTTTTTGCTCATCATCGCACCGATGGGGATACCGCCACCTAAGCCTTTAGCACTGGTAAAAATATCCGGTTCTACCCCCAGATGTTCGTAACCCCACAGCTTACCACTGCGACCCATGCCAACTTGCACTTCATCAAAAATTAGTAAAATCCCGGTTTCATCGCAAATCTGCCGTAGCTTCTTGAAATAAGCAATGTCTCCCGGACGCACACCGCCTTCTCCTTGCAATGGCTCAATCAGAATCGCCGCTACACGATAATCGCCTTCATCCAACTCGCTAATCGCCAGTTCTAGAGAGTTAATATCGTTGTAATTTACGTAATGAAATCCAGGCATCAAGGGATCGAAGTACTTTTGATACTTTGGCTGTCCCGTAGCGGTAATGGTTGCTAAAGTCCGTCCGTGGAAACTTGCATTGGCAGTTAAAATAATCGGTTTTTCAATGTCTAATACTGTGTGGGCGTATTTTCGGGCTAGTTTAATTGCCGCTTCGTTAGCTTCAGCTCCAGAGTTACAGAAAAAAACGCGATCAGCACAGGAATGTTCAACGATCCATTTTGCCAATTCACCTTGTTCGGGAATATAGTACAAATTAGAGACATGGTGCAGCTTTTGAATTTGGCGGGTCACCGCTTCTACCATAGCTGGGTGGGCATGTCCTAAAGTACAAGTGGCAATTCCCGCTACAAAATCCAAATATTCCCGGCCCTGTGTATCCCAAACCCGACACCCAGCACCCCGTTCTAAAGCTAAGGGAAACCGTCCATAGGTAGACATGACAGCTTCATTAAAGCTATCTGCATTAAAGGGACTAGATGTTAAAGACCCTGAATCTGGGGGGATGGTGGTTTGTTCAACTAGAGTTTGTAAGCTCACTACCGCTCCTCCTGGAAGTTTTTCATTATATAGTTATTTACTAGTTTCCTAGAAATCGCCAAAAATTACTTTTTATTTTCTCAAAGCCCGATCGCTTCGTGAATCGCCCATGCTTTTTGACTCCAATTAATGAGGGGCGATCGCTTGACATCACATAAGTAATTTAACGGATACGTAGCAATTTACGCAAGCTTTGTCTGCGCTCGAGTCACGAGATCGGCTTTTTCGTCGATAATTAGCGAATGTTCACTATGCTGATGCTAACGCACTTGCTGTAATCAAAGAAGAGTGCTGTGCGATCGCTGTATCTGCGAACAGAGTAAAAAGATTGCTGATACTATTTTATGGGGTATTTAGCAACTAGCGTTGCTGAGTAGTTTTTACAATACTCAGCAACGCTATTTAAGGCTAATTGCTTTATGCGGTTATCGACCTAGTGAGGTATGTTTTCAAAGCTACTAACTTTGTTAAAAAAGATTTGGTTACCTCAGTTGCTTAAGAAACGTTATCAATAATTATTCAGCAAAGTCGTCTTCGTCTTGCATAACTTCTTTAGCTTGTTCTTTGGCTTTATTATAAACTTCAAATGCTTTTAAGATTGGGCTGTCGCCATTCTCGTCAGTGTTGGGCTTATAGAGACTAGAATTATCTTGCGGAACAAGTTGTAGAAAGTAGCCGATAATTTGTGGACCAGGGATGCGAATATAGTAATGTTCGCCATGTGCCCCGTGGAATGTAGACTCCGAAGAATTTTTGCTTGATGAAGCACTGGCAGATGAGAAGCAAAGAAAACCACCCCTACTCGAGCTGGAATTATCGACCACTGATTTTGCATTTTTGCTGATTTCTTCAGTTTTTTTCACTTTTATAGTAATATCCTTTGCAATTACCATTGCCACCGGAAAGGCTGGCAGAATATATTTGTACTTTTTGTCATTTCTTTCATTTTCCGCCTTGTATTCAGTCAGCTCTTTTAGAAATTTTTGATCCTTATTTTTAATGTCGTCTATAGACAGTCCTGGCGATACGCGGACGTCAGCTAGCCTAGAAAATGCATGAGACATTTTGAATATTTGTGGGTTAAACCAACCGCCACGGTCAAAGGAGACTTTAGCGACTCGAAAGCCAATTTCCATTTCTTGATTGAAAAAACTTTTCTGCTGCTCAGTACTGGCACTTGAAGAACTAGATTGCCCAGCAGCAGAAGTAAACCATGTATTGACACTCCACTTACTATTATTTGCTGAGCTTTGTTGGGTTGTGCTAGCTTGAACCTTAGAGTCGCTGATTTTCAGCACGATGTCGGTAAACATTCCACTAACCTCAGCATCAGCTTCTGTTTGAGGTGTTGACAAAATACTTAGTTCCCCCTGAGGTAGTGGTGCTGTACTTTCTGTTGGTTTTGGCTCTAAAGCTTCTTCTTGCGTGTCATGTGCCAATACATTGCTCTGTCCTGATATGGTAAGAGTCAAAACGTTATTATCATATTTTACATCTGTGTCAGTGATAGAGAAAATTGAATTAAGTTTCTGTTGAATTGCCCTCATGTCTTCAGAAGACAAAGTAGTAACTTTTATAGGATCGAGAGAATTGCTGCCTATTTTTAATACAAAAGTTCCCCCAGTTAAAGTTGTTGGAATCTTAATGGTATAAGTTAATTTGCTATTCTCAATTTTTCCAGTTACGAAAATACGTTTAGAACTCTTGTTTACTTGAGACGCATTATTTTGTTGAGGAGTATTATTTGCCTGATAAACTTTTGCGAGTAAATCGCTATAATCATTCACCTCAATGCATAGGTCTTTAATTCGTTGCTCTAAGCTGGCTTTATTAAATTTCCAATCGCGTGATTCAAGTTGTGCTTTTTTGGCTCTTAACTCTGTAAGATTTGAAAGTAAATTATTCAGATTAGCTTGATATTGAGAGATTGCACTTATCCCATTTACCCCTTCACCTAAGACGCTCATAGCAGTGTCAGAAAAATCAACTGCACCAAGCATTCTTGCTACGTCCTTCATCAAACCAGGCTTGCTTCCATTATTTGTATTCTCAGAGTTACCTTGCTCCTTTGTAGCATTTGTATCGTTAGTAGTGTTTGGAAGAGCAATATCAACAAGCGGTTTATCTAGATCTTCATCAACGACTCCTGATATTTTTGCCGCAATACTTGTTGCCTTGAAATAAGTTTTGGCAAGACTAACTACACTTTCACCATATTTGCCAATCAATTGGGATTCTGCTTTATTGATTTTCTGTTTATACTCGCCGATCCTTTTGTCTATGCGCTCAATTTCGTCTTGATTAAAAGATAATAGCTCCATCTGCTGTAACTCTGCCTTGGCACGCGACAGTTCTCGCTGTTTGGCTACATACTGATCCCGAATGGATTCTTGAGCCATCGTCAAATCCTGTGGGTTAAGATTTGGAGTTAGAGCTTTAAACCAATTATTTGGTTGAAATTGCACTGGATAAACTGTCATTGATTCATCAATGGATGACCTAGCTGAGTTTCGCATCTTTTGCTTCCCTAGCTCCAGTTCTTCGGCAATTGATGAAGCATTCATATAACCTAGAATTGTTAAAACTTCATGCAGATGACCTCTAACAACAACATTGTTATAGTGGCTGTTCAATTCTTCTAAACGCACAAGTCCGTAACTACTTTGCCATTTGGCATAGCCATCAAGATCGTTATTCAGTTTATATGCCTGAAATTTTGCAGTTTTCTCTTCATTCCATTGATTTTTCTTATCTAGATATTCTTTATAAAGCCGTTTGCACAGTTCAATCCGGGATATCGGCTTCCCATCCTGATCTTTTTCATCACTTTCCCCTAACAAAAAACTACCAAGACCTGCTCGATCTTTGATAAACGGAGCTAAGTGTTCTAACTTGGGAATGAAGTTGTTTACTAGAGTGTTGTAAACAACTGATAACTTTTCACCATTCGCTCCTGCGGTGATTGGAGAAATATCAAAAAGTTCATCTGACAGACGGAATTCCGCTTCTTGAACTGCATAGGGTTTTGTCATCGAGCTATTCCTGTCGCTTGTGTCATATTGAAACTGGCGATAGTTCAGCGGTTGCGCTGGAAATTGCATACAAAATAGCTGGCTTCCAGCCCCGATCATCTCGTTGATCTTGTTGTAAATCATCTCCATGATTGCTTCTTGTCTCTCCATGAATTCAACTCCTTAGTTATTGTTTTAATTGAGGATAGGTCTGAAATAATTCGCTGTGAAAACAGTCCTTGTATTTAAGAGGAACCCAAATACAATTTCTGAATATTTTGATGTAGAGACTTTTTGTCCTACCTTGATGCACGCTATGAAACTAGCTTCAAGTACCAGAAGCATTTCGGAGACTAAAAATGCGATCGCATCGCACGTCGTTCAAAACAAAAAGGGGGCATTATCTGAAGAATTGCCCCCTACTTCCCATCTGCTTTCATAAGCTAATGAGCATTCAAGCTGCATGTAACCTTGGTTGGAGCCGCTTACTACAGAATCATTGCGGAAAATAAATGACGATTAGCTTATGATGAAATATCTTCTCGTAAAAGAGATGAACCCTCATCTTCATCCCCAACAGTTTCAACACAACCTACACACTATTGTCATTAGTTTTATTTATTGGGGGAAGTTTTACTGGTCTACCTGTGTTTGGATCTATACCAGGTCTCAGTGGATAGTTAGTGGGTAGGACTTTTGGGGGAGCAGTGTTGACAGGGTTTAATGTAACCTTTGGTTTTCGGACGGGAGGGGGAGCTGAGGCATTGGAAGCAGCAGTTTCTTTTGGTGTAGCCAGACTCGCCTCAGTATGTCCTACCATTCCCATCCACACTGTAATCGCCATTAAAACGGCTAATACTATTGCTTTTATTTTTTTCATTTTTGTGTTTCCTTTTGCGTGTTGTTTAGCATTTGTTTTCTAAGTAAATGGACAAGAACAAATCAAACTATGCTAGGCAATGTAAAATTAATTAAATTTGTTTTTAGCAAAGGCTTTAGTCCTTACTAAAAACGTTTAATTATTCACGCCCACTTACTTACAGTTCAGACGATTTGAGTAATCTATTTCTGAAATTTTTGAGCTAAAGGCATTTTTCTCTAACTCGATTTGGAAGAAGTTTGACTCAAAACAAACAAATCCTCATCTTTATCCCCGGCATACTGCTGATAAAGGATTGAAAATCGAGGAAACGATACAAAGGAGGAGAACGGGATAGTTGGGGATATTCAGTTTCTTCATCAAGTCGTGCCAAAGTCAAAATCTGTATAAGCTGCAATTCGCAGAGCGCCGCCTCTTCCGACAGACAATTATCTCTTTTTACTTTTAACTTCCCATCTAATGGAGCTATAAAAGCCGACTCTTGTTGTTGTACGGCATCTACTACCTTCTGCGGTGACTCACCAACAAAAATCTCCACTTCCTCCACCGCAACAGAAAATGTCACCGTCTCGCCCACAATTGCTTCAACTGCCACATTCCCTTTAGATATTTCCCGTATTGCAGCTGATGAAACCGTTAAATCTGTATCAGTTGTATGTTCGCCGATAAAATATCCCCTCAACTCCTCTCGCAAAATTCCTCGCGCCTCGGAGATCCGCTTGCAGACGTTCTGATAGGAAATCTCTTGCTGTTGGGCAATTTCTGGATAAGAGAGTTCCCGATAAAAATGTAGGATAAATGTCTCGTGCAGCCTAGTGGGTAAGTTATCAATGGCACGACGAATTACAATCCTTTTTTCGTCTGTCTCTATTGCCCTTTCTGGCGTATCGTCAGAGGAAACCAGTCCTTGTTCCTCTGGAATCGCTTCTATATTCTCAACTCTTTTGGCACAGCGATCGCGTTCTCGATAAATATCCACGCAGAGATTATGAGTTAGTCTTGTCAGCCATGCTTTGAAATTAACAATTTCCCCCACATACTTTTGCACCTTTTCCCAAGCCCTGAGCATCGCCCGACTCAGCGCATCTTCAGCATCTGTTGGGTTCCCACTCATCCACTTGAGACAGCAACGATAAAAATAATCTCGATATTGCTGCCATTGTTGCCAAAACCTTTTCCCTAAATCTTCAGAATTATTCCTCAGGTTAGATGTAGCTGATGCAACCACTGATTGATAATTTGACATAACTCCTGACCGGGTACTGTATCTACTTCATGCGAAATTAATGCCTGCAATTACTGATTTGCTAAGGGTTTGAGTAGAAAATGTGGTTTAGAAGTTGAATAGTGAGGTAGTAATCTACGCTGCAAATCTAACATCCTTCTTTAGGTGTATCCTCAGTGAAATTACTGCCCCAAATTAAAGAATATTTAAGAGAATTTAATACTTCTACACATCCGCAGTATCAAGTAACTCCAGAAACCTAAAAATTTGGTGAAGCGATCAATAGAATTCTGCTATTTGGAAAAAACTATGGACAAAAAGGACGTACCTGAAACTAAATTTGTCTACGGGGTTTTCCCTTTGCTTGTTTGTCCTCTTTGCTCATTAGGCTAAATACTATAAAGTTAGTACAAAACTCAAAAATATAGGCCCAAAGTACTATTTATACGTCATTCTCAACTCTTGAGCAAAAATATCAACGTATCCAAAAGGAATTATTGGCTGGAGCGATCGCTCTTGGTGGTGTTTTCCTTTTTGGTACTTTGTGGTACCGGATTATAGAGGGTTGGTCATGGGAAGATGCAGCTTATATGACTGTCATCACCTTAGCTACTGTGGGGTATGGAGAGACACACCCACTCGGTAACCGAGGACGGTTGTTTACAATTGCCCTGATTTTGTTAGGCGTAGTTAATATCGGTTACATTGTCAACAGATTTACAGAAGCAATCATTCAAGGCTATTTTCAACAAGGAATTCGACTACAACAGCAGAGGCGGTTAATGGAATCCCTATCAGAACACTACATTATCTGTGGCTTTAGTCGGACTGGTCGTCAAATCGCCAAGGAATTTCGGGCAGAAGGTGTATCTTTTGTAGTGATTGATTCGGAGATAGAATCTGTGCAAAGGGCACAAGTCGAGGGTTACACAGTATACCAAGGTGATGCAACCCTAGATGATACGCTTTTGAAAGTTGGTATTGAAAGGGCGATTTGCCTGGTTGCAGCGTTGCCTTCTGATGCTGAAAATTTATACACAGTTTTATCAGCAAAAACACTTAATCCAGAAATTCGGGCAATCGCTCGCGCAAGTACAGAAGAAGCTTTGGTGAAACTACAACGCGGTGGTGCAGATGAAGTGATATCGCCCTATATTACTGGAGGGAAGCGCATGGCTGCTGCGGCTCTCAGACCACAAGTTTTGGACTTTGTAGATGGGATTCTGGCAGGCGCAGACCGCCAGTTATATATGGAAGAATTTTTACTTGAACCAGCTTTTTGTCCTTTTGTCGGTCAAACTTTACAAAAAGCGAGATTGCGATCGCAAACTGGGGCATTAGTTCTGGCAATTCGCCGCCTTGATGGTACTTTAATCGGTGGCCCCACCGGCGATACGATGTTAATGTCTCAAGACCGTCTAATCTGTATGGGTACAGCTGAGCAGTTGCGTGACCTCAACAAAATTCTTGGCCCGATTAATTCCAAGCAATTACGACGACCAAAAAATAGCTGACGTTAAGATTGTAATACTATTCGTATCGTTTTACTTATTTACCAACTAAGCTGATGCGCGCCTAAATTAGATAAACACTCTTTATTGTTGTTGACTGTTGACGGTTAACACTTATGATACCATTTCACGAAATATTTGATACAAATGATTGGTCTTTAATTCTTTTCCCCTGCCCCTTGCTCCCCTGCGGCCTATTTGTATCAATTTTAAACTCAAACGGTATGAGTCATCAGCTAAATGTACAACTTAAATGTGTGACAGCTTAGTATCTATTACAAATTAATAATCAATTTCTTTCCACCCATGCATCACAGCTATACCTTTAATAATCCATTCGATTACAATTGGGGGAGCTTCTGAGATCAAAATGCTAGGATAAACTGCTGTACCCCATTGGGGATGAATTAACACACGGCATTGATTTTTAATCACAGGATAATTGAGTAAAGCTTGAACAACTGCTGAATCGTCGTGAGGAATTGCTCCAGGATGGGATAATAAAGGATAGCCTGTACGAGGGTCGATTAAGTCTGTTAAATAACCGCGATCGCGCAGATTAAATGCTAAATCGCAGCCAAAAATCATAAACTTTTCTCGCAAGCGTTGTTTCTCTATCTCTACTTCTGCGGTCTTTTCCACTAATTGATAACGCGATTGCTGTAAGACAATCACTACTCGTAAAAATGGCTGCTGTTTCCAATCTGGCAATATCCGTTCGCAGTTGGCACAGATATATTGACTGGGGGGATGAATTGTAATTTGAACCGCTTGTCCCGTTTTGCCAACTAAATAAATGGGATAGCCTTGCTCCGAAGTGTAAACTTTGGGATAGTTCACTAAATTGATTCGGTTTTTGCAAGTTTTTTAATTTAATCTCCGGTATAGATGATAACTCTTAATAGTTCAGAAAAATCATCACAGTTATATAATAGATTCGTTTTGCTAGGAATCGTTGAGAATAATTTGATAGTTTTAATCTGATTTTTCTGCTTTCTTAACCTGTTTTAATCAGATTTGCTGGGTTGATTTTTAGTATAATTTAGGTTACAGAAAAATAAATCAATGAAAAATTGCAATTTGATCACCAATATCTGCGCCTAAGACCATCAAGAAGTCGATAACACAGCGATCGCTTCTACTACAGATCATGTCTAAATCAGATTGCTATCAATTAATTGAGTTTTAAAGAATTGACAGGTACCTCATCCCAAGAATCAACCGTGCGTAATTGCGCTACCCAACCTGCTGCTTTTTGCGCTTGTGTCAAATTGTTCTCAAAGGAATGATGACAATCTTTGGCTTGAGACTCGTCACAACAAGCGATGCAAGCATGAATCATCCCAGACGGATCTATTTGCTCATTTACCCAAATAGTCATTGAAATATTTCCTCAAAAACTTTACTCAAAAAAGTTATTCATCATTTTAAAATAATAAATGCTCTACAAGTTTTATATACAGCAGTCCTAAATGATTTGTAAAATATTTATGCGTAGGCTGTTGATTTAGGCTTGTGAAACTTGTTCCCAATGCAGAATCGTCATCCAAATCAAAAATTTTGACTGTGCAATTGCTAATATTATAATTCATACTCACCGTTTAATAGTTGGGATTGAAAAGAGTAACGAGGAAGTTAGTATTAGTTATTGTGTTAATATCACCTTCAATGGCAGAGACCTCAGAAATTAGGATAGATGTTTTGACTCTTTGATTTATAGCTAAATTTCCATCGAAAGTAGTTGCAATTGGCCTGGTAAAATCTAGTGATGTAACAGGTGTTTATTTAGTTAATCAACAATTCTGGTGCAACTAATCCTTTTTGGATAGCTAAGACTGCGGCTTGAGTGCGATCGCGTACTTCTAATTTCTGTAAAATTGCATGGACATGAACCCTTACTGTACCAGGGGCAATGTAGAGAATTTCAGCAATTTGTTGATTGCTTTTGCCAGCTGCTACCAGTGCTAAAATTTCTTGTTCGCGCTTTGTTAAAGGATTTTCTACGGGTTCATCAGTTTTTTTCGGTAGCACTGCCGGAGAATTACCCTCAAAAGCTGCTCTAATTTCTGTTGTTGCTGTTTGATCCCACCAAGAAGCCCCAGCTGCAACCGATCGCACTGCTAATATCAGAGAATCAGCGGGAATACCTTTGAGGCAGTAACCTTGTGCGCCAGCAGCAATTAAGCGTGAAATCAGCGGCTTTTCGGAACGAGATGTTAAAACAAGAATTGGTAAAGTTGGATGCTTTTGCTTAATTTGACGGCAAGCTTCAATCCCGCCAATTCCGGGTAGACCAATATCCAATAGAACTAAATCCAGAGGATAGTGATTGGCTAATTCTACAGCTTGTTCTCCATCTTCTGCCTCTGCAACAATCTCCAAACTAGTTTCTTGTTGCAACCGCATCCGCAAACCAAGCCGAAATAATTCATCATCTTCAACGAGTAAGATTTTAGTCATTGGTCATTAGTCATTGTTTCCCTTGTTTCCCGATTTCCCCATCTCCCCATCTCTCCGGTGGCGGACAGGCAGGAAGTCGGAAACCAAACACTGCACCTCGTGGTGAGCGATTTTCTGCCCAAATTGTACCTCCATGAGCTGTAATTATTTGCCTGGTTAAATAAAGCCCTAGTCCCGATCCTAATAGATGGCGATCGCTGTGTCCTTGATAAAATCTTTCAAATAAGTGGGGTAACTCTTCTTCGTTAAAGCCGTAACCAGTATCGAGTATTTTTACCACTTGCTCGTTAGAATAACTTTCAAGTACTACTTCTACTTTACCGCCACGGGGAGTATGGTTAATGCCATTACTTAATAGATTGGTGAAAACTCGCCCCAGTTGCAAGGAATCACCATTTACCCAAACAAAGCTGCGAAAATCTGATTCGCCATAGTGCAGAGATATATAAACCTGACGTGTTTTTGCTAGTTCCGTTAGGGTGGCTATTATCTCTTCTGCCACAGTTACTAAGTTAACAGGCGATATCTGTAGTTTCAGCCCTTCGGCATCATTGCGGTAGACATCCAAAAGAGTTTGGACTAATTGCAGTGTGCTGCGATGACTACGAGCCATTGTTTGCAATACTTTTGATTGCATTGATGTGACTTGACCAAATTGCTCATTCTGAAAATATTGTAGGGTTTCAATTGCTCCTAGTAGAGGTGTTTTCAAATCATGAGTGAGGGTAGAAATAAAATCTTCACGCATTGCAGCTAGTTGTTCTTGGGAGCGTAATTGTGCTTGAGTATAAGCGATCGCTTCTTTGTTGTGACGGTTGCGTTCGCTTAAAGTCGCAGTTACTAACAGTGCCACAACTGCAATTAATCTGTTTGCCAACGTTGGAAGATTAATTATTTCTCCTCCTGGGACAAACAAATTTAGTAATGTTAATCCTGTAGCTGCAAGGGTGACACCGAATACTGCTCTTTGATTCAATCGAGAATCTGCTAACAAAATCGTCCCTGTGTAGAGGTAACCAAATACGTACTCAGGTGGTGTCATGTATTCTAAAGCTATCACGACAGCAAAGGCGATCACTATTAGCAAATATGTCTCACTACGCTTATTCAGTGCTTGTTTAATCGTCAATAATTGACTTAACATAATTCTTATTCATCAATATTTATCCTCATAAAAATAAACTAATAATTATATAATTTTATCTTTTCAAAAATAAATATTTTTTTCAATATATCTAAGTTTTATATTTTTTAGATTTAAGTTTAAAGCTCAATCTTCATCAACCAGAATTTACCAATACTTTAGGATGTTCTATAAATTAAGTAATCATAGTTTATTTCATTTTTTAACTATTCTAACTCCCAAATTATGAATTATAATTCGTCATGAAGGTAGTTATATTTCCACGCTAAAAAACCTGTAAACATAGCTACCTTCTGCCTTCAAGATAACTGTCTTTCTTTTGATAAAGACTTGTGCAAGAAGTTATACCATTTCTCCATGAAGCTGCACTTAATACTCTAGCTAATTAAGCTCACGCAAAGGCGTAAAGTGGCAATATTTTATTTAGTGCATCGTTACAGAGAATTAGTATTAACCTTCAGACTCCTCAGAGATAGGCTCAGATTCAGTTTCAACTTCTGTTTTAACTTTAGCTGGAGGTTTAATGGGTTTTGGCCCACGCATTAATGCTGGATTAACAGGTTGTTTGTTTTCATCTGCAAAGGAGCCTTTTTTTCCTTTACCAGACGAGCGATTACGATTTTGCTTTGAGCTTTTGGGGTTGGATTCAACAGGAGGTATGGAATCCAAATTTTCCGAATTATTGTCAGTACTTGGTTGAGACTGACGTTCTGATTTTTTGATTGGGCGTTCTACCATTGTTTATTTTGAAAAATTTACACAAATCAACTATTTGAAAAAGCATTCACAACAAATCAGCAATTAATTTACTAAATGTAGTAATGAGTGCGTTATCAATAGCGTAACGTACTCTATTACCACTACTCAACAAAATTAGGTCGTGCCTGTTGCATTGATTTAAACTTTGACTCTAAAACTGCCCAATTTTCCTGCTCAATTAAGTTAGTCAACTCGTCGAGATTGTGGCGATACTGACGCAGCGACAACAGCAGTGCTTGACGATTATACCGCGCCATCGCGACCCCCAACTCTGGATTCCCACCACCTACACGGCTGGTATCCCGAAAACCAGAACTAGCTAGCTTTTGGGCTAATTGCAGAACCTCTGGGTCAGTTTCACTCAAACAAGCAGCAATCAACGAAGAACTGACCATCACGGGTAAATGAGAAATCCAACTCACAGCCCTGTCATGTTGTTCTGGTTGACAATGATAGATATTCGTCCCTAGCGATCGCACAATTTCTTCGACAATTGTAATTGCAGTGGTTGGTGTTGTGGTTAAGGGTGTTAGTACATAAGGTTTACCGACAAATAAATGCCGCTGTGCAGCTTCTATGCCACTATCTGCTGTTCCCGCCATTGGATGACCACCGATAAAATTATCCCAAAGCGGAGAAATAGCTTTGACTATTTCTACTTTCGCCGAACCAACATCAGTCACAACTGTAGTAGCAGACAAATAAGGAATTAATTGTGTAAATTGGGGCACAATAAGTGCTAAAGGCGTACAAATAAATACAACTTCTGCGTCTGCCAACAGGCTCAGCTCGACTGATGCCTGATCAACACTGCCAAAGGCGACTGCCTTTTGGCAGGTGGATTCACGGCGACTAACTCCCAATATATGATGTCCTTGCGATCGCAAATCGAAACCCAAAGATCCGCCAATCAGTCCCAGTCCTAAAATTCCAATATTCATTGTTTAATTTTGACATTTGATTTTTTACGACTTTACAACTATATAAAGTTGGCATCCCAGAGGTAGCATCAATGAGTGTAGAGGAATTGCTGGAACAATACGCGGTAGGAGTCTTAAACTTTAGTGGAATTGAACTCTCTGAAGCCAATCTGAGCGGGGCTAAACTCAGTGGCGTGAATCTGAGCAATGCTAATTTAAGTGTAGTTAATTTCAGTGGTGCTAATCTCAGTGAAGCTAACTTGAGCAACGCCAAATTGAATGTAGCAAGATTGAGTGGTGTAAATCTATGTAGTGCCGTCCTGGACAACGCCAGTCTTAACGTCGCGAATTTAATTCGAGCAGATCTTAGTCGCGCTCAACTTAGGGGAGCTTCGCTGATTCGCGCCGAGTTAATTCGCGCTGACCTCAGTCGCGCCGATTTGCAGGAGGCTAACCTCACCAGTGCCGATCTGCGAGAGGGGACTCTGCGCCAAACGAATCTCCGTAATGCTAACTTGAGTGAAGCTGTTTTGAGAGGTGCTTTTCTGACAGGAGCTAACTTAGAAATGGCTAACTTAAACGCCACTGACCTGAGTCGTTCTGATATTACCGGCGCAAATTTGCGAGATGCCGAACTCAGACAGGCAAATCTCAGCCATGCTAACCTTAGCGGTGCTGATTTGAGCGGGGCGAACCTCAGGTGGGCAGATTTGAGCGGGGCAAATCTCAGGTGGGCAGATTTGAGCGGAGCAAAATTGAGCGGGGCAAATTTAATTGGTGCAGATTTAAGCAATGCCAATTTAACAAATACGAGTTTAGTACATGCGAATTTAAGCCAAGCCAAATTGATTAGAGCGGAATGGATTGGTGCTGACTTAACCGGTGCGACTTTAACCGGTGCAAAACTTTACGCTACCTCCAGATTTGGTTTAAAAACTGAAGGTATGACTTGTGAATGGGTTGACCTTAGCCCCAGTGGCGATCGCTCAATTATCCAAAAATTCCATTCTGAAGATTCGCGAGATTTTTTTAACGAAACACCGCCAACAATTCGTATTATTGTTGATGCAGCTCTAGAACACGAAGCTAACTTTGCCCTTGCTGGCGCTTACTACCAAATTGCTCAGGAATACCGGGGACTAAAACAACCCCCAAGCATGGAAAGTGGGCGTCGTCGGACTATTTTCACCTTTCGTCTAGATAGCGACGAAGCATTATTTCCCACCGCTTATATAGCAATTCTTCCCTTTTTAGATGCGGCATCTACCCAAAAAAATATTTCTCAAATGGTGGAAATGATTAATACTGAAGTTGTTACAAACCCAAATTTAACATTTCTCAAGTCACTGCATATGCTCAAACAATTAAATATCCTTCTAGAGCAAGTTATCAGTAAAGCAACAATCATCAAACAAATGAAAAAAAATATCGAAGTAGCTGCCAAGTTAAATTTTTGTAAAGCTCCAACTCAAATAATTTTAACAAATTCCAGTGCCCAGACTTTGATTGTGCATGATAATCCTAGCTTTGGTAAAAGATTTATTAATCGGTCTTCTATTAATTCTTCGGTTTATGATGATATATCTAGCGAATCAACCAAATATATATTACCTTCGTTAAATATGGTTATAGATTTTGTCAAAGGATTTCACTATATTAGTCATTAGTTATTAGGCATAGAGCATGGTATATGGAATATTAAGTATTATTGGACAACTGACCAATAACAAATGACCAATGACAAATAGGAGGAAAAATGCGCGATTCATTTAATAGAATGATTGGTCGGACTCGCTATGTAGTCTTTCGCCTGTTTCTACACTTAGGGGGAGGTGAGGTAGCACCAATTTTAGGAGCATTAAATAGTGCTGGGCGGGATGCGATCGATGCTGATGGCGACTTAGAAGTTTTGGGAGAAGCATTGGTAGAACTGTCTCAAACTCTGTTGCAATACGATGAATATTGGGTTTCGGCTGCCAATGAAGGAGATGTCTTTTGGGATCAAGGGGAAGCAGGAGATTACGTCAATGAATTATTTACTGACTCCGCCCAAAGATATCTCAGCGAACCAGATTACACTTCTGACTCTGGATTTGATGAACCTTTATCTGCACCTGTAACTCGCAATGTGATTGTAATGATTACAGTAGCTTATGAAGGAGAAGTACCAGAATTGGAAACCGATTTTTCTACTGTTCAAGCAATTAAGGAAGGATTGAAAGCCTTAATCAATTTGCATTACAAACGTAAACTACGGGCAGTGCAAGTACATTTTTCGCCAGCGCAGTTAGGTGATCAACTGACTAGCGATCAACTGTTGGAATATTATCCTGAGTTGGTTCCTTTGTAATATGTTGGGTAGTCCCTACTTACTACTCACATCAAGAAATTGTTAAGCTCGGAGATAGGACAATAATCCAATGATCATGACCATAGTACGTAAATTTACAGTCGTTTTTCTAGCCCTGAGTTTGTGTCTGACAAGTGTGGCTTGCGGAGGGCAAGAGCAAGCTAATACTCCAGCTAAGAACATTAGCCAAACCTCGACTGCCAGCAAATTAAGTGACGGTCAGTATCAAATTCAACAAGTTACTTATGACGATGCAACTGGGCAGTACAGCCTGTTTTTACTGAACAACACACCTCCAACCTTTGCAACTGAAAATTTGCAAATGGCACGACTAACTGATGACGAAATTAAGCAAGGTAAAAAAACTTATCTGAAGGTAGAAAATGGACAGCCAAGTTTATATCTCACAGAAGATTTTAAAATTGCCTACGTCCACAATGTTACCGAGAACAGAACTAATCCCGAAACAGGAAGACGAGAAACGGTCGTAGTCCGTCAGGAAAATAGCTTCTGGACACCGTTTGCCGGGTCTGTGGCTGGTAGCTTGGCGGGTCAAGCTATTGGTAGTCTATTGTTTAGACCTCAGTACTATGTGCCCCCTGTCTATCAATCAGGAGGACTGCTGACTGGCTACGGTGGATATGGCAGCAACTATAACCAAGCAGTTGAAAGCTATCGAACTCGCTATAACGAACCACCTGCGGCAGTGAGAAATCGCACTGCTTTCCGCAGTACAGGGACGATTAGAAGGTCATATCCTGGTAGTTCAAATATACGCAATACACCACCTTCTACAACACGTAATAGCCGTCCCTCTGGTTCTGGCTTTGGTGGTAGCGACTTGCAACCCTCTGGCAGATCTAGTACTACTAAACGTAATTCTGGTAGTAGTTTTGGGACTAACCGACGTTCTTCAGGCAGTCGTTCATTTGGTACGGGTAGACGCCGTTAGTCAATAAATTCTAAATTGAAAAACAGACTGCCTAACAACTAAAGTTAGGTACTATTTTGTGTAGAGAAGTCCAAGCCTTGGACTTCTCTTTTAGTAAGAAATACTAAATATAAATATCGTTAAAATAATATGAATTAGTTTATTAATGTCTATTCCCTTATTTTTGAATATTTTGAAACCAGATATGAAAATCGTCACAGGCCAAAAGATAGTTGTAACCAAAATCACAACGGACAAAAATTTATTTTCTGGAGCCGAAGTGGGATGATGTAGAGAAAATATTAACCAATTGGTCAAAAAATAGCATGTCATTAATAAGTAAGCAATAGTTAAATTTAATTCTATCTGATTCACTCTGAGTACCCCTAAGGTAATATGAAACTCAATAAACATTATCCGTACAATGTTATAACATACTTTCCTCAGGAGCGAGTTATACCAATTCGTAATTAAGAAAGTCAGATTTTGTATAGGTTTGGGGGTTTGAATCTGTTGCCTGATTTTAGGGAATTCTTATGACACTATTTTGCATTCTATATTCTGTACTAATAATGAGAGTTTGGTAAATATTAAGACAAAGAATTAAGTTAATTTATTGAAAAAGTTGGTGGCGATAGCTAACAGCTTTTTTCTAACACACACATCTTTTTTATCATCAGTAGTTGTACAAAAAATCAAAAATAAAATCCAACCAAAGATACCAATGATACTTGCTCAATCGGGAAAACGATTTTGAGGAAACAAGTAGGCGATCGCAGCGTAACCAAATATAGTGAGTAAACTAACCAAAACAGCAGCTAGAACAAAATTAGGCATACAATCAAAAATGCAAAATCAGCATTATCTTCTATACAGTATCCAAATCTCGCATCTTCAAAAATCAAGATTTTAGATACTTCCAACCTAGCAATCAGGTATGACACAGCCGTGACTAGCTGATGTCAATTTGTTGTATTTCAAGTCTTTGACTCAAGCTAAAGGTAGAAAAAAACGAAACGTACTGCCAATTCCCAACTCGCTTTCTAGTTGAATCTGACCGCCTTGTAATTCAATCAAACGCCAGGAAATCGTTAAGCCAATACCAGTGCCTCCGGAATGGCGATCGCGCGATTGGTCAGCTCGCCAGAAGCGCTCAAACACATGGGGCAAATTTTCTGGGGCGATGCCAATACCTGTATCTTTAACCGCAATCCAGAGTTTAGATGGTTCAATCTCAACACGAATAGTAATTGAGCCTTCGTTGGTGTAACGCACTGCATTACCAAGCAGATTAACCAACACCTGTTCTGTGCGATCGATATCTGCCAACACAAGAGGCAGCACAGACGGACATTCCAAGTACAGAACAGGTCCATCTTCCAACAATTGGTCAGTAAATTTCTCCACTAATGACTCTAACAACGGACGCAAATTTATCCGCTGTATATTAATTGGCAGATAACCAGCTTCCGCCTTCGACAGTTCTTGTAAATCGTTCACCAACCGCTCTAAGCGCCTAGTTTCTTTAGCTAAACGTCGATAAATTTCTGGAGATGCTTCAATTTCCCCATCAGCCAGTTCTTCCAAATAACCGCGCACAACTGTTAAAGGTGTCCGTAGTTCATGGGTCATGTCTCCAATCACTTCTCGTCGTCGCACTTCCACCCCTTCTAAACTAGCTGCCATCCGGTTGAAACTAGCACCTAATCCATTGAGTTCTGGAATATCAGACATAGGTAATCGTGCATCCATCTGACCAGCAGCAAATTTTTGGGTGATTTGTTCCATCTCGGTCAACCGCCGCATAATCCTTCTAGACACCCAGTAACTCAATCCTCCAGCAGCTGTGCTGCCGACTAAAACTGACCAAACGGTGCTTCGCTGCCAAGCAATTTCAAATCCTGCCACCAATTCAGTACGGACATCAATTAAATCAAACCCCTGATTTTCCAGTCGTTCTAAATGCAAGACAAACAATCGAGGGGAAGAAATTCTGCTGATAATAACTAGACTAGCTACTCCCACTATCATTACTACTAAGTGAGAAAAAAATAGTCGTCCTCTCAGCCCCATTTTCATAACACTCACCGTTGCTTCACTCGAAGTAAAAAGTTAAGAGGAAAAATAAAGAAAAATTCAGTATTTATTTTTATTTAGTTATTTTTACTTTTTACTTGTTAACCTATTGCCGAGTCTTCAAATTTATAGCCAACCCCAACAACAGTTTTAATAAAAGTGGGATTTGCCGGATCGGGTTCAACCTTTTTTCGCAACCGAGCTACATGAGTATCCACCACGCGTTCATCACCAAAAAAGTTATCTCCCCAAAGTTTGTCAATTAGTTGGGTGCGGTTCCAAACTCGACCGGGATTACTGACAAAGGTGGTCAGCAAATTAAATTCTAGAGTAGTTAAATCTAGAATTTCTGGTTGCTGAGAATTCATCTGCCGACTAGCAGTGCGCTGGTCTACATCTACTATAAAGTGTTGGGTACGACTGACTTGATGTTGTCCCCCTTGACGGAGACTACGCCGTAATAGCGCCCGTACCCTGGCTACTAACTCTCTGGGGCTAAAGGGCTTTACCATGTAATCGTCAGCACCAGTAGATAAACCAATCACGCGATCAATTTCTTCGCCTTTAGCAGTCAGCATCAAAATGTAAGGATCTTTTACACCTGGTTTCTGGCGAATTCTGGCACAAACTTCCAGCCCATCCAAACCAGGAATCATTAAATCTAGAATGATTAGATCGGGTGTTTGCTCCTGAAACATCCGTAAAGCATTCATGCCATCACGACTAATACGGCAGAAAAATCCTTCTTTTTCCAAAGAGAGTTGGATTAAATGAGCAATTTCTGCTTCATCTTCAACTATTAAAATATCCATCTAAATTAGCATCTAATGAAATACGCAGATTTAATTAGACAGCCAGACAAAGGCAAAGACTTGTTGCAGTCTTTTTGTCCTTTGATGTTTGGAGCAAAGGAGGCCTTTGCTCCAAACATCTGTTTTTGTCTGGCCTACTCCCCACATCTTCTGACTTTAGAAGTTTGAATTTGTCGGGGTTCGGTAACTATAACCAAGATTAGAATCTTTTTGAATGTGTGTTTTAATACTATCTAGGTCAATAAAGCAGTCAGCAACATCAATTAAGCTTTCGCTAGTCGTCGTTTGTAGACTAACGACTTCCACCCTAACTCCCATTCTGCTAACAGCATTCACAGCATAAGCTAAATCTCCATCTCCACTAACTAATACCGCAGTATCATAGTAAGGAGCTAAAGTGATCATATCTACAGCAATTTCTACATTCAGATTTGATTTTTTAAAATTATCTGCTGACACAACTAGATCTTTTGCTACTACACGATAGCCATTACGACGCATCCACAGTAGAAAACCCTGTTGCTTCTCATTTGTGAGATCGACCCCAGTATAGAAAAAAGCACGTAAAAGTCTTGAACCGTTGGTTAAATGACAAAGCAATTTAACGTAGTCAATTTCTATGCCGAGTTGTAAAGCTGTATGAAATAGGCTTAAGCCATCAATAAAAATAGCAACTCGACCACGATTCAAGGTATTAAAAATGGAACTATCAGGTGCAGTATCTCGCATCTTAGTATCTTTACCTTTGATAGCAGTATCGCTCAAGTTTTGCCCTTGCCAATGTGGTTTAGCTTTGAGTATTTTAGGTTCATTTAATTCATTTCTTTTTTTGCTAAAATTAGTTATAATCATTGATACCTCTGAATTTAAAATCTGAAAAGGGTTTTAGGTAAATTGTCCATAGTATAGTCTCTGCTGATTTATAACCCTAGCAGGAAATTGACTGAAGTAACTAGATGCAAATAAAGTTAACCGCTCCTAAATAAAGTCGAAAGTACTTTTAACACAAGTTTTTCACTGGTGTTAGGGTAGATTTAATCAGATATTACCTATGCTCACAGATATGCTAGTATTTACCCACTGTAACTGCAAGAGTTAAAATAAAAATATCTTCCCATAAGGTTATAAGCCCGAATAAGGGTGGTTGAGTGCGATTTATCTTTTTTTATTTTACCTCTGTATTTTAATGACCTACAGCTTGAAACTCAATGAATTTTTATTCAATAAAGGTTTGCCCAAGCTTAGTATGCCCAAATTTGAACAGAGTTTCAGTAAAAATAATGTAATGTGCGATCGCTTCTAAAATAAAAGTTAGTTCGAGCTATTTACCTAATCTTTAATGCAACTTTTATAAAAATTCATCTTCTTCAGACAGTTATCAGTAGTTAGTACTATAAAACACTAACAACTGACAACTGAAAATGCAATCTTCGGACTTATTTAAAAAGTCAGAAATCTCAACCTTAGCGCTTAGCTAACTTCTTGTTGGATGTGTAGTAAACCTTACTTCCAGTATCAGGTACAAAATGGCAATTCACCCATGAATTCCATAATGATTTCCAAATTGGTTCCTCTGATTTGTGGAAATACTCACCCATTACTGGTTTTATCGCTTCTGTCGCCTTCAGCAAATTGTAGTGGGGAATATTAAGGAATATATGATGAGCAACATGAGTACCAATATCATGATGGATATGATTAATCAAACCATAATCACGGTCAATACTCGAAATCGCACCTTTTAAAAAAGTCCAATCTGCTCCACGATACCAGGGAATATCTGATTCAGTGTGGTGCAAGAATGTGACTAAATCGAGCCAAATTACGAACACAATGTAAGGTGCAGCGTAATACTTCAGTAACCACATCCAACCCCATAGATAGGTAAGGAAGGCCAGCAAACCTACCATCCCAATCCAAAGAACAGTACTAGTAATTACATCCCATTTTTCTGATGGTTTAAACAGCGGGCTGCTGGGTAAAAAGTGAGAACCTTGCTTATTAGGAGAACGCTGAAATAAATACACAGGATAAGCCAATAGAAAAACATAATATCGACCTATCTTTTGTAATAGCGGCATCTCCTTATACTGTGACTCGGTTACAGGATACCAGCTTTCATCATTATCGATATTGCCAGTATTTTTGTGATGAGTTCTATGACTAATTCGCCAACCATGATAAGGAACAAGTATGGGGGTATGAGAAAGATGTCCAATCAAATCATTTAACCATTTCTGCTTAGAAAAAGATTGGTGTCCACAGTCGTGTCCGACTACAAACAAAGCCCAAAACATAGTTCCTTGCATTAACCAGAAAATCGGAAAGAAAAACCAAGAATCCAGGTAATAAGCAACTGCATAGAGCAGACCAATAATCAGAATGTCACGAAAGAAGTAAAAAAGTGATTTTGTCACATTTGGTTGAAAACATTCAGTAGGGATTGCAGCTTTTAAATCCTGAAGAGTAAAAGGCAGTTTGGTAATATCCCCAGATAATTCAGAACTGTGAGGAGCGTTGATTGTGATGATATTTGATTGCACTAGGTTCTTTTGTTGAATAGAAATCGGAAGTTTATTTAAGACAAGATCATCTTAACAAGTAAGGCAAAAGAAACATCAAGTCAATACTTCTTTTGATTTCACTAGTATGCCCAGGATACTACTTCTCTTAACATCTAAGAGAATAATTTCTGGCAATTTACCTAACAATTTTGGTGAGTCAAAAATTGCCAGATTTTATTTAAACTTTCACAAAGATAAACGCTCTCGTTGGCTTCAAGAGCGTCAGTCAAGTTAGAAACGTTGTTTATCGTTCTGCGTAATATTCGTTAAAAGTCTGATAACCGACATCAGTTTTGTACAGTTGACATTGGTCTGTAATTTGTTTCATTAAAGACCAAGAAAACTGAGATTCATCATGTAGATAAGGCCGCCAATTTTCTTTGATGCTGCTGTAAGCCAGCCGCAAATTATAAGAAGGAATAGCGGTAGAAATATGATGAGGGACATGAACGTTGATATCGTGGCAGAGGATTTCTACCCAACGGGGATAATCGCAGTGAACAGTACCAAATAACTGAGCTAGAGCCTCATTCCACTTGTTTGCTGCGACAAAAGGAACATCTGAAGCAGTATGGTGAACGATGGTAAAAGTACTCATCCAGAAGTGGTACACCAGCCAAGGCACTAGCCAAAACTTGACAAATCCCCAGATACCTGTAGTGGCGATCAGGAGCGGGAAAGCGATCGCAGCAAATAATACTACCACAGCTACAGAAAGCTTGACACTTGATTGGTCTTTCGTTTTGAAATTCCGCCAATCAAAATGTACAACTGCCCAATGTCCAATGGAACCTACCCACCAGAAGCGTTTACGAATGAACAATTCAAAAGCAGACTGTCGGGTTTTGTCCCAACTTTCAAACACTTCTGGGCTGATTGGATGCCAAGCATTGTCCTCATCGATTTTGTTGGTATGAGTATGGTGATAATTATGCTTAATCCGCCAACTATGAAAAGGATAAATCAACGGCATCATAAAAAAGTGCCCCACCAAATCATTCACCCAACGACGTTTGGCAAATGACCTATGACCACAATCATGGCCAATTACAAAAAAACCTGTTAAAGCAGTACCGGTAAAAATCCAAGCTAGAGGTAAAAGAAACCAAGGAGTGACACTCAGACTGTAGTACCCCAAAGCAACTGCCAATACACTGAGTATTACTTGTGTCCAAGCCTTGCGACGGCTTTGCACAAAACATTCCCGTGGCAGGGTTTTGATAATATCTTTGAGCCTGAAATCAGAATTCGCAGGCTCGTCACTTAGTTTCTGGCTCTTAATTATTGATGTAGTCATGAACACCTGAAATACAACAAACTCCTCCACCAAGTCATCAAAAATAACTTGCCGCAAAGTTGCTTAATATTAGCGTCTCGGATTATAGCAACCTAACCTATACAAGCGCACCCGTAAATAGCTTTTTAAAAAGTTAGGAGTTAGAAATGATAAGTTATCAGTTAAAAAAATTAGATATCCTAACTCTTAACCGGAGCTTTTAAAGTCTCCTGCGAGGCTTCTAACTAATTTTCGTTGGAGCTAACTTCACATTAGTAGCCAGACCAAGTGCTTGCAGTAATTGGATTGTCATCCAAGTTAAATCAATTTCCCACCATTCCAGCCCGTGACGAGCAGAATATTGAAAGGCATGGTGATTATTATGCCAACCTTCACCGAAAACTAGTACAGCTACCCACCAGCAGTTAGTTGAGTGATCGCCAGAATCATGGCTTTGATAGCCAAATTTATGAGTAGCGCTGTTTACTAACCAAGTGCAGTGGTAAACCCAGACAATGCGAGCAAAAATTCCCCAAACAACAAATGACCAGCCACCCAGAACTAGCAGTACTAAACCCAGAGCAATCTGGATAAAAATAAAATATTTTTGTAAAAACTGATAAACTGGATCTCCTGCAATGTCTTTGGTAAAGCGAGGAATTTCAGCTTGAGCAGGTGATTGATAAATCAGCCAACCGATATGGCTCCACCAGAAGCCCTTATTGGAATCATGGGGATCGGGTTCAGTATCTGAGTGCAAATGATGGATACGATGTGTCCCTATCCATTCGATTGGCCCTCCTTGACAGGCGAGTGTCCCGAAAAAGACCAAAACATACTCCAACCATTTGGGAGTCTGAAAACTGCGGTGAGTGACAAGGCGGTGAAATCCTAAGGTAATTCCTAAACCACCAGTTACCCAGTACAGAAAGAAAGCTACACCAACTGCTTTCCAGCTAAAGTTACTAGGAACAAAGGCAAATAAAGCACCGATGTGCAGACCAATGAAAAACAGGGTATTAACCCAGTTGATTTGAGGTTTAGTTAAGGTAGCAATTGTCATGCAGTAACCTGAATTGGAATTGTTCGGCCGAATCTGCGCGATCTGAAAATCCGCATATTTATAATTTTTTGTGAACGAGGAACTAATGAACAGCTTGGAACAGCTGCGGCAAGCAGAACACGCACTGTTAGAAATTTTTTCTGGTATTGACACTCAGGTCAAGCATAATCTTAAAAGAGTGCTAGATGCATTTCGTAATTACCGTGTAGGCGCACACCATTTTGCTGGTGTTAGCGGTTATGGTCACGATGATTTAGGACGAGAAACTTTAGATAAAGTTTTTGCCGAAGTTATGGGTTCCGAAGCCGCAATCGTGCGAGTGCAGTTTGTTTCGGGAACTCATGCGATCGCTTGTGCTTTGTTCGGTGTACTCCGTCCTGGAGACGAAATGTTAGCAGTAGTTGGTTCTCCTTACGATACGCTCGAAGAAGTCATTGGTTTACGCGGTCAAAGTCAAGGTTCTCTTATAGAGTTTGGCATAAAATACCGCCAATTAGAGCTAACACCCCAAGGAACTATAGATTGGCAAGCTTTAACTAATAGTGTGGCTGATAATACGCGTTTAGTCTTAATTCAACGCTCTTGTGGCTATTCTTGGCGTCCTAGTTTATCAATTACCGATATTAAAAAAATTATCCATCTAGTTAAACAGCAAAACCCTAACACCGTTTGCTTTGTCGATAACTGCTACGGTGAATTTATCGAAACCAGGGAACCCACAGCTGTAGGTGCTGATTTAATCGCAGGGTCATTGATTAAAAATCCTGGCGGTACCATTGTCAGCGCTGGTGGTTATGTCGCTGGTCGCGCCGACTTAGTGGAAGCGGCCGCCTGTCGTCTGACTGCCCCCGGTATCGGTAGTTATGGGGGTGCTACCTTTGACCAAAATCGCTTGTTGTTCCAAGGGCTATTTCTGGCGCCGCAGATGGTGGGAGAGGCGATGAAAGGGACGTACTTAACTGGTTATGTATTTGATAAACTTGGCTATCCAGTGAATCCTGCACCATTAGCACCGCGTGGGGATGTGATTCAAGCAATTAAACTCGGTTCTGCCGAAAAGCTAATTGCCTTCTGTAAAGCCATACAACAGCATTCTCCTATCGGTTCCTATCTCGACCCCATTCCCGATGAGATGCCGGGATACGAGAGCCAGGTAGTGATGGCTGGGGGAACATTTATTGAGGGGAGTACCTTGGAATTATCGGCAGATGGGCCAATGCGTGAGCCGTATATCGTTTATTGCCAAGGGGGGACTCATTGGACTCATGTGGCGATCGCATTGGAGGCGGCGATCAATGCGGTGGGGATGAGTTAAAAATGTGATATAAAAAACATAAAATACAATAATATCACGCAGAGACTTTCCGCTGCGCCTCTGCGTGAGATATCACTCCGGTAACTCATACTGCCCAACAATACGCTTAGCATACTCCGGAACATGCTCCTCTAACTTCTGTGGATGATTACGCTTCACATACAAATAATTGCGAGTAAAATGCGAATCAATGGAAAATCGCGCATATTCCAAACCCTTGGGGCCGATTTTCTCAATCACCACACCCATCAGCTTTGCGGCCCACATCGGCAAAGTCACCCCTTTATCGTAAGCGGGAATGCTTTGCTGCACAGCTTCCTTACGATTACCTTTAGACATCACAAGCTGCGTATCTAACTGGTCTTTTACCAAATCCAGCATTTCCTTACCAGTATCATTTCTAACTATAATCCACTGCCAGCCGAAGGGTGCGCCCATGTAGCCGACTACTAAATCTGCTAGAGAGTTAACGTAATCAAAGCAACTCATACAAGATGGGGCAAAGACATCTTTGAGTTTATTAGTCTTCAAACCAAAGAAAGGCACGGTTTCTGTTGAGCCATCTTCGTGTTTGAAGTGAACCCGAAAGTCTTGCATGAATTCGTAATGTACAACTGTATCAGGCGATCGGCTAGTGGTTTCTAAGAATTTTTGCAGCCCAGCGCGATTAACATTATCTACGCAAGGCGTACCCAAAACATACAATTTTTCTAAACCAAGTTGTTTTTCTATAGCTCGTAATGCTTGAATTTG
Organism: Nostoc sp. PA-18-2419; assembly: GCF_005869855.1. Taxonomy (GTDB): domain Bacteria; phylum Cyanobacteriota; class Cyanobacteriia; order Cyanobacteriales; family Nostocaceae; genus Nostoc. Next base: position 195,811 of record NZ_SZNH01000002.1, on the reverse strand, counting down.
ACAACCAACCCCAATTACTAATAGCCGCTTCATCCCCGATTTTTCTATTTGTTCCAATACTGAAAGATTAGGTGAAAGTGTTGGTTTGTTTACTCTTGCAGCTAGTATTTCTTCTGGAGTACGAGCGATGATTGGCATAGGTTGAAAGCGGTCTTCTTTGGTATTTTGTACACAGACAACGCCTTCAACTAAGCCGCGATTGAGCATTTCAATGGCAATACTGCTGACGATACCCGTCCATTGTGCGCCTGCAATTGGTTGCTGTTTTCGAGCTGCCATCATGTCTTGATGAACACCAAAGTATAGTTCATCAAGATTATCCAGATTGCGCGATCGCCTATGTGCTTGTTCTTCAAGTTCGCCTATTTGTTGATTAAGAAAAGCACAAGCTTCCTTGACATAATGAATATAATATGTGTCGCACAATCCACACTCGCTACAGAGTTCTTTAGCAGGGCGACGGCTAGTAGGTTTTAAAGCTCTGGCTTTTTTATGCTTGTTAGAATCAACTGAGGTCATATAAATTTTTTGTTTTATTCAGGAATCACTTTTATTACAATACCTTCACTGGCTATGAACTTCACAATAGAGATTGAACAAGAAGAAGATGGACGCCTTCTAGCTGAAGTAATTGGTTTTCCTGGTGTACTGGCTTACGGAAAGACATGAGAACAAGCAGTTGCTATACTTCAAGCATTAGCTCTGGTGTATTATAAAAAACGAACCAAAAACACACAGAATGCAGACAAGGAAGAGGATATGTCTATTCTGTGAAGTGATTAGTTTAACAACCTAAAAATTTGTCATAATAATTTAAATTTTTACAAACAAGTTGGTGGATTTGAGGATTTTGGCCTTTTTTTTGCTTTACGGATATTTCTGATGGCGTTATAGGTTTTGTTTCTTAGTCAAACTTGCTTATCGCCGATTAGCAAGATTGTATCATCCTGATGTGAACACTTGTGCGACTGCAAAATCTTCAATGCAAGAATTAATCAAGCTTATAAAGAATTTCAAAAGCAATTAAATGCTGACAATTTTATAAAGTTTGATAAATAAGCTACTAATAAAATTAAGCAGATAGTCTAATCAGAAGCCACTGGGTATCTATGCATCTCTCCCGCCTCGTGCATGAGACTTAAATTTTAATTCTATTTACTTTACTTTTTTTGGCTTTACTTTCCTAAGCACCTTATATTATCTATCAATAGTTAATATATATAGCGATTCAGAAATATTCACATATAAATTTTTTTGACCATTTATCTTGCATATTATGACAAAACGTTATAAATTATTATGTTATAGGGGAATAATCTGAGCCTTTTAGTGTCAAAATCTGATCCCGATTAAGTAAAGATACTGTAACTAGTTTAAATTTTGCCCAAACCTGAAACAGCACTGAAGATATGTTTTTGTCTGGTAAAGCAAAGATTCCAGATATAAATACACAAAGGTAAATAATCTAAAAATATATCTGATGTGACTGTTTGAAAATCAAATTACTACTTCCGGTGAAGAAGAATCAAAATTCACTGAAAGAATAATTGATGAGAAGCTAATTAACTATCAATAAAGTTGCATAATTATCAGCAGCTTTGTTCGTCGCTATTTAATGATTTGACAAAATTAAATTTGCTATTTAATTTTTTTTTGTTACGTTAAAAATAGCAAAATAAATTAATGAAGAGGCATCTACCACAAATTAACAACAGAAATGGAGTTATCCCGGCAATGCACTTAAATGAATTAAAAATTACTGAGAATTCCAAAGAAGTAACAGAAGCTTATCAAGCATTAGAAAAGTCAATTATTTATTATCAAGGACGACCAATTGGTACAGTAGCCGCTTATGATGCATCTGTAGAGGCTCTTAATTATGACCAGTGCTTTATTCGAGATTTTGTTTCTTCAGCTTTAATTTTTTTGCTCCAAGGTAGAGCAGATATTGTTCGCAATTTCTTAGAAGAAACCTTAAAGTTACAGCCTAAGGAAAAAGCGTTAGAAGCCTATAAGCCTGGTCGAGGATTAATTCCAGCTAGCTTTAAAGTGCTATCTGAAAATGGACAAGAATATTTAGAAGCAGACTTTGGTGAACATGCGATCGCCAGAGTCACACCAGTTGATTCTTGTCTATGGTGGATTATTTTGTTACGTGCTTATGTAGTCACCACAGAAGATTTTTCTCTTGTCTATCAACCTGAATTCCAAAATGGTATCAGGTTAATCATGGAAATTTGCTTGGCGAATCGTTTTGATATGTACCCTACGCTATTGGTTCCAGATGGCGCTTGTATGATTGACCGTCGTATGGGTATCTATGGGCATCCTTTAGAACTGCAAGTTCTCTTTTACACAGCATTGCGTGCATCACGTGAACTACTAATTTGTCAAGGTAATCAAGATATTGTCGTTGCTATTGATAACCGCCTACCTCTTTTATGTGCTCACATTCGTCAACATTATTGGATAGATCTTAATCGCTTGAATGCAGTTTATCGTTTCAAAAGTGAAGAATATGGCAAAGCTGCTGTCAATTTATTCAATATATATGTAGACTCAATTCCTTATTATGAATTAGACAAATGGCTGCCGAAAAAAGGCGGTTATCTTGCAGGTAATGTTGGTCCGTCGCAGCTAGATACTCGCTTCTTTGCATTGGGAAACTTGATGGCAATCATTTCAGATTTAGCTACTGAAGAACAGTCACAAGCGATTATGACTCTCATTGAGAAACGATGGGACGACTTAGTGGGAGATATGCCAATGAAAATCTGTTTTCCAGCTTTAGAAAATGAAGAGTACAGAATTGTCACTGGATGCGATCCGAAAAATATACCTTGGTCGTATCATAACGCGGGTAGTTGGCCAGTCTTAATGTGGATGTTAGCAGCAGCAGCAATAAAAACCAATAAAACAAGTCTGGCACAAAGAGCCATTGAAATTGCTGAAGCACGGCTGTGTAAAGATGAATGGCCCGAGTATTACGACGGTAAGAAAGGGCGACTAATTGGCAAACAAGCTAGGAAATATCAAACTTGGACAATTACCGGATTCTTATTAGCAAAAGAACTGAAAGCTAACCCCTCTTGTTTACCATTAATTACTTTTGGAAAATTACCATCAGAAGTGGTTTCGAGAGCATGTGAATTGGAGATTGCTAGTGTAGACCCGTATATGCCTCGATAAGAAGTTAGGAGTTGTTCAATTTTAGAATTGAGATTTTTTCTAGAATCTAAAATCCCAATTTCTAAATATAATAATTTGTAAAGTCAGGAGTTAGAATACAAAAGCTTCATAACTCCTGATTTATGTTTACATGACAAACGCTCGTCAACTAGCTTTTATCGCCCTACGAGATGTTCACAAAGGGGCTTATGTTGATGTTGCTCTAGATAGAGTGCTGCAAAAAGTTAATTTGCTTGATAGCGATCGCCGCCTAGTGACAGAATTAATTTATGGTAGTGTCAGAAGGCAGCGCACCCTAGACACTCTCATTGACCAACTTGCCCAAAAGAAATCTCATCAACAACCAAAAGACCTCCGCACTATCCTACATCTAGGCTTATACCAACTGCGCTATCAAGAGCGTATTCCGGCTTCAGCTGCTGTTAACACCACCGTCCAACTAGCTAAAGAAAACGGTTTTTCTGGACTCACAGGTTTTGTTAATGGTCTATTGCGCCAGTATCTTAGGAAGGCAGGGGGGCAGGGAGGCAGGGAGGCAGGGGGAGAAAATACTTTCTTATCTCTCCACACTGACCCGCTACAACTTCCAGAAAACCCAGTGGAACGCTTGGGTATTTTACACAGTTTTCCTGATTGGATTATTCAAGTTTGGTTAGAACAACTGGGTTTTGCTGAGACAGAACAACTGTGTGAATGGATGAACCAATCCCCAACTATTGACTTGCGTATCAACCCACTTCGCACTTCTATGGAGGAAGTTGAGTCAGCGTTGCAATCTGCTGGTGTTTTGGTGAGGCGCGTTCGTCATTTGCCGCAAGCGCTACGATTAATCGGTAATGCTGGGTCAATTCAAAAACTTCCTGGTTTCCGAGAAGGTTGGTGGACTGTACAAGATAGCAGTGCCCAATTGGTAAGTCATTTGCTTGACCCCAAACCAGGTGAGGTAGTGATTGATGCTTGTGCTGCACCAGGAGGTAAAACAACTCACATTGCTGAGTTAATGCAAGATAAAGGAAAAATTTGGGCTTGCGATCGCACTTCTTCTCGTCTTCGCAAACTCCAAGAAAATTCTCAACGGCTATATTTACAATCTATTCAAATTTGCACTGGTGACAGCCGCCATTTTACCCAATTTTACAACACCGCAGACCGCGTATTACTCGATGCCCCATGTTCTGGTTTGGGAACTATGCATCGTCACGCTGATGCTCGTTGGCGACAAACACCAGAATCTGTCCGGGAACTCTCGATGCTCCAAAAAGAACTTCTAGCACATACATCTAATTTTGTCAAGCCTGGTGGTATACTAGTTTATGCTACCTGTACGCTGCATCCAGCAGAAAACGAAGAAGTAATTTTAGAATTTTTAGCTAAGTCACCTAATTGGCAAATTGAGTCTGCCAACAGCCTTGAGTTCCCTGATTCTGCATGTACTTCATCTAAAGGCTGGTTCAAAGTCTGGCCTCACCGACAGGACATGGATGGTTTTTTTATGGTGCGCTTAAGAAAAACCAACAATTCCGAGTGAATACTGTTTGGGATTGTACGATTTGGTGGAAGCCTGAATCTACCAGAGGGGGCAACAATGGTTACCCATTCCAATGTGAAGAACTTAGTTAAGATTCTGATCGGAGCCGCTTGGCTCGATGGCAGAATCCAACCAGAGGAACGGCAGTATCTCCGCGAAATAGCTCAAGCAAAAGGTTTAGCTAACGACCCAGAAATTAAGCCTTGGCTGTACGAATTAGTTCCCGTACAGCCAAAAGAGTGTTATGAGTGGGTCAGGGAGTATTTAGGCGATCGCCCTAGCCTGCAAGACTGTGAAAATTTAATTGAAGCCATTAGTGGCTTGATTTACAGCGATGGCGAAGTAGCGATCGAAGAAGCTAAACTCCTGACCGAATTGCAGGACATCACTAAGCTAAATCAACCAACTCAACCGGCTCACACTCAACTTCTCAAACAAATTCAAAAGCTTTACCGCCGTTGGGTTGAAGTTCAAAACTAACGATTTTTTATTTGTCAGTCCCTAAGAGTTCGAGTTGGGAATTTTTACTCACTACTGAGCCAGAAGTCTTTAACGGCAACTTTTGCCATAAACACTTTGTAGTGAGGGGGTTACAGTCTTGGCGGTTTCCGTCGACTGTGAACCCCCAAACCAAAAGGACAAAGAAGCAGCCCAACTTTTTCCAAGGATAGACTGCCAAGGGCTAACCCTAGCTCAGACTCAGCACTATTACTTTGTTTATGACTCCGGTTCACCGACACCTGGAGTTTCTTCTTTATTAACCTTAGGTACAAAATCAGGACGCTCTTTACTTTCCCAACCTGCGGGGCGTTTTGAGTTGTACCAGGCAATTGAACCAATAGTTACAGCAGCAACAAAACCAACGACATATACTAAGGTAAAAGCATAAGGAAAATGAGGAGCATTAGCCGCACTTTGTGCTGCTGCTTGCATCAATAAATGCATGGGTGTATTCTCCAAGGCTAGGTAACAGTTTTAAACACAATATAAAATCAGCTTATCACCTAACATCCCCCTGTAGTTTGAGCAACCTCATCTTGCAGAGGGAACAGAGGGGAGTGGGAAATTCTCTAACGCATGGATAAGGGAGATCAGGGGACAACTGGCAATAAGTCTTTCTTCGGAAGTTTTGATTGTCAAAAACCGACATTGGTAACTTCTATTTTTGTCCTCCATCTTCTTGTTTGCCTATGTCCCCATCTATGTTATGTCCTCTTCCCTATGCCCTATGCTCAATTTATTCCTGAGAAGGTTTAAGTCTATCCCGCCAGGATGGTTGCGATGATGAATCTGATGAACCGGAATTATTTGCACGAGGCAAGGAGCGGCGAGTTCTTCGAGGTGGAGGAGAATCTGATTCTACTCTTCTAGAGCGCTGCCGTGGAGCAGCTGACTCCTGTGAAGACTTACTCGAAGTTGATTCTTCACTGCTGCGATCGCGTCTTCTCCTTCTTGGGGTATAGTCGTTACTTGATTGCTGTTCTTCTTGTTGATAATATCTTCTCCTGCTTCTACGCCTGCTAGACGAGCCGCTATCTTCGGAATTTCTAGAAGTTGTTTCCTGCTGTGATTCATCATCATCAGAGGAAATAGAACGATTCAGCACTTGTTTGGGCTTGATTGACTGGGCTTTGATGCTGCCTTTGCGACCTTCTAATTTAGGTCGTTTGGGAAACTTTTCTACTGGCATTCCTTCCACTGCTTTTTCCATGAATTCATGCCAGGTATAAGCGGCGCTACCACTGCTGCCATCTGTGGGATGGTTGTTATCGTTACCTAGCCAAACTCCTGCCACTAGTTGGGGAATATAACCAATGAACCACAAATCGCGGGCTTCATCGGAAGTGCCGGTCTTGCCAGCAACAGGTCTATTATCTAGTTGAGCGGCACCACCAGTTCCTTCTTCTACAACGTTGCGTAGCATCCAGGTCATGATGGCGGCACTGTCAGCATCAAGGGCGCGTTTAGATTTGAAATTAGCTGACCAAATCACTTTTCCTTCACGGTTGATGATGCGAGTGATACCATGAGGCTCTGTGTGCAATCCTTGGGTGGCAAAACTACCGTAGGCGCTGGTCAATTCTAGGAGATTCACTTCATTCGAGCCGAGAGCTAGGGAATAAGTCGGCTTAAGTTCAGATTTAATTCCCATATCATGGGCAAGTTTAATTGTTGGGGTAAAGCCTACGTCAATCAACACCTTTACCGCAATTATATTAATCGAGCGGGTGAGAGCATCTCTCATGCTCATTGAGCCGTGGAAGTTTTTCCCATAGTTTTTTGGTTCGTAGCCATCTACAACAAAGGGTGTATCCTCGTAGCTATCGTAGGGGCTTTTGCCACTAGCGATCGCAGTTGCATAAACAAATCCTTTAAATGTCGATCCTGGCTGCCGCTGTGCTTGGGTGACGCGATTAAACTGGTTTTTGCCAAAGTCTTTTCCCCCCACCATTGCCTTAATATCACCATTGCGGGGATCGATAGCAACCATTGACGCTTCTTTAAAGTTCTCCCAACTTCCTTGATTTCGCAAGGTTTTGGCAACTGCTTGTTCTGCTGCTTTCTGCCAGGTTGGGTTCAAGGTCGTTTCCACTACTAAACCTCCACCAGACAACACATCAGCAGAAACGTACTTCGGTAATTCTTTCTGGATGTAGGTAGTAAAGTAGGGTGACTCTACTTCCAGTCGCTTGGGTAAACTGGTTTTGAGCGTCAGCGGTTCTTGGACGGCTGCTTGCCTTTGCTGGGGTGTAATAAATTTTTCTTCTTGCATCCGCTGCAATACCAAGTTTCGCCGCTGTTTGGCAGCTTCAGGATTCTTGTCTGGGGCGTATAAACTTGGTGCAGGAGCCAATCCAGCAATCGTTGCCATTTCGGCTAGAGAAAGTTGATCTGGGGATTTACTAAAGTATACCCAAGCGGCATCTGTGACACCGTAAGCACCACCTCCCAAGTAAACCAGATTCAGATAACGCTCTAGAATCTGATCTTTGGTTAATTCTGACTCTATTTTTTGTGCTAAACGAATTTCTTTAAGTTTGCGCCAGATTGTCTGCTCTTGTTTCAAGAACAGAATCCGGGCTAATTGTTGCGTGATAGTGCTACCACCTTCTACCACACCTTGCGATCGCAAATTACTCAAACTTGCTCTGAGAATCCCTTGAGGATCGACTCCGTTATGTTGCTGAAATCTTCTATCTTCTGAGGCTATGAAAGCTTTTTTTAAATTATCTGGTATTTGCTCGAGCTTTAGCTGTTCTCTGGTCGCTTCACCTTGTTGTTGTAGTATGCTACCATCCGCAGCTTTAATAGTCAGTGTTTGCTCTCTAACCACAGCATTCAGCTCGGCTTTATCTGGCAAAGTCCGATCTATTACACTGATGCCGTAAATCGAGGCAACTATCCCACCACCCACGCCCAAACCTGCCCAAAACCAGATGCGACGATAGATTGGTTTATTGCCAGTTGCCCGATCAACCCTAATTCTTGATGGTAAGATTTTCATTTTGCTCAGTAACTACCTCGCCTGTGCCACATGTGCTGGTGGTAAGCTTTCATTTGTTGTGGATTCCTCATGTTAATGATGATTACCAGGCCGCAATCGCGGTTCCTCGTTAGAGTCACTCAAATTAGTTGGTCTTGGCTTGAACCAGGAGGTCAGCTTCCCCACATCAGTTCCTTGATCGAAGTAGTAACTACTTAACCACCATCAATAAGCTTTGGGGTTATAGCACCACGTTGTGTTAGTATAATATCCCATAAATAATTAACTCAATTCACTATCAAGAAGAATTCCGAATCATAAATAAATAAGTATAATAATATACTATATATAAAATTAAACCTGAGTAAGCATAATGGTTGGGATATTAAATCTTTTGATTTCTTTGGAATATTAAAACTATTGACATTTTCTACAACAGGTGCGGCAAAATATCCTCAAGAACCAGAAGAAGGCTTGCCTTGGCTAAGACGTGCCAAAAGCGCCGTTGCCCTTGGTAGTAATCTAGGAGATTCACAGGCAATATTAGAAGCAGCGATCGCAACTTTAACCCAAACCCCAGGTATTTTTTTAGCAGCTAAATCCAATTGGTATAAAACTAAAGCCGTAGGACCACCACAACCAGATTATTTAAATGGGTGCATTACATTACAAGTAGAAATACTACCCCAGGAGTTATTAGAAAATTTATTAGCCGTTGAACAACAATTTGGGCGGGTACGCCAAGAACGCTGGGGGCCACGATCACTAGATTTGGATTTGTTATTATATGATGACTTAATTGTGGACACACCAAATCTGCAAATTCCCCATCCGAGAATGCGGGATCGAGCTTTTGTATTAGTTCCACTTGCAGAAATTGCCTCAGATTGGGTAGAACCTGTTTCTGGGTATGTTATTAAAGAACTGCTCAAAGAGGTAGACTATTCTGATGTACATTTAATCGATGGGCAATTATAATCACCATCCATCAACGTACAGGAAGGCTGATTTTACCTCTGTATTTACAGATAGTCAGATTTTTAACTATGCCATTAGGTAGAGAATTACCACAACTGTTGAAACAACGCTTATTTTATAAAGGACGCAAGTTTGATTTTGAAGTCAATCGCCTGCGTTTACCCAATAAAGCGGAAGGAGAATGGGAGTGTATTCGTCATCCAGGTGGTGCTTTAGCTGTGCCGATGACGCCAGAAGGTAAACTAGTACTCGTGCGCCAGTATCGTTTTGCAGTTCAGGGACGGATATTAGAATTTCCAGCCGGAACTGTGGAATACAACGAAGATCCTTTAGAGACAGTACAGCGGGAAATTGAGGAAGAAACTGGCTACAGCGCCCAAAAATGGCACAAACTAGGAGAATTTTTCCTAGCGCCTGGTTATTCTGATGAAATTATTTATGCTTTTCTGGCTCAAGATTTACAAAAGCTGGAAACACCTCAAGTTCAAGATGAAGACGAGGATATCGAAACTGTATTTTTGACGCCTGAGGAATTAGAAAAAGCTATTCTTCAAGGAGAGTTAATAGATGCTAAATCAATTTCTAGCTTTTTTCTGGCACGTCCATTTTTAATGTAATACGAGTATGCTGCTAGAGTTAGCGATCGCAGATGCCTACGGTGCAGGCTTTGAATATGCTGACGAAATGATTGTTAGCAATGATTTGAGTCGATACGTGCAACACCCGCGTTTTAGACTCATTCCTGGCAGATACACAGACGATACTCAGATGAGTATTGCTATTGCCGAAGTAATTGTCACTCAAGCAGCCTGGACACCAGAAGTTTTAGCCGAAAGCTTCGTTAGAGGCTTCAAACGGGACCCTAGAGAAGGATATGCCAGAAACTTTTACCATTTTTTAGTACAAATCCAAAATGGAGCAGAATTTCTCCAAAAAATTCGCCCTGACAGTGACAAAAGCGGGGCTGCGATGCGTGCAGGACCGATTGGCATTTATCCAACACCAGAAAAAGTCATTGAGGCGGCAACTATTCAAGCCGCAATCACTCATAATACACCAGATGGGATCGATGCTGCTGTTGCCGCTGCCCTGATGTCACATTATTTTATTTATCGACTGGGAGCAAAAAGTAAATTAGCAGAGTTTTTAGAAACTTATGTATCTGGACAGTGGTCCAAACCGTGGCGCGGTGAAGTGAAATCTAAAGGCTGGATGAGTGTCAGAGCAGCAATTACTGCGGTAATGCGGAACGACAGCACCAGTAAACTTTTACAAGATTGTATCGCTTTTACTGGGGATGTAGATACAGTAGCGGCGATCGCACTGGCCGCAGGTTCTTGTAGCGAGGAAATTACCCAAGATATCCCCCAGCATCTCGTAACAAACTTAGAAAATGGAGCTTACGGCCGAGATTACCTGATTCAGCTAGATCTGCAACTGATGAATTTGGTCATTTCAGGGCAAATTTAGCTTTTAAGATACTACGGCTTTTCGATGTTATTATAGTACTTTAAATGAATATTCAAGCTACCCTAACCTTGACTCTCTTCAAGCTAGGGTAGTCAAGTATACACTAATAGCTGACTTAGTTGCCTGTAGCAAGTGCGGTAAGACATGAATATCTGGTAACCGAAGCAAATTTTTTCACTTTTTATATTTATCAATTCATATATTAGTATTTTGTTATATAAAATTTAAACTTTATCTTTTTGAATAGATTAACCACTCACTTAAAATTTATTATTTATTGACAATACTGCTCTCTGGTCTTGGCTAAAGCGAAATAGCAATTGACCTAGAGCCAAAGTTATAAGAGTATGACGACAACAAGCATACAACTTATAAAGTCTGTATGCAAGAGGCATAAATGTTTCAGTCAAATGAAAAAAAATCCAAACTTCAACCGTGCTGGTAAACTGACTGCTCTTTTGTTTTTGATAACTCTGTTACTCACGCCTTGTGTAATTATAAATCCAGGTGAACGTGGCGTATTGATGAAATTTGGTGAAGTCCAAAGCCAAATATTAGGAGAAGGAATTCACTTGATTATTCCTGTCTACAATACTGTGAAAAAATTGAGTATCAGAGTACAAAAACAACAAATTTATACTGAAGCTTCTTCCAAAGATTTACAAAATGTTTTTACAGACGTAGCTCTAAATTGGCATATTATTCCCCAAGAAGCAAATGCAATTTTTCAAGAAATTGGAGATGAGCAAAATGTTATTGACCGAATTATTAATCCAGCAATTGAAGAAGTATTAAAAGCAGTAATAGCAAAATATACTGCTGAAGAAATTATTACTAAGCGCAAAGAGGTCAAAGCTGAAGTAGATGATGCACTAAGTAGCAGGCTGAATAGCTATCACGTTGCAATTAATGATATTTCTCTTGTTCATGTTCATTTTTCTGAAGAATTTAGTGAAGCAGTCGAGGCAAAGCAAATTGCTGAACAAGAAGCAAAACAAGCCTCTTATATTGCTTTAAAAGCAACAAAACAAGCTGAGGCTAAAGTCAATTTAGCAAGAGGAGAGGCCGAAGCGCACAGATTATTACGCAATGGGTTGACTCCAGAAATACTGCAAAGGCAAGCAATTGAAAAATGGAATGGTAAGCTGCCATTAATTGTAAGTAAAGAAACTCCGAAATTATTAAATCTGAGTGAATTGTTGAAATTCGAGGAAAATTAAATTTATTTTTTTCGAAAAATAGCATAATTCAAAATTCAAGAATTAAGAAGTCAGAATTGAGAATAAATCCAGTATGATTGGTATATCAGACCTGTCTTAAAAATCATGAGTAAGGGAGGAAACATTTTTTATGTTTGGTTGCAAGATTTTCTGATCATTGACTCTTTTGAAAATAGGGAGTGGAGATTGAGGTAGGGGTATAGCCTATTGATAAACCTTTACAGCGTCTAAAAGAGAAAAATTTTTTGATTAATTTCTTATAGCACTCATATTTGATTGCGTGAAATACACGTAGTCCAAAGTCTTTGGTGCGTTATGACTCTATTTTAATACGCCATACATATACTTAGATTTTTTAGGCAATCAAATATGAGTACTATAGATGTTTTTCTATATTTGCAATAGACAGTAGCGAGGAAGGAAGAGATATTTTCTTTAGCTATACTTTCCTAGCTGGGCTTAGCGCTGACTTAGTTCATTTCGTTTGACTTTTAATTTCTAGTTTTCTATTTAGTTTTATTTAAAAAATTATTAATAATTAAAAATTCACTCAACCATTAATATGGATACTCAAAAAATCAAAATTTTATTAGTTGATGATAACTCAGAGAATTTAGATTTTTTATCAGATATCCTTAAAGAACAAGGTTATCAGGTGAAAAGTCTAATTTATGGACAACTAGCAATCAACAAAGCGCTTGTTTTTTCTGCTGATTTAATTTTGCTAAATGCGATCATGCCAGATATGGATAGTTATCAAGTTTATGATTATTTGAAAGCTAACCAGAAAATTCAAAATATTCCAATAATTTTTTTTGGCACTTCAGATAAATTATCCCAAACTAATATCTTTGAGTTCAGTGAGATTGATTATATTACTCAACCATTCAAAACTAAAGAAGTTTTGTTACGTGTACAAAATCAATTGACCATCCAAAGATTAAAAAAAGAGTTAAAAAAAGAAATTCAAGAACGTCAAAGGCTTACAGTTGAATTAAATATTTATCAAAGACAAATAAAAGAGATTTTTCCAGAAATTCCCCTCAACAAAGCCTTGGCCAGCGATCGCCTTTTAGTGGATGCTAAAAATAAAGATATTACTGAACGCAAGCAAGCAGAAAATGAAAGCCGTTTGCTGCTGTTGACAACCCAAGCGATCGCCGAGGCCAGTGATGTCAAGAATGCCTTAGAACTGGTCTTGCGCTTAATTTGTMAGAACATTGGCTGGGATTTTGGCGAGGTTTGGATATTTAATGAAGATGACACTGTATTAGAACACAGTCTGGGTTGGTACGGAGAAGAAAACTGTTTTGAAGAATTTTATCACCAAAGCAAAACTGTTAAATTTGCTTTCGGAGTGGGATTACCAGGGCGAGTTTGGCAGAACCAGGAAGCAGAATGGATAGAAGATGTTTTGCAACTGAGGGAGCCGATTTTTTTGCGATCGCCACAAGCTGCAAAGGTCGGATTAAAAGCTGGTTTTGGCGTTCCCATACTGGTTGGTAACCAAGTATTAGCCGTTTTAGTGTTTTTTAAACGCAGCTCGGTATTGGTAGATCGGCATTTGCTCTTAGTAATAAGTGCTATTGCTGCTCAGTTGGGTGGATTAATTGAGCGCAAACGCGTCGAACAAAAACTACGTTTAGCAAACGAACGCTTACAATATCTGCTCGCTTCTAATCCTGTGGTTATTTATAGCAGCAAAACATCAGAGGATTTTAGCACTACTTTTATTAGTAAGAATTTTAAAGCCATGATTGGCTACGAAGCAGAGGAATTTATTGAGAATTCCAATTTCTGGCTGCACCACGTCCAGCCAGAAAATGTAGAACTGATTTATAAAAAATTTTGTCAGCTTGTTGAGCAGGAGTACAATTCTTACGAATATCGGTGGTTACACGCTGATGGAACTTATGACTGGTTCCACGAAAAGATGAGGTTAATTCGTGACGAAGCTGGTAACCCAATAGAATGCGTTGGTTACTGGGCAAATATCAGCGATGTCTACGACGAGCTTCGCTTACACAAGTTGACAGAATTAGCTTTACAAGAAGGTAGACAGCGATATCAGCTTTTAGCAGAAGCTTCGCCAGCTTGTATTTTTTACACTGATGCTGATGGTAGTGTATTATATTTTAATCAACGCTGGAGTGAAATTACTGGATGCAGGATTGAAGAATCTCTGGGCAGAGGTTGGGTAAATGCTGTGTATCCAGATGACCGCGAGCAGCTGTTACTAGCATGGAATCACGTGATCACGGCTGGGATAAAACATAATTACGAACATCGTTACTTGCGGGATGATGGCACAATCGTCTGGGTAATTTGTCAGGCTTTGCCGGAATTTGCAGACGATGGAGAAATTAAAGGCTACATCGGTATGATTACAGATATTACCGAAAGAAAATTGGCAGAAGAAGCCCTGCGCGAGAGTGCAGAACGGGAAAGAGCGATCGCCCAAGTGATTCAAAGGATGCGCCAAACACTCGATTTAGAGACTATATTCGCAGCGACAACCCAAGAATTACGCCAAGTACTCAATTGCGATCGGGTAGCTGTCTATCGTTTCGATCTCAACTGGAGTGGCAAATTTATTTCTGAGTCAGTAGCAGAGGGTTGGATTTCTCTGCTCGAAGAACAAAAAAACGATCCTCATTTGACAGAAGATATCTTAGAGGATGGCCGTTGTTTAGTAAAAATCTTGCATCGCGCAGATAACCAACAGCAAGATGCTTTCTTTGAAGGTGTATACACAGAAGATGCAAGTTTTTGCTGCATTCCTGATATTTACAACGCTGGATTTCATCCTTGTTATATCAAACTCTTAGAACGCTTTCAGGCAAAAGCTTATATCATCGTTCCTATTTTTTTTGGTAATCAGCTTTGGGGGTTACTGGCAAGTTATCAAAATTCAGCTGTGCGCCAATGGAAATCAGAAGAAGTCAACATCGTAGTTCAAATTAGCAATCAGTTAGCAGTTGCTTTACAGCAGGCACAACTGCTCGCACAAATGCAAAAGCAGTCACAAGCACTGCAAGAAGCTGCGATTGCTGCTGATGCTGCCAACCGCGCTAAAAGCGAATTCCTCGCCAACATGAGCCATGAACTGCGTACTCCACTCAACGCCATCCTTGGTTTTACTCAACTCATGAGCCACGATGGTACTTTATCTACCGAACATCAACAAAACCTAACAATCATCAATCGTGCTGGCGAACACCTTCTCAACTTAATTAACGACATTCTGGAAATGTCTAAAATCGAAGCTGGCAGAATCACATTGAATCTTAGCAGTTTTGACTTAGTTCACCTCTTGCAAAACCTCGAACAGATGTTGCGTTTCCGCGCCACCTCCAAAGGATTAGAATTGGTATTTGAATATACATCTGAGCTTCCCCTATTCATCCAAGCTGACGAAAGTAAACTGCGTCAAGTCTTGCTAAACCTCTTGGGAAATGCAATCAAATTTACCGATACTGGCAGGGTGACGTTACGAGTGAGGATGGGGACTGTCACAGAAGACATAAAGACACGGGAACGCTCTGATGCAAAGACAATAAACCTATTTGTGTCCTCTTTCCAATCCTTAATCTTCGAGATTCAAGATACTGGTTGCGGTATTGCCCCAGAAGAAATTAACCTGCTGTTTCAAGCTTTTGGGCAAACTCAAACCGGAAGGAAATCGCAACAGGGAACAGGACTAGGTTTAGCAATTAGCCGTAAATATGTGCAACTAATGGGAGGAGATATTGATGTTACCAGCACTGTTGGCGAGGGAAGTAAATTTACCTTTGATATTCAAACTAGTTTGGCCGCAGTTAGTGAAGTACATACCAAGCAAACTAAACGACGAATTTTGAATTTAGCGCCTGCTCAAAATAAATACCGCATCTTAGTAGTTGATGACGCTACAGATAGCCGTTTAGTACTAATAAAAATTCTTACAGCTATCGGTTTTATAGTAGAAGAAGCTGCAAATGGTGAAGAAGCGATCGCCCTTTGGCAACAATGGCAACCACACCTGATATTAATGGATATGCGGATGCCAATTATCGACGGCTACGAAGCCACAAAAATTATTAAAGCCACAGAAAATACTATAATTTCAAATCTCAAATCCAAAATCCAAATTCAGAAGACTATAATTATTGCCTTAACTGCTCATGCCTTCGAGGAACAACGAGAGGCAATGAGCCAAGCCGGTTGCGATGATTTTATTAACAAGCCCTTCCGTGAGGAAGAACTATTAGAAAAATTGAGCAAATATTTAGGAGTTCAATATATTTATCAAGAAGATACCTATCAAATAGGCAATCCAAACCAAGAAAAAGCAGAAACATTGTTGACGCTTACAGATGTAGTTCCTTTGTTATCTGCAATGTCATCTGAATGGGTGAAACAAATATACAATGCCGCAGCTCAATGCAGCGATGACCTAATTTTAGAATTGATTGAGCAAATACCAGTTGAAAATGCTGCACTCCAAAAATTTATTACAGATTTAGCTCAAAATTTTCAGTTTGAGAAAATTATGGAATTGACCAGTTTTGTATAAAGTAAAAAGATTAACTAAGTCGTTCAAAGATGAATAAAATTGAGACTGGTTTTTTACTCTTTGGGTGGCAGGGTTCTATTAACTTCAGCAAACGGTAATTTTTGAGATGAAACTCACGAATCCATGATTCAATTGTTCTGAAGTACCAGGGAGTAGGATCGAATGACTCTAATCCTATTCCTTGCCAAGAAGTTTCTCGCCACCCATCGGAGTATGCAGAGTCATCGCAAGCTATCAGAGGATGAAGTGTTTGAATGATTATTTTTCCTTTATCTGCTAACAAACTCTTACCTGCTTGGGCTATCTCACCAAGAGCGCATTCCCCAAGAAGTGAAAAGTTGCAGATGAAGCAATCAAACTGATTAATGCTGCCAAATTTCTGTAACGGCAGATCGGAGTAAGAAGATACAACAAAGCGGATATCGCCAAGACATCTTGCTGATTCGATAAGCTCGGTAATGCCATCAACTCCCCAACCATCAAATCCACGACAGAAGAGTTCGCGGCACAACCACCCTTCCCCACAGCCAATGTCTAAGAAGGTTCGCGGTTCAAGTTCAACTACGGCTTCTACAATTGCTTTGTCTGTGACCAAAGCACGGCTTTCAATAAGTTGGTCGCGAACTACACGCGTCCACGGTTTAGCGTTCGTTGCCCATGAATGGAGAATTCTTTGTTCATTTATGTTCATAATTAAGATGCGTTAGCCTCAGCTTTGCTGCATAAGTATTTAGATTCTTTCAACCAATATTACACTTGAGTATCGATTTTGATAGTCCTAAAGATAGATACATTTTTGAAAAGTTGAAGCAAACTTGTAACAGCAACTTTAACTATTTGATAATGGTGTGGCAATGTGGTTGAAATATGGTGTAGATAAAGATGGAATCTTGATATGTATTCAAGATATCCCTAAAGGTAAGACTTTACTTAAATGTCCTTACTGTCATGGAGAGTTAACTGCTAAGAAAGGTCAGGTGAAAGAGCATCATTTTGCTCATAATCAAGAAACCTGCCGCCCGGTAGCTAACCGAGAATTTCCAACTTTGCCACTCTATGATAATTTCAATATTTGTCTATCTGGAAAGGATTTGCAGCAATTAAAACTACTTTGGCAGGAGTACGGAATCAAAAATTATCCTATCAGTTCCTACTTAGTTTATTCTGGGTTAATCAAAGCAGGAATATTGAGGAAAAATGTATACTTAAGACCAATCGAATATGAATTTACTAATTTGGGTAAAATTCCTGTTGGAGCGTTAGAGTTAACACAGTTCAATGAAGTACAGTCACCGCTATTAATCAAAAAGCTGCTGAAGCTTGAGCTAGCTGCAAAACATGCTCTGCACAAAAACGCCCCAGATTTACCATATCGTCTCACTGATTTAAAACTGTACTGCGCTCAACTTCAACGTATTTTATCCTCTAATCTGTATTTTTTAGAGATTCAAGCAGATAAAGAAATTATCTACAAAATAGGGGTAACTCAAAGAGCCGTTGGACAACGAGTAGCAGAAGTAAAAATGGATTTACTGGCACATTACCAAACTGTTGTTATTCAGGTATTGGGAAGTTGGAAACATCGGGGGAATATTGAACTGTATTTCAAACACCGCTATCGGGGCTTTAACTATCCTATTGGAAGTTTAACTGAATATTATAAATTCAATACCAAGGATATAAAAATTGTCATGCATGACCTGCAACAAATGAAACCTAAAGAACTTTTGCAAGAGGAAATAAATATTCTTAATAACGAATTTAGTTTAACTCAAGTTGCTGTTTAGCATTTAGGAATTCAACTCACCAAATTTAGGACTCCACCATCCTTTTTGTGTAGAAAAATAAGCTACATCCCGATGTTTGTTGTCCTGACGGGATTGGGAGTCAGAACAGCGTAGCATTGTTTTGTTCTCTCCCTCCTTGATGTAACTGTATTCCTCTAATGGTTTTTTACATGCTGGACAAGAATATGAAGTTAGCTTAGCTGGAGGTTTTGCAATAGTCCCCTTAGATACTTTGTTTTGCGGTAGTTCCCAAGTTTTGTTAAGGTCACTCCAAAAAAGGACGACGTTTTCACAACCGCTAATACATTTGAGGAAGTACTTTTTTTTAAGCTTGCTGCTCTTAATTTTGGCTAGAAAATTTTTGCATTCAGGGCAGCGAGTTTTGGCAGTTTCATATTTGCGCTCTCGTGCTGGTACTTTGTTTGGAGATGCGGTACTCACGACCACAGTTTTGGCTTTTGCTAAAGCTGGCGCAAAATATTCTTGATTCCAAGTACTTAGGTATTGTTGCCAACCCTGTTTGCCAACTGCGATCGCATCTAGAGCATCTTCCATCTTAGCTGTGAATTCCGCCTCTAATAGATCCGGTAATGCTTTTTGTAAGAATGCATCAACTTCTAACCCCAAAGTTGTTGGTTGGAGATGCTCCTTTGTCAACTGCACATAATCCCGTTTCTTCAAGGTGGCGACGGTGGGAGCGTAGGTACTGGGACGACCAATACCTTTGCGTTCCATTAGTTGCACTAGTTTTGGTTCGCTATATCGAGGTGGAGGTTGTGTTTGTTTCTTCTCATGCTGTGCATCTTTTAAGGTGAGTATTTGTCCTTGTTGTAACTGCGGTATTACTGTATCTTTACTGAGATTATTCCAGTAGCGGGCATAGCCGTAAAATTCAACTACTTGTCCGTTACAAAGCCACAGCAGATTTCCAGATTGAGTGATTACTTGAGTTTTACGGAGTTGGGCTGCACGACATTGAGAAGCAATTGCCCGTTTCCAAATCATTACATAAAGATTGAACTCATCAGCTGGCAGTTCTTCTCGTAACTGCGTTGAAGGACGAAAAACATCTGTTGGGCGGATAGCTTCATGTGCTTCTTGAGCAGATTTAGCACTGCGATGTTTGGCTAAAAATTGTGGTACATTCTGGGGGTCATTTTGCTCCAACCACTGACGTGCAGCAGCACAAAATTCCGGACTTAACATCACCGAATCTGTTCGCATATAGGTAATTAACCCAGCTTCATAAAGCTTTTGGGCAACTTGCATGGTTTTATCTGGAGAAAACCTCAGCTTAGAACCGGCTGCTTGTTGCAGGGTAGAGGTAGTGAATGGAGGAGGTGGTTGACGCTGAACTATTTTTCCTTCAACTTTAATCACCTGATGGGGATGGCGGCGTGCTTCTTCAACTAACCTGGTTGCTTCTGCTTCAGATAGAACACGTTTGCTTTCTGGTACTTGTGTAGTATTTACTGCCGCATCATCATCAGTTTCGGTTTTTTCTGGTGTATCTGAGTCAGAATTCGCTGTTCCTTTATAGAAAGCGCGAAAGCCTTCGGTATAATCTACCCAGACACTCCAGTAGTCCTGGGGTACAAATATTTGAATCTCTTTTTCGCGTTGACAAATCAAGTGTAATGTGGCGCTTTGAACTCGGCCAACGCTTTTTGCTCCATTGTTTAACGCCCAAACCAAAGGACTTCCCTTGTAGCCCACTAACTTATCAAGACAATCGCGGCACAGTCCCGCACCTATTAAGTTTAAATCTAGTTTTCTGGGTTTGGCGATCGCTTCTCGAACAGCTGATGCTGTAATTTCAGTATAAATTACTCGTTTTGGTTCTTTTAATCCCAGCACTTCCTTGATATGCCAAGCGATTGTTTCTCCCTCGCGGTCTGGGTCGRTAGCGATGACAACTTCATCAACCTGTTTGAGTGCGGCTTTTAGTTTCTGAATGGTTTCTTTGGCTCGTTGGTCACGAGGAATATAATTGCACTTAACTCTACTGCCATCCATACTGAAGCCCAATGAATCTTCACCTTCATCGCTCAGTTCGCGGATATGACCACAACTAGCTAGAACTTTCCATTCTGAACCCAGGATTTGACTAAGTTTTTTGACTTTTCCGGGAGATTCGACGACAAGGAGGCGTTTGGGCATAGCACCTGTGCTGAATAGTGCTTTATATTTGGACGAGCGATCGCATTAAACAATTGTATAGTTCATTTTAGTATAAAAGTACTATGATAATTGATTTTAATAATTTACAAAGCACATTTAGTTTAGAAACTGACAAATAAAAAATATCTCACTGTTAACATTCAACACTCATCAGTTATCAATCATCAACTTCAAACAAAATAAGTAGATAGACATGATTAAATCTAAGATGTCATTGCGAGCGAAGCGAAGCAATCCCAGAGACTTTGCGATTGCTTGGCTTTGCTCGCAATGACAGAAGATATTATATTTATTTATATCCATCAACTTTATTTCTTAGAGTTACCTTAACATCTAAGATTATCAATCAGCAGCAGCATAATCAGGCAATGCTATCAGTTCAGAACTTACAGCATTGAGATAATTTTGGTCGTCCAAAACTTGTGGTTGCAATTTCTTTGCATTTACGGCAGCTGTGACCAAATCTTTTGCCAGAATTTTGCTACTAAGAGTTTTAAGTACTAAGGTTCCACCACTCGGAATTCCATCTTGCATAAGACCCCCTTGGTAAGCATAAGAAACAAGGTCGAATGGTTCCAAGTAATTAATGCTACTAGAATTACTGGATAATTTGTTCGAGTTCATGACTATTGGTTGATTATTAGTTGTAACTATTTGTGCGTTACTAATTGCAGGCGTAAGAGTAATTGCAGCAAGAGCTACCAAAGAATCTATCAAGATTGAGAATTTCATCAGGGAATCCTAAATTCAAGTAAAACGTTATTAGTTTTAGTAAGTTTTAGTAGTCTAAAAATAAAAAGGGGAGAATTAGGGTAAAAAAATATTCTTCTGTCTTGAGTGGGCGGCGTGTTACAGAGGATTTTTGCAAGAGGTCTATTAGTCCGAAACGAAGATGTTGCAAAAAAGCCCGGTTACTCTAATAACCAGGCTTTTAGCTATTTTAATTAATCAAAGAAGGTAGACTAATTGGCTAACGACCAATTAAGCAGTAGGTTGTTCTAGATTAACTTTGACAACTTTGTTCCTTTCTTTATCGGCTTTAGGCAACGTCAGATTCAAAATACCGTCTTTGTATTCAGCAGTCACTTTGGTATTTTCAACCCTAGCAGATAGAGGAATTATACGTTGAAATTGACCGTAGTAAAATTCGCTCTTAACAGCACCTTTTTGTTGGGTTTTAGTTTCAGATTTACGTTCACCGCTAATGTGAACAGCATCTTCAGTGACTTGAATATCCAAGTCTTTAGCTGACATTCCCGGTAGTTCTAGCTTTAGATGAATAGCATCTTCAGTTTCTTGCAGTTCGGCGGCCGGAACTCTAACTAAGTTCCTTGCAAAGGAACCAGATGGTGCTATATTCTCTTCAAACAAGTTATTAATTTGACGTTGGAGAGTGTCAATTTCTCTCCAGGGATTCCAACGTACTAGTGTCATAACTCTTCCTCAGATTAATTAGCTATCTGTTTAATTGTTTTTGCACTTTGCTTTGTGCTTACTTTTAATATTATGTCTAGTTTAAAATGCTGTAAATTCGGTTATTCTCACCTAATCAATCAGGATTACCGCACCAAATTAGGTAGGAAAAAACATTACGGTTTACTTTAATTTTCAGTTCGGGAAACCGAAATCAAGGAACTCTTGTCAAAGTTGCTACAGCTAGCGGTGAGAGCAAAACCCATACACTCGGATTAAGTTGACATTAATAGATGTATTGGATAGTCTACAACCGCATACCCAAATAGAAGAGTGTAGGCTTAGCCCTCCCTTTGACATCACTTTTTGGCTGGCGCTAGCTCATAGCATTCGTAAAGAAAAGGGTTCGGTAATAAATTATTTACTGTTCTATGAAATTAACCTTGTTAAGTTACTCAGCAGGTGCAGTTATCACCTGATATTGTGACATGCAACAGGAGTATAGAAATGTTGCTCAGGCTTTCTTCAGAATCTCCTCTATTTATTCTCTTAATCATTATTAGTTTTCTAGTAATCACTTTGTCAACTTGGTTATCATCTCAACCATTTGCTTTTAAATCATTTGGGTTGAACGATATTATCCAAATATTGACAATACCATTATTTATATCTTTGTTATTAGAGCGGTCTTTAGAAGTTTTTATAACTACTTGGCGTAGCCCATTTGTGGAAAACTTAGATATTGAAATTCAGCGCCAAAAACTTCTCATCGATGAAAAGCTCAAACTAGCAAAAGAACAAAAGCAACCAAGTACAAGGTCTGATTTTTCATCTACTAATGTAACTAGTATTTTACCACCGGAAGGAATGAGTTTAGAACAGCAAATTATTCAAAATTTTATCCAAAGCCAAGAACAAGTATTATTAGTAATTCAACCAGAACTTGATGATTTAAATGCAAAAGAACGCCAAAGAGCAGCTTATAAAGCTGATACACGAACAATTGCTCTGTGGACATCACTTGTATTCGGTCTTTTAATTAGTGCAATCGGTATTCGTTCAATCGAACCGTTGGTAGTTCTTGATTTAAATAATCAAACCCAAGTAGTTATTTTCCGTTCTTTGGATGCCTTATTAACAGGAGGTTTAATTGCCGGAGGTAGTGAGGGAATTCATCAGATTATCCAGGTTTTTATCAATTTTATGGAAGCTACATCTAAACAAATCAAAGACAAAGGATTGTCATAAAAGGGACTGGGGTAGATAAAATGCGATCGCCTAATTTTAGCTTCCGGCTCAGATTTAGGGAAAAGCAGTTTTTCAGATGCTTGGCCAATTGATTAAGCTAACGCTCCAAAATAGAATTATTTGTGGATTCTCCTGAGCCGATATAGAGTTTGTCTAAGGCAAACTAGCTTTATAACCCTTTGATAGGAGTCAACTTATGGTTCGTAAAAGACAAATATCTCGCGTTCTCCAAAAAGCTGAGTTAAGAGCCGCTGGATTGCAAAAAATCGACCCAAATTTAGATTTAGGAAATGGTATCAGTTTAAAAAACTTCATAGAACAAATTGAGAAGTTACGTAGCGAAATTGATGCCTATAATAAAGCTTTAGAACTGATTGAAACTTTACAAGTTGAAATTAAAGAATTAGAAAAAGAATTGAATAGTATCAGCGGGAGAATCCTGCTAGGAGTTGCTGTTAAGTACGGTAAAGATAGTTGCGAATATATGATGGCGGGTGGTGTTCGTACAAGCGATCGCATCCGTAAAAGTAGAAAAACTCGTTTGAAACGAATTGCACAGCAAAAATTGGCACAGAGTAATCAAACCGTTTAGTATCATTATATTGTTTTAAGCAATTTCTCGGGGTGTATAGCTATACACCCCTATATTTTTTTGTAAAATACAATACATAAACTTAAGTTTAGTAGCAAAGGAACCGAAAAGTATGACTGTTTATAGTCCTCAAGTAATTCGTCATATATTGATTGGACTGGGATATTTAGCTCCTGAAATCGATCCGAATCCCGATCCTCAATTTGCTCCTTGGAAGCGGAATAATAACTCCTTAACAGATGATCCTACGGAAGAAGCGATTAAAAAGTTTCAAAAACAATATCCACAAAAACTTGTGGTTAATGGTAACGCTGATTCTCAAACTAGAGAAGTGATGGAGGATATAATCAAAGGGCTTCAGAACAGATTAAAGTTTCACGGTTTTGCAACCAATGCTGAAATCCCTTCAGATCTGCCTTTTTATGGCCCAGCTACTTATAAAGCTGTGAAAAAATTTCAGAAATCTCAAGGTTTAACTGAAAATGGTATTGCCAATATTGAACAGCGTCAAATTCTACAGCAACCGACTCTGACACCAAATAAACCCCAACCTCCGACGCAACTCAAGCTGAGAGATTTATGGTTGCAATTCAAAAAGAATCCGCAAAATTCTTCTTATATTGCAGCGCTAAATAACTTACAACAAAATCTACCCAAGGATATTTTACAGAAAGTTACTAATAAATGGAGGGGAACAAATGACCAGAACCCTGAAATTGTCAAGCTGACAAATGTATTCACTTATTATGATGACAACAATCCAAACCAGCGCGATGCACTAGATTACTTACAAAGTCAAATAACACCAGCCATCTATAAAGAATTTATTGCTCTCTGGAATAAGAAGTAAATAATATGGTGCGTTATAGGTTTAGTTATAACGCACCATATTATATTGATAAATTAACTGTAAAACAGATAAAATTTAGGTATCCATGAAAAATGCGACCGCTCATCAAACCGCATTCTTATTTATCTGCTCTCTGCTACTAATAGCCTGTGGCAAAACTAGCAATCCTCATCAAAATTCTGCAAATAATCCCACAACAAATACATCTGATGTAATTCCCATTGGTATCGCTTTTGCCCAAACAAGCAACGTAGCATTACTTGGTCAAGAGGGCACTGATGGAGTAAAAATTGCCCAAAAGTATTTTAATGACAAAGGAGGCATCAATGGAAAACCAATTAAATTAGTATTTCAAGATACTGGAGGCGACGAAGCTGGAGCGATAAATGCTTTTCAAACTTTAATTAATCAAGATAAAGTCGTGGGTATAATTGGCCCTACCCTATCACAACAAGCTTTTAGTGCCGACCCTGTAGCAGAACGTAATAAACTCCCAGTTCTGGGAGCATCAAATACTGCCAATGGGATTCCGGAAATTGGTGATTATGTTGCTCGTGTTTCTTCATCTGTGGCTGTGGTTGCTCCTTATTCTGTGAAAGCTGCACTCCAGCAAAATCCTCAAATCAAAAGAGTAGCCGTATTCTACGCTCAAAATGATGCTTTCAATAAATCAGAAACAGAAATTTTTCAGAAAACAGTTAAAGATTTAGGATTGAATTTAGTCACAGTCCAAAAATTTCAAACTACAGATACCGACTTTCAAGCTCAAGCCAGCGATGCTATTAATTTAAAACCTGATTTGGCGATTATATCCGGGTTAGCTGTAGATGGAGGTAATTTAGTTAAACAATTACGAGAACTTGGTTATAAAGGATTAATTATTGGTGGCAATGGTTTTAATACATCGCATATATTTTCTGTATGCAGAGCGTTTTGTGAAGGCGTGATTGTTGCTCAAGCTTATAGTCCTGTATATCCTAGTAAAATTAATACGGCATTTCGTAAAGCTTACATTGAACAATATCAAAGAGAACCACCCCAAGTCAGCGCTCAAGCTTTTGCAGCGGTGCAGGTATATGTAGAAGCTCTGCAATCTTTAGATAAAAAAAGCAAAATTAACAAATTAAGTCTGGCACAATTGCGTACACAATTGAATCAAGAGTTATTAAAAGGAACATATCAAACTCCTCTGGGTGAAATTGCTTTTACATCAGCTGGTGATGTGATTCAAAAAGAGTTTTATGTTGCCCAATTGAAGATGGAGCCAAACGGTGTGAAGGGTAAATTTTCATTTTTAAATATCAAATAAACATCTTGCTTACTTGTAATCATGGGCAGACGAGACGCCCACCCCACAAGATTGGATGATTTATTTTTTGGAAATTTTTTAAATGCAATCATCAACTAGCAAAGCATCAAACAGTCTGTAAAACCGCAGATTTCAGCTGACGTTGACTCGTGACAACCATTTCAATGGGACGGTCTGGGCCTGTGACTAAACCACGGCGTTTGGGTCGCACTTCACGATTATTAACTAATTTTAATTCTCGGCTGGTAAGAATTTTGGCAAGTGCTAGCTTCATTTCCAATTGAGCAAATGCTAGACCAATACAGCGCCTTGCACCACCGCCAAAGGGCAAATATTCATAGGGAGAAAATTGGTGTTCTAAAAAACGTTCTGGTTTAAATTGCTGAGGTTGTGGGTAAATGTCTTCCCGGTGGTGGGTTAGATAAATCGAACCAATGATGATTGTATCAGGTTCGAGTTTGTAATTGCCCAGTGAGAAAGGTGTTGTGACTGTTCTGGGAAAGGTGAGTATACCGACTGGGTAAATCCGCAATGTTTCGCAGCAAACAGCGTTGAGATAAGGTAATTTAAAAATGGTATTGGGATCTGGGTTATTGCCTAAGCTATCTAATTCTTGGAGTAGCTTTTGACGTACTGATGGTAGTTTGTGAATCCAGTAGAATGCCCATGCTAAGGCTGTAGCCGTGGTTTCGTGACCGGCGACTAACAAAGTCATCAATTCATCGCGCAACTCTTCATCAGTCATAGGTTGACCAGTTTCATCTCTAGCAGCCATGAGTAAGCTGAGAATATCTGTGCGTGATGAATCTGGTTGTTCTCGACGTTCTCGAATTTCCTCGTAGATGAGTTGGTCAGCTTCCTGCTGACGGCGCAGTTGTTTTCCCCAAAAGTTAATCGGGCCAAAATCTCTTTGTAAAGCAGGGAAATAAAGTAAGGCCACAATTAATCGAGAACTGCCTTTTTCTAAAAGATCCCCTAAAAAGTGCTGTAGTTTTTCGGCGCGAGTTCCTTCATGTAACCCAAACACAGCTTGCATAATCACTCGCAGAGTAATGGCTTGGGTAACAGACCGAATATTAAAAGGTTTACCTATGGGGTATTGGCTGATAACTTGCTCGGTGACATCAGTAATCACTTGGCTATAGCTTCGCATTCTTTCACCGTGAAAGGGAGGCATTAGCAACTGGCGTTGGCGTTGGTGTTCTGCGCCGCTGATGGTAATTACGGAATGCTTACCTACCAAAGATTCAAATATCTGATTCATTTCACCAGGGGCTGCTAATTCCTTGGTATCATTTGTTAAAATTTGCTCGAGCATTTGGGGGTTGCTGACAATTACCATAGGAGGCAGATTTTTGTCTAATCTGAGAGTAAAAATCTCTCCATACCTTTTGGCGCAAGCTTCCATAAATGACATCGGATTAGCTATCCAGCGCACCATCTGTGAAATTGCTGGGATTTGCGGCCCATTTGGTAACTTCATAAATTTTTTTAGTGCTTAAATATGTTTTATACTACTTAAACTAACTTAAATTTTAGTTAGCGAACCATTTAAAGTACTTATCCTGACGTTGCCAAAAAGCAATAAACTGTTACAACCTCAAAGATGTAGAATTTTTATTGAATTCAACGAGCATCTACAGTTTCATTTCATCGTCATAAGGTACTCAGCATGACTGCAATCACCCCAAAGGCTTCTTCARCGCTTGCCAATTTTTCTGAAGGAATTCAATATTTTGGTGAAGCACTGCCAGATTTTGAAACTTATGGTGCAACACCTGCTATAGAATCCGGCAATGTAGCGATCGCATCTCCCACAGATCCCACAGCAGTATATCAAACTTTACTGGCTGCGGATGCCCTACGCTATCTCACTTTGCAAGTTACTGGTAGTAAAGCCTCTGGGCATCCCGGCGGATTCGCCAGCCAAGCTGAAGCTTATGCATCTCTGGTCATGCTGGGATACAAGAACATTATCACGGAAGTCGGACACCACGCCCCCGGATTTTATAGCGCCATGTTCTTGGATCGTTCGCTAGAAGACATGGGAATTTTTACAGTCCAACAGTTGCGCGATCGCTTTCGAGAAAAGCACGGACTTTTAGGACACCTTTCTGGTTACATACCTGGTATTCTCGCACCTGCGGGGCCTTTGGGACAAGGGCAACATTTTGCAATGGCAGCCGCAAAACTGCACCTCGATAAGTTATTTCCCTTCACAGTTGGCGATGGTGGATTGGGTGAACCTTATATTGTAAGTGCGATCGCACATTTCCATACTGCTTATCCTACTGTCACTAATTTCTTGCCGATACTGGTGTGGAATGGTTATAGCCAAGAACACCACAGCATGGTTTCCCTGAAAACCAACCCAGAAATGCAAGCATATTGGCAAGGTAACGGTTTTGATGAAGTCGTGTTAGTGGATGCTAAGGATTTCGACGATAAAAACCAACCAGGGGATTACGTTGATAGTACTGCCTTTTCCTTTGAGAAGCGTCTAGAATTTACCCAAGCAGTACTTTCGGGTGTAGATAAAGCAGCGCGATCGGCACTCGGTGGTAAGCTGACTGTTTTTATTATTAAACAACTTAAAGGTGCAGGAGTCCACGCGCGGGGTGCAAAATCTCACAATCTTTATCCCAAAGATACGCTAAATGCGCCGCATATTGTAAGTGCATTGCAAACTCGTGCTTTATCTGCCGAGGCTTGGCAATTAGTCAGAACAAATGCCGAACGCGCAGGCGGTGGCCCCGCAGCCAAAACAGTGGTAACAG
This sequence comes from Nostoc sp. PA-18-2419, assembly GCF_005869855.1. GTDB lineage: Bacteria > Cyanobacteriota > Cyanobacteriia > Cyanobacteriales > Nostocaceae > Nostoc. Next base: position 167,230 of record NZ_SZNH01000002.1, on the reverse strand, counting down.
AATTTGAATTTTCATTACCAGATTTAGGCGAATTACCTTTAGAAGAATATGCAGTAGGTGGCGAACATAAAGTTTCTACAACTGCAATGGGACGATTGGTAGGAATAGTTGGACAAAAAGACAAAAATTTCCTCGTCACCAACGCCGACGGGAACGAAGCATCAGGAATTGCTAACATTAATCAAGCATTAAAAATTATCCACCCCACAACCGACGATGTATATAACCAAGCACCAAACGGGCAAGTTTACGAACCTTTGAGCGAAGATGCTTGTGCGGGTTTAGCAGCTGGTTTGTCCTTAATGGGTGCAAGAACTTTGTGGTGTTCTTACGAATCTTTTGCCATCAACGGATTACCAGTTTGGCAAACTGTAATCCAAGCAATGGCAGAATTGCGGCGTTTAACTCCCTCGACTATTACTTTATTCACAGCAGGTGCATTAGAGCAAGGGCGTAACGGTTGGACTCACCAACGTCCAGAAATTGAAGCTTACTTTGCTTCGTTGATGCGAAATGGAAATGTTTTCCCATTATTTCCTCCCGATGCTAACAGTATCCAAGTTTGTTATGACTGGGCATTGCAAACTAAGAATAAGGGAGTTGTGATTACTGCAAGTAAATCGCCATTGCCAATTCGCACCACTTTAGAACAAAGTCGCCAAGGGTTAGAAGATGGTGCGGTGGTATTGCATGAAGTCGCGGGAGATCAGCAAGTTGTATTTGCTGTGATTGGCGATATGACATTAATGCCAGTATTTGAGGCGGCTGCTTTCTTAGAAAATGAAGGTATTGGTGCGAAGATAGTTTCTGTGATTAACCCCAGACGTTTATATCGTCCTCATGATACTGCTTGGGATACCTGTTCTCAACCGGATGCCGATTTCTTAGATGATGCGAAATTTGCCCAATTATTTGATGGCGATGCATTAATTGGCGTCACAGGTGGTGCTGGGGCGATGCTAGAGCCGATTTTGTTACGCAGTAAAGCCAACCGCGATACTTTTTGCTGGAAACGTGGCGAAACTACAGCCAGTGCTGGAGAGTTGATGGCGTTTAATGGATTGACTGCTGAGGCGTTAACAAAAAGAGCGATCGCGCTAGTGCATTAAAACTGCGATCGCTTTTCATTTTACCGCGAATATACGTATATAAACGCTGAAAAGTTGCGTTCAATGCGTATATTTGCGTTTTTTTATTTAACAGAATTTTTTGTACGGTGGGATTAGCCATAAAGATAAATATAGCGATCAACGCCGTAATTGTTTTTTTAAAGATAGTTTTTAGCTAATTTTGAGCTTAAAACCTGATTTATGAGTTTTTAAGCTAATTTATGATTTCAAAATTTGATTTAGAAGTTCAAAACCTGATTTATAAGTCCAAAACCTGATTTAAAAGCCAGGATGAAGCGGGATACTTTCATAGAATGTGGAGGGTTGAGGAAAGGTGCGATCGTATTAGTGGATTAAAATTAAGGTTACCGCACATGAAGGTAAATAAATATCGATGTGCATCTATGCTTTTTAATAAATAATAGAAATTAGTTTTTCAAAATCTTGACAATCAAAAACTTGCTGTTTTTTAGAATATTGACCACATATTTTATAATAAATTTTATCATATTGGACATTAAATAAATATCCATCTATTGCGGATAGCTGGTGTTTCAATTTAAAAGCTATCGTATGATTAGTATATTCACCATACTTCTTAATAAGATAAATAAAACTTTCAATATTTCCATTTTGAGCGTTTTCAAATTCTAATAAATCATCATTAATAGTACTGGTTGCGTGTAAAATCAATTCTTGTATGTCTGTTAAATTGTTAAGATAATAAATTTGAAATTGATTATATTTTTTAATAAAAGTAATAATTTCATGATAATTGTACAAAATTCCAATATTGCAACCAGAATTTGTTAAATATCTTTCTATCTGATTAGAGTGATTTTGCAAGTTCGCATCTTCTCTTTTTACTTCCACAATTATTAAAGGATTTTGATTTGTCTTAAAATTTTCATTTGTTTCTTTTTTATATATTTCTATATCATGATTGTTAGCTTCAACTTTAATAGTAATTTTATCTGACAATAAAGGACTTTCCTTAATGAGAAAATAAATAAATATTTGCCTCACCAACTCTTCTGGTCTGCCATTTATTGGTATTTCTATACCTCTAATTAAACATTTCGTATATTGTTGTTTATATTTTTTAATATATATTTCCAACTTTTGCTGTATTTCTTCATTTAAATATATCATAACTATTTTATTAGAGTTAATTAATCGTGGATACAATCTTTTTAGGAGCGCAAGATTGCTGCGCCCTAAACTGCATACTAACTGTGCAATTGCAAAATTTTTTATTTTTCCCCAAAGAAACTTAGTATCTTACTAACTAATTTTTTCCAATGTTCTTCAGATTTGGCCTGAAAGAATTTATTCAAATTTGTTTCTATTGTCATCTCTCGCTTAAATATTTCACATACATTACCTGCAAAAGTTTCCCCTTTCTTCCTTTCTCTACCTTTCTCAGCAATTAGAGCCTTCCAAAACTCAGAATCTTCACTTCGAAGTCGTAGTATTCTTGTAATTTCCTCTTCAATTTCTGTTCCTACTTCGTCTACAAAATCGTCATATAATCCGTAAAACTCTTTTACTATTTCAGGGATAAGTGTCTTTAAAGATTCATTAGCCGATGTAAGTTCATACAAGATATTTTCTAGTTCTTGCTTGACTTCTCTAGTAAATTTCTTCAGCATCTCATCTTCATCTATTCCCTCAGCAAAAACTTTTGCATCATAGTATATATCTATATCCCTTGGTTCATAATATCCAAAATTCCTATGAATAGCGTGTTTAGTATTCCATGCTTGATAATTTTTATGATAGTATTCAAGATACTTATCAATAAAGTCTTCATAAACAAAACTAGGTATCCTTTTACTCAAGTCTCTGACATTTTCTATCTTCTGAATCGCATTTTTAATTGCTTGAATTTCTAATAGTGTCAAAGCATCACCATTTTTAATTTTCCCAAAACTTTCTCGAATATTTTTAATTTCGTCTAATAAAAGATTTCGTCTATGTTCTATTACATCTGCTATACCTTTGAGAAATTTATCTTTATCTGCTTGTACATCCTCTTCATCATAAATATTATTTAGCTTGACTATATCATCATAGTAGTATCGCAATGAATCATAGGACAAGATATTTTCTTGAAAAAAGTCTAAATTTAAACGCTTGAATGTAGCTTGAACTTCCTCCTGTCTAATTTGAATTCCTAACTCTCTATCTCCATCAGCACCATGTACTTTTTCAGGTTGGCTTTTTTGAGATAATATCAAAGTGACAAATCTATGATGAAATTCTTTAGATTTGGATGTCAGATAATAACTTATTAATTTTGTAATATTCGCTTCAGGAGCAGCATGAAAGGGAGTTACAAAAAGACAGATACTATCTTGGCTATCAATATATTTCTGCAAGTCTTTACGAATTGGGTTCTCATCAAGCCCTTTAGTATCAACTACGCAATCGAACTGAGACAAGTCTGAACCAGATAAAACATTATAGCTCACATAAAGAAGATTTTTCTTGGAATAGCAAAATCTTTAAACCGGGCATTATTTATATTATCAAATGTATTTTTTATCCAATCTTGCTCTCTACTTTGATTATCAAACTCAATTTTAGTCGAACTTCTAGATTCAAGGTTTGCATTATTCAATGCAGTCTTTTTTAGTACCTCTATTCCTGATTCATCAAATAACTCTCTAGCTCGATCAATTCTAATTGTTTTATTTTTGTCACCATCAGAAATAGATTTATTAATTTTTTTTAGTTCTATAACATTCCTGATAGCTCTTTCAATTTCTTCTGAAATAATTATTTTATGCTCTAACTGTGTATTATCTTTACTAGCAATATAGTCACAGAATTCAAAAATAAGATTCTCCATCTCATCAACTGTATAAGGCTCTATCTCTATATAAGTTTTATCAGCCGCTTTGATAATTACTTCACATATAGTAGTTTTCCCTCCTCCAGTTGAGAGTAACTCTCTAGTTTCGATTACATCTTTAGTTTTGTTATTAATAGTTTTGGAAACCTTAAAGTCACTTATTAAGTTAAAAAGATGACAAATAGCAGTTGTCTTACCTTGGCCAATAGTACCAATAAAAATAATTTTATATTTTTCTATACTCAGAATTTTATCAATTTCTTCTAATCGTTCTAACTTTGATTTTAAGTTATTGATACAAATATGCTTAATTACATTAATTTCTGATCCACCTGATATTTTGGTAATTTCACGTCTCAAGCTTTGCTGTAATGATGCGATTTCTTCTTGCCACTGTATAGTCAACATAATGTTTACCCTGTTTTAATGTTATTTGCTGGATAATTACAATATGCCCAGATAGTACGAATATCTAACAAGAAGCTGCAATCTACTCATGCTAAATAGAATCTTCTGTGCAATGGCAAGAAATGGCAAAAACTGCCATAATGTAGAAAAATAGATTTAGAAAATAACCCTTGTGAAAAGTATAAATATTTCCTTACCTGACACAATGCGAGCTTATGTAGAAGAACAGGTAGCTCAAGGTGGTTACAGCAGTGTCAGCGAATATTTTCGTGAATTAGTGCGACAAGACCAAAAACAGAGAGCTAAAGAACGTCTTGAAACAATGCTTCTAGAAGGATTAAACTCTGGAGATGCAACAGAAATGACTGTTCAAGATTGGGAAGATATTCGTCAAACAATTCGGCAAAGAATTAATAAACGTCAAGGTACAGTTTAGCCGTGATGTTTGAAGTAAAAAAAAGACCTCAAGTTATCCGTGACTTAATAGACTTAGCAACATACATAGCAGAGGATAACTTAGATGCTTCAGACCGCTTTTTAACAGCAGCCGAAGCAACATTTAAACAATTAGCAAAAACCCCAGCTATAGGAAAATTCTGCCAATTTTCACATCCTAATCTAGGAGATACTCGACAAATATCTATCAAAGGATTTAAAAAATATCTTATTTTTTACCGCATCACTGAATCAGCAGTTGATATTCTACGAGTTATTCATGGAGCAAGAGACCTTGAATCAATATTTGACGAGGACTTAGAAATATAATTTATTCTGCAAATTATCATTTTTTTAGTTTGCAACATTTAAATTTTAATAAAATACATGCACTTAAAAATAAATTATTTATAATATATATTCAAGTCGGACTGTAAGCGATCGCCCCATTACCTAAGAGTAAATATATTGCAATTATCGCGTTAATTCATTAAGGGCGATCGCCCAATTTATCTTCCAGCAATCAAATGTATTTGGATACTGAAAAATCAAATAATTAGAAAGACAAATTTCCACCACAGTCTACTAGCTATTGCATCAAACTAAAGGCAACAGAATTTCAAATTTAGTCCCCATACCTGGTTGAGAAGATAAATTGAATTTCCCACCATGTTTGACAGTTATAATTCGATAACTTACTGCTAAACTAGTTTCTTTACCATTTTTGGTTTCCAAAGAAAAAGACTCTAGAATTTGCTGTTGTAATTCTTGAGACATTCCGGGGCCGTTGTCAGCAATGCGAATTAATATCCAGCGAGAATCTGGTGCATTTGGTTTGCTTGGTTTCTGTGAAATAACTTCTGTAGTAATCTCAATTTTAGGTTTTTGAATAGTCTTTATATCTTCTAAATGCAACTGCTGTCGCACTGCTTCATTGAGTAAAGTATCCACCGCTTCGCTTAAAATATTGATTAAAACTTGGTTTAACTGCCCTATAAAGCAATATACTGGCGGCAATTGTCCGTAAAATTTGACAATTTCAATTTCTCCTTGAATCCGGCTATTTATTAATAAAAGAAGATTATCTATACAAACATGTAAATCTATAGGTTTTGGATAAAGTTCWTCGAGATGACAAAAATTTTGTAAACTGGTGACAAGTTTTTTTAATCTTTCGGCTCCAGTCCGGATACTAGCAAGTGCTTGTAATAAATCTTGTTCTAAAAAATCAAATTCAATCTCTTCTTTAATTTGCTCAATTGTCTGGGAAGCTGAAGGTAACTCTCGATCATAAGCCGCTATTAACTTGAGTAAGTCTTGGCTGTAATTTGAGACATAAGTTATGTTACCCCAAATAAAACCCACAGGGTCTAAAATTTCATGTACTACCCCATCTACCAAACGCCCCAGATTCGCCATTTTATCGTTTTGAATCATTTGGGCTTGGCTGCGTTCATATCGCACGAAATTTTTGATTCCGCGAATTTGCCAAGAAATAAAATTTAATTCCTGCACATCTAATAATTTGTAAGCACCGCAAACAGTTTGGACTACAATTGGTTCTGCTAACAATTCTGGCGATCGCTTTAAACTAAGTTGCATCGCACTTAAAATCAATGTCGTATCAGCAAGCAGCAAAATCGTTGTCCGTGCATAGCCGTAAAGAAGACCTAATGGTTGCTGAACAAGTAATTCTTGTCCATAAGGACGAATTAAAAATTCTAACAGTCGCCGCCGCGAAATCATTCCCACGAACTTTCCTTGTTCTACCAAAATTACTCCTGGTAACAGCGGATGTTTTTCCAAAAAACTAGCTACTTCCATCCCAGTGCAGCTAATTTCCACCGAGAAGTTGTACATTGGTAGTTCTTGGAGGGTTGAATCTAAACTCAGATCGCGATCGCTACCCTCAGACAAAAATGGCGGTGAAATTTGACAACTGAATTCTTCTGGCACTAGACACCCTAATTTTGATGAGACAAGTCAACAATAAGCTAATATTTTAGCCTCTGCCATTAATCAAAAGGGAGTAGGCAGTAGTGAATCAGCCTTTTTGAGTGGAATGGGAGCTGGAGCTTTTGTTGCAATCAAATAGGAGTTCTAAATAGTTGCCAAAAAGACAAATTTTTCTAAAAATCAGGTTTGTTTGCGTAATAATACCATTTGCAAAAATCTTTGTAACAAATGAATTGGCTGTATATTCGTACAGTTGTACGCCTCTGCCCATACATCTGTCACATTCTTATTTCAATTGGTATAACTATGAACCATAAGCAAAACAGGCAGTGTGGGAGGGGTGGAAAGGGAGGATGGGTAGGAAAAATAGCTATCACTCAATAATTTCTCTCTCCCCACACCCTCGATTCTCCCATTTTTAGTATCTGCTAAACTTTGCTCTTGCATTTTTATAGTTTTTGTAGTACAAAATCAACCAAAGCTCAAATGACATTTTGCTGAAACTAGCCATAGCTATTAGTTATTAGTCATTGGTTACAACCAACAAAGGACAAATAACCAAGGAGGACTGACAAAAGACCGACGACTAAGAGCGATCCCCAAATGTTGAATAACTGTAAATCCTTGATGAAAATATAGCCTAGCTAATATCTGATTTTAGGAAATTACTGTAAGTATAAACATAGGGAAATTTAAAATCATCTGTGCAGCTACTTGCTCCCTAGAATCGGAACAATTTCTGAACTTAGGCAATCTTAGGAATGGTCATCATCAGTAAATGCACTCAGGTAAATATTACTCTCTCCTTGAAATCTAAGCCTTGTAGCGTTTAAGGGTTAGTTGAAACCGGATGACAATTTGTCATCCAAACGAACTTTAATTTCCCGAACTGCTTTTGATCCCCATTTCGATAGAATGACTAGGCAGAATCTTAAAACTCAAAACCGCTTTTGACAGCGACGCCCATGAATCAACTCAACAATGGTTTTACGCTATTTCTAAGTCTGCTAGTCGAGGCGATGCCTTTTTTGCTTCTTGGGGTTTTATTGTCCAGTTTGCTGCTGTTTTTCGTTGATGAGCGCAAATTGGTAGAAAAAATGCCCAAAAATCCGCTATTGGGTGCTTTAGTTGGCAGTGCAATCGGCTTTTTATTTCCAGTGTGTGAGTGTGGGAATGTGCCAGTAGCGCGGCGGTTTCTAATTCAAGGAGTGCCCACACCTGTAGCAATTGGTTTTTTACTAGCAGCACCAACAATTAACCCAGTTGTCATTTGGGCAACTTGGACAGCGTTTCGCGATCAGCCAGAAATAGTAGTATTACGGGTTGTATTTTCCCTATTGATTGCCACAATTGTTGGCTTTGTTTTCAGTTTTCAAAAGGACTTAAATCCTATAGTCCAACCTGCGATCGCTCGATATATGAAATTTAATCCTCCTGCGCCACCTGAAACCAAACGACGTAGTAAAGGTTATCAAGTAGAACAGTCAGCAGCAGTACCGAATCTCTTGCAATCAGGGACTTATATTTTAGGAGGAAAAGCAGGTTTACCGATGCGGATAGATGCGAATTTAGTACCGCCGACTATCATCTCTACTCCAAATAAACCCCTTGCAGATAAATTGCGTCTAGTGGTAGATAATAGCATCCAAGAATTGCGGGAACTAGGCGGGGTCATGGTTTTAGGGAGTGCGATCGCCGCAGCTATTCAAGTCCTAGCACCGCGTGAATTAATTCTCAGTTTGGGTGCTGGGCCCATTAGCTCAATTGTAGTCATGCTGATATTAGCAGCAGTCGTGTCAATTTGTTCTACAGTTGATTCTTTCTTTGCCCTGTCTTTTGCTTCAACTTTTAGCAGTGGTTCATTACTGGCATTTCTCGTATTTGGTCCCATGATTGACATCAAAGGTATTGGTTTGATGTTATCAATTTTTAAGCCCAAAACAGTGTTTTACTTATTTGCCTTAGCAGCACAGTTAACATTTGTTTTGACCCTTTTCCTCAACTTGCACGTATTTTAAAAATTCTTTGTCATTTGTCATTTGTCTGTTGCCCTTTATCTTTTGTCCTTTGTTGTTTGTAACCAATGATTAATGACTAATAAAAATTCCAAACCTCAAATCCTACATCTCTTACTCCCTTGGCTGGATGCTTTGGCAATTACAGCTTGGGGCATTTTGATGTTGAGATATTGGCTAACTAACAAGCTGAACCTGTTGATTCACCCAAATTACATTTGGTTTGTGGTTGTGACTGGTATCAGTTTAATAATTTTTGGTTTCTTCAAAATGCTGGAACTTTGGCATCGGCGTCGTCGTGATGTCATACCAAACACCCAGCATATTAGTTTATTTCCTCCTGGTTGGGGTAGTTCCTTGTTGTTGATTGCAGCAATTTTGGGTTTCATCTTTACACCCCAAGTTTTTGCTAGTGACAATGCACTGCAAAGGGGTGTGACGGCTGATTTATTGGGAACCACACGCGTTAAACCTCAAGCCTTTCGGGCAACTGTACGTCCAGAGGAACGATCGCTTGTAGAGTGGGTACGCACCTTAAATGTCTATCCAGAACCAGACACATATACAGGACAAAAAGTCAAGGTACAGGGATTTGTCATCCACCCGTCAGATTTGGCAAAAGAATATTTGTTCTTAGCACGATTTGTCTTAACTTGCTGTGCAGCAGACGCATATCCTGTAGGATTGCCTGTTAAACTGCCAAATAATCAACAGGCTTACTCTGCTGATACCTGGTTGGAAGTAGAAGGACAAATGGCAACAGAAAATTTGTCAGGGAAACGTCAACTTACCATTGTTGCTAATTCGCTCAAAAAGATTCCCCAACCGCAGAATCCTTATAGTTATTAGTGATTTGTCATTAATCCTTTGTCATTTGCTAATGCTCTATGCTCCATGCTCAATAACCAATGACTAAATCAAAAGCATTTATTCAACCACTGGATCGGATAGCGATCACACTGATGCTATTACTGAGTGTGCTGATTGGGTTGATGATATTGCAAGGTGATGTGGTAACAGCTCGCGTCCGAGATTTTACTTGGCAAAATCAACAAATAGGTGCAGAAGATAACTCCTTCGCCCTCACCTTTAGCCGCCCAATGGACAGTAAAAGCGTAGAGGATAACTTGAAAATTGAGCCGCCTCTAGCAGGTAAATTCAGTTGGGCAGGGCGGCGAATGGTTTATACATTGCTCACACCAGCACCCTATGGCACAAATTATAAAGTGCAGTTACAGGGAGCCAAAGATAAGTTTGCCGAGCTTGAAGGTAAAAATCGGACGATCCAGACTTTTGTCGGCAACTTCCGTACACGCGATCGGGTTATTCTCTACATTGGAACCGAGCATGAAGAACAAGGAAAGTTAATTCTTTACAACTTAACTCAAGAGCAAAAAAAGATACTTACCCCCAAAGACTTGGTAGTATTAGACTTTGAGTCATTTCCAGATGGCGAGAAAATTTTATTTTCAGCTCGCAGCAGTAATAACCAAGACTTACTTTCAGCCCAGTTGTACACAGTAACAACGGGCGTTTCTGGTAAATCTGGGCAACAAGCAGAACCAGCAAGCAGAGTAGATCTGATTTTAGATAGTAAAGATTATCAAAACCTGAAATTTGATTTATCACCCGACGGACAAACTATTGTTATTCAACGGGGAAACAAAGCTAATCCTGGCGACTTTGGGCTCTGGTTTATGCCAGCAACCAGTGGCAGTTCGGCAGAAAAACCCAGCCCCAAACGTTTAAAAAGCCAACCTGGGGGAGACTTTATGATTACCCCAGATAGTAAAGCCGTAGCAGTTGCCCAAGGACAGGGAGCAGCAATCTTACCACTGCAAGGAGACGCCAGTAAACCCTTAGATTTTCTGCCACAGTTTGGCTTAGTACAGGCTTTCTCCAAAGATGGTTCTCAAGCCGCAATGGTAAAATTTAATACAGATTACACACGAGATTTGTTTTTAGTTACAAACCAAGGCGTGCAGAAACAACTAGTAAAAACAACAGGCTCAATTGTTAGTTGCCAATTTGATACCGCCTCACCCACCCTTTATTGCTTGCTAACACAGTTAGTATCCAAGGAACAATACATAGAACAACCTTATGTAGTGGCAATTGACCTAAAAACTGGGCAACAGAAACCACTGTTATTACTGCCTGTTGATCAGCGAAACGTGCAAATGAGTTTATCTGCTGACGGTTTAGGCTTGTTATTTGACCAAATAGTACCGCAGAAAAACCCACCAACAACATTACCTACAAACACTTTGAAAACTGATGATGGAGATACCATTGCAACCAGTAGCTTATGGTTAATGCCTCTATTGCCGATCGCCGACGCTGCAACTGTCGAAATTAAACCAGAACAACTCCCCTTATCCGGATTTCATCCCCGTTGGCTACCTTGAGAATTCGTAATACTTGCCAAAGGTGAGTATTACGAATTAATAATTAATAATTATTTGTTGGTAATTTATCCAAGCTTGCCAAAAAATATAAATTGATAGTATTCCTAAGAAGATACGGAGGACTAAACTTATAGTTAAATCTGGTAGTTTTGGTAAAGTGCGAGTACTCATCTGAACGCCTACAAGACCTCCCAATCCCAAAATTATCCCTTGAATAAATAGAATATTTCCCTCTAATGTATGTCCTGTACAAGCAGCTAAAGCAGTGATTACAATCACACCTAAACTAGTCTGAATTGCTACTTTAATTTCTTCTCCTAATAGCAAAATTTGCAGTGGCACCATAATCGTACCGCCACCTAAGCCAAATAAACCTGCTAAAATTCCTGCTGCTCCTCCAGTGCCAATTTTAGAAAGTAATGGGTTAAATATTGGTGCAGTATCCTCTTTTTCTTTCAAGGATAGTTGTTTACGAAGGTCTATTAAATAAATATTAGCAAGTAATATGATACCAAATGTAAAAAGTATTATATATGATGGAATTTTATTAGCGAAATATACACCTATTCCAGTAGTTAAAAAAGCTGGGATTCCTAAATAAAATACTCGTTTAAAGTCAAAATAGCCCATCCACCAATTCTGTAAACTTCCAGAAATTGAAGTAATTACAATAGCAAGGCTACTAGTTGCGATCGCCTGAACGGGAGTATAACCTAGCGTGACTAAAAGAGGAATTGTAATAATACCCCCACCTATTCCTAAAAGTCCAGCTATCACTCCAGATATTAAGCCCCCAGCAATTAAAATCAACCAACTAAAATCATTCATAAACAATTCTTTTTCTACAAAACTGATAGTTCCGAGGGGGAGTTAGGAGTTAGGAATTCTACCCTCTACCCCCCTACTTCCCATACTCACCCTACTGTCACTGGATGACTGACAACGCCTCCATAGAGCAATCCAGTATCATTCCACGGAACTGTACTCGGTTGTGTGTTATCTAAATTGTCTGTAGCACGAGCTTGCAGAAAATATTCCCCAGGAAGTGGGTTCCATTCGATATCCCAACGTACCCATGCAAATGGAAAATTTGGTTCTCTCAGTCTTGCAAATTGCCAAGTTCTACCGCCATCAAGGCTAACTTCCACACGTACAATTTTTCCTTTGCCAGACCAAGAACGCCCACGCAGTAAGTAACTTCCTGGAGAAAGTCTGGCTGGCCAAGCCAATTCAAAGGCGCTTTTCACATTTTGGTACGTAATTAGTTTACCTTTATACGGTGCAATCGCTGGGTAGTCTGCACCAATCAGCACCATTTGCTCTGTCACCCACGGAGTGTATATCGGCGTTTCGCAAACTTCAATCCGCTCAATCCATTTAACGTTAGCGTTTCCTCCCCAACCAGGAAATAATACACGGCATGGCCGACCGTGATCTGGAGGTAATGGTTCTCCGTTCATTGCATAGACCACGAGCGAGTTATCTGCTAATGCCTTGGTAATCGGAACTACGCTGCTAAACTTGGACTTTCTGGTTCCCTTTGAATCTAGCGAATCCAAATCTGCACCCTGAACGAGTACATCTTTTGCTGTAGATTTTAGTCCAGCTCGCTCTAATAATAATCCAAGTGGTACACCAGTCCACTCAGCTACACCAATAGCCCCAAGCCTCCATCGGGTTCCAGAGAGTGGAATATTATAAGCTTCTTCAAAAAAGCGCCGACCATTAGCAGCACATTCAATGGCGCAAGTGACCGAAATCGATGGCATCGCAATGATTTGATCGTAAGTGAACTCACAGGGGGTAGAAACGCCAGTTCCGTGAATTTGCAAACGCCATGTAGATGGGTCAAAGGGAGGAGGGGTACTGCGGTTGTGAACGTAAAACCAATCGTTTGGTACTATATAGCCACGCCCATACATTGCTTCCCAGTTCATCTCTAATGTGCCTTTGCTATGAGAGATATACCCTGGTGGCAATGGCTTAAGTATTTTACTTTCTTTGGTTTTAACACCTACCTGACTATAAGCTGGCGCAGGTTTAGCCAACCCCCCAATGGCTGTTGCACCAACCATAGTCGCTAGTATTTGCAGAAAACGCTGGCGGGAAATACCTGCATCTGTGCTTTTTTGCCAGATGTACTCTTCAATCCGTGCTTTTAGATAATCCTCCTTGTCATTTGTCATTTGTTATTTGTCCTTTGTCATTTGTCATTTGTTATAGCCAGACTATTTGTCTATCACTGTCCAAACACCAGTAATTTCATCTTGTGTGTAGTAGGGCAAATAGTAATTGAATCCATTTTTAGCTATTTGAGCGATCGCATCAATAAAGCGATCGCAATCTTCCAATGTATTATATACAGCGAAGCTGGCTCGGATAATACTAGGAATGTTGCGCGTAATTCCTTTTTCTACTTCCTTGGCAATCTCCAAGTCTTGCTCGTCTGAAATATTTTTGAGTTTGCGAATGTATTCGTATGTGCAGAAAGCTCCAGCCCGAACCCCAATGCCGTATTCTTGTGCCAGAATTTCTGCTACTAAGCGTCCGTCAAACCCATCAATATCAAAAGGAATAACATGGGCTAAATTATCTCCTGGAATATGTACTTTCACACCAGGAATACTCTCAAGCCGTGTATATGTAAATTCAACTAAGGAGTGTTCGTACTGAGCAATGCGATCACGTCCAAGTGCTTCAATAATTTGAATCGCTTTAGCAATAGCGATCGCACCCATTGCGTTTGGTGTTCCCGGATCATGCGCCCGTTCTGTGTAAAAACGCTTGATTTCTAACTTTCTGGTGATATAAGGCAGGTTTCCACCGCCGATTTGATAGGGGTAGGAGCTATCAAAAAATTCTTTAGGTCCTAGCAAAACCCCAGTTCCATAAGGTGCATACATTTTGTGTCCAGAGAAAGCTACAAAATCTAAATGACATGGGTCATTATCTGGACGCATGTCTACTCGTTCGTGCTGAATTAATTGACACACATCGGCAAACATCTTTGCACCATACCGATGTGCTAAAGCTGCAATTTCGTAAATCGGAGGTCTGTAACCTGTAATTGTCGAAGCACCTGTAATGGTAACTAACTTGATTTGCTCAACTTTCGGATGATTTTGGTGTGCCTTGAAGATATTTTCAATTTCAGTCAGACTGACACTTCCATCTGGCTGGGTTCTGTACTGCACAACTTCATCTCTAGTTACCCAAGGCAACAAGTTTGATGAATGTTCAATATCAGAGACTAAGATTTTTCCAGGTATTTTTGCCCAAAGTGTAGCGGCTCCATTAATTGCTTCTGTTGTATTTTTCGCAAAGATTACATAGTTTTGTGAAGATGACCCCACAAAGTCCCGAATTATCTTCCGACTAGCGTCATATTTTTGTGTAGTAATGATGGATTTCTGCCCAGAACCTCGATGCACACTGCCATAAGTGTCAAGCATTTCATCTATATACTGCTTGAGAGTTGCAAAGGGAGTGGTTGTTGCTCCATTATCCAGGTTCACGTACTTAACATAGTTTCCATTCAAGGTTTTCACTCTGAAAGATAGAGATTCTTGTGTGAATAATGGTCTAATTTCTTTGTCCCAAAAACTATGAAAGTTTTCTCCAAATAACGGTAAATGAGCATTTACTTGGTTGTCATTTGCACTTAGCGTAAATATATCAGTCATTTTTCCCACCAAAATTTTAAATTTTTATTTTTGGATAAGCTTAATATCACAAAGGTTTCCCTTGCAAACTCATCGCATTGCATCCAATAATTTTAGTGTTTTAAATTACTTGATTGCTAAGGAAAATACTAGTGATTTCAATTATTGTTTAATAAATAATTCAAAAAAGTAACTCGTATTTTTACTTATTTAAAAAACTTATCTTTTAGTTTTTTATACATTGTAATAAATATAATACTGTATGTAAGTATACTTAAATTGATTTTTATATAGTTATTAAATAAACTTCACAAATTGAAACCAAGCTGCTCAAAAAATCTTCTTACCAACTAAACCTAAAATTCTTGCCAAGAATGTGTTTCTCGTTAAAAAACCTGCTAATAAGTTGAGATTGTCGTTCAAAAAAGTTTTATGTATATACTTAATATTTTTATACTTATTTATCTAACTTAATTAAATATTTATACTTAAATGTCAAGATTTCAGAACATATTTTTTGATAGAAATTCTTAGTCATTTACTCGATCCAGTTACGATGCCTACGGCGGCAAGCTACGCCCAGAATTGAAAAATTATATAGAATACTAAATGTTTATAGAGACATTAGTCTAAGGTAAAAAATAAATCAATACAAAATTATGTCTTTAAATATACATATAGATATATCTTTAGATAGATGTAAGTAGAAAGCCAAAACTATAAAATTGCCAAGTCTTCCGGGGTAAACAGCTAAATCAAGGAATACAATCTAGTTTTGAAGTATAGGGTTTGGCTTTTTCCTCATCTTCCTTTCTTCCCTCAACCTCCACTCTTCTTGACGGGAAAGAGGATCATAGTGTTATAACGACATCAGTCTAGATACAAAATGAGTAATAACCGATTGATGATTAATTACTCGTGGTTAGAGAGAGTTAAACTTAGCTTCTAAAGCAAACCGCGATCGCACACAGTCAATCGGCAATGCTAACACGAGCAGTGCTGAATATTTTTAAGCGGGTGGGTCAAGAGTGATGAATCAAGCTGACACCTCAAACAAGGGGGCTATGATGGAATCTCTAAATTCTGCTAGTTCGCCAGAATCAAAGCAGGCGAATTGTCCCTTTTACTCAGTTATGCCTAATGAGAATATGGCAATTTCAAAATTGCCACTACTCATGCCGGCTCAAGATACACAATTTTTGGAAGATAGTTCTCAGCAGGACTGGGTTGCAGAGCCCGAAAGCGGTAAACAAGCACTTCTTGACTCAGAATTTCAGAAGCTGCTGGCATTGAACGAAGAATTGGGTGCGGCTAATAATAACTTGTATGAACAAGTAGAGCAGCTAAAAGACAACCTAGCTGAGTCTGAAAAAGTTTTGCAGTGGCAAAAAACGCGTTCCAGCGTTACTGAGTCGATGCTTAACCAACAAACTCAGGAACTAGCTGCTGCTCAAGAACAAATTAAATCACTATTTCAACAATTGGAAACTGCTGTACAAACTGTTCAACGCCAAGAAGTTTTCATTGAAACTTATAAAGGACAGCTACAAATTAGCCAACAACGCCTCGCTCAGCTAGAACGGGAATGTACGTTGCTACACACAACTAACAATGAACAGTCTCAAAAGTTATTGCAATCAGAAAATGCTTCTCGGGAATTACGTATTAGACTCATGCGGCAACAACGCCAGACCTTGCAATTTAAAGCGGCTCTGGAGAAATGTCTAGACACACCTGTTCCTGGTTATGACTCTCTAGATGATACTGCAAAACATCCTAAAGACATCACTTCTACACAAGGAAGATTTTCTCGAAAAGCTCGGTCTTTATTTCCTAATGCACAGCCAATTAAAGCTTGGTCAGCAGAGCCAGAATCCTTGAGTGATAATCTAGATAATTCTTGGGGAGAACCATCACCACCGCGGCCATTTCAAACAAATCAACCCACGCCGACTTCCTCATCTTCTTGGAATTTGTCAGTTAAAGAAGATACGCCAACACCAGCGCAACCTGTTTGTTCGCCTGAAATTGGTGATTTACCAGATGTAGCAGAAACTGTTTCACCTTTAGAGTCATCAAACTTAGATCAGCAATTAGATAATCTCATCCAAATGTTTTTTACCTCCCAGCCTGTATCTGCATCACCAGCAGTTGCGGCAAAAACAGATATGGATAGTAATGTGGGTGATGCGCCTGCCTGGGAAACTTTAGTAACAATTCTGGAGGATGAAGAGGAAGTAGAAAATCCACAACAGCAGCAGTTGCAGGTAGAAATTAACCTTCCTACAACTACCTCCACTTCATCTGGCACCAAGATATTTGTTGAAGAAACTGAAGACTATTGGTCAGAAGTCCCACAATTAACACAGTTGGAATTGTCTCCATCATCAAATGATAATGCCGATGATGCCAATTCACCCTCACCCGTAGTTTATCCCCAGCGTCCAGCCAAAGGACGTAAGTCATTAGCATCTGTGGAACTACCAAATTTTCGCCCCAAAGGAAATAGTTAGAAGAGGAAGTGGGGAGATGGTGAGATAGGGACAGAATTTCATTCTTACCGCTCCCACACTCCCAATGACTAATGACTAAATTTCTGAATAATGGCTTCTGGGTTAGTTTTTGCTACCTGAGTAGCCGATCGCGGTTTGCCTGTGGCGATGGCATAATTAATTGCTAATAGCCGCAACCACAATCCCGGATTTCGGGGTTCTAGCCAAGAGCCTACCCTGCTCAAAAACTGCGGGAACCACGGACTCAATAAAGCACTAACCAAGGCATGACGAGAAAAGTTAAAATAACTGCCCAGCCATCGCCCTAAATCCTTAGGTCCAGCAAGTTCCCAAATCCATAAAAGTAAGGCTGGATTTTTCTTTGCTGCTTTGAGTGCTAAGCGGTTAAAGGTTAACCAATCAAATCTATCTTTAATGAAGTTATCTGCCACCTGTTGAGGTTCGTCTGCTAACAGTCCAAAGAAGGTATTGAGCATGGCATTTACCCGCTGCGGTGGTAAAAATTTTCCTGTAGGTACCATCATGCCTTTGGAAAATAGCCATGTGACTGAAACGTTACTTTGGTAAGCACGAATTTGATTTAAGTGTGCCAAACTCAATAAGTCATGCTTGAGAGCAGTATCTAATAGCGTTGTTAAGCGCTCTAAGTTACGAACCAGCGAACCAAAACCTGTGAAAACCAAAGGAGACTGGAGTGATGCAGCATCACCGATCGCAATCAAGCGATCAAAGGCTACTGTGCGATCGCTACTCCCGACACTAAAATGCCCCGGTATATACCCAAATGTCGGCTTTTTCCAGACTAATTTATCCATATCGCATCTGCGATACTCTGGCAAAATTGTGAAAAAGTCCTCGTACATCTCCAGCAAGGAACCGGGATTTTCAACATTGACTTGGTGGTAATGAAATAAATAAATCGTCAGTTCCTCATCTACGCCAGGAAACAATTCCCAAATTAGCTGTCTGCCGCGCGAAATATCCCCATGACTGTTTAAGACATCTCCATATTCACAATCCCATACCTGTGGTTCAAATCCGCTCTCAATTGCCGCTCCCACCGTCGGACATACACTGTCAAAGGCGCGATCACTATTTAATTGCCAAGCAATGGGAGACGCTGTTCCCATCGCATCTACTAGTAGCCGCCCACCTACTTGTTTTTCAATTTCACTAGGTAAATGCTTGACTTTTATTACTACTTGTGATTCATTAATATCTGCACGGATAAACTCTGTTTCATCCCAAATTTCTCCGCCTGCGGCTTGCAGCTTTTGCCCACATAGTTGCAGCAACTTTTCGGAATCTAAGCCTAAATTTAGGACTGTAGGTGTGTGCAGCACTGGCGATCGCAATTTACTTGGATTATTGCCATCAAAAAACTTATTAAATCCATCTTTGTATTCTCTAGCAATGATGGTTTCTAACTCTGCGGGGGTGATTAAATCCAAGTTAAGCAAACTTTGAATTTCATCGCGGGAAATATTCCATTCTCGGTTCATTCGGCCAAAAGGCATTCGTTCTACCAGCAAAATTTTATATCCAAGTTTTGCCATCACTGCTGCATGGATGACACCCAATGCGCCACCGATGTAAATCAGATCGTACTGGGGATTAGGTATTGGGGATTGGCTATTGGCATTTCCTCCTCCCCAGTCCCCAGAACTAGAAAACACCACCTGTCGGGGCTGCTGTGGATTCTGTACCCCTTCGCGCCATCGCTGTTCCCACCAGTAGGCACGCTTAAGGTCATATTCCCCGTTGGGCATTTTCTGAAAATATTTGACGGTGAGAGGGTAGTAAGGGGCAAGGGCTGCAAAAATAGATTGCCGGGATAAATCAATAGCTGGTGGTTGGGGGTAATGATGCCCAAAACGGCTTCTAGTTTCTTTTTTCAGGTGTTGCAGGATTTCTTTCTCTTGGGGGAAGGGTTGTTGTGCCCAACGAAACACTTTTAAATAGGTAGTTCGTTGCACTGACCAAACAAATACAGAAAGTTCCGCAGGCAAGTTTTCGGAAATTGCGTCACTAACAGTTGTAGTAGCGGTAGTGATTTTGAGACGGAAGCCTTCTGGGGTCAGTACTTTTTCCCCATGTCTTGGTTGAAAATCTGTTCGCAACCAGTTACGCACAGCAGCGATATCCGCAGTTGGAACTTCTAAATAAAGGATTTCTTTCATCTTTTCCTGACATCTCTAAACAATCTATTCACAAAGACAGATTTTATGAAGGCGCATAATAGGGTAAACTCCGCCCTATTAGTTACGTAAAGATTCAGTGAAGAAATTTTAAGATTTTGTCAAATTTATTGTTCATTTTGAAAAAGTGTAAACCCACGCCATGAATTATCCCATTCCAGACAGTCCCCAGGAAATTGTAGCTCTACGACAACAGCCGATTGATGAAGAACTAGTTGCCAGTGCGATCGCTGGAGTTATTAAAATTGTCCGCGCTCAGGGTCAATCTTTGGAAGAATTAACTGCTCAGTTGCTAGCGGAAGATCCATTGCTAGACCAGCAACAACGCCGCTGGTTGAGCCAATTAGTTGCCCAAGCTTGGGAAAAATTCTCGTAAAATGAAAGCAATCCGCAATTGCGCGTCTAAATATTGGAATATTTTGGAATATTGGCGATGCTTGCAGCGGGCTACGCCTACACATTTTCTCTAAATGAGAATGATTATTTTGATGAAATAGATAATTGGGCTGGTATTTTGACATTGACGGTACATAGCCAATTAAATTAACCATACCAGCAATGGACAGTAGTATTGCTGCTTTAAAAGGCAAAAATCAAAAAGCTGATTCACAAGGAAAAGGTTTGATCGCAAATCAAGCTTTGGAATCTAGTCAAAAATTTCATTTTGCAAGGGCAAAGTGACGGTGAACGTTGTCCCAACATTGATTTGGCTTTTGAGGGCGATCGTTCCGCCATATCGCTCAACTGCCTGTTTAACAATCGTCAGCCCTAATCCGGTTCCTGGAATTTTGCCTACGTTACTAGCACGATAAAAGGATTCAAATAATCGTTCTTGGTCTGCTGAAGCAATGCCGATGCCCTCATCCTGCACTTTAAATATCACGGCTTCAGATTTACATTGCAGTCTCACTTGAATGCTGCTATCTGCTGGAGAGTATTTAATGGCATTAGATAATAAATTGGTTAAAATGTGCCGCAGTAAGGCTTCATCCATCTGAACTGCTACACATTCGTCTTCGCAATTAAAATTAATTGTGTGATTACTGCCTGTACTAAATTTGATTTCTTCGATTAGCTTGCGGCAAAAAGGCTCAAGTGCAAGTTTAACGGGATTAGACACCAGAGGAGCGGCTTCAGATTTTCCCAGGATTAAAACATCATCCAGCAAGGTAATCATTCGGCCAACAGCAGCTAGAATGCGTCTGAAAAAGTCATCTCGCTGTTCTGGAGGCAAGTTACGCTCTTGCAGTAAACGAGTGAAACCGGAAATTGTACTTAAGGGGTTGCGAAATTCATGGGAAACCATTGAGACAAAGCGCGATTTTAGTTCTCTAAGTTCGCGTTCTTGCTCTAGCGCGCTCTGAAGCTCTAGTGAAAGTCGGCGCGATCGCAATAGCATTTCCACTCGTGCCTGCAACTCTAACTTTTCCAACGGTTTCGTAATTAGCTCATCGATAGTTTGCCACAAATGCCGTGTCAATAGTTTGACGTCAGTACGTAAAGTAATTAGCAAAAAGGGCAAAAAAACGGGTTGTTCTTGGGATTTTCTTGCTTGCACCCATTCCCAGAGGCGATCAAGTGCTGGCCCGTCGAGAATGCATAAATCAAATGGTTCATCTAAGAGCGGTACAGCTTTTCCTACCTGCACAACTGAGTCGGCGATCGCAACCTCATAATATATACTTAGCCACTCTGCTAACAGGCGACGATTCTCAAATTGCTCTATAACTATTAAAATTCGACTCATCGCTCATTCTTTTGCTGGCAGGTAATACTGTCATCCCAATTAGTAATTTATAATGACGCTATCACAATTCATCTAGTATTTCAGGCACTCCAGTCAACACGCCTCGCAGCTGTGTGAGTGGCTTACCAACTTTGATACCGTAACGACTAATTTCAAATTCGCGCAAGGTTTTCTCAAAGTCAGTCATTCGCTTCTTAAGAACGCCAATCGTTCGCCGTAGTTCGCCTTGCATTTCTAAGTAGCGCAGAAATATAATCGTGTCTGCCAAATAACTAATTCCAATTTCTGTAACTCTAAATTCTCCTGTAATCGTTTCAATCTCGTTGATCAGCAGCACAGCAACGCCCATGTTTTGCAAATACTTACATAGCGAATGGATGTGGCTAATCAAGTCTTTTCCGCGCACCGAAAGCCGATAGCCGGATACACTATCAATCATCACAATCCGCGCCTGTTTTTGCTCTACTTCCTGACGCACGAGGTTAGCAAATTCATCGGGTGTATAATATAACGGTTCTACTTGAACAACAGAGAGTGTCCCTTTATCTTGCATTGCACCAACCGCAATATTAATGCCTTCAGCACGGCGCAGCAGCGTTTCCTTTCTTTCCTCGAAAGTATAAATCACTGAATGTTCGCCCCGCCCGGCGGCCTCTTTCATAAACTGGAGTCCCAACGTGCTTTTACCCACACCGCTGGGGCCGCTAATGATAGTAATCGTGCTGCGTTCAATACCACCGTGCAGCAACTCATCAATTTCTGGGATCCCGGAGGAAACTACTTCAGTACTAAAAGCTTGTTCGTAATCTTTCGGTACTAATCGGGGGAAGAGTTGCATTCCCTTACTGGTTAAACGAATTGCATGATAGCCATCTTGAAAATCACTTCCCCGAAACTTAGATATACACAGTGTACGCTCATTGTTGCTAAAGTTCAGATTGATTACTGCATCACTCATAAACTGTAAATCATCGTCGGGCGCCTCTTCACTGCTCTCTGAAGTGAATAAAACAGTTGTGCTTTGCTCTACTAAAAATCTTAGAAACGACAGCACTTGTTTGCGAAACTGAAAGGTATCGCTCGCTAGGTAGCGAAACTGCGTCATCGAATCAATAAAAATGCGTTGTGGCTTGAGGGCTTCTACCTGCTCTACAATCCGACGCGTTGTTGGTTCGCGTTCTACCTCAGCTGGTGAGAAAATATCATAAGTCTGAACTTGGGCAAAAAATTCAGGTCTAGGACTAAGGTCGAGAAAAGTGACACCTTCTAAATCAAATCCCAGGCCAAGGGCAGTACGCTTTAGTTGGGTGACGGTTTCTCCCAAGGTAATGAACAAAACCTGTTCGCCATTTGCTGCCCCTGTTGTTAAGAAATGCATTCCCAGTGTTGTTTTACCAGCTCCCGGCCCACCCCGAATTAAATAGGTGCGATCTGGAACATAACCGCCACAGAGAACTTCGTCTAAACCCGAAATTCCCGAAGACAAACGATTTTCAGACATTTGCGAACAGTCTTCCTTTCCCTATTAACTTAACTCAAGCCCAGAATGGCATATTCTTCGTGCTGCATACGTTTTAAGCGCTAATTTTAATTTGGAAAATTTGGGCTTGTACTAGCTTAGAAAGTACACTCTTTTGCAGCATAAATTTTAACCAAGCAGGAGCTTGAAAGTTCAAGCTTGAATTCACCGACAATTAGGATATCATCAACCATAACCCTACAAATGTATATTTTTTTGTGATTAATTTGTAAGTATTTATACTTACTATTAATTACACAAATAAGAAGGAGAAAATCCTATCTGTACTAAGGAAATAAAAGCAAGTTTTTGAGCAACAAACAATCAGTTACCCTTCCCCTGATTACTTACTCTTAAACACTTATTTGCACTGGCTACATGCAAAACTACGATCGCCTAAAAGTGTTGCACGAGAATGGGAGGCGATCGCCTCCCATTCTCATGGAAAAATGTAGATTTTGCTTACACTAAATAGCGTTATTTGTCAACTAGAAGCTTTTACTGCTGCTTGGGCTTGGGAGTGCAATAACAAACCATATTCCAAGCCCTCCACCACCGCTTGATAGGAAGCTTCCAAAATGTTAGTGGAAACTCCTACAGTTGTCCAGCGTTGACGACCATCGCCTGATTCTACAAACACGCGGGTTTTCGCCGCAGTACCCGCATGTCCGTTGAGAATCCGCACTTTATAATCCGTCAAATCAAAAGTTGCAATTTGAGGATAAAAGTTCACCAAAGCCTTGCGTAAAGCAGCATCCAACGCTGCAACTGGGCCATTACCTTCCGCCGCCTCCAGAATATTCTTACCGTCAACAGCGATTTTGATTGTGGCTAGAGCGTTAGTAGTTTCTTTGCCCTCAATCAAATCACAGTGGACTTGAAAACCTTTGACTTCAAAAAACTTTTGGCGTCCTCCCAAAGCTTCATGCATCAACAGTGCAAAACTAGCCTCTGCTGCTTCAAATTGAAATCCTTCACTCTCCAAATCTTTGAGGCGCTGAAGAATTTGCTTCGCCTCTGCCTTTAACTGATCCAATTCAATCCCAAAACTGCGGGCTTTAGCTAAAACATTGCTCAGTCCCGACTGTTCGGAAATCACAATGCGGCGACGATTTCCCACTTTTTCCGGTTGCATGTGTTCGTAAGTTATGGGATTACGTTCCACAGCAGATACATGAATACCACCTTTGTGTGCAAAAGCCGAACGTCCGACAAAGGGGGCATGTTCATCAGGAGCAAGATTAACCACCTCACTCACAAAACGACTCGCTTCTGTAAGTTGTGTTAGCTGGTCTTCTGTGATACAACTGTAACCCAGTTTCAGTTGTAAATTAGGAATTAGTGAACAGAGGTTAGCATTACCGCAACGTTCGCCGTAACCGTTAATTGTACCTTGTACCATCTTTGCCCCTGCCATCACAGCTGCTAGGGCATTAGCAACCGCCATTTCCGAATCGTTATGAGTGTGAATTCCGATTTGGGGCATTGTCCTTTGTCCTTTGTCCTTTGTCATTGGTTGTTGAGGAATGACGCCAGTTGCTTCTCCTGACAAAGACGCTGCGCGAACAACGGAGGGAACCTCCGCAACGCACTGGCTCACTAATGACAAATGACTAATGACATCTTGAACAATTTGGCTAACTTCGTGGGGTAAAGTGCCGCCATTGGTATCACACAAGACTAGCCATTCGGCACCAGATGCGATCGCTGCCTCTAATGTCTGTAAAGCATAACCTGGATTGTGCTTATAGCCATCAAACCAATGTTCGGCATCGTAGATTGCGCGACGCCCTTGAGAACGGAGGTACTCAATTGTGTCACGAATCATCGCTAAATTTTCTTCTAACGTCGTCTTGAGTCCGGCTGTGACATGTAAATCCCAAGACTTGCCAAAAATTGTCACCCAGCGAGTTCCCGCAGCCAGAATCGCTTGTAGCATCGGTTCTTCTGCCGCACAAGTGTTAGGGCGTCGAGTCGAACAAAAAGCAACAACTTCTGCATGTTTGAGCGGATCTTCTCTCAGTTGCCAGAAAAATTGTACATCCTTAGGATTGGCACCAGGCCAACCACCTTCAATAAAGGGAATTCCCAGTTGATCGAGTCTTTTGGCAATGCGTAACTTATCTTCTATCGATACAGATAGCCCCTCGCGCTGAGTGCCATCCCGTAATGTAGTGTCATAGAGCCAAAGTTGAGGTGAGGAAATTGTAGTCATAAAACTCGGGCCGACGAGACAACTTTCGAGGCAATATGTCAATATACAACAAAAAGCCAGTTTGGCAATTTAAAAAATGCCTAAGGTATTAGCTCAAGGTAAAACAATTAAATCCAAGCAAGCAATCTCCGCAAAATTTTGCAGCAAAATAGTATTGACCTCTACAATGACGATGCTAAGGTAATAAACTGTCGGGTTATTGTCAGTTACAATACCTGCACGGTTAAAGTAGAGGGCGAAGTCTCAGCAGCCAATTGGCGCAAGCAACACGTCGTTAGCTTCCTCCCCATTTTCCCAGAATAGACCTACGTAATAAACCGTAAAACGCAGGTTTTAGACGACGTGAATGTGACAAAAGTTTGATGGATTTTGGGGACAAGGTTCTTAAAAAGTGTGGACACCAAAAGGTTAAAAAGGAGTAAAACAAGATGGGTAGATGGACACCCCTAATATTAATGGCTGGAGGTCTAGCCATTTTGCTTGGTACATTACTAGGCATTAACTTTCCAATGGGCGTACAAACCGCCAATAATCCGACTGGTAAAAAATCAGAAGTTCTGCCAGCTAATATTAATGTTAATAGCAGTGCTGGCAGCCAGAACGAAGAAACTGCAACTGAGGAAACTCCCACAACTCAAACAAATCAAAATAAACGCTCCATTGTCGCCCCAAGACCTGATAACAGGAGCAGTGTTGCCCAGAATCCTAGCAACGACTCAACCTCATCTCCTGACAATACAACAGACTCTAATACAGACTCTTCCACAAGCGATAGCTCATCAAGTGATTCAAATCCCAGCGAACCAATTCGAGCCTTGTGGTAATGGTTGCTAGTAGCGCTTGGCAGGATTAGTAATTAGTAATTCGTAATTACCGTTGCCTAAGCGTTTTAGACATTTGAGATGGTTGGTTTATTTAGGCGCCCGCTTTACTAGTCTTTAGTTATTCCTTTATTAGTTATGATTTATTAGTCATGCACTAATGCTCGGTGGCTAATGAGCAATGACTAAATGACTAATGACTAGTGAAATTGTAATTATTGGTGGCGGCGTTATTGGTTTAGCGATCGCCATTGAACTTAAACTGCGCGGGACAAATGTCACCGTGGTTTGTCGTGATTTCCAGGCTGCTGCTACCCACGCTGCCGCTGGGATGTTGGCACCAGATGCCGAAAAAATCCCGAACGAGGCAATGCGTTCTTTGTGTTGGCGATCGCGTGCTTTATATGCCGACTGGACGCGTAAACTGGAAGAATTGAGCGGCTTAAATACCAACTATTGGCCTTGCGGTATCCTCACACCCGTTTTTCAAGAGGCACAGGGGCAAGGGGTAAGGGGCAAGAGAGAAAATGAAAAATTACCTCTTTCCGCTTTGCTCCCTGCTCCCCGCCCCCCTGCCTCCTATTCCCCCTCATACTGGTTAGACAAACAAGCAATTCATCAATATCAGCCAGGATTGGGAACCGAAGTAGTAGGTGGCTGGTGGTATCCCGAAGATGCCCAAGTCGATAATAAGGCTCTAGCTCAAGTACTGCGGACAGCAGCCGAATCTATTGGTGTTGAACTTAAAGATGGCGTTACAGTAGAAGCATTTTTACAGCAACAGGGACAAGTTGTTGGCATCCAAACGAATACTGGGGTAATTCGCGCCGCCCATTATGTTTTAGCTTCAGGTGCTTGGGCGAATGAGTTGTTACCATTACCCGTGCGTCCTCGAAAAGGACAAATATTGAGTCTAAAAATACCGGAATTTGTACCGGAATTGCCGTTGCAGCGGATTTTGTTCGGGGAAGATATTTACATTGTACCGAGACGCGATCGCTCGCTGATTATTGGGGCAACAGTCGAAGATGTTGGTTTTACACCCCACAACACTCCTGAAGGGATTCAAACATTATTACAAGCTGCCATCCGGTTGTATCCGCAATTAAAGCATTATCCCATACTCCAATTCTGGTGGGGATTTCGCCCTGCCACTGCTGACGAATTACCCATTCTCGGCACTAGCCATTGTGAAAATTTAACCTTTGCCACTGGTCATTACCGCAACGGGATTCTACTTGCACCCGTAACAGCAGCATTGATTGCCGATTTCATTTTGGAACAAAAATCTGACCCCCTACTTGCTGATTTCCATTATTCGCGCTTCCAGTCCCAGCCATCTACCCGCACCCCCATGCTCACTCACTCTGCCAATTTCTCCAACGGACACCCTACCCCCCCACTCCTTACAGACGCAATTAATCGCATCTCTACCGACTCGCCACTAATTATCGCAGGCAAAACCTTCCAATCCCGCTTGATGACGGGAACTGGTAAGTATCGTAGCATTGAACAAATGCAACAAAGTATTGCCGCCAGTGATTGCGAAATTGTTACCGTAGCAGTCCGACGAGTACAAACCAAAGCCCCTGGACACGAAGGTTTAGCAGAAGCTTTAGATTGGACAAAAATCTGGATGTTGCCCAACACCGCAGGTTGTCAAACTGCCGATGAAGCGATTCGGGTGGCGCGTTTGGGGCGAGAAATGGCGAAATTATTGGGACAAGAAGATAATAATTTTGTTAAGTTAGAAGTAATACCAGATTCTAAGTATTTACTTCCAGACCCGATTGGCACACTAGAAGCAGCAGAACAACTAGTTAAAGAAGGTTTTGCAGTATTGCCCTATATCAACGCTGACCCCATGCTAGCCAAACGCTTGGAAGATGTAGGCTGTGCTACGGTGATGCCTTTAGCTTCGCCAATTGGTTCTGGACAAGGGCTAAAAACAACCGCCAATATCCAAATCATCATTGAAAATGCCGATATACCTGTGGTGGTAGATGCTGGGATTGGTTCACCCTCCCAAGCCGCTCAGGCAATGGAATTGGGAGCAGACGCTTTGTTGATTAATAGTGCGATCGCTCTAGCTCAAAACCCGGCAGCAATGGCTCGTGCGATGAATTTAGCAACAGTTGCCGGTCGTTTAGCATACCTTGCTGGCAGAATGCCCATTAAAGATTACGCCAGTGCTAGTTCGCCTCTGACTGGGAAGGTTACTAGTTAGGGAATGGGGACTAGGAAATAATTCTTTTAACTCTTAATATCCAGTGGGCAATTCCTAATACCCAATCCCCAATGTAACGATTTGTCTAGCATTTTTTGAGCAAAACTCGTATTTATGTAACATTAAATGAAGAATAAAGATAAAGGAATTGATTCATGCCCTATACAACCGAAGAAGGCGGCCGCCTGAATAATTTTGCCAAGGAACCTAAGATTTATCAAGCAGAACCCGCTACGGAAGGCCAAAAGCGAATCTATATTTTTGTAGGAATTGCGGCTGCTGCTTTGGTTGGTGGCTTGATTTCAGTCGCTTTCTTGGTTTCCTAAAACTGTTGAGCGTAAAACATTTTAATAAAATTTCATTTTTATAATTTTTCAGGTTCCGATTTCAGGAGGAGCCTGCTTTTTTATTTATTGTGAAAATTAATTTAGTTACTAAGTATAATTACATACTTTATTATTTTATCAAACCTAAAAAGTTTAACTTATACCAAATTGGAGAAGTAATGTTATTGGCAATTCCGCTGAACAGCTTCGTAATTAAGAATTTTAATCAAAAATTGCTAATCTGTCTTAGAAAGTGATGCTGCTACCTCGAACAGAGCTGCGCTAAAAAATCGCTGCAAGTCTTAGCTTTGACACTAGAAGATGCCAATGCAAGGCGCTGAGGTAGCACTGGCTTAACTTTCTGCAAAATCCAAAATTGTTATTATCCTCAGGAGCACAACACTCACTATAAATCATTGCTGATAATGAAATTTTTAGCTAACTTCGATGAACCTATAAAGGTGATATATACTGTCTTTTGGCTCTTTAGCCGCCATGAGTGTGAATGATACTGTACACAACGATAATTTTACTTGGAATCGACAAGTATACCAGCGCTTAAAACTTGCCTTAAGTCTTGGTTTGCGGCGACAACTTTTTTTAGCGGTATGTGATGATTTACATTTAAGAAATCAAGTAGCAGCTCGTTTGCATTCTACATTGGCTTATCCTGTGGGACAAGTGCTATATCAACCATCAAATGCTCAAGAAAATAGCACTCCAGCTTATCCACGATTAGTGACGCTGCGGTTGAATTTAAACGATCCCAATCCCATAGTTCAAATCAATCAATGGGTGGCCAATTATCCACCGCCAATTATTGGGGCATCAAAAGATACTCCAGGAAAAGTTTCTCCAATACCAGCATTTCAAATTGTAGGTGTGGAGCAGCTAACTAAGCAACCAGTGGCAACACAGCGTTTATTCTTGCATTATCTCCGTTTAAGCGAGCAATATTTCTCCACACAAGGATCCAGTCGATTTCTAGAATCTAACTTGCTGTTGTGGATACCCCGTCCTTGGTTGTCTGCTATCCAACAATCAGCACCACAATTTTGGCATTGCCGTACTGGGGTATTTGTGTTTGCTGGAGAACCGACACCAGCAACTCAGAATTCAAGGTATCCAGAACGTTTTTCTAATTCTAGAAGTTTGGATGTAGGGAATCTTGATCAGTCGATTTCAGATGAATCTGTTACCCAAGCAGAATTCAAAACAACAGCTAGTGAATTAAAGTTTGAGAAGAATTCCAATTTTTCAGCACAGACACCAGAAAATAATGTACACAAAATACAGTCAGATACTGCATCAATCATCGAATCGAAGACTATGCCACAACAGGAATCTACTATTAGATCTGGCAGTGGAAACGAGCAGCAATTACTATCTTCTTTATCTCATATTAGCAGTGAGTTAACGGAGTTAGTATTAGCAACAATTAACACAAAGATTACTCAAGATATAGAAGATGACTGGCAACCGCAGCTGATTTTGCTAGAAATTGAAGAATTACATTTACAACAACTTCCTGGAGAAATACTGGCAGAAGCTTATCATCGCTTGGGTAACTTATACCGCCTTCGGATTGAGCAAGGAGAATCAACCTTAGAAAATTTGATGGTAGCAATCATTGCTTATCAAGAGGCAATTAGCTATAACGAAATTTCACCGCAACTCCCAGATATTTTGAATGACTTGGGTACACTTTATTGGATGTTATACCGCACACCACCTAATTCTGAAGAAGGACAAACTTATATAGAACAAGCAATAGAATTTTATCAGTTGGCGTTAAATACAATCTCATCCCAGACACATCCAGAAACTTACGCCCGCGTCCAAAACAACTTAGGGACAGCTTATGGTGATTTAGCTCGTTTTTCTCAGCCATCTGAGAATTGGCAACAAGCAGTTTTAGCTTACAGCGAAGCACTTAATTACCGTACAGCAGATATGGATTCATTAAAGTATGCTGCTTGCCAAAATAATTTGGGAACTGCTTACTGGCATTTAGGACAATATAATCAACCGATTGTGCATTTAAACAAAGCGATCGCCGCTTACAACCAAGCACTCATACACTATAATCCCCAAGAGGAACCGCTCAAGTATGGCATGATTCAAAACAACGTTGGTACTGCCTATTGGAATTTAGCACAATACGAACAATCTGCTGAAAATTTACAACTAGCTATTGATGTCTATAACGAAGCTCTGAAATATCGTACTCCAGCTAACGTTCCTAGTGCTTGTGCTGCCACACAAAATAATTTGGGTACTGCCTATTGGAATTTAGCAAATCTATCTCAAACCCCTAAAGAAGCACGGCAAAAATATCTGCAATTATGCATCAATGCTTACGAAGAATCTCTAGCTTTGGCTCATTCACTGAGCAGCAACTCTTTAAGTTTTGACTTGTTTGCCTCTCATAATAACTTGGGACTGGCACACTATCAGCTAGTAATAGATAAATCTTTTAATACTGATAAAGCAATACGTTCTCAACATCTAGAAGTAGCATTAGAACATCATTTGCAAGCTCTCAATGGATTGAATAAACAAACGGAAGTTTATCAAACAACCTTCGGCTATATGGTGAAAACTATCCGTGCTTTTCACAATGAATTAGGAATACAAGGGCAAAATTTTGCTTTATCGAAAGTTCCAAGTCAGTTGTTGCCAGAAATTTTGTCAAAATTGTAGTTTAATCAACTATATGTATTCCAAGTAAAACATAACAACTTTTTTTGTAATACCTAATACTATCTCCAAATTTAATTTATCCTTTTTCTTACCAATTCTGGAATTTGAGAAGGGCGTTCAGCTACAGGAACTTGTACTTCTTTCAAAGCAGCTAATTTACTTTGGGCTGTACCAAAATTAGGATCGCGTCCGATAAATGTTGCTAAAGTCCCAGTTTGACGCCAACTTTTTCCTGGTGGTGCTTGTCTGCCTGCAATGTAGCCAATTACTGGTTTATCAATAGCCTCAGCAATGTACCGCGCCGCTGCTTCTTCACTACCGCCGCCGGGTTGACCGACTAAAACGATCGCTTGTGTAGTTTCATCTTCATCGAGAATTTGCAGCCATTGCAAAAACGAGGAACCGACGATCGCATCACTACCAATACTGACACTAATCGACTGCCCCAAACCAGCTTTTGTTAATTCATAGGCGACTTCGTAGGTGAGGGTGCTGCTACGACTGACGATCCCCACTGGCCCTGGTGTATAAAACTCGCTAGGTTGAGTTCCCAAAAGAATTTTTCCCGGTACAATAATCCCCGGACTATTTGGCCCTACTACCAAAGTTTCACAGGCCTCGGCTTTGCGGAGTAATTGCACCATATCCAAAGGTGGCACGCCAGCGGTGATAATAATAATTTGGCGAATTTGAGATGCGATCGCTTCTAATGCCGCATCCAAAACATCGTAAGGATCTACACAGATAATTGTTGTGTCAATTGCGCCAAATTCTTGTACTACCTCTTCTACTAAATCAAATACTGGCAGTTCGTGCATTTCCTGTCCGCCGCATCCAGGATTAACACCAGCTACCAAATTCGTACCGTAAGCTTTCATTTGAGTAACGTGAGTGCCTGATATAAATTCACAAAAGCCTTGAATTAAGACTTTACTCTCTGGCGTTATGTTCATAATAAATTACCGTAAGCTTGGCAAACCAGTCAGTCGAGCCACTGGGCATAAAAGATATGTATACAGTATTGTATTAATTTTAGGAGTTACTGCAATTTATTAGTTTTCGTATTCCATTTGGAAATTTATCTCCGCAACTAAAAAGTAATACTAATTTAACTAAATCAGCCTACAGATTTAAAAGTAGGAAATTTAGATGGCATTTGACAAATTTTATTTTTTAATCATATCGCGCTTGGCGCTTTTCATTTACATTAGCGTTGCTGAGCAAAACAGATTACAAATTAATAGTTATTGGCGGCTACTTCTTATTAGCATTTGGTTTAGCAATCCGAACTGCAACTTTCACGGCTTCATCTAAATTTTCTACCACAGCAAGAGTATTGCTGCTAGTTTTAAGTCTTGCTAAATAATTTTTAGTTGAATTTAACTCTGAACCAGCAAGGCGGATAACTAAGGATGGAAAATTCACATCTTGGTGTTTACTACCATTAGAGCGTACAACTTGTAATTTGAGTTCGTTATTGTCTTGTTCTATAAATTTGGCTATAACTTGGGTTACTTCCTCGGCTTGAGGAATGCTACCTAAGAAGTTAATTAGTATGACTTCGATGCTTTTATCAGCAGCTAAAATTTTTAAACCTGTTTGTAGGCGATCGCAAAAGGTAGTTGGTGTGGTATCCGTGAGGAAAGCATGGCGTAGATTCAAACAAACACCTGGTTTTCCGCCAGCATTAGCGACTAAATCCAAAGTTGCCATTACTGAACCAGTACCATTACCTAAAATCCCGATTTTTCCGTGCATTTGCACACCTTCCCAGTCGCCCAAAATACCGTTGATTTCACTACTTGGATGACGGCTGATAATTTTTGCTGCCATTTGGGCAACATCTGGATGACGCTTGATTGAGCGTTCATTCACCCTGACTTTACCATTGAGAGCCATAACTTCACCATTAGGATTGACTGCCAAAGGATTAATTTCGACTAAATCCAGGTCTTTTTGTACAAACAACTGGTACATTTTCTGGACAACGCTGCTTACCGACTGCATCAGTGTTCCCTGCAAGCCCATTTTCAAAGCAAGTCGTCGCGCATAAAATGGAGAAAATTCTTGTTCGACAACCACATAGTGCATTTTTTCTCCAGCAGATTCCCAATCGATGTTTGCTTCTTTGGAACCTAAAAGCACTGGTCGGCAAACAGCGGTGTCTAAAACCACTGCTAGATAAAATTCTTGGTTGGCGTCGTATTGGGATTCTGCTAGGACAACTTCCGGCAACTCTCCCCATATCGGTAAACTAAAGATATTTTGGGCAGCGGCGATCGCATCGATAGTTGTTTCGGCAAACCTGACCCCACCTGCTTTTGCCCGTTCTGCTCCATGTACTTGAGATTTTAATACAATTGGAAAGCGAATTTTTAAACGTTTTAAATCTGTAGGATGGTCAATTCGTTGCGAAGGCAATACAGGAATGCCTATCTTGCCAAACCATTCTTTCACTTGATACTCTAATAAATCCATTGATACACCTTGTATTGACACTTTCCAAGCTGAGGGTTACTACTATCTAAATATTTGACAGCACTTTTATTACATAATTAAACTTTTGGCAACTAGAAAAACTTATTTTTTACGTATCAATTTTATCGAATTCAGCAGATGAGGCAAATTAATTTTCCTACCCAGAAGATGTAATTAATCTCCTCAGTAGACTTCCCAGCATAGAAGATAACTAGCATACCTGTCAAAAACCTCTGACATTCCCACATTTCCTTAACTTGTGGATAATTTTGTCACAATTTGTCTGCAACTATAATCTTGCCAAAGAGTAAGTAAATCGGGGTGAATATTTATCATTAAGATCACGTAGAGGGCAGAGAACAGAGGATAGAGGACAGAAGGCAGAAGAGAAGAGGATTTTAGTTAACTTTAATTTTCCTTACATGCTTTGGTTTATTTATACCGTTCTACTTAGCTGTTGTAAATTTAATTGTCATAGAATTATGCAGTAAAAATGCTCAAAAATTCTATTGTTCCCGTTTTTTATCAAAAAATATATACCTACAGATAGATTAGCTAATCTTGTATCTACTAGCTTGAAAATGTATTCATGCGAACAATCATTAATATTTTAATTTTTGGTTAAAAGCTGGAATTTGTGTTAGAAAGTTGTTCGATTATATTTTCAGGCTGTGGTTGGTTAAACTGTGCATCTTTATTCAACAAATTCAAAAAGTTCATTTCATCTCCTTAAAGATAATCAAAACAATATAGAAATTCAGTACGAAAGTTCTATGAAAGTAGCAGTCCAGCAGGAAGATTTACAGCTTTTAGCTAAAACTTTGCAGGAACAATTGCTGGTAGAAGTCTCATCATCTGGAGTGTTTCAAGTTAAATGTGCCGTCAATAAAGACGAGCTAATGATTTTAACTCAACACCCATCAAGTGTAATAGTTGATGCTCAAGTGATCTTTGCAGTCATTGAGGAGGTACTTCAGTCCTTAGCATCCTACAGAGAGCAACGAGTGCAATGTTTCCTCAGAGTTTTTGGCGAACAACTTCCTTATAGCAAATGTTTTCTAGCTCTCAAGCAAAGAACAAGATGGGAAGACAAGGAGATGGGGATTTGGGGAGTAAGGGGAGTAGGGGAAGATGAGGAAGTGCAAAAAGATGAGGGAGCAATATCTTCCTTGTCTGCTTTGTCTGACTACTCTTCATCCGCCTCATCAGCTCTGACCTATTTACCATCATTTGATGAAACTGAACCAGAAGAAGTATTTGACCCATTTGCAGATGCACCGAATTTAGCGGCTTCTAAACCAGGACGCCTCAAACCTCTGTTTGTAGGTGTAGCCTTGGTGGGATTTATCGTTTTAGGCGTTGGCGGCTATTTGCTGACTCGCCCTTGTATGATGTCTGAGTGCAAAGAAATAGAAGTTGCTGAGCAATTAAAAACACAATCCCCCGAATTGATGCGCCGCGCCAAGTCAGAAAAAGAATTAGTAGCAGTGCAGCAGCGACTTGCAGCGGCTAGCACAGCCTTAAACGTAATTCCTAGTTGGTCGCCGCGTTACCAGGTATCAGAAGAACTCAAAGCAAATTTGACTGGACGGTCAGAAAAAATCGACCAAGTAGTTAAGGCTTTGCAGACCGCATCTTTGGCGGCAGAAAAAATTAAAACTCCCGCAGGTAGTTTAGAAGAAATACAAGCTAGACAACATTTATGGCGACAGGCGATCGCACCACTGGAGGCTATAACTCCTAATAGCGAACTGTATGCCCTAGTGCAAGCAAAATTATTTAGCTATCGTATCAGTTTGCACGCTGTGAATCAGCAGATACTAATTGAAGAAAAATGGCTGAAAAAACTAGCAGCAGCAAAAGCTGTAGCAAATACAGCCGAGAACCGACAAGCTAGTGCTAAATCCTTGAAGGATTGGCAAAAAGTGGAGTCTAACTGGCAGATAGTCATTAATGCCTTGAGGGTGATTCCCCAGACTAGCCCCACATATCAACAAGCCCAAAAGTTGTTGTTAGATTATAAACCTAAGTTAGTAGCAGCACGCGATCGCACTATTAAAGAACAATTAGCTGCTAGAACTTACCAACAAGCTGTTAGTATCGCCAACCAAGCCAAAGTCTATCAGCAACAAAACCAATGGCAAGCAGCGGCGACATACTGGGAGCAGGCTTTGGAAACTGTTAAAAAAGTTTCCCAAGATAGCTTGTACTCCACTCCGGCTCAGTCCTTAATCGAACCCTACTCAACAGCCCTCAAACAAGTACAAGAAAAACTACAAGTTGTTAGTAGTTTGCAACAAACCCGTACTGACTTAGACAAAACCTGTGTTAATGGAATTCGGATTTGTACTTTTAGTATGGATAATGCAGGAATTATTGTGCGGTTAACTCCTGAGTACGACCAATTAAGACAAAATACCTTGGCTAATCCTAATTTACATAATTTGGATACTGCTGTTGACTTTAGCACTCACTTGCAAATCCTACGAGAAGCCCTAGCTGTAATTAGTGACAATGCCAATTTGTCTGTTTTCCTTTATGATTCGCAAGGTCAGGTAATTTATACGCGGACTTTAGGAGGATAGAAAAGTTAAGTGCGTCCTACGAGGGGGAAGTCAAAAGTTAAAAGTCATTTGCTATTAATTGCCCTCGATTTACCAGGGCAAGATGATGAAATACTCTGAGATATTAACGCTTCACCTAATTAACTGCGCGGCAGAGTTAAAAAACTGACGATACAATCCCTTAGTCAACAAAACTGTTGTCAGTAAGTTAGCAAAAGCAACCATGAAAGTAATTAAAATTTCGTAGGACACAGCATCTAAAGGTTTGACACCAGCGAGTAACTGTCCGGTGGTAATTCCTGGTATTGCCACCATACCTATAAGTATCATTTGATTGATAGTCGGAATCAATGCCACCCTAATAGCGTCTTTGCGGTACTGGCTAACTGCTTGCTCTGGTGTTGCGCCTAAGCTCAAATGAGTTTCTATTTCCACTTGGCTGGAATTAATCGTGCTGACAAGGCGTTCCCCAGCGATCACTGCTGCGTTCATGGCATTACCTATGACTATCCCTGCTAAGGGAATCACATACTGTGGTTGATACCATCTGTCTGGTTGAAGAATTAAGAAGTTGGTATAAAGCACTGTCAAGGCGCTACTGAGAAAAATTGCACCCCATACCAAAGGCAATACATCAGGAATTTTTTGACTGATGCGATTTCGTGCGACAATCGCCGTAATCGTCAGCATGATTGCTAATATCGCTAAAACTGCCCAACCATTGTTCCAAGCAAAGATGAAATCTAAGATGTATCCCAATACAAGTAGTTGTAAGATGGTTCTTCCAGTAGCAAGGGCTAAGTTCAACTCTAGTCCTAATTTTTCCCAGCTAGATACACCAATAGCGATCGCCATTAATCCTAAAGCAATAGCTAAATCCACGAAATCTAGCTCGATTGGCTCCTGCATGGGTTTTCTATCTCCTGGTATTTTCTTCTCAAAGCAGCACGTATAAGAGGAACTTTGATTCAACGTGTTGGCTCTTGATTGATATATATTATCTTCAGCAATTTAAAATTCAAAATGGTACAACTTTAACATGGCAACCACTTAGTAAGACTACTTTCCTGTAAATTAAATCTGCGGTTGAATACACCACAATTCCAGCAAAAACCCTAAGAGATGCGTAATTTAGGCGATAGTCTTTTAACAGATCTTTGATTAACAATTCAATCTGCAAAAATTGACTCTCTAAGTGCATCCTTTGTATCTCCGATAAATAATAACAACTCATGATCCAAAGCGTAAATCCCGTCCCTGCTTTTGATATCAAGCAGCAATATACCAGCATCGAAGCAGAAGTAAGTGCAGCAGTTTTAGAAGTTCTAGCTTCTGGTCGTTATATCGGCGGCCCCTTAGTCGAAGGCTTTGAGCAACAGTTTGCCGCGTATCATGGTGTTAGTCAATCTATAGCTTGCAATTCTGGTACCGATGCGCTTTATTTAGCTCTACGAGTGTTAGGAATTGGTGCAGGCGATGAAGTGATTACAACCCCTTTCACTTTTATCGCTACTGCTGAAGTGATTAGCGCTGTGGGTGCAAAACCTGTTTTCGTTGATATTGATGCTACTACGTTTAACTTAGATGTAGAGCAAATAACAGCAGCGATTACACCAAAAACCAAAGCGATTATCCCAGTCCACCTATTTGGGCAACCAGTGGATATGACATCATTGATGGCGATCGCTATTTCTCACAATTTATCAGTAATTGAAGATTGCGCTCAATCCACAGGCACAATTTGGGCCGAGCAAAAAGTCGGAAGCATTGGACATATTGGTTGCTTTAGTTTCTACCCTACCAAAAATCTTGGTGGTTGCGGCGATGGCGGAGCAATCACGACTAACGACCCAGCGATCGCCACAAAACTGCGAATATTACGGGATCATGGAAGTAAAATTCGATATTTACACGAGGAAATAGGTGTAAATAGCCGCTTGGATGCTCTACAAGCGGCTATTTTGCAAATTAAGCTGCGTTATTTAGATATTTGGAACGAACGGCGGCGAGAGATTGCCAATTATTACTATCAATTCCTCAGTCAAATTCCGGGAATCGTCCCGCCCCAAGAACTACCAGAGGGTATTGGGGTATGGAATCAATACACTATTCGCATCTCAGGTGAAGGACGAAATGGTGCCAGCGCCAAATATCGAGATTGGGTGCGTAGTCAATTGCAAGAGCAAGGCGTCAGTTCAATGGTTTATTACCCCTACCCTCTACACTTGCAGCCAGTTTATCAAAGTCTGGGCTATCAAATTGGAGACTTACCAGTGGCAGAGCAAGCTTGCCATGAAGTCATATCTTTACCTATGTTCCCAGAACTGACACAACAACAGCAAGACCAGGTGATTTATGCGCTTAAAGAAATTATGAGTTAAAACTCAGAAATTCGGAGTGTAGGAGTTTGGAGTTATGAATTAACAAGTTTCTTCAACTGTTAACTCATAACTCCTAACTCATCGCTCCTAACTCCTAACTGTATTTGCAGTTGCTAACGCTTCCACCAAACTACGCACAGCAGCAATCATTGCGACTTCGCTATTGAGTTGGTTGATGGCGGAACCAACGCCAACACCAGCAGCACCAGCAGCGATCGCTAATGGTGCAGTAACGCTAGAAATGCCTGAAGCACACAATATTGGTACTGTCACTGCACAGGATATCTCATAAGCTGCTGCCAAGGTAGGCGCAGCTTTTTCAATTAATCCTAGAGTTCCAGGGTGAACTGGATTACTGCTAGTACCACCTTCGGTTTGAATAATATCTGCTCCAGCTTTCACCAGTTCCTCTGCTAGTTGTACCTGTCGATCTAGTTCCAGGATGTGAGGAACGGTGACAGATAAGGTTATTTCTCTAAACAGAGCGCGGGTTTGCTTAGTTAAGGCTAGTACTTCTGAAGCATCAAAACGGCGTCCTTGAGCATAGAAAGAATCGAAATTCCCAATTTCAATTAAATCAGCACCAGCTGCCACAGCTGGAACAAATTTCTCTGGTTCTACTGCTGACACACAAATTGGTAGTTTTGTCAAACTTTTAGCTAACTGAACCAAGGCAGGATCGGCAGCGATATCGACGAAAGTAGCACCACCAAATTCAGCAGCTTTGACAGTAGCGGCGACGCTAGCGGCATCGAAATTATTTAAGCCGGCGATCACTTTGAGGACGCGGCGGTTAGTAAATGCACGTTGGAGTATGGAATGCATCGTCATGGTTCGGCTTTGAAGCTACGAAAATTAGGTATATTCTACCGTTCCTAGTGATAGAGAGCCTCAATTCCGATGACAATTGCCAAATTTTGATCGTTCGAGCGCAAACACAGATTGCAAGCGATCGCCCAAACTGCTATTGAATACAGGATAATATATTTATTTTCGGCATTTACTTACTTCAATTTCTCTCTAAAAAATTTGATTATGAACAAAATGTAATATTTAATAATGGTATGATTAATTACTTATACAAATTTAAGTTCTCTATTTTTTAGTTTTAAAGCTCTAGTTAAATAATAAATTTCATCTAGAAAAAGCTAACTATTTAATTACACTAATGAATAACTTTCAAAATTCCGAAATCAGACACTTCAAGACATATAAATTTGCCCCAGCTTGTGAGAACGAGCAAATAGTCTTTGGTGCTGCGCGACCTGGATACACTAATAAGATGGTTGAGAATTGGACAGAATTCATGAAACACCAAGGTGTTAAGCGAGTTTGTTGCCTTCTTCCAAAGCAAGAACTAGCTTCTTACTGGGATCTGCTCGGAACATACAGACAGGAATTTGGTAATCAACTAGTTTGTTGGGCACCGATTGCAGATTTCCATTTATCGAATCTAGAAACCCTCACACAGAAAATACTTCCTTTTTTAATAGAAGCAGATCAGCAAAATGAGAAAGTCGTTATCCACTGTTCTGGTGGCATAGGACGTACTGGACATGTATTAGCGGCATGGCTAGTTAGTGTCCGAGGATTATCAAATAAAACTGCAATCAATGCGGTTAAAAAAACAGGTAGAAATCCTTATGAAGCAGCGATCGCTGCTATATTTAGAGGCAAAAATCCTCTGAAAGTTGTAAAAGACCTTGATATGCTTTTGAATAATTGCCGTTTAACAGTCCGCCGCGAGTAGCAAAATGTATCAACATTGGTTGTTCACAATGCTCAAAACCAATGCTACTCTTTGAGCAAGAAACCTGGATAAAAGAAATTTTAGAGAAGGTAAGTTAGAAAGTTATTTCATTCAAGGTAAACTCTATGGCAATGATTTTAGATAAAATAGTTCCTTTTGGCAGGTCAATGGATGAATATATAAAAATATTCAATTTAACAAATGCAGATTTAAATAAAAGAATTATTGGAGTTGGGGATGGTCCAGCAAGTTTTAATGCGGAAATGACACATCAGGGTAAAAGTGTAGTTTCTGTCGATCCACTCTACCAATTTTCCAGCAATGAAATATTGCAAAGATTTAATGAAGTGATAGATAATATCATTAACCAAGTCAAGGCTACACCGAATGATTGGGTATGGAGCTATCATAAATCTCCAGATGACTTGCGACAAAGTCGAGTAAAAGTTATTCAAAAATTTCTGTCTGATTATGATAATGGCAAACAGAATAACAGATATATATTTGGAGAATTGCCAAATTTAGCATCCCATAATCAAGAATTTGACATAGCCCTTTGTTCGCATTTATTGTTTTTATATTCAGACCATCTGGATTATAATTTTCACTTAAATTCAGTGGCTGAAATGCTGCGTATTGCTGAAGAAATCAGAATATTTCCCTTGATGACTTTAATGTCAAAGCCTTCGCAATATTTAGATAATATAGTTAAATATTATAGTGCAAAAGGTTACAAGATAAATATTGAAAAAGTTGAATATGAACTACAACCTGGTGGAAATCAGATGTTGAAAATAACCAAATTGTCAAAATAATTACTAATTCGTAATCACACTTGATGACTGACTAACGCTGCGCTAACGTAATTCGTAATTATTATCCCATAATCAAGTGCATAG
This sequence comes from Nostoc sp. PA-18-2419, assembly GCF_005869855.1. Classification (GTDB taxonomy): domain Bacteria; phylum Cyanobacteriota; class Cyanobacteriia; order Cyanobacteriales; family Nostocaceae; genus Nostoc. The sequence goes on along the minus strand of NZ_SZNH01000002.1, from coordinate 126,039 downwards.
TAAGATTGCAAATGCAAGTGCATCTAGTCAAGTAAGTTCAAAAACCAAAGCAGACTGCTATAGACAAGTAAGGATACAATGGCATTCAGTGTTGGTATTCTTTTTCGCCCTATGCTGCCAGTCATTTATTCCGACGAATTTTTAGATCATAAGACTGGAAAATACCATCCGGAAAAACCAGAACGGTTGACGGCGATCGCTAACGCTCTAAAAGCAGCTACGTTTGCAAATAAAATTGCATGGCGATCGCCTACACCAGCACTAGAGCAGCCAGAGTTAATGTCTTTGTTAGTTAAGGCTCACAGGCCAGCTTACATCAAAAAAGTCCGGGAAATTGCCTCTAGTGGCGGCGGCCCTTTGGACGGAGATACGCCAGTTTCAGAGCGCAGTTATGATGTGGCTTTGTTGGCCGTGAGTGCTTGGTTAGATGGAGTTGAGGCTGTATTAAAATCGGGTAATCCGGCTTTTGTACTGGCGCGTCCACCAGGACATCATGCCGAAAGTAGTGCAGGTATGGGCTTTTGCCTGTTTTCTAACGCCGCGATCGCTGCTTTTTTTGCCTTACAACAACCCCAAATTAATCGCGTCGCCATTCTCGATTGGGATGTACATCACGGTAATGGTACTCAAGCAATAGTTGAAGCCGAGCGACAAATTGCCTATTGTTCTCTACATCAGTATCCATGCTATCCTGGTACCGGCAGAGCAACTGAACGCGGCTTTCACAACAATGTGTTGAATTTACCGATACCTCCTGGTAGTGATATTGCAGTCTATCAGCCGTTATTTGAAAAAAAAGTAGTGCCGTTTTTAGCTAACTTTAGCCCAGATTTACTGATTGTCAGCGCTGGTTATGATGCCAATGCAGCAGATCCTTTGGCAAGTATCAACTTGCAATCAGAAGATTATGGTTTGTTTACCGATTATTGTCTAGGACTAACTCGTAAAATTCTCTTTGGCTTAGAAGGTGGCTATGATTTTGATGCACTTTCTCAATCGGTTCTAGCCACGATTGAACATTGTTTACTTTAACCCTACCTGAATCACAACATTTCTTTACATTGAGCAGGTGCGAGCGCCTGTCAACAGCTTTCACTGGTTTAGGGAAAAATAACGTCTTTTTATTTGATAACAATTTTGGGATTTTATTTTTTCTCAGTGTAAGCTCGGAATGATTGATTGACTACCTTTTGTATATGCACTGAAATAGATGCATATAAATAGTAATTTTTTCAGTAAATTTTCTCAAATATTTTCTGGAAATTTCATAAGATAGGCTATACAAATTGGCTGTTTGTGAATATTTAGTTTTTTGGCTATTTTTAATTTCATTGAGGAATTTAACAACGATATTTACGTAAATTTAAAGTGTCACAAGCTTTGTTATAATTTTAACCTCAGTAATTTCTTTGACAAATCCTCTAGAAAATTCATCAAATCTTCAAAAATAAAAAGTTTGGGCAGTCTTCTGAAAGAGCTAAAGTTTTGTTAAGATGCAATTGCTAGCATTTTTTGCACGAAATTCACCTATCACCATGTGGAGAATTAAAAAGTACTAGCAGTACAAAGTTAAGAAGGTGAAGCAATGACCACCTACATTTTTTTCGATGAAGCCCTACGAATGCTGACCAACGCTTTTTTAATATCAGCAATACTGTTAATAGCAGCTTCTGGTATAGGTTTGGCAGTAATTGAAACAATAGAAAAGACAGGAGAACGTTAACACAGATACCAGTGTACTTATTGCCAAAAACCATTGGGTACAAGTGTTCGCTGTGAAGCAATTTTGGGAACACTAAACTATAAAAGTCTCGCAGCGTTGCAGTCTTACCTGAAAATCCAGCAAATACACAGGTAGCTGTATCGCTTTTGAGACCTTAAATAAGGAGTTACTACAATGGGTCTATTCGATACTGTGTTGGTTACAGGAAGTCAAACCCAACCAGTACTAAATCCAGCGGAAGCTTTTGCTGTTATAGTCTTGACGGCAACAGCCCCAGACGGTAACCTTTCCGTCGAGCAAGCAGATTTTATCACTTGTGTGCTATCTCGAACAAAACTTTTTAAAACCTATCCTTATGAGATGACAAAAAGTCTGTTCGATAAAATCTTATCTATTTTCCAAGGGGATCATTTTAATAATTTATTTAATGCTGCCAAAGATTCTCTATCTCAAGACTTGCGCGAAACAGCTTTTGCAGTAGCTACAGATTTAGTCTTGGCTGAAGGTATAGTAGCTGAAGAAGAAAAAAACTTTTTAAATGATTTATATCAAGCTTTAGGCGTTTCCAGTGAAATAGCAATACAGATTATACAAGTAATTTTGATTAAAAATCGAGGGTAGGAAAATAGAAAGTATTCCCAAGTTTAATTACATCAAATATAAACTGCTAAGAAATAAACTATGCCAAAGAAGTTCAGCTTTTTTGGCATTAATTTTTTGATTCTTCGTACTGTTCTTACCTTAACTTATTTAATAAATTGGCAATCTCACTTTGTATAAATGATTTAGGACTCCGATAGCAATCTAATTTAATTAAGTGAAAAAATACCCTACAACTTAAGGTGAGTGACAAGAGATAACAGGTAATTAATTTTTCCTTATTGACTATTGCCTATATGATCAAAAACTGTCAGATTCACAAATTGGTTGTTAGTTTATACAATATTATTCGACAACCGATCGCGAATGATTTGAAGTTGCTCTTGAGTTTTAATTGGAGCTCGTGGTCTTGGTAATTCGGTATTAGGCCAGGTGGGTAAATCATTGCAGGGACATGACGAAGGTGGCATTCCCAGATTTTTTATAGGTATCAGCATTGTGCAGCGACAGCAAGACTCCATATCCCATGCCGATGTCAGCAATTCGCTAATGGTTTGCTCTGTACCCTCCAAATAACAGTCACTAGATTCTGGAGAGAGAATTTTTTGCCAGCATTGTTCAAATTCTTCGCTATAGTGATCGCCATCTAGCACTCGTTGAGGCAAAATAGTTGCCTTGCCGTTGCCTACGATTACTCTTTTACCCAGTTGAAACCAGTAGGCAAGATATGCTTTAACTTCTTGTTTGGTAGCCATAGCATAATTTTAGATTTTAATGAGGATATTTCGCAGGTTAAATGTTTAATTTGGAATTAAAACTTTGGCGTCGGCAATGGTGAACCAAGAAGACTAAGATTGAGAACATGACCGCCAGTGATTAAATAAACAGTATCACATAAAGTACCTAGCTGTCGCACTAAAGAACCCAGGCGATCGCGGAACGTCCTGCCAGTGGGATAAGCGGGCACTACACCCCAACCCACTTCTTCTGCTACAAACAGCATATCAGCAGCCACCAGATCTACTGTCTCTAATAACTCTGTAAGGATATTTTCCCAAGCTTGGTCGTCTTGTTCTAAGAGATTAGCTACCCAAGTTCCTAAAGAATCAACTAACACACAGCTATGGGGTTTGGCATCAGCAAGGGTAGCAGACAGTTCCACAGGTACAGATAGAGTTACCCAGTCTTGAGGACGACGTTTTTGGTGTTCTAAAATGCGTTTGTGCCATTCTCGATCATTTGGGTTATCAGTAGCTGTTGCCACGTAAATAACTGCTTTACCCGACTGCATGGCCAGAGTTTCTGCCCATTCACTTTTACCACATCGGGCTGGGCCTGTTACTAAGACGACTTTACCCAAATTTATTTCCTAAGTATTTTCACAATATGGCTACGCTTGCAGTTTATCATCACAGCAGTACTTAGTGTTGAATCTTGAGTACCGAATCCTCAATCCCTATTATTTAAGGAATTTCACTCAAAACTCGGCATTACTAAAGGCAGTTTTTTATTTCATAAGTTAAGATTTTTGATTTTAAATAACTTTTAAAAGATAAAATCAGCACCAGCATCATGGAAAATTAATAATTATAGTAGATTTCAAGTTGGTGAAGTAAAGAAACTAAGTCTGGTAGCTGGGGATAAAGCCTGTTTTACTTGTGACTTAGATAATTCACCAATTCTGCTGTATCTTTCAACTCGGGATTCAAACCCCACTGATAACCAGATAGCACACTATAGGATATGTTTATGAAACCAGGCTTAAAACGTATTGAAGCAACTCTACACGATTTAGGGACTCGTGGCACTGATACTGAGGAAGTAGGAGATTCAACCAAACGGCCTTTTTCTTTTAGAATCAGCGTCAATGCTAACGAACCGACAAAAAGCACACAGCAGAGTCCATATAAAGAAGATAGTGAAGTTAAAGCACAAGGACAAACAGCTGACCTTAGCGTCGATACTGAACAAAATTTATTTCGCCACCATGACTCTGTGCAAACCTTTCAAGCAGAAGAGAACGGTGGCAAAACACCCAGCCTACCCAAGTTCAAAACTCCTAGCATCAGTAGCCATCGCCACGGAGCAAATCCAGGCTTAGCGATGAATCTACTGCAAGAAATTCAAGAAAGCGTCGCTACTTGGCAAATAGAACTACAAAATATTTTGCAGCAAATCCAAGATATTTATTTAGAAGGGCCAATTGTCAATGGTTGGTTAGAATCCAATGCTCAGGAACCGGAACTAGGAGGAACTGCAACACTCCGCCATGCAGAAATTGACCGCTTAATGAACTACGTAGAAGAAATTTGTGCCAGTGGTGGAAAAGTATCCTATCAATCGTCTAGTACTAGCTATCGCCTCTGCGGTGTAGACGATTCTGGTAAAGTTTGGTCGCGTCCATGTCCAGCAGATCAGGTTCCCAATGTTAGCATAGCGATCGCTCGTTACCAAAAGTTACGTCAACTGCTAGGGCGTAAGCAAACTTTGGAAACCCGTCTGGCTCAACTGGCTCAAAGTCTTGTAGTTTTACATAGTCATATTCAACAAACATGAAGTTTTAAAGATTTTTTCCGAAAAAACTCGGTTGGTGGGTAGATAAATTTTGGTTTAAATTAACAAAGAGTAAATGTGCATTAGATTTATATTTTAATCTCTAATCCCAAATCTCTAATTCCAAATTTAAATCTATGCCAGATATCCAAATCTCTGCCATTATCTGTACCCACAATCGAGATGCCTACTTAGGGGCTGCAATTGATAGTCTTTTAGCGCAGGATTTCGCTGCTAATTTTGAAGTTGTAGTAGTTGATAATGGGTCTAGCGATCGCACGCGTGAAGTAGTAGAAAAAAGAATTGATAATCCTCGCCTGAAGTATGTCTTTGAACCCACTATCGGTTTATCTGTTGCCCGCAACACGGGTGCGAAAGTAGCTAGTGCTAATATTCTGGCTTATCTGGATGATGATGCCGTTGCAAGCAAGGGCTGGCTGCAAATTTTATATTTTGCCTATTACAATAACTCTAAACTAGCGATCGCAGGTGGCAAAGTCACTCTCCTGTGGCCTGAAGGAATCCAACAACCACGGTGGCTATCTCCAGGACTAGCTGCAAATCTGGGTGCATACGATTTGGGTGACAGTACCATCTATATAGAGCAACCCGGCTCAACACCGAGAGGCTTAAATTACTCCATCCGTCGCAGTTTCTTAGAAGAAATTGGCGGTTTCGATCCTCATCTTGGTCGAGTGGGGAAAAATCTCTTATCTAACGAAGAACTACAAATGACTGAATTTGCCTTACAACGTGGTTGGCAAGTCGCTTATCTTCCCGAAGCACTAGTTGCTCACAATGTTGCTCCAGAACGCCTCCAACGCTCTTGGTTTTTAAACCGAGGCTGGTGGCAAGGTATTAGCGAGTGCTATCGAGAACAACTCGCTGGCAAAGCTGGTATTGCTCAGTTGCAACGAGGCGGCGAACGATTTTTGCGTGGCTTGTATAAGGCATTGCAATATTTCTTTGACCCAGCAGAACGGTTTGATAAACTTGTGTATGCTTACGGTCAGATTGGCTATTTAAATGCCGCTATTCAAGGTCTTTTATCAACATCAAATAAGAAGTAATCAATATCATAAATTATACTCAATATGTCATCTAAAATACCAGTTTCCGTATTAATTCCAGCGAAAAACGAACAAGTCAACTTGCCAGCTTGTCTCGCTAGCCTCAGCAAAGCAGACGAAATATTTGTAGTCGATTCTCAAAGTACTGATAATAGTGTTGAGATTGCTAAAACTTATGGAGCAAATGTTGTCCAATTTAAATTTAATGGGCATTGGCCTAAAAAGAAAAATTGGTCTTTAGATAATCTACCTTTTCGTAACGAATGGGTACTAATTGTAGATTGCGATGAACGCATCCCTCCCGAACTTTGGGAAGAAATAGAACAAGCAATTTGTGACGATGAATATGCAGGTTATTATCTCAATCGCCGAGTATTTTTCTTAGGAAAATGGATTCGTTATGGTGGGAAATATCCAGATTGGAATTTACGTTTATTTAAACATCAAAAAGGACGCTACGAAAACCTACATACCGAAGATATTCCCAACACTGGTGACAACGAAGTTCACGAACATGTAATTTTGCAGGGGAAAGTCGGGTATCTTAAAAATGATATGCTCCACGAGGACTTCCGTGACCTTTATCACTGGTTAGAACGACATAACCGTTATTCAAATTGGGAAGCTCGTGTTTATTATAATATTCTTTCAGGTGAAGATGATAGCGGCACTATTGGCGCGAATTTATTTGGTGACGCAGTGCAACGCAAGCGCTTTTTAAAAAAAGTATGGGTACATTTGCCATTTAAACCGATTTTACGATTTGTTTTATTTTATTTTATTCAACGCGGTTTTTTGGATGGCAAAGCAGGATATATATATGCACGTTTGCTAAGTCAATATGAATATCAAATTGGGGTTAAACTTTACGAATTACGTAACTGTGGTGGTCATCTAAATACTGCAACTACACCAAAGCAAGCAGATGGGGAGATGAGGGAGATAAGGGAGATGAGGGAGATGAGGGAGATAGGGTGATGGGGAGATAGCGGAGAAAAATTAATGACTAATGACTAATGACTAATGACAAACCTTTCGTAGATTTACGTAAATATGACCAATCTGGATTTGATCGCGGGCGTCCGGGTTGGTATATTTTATTATGGTGGGTTATACAAGCGATCGCCTTTCCGCTGACTCCTCAACCGTTAAATATTCTACGTTGTACTCTACTACGATTATTTGGCGCTCGTATTGGTAAAGGCGTATTAATTCGACCCACCGCCCGTTTTACTTACCCTTGGAAAATTACTATAGGCAATTACAGTTGGATTGGAGATAACGTAGTTTTATACAGCCTCGATCAAATTAACATCGGTGAACACTGCATAATTTCTCAAAAAAGTTATCTCTGTACTGGTAGTCATGATATCCAAGACCCTGCCTTTGGTTTGAAAACAGCGACCATCACGATTGAAAATGGCGCATGGGTGGCGACAGATTGTTTCGTTGGCCCAGGAGTAAAAATTGGGGCTAATGCTGTGATTGGCGCTCGTAGTAGTGTTTTTACTAATATGCCCTCTGGGCAAGTTTGTTGGGGAAGCCCCTGTCGTCCAAATAAAGTCCGGATAAAGCTCGATTGAGATTGATGACTGATAAGAGATTTCTAGAGAATAAATTATCCCTCTTGTGGGGTAGGCAGGAAAGCCCGCCCTGAATATAGGACGGGTGAGGACATCCATCCCACAAGAAAATTTGGGATATTTTTTTATTTGTCAGTCCTTTACAAGTAGTATTTCAAGTCATTAGTCATTGCTCATTTGTCAAAGCCTCCCCCATACTCCCCATCTCCCCATTTCCCCTTATCCCCAGAGGGGGTCCCACCTTCTCCATCCTCCCCATCTCCCTCATCCTTCTCATCCCCAAATCCCCATCCCCAATGAGTGATAATATGTTTTCATGGCTGCCCTAATCCTTGCTATTGATGAACAAATTATTGGATGAAACGCTGTCAATCAAAGTTGCTGAACGCATAAACAGCAGAGCTAGCACTCCGTTTGATAATGCTTACAAAGCAGCATTGTCCACTGAGGGAGCAAAATATGTTCAAGGATTTTTAACTTTTGTTGGAAAGCCATACAGACCGATTGAACACAGTTGGATTGAGCTAGGCGATGGTTCCAGCAATGACTCTCCAGTACGCATTATCGATCCTACATTACCCCACTTGAAAAAAAATCCTCAACAACTTTGGTATTTTGCTGCACAAAAGCTAACAGTGAAAAAACTCAAAGCCATCATTGAAGAATCAAAAGAAGATTATCCAGAAGACGATCCGTTACCTATCTATGGAGACCCACCTTACGAATATTATGGTGACGTAATGTTAGGTGGTAAAGACTATCTAGCAGCATATCAAGCAGCAGAAGCTAAATGTAAAGAAATCAATGAACTTAACCCTGAAAGGAACTAACAAAAGTCAATTAAATAATTCGTAATTCGTAATTCGTAATACTTGCCAAAGGCGAGAAGCAAGCTACGTAATTCGTAATTATTTAATATGATTTTCCATCGCTACCAAAATATTCTCGATAACCACAAATTTGGTTTCCACGCACATCAAAGGAAACCGCTACCCGATTTTTGTAAGGCTGTCCAAACAAAGGTCCCTCATCACGAAATTCAAAAACAGCCGTTGTTTCATTGCTAGTAACACGGTCTAGATTAGTCAACTTCAAACCAGGACTGAAAGATTCAGAAACATACTCGAAAAATTCTCTTGCTCGGTCTTTTCCCTGATTTAAACCGTGGAATTTTCCCATAGGAAACCAAAGAGTAAAATCTTCTGTGAGCATATCTAATAATGCTTCCCACTCTCCTGTTGCCATACCATGCGTCAGATTCTCAAATGCCTGCTGAGCAACTTTTAAAGTATTTTCTGACTCTTGTGTCATTCTGATTCGCCTTTAATATTTAAGTTTTATACAATTTTGCTTTTTAAGTTATAAATTTATCACCATTAAAGGTTATTTATAGAGTATTAAATGTACAGCAATTATTGATAACTAAAATCTGACAATTACTTTACCGCAATTTTGACCACTAAGCAAATATTCGACAGCAGCCGGAATGGATTCTATGCCGTTAAACTGAGTTGGGTCAATAGCAACTTTTATCTTGTCAGTATAGAACAAATTTAATAGGCGATCGCGTGCCTTTACCATATATTCTTGATAATGAGGCATGAGAAAACCTCTCACAGAAGCTACTTTCCAAAATAGCTGGTGATAAAGGCGTGGTTGTGTAATTTGTTCGATATTCTTTGCGTATTCAGAAATAAAACCAACCACTACTAACCGACCGCGCACTGCCAAGTTTTCAACGCAGGTATCAAATACGTCTTTGCCTACACATTCAAAAATGAGATTAATCCCGTTGGGATATTCTTGCTTGAGGACTTGATTGAGGTTTTCTGTGCGATAGTTGATAATGCGATCGCACCCTAATTCTCTCAATAACTTTGCCTTCGCCTCAGAACTACAAGTTCCAATCACATGATTATTTGCGAGTTTTGCTAATTGCACCGCAATATGACCAGTTCCCCCTGCTGCTGCTGTCACTAAAACCACTTCATTACTTTTCATCTCTCCCACTTGTTCCAATGCAACCAAAGCTGATACACCTGTAGGTATTAAGGTTAGTACCTCTGGCGTTGCTTGTTGCACCTTCAAAGCTAAATTTGCATCGATAACCTGATATTCTCGATAACCACCACGTATGGTAGTTACTACAGCATCACCAATTTGAAAATCTTGAACATTTTCACCCATAGCGATAACTTCTCCCACAGCTTCCACACCTAAATCAAAGGGAGGCATTAAGTTGACATAGGGAACCTCCCCACGACAAAGTAAGGTATCAAAGCCACCGTTAACGCCAGCAAACTTGTTTTGAATTAAAAGTTCACTAGCAGCAGGTTTTGAAATAGGAATTTCAACAATTTCAACGGCAGATTTAAAATCTTGGTTAATTTGCTTTGCTATTAATTTTTTGTAAGTTTTTAGGTTCATTCCAAACTTTAGGTTTAGCTTATTCATCAATTATTATTTTTCATGTCAGTCAGTATTGGACTTTGATAAAAAAGCTGTGTTCCTGTAAATATTGACTTTGTTAGCGAATTGCGATCGCTATCCTCAAAGCTTTGAGATGTCGTAGCGTCTCACCCCAGAAATTGCGGTTTATATGAATTAGCCAACCAGCTTCTTTTTATCCAAAGTCCAAAAAGTGCCTGAAATAGAAACAACAACAAGTTTTAAATTTTTGAGTAATATATGCTACTCTTTTGCCAAAGGATTATACCAGCGATCGCTTGGCAAGAGCAGTTTATCTGACTCAGGCGGGCCCCATGTATTTGGCTCATACTCGTAAACGGGTGTAACGTTATCGAGAATTGCCTGGACAATTCGCCATTCCTCTTCTACGGTATCTTCCCGTACAGACAAGGTGGGATCGCCTCGCATAGCATCACCCAATAAACGTTCATAGGGTTCCATCTCGTTGCCACCTCCGTAAAAGGACAACAGTTCAACCGCAGAGCCGCTCATGTCTTCTCCAGGGATTTTGGCACGAGTACCCAATGCCACAATTACCTCCGGCTCTAATAAAAAACGAACATAATTAGTGTTTTCTTTTCCTTCTTCCTGGAACACATCTAGAGGTGGACACTTGAGCTTGACCATGACCTCAGTAGTTTTAACAGGCAAGTTCTTCCCAGCCCTGATGTAAATAGGAACTCCTGACCACCGCCACGTATTAATAAAGAACCGCACAGCAACAAAAGTTTCTACTTGGGAATCAGGAGAAACACCTTCTTCGTTGCGGTAGCCGCAAAATTGACCGCGAATAATATCATCGGGTTGCAGTGAAGGTATAGCTTTGAGAATACGCTCTTTTTCATCCCGAATCGCATCAGCAGCGGTACTGCCAGGAGCATCCATGCATACTGAAGCTAATACTTGCAGCATATGGTTTTCCACCACATCCCGAATCGCACCAGTCTCCTCATAGAAGCGCCCCCTTCCTTGAATGCCAAAGTTCTCTGCCATGACAATCTGGATGCTTTCAACATAGTTGCGATTCCAGATTGGTTCGAGAAAAGAGTTGGCAAACCGAAAATAGAGTAAATTCAGCAGTGGCTCTTTACCCAGGTAATGGTCGATGCGATAGATGGATGATTCGGGAAAAACTGATGTTACAACTTTATTTAATTCGCGTGCTGATTCTAAATCCCGTCCAAATGGTTTTTCAATTACCACCCGAGCATTTTTAGCACAGCCTGATTCGCCCAATCCTGCCACGACTTGTGCAAACAGGCTCGGTGGAATTGCCAGATAGTAAAGGGGATGAGTTGCATCACCAAGGGCTTGACGTAATTTCTCGTAAGTTTCTGGTTTGTTGTAGTCACCTGAAATGTACTGGAGTTGTGAGGAAAGTTTCTCAAATGCGACTTGATCTACACCACCATGATGTTCTAGGCTATCACGTACCCTTTCCCTAAGTTGATCTGTTGTCCAAGATCGTCCGGCAACGCCAATTACTGGGACATTGAGATTATCCCGCCGTACCATTGCCTGAAGGCTGGGAAAGATTTTCTTGTAGGCCAGATCGCCTGTTGCCCCAAAAAATACCAGTGCGTCTGAATCAGGAGTTCCCATGACTAACCTCTTTAGGAATATAACTTTTTCATGATGGCCGCTCATATCGTTACCTTGCAGCCTTAAATTGTGAAAAATCACCAGATACTAGGACTTACTCTTACTGACCTTGAGTAAGTATTGGTAATATTTTTTATATTTAAATAATTTTCCCTCAATTGAGTAAAATTTGCTATTTTGTTTTCTCTGAATCCCTGCCATTATCTCGTCTGGATTACTTTACTCAGGCAGTGTAGAGATAAAATTAAGCTTATAAAGCTTTATCCCACTTTAACTGATGAGCTAAACCATACTTAATAAAATCTTCTTCTTTAGCTTTATCACTTTTACCAAAAACACCTAAGCTGTAAGGATTATCTTGCATACGTTGTATGACTTGTTCTTTTTCAAATTGGATAACTTCTTCTCTATATTTATCCGGTTTAAAAAAGTCTATAACTAATACAGTTCTGTCATAATTCGTGTAATTATGCGGACAGTGTGGATAGCTATGATCTAAAACCAAAAATTTTCCTTCATGCCAATAAAGCTGCTCGTGGCATATCTTCATAGCCACATCTCCCTCTGGTACAATCAATCCTAGATAACCACGATTCATATGAGGGTTATAGTTTACATGTAGCTTGATATCCAAGCCGGGATGGAATGTACCAAAATACACATTTCTGATGATTTCATCATCACTAAAGTTAACTTTTTCTATTACTTTAGCTAAATTTAAAAAATATTTTTCTCTTAAGGCAAGTGCTTTTCCTGATGCATTATCTGCTTCATAATCAGGATATTGTATTTGATGTATTTGAATATATTTTTCAATAAAAAGACCTTGAAATAAAATACCAAAAGCACTGTATTTAGAATTTCCCTTCGTTTTAATTGTCTTATTTTTGGGACCGAGAATATCGTAAGTAAATTTAAACTCCTCATTAGATGCATTTTTCACAAAATGTGTAAACTCATCTCTAATCACTTGCCAATTATCTTGAAAGCTTTTGAGAAAAGGAAATTGCTCTGGGTTTAGATGATATTCATTAAAGGTTTCCATTGTCTTTTCTCCTGAAGATAATTTAATAAAAAACCGTTATATAATGATGGGATTTGGTCTTCGTCCTGATTCGATGTTGGAATTCCGGACTAAACTCATTTTAGTGTGAGGTCTACTATGTCTGAAACTCCCGTATTAGATCGAGTTATCAAAAATGTGCGGGTAGTTCGTCCCCATCAAGATGCAATCGAACTACTTGATTTAGGAATTAAGGATGGAAAATTTGCTCAGATTGCCCCTAATATTAGCCCAGACACAGCTAAAGAGGTATTTGATGGCAAAAACTTGCTGGGCTTTCCTGGGGTTGTGGATGCCCATATGCACATTGGTATCTATCAACCCCTCGACAAAGATGCTGTGACTGAAAGCAAAGCAGCGGCAATGGGAGGCGTAACTACTAGCTTAAATTACATTCGTACAGGGCAGTATTATCTCAATAAAGGTGGTTCTTATCAAGATTTTTTTCCAGAGGTGTTAGCGTTATCCGCAGGCAATTTTTTTGTAGATTATAGCTATCACGTTGCACCTATAGCTAGCCAGCATATCGATGAAATACCTGTTTTGTTTGAGGAATACGGGATATCTTCGTTTAAAATCTTCATGTTTTATGGTGGATATGGGTTGCATGGTTTGTCAGACCAGCAAAACCTGTTTTTAATGATTAATAAAGAGGAACGCTACGATTTCGCTCATTTTGAGTTTATTATGCGTGGTCTAACTCGCTTGATGGCAGAACATCCACAAGCGCGAGATACTATCAGTTTGAGTTTGCACTGTGAAGTTGCAGAAATTCTCAACGCCTATACCAAAATAGTTGAAACTGATTCTAGTCTTAGCGGACTACACGCCTATAGTGCAGCACGTCCACCTCATTCTGAAGGGTTAGCAATTTGCATTGCAGCTTATTTGGCACACGAGACTAACTGTGTAAATATCAATTTGTTGCACTTGAGTTCGCGTAAGGCAATGGAAGCAGCTTTGACTATGCAAACTGCTTTTCCTCATATCAATTTTCGACGAGAGGTTACTGTCGGACATTTATTATTAGATGTCGATACTCCCAATACAATTTGGGCAAAAGTAAATCCTCCTATTCGTCCCCGTGCTGATGTGGAATATTTATGGCAAGCAGTACTTAATAATCAAGTAGATTGGATAGTTAGCGACCATGCTTGCTGTTCTGCGGAACAAAAAAGAAGGGCAAAACAACCGAATAATATTTGGTTAGCGAAGTCTGGTTTTGGCGGTACAGAATATTTACTTTCTGGTGTATTTAGTGAAGGTAGTAAGCGGGGAATGTCTTACAGTCACATGGCTAAGTTACTATCTTGGAACCCATCGCGGCGCTTTGGGTTGTTAGAGAAAGGTGATATTGCCATTGGTTATGATGCTGACTTGGTATTGGTAGATCCTAATGAAAGCTTTGTGGTACGTGCGGCTGAGTCGGAGTCACAACAAGGTTATACACCTTTTGAAGGAGTAGAGTTAACTGGACGGGTGAAGAGTACCTTTTTGCGGGGAAATCTTATTTACAACAATGGACAGGTTTTGGGTTCGCCAACTGGACGTTATTTAAAAAGACCTTCTAGTAATCCTTACGGAAACATTGATGCTTAAAAAGCCTATGCGTCTTCAGCTGCATATGACAAGACTGTTCCAACTTGTGATAAATCCCTATCAACTCTGACAAAGAACAAACCGCCATCGTCCGTTGTGTGTTTAGGAAGAGTGCTAAAGCTAGGACAATAGCCAAAGTGGTCTTTTGCAAAACTGTAATTTCCTATATCACAGTATCCAACTAAACCATATGCTTCTTCGTTATAAGATTGAATCATTTGATACTTGCCATCGTAATGTGGCAAGATAGCAAGCAACCATACTCCACCGCCGTTACTATCTTTTCTGAGGTACTTTTTTTTAGATACCTCAAATTGAACTGTATCTGTCTTGCCCCACGGTAGCAATTTGCTATCCAATGCTGGAATGAAGTCATGCAATCTAGCATCTGGATGATCGTTTATTGCATTTTTATACTTCAACGGAACTGGGCCATTCTCCATCCAGAGGATTTCTGTTACCTCATCACCTAACGCTTTCCAAGGCCCTACTCTCACTCCTGCGGGGATAAAAGAGTAGCCATGCTTATTTAATTGCCACTCACCTAATTGAATTGCACCCCTAAGTACAAAAATCTCTAAATCGGCAGTAAAAAAGCCAGAAGGCGCTTCAAACTGAGGCGGTAAAACTACTTTTGAAGTAGATGCACCACTATCATGCCAAGTCAGTAATCGACGGCTTCCAGGTGCTACATTTTCTGGCATTCCACTTACTCGCCACCCATGCTCTTCTGGCACAGTATTTATTTCAAAAAAATGATACTGACGAGGTACGTACTCTTTGGAGATTGCTGTGCGCCTTCCTGACAGGTTCATGCGCCCTCTACCGTCTCCACCCCAATCCTCTTTTACAGATGCTAGATGCAAAAAATCACTAGCTTCTTGTTCGGGTGCAGAGTTATATTTATTTTCCATTAACTTCTGGAGCAAATTACCTTTTTTGTGCTGAATTTTGTAGCCATTCAATCAGGGGTCTTAAGGTTCCTGGCAATACTGACTCGCTGACAATCACCGTGTGGTGCTTATCGTTATCTTCCACTGTTAATTTATATTGAAAGCGATCGCTCTGGGGATTAGGCGAGGTAATTTGTTCAGGTAGCCTAAAAAAATCAGCAGCTTCCACTAGTCTCTTAAGGGTATTAGCTTCGTTTGCTGGGAGTTCAGATGTATCAACCGTTGTTTTCTTGCTAATTCCAGCAAAGCCGCCTGTGCGTTCAAATGATATCCGCATTTTTTTGCTGTTTGTTGTGTTATTTAGCTGGGAGAAATGCAAAGAATGGGAGATGAGAATTCTCACCTCCCAGTTTAGCAACAACAACTAGCATGGCTAAAAGTAAACTTAGGAGTTAAAGTTTTTTCTCAACTCCTCACTCTTGTACAGACGCGATTAATCGCGTCTGTACTAAATAACCCCTACCTTTTGCCAAGCGTTCTGCACGGCTTTCTGCTCATTACTGTCATTACCGTAAAGTTCGCCAGCAATTTGAATCGTGACATTGGCAGCTTTTTTAAAATCTGCTTTTGCACGCAGGCGATCGCGCAAAGCTATGTACCATATTTTACCGACTTTTTCCCAGGCATAACCGCCAATCTCGGTAGCCGCTAAATAAAAGGCATAGTTAGGGATGCCTGAGTTGATATGCACCCCACCGTTATCATCAGTACCAGTATACTTATCTTTCATGTGCCCAGGTTGGGGGTCTTTACCCAGTACTGAGTCATCGTATGCTGTTCCCGGTGCTTTCATCGAGCGGAGGGCAATACCTTTGACAGTTGGGGCTAAAAGACCTTCTCCAATTAGCCAGTCTGCCTCTTGTGCAGTTTGATTTTTGACTTTTTGTTTCACCAAGGAGCCAAAAACATCAGAAAAGGATTCATTGAGTGCCCCTGATTCGCCATAATACAGTAACCCTGCTTCATACTGAGTGACACCATGAGTTAGCTCGTGTCCAATTACATCAATTGATGCTGTAAAGCGTTGAAACAGTTCTCCGTCGCCATCACCATAAACCATTTGGTCGCCGTTCCAAAAGGCGTTATCGTATTTGACGCCATAATGCACGGTAGAATCTAAACGCAGACCTTTGTCATCAACGGAATTGCGATCAAATATCTCATAAAACAAGTCATAAGTAGCACCAGCAGCATCATAGGCTTCATTTACTGCTATATCACTGCTGAGAGGGTCTCCCTCAGCACGTACCACTGTGCCAGGAAGTTGCTGCCCACTTTTAGCATCGTAAATCGTGCGGCGCTTCTCACCCGGAGAAGGTGCAAAAGAAATATTACCTACGATGTTTCTCCGTCCCAGAAATTGTGCCGAAATATTTAATGTATGAAAAGCCCAACTCCGCTGCTGGGAATTTCCATTCACTACGACATTTTCCAGCATGTGTGGCGGGACAATACAACAAATCGGGCATCTAGAGTAAAGTGGATGCTCATGCTTAAACCGGGCTGATTTCTTTTTATTTCGAGCCATCCAAGATATTCTCCTTTTGAAACTAAGTGATGGCGAGTGGCTTTAACCACACTTTTAAAAAAAGTAGAAAAATGAATCCAAATCCTGTGCCCCTGGTGTCTTTTTGTTAGTAAATTTTCTACTTTATATATTCAGATAAGTCTGTTGAGTATGCATAGTACCCTTATGGGGTACTTTTGCTAAAGAAACAAGTTCTTTGTTTAATCTCCTAAGTAAAGTCAGAAAGTTTTACTTAGTACTCAGAACTCGAAATTCCTTACTCTTTCTAGACCTGATGCGTTTATATAATAGTTCTTTTCAAAGTAAATAATATTATTTATTGCCATTTTGTTACTATCTGACTCCTATTTAATTATTACAAAGCTATGTATAACTTGAAGAGTCTTGTTAACTGTTGCTTATTGCCTATCTATCCCAATTGCACTGCACGAAGCGCACTACGCAAATAAGTTCAAAAATTAAAGCTGATTGCTATATTATTACTTAATAATTTGTGAATAATAAAATTCCTGACTTTTTAAATAAGTCAGGAATTTTAACTTTTTATTAAATCTAAATCCGGACATTCAAAATCTAAAGTTTTTACAGCCAGCCACCAAATACAGTTAAACCGTAATATTTCCAAGGTACTGCCACTGTCTTAAACCCAGCTGTAGTTAACATCTGTAAATGGGTATCTAAAGTAGCTACCTGGTTTTGACTGGAGTAACCTTGAGTACTACTGGTGCCGCGTTTGGCGTGAATCTCTGTCAAATTAATTCCTTCTTGAACTGCCCATTTCTCACGTGCCGCTTGGTAAACTTCTGCTAAAGCTGGTGATTCTGGTAAAGTAGGGTCTGCATTCCAAAAACAGCCGTCTTGAGTAAGGCTAGTAGCAATTCGCTCAAATAACTTCAATTTCATCTCATCCTGAAGATGGTGAATTGCTAAGGATGAAACACAAGCATCAAATTTGCTAGCAATATCCAACTTCTCTGGATTATTTGCCCAGTCACCAAAGTCTGCTTCTATACCAGTCCATCGTTGTTGATATCCTGCTGCTGCGATTTTCTCTTGGGCAAATTGTAGCATTCGAGGCGAGTAATCTAAGGCAATTACTTCAGTATCTGGATGGCTGTTGAGTATTTTGAGACTAAGTTCGCCTGTGCCACAACCTAATTCTAAAATACGTCCAGTTGTCGAAGGCAGACAACGGGTAATTACCTCTAACATCTCATCGTATCGTGGTAACAGTTGGCGAATACCTGTGTCAAAATCAGCAGTGTTAGCGAATACTTCTCCAGGAAATACATTTTGCATGAACCTATCCTACTAAAAAATAGCAAATCGATTACAACACCTCAATCTGTTGAATAATCTGCATTGTTTCCACGCTGACTGTGCAGACTCTTTGTAGTAAATCTATTACCTCTTCTTTATAATCTGCAAAGTGATATGTATTGAATTTTTCGGCTATTGTCGGGTCTTTAGGTTTCTTTTCTTTGTATTGATTTAAAATCCATTCTAAAGCACAACGGTTGCCGAGGCGATATTCCCAAGCAATTTTGGGGATACCTTCTAGAGTGGTAACATCATCTAAAATAATGGTTCCATTGGCTGGATCAGTTTTGAGTTTTGCCTTTGGTATCCTATTTTTAGTGAGAGGTAAATCAATTCGTTTTAAAGGATAAGGTTCGACAGTTTCATAATTAATGTGCAAATCCATCAACTGTTTACCCCAGTTAACCCATTGGTGAAAGTCATCATAGAAGGGTAGGCGGGGAAATTCTCGTTTTAGGTTGAGTTCGTATTTGATGCGATAGGCGGGATTGTGTAAGACAGCGTAGGTGTAGTGGAAAATATCTAATTTGCTAATTGTCGAGTCCTTGTAATGAATTTGGAATTGGGTTAATCCCCAGTCGGTGATATTGTCGATGCGGTTTCCGTCTTTGTCGTAGCGGTAGAGGGGAAGGCATTGAGAATCTCCTGTTAGGTGCAAGTCAATTAATAAGTTGCTCCCTAAGCAATGGAATGGTTTAGTATTTCCCAAAGCTGAAAAAGCTATATATTTGTTCTGTAGATCATTTCCATTAAAAATATCAAACCATTGATATGTTCTGCCATTGAAGTGCTTGTCAAAGTATAAATACTGCTTGTAAAAAGGTCTAGAGAGACTTGATTTGATACTACTTGCTTTAAAATCTTTTTTTATTCCTCTTTTCAAGTAGCTTTTTAAATCTTCATCCCATTTGATTTCTTGTGAAAGTTCTTCAAAATCTTGAATAACCAATTGTTTCTGATAAACTTTTATACAAAAATTCATTCTTTCCGCTAAATTTTGATCTGATAAATCATAAACCCATTCATCTCTTTGGGTTGCAATTCCTCTAGAAAATAACTTAAAAACTGCTTCCTGTACTTTGCCAGCTTTTACATCTTTATCAACTAATGGTAAAAGATGATCGAAATCATTATCTGTCTGGTTAATCCAGTTATGATTTTTATCTGGTGTAATATGTTCAAAATGAATATCACTAAATTTAGTTTCAGCTAAAAATTTTAATTTCGTTTCTGCTGTATCAAAATCAGGGCGACGATTGTAGAATATTTTACAAGGTGTACTGTTGCTGCTCTCCCTTTTGACCATCAATATAATAGCAACACCAGCTTGTATAMCAAAAACATTATGTGTAGTTCCTGATATTTTCGGATTTTTCCTAACGTCTCCATGCAAATCAATAATATAAATATGACTAAACTCATCAGCTACAATTTTTCTAAAACCATCAAATGTCCTAGGGTCAATAAATGATGAGTTAGTGATAAATGCTAAAATGCCATTTTTGCTTAATCTATCAGTTGCCCAACGAATAAAACGAGTATACATATCATAAACAACAATTTTATTCTGAGCTTTACTATATTTAATGTAAGTATTTTTTATAAGCTTATCTATTGCTCCATAAGAACGATTAGAATTATTATCATTAAAATTATCTTGTTTTGCATTATATGGAGGATTACCAATAATGACTGATATCTTACTTTCGTTTTGCCGTTTAATTCTCTCCGTGTTTTCTATACTAATAGAGAACAAATCTAATTGCTTGCCTGCAAATGATGTATGCTCTAACGTATCGACAAAACAAATATTTTCAAACTCTTGATATTCACCCGTTTTTTGTTTATAGGTGTATTCAATGTTTAAATTAGCGATATAATAAGGTAAGATCGCTACTTCGTTGCAGTGAATTTCATGCTTATATTTATATTCCAGACTATTTTTAGGTAAATAATCGATTAATTCAGTGATAAAAGTACCCGTACCGGTAGCTGGATCTAAAATTTCTACATCTTTATCAGCAAGTATTTTACCAAAATGTTTATGGGTTAAATAATCTACACTTTCAATCATGAAGCGCACGATTTCATTTGGTGTATAGACAATACCTAGCCTGTCAGCCGCTTTAGGATTATATGCTTTATAGAAATTTTCATAAAGCGCTTTTAAAAACTTCTGCTTTTCATGGTGATTGTAGATATTTGCAGCAGTTCTTCTGATAACTCCATAGTAACGCTCAATCGTACCAAGAGTATTCTTTCTAGTACTACCTGTAAAAAAGGTATCTATCACCCCTTTTAATTCACGAGCAATGTTATTTTCTCGATGAAATTGAGATTCGTTGAAGATGCTGATAAAGATGTCTTCAGTTAAAATATGCTGAATCATCATTTCTCTAACATCGAGCAAAGTTACTTCAGGATTAATAGATTCTTTGCAGATATCCCAAAATTTAGCTCTTGCTGTTTGAAAAGCTGCATTTGTTTTGATTTGATTATCAATTAAGTCACGCAAAGCATTTAAAACAGTTGGTAAGTCTTGCTTAAAAGTTTCAATTGCTTTACGAAAATCTTTAACTTCTGGGCGAACATAATTTATAAAATATGTAATTATTCCATCCAGGGCGTCAGCATCTTTCATTGGGACGCGCATGGTTTCTTGTCCACTCTGAATTAAAACTGCTGTTTGCGAGTCTTCAAACAAAATATTACTATCTGGGTAGCCTTTTATGAGCTTTTTCTCAATTTCTTGATCTAAATTGTCATATTCATCTTTACTTTCCCAGTATCCCCAATCCAAACGCAAAGCATCTTTAACAGTGCCATCTGGATAAACAAGTTTGCCGCTGGGTGTTTTATAATCTAGTTCGGGAATAAGTCTAAATTCTCTGGGTTTGCAATATTCGTTGACTAAGTTTTGAAATGCAACCCGAATTGATGTTTCTTTACGTGAACCGCCATATTGGATAATTCTTTCTACTTCTGTATGATATTGAGTAACCAGAAGTTTAGACATACTTTATTAAACTTTTATATTTTTTAGGTCATGCTCAATGTATCCTCGGTAAAAAAATTACAGATTGCTGATAGCACGGATTTTCTCTACAGTAGTATTTATATACTACTGTAATGATACTGATGTAAATATTTGCAAATTATAATTCTATAAAAAGTAGAAATATTATATGTTTTATACCTATTAATAAAGTCAGAGAAATAAAATAATAAGAAACTTAAAGGTGTTAATTTATCTTACTCTGTAGACAAAATCTACTTGGTTAAGCGATCGCTTTTACCTTAACGATCGAATAAGGGAATCAGCATTGAAATTACAATCAATCAACCGACTTTTCACTAACCTCCATCTTGTGTCAGTTGCAAACTTGACATCAAATGAACTAAGCTAGCTTTAGCGCAAGGGGCTTCGCGCTGACAGTCTTTGGTTGGGCAAAAGATGGATTTTAGTCAGACTTTAATTGCAAAAAGTGATGCCATTCTTCATAAATGGGTAGAAGCAGTTTACGAAGATGAACAAATTGAGGCTACTCAAGAACTTACTTTCAACGCTGTACGGGATAGCTTACCCCGCATTTTAAAAGCATTAGCAACAGTACTTTCTGAATCTGCAACTAGCGATTTACAGACAGTAGTAGATGCAAGTTTGGAACACGGTACACTTCGCGCTGAACAGGGATTTGAACCAGAGGAAATTGCGCGAGAGTATCGTTTACTGCGGTTTGTGATTTTTTCGTTTTTAGAAGAAGATTTATTGCAAGGATCTGCACAAGAAGTGCTAAGGGCTGTTCGCCTGATTGATACAGTAATTGATGAAGCGATCGCTCGATGCTTTAATAGTTATACTCAAGGACGATTACAAGAACTCAAACAACTCCAAAGTCAGTTGCGGTTGACTAACCAAGAGCTAACTCGTTTAGTTCGCGCTACTAAAGAAAACCTCTCTCATTTGGCTCATGAGTTGAAGACGCCTTTGACTTCAATTATCGGTTACGCAGACTTATTTTTGCGCCAGCAGCGTCAACAACCAGAACTTAAAGACACCTATGCAAATCTTGAAAGTATCGAGCGAGTTCTCAAGAGTGGTAGACTTCTTGTGCGGTTGATTAACGATACTCTGGAAATTTCGCGTTATGATGCCGGACAGATGAAATTGCATCCTGCTCAAACCGATGTGCGTAGTTTAATCAACTCTGTTTTAGAAATGATTGAACCACTAGCGTCTGGAAAAGAATTATCCTTGGTTGTTGAATGCGAACGCGCCCCAAGTCAAGTTAACACAGATCCTCTTCGGCTTCAGCAAATTGTGACAAATCTGCTGAGTAATGCAATTCGCTATACAGAATCTGGTTCAATTCATTTGGAGTGCTGGACGGTATCTCCACAGCAGTGGGCTATCTCCGTTACTGATAGTGGTATTGGTATTTCTTTGGATGCTCAAACAAAAATCTTCAATCCCTATTTTCGTGAAGTAACCGATTCAAAAGTGCAAAAATCTGATGGTACGGGATTAGGTTTAGCAATAGTGTCCCGCCTGGTTCAGTTAATGCATGGTGAAATTAAAGTAGATTCACAGTTGGGGAAAGGGTCTACATTTACAGTCATTTTGCCATTAGAAGCGATTGCTCAGGTATGATTATCGCTTTGCTGCAATTTAAAATTTAAAACTTAAGAGTAAAATTACAATTTAAACTGGTGCGTTAAAGTAATGTAACGCACCCTATCAATTATAGGAACATACTATAATTTTCTACTCTTACTACTCATCAATTTGACCAACACGGCGGATATTCAAAATGTCGCTCATTTTCTTAATTTGAATAAATACTTGCTCTAGTTGAAAGCGATCGCGTATATCTATTCCTAAATCCATCAATGCAGGTTGACCAATTGCAGTTTTCACTTGGGCATGGCGGACATTGATTCCCTGGTCACTCAACCGTGATAATATATCTTTTAGCACTCCTACGCGGTCAAGTGCTTCAATTTGAATATCCACTGGGTAAGTTTGCGGACGACCGCTGTTTTCGGATACTGGATTCCATCTAACTGGTACTAGGCGCTCATACTCGACATTTTCCAGATTATGGCAGCCTTGACGATGGATTGAAATTCCCCTACCTCGCGTCACTACACCAATAATTGCTTCACCAGGAATTGGGGTACAACACTTAGCTAGATGATACACCAAACCTTCTACGCCAATAATCGGGGAATCTGCGGAGCGAGATATATTTGGAGGCGCATCTCGCAAAGCTTTTGCTGTGGATGTTGGTTCTTTGGGAAGAAATGGCGGTACAGTTGTAACTGGTTGTTGTGCCTTTACCACTTCTCGCCAACGATTTAGTACTAAATTTAACGTCACTTCGCCGTAACCTAACCCAGCCAGTAAATCTTCCACACTGTGGTAGTTACACTTTTCAGTGACAATCTGCATTGCATCGGACTTTAAAAGACTATCAAAACCAGTTTTACCAAGTTCCTTTTCTAATAATTCTCGTCCACGGGCGACATTTTCTTCCCGGCGCGATCGCTTGTACCATTGTTTAATTCTATACTTCGCTGCTGAAGTTCTCACAAAATTCAACCAATCCAAACTCGGATGGCAGTTCTTTTGCGTAAGAATCTCCACAATATCGCCATTTTGCAGCCGCGTTGAGAGAGGTACCATTCGTCCATTCACCCGCGCCCCTGAACAGTGATTTCCCACTTCTGTATGAATGCGATAGGCAAAATCTATGCTTGTAGATCCAGGACTTAAAGGCACAACATCCCCCTTAGGGGTGAAGACATAGACATCATCTTCAAATAGATTGTCTTTGACGCTATCAAGATATTCTTGAGCGTCTTTAAGATCCGTTTGCCATTCCAGCAGTTGCCGCAGCCAAGTAAATTTGTCATCTGTTGCTGTCAAATGGCTAATGCTAGAACCTCCTGTTTCTTTATACTTCCAATGAGCGGCAATCCCATACTCGGCGACATGATGCATTTCTATCGTCCGAATTTGGACTTCCAAAGGACGACCAGTCAAACCAATGACTCCAGTATGCAACGACTGGTAACGATTAGGTTTTGGCAGTCCAATATAGTCTTTAAATCTTCCAGGAATTGGGCGAAAAGCATCATGAACTACAGCCAACGCTCGATAGCATTCTTCATTGGTTTGAACAATAATCCGCAAAGCTGCCAAATCATAAATTTCGTGAAATTCCTTTTGCTGCCGCTGCATTTTTTGGTAAATACTATAAAGATGCTTGGGGCGACCGCTAATATCTTGGCAGTGAATCCCGGCTTGCTGCAAACGCTGCCGTAAAATATCTGTAGATTTGACTAGCTTTTCTTCTCGTGCGGTGCGTTTTTCCGAAACATGCTGCTGAATTTCTCGGAAAGCTTCTGGTTCCAAATATTTAAAAGCTAAATCCTCTAATTCCCACTTAATTCGCCAGATACCCAAGCGATTGGCTAAAGGTGCAAAGATATCTCGTGTTTCCTGGGCACTGCGGCGGCGGCTGGCTTCAGACATGTATTGTAAGGTTCGCATATTATGCAAACGGTCTGCCAACTTCACCACAATCACTCGAATATCTTGGGCCATTGCCAAAAACATCCGCCGGAAATTTTCCGCTTGGCTTTCGGTTTTGCTGGTGAAATTGATTTTAGAAAGCTTGGTGACACCTTCCACCAATTGACGCACTTCTGGGCCAAAGTGTTCTTCGATTTCTTCTATAGTAACTTCTGTATCTTCAACTACATCATGAAGAAATCCAGCTGCTATCATAGCAGGACTACCTCCCAAGTCCCGCAGCAATCCTGCCACAGCAATGGGATGAGCAATGTATGGTTCTCCTGATTTGCGGTATTGACCTTGATGTAGTTGGTAAGCAAATTCAAATGCTCGACCAATTAAGACTGCATCATTATATTTGCGGCCATCTTCCGCTTGGCCGCTAGTTGTAGATGACTGCTTCAAACATTTCTTTAACCATTCCGGAATGGCAAGATCAACTGATGAATTAATAGCTATGCTGCTCATACAATTGGGTCTTAAGGGGCTCGGTAGATAAATTAGAAATATACAAAACTGGCAGCATCACCATCAGAAGATGCTATTGCCACCAGATGGGTGGAAAAACAGTGTCAGGATGGTTCTGCAATTGGCGACGGGGTAGTCATCCAATGTAAGTTTCAAGGATTGTAAGCTTAAAAATCGATTGATTGCAAACAAAGCCTCAAATCACGATTTGAGGCTTTTAGTGCTGATCGGGGGTTAAGAAAGTTTATTGTATAAGAAAAATTAGTTGACATTAATATTATCTTAACTAGCACTGGATGTCTTTATACCGTGAGAAATATCAGGCACTAGTAACCTTACTAGAGCAATTACGCCCCGATGCCACAACTACCCAAATAGATGTACCCGAACTGCGGCGGTGTGTAGCTTCCTTGCAGCAACTGTTTGCAAAGGAAATTGTACCTTTGGCCAATCAAGACTCGCGAGTGCAGTCTTATCAAACGGAGATAAGTAAGCAACTGCGCTTGCTGGAAATAGATGTAATGTTTTTCCAAGGAGCGCGACAGGCATCTACTGTAGAAACGAGACTGCAAACAATTAGCGATCGCTTGACAACTCTCATCCAATACTGTGATGCGATTTTGCAACCAGAAGCGGAGGGAGAAAAATAACAATTGTTCACCTTTTTCTCTAATTAGTACATCATCTCATCTAGGACGATTCATGAAAAGTTATTTTGGCAACAAGTTGAAAATGGGCATTGGTAGTACTGACTGTTGAACGCGAGTTGCTACAAAGACGCTGTGCGAACAACGGGGTAACCCCTGCAACGCACTGGCTCCTGTTGACTGTTAAATATGAAGTTATTATTCGCCCCCCTGCTCCTCTGCCCCCTTGCTCCTCTGCCCCCCTGCCTCTGTGCCCTCATCCCCAATCCCCACTCCCTTCATGAGAAGATTCATCGTGCGGCGCATGTACGCTTCTACCGGCTCGGTGGTGGGTTTGAAAATCAGTGCATAATATAGTGACCCACTCATCAGGTCGATAATTAAGTCTATATCAGCCTCGTCGTGAATTTCCCCTCTAGATTTGGCACGCTCAAGTATTTTCGCAAAGGCTTCACGTCGGAGTTTTGTATATTTTGTCCAGTAAACTTTGGCAAACTCAGGATTGCTAGATGCTGTGCTGATAATCAATGCGAGTGTTTGCCGACCAAGGGGACTATCTATTTTTCTGGTAGCATTTTTGATGACGATATCCATGTCTCCCCAAAAGATCCCGGTATCGGGGATCGCTGAATCATCTCTGAGACTTTCTATCGCGTCTGCAACTAGTTCTTCTTTGGAAGTGTAACGCCGATAAATGGTGGTTTTACCAACCCCAGCACGAGCAGCGATCGCTTCTATACTCATGCTTTGATATCCCACCTCTGCAAGCAAGTCTAAGGTCGCTTGCAAAATAGCTTGGTCGGCATGGATGCTACGTGGGCGTCCAGAGGAACTGTTGATTTGGTTACTCATAAAAATATCATCCCAGTGACCATCCATCTTTAGTATCAGTATTTCTGTTGCTTTTTATGCAAGCCTCCCTTGACCATTTTAATATGATACGCTACCGTAGCGTATGTATAGGAGATCTCATTTTGGTTTGGAGATTGCTCTGACAATCTGTGAAATACTACTTGTAATAATGGCTACTAATATTAAAAATTCTACCTTTGACCAATTTGGTTATGTCCAGGGGCCTTTAAAGTGGGCGATCGCTTTTACAGCTTCCCTTGGTGCCATCTTGGAAGTGATTGACACCAGTATTGTTAACGTTGCCTTAACTGATATCCAAGCTAGTCTGGGTGCAACTGTCACTGAAGTGAGTTGGGTGGTGACTGGATATGCGATCGCTAACGTTGTTTTAATTCCCTTGTCTGCATGGCTGGGAGATTACTTTGGGCGCAAAACTTACTTTATCTTCTCCTTGATTGGCTTTACCATTGCTTCGGTTTTATGCGGGTTAGCATTGAATTTACCGATGCTGGTGATTTCTCGAATTCTTCAAGGTTTATGTGGTGGCGGGTTGCTAGCTAAAGCCCAAGCAATTTTGTTCGAGACTTTTCCACCTGCGGAACAGGGTTTAGCTCAAGCAGTTTTTGGGGTGGGTGTAATTGCTGGGCCAGCCATCGGCCCAACCTTAGGCGGATTTTTAGTAGATGGTTTGGGCTGGCGCTGGATTTTCTTTGTTAATATTCCCTTCGGGATTGTTGCAGTAGCGATGTCTTTAGTATTTTTGCCCAAAGACAAAGACAAAAGCCAAACACAAAGCAAAGTCGTCGATTGGTTCGGGATTGGGTTTTTGGTGATTGCGATCAGTTGTATGCAAACTCTGTTAGAGGAAGGAGAGAAGGATGACTGGTTTTCCTCTGATTTTATCACTAGCTTGGCTGTGGCTAGCGCTATCGGATTGGGATTATTTATTTGGCAGGAATTGAGAATAGCCCATCCTGCGGTTGATTTGAGAGTTTTGCGTCATCGTTCTTTAGCTGCTGGAAGTGTTTTATCCGCAATGGTGGGGATGGGGCTTTATGGCACACTATTTGCCGTACCCATATTTGCTCAGAGTATACTACACTTTACGGCAACGCAGACAGGACTATTGTTAGCGCCTGGTGCTTTGGCATCTGCGATCGTCATGGTTATATTAGGCAAACTCTCTAGCATAATCGATGCCAGAATATTAATTTCAATGGGCGCTGTCGGCTCGTCTGGAGTCATGTTTCAATTAGCAGCAATTACCCCACAAACCGGCACAGATGATTTATTTTGGCCATTGGTATGGCGTGGGGCTTTTACTGTATTGATGTTTCTTCCCTTAAGTCTGGCAACTTTAGGGCCGCTACCCAAGCAAGATATTTCAGCTGGCTCTGGGTTCTACAACCTTACCCGACAATTAGGTGGTAGCATCGGCATTGCCCTACTCACGACTCTCCTTGACCGACGAGAAGCTTTTCATCGAGCCGTTCTGGTAACAAAACTGACTCCTTATGACCCAGAAACCAATCAGCGCCTTGATATACTCAACGGGGTACTCCAAAGCCAAGGTATGGATGCAACAACATCTCAACAACAAGCACTAACTTTATTAAGTCAAATAGTTGATACTCAAGCTGCTGTTTTATCTTACGCAGATTGCTTTCGAGTGGTAGGCATCGCCTTCCTTTGCTCATTACCTCTGTTATTATTCCTGGGCAAAGGCGGCGCAGGAGCAAAAGCGCCAATAGGCCATTAGTGCTAACTAGCAAAGCTGTAAAAAAATCTAAAAACCCTACTCAGTTTTGAGCAGGGCTATGTAAAGTTTTGTTATTAAAATTAGAATTTTTTATTTTAGAAAAGGTTCACTATCGTGATCACACTAACGCTGGTTAACGCGATTAAAGCGCCCATAATTATAGATTCACTTAATGGATTGCGGAATTTTGAATTATTCATTTAAGTAAAATCCTTTTGGTTAACTGTTTCTTAACCATATCAAAATCAGTATATATATCCATAAAAAACCTGTAAAACTTAAATTACTGTAAACTTTCTTCATAAATACTGTAGTTTTTACTTATTTAATACTTAATAGTGGCATTGGGCACACGGGCAAACCTGTAAAAGGAGAATAACTTCTAACTCTTAACCGCAGCTAAGAAAAACGTCTTTGGCAAGGCTCCTGATTTCCCAAAGTGTAGTAATTTCCGAATACTATAATTACCTGATCTCCTAGCGGAATACGCGCCTTTATACAGTAAAATAAATCTTAATCAAGGTAGAAATTATTTGAACAGAAAATTACCATGACAGTTTCCACAGCATCTAAAAACGAAACGATCGCTTTTGACTTAGAAAAATTAAACCAGGAATTTGAAACTGCCACCCCGAAACAAATCTTGGCATGGTCTGTAGAAAATATCCCCACAGGACTGGTGCAAACTAGCGCCTTTAATGTGGATGACATGGTAATTACCCATATCCTTTACAGCGAACTCAAGTTTCCGGTTCCCGTAATACTTCTCGATACCCTGTACCACTTCGACGAAACCTTAGAACTAGTTGCTAAAGCCAAACAAATATACAACTTAGATTTGCAAACTTACAAAACTTTAGAAGCAGACAGCCCCGAAACTTTTGAAGCCAAGTTTGGCGATGCACTCTGGGACAAAGATATTCTCAAATTCCACGAAATTACTAAAATTGAACCACTGCTACGGGGTTTAGACGAACTCAACAGCGTCGCTTGGATTACTGGACGCCGCCGCGACCAAGCAGTAACCCGTGCTAATATGCCCATATTTGAATTAGACGGCAAGAATCGTTTGAAAGTAAATCCTATAGCTGCCTGGACACGCAAAGACAGCTGGCTTTACGTTGCTGAACACGGAGTCATCTACAATCCCTTACACGACCAAGGTTATCCCAGCATCGGGGATAAACCCATCACCACCAAAGTAGCAGATGGCGAAGACGAACGCGCTGGACGCTGGCGGGGAAGCAATAAAACAGAATGCGGAATTCATATTTAGTCATTAGTAATTAGTCATTTGTCATTAGTATTTAGACAGAGAGATAAGTCTGAGATTAGGCTTTGTGAGATTAGAACTTCAAAGACAAATGACTAAAGACAAAGGACAAGTATGATAAAAATCCTCCACCTTTCCGACATTCACATGGGAAGCGGCTTTTCCCACGGACGAATTAATCCCGCAACTGGATTAAACACACGATTGGAGGATTTTGTCAATACATTATCTCGATGTATTGACCAGGCGATCGCAGATCCCGTGGATCTAGTAATATTCGGTGGCGATGCTTTTCCGGATGCCACACCACCACCTTATGTACAACAAGCTTTTGCTAGCCAGTTTCGCCGTCTGGTAGATGCCAATATTCCGACAGTGCTGTTAGTAGGGAATCACGACCAACATTCCCAAGGACTAGGAGGAGCGAGCTTATGTATTTACCGCACCTTGGGAGTGCCTGGTTTTATTGTCG
Source organism: Nostoc sp. PA-18-2419 (assembly GCF_005869855.1). Classification (GTDB taxonomy): domain Bacteria; phylum Cyanobacteriota; class Cyanobacteriia; order Cyanobacteriales; family Nostocaceae; genus Nostoc. The sequence goes on along the minus strand of NZ_SZNH01000002.1, from coordinate 95,925 downwards.
GTGATACATTAACCACACACTGCATAGAAACCGTCAATGGCAAAGTACAAGTAATTACCCTTCCTTGGCTGACTCGTTCCACATTGATGACTCGCCAAGAAACTGAAGGTTTATCTTTGGCGGAAGTCAACCAACTGTTAACCGAACGCTTGCAAGTTGTTATAGAAGGGGAAATTCGCCGTCTTGACCCGGATGTGCCAACTGTACTTTTGGCTCATTTGATGGCTGACAATGCTACCTTGGGAGCAGAACGCTACTTGGCAGTGGGTAAAGGCTTTACTCTACCGCTATCTTTATTGACGCGACCTTGTTTTGATTATGTAGCTTTAGGACATGTCCATCGTCATCAAAATTTGAATAAATCTAATAACCCGCCAGTAATTTATCCAGGGAGTATTGAGCGGGTAGACTTTAGTGAAGAAAAAGAAGACAAAGGCTATGTAATGATAGAACTGGAGCGGGGTAAAGCAGAGTGGGAATTCTGTCAGTTACTAGTTCGGGATTTTTGCACAATTGAGGTGGATGTCTCCAAAGCAGACGATCCTCAAGCGGTATTAATCAAAGCGATCGCCAAGTATGATATTGAAGATGCTGTAGTGCGGCTAATTTACAAACTCCGCTCTGAGCAGATGGATTTAATTGAAAGTTCTTCTCTACATAGTGCTTTGAGTCCAGCTCACACCTACACCATACAAGCAGAATTAGTGAGTCAATTAGCCAGGCCCCGAATTCCGGAATTGAGTGCTAGTAGTAGCATTGACCCAATGGAAGCCTTGAAAACTTACTTGAATAATCGCGAAGACCTCAAAGATATCGCAGCATCAATGCTAGAAGCTGCACAAAAGTTGCTAGCAGATGATGTAGAAATTTGGTTAGAAGCAGCAACTAATGAATGAGGTTTGTTGACTGCTGACAGTTAACACTTAAGCGTCAACTCTCAACACGAAAATATGTGCTGCATTAAATGCAAGGACAGCTTCTAATTATCTATGTCCAAGTACGGAAAAACGTACTATCTTCCCAAATATTAGCAGTTTGCCCGGCGATCGCTTGTGGATCTCCCTGTTTAGCAAGTTCTAAAATATTCGGTTGTGTCATAACTAATAAATACAAAATTTTGATAAATTATCATTTATCTTAGGATTCCCCATTTATTGGTGAAAATAATACAATATATTCATTCACAAAAATTATAACTATATGTTTTAAGCATATATAGTTATATTAACTTTATTACATTCTTCTTAAAAAGATGAAGACTAACGCTCTTTTGAAATTACACAGTTTTCATTACTAATACTTATTTTTTCAATTAAAATATCATCACAAGAGTAGAGAATATCATTGATTATTTTATTAGCAATATTTTCAAAATCTTCAGTTTTTAACTCCCGAGCAATATTACCACTTAAATTAATAGAAAGAGTTAAAATCTGAGAATTGTTACTAAATTGTTGATTATCCTCTAAATCTGTGTCAGGTTCTGTTATTCCTAAATCAAAATCTTTAATCCAAGCATAAAAGTTTTTTCCATTTTGCTGTCCGTAAATCTTTACTTTTTGAACAGACATAGCCCCTAATTTAGTTAACCCTTTACAGACAAATGCTACCAAGGTTTGCTGATTTGGTACTTCGGTAGATTCTAGTATTACCTCCAAGTAAGCATCCTTGAAGGCAACTTTAGCAGCAATCCCTTTGGGTTGTAGATGGCGGTTCATCAGAGATGCGATCGCCCCTACATCTCCCTGTTTTGCAAGTTCTACAATATTTAACTGAGTCATAGCAATAAAAGAAAAAACCTGAGAAAATAAACTTATATTCTCAGGATTCCCTTTTAACAAGCTTAAATAACATTGTTAAAAATTACTATTTATTTTCTGTACTTGCCAAATTGCTAGGATTAATATTAATTAATGGTACTGAGCCGTTACCACCAATCACCATTGGAAAACGACCATCCCATTTTTCTATTGCTTGCTTCTGTAATAATTCTGGAGTTAAAGTTAACCTCTGTAATCTTTGCGCTTCTGCTTGACCTTTGGCACGATTGATTTCTGCTTGAGCTTCTTGAGTTGCTTTTTGGGCAATAAATCCAGCCTGTTTAGCCTCTTGTTCTGCTATTTGTTTGGATTCAATAGCTTTACCAAACTCTGGAGAAAATGCGAAGTCTACCAAAGAAACATCATCTACTATCAAACTATATGCTGCCAAACGAGTTTTCAGAGTCTTATCAATTTCTTCTTTAAGTTCAGTTCTCTTAGTAATAATTTCTTCAGCTGTTTTTTTAGATGTTGCTGCTTTCAAAACTTCAGATACAGCTGGAGTGATAATTCCTGTAATAATTTGCTCTTGCTCCCCAATTTGTTGAAAAACTTTATTGACTCGGTTCGGCTCAATATGCCAGTTGACAGCAATTTGTGTCGTGAGTTTCTGGAGGTCTTTAGAAGCAGCATCAGATTGAAAAGTATTTTGCTGCACGCGCACACTCAATCTTTTGACTGATGTCACAATCGGTAGAATTGGGTGAATGCCTTCATCTAAAACTTGATCCTGGACTTTACCGAACTTCATAATAACGCCCCGTTCGCCTGCATTGACAATAGTAAAAGGGCGGATAATTATTGCCAAAATTAATAAACTTATTCCTCCTATAAGATAAAAGCTATATTTCAAGTTATTGCTAGGAATCCGGCTATTGTTACGCATATTTGTTCTGGTAAATTAAGTGATATAGCCAAAAGGCTATACCTTCCTAAAAAGTGATACAAGTTGAATAAATAATCTAATTTGTAGATACACTGCTATCACTAACGATTTTGGAAAAAATACTTTTTTAATTGAATTTAAAATATGAAGATTTATCAACATCATGCTTGGCCTTCGACAGTGGACGAAGCCATAGCTATCCAAGAACAATTGCGAAATCAGGTAATTACATCGGATAGACTGCAAGAACCCGTGCAGTATGTTGCTGGTGTGGATATGGGTTTTGAAGCCGATGGCACCATTAGCCGTGCAGCTGTGGCAGTACTGAGTTTTCCTGATTTGCAAATAACTGAAACAAGCCTAGCCTACCGTCCTACAACCTTTCCTTATATTCCTGGTTTCCTTTCATTTCGAGAAATTCCCGCTGTGCTAGATGCTTTAGAGAAAATTAAAACAACACCAGATCTAATTCTGTGCGACGGGCAGGGAATTGCCCATCCTCGGAGATTTGGGATAGCAAGCCATTTAGGGTTACTTGTGGATATACCGACAATTGGTGTAGCTAAGTCATTGTTGATTGGTAAGCATGAAGAATTACCAGAAACCAGAGGTAACTGGCGATCGCTAATCGATCAAGGTGAAATAATTGGAGCAGTTTTGCGATCGCGCACAGGAGTAAAACCCTTGTACATCTCCAGTGGCCATCGAATCAGTGTACCTACAGCAATTGAGTATGTATTACGCTGCACACCGAAATATCGCCTGCCAGAAACTACACGCATTGCTGATAAATTAGCATCAGCAAGATAAAGGTTATTGAAGTTTTTTTTAAATACTTGCTTGCACCTAGTGAATCGTGTTAGGAATCGCACAGAAACAAGTTGAAGTAACTAAATACCAATTAAGAAGTTAGAACAATGAACGCACTAACTTTACAGTGGCACGATGCAGGTGAAGATAAAACTCAGAACATTTACGAGCAACAGCCAAGTAAAAATTTTGGTACTGTCCGCATCGGTCGCGATCCCCAGCGGTGCGATATTGTTCTGAATAATCCTACTGTATCTGGTTTGCATATTGAAATATTTTTTCATAACCAGCAACAGCGCTTTTATGTTAGGAACTTGCGATCGCAAAATCCCCCGTTGGTCGATGGACGGCAATTAGTCCAAGGTGAAATGCCTTTAGCTGACGGCACTAGTATCTCTTTAGGACAAATACAACTCAAAGTTACTGGTGTTTCCAACAACATTCCGGCAACAATTTTGGTGCCACCCCAACCCCCAGCAGTCAACCCCCAACCAGTGACTAGCGGACATCACCATCACCATCACCATCATCCACCAACACCCCCCGCACCACCGCTAGGAGTTTATGGCTTAGAATGTCCCAAATGTCACAAAGTTTCCCCGCCAGAGTATCTACAAATTGGCTGTCCTTGGTGCGGGACTTCTTTGGCTGCGGCGATGAGTGTGTTAGTAGCGCCGGGTAGTTAGGGGGATGGGAGGATGGGGGGATAAATCCAATGACAAATGACAAATGACCAATGACTAATCAGCTACAAATCCAATTAAGTTGGGAAGATCCAGCAACCGGAGAACGACGAGAACCAATGTTGAGTATACCGATCGCCTTTGGTCGGGAATTCGCCCGGTTACCTGCTGAAGTAGGAGGACAGCGGGTTTCGAGGATGCTGCTTAATAGTAATGAAGTTTCTCGCTACCATGCCCTAGTTGACTGGGAACTCAATCATCTGGTGGTGATTGACCAAGGCAGCGTTAACGGTGTCTATGTCAACGGGATACAACAAAAGCGCAGTGTTCTGACTAATGGCGATACGTTGCAAATTGGCCCCTATGTGATTACAGTCAAGTTTGCACCTAGTTTCACCGAACCAGATACCAGCCCCCCTTCAACGATTCGCTTTAACCCAAATACCAATACTCCAGACCCCAGTTTGCCTGTAGTCCAGCCTGGAATCTCGGCAGGTACCAATTTTCCGCCACCAGTTTTTCAAGTAGAAAAAGTTCCCGTGCAAGCGCTTTATGCTACTGGACTGCCAGTGGATGAATCTGATTATCTAGCGATCGGGGCAGGACTGGGTAACTTTGTTTGGATTGATTTGCTGCGAATTAGTGGTGTGCGTGCTGACAAGATTGTAGCTGTGGGATTAGAAGCCGAACCTTATGCCCGTTATAAGCGCCTGTGTCTGAATTCCCAAATTCCTTTACATGAAAGACTGCGCTCAAATTCTGATTCTTGTCCTGATAATATTTGGGGCTGGCCGAGTTATGCCTTGCGCGAAGCTTGGAGTGACTCCACCAAAGGACAAATAAATTCAGCATTAAAATATTTATGGCAGGTGTTTGCTGAACCAACATTTGCCGAAACTTATACACCGCGTGCTGGTAACGTTTTTAATTCCATAGATAGAGAGGCCAAGCGCATTGGCTGGAACCAAATTTATCGCTATGGGCGAGTTCGGGCAATTCGCAAAACCGATGATGGTAGGTATTGCGTAGCCTATTCTCGCGCCCCAGGAAATTATGCTTTTTTAGTTAGTCGTTATTTACATTTAGCTACTGGATATCCGGCAATTCAGTTTCTCCCAGATTTGCAAGCTTATAGAGAAAAATATCAAGACTTTAAATCTGTTGTGAAWGCTTATGAAGMACACGATCGCGTTTATCAGCAACTAGAGCAACAGGGTGGTACAGTATTGATTCGAGGACGGGGAATTGTCGCTTCGCGGGTTGTGCAGCGGATTTTTGAAGCCAGAAAGCGAAATCGGAATATTTCAGTTTTGCATTTAATGCGATCGCCTAAACCCCAAGGCAACAAATTTCAAAATGCCCAGCGCGTAGTCAAAAATCATTACGAATTTCAACCCTTTAACTGGCCCAAAGCTTGTTGGGGCGGCGAACTCCGGGCAATGTTAGAAAAAGCCAGCCCCGATGAACGCAAAAGCTTACTAGCAGACTGGGGTGGTACCACCACTGCCGACAGACACGACTGGCAGGAGATTACTGCCCAAGGTTTAAGCGAAGGCTGGTATCAAATTACCTTCGGTGAAGTGCTGAATGTGGAACGAGACCCCCAAAACCGGACTATTACTCATATCCGAGAAAAAAGCTTTGGGGAAATGAAGTTGATGGCTGACTTTATTATTGATGCTACTGGACTCGATGCCAAAGTAAATGCTAGTCCCCTACTAGAAGATTTTGTCAAACATTACAACTTGCCACTGAATAATCTGGGGCGATTAACTGTAGCGAACAATTTTGAATTAGTAGAAATGCGTAGCGATAGAGGACAGGTGTATGCGGCAGGGGCGATTACCCTTGGTGGCCCTTATGCCGCAGTTGATAGTTTCTTGGGCTTGCAATACGCTGCATTAGTCGCCGTTGATGGACTCGCCACCGCCCGTGCGCCTGGAGTTCATCGGTTGAATTTACTCAGATCCTTTGGGCAGTGGTTGAAGTGGGCGTTAAATCAGTCACCTTAGTAGAAGCAGGCAGGGGGCAGGGGGCAGGGGGCAGGGGGNGAGTATTTATTTAACTGTTTTGAGTACTAAACTTGAAACTTGAGGGGTAAAGGTGCAACTTCGAGGTTCAGAGGCTCAACGTTCGAGTTCAAAGGTGCAACTTCGAGCCTCAAAAGCTCAACGTTCGAGTTCACAGGTTCAACGTTGGAGTTCACAGGTTCAACGTTCGAGTTCACAGGTTCAACGTTGGAGTTCAAAGGCTCAACGTTCGAGTTCAGAGGCTCAACGTTCGAGTTCAGAGGTTCAACGTTCGAGTTCAAAGGCTCAACGTTCGAGTTCAGAGGTTCAACGTTCGAGTTCAAAGGCTCAACTTTCGAGTTCAGAGGCTCAATTTTCGAGTTTAAAGGTTCAACGTTCGGGTTCACAGGCTCAACGTTCGAGTTCAGAGGCTCAAAGGCTCAAATTACAGGCCATACCATCAGCCCACCTGCGATTCAAATCGCAGACTAACAGCACAAGTTAGTTAAAACTGACTCAAATTAACTAAAATTTAGTCCGTTTGAATGGACTTAAGCTATTAGCCTGGGAATTGATTCCGAGGCGGGATAACAACGAAGCGAAGAATTTGCCTTTGCTAGTTCCTCTACTTGGTTTTTTTGTTTGTTGGACGTAGTAAAGTTTTAACTAAACCCGTAATTGCGATAATCACAGAGGCAATTCCAGCGATGGATACTGAAGTCAAAATTGCCACTGCAATGATGATTTCACCTGGACTGTCTCCGTTTCGCATCCAGCTAGATGGATTTTCTACTAATGTTGGCGAGGCGGGGATTAATTGTGAAGTTTGGGTGGTTTGATTAGCGTTGACTGGAGTTGTTAAGACAGTTTTCATGGCTGAATCTCTTCTAAATGTTTGTATGCAAATCTTATGTCTGCCCAAAGAAGAGGAGATTCCCTAGAAATCGAGACAAAGTAGAACGAAAGTAGAAATTAAGTAGAATCGAGAAGAAATCTCACAAGCTGTCTATGGAATGGGCTGATTTTTTAGCCACTGAAGCTGCTACTAATAGCTTATCCCCAGAGCAAACGGCAGCTTTTGTAGAGCGTTTGAAGACTGAAAACTCAGGCAAGAGTGAGGCGAAACTTGCCAGCGAATTAAACATTGGTGCAGCTGCTTTCAAAAAGCGGATGGCTGAGGTGTATGACAAGTTCGCCAAGAGTTATCCTCAATTAGCTACTTCTAATAGTCGCGGTAAGCTGGAAAAGTTACGGGCTTGCCTGACAGCAAAATATAATGGCGGGCAAGATGTACAATYAACAATTAAAGAAATTCATCAAAATATTCCCCCTGCTGTTCCATTTGAAAAATTTGTGGGACGTGAGGCGGAATTAGAAGAACTGCACTCCTCATTACAAACATCTCGGCAAGTTGCAATTGTAGCTGTGGCGGGTATGGGTGGAGTCGGTAAAACTGAACTCGCTACTCAATATGCCAAACAGCATTTGCAGAATTATCAAGGTGGAGTTTGCTGTTTATCTGCACAGGGAATAGATATCGAAATTCAAATTCTCAGATTTGCGGAACTGAAATTTAAACTCATTGCACCGGATGAGTGGGAATTAGCAGATAGGCTGAGATATTGCTGGCAGAATTGGCAACAAGGTGAAGTGCTGCTGCTATTTGATGATGTTACAGACTACAAAAAACAGGTTCAGCCTTATCTACCCCCAGAATCACCCCGGTTTAAAGTATTGCTGACAACGCGCTTGGGGTTTGATAGAACTTTGCCGCAATTGCCTTTGGGTGTTCTCAAACCATTGGCGGCGATGAAATTATTAAAATCGCTGGTTGATAGAGAACGGCTGAAAAGCGAGGCTTGGGTTGCGAGAAAAATTTGTAAATTCTTGGGATATTTGCCTTTAGCGTTAGAGTTAGTGGGGCGATATATAGATATAATGCCAGATTTGTCTTTGGAAAAACTGCTGAAGCGGCTAGAGAAAAAGCGACTGGAACACGAAGCAGTGGCTAATGCTAACCCATTAATGCGTTATGAATATGGTGTGGCTGAAGCTTTTGCATTGAGTTGGGAACAGTTGGATGAAAATGCACAAAGATTAGGCTGTTGGCTGAGTTTGTATGCCTTGGCTGATATTGCTTTTTCTGTTGAGGCGGTAGAAGATGACGATGAACAAGAACTTAAGGAGAAAGCTATAGCCCAGTTGCGGAAACTGCATTTAATACAATGGCAAAGTAAAGGAATTTATCGTCTACATCCACTGATTCGGCAATTTTTCCAAATGAAGCTTGATGAGTCAAGCGAAGCTGACAAAGTGAAAACTGCTTTTACTGCTCAGATGGTAGAGGTAGCAAAGGAAATTTCGCAATACCCTAACCACGATTTAATTCAAAAACTCACTCCTTTTATTCCTCATCTGCAAGAAGTAGCCAGTCATCTGATTAGCTATGTCAACGATGAAAATTTAATTTATATATTCAGAGGGTTAGGCTGGTTTTATGCAGGACAAGGCTTATATTATCAGGCAGAACCTTGGTTGCAGCAGGGTGTAGAAGTCACTGAAAATCGTTTTGGTTTAGAACATCTGCATGTTGCTGCTAGCCGACACAATCTGGCATTACTGTACAATTCTATAGGACGCTACAGTGATGCTGAACCCTTGTTAGAGCAAAATTTAGAACTGACAAAACGCTTACTGGGAGACAACCATCCATATGTCGGCTCTAGCTTGAACAATTTGGCACTAGTCTATGATTATAGAGGACGCTACAAGGAAGCTGAATCCCTTTATCAGCAAGCTTTGGAACTGAGAAAACGCTTACTGGGAGATAACGATCCCGATGTCGCTACTAGCCTGAACAATCTGGGATTATTCTACCGTTTTAGAGGACGCTACAGCGAAGCTGAACCCCTATTGCAGCAGACTTTAGAACTGACAAAACGCTTATTGGGAGACAACCATCCCCATGTCGCCTCTAGCCTAAACAATCTAGCAGTACTCTACTGTTCTACAGGACGCTACAGCGAAGCTGAATCTTTGCATCTGCAAGTTTTGACATTGAGAAAACGCCTACTGGGAGAAAACCATCCTGATGTTGCCACTACCCTGAACAATCTCGCAACAGTCTATCGTTCTACAGAACGCTATAGCAAAGCTGAACTTCTTTATCAGCAAGCTTTAGGACTGAGAAAACGCCTATTGGGAGACAACCATCCCGATGTCGCCACTACCCTGAACAATCTGGCAGAACTCTACTGTTCTATAGGACGCTACAGCGAAGCTGAACCTCTGTATCAGCAAGCTTTGGCAATTTCTGAGCGTGCTTTAGGTGTAGATCATCCTGATACAATTACGATTCGGGAAAATTATGCAAAGTTTTTAAGAGAAGCACATCCTTAAACATCGCCCCTTTCTCCCAAAACTACACCAAATTGACGCCACACAACAGTTGTAGTTTAAATTTTAGGAGCGACCCATCAATTGTAACTTCAAAGGGCAACGCTTTCTCTTGTCTCTTGCTTCGCGTCCTTTGCGGTTCGATTCTCATGCCCCCTCATATCCAAAGTACAGTAAAAAATAGAGCGTAGGCTTACCCCGTCGTAGACATCGCTTAGTCGTTTTGAGTCCCAAATGCCAAATTTGAGGTTCAAAAGCTCAACTTCCACCTTCAGAAGCTCAACTTTCACCTTCTGAAGCTCAACTTTCACCTTCAGAAGCTCAACTTCCACCTTCAGAAGCTCAACTTCCACCTTCAGAAGCTCAACTTTCACCTTCAGAAGCTCAACTTTCACCTTCAGAAGCTCAACTTTCACCTTCAGAAGCTCAACTTTCACCTTCAGAAGCTCAACTTTCACCTTCTGAAGCTCAACTGGCGATGGCTAAAGTTAGTCACTGCTTTTAAATCGTTTCTATGCAATGTATCTTTACCTCAAACAAAAGAGATTTTAAAATCGAGACAAAGTAGAATCAAAAATAAATTACACAAACTATTTATGCAATGGGCTAATTTTCTAGCCAAAGAAGCAGCTACTAATGGCCTATCTCTGGAGCAAACGGCAGCTTTTGTAAACTATTTTCAAACTGAAAACTTAGGTAAAAGAGAAGCTAAACTTGCCAGAGAATTAAACGTTGATATTGCTGCTTTCACAAAATGGATGGGTGAACTATATGAGAAATTTGCCCAGAATTCTCCTGAATTAGCTATTTCCAACAGTCAGGGCAAACTTGAAAAGTTACAAGCTCACCTGAAGGCGAAATATAATAGCGATTTGGATGTTCTCAAACCATTGGCGGCGATGAAATTATTAAAATCGCTGGTGGTTCGGGAACGACTGCAACAAGAAGCTTGGGTTGCAAGAAGAATTTGTAAGTTTTTGGGATACTTGCCTTTAGCGTTAGAGTTAGTGGGGCGATATCTCAATAAAATGCCAGATTTATCTCTGAAAATACTGCTCAAGCGGTTAGAAAAAAAGCGAGAGGAACATCAAGCAGTAGTCAATGCTAACTCATTGATGCCTCATAAATACGCTGTAGCTGAAGTTTTTGAATTGAGTTGGGAACAGTTGGATGAGAATGCCCAAAGCTTTGGCTGTTTGCTAAGTTTGTGTGCTTCAGCTGACATTCCTTTATCTCTAGAAACAATAGAAGATAACAAAAAGCAAAAACTCAATGAAAAAGCCATAGCCGATTTACTAGAATTGCATTTGCTACAGCAAAAAAGTAAAGAATTTTATCGTCTAAATCCTCTAATTCGGCAACTTTTCCAAATAAAGTTGAATCAATCAACTGAAGCGGATGAAGCAAAAACTAAATTTGCAGCAATGATGTTAGAGGTAGCAAAGCTAATTCCCCAACAGCCTAGGCCTGAAGATATTCTCAACCTCACTCGCCATATTCCGCACATTACGGAAGTTGCAAACCGCCTATGCCAGTATCTCAGTAATGAAAATCTGATTACTCTGTTTACCAAATTAGCTTGGTTTTATCAAGGTCAAGGACTTTATCAGCAAGCAGAACCTTGGTTGCAACGCTGTGTAAAACTGACTCAAAATCATCTTGATTCAGAACATTCTTATGTCGCTGCTAGTCTAAACAATTTAGCAGTACTCTACGAATCTACAGGACGGTACAATCAAGCCGAACCCTTGTATGAGCAAGCTTTAGAACTGAGAAAACGCCTATTGGGAGACAACCATCTTGATGTCGCCACTAGCCTGAACAATTTAGCAGCACTCTACGAAACTACAGGACGCTATAGCGAAGCCGAACCTTTGCTTGAGCAAGCTTTGTCACTGAGAAAACGCTTGCTGGGAGAAGAACATACCGATGTCGCCACTACCCTAAGCTATTTAGCATTAATTTACGAATTTACAGGACGCTATAGCGAAGCCGAATCTTTGTATCAGCAAGCTTTAGAAATGTGGAAACGCCTAGTGGGCGAAGAACATTCCCATGTCGCCACTAGCCTGAACAATTTAGCAGCATTCTACTGTTATACACAACGCTACCGCGAAGCTGAACCCTTGCTGAAGCAGGCTTTAAAATTGAGAAAACGTTTACTGGGAACAGAACATACCGATGTTGCTACTAGCCTAAACAATTTAGGACAACTCTACGAGTCTACAGGACGCTATAGCCAAGCCGAACCACTGTATCAGCAAGCTTTGGCAATGAGAAAACGCCTGTTAGGAAATCATCCTGATGTCGCCATTAGTCTGAATAATCTAGCAGCACTCTACCGTCATACAAGACGCCACAAAAAAGCCAAACCTTTATTTGAGCAAGCTTTGAAAATTTGCGAACGGACTTTAGGTGTCAGTCATCCTACTACTATGACGGTTCGGGCAAATTATGCAAGCTTTTTAAGAGAAGCATATCACTAGCGATCGCTTCCCCCACCCGATAAAAGTTGCATATTTTCAATTGTTGCTTAATTGCTCGAATGCAACTTGCTATGAGTCAACAGACATCAAAACTGCGGCGCGAATCGTAAATGTATTAAAAACGGCTTCCGAAATAGGCAATTTTAGAGGTGTATTTAAATCATGCCTAAGTTAATTCTAAAAAAACTACACAAACTGTGAAATTTAAGTATTTTCTAAATAGTTGTCAAAAACAATACTTAAATTTCATTTTGTGAGCGGAATTGAGCTGTAATTATCAAAAATTTATTCGCGTAACTATCTAAAAAATTCATGATGTATATCTAAGTACCATGAATACCACAGTTGGGATGTTAAAATATTTACTATGATGACTCTTACAAAGACATTAGTTGAAACACAACAGCTAGAAAATATCAACTATGATTTGCAGCGTTCTAATTTTTTACAAGAAGTCATTGAAGGCTTAGAAGATGGGATTTTAATTTTAAGTAATACTGGAAAACTGCTTCATGCCAATGGTTCTGCGCACCAATTTTTTTGTCAATTTCATCAAGAAAATTGTCCCGATAATTTTGTACCGCCAGCTATTTGGAATCTTTGCGAATCACTACTTAGCAATCAATCTTGCTTTTCTGATAAACTGATTATCTTCTCAGATGAACTTATACTTGACAAGTCAAACATTTTTCGGATTCGAGTTAGGCTAATTGATTTGGATGGTTTTGATGTACCCTGTTTATTAGTAACTATACAAAATCAAAGCGAATCTCTGAGACATGTCGTACTCACTGAAGTTCAAAAATTTGAATTGACACGACGAGAAGCAGAAATTTGGTTTCTCTACAGAAACAACTACACCTACAAAGAAATTGCAAATAAGCTTTATATCACTATCAATACAGTGAAAAAGCACATGAAAAATATTCATGCTAAGCGACAAGCATTTGTTATGCCTGAACAACAGGATTGAAATCAAAATTAATTTATTAAACAATTTTGGATTTTGGCTCGAAAGATTTTAGATTGAGTCTATAACCTGAAGGTAGGAGCTTAGTCTCCACTCTCTACTCCCTTGGTGTATAAAAAAACAAGTATGTTGATTTGACTATAATTACTCAAAACATCCATCTTTTCACCATTCAACTTTGAATCATAATTTAAGTAAATTAGCAACACCCAAAGGTTAAATTAAATGAACAGTTATCAGGCGTATGGTGAAGGGTTTTAATTGATTACCAGTTCTTGGTGTTCAACGATCGCTGATAACTGCTAACTATGTAGTAGGGGCTTAAACCCAGCGATGAAACTAACAACCGAGAACTGATAATTGTTATGGGGGTTGCGTTGATTGTCGGTCAAGTTGAGAATAAATAGGCGAAGCACACGGGGAAACCAACGTGAGTCAAGAATTTGATTATGATTTAGTAATTATCGGCGCTGGTGTAGGCGGACATGGCGCAGCCCTACACGCCGTAAGTTGTGGTTTAAAAACAGCGATTATTGAAGCTGCTGATATGGGAGGAACCTGTGTTAATCGCGGCTGTATTCCTTCTAAAGCGCTGTTAGCAGCATCTGGACGTGTGCGGGAGTTACGCGATGCCCACCACCTCAAGTCGCTGGGAATTCAAGTTGCAAGCGTGGAATTTGATCGCCAAGCGATCGCTAATCATGCCTTAAATCTCGTCTCGAAGATTCAAGGCGACTTAACTAACAGTCTCAAACGTCTGGGAGTTGATATTATTCGGGGTTGGGGAAAAATCGCTGGCACACAAAAAGTCTCCATCGCAGGAGATGGCGGTGACAAAACCATCACAGCTAAAGACATTATCCTTTCCCCTGGTTCAATTCCTTTTGTTCCTCCAGGAATTGAAGTAGACGGTAAAACTGTGTTTACCAGCGACCAAGGTGTGAAGTTGGAATCACTACCAGAGTGGATAGCAATTATTGGCAGTGGTTACATCGGCTTGGAGTTTTCTGATATTTACTCAGCTTTGGGCTGTGAAATCACCTTGATTGAAGCCCTAGACCAATTAATGCCAGGATTTGACCGCGATATTGCCAAACTTGCCGAACGCGTGCTGATTACTCCCCGCGACATTGAAACCAAAGTCGGGATATATGCTAAAAAAGTTATCCCTGGTTCACCTGTGGTAATTGAGTTAGCAGATTTCAAAACCAAAGAAGATTTAGATGTCATCGAAGTAGATGCTTGCTTGGTGGCTACAGGACGCATCCCAGCAACGCAAAATCTCGGTTTAGAGTCTGTGGGTGTAGAACTTGATCGCCGGAATTTTATTCCAGTTGACGATCGCATGGCAGTATTGTCAGCAGGTGAAGTAGTGCCGCATCTGTGGGCAATTGGTGACGCTAATGGCAAAATGATGTTAGCCCATGCCGCTTCTGCTCAAGGCATCATCGCAGTGGAAAACATAGTTGGCAGGGAGAAGATAGTAGACTATCGCAGCATCCCCGCAGCAGCGTTTACCCACCCAGAAGTTAGCTATGTAGGGTTAACAGAAACAGCAGCTAAGGAAATGGGACAAGCCGAAGGGTTTGAAATCGCCACCAGTCGGAGTTACTACAAAGGAAATTCCAAAGCGCTGGCAGAAAACGAAGCCGACGGTATTGCCAAGGTGATCTATCGCAAAGACACAGGAGAAGTCTTAGGCGTTCATATTTTTGGACTCCACGCCTCAGATTTAATTCACGAAGCATCAGCCGCGATCGCTCACCGTCAATCTGTCCAAAGTCTCGCCCATCTAGTTCACGCCCACCCGACACTCTCAGAAGTCCTAGACGAAGCTTATAAACGAGCGATCGCTATTTAGGGATTGGGGATTGGGTACTGGGAAGAATTCTTCCCCAGTCACCAGTCCCTAGTCCCCAGTCCCTAGTCCCTAGTCCCCAGTCCCCAATTTATGCAAATCCGTCGCCGTTCACCTAATCCAGCTATTACTGTATCCGTATTACGTTATCAGACTGCCGTGCCTGATGCCGAGCCAAACAATATTTTAGAAGAAATTGTCTGGCATAAAGAACAAGAAGTAGACCAAATGCGGGAAAGGTTACCTTTACGGGAATTGCAGAAACAGGTACTTTCCGCGCCACCAACCCGTGATTTTGTGGCAGCTTTGCATCAAGGTAAAACCAAGCCAGCAGTGATTGCGGAAGTCAAAAAAGCTTCTCCCAGCAAAGGGGTTTTGCGAGCAGATTTCGATCCAGTAGCGATCGCCCAATCTTATGAGCAAGGCGGCGCTAGTTGTCTTTCTGTGTTGACAGATGCCAAGTTTTTTCAGGGAAGCTTTGACAACTTAGCCAAGGTTCGCGCTGCGGTAGATTTGCCCTTGCTGTGCAAAGATTTTATCATCTATCCGTACCAAATGTATTTAGCACGCATTCAAGGTGCAGATGCGATTTTGTTGATTGCGGCTATCCTTAACGATGGAGATTTGCAATACTTCTTGAAAATTGCCAACAATCTAAAAATGGCAGCCTTGATTGAAGTCCATAGTTTGGCAGAACTTGACCGTGTGTTAGCTTTAGATGGCGTTTCCCTAGTGGGAATCAATAATCGCAATTTGGAAGATTTTTCTGTTAACCTCGAAACTACTTGCCAACTTTTGGCTGCAAGAGGTAGCCAATTGCAACAGAAAAACATCCTTGTTGTCAGCGAGTCAGGACTACACAAACCAGATGACTTGAGCTTAGTAGTGAAAGCAGGTACATCTGCTGTACTCATTGGAGAATCTTTGGTCAAACAACCCGATCCTGGTGCGGCGATCGCGTCTCTATTTTCAGGAAATTTTTGAAAAAACACCGACCCTGCAAAAGACAGGGTCACTGTACATAATAGTTGGGCAATTGGGCATACTATACGTGGATATACAGCAGCTTGCTGCATAAAAAGAGCAATATCTTTGCCAAATCTTTATCGCTAGGCAAATCAAAGCCCTAAACAAATAGTTATTTGTTATGTAACAATTCATTAAAAAGAGAGAAGTTTGAGCCGAGACTTTTCCGCTCATAACTTCAAGCATTAACTCTGACTCATGAAAATCCTAAATTTGAAATGAAACTCTAACTTCATGGAGCAAATTCCCCTACCTTCACCTATCCACTACGAACTTATACTTCAACTTTTAGAAAGACAAACAATGTTAGCAGTAAATGATAATCCAGATTTACGGCATCAGGTGAATCAGTTAATTATTACTCTCCGGAAAGCTGCCGTGCAACAAAAACGACTAGAAGAAAATTGCCAGTTTTCCTCTCTAGATGTCGATCATCGTTGGTCAATCAACCATCATAACGGTAGTAAAGTTGTTGCTCCTGATTCCAGATGATACCATTTTGGATTTTGGATTGAGAATGTATTTTTTAAAATTATTCTGTGAATCCATCTGTTGCAATCATTTTTTTATGTGGTATTAAATGTTTCAATCTAAAATTTATCATTCTTGTTAGGTTAGCTTTCTACTTAACTTTGTCTGCTCTGTAAAATCAGACATGCTATGGCAATCATATTTTATTTGTAAAAATTATTAGATTGAGACACCCGATATATTAAATATGTCGGGTATCTTATTGATTGCATAAGTATGACTATGTATGAAGTTAAAAATCTGCAATCTGAATTTATACAGAATCATAATTATCAACTTGAGAAATTTTATATCTGAAGAAGTTGATATTGCTTTATAAGGAAATTTCAATAACTAAAATTTTTATAAAAAACAGAATCAAAACATCAGTCATCAGTCAGAATTGAATTGGAGTATTCTCTATAACTAACTCTGCAACTCTGATGCATTGGCGGAGCTTTCCTTGCTTTGCTCCTAAATTCTGAATTCTTCTTCAAAAAATTCTCTCTCAAATTTGATGAAAGAATGAAATATAACAGCATTAATCAACTCTTCAGAAATAATCAGACTTGGGTTACCGAAAAGCTGACTCTAAACCCAAATTACTTTGAAGAATTATCTAACGGTCAAACACCACCATTTCTGTATATTGGTTGTTCTGATAGTCGTTTGCCCTTAACAAATTTTACCCGTACAGAACCGGGAGAGTTATTTGTACATCGTAATATTGCTAATCAAGTTTCTCTGACAGATATGAACTTTTTAGCTGTTTTAGAATACGCAATTTTACATTTGGAAGTGAAACACATTATTGTTTGTGGTCATTCCGATTGTGGCGGAATTAAGGCAGCTTTAGAATGGAAAACCATCGGAATTATTGATAACTGGGTAAATCCAATTCGAGAATTATATTTACATAAAAAAGCAGAAATTGATATCTTACCAACACGAGAAGAACGTCTGAATCGGTTGGCGGAAATGAATGTTGTAACGCAAGTAAAAAATCTATACCAAACTTCCATAATGCGCCAGGTACTTTATACGCAAAAAGCACCTTTGGTTCATGGTTGGGTACTAAATATAAGCACTGGATTAATCAAAGATTTGAATGTCTCAACTTTAGAATGGCAATTGCATAACTGCCCTTTGCTTATGGAATGGAAGATAGACTAGTACTGTTTAATAAAATTCGTAATTCGTAATTCGTAATACTCGCCTCCGGCGAGAAGCAAGCTAATAACACTCTCTACGAGACGCGCAAGGGACGAGGATACAGCTTACTGCGAAGACAGTAATTCGTAATTACAGTTGCGTAAGTCGTCAGACATTTAAAATCGGTAATGTGATTTAGCCGAGTTGTAGTAGTTTCTGATACCAAATCGAAGAGAACGAAAACTTGGGCATTGGCAGTGCTGAGTTAAAAGCGATGAGTTAGGAGTGATAAGTGACTCTTTCCGTACACTGCCCACACATGGTCATCTGCCACTCTCCATACCCAAAAACTCCACTCCTTAGGGGTGGAGTTTTTCATTGCCTAATTGACATAGGGTAACAAGACACGATACATCATGATCGAGCCATTAAATTTTTTCAGATGAGAAATTCTTTTAATTCCCAACTTTACCAGTATCAGGAGGAGTGGAAATGGATGTCAGCTTAATAATATCCAACATCCTGAATCCGCCAGTTCTGTTTTTCTTTTTAGGCATGACTGCCGTTTTTGTCAAGTCTGATCTAGAAATTCCTCCACCAGTCCCGAAACTCCTCTCGCTTTATCTGCTATTGGCGATTGGTTTTAAAGGGGGGGTAGAACTAATTAAAAGCGGAATCACTCAGGAAGTAGTTCTGACACTGATAGCAGCCATGTTGATGGCTTGTTTTGTCCCCATTTATACGTTTTTTATCCTCAAACTGAAGCTAGATATTTACGATGCTGCGGCGATCGCGGCAACTTATGGTTCTATCAGTGCTGTCACCTTCATCACCGCTAGCTCCTTTCTCAGCGAGCTTGGTATTACTTTTGATGGCTACATGGTAGCGGCCCTTGCCCTGATGGAATCTCCAGCGATCATTGTTGGTCTAATTCTTGTGAATTTGTTCTCTTTGGATGAAAAGCGAGAGTTTGCTTGGGGAGAAGTTTTGCAAGAAGCATTTCTTAATAGTTCAGTGTTTCTTTTAGTTGGTAGCCTGATAATAGGCTTCTTAACAGGAGAACACGGCGGGAAGGTTTTAGAACCCTTCACTCAGGGGATGTTTTATGGTGTTCTCAGCTTCTTTCTGCTGGATATGGGACTAGTGGCAGCCAGGAGAATTAAAGACTTACAAAAAACCGGAGTTTTTCTGATTCTCTTTGCCATATTAGTTCCAATAGTTAATGCAGGCATTGGGTTGTTAATTGCCAAATTCATCAATATGCCTCAAGGTGATTCGCTCTTGTTTGCGGTGTTGTGTGCCAGTGCCTCTTACATTGCTGTGCCAGCAGCTATGCGGATGACTGTTCCAGAAGCAAACCCTAGTCTGTACGTTTCTACAGCTCTTGCAGTAACATTCCCGTTCAATATTATTGTGGGAATTCCGTTATATCTCTATGGAATTAACATGTTTTGGAGGTAATAACATGCACCTAGTTAAAAGGATAGAAATTATTGCCAACTCTTTTGAACTTGGCAAAATTTTAGATAGCTTAGACAAGTCCGGTGTACATGGTCATGCTGTAATCCGAAATGTTGCTGGCAAAGGATTACGAGGAACGGCGGAAGATTTAGACATGACGATGCTTGATAATGTTTACATCATTGCGTTTTGTATGCCAGAAGAAATTAAGCGTGTTGTAGAAAACATTAAACCACTGCTTAACAAATTTGGCGGCACATGTTACGTCTCAGACGCAATGGAAATTCGCTCAATGAAATGTGTTGCGTCGCTATAAAAAAATCATAAATCTAATGAAGCATTTCATGGAACGTCGTGAGTTTTTAAAGTTAGGAGTCACAGGAGCATTCGGGATGATGGTAACTGCCAGTGATTTCTTCTGGCAAGTTGAACAAGTGAAGGCTGCCGAACTGCCTCCTGAAACTCTTAGTCCTGATGCCGCATTGCAAAAGTTGATAGAGGGAAATCAGCGCTTTGTTCGGCATCAACCCCAATATCCCGATCAATCTGCGGCTCGGTTGCAGGAAGTTGCTCAAGCGCAACATCCTTTTGCAACTATCCTCAGTTGTGCGGATTCACGAGTACCCGCAGAAATTATTTTTGACCAGGGTATCGGAGACATCTTTGATGTTCGCCTCGCCGGAAATATTGCTACGCCAGAATCACTTGGCAGTATCGAATATGCCGTTGTTTTATTAGGTACGCCAGTATTGATGGTGCTGGGTCATGAGCGATGTGGAGCCGTAACCGCTGCTGTAAAAAATGAAGCATTACTTGGTGATATTGGTAGCTTTGTTGAGGCGATTAAGCCTGTTGTCAAAAGCGCCAAGCTTCAGCCAGGGGACGCGGTTGATAATGCTGTAGTTGCCAACGTCCAATATCAAATTGCACGGCTGAAGCGATCGCGGCTTTTAACTGAGCGGTTACAGTCTGGTAAATTGAAAATTGTTGGAGGTCGTTACGATTTAGATACGGGAGGAGTAACTCTAATTAGTTGATTAACCAAGATTATTAGCGTATTCTCTCAATCAGAGATCCGCTATAGCAAGAGCCAGTTCGCGTAGCGTGTCGAAGAAAAGGCAGTTCTTGCTGAAGGCAGGAGGTAAAACTATTACTGTTGCTCGCATTCACGCTTCTCATTATGTCCTAAATAGTGTGACTACGGCTATAACTAATTGTTTGAAGATTGAGAGAATATACTAATATTTTACTGCAAAAATACTTTGGCGATCAAAGCAAGAACAACCAAATAAACTCCTGATTAATTATTATTTAAATTTTGATAATTAATAATTGACTTCAAAAGACATTGAATTATTATTTTTTATATTTTAACTTTTGCCTTACTTATTTCGTAGAGGCAATTTATAAATTACCTCTACGGAAGTCTTGTTCAAAATTACTAATACCGAGATTGGTACACCCAAATTACCTACAAAGAATTATTTCTTAGCAATTATCCACACTGCGTGAATAATTCCAGGAATGTAACCAAAAAGCGTTAAAACTATATTAATCCAAAAGTCTATACCAAAACCTACTTGTAAAAAAACTCCCAAAGGTGGCACGAAAATGGCACACAGAATCCGAACTAAATCCATTTAAACCTCCTCTTAATCTCATCTAAGACAGCTTATTGGCTAAGTCGTTGACCACTGTTCAAGCATATTTATCCTTTTCAAAGATAACATTGACCCTCTCAATTTATCTTCCGGTTAAGATGCGGGAAACCGCACATATTTAAAATTAGCCACCACTGATTTTGGCTTTATAACCAAGCTTGGTCAAAATCTCAACAATTTTCTGCTTGTGGTCGCCTTGAATTTCAATTTCATTGTCTTTAATTGTCCCACCTGTACCACACTGAGTTTTCAGCTGTTTAAGCAAATCTGCCAAAGTTTCTGGTTTGGCTTGAAAACCGCTAATCACAGTCACCGTTTTGCCTTTGCGTCCTTTGCGGGAAGCTTGCACTCTCAGATTTTGCTGTTGTGGAGGTGATTCTGGAATTGGTCTTTCTGTAGCCGCGGAGTTATCGCTACCAAATTCGCGGTAGACAAAGTTTTTATCAGAAGATTTGGAATTGGCAGAAGACATAAAATATTTATTAATAAAAATTTCCCAGCAGTGGAAACTTCAATCTTAAGGTTCACAGACACAAACAACAACTGCTCAACTGTAGGTCATATAACCATCATATAACGCTGCCTCATCAGCTCTATTCCTCTACTAATGCCAATGCTTGATTTATCAGACCGTCAGATAAATACATCCTACACAGGCACAATTGTTCCAAAAGTATACGTACAGCAAGTATTACCCCTCGTTGTTTGCTAGACTTTCTTATAATAATTAAGTTATTTCTCTTATCAAAATTCAGCCTGTGACTACCACTCCCCTGTCTACAAATTCAACTGCTCAAGTTCCTGACTTGCTAGGCCGCTTTGGACGCTTTGGCGGTAAGTATGTACCTGAGACGTTAATGCCTGCTCTCGCTGAATTAGAAACGGCTTATCAGCAGTATCGCAACGATCCTGGTTTTCAAGCAGAACTACAGYAATTGTTGCGGGATTATGTAGGACGTGCCACACCATTGTATTTCGCTGAACGCCTGACTGCTCATTATGCCCGACCCGATCGCACCGGGCCACAAATTTACTTAAAACGTGAAGATTTAAATCATACTGGCGCTCACAAAATTAATAATGCCCTTGGTCAGGTATTGTTAGCAAAGCGCATGGGTAAACAGCGAATTATTGCTGAAACTGGTGCCGGACAACATGGAGTAGCCACAGCCACAGTTTGCGCTCGTTTTGGACTGCAATGCGTAATATATATGGGCGTTCACGATATGGAACGCCAAGCCTTGAATGTCTTCAGAATGCGGTTAATGGGGGCAGAAGTACGTCCGGTGGAAGCGGGAACGGGAACCCTCAAAGATGCCACTTCCGAAGCAATCCGCGATTGGGTGACGAATGTAGAAACTACTCATTATATCCTGGGTTCCGTAGCGGGGCCTCATCCTTACCCAATGATGGTACGTGATTTCCATGCTGTTATCGGTCAAGAAACTCGCGCCCAAGCAATGGACAAATGGGGTGGATTGCCTGATATCCTCATAGCTTGTGTTGGTGGTGGTTCCAATGCTATGGGACTATTTTTTGAGTTTATCAATGAAGCTTCTATACGCTTAATTGGTATTGAAGCAGCTGGAGAAGGTGTCAATACCGAAAAACACGCAGCTACCTTGACAAAAGGACGAGTTGGTGTATTACACGGAGCAATGAGCTATCTGCTGCAAGATGAGGATGGGCAAATCATCGAGGCGCACTCAATTAGTGCAGGGTTAGATTATCCCGGTGTGGGGCCAGAACATAGCTATTTAAAGGATATTGGTCGTGCCGAATATTATAGTGTGACGGATGCAGAAGCTTTGGCGGCGTTCCAACAATTATCAAAATTGGAGGGAATTATTCCAGCATTGGAAACAGCTCATGCGATCGCTTACTTAGAAATGCTGTGTCCTCAACTAACTGGCAGTCCTCGGATTGTGATTAACTGCTCTGGACGCGGTGATAAGGATGTACAAACAGTAGCCAAGTCTTTAGATCTTGCGTAAATAAATATACGTTAAATATTAGGGAGATAGCAACGATGGATCGACAATTCCAACACCCTATGCTACCGAAAACCACTCAAGACGAGTTGGCACGCCAAGAGTTTGTCCAAAGTTTAAAACTGCACATTTTTCGGAATCTCTCTCCTGGCAATAAAGTAGTTTATGAAAAACTAGCCAAACCAAAGTTTGAACAAGAACATCAGCGTCCTCCCCAGAATCGTTATGAAATTCGGGAAGTAATGCAAGGCGAACCTTACTACCGCTGGAGTAGTGTCCTGAAACGAGTCAGCCAGGAAATGTTATGGGATGCGGTAAATGCCAGCGTTGATAGGCAACTGCCAGAGTTGATTGAGCGTGCTAAAGACAAAGGCAATGAACTGGGTACTTTAACCCTCGATCCAAACTTTTCAATACCTACTTATCAAGAGGCTGTAGACATTCACTGTATGCCTGGAGGATATCACAGCGAATTTACCGCTAATGATGTAGCTGCTGGCGCAACTTACGATCGCGGCACTTATGTTTATGGTATAGGTTGGTTGGGGCCACTCAACGATGATATGGGGCTATCTATAGTCCAAAACTACCTTCTAAAAGAGTATCCCAAGTTTCAACCAAGAAAAATTCTTGATCTGGGATGCTCTGTGGGTCATAGCACATTACCCTACGTAGATGGTTACCCAGATGCAGAAGTCCACGCCATAGATATAAGCGCACCTATGCTGCGTTACGCTCATGCAAGAGCCGAATCTTTGGGCAAACGCGTATACTTCTCTCAGCAAAACGCCGAACAGACTAACTTCCCGGATGAATCTTTTGACCTAGTAGTTTCTCACATTTTGCTACATGAAATTCCTCCCCCAGCCGTCCGCAAAGTGATGCAAGAGTCTTACCGTCTACTGGCTCCTGGTGGGATGATGCTGCATGTGGAAGCGCCGTTGTATCGTCACATGGATGCTTATACACAGTTTGTTTTTGATTGGGAAACCGCTAACAACAACGAACCCTTCTGGAGTGCTGTACGTGATTTGGATTTGGTAGCACTAGCTACTGAGGCTGGTTTTACACCAGATAAAACATTTGAGAAATTTGTCCCTAATGGAGCATGGAAAGCTCAAAATGGTAACTCCAATAGCCAAGGGAGTTGGTTTGTGGTTGCTGCAACTAAGTAAGCAGAGTAATTTGTAACTAAGGAAGTCCGATTTTCTCTGGGTTTCCTTATTTTGCAATCTAGCCTTGTTTTGAGAAAATTGGAGTTAGGATGGCAAAAACAGTTAAAGGTAAACACCCAGTTTACTTAGAGAATCCGCAAATCGATAAATTGTTGGCGATAGTTATGGCTTTGACTGGTGAGGTATCCGTACTGCGCGATCGCTTGGACACCATAGAACGGTTACTAGAAGTTAAAGGTATTTTATCGATTACTGAAATTGAAGGTTATCAACCGGATGCCGAAGTAATTAATCAACGGGAAAAATGGCGTGCAGAATACATAATGCGGGTCTTGCGCGTTGTGCAGGATGAGTTACAAACTCTTAGCCAAGACTAATTGAAACCGCGCAAAAATTGTAGGAAATAAATCCATACCATTGACGAGTCATTTAATATAAATAATCGTTTTAATGGAAGAAGATAATTATCTATGAACATAAAAATTTTTCTGTAAGATTGTAAATTTTAAAGTTTGCTAGTAGTTTTTGAACATATAGCAGCATAAGTTGAGGTATATAGACTTATAACCAAGTTGTGCAATCAATAATACTTTGGTTAGATAGTCTGGAACTCTACTTTCAGCAAATGATTAGAACAACAATCTACAGCATTGGTTTAGGGACTCTTGTTCTTGGCAGTGGAGCGGTCGCTACTTCTGTAAAAGAGCCAGCTTTGACGCCGAAGTTTTCACATATATCAAGTGATACTGTTAAGATTGCCCAATCTACCATTAACACTGCTGCTATAGAACAGTCAGTTTTCAACCAAATTAATAATTACAGAGCTTCTAAGAGGCTACCAGCGCTGACTCGTAATTCTGCTATCGATAACCAGGCCAGGATTCACAGTCAGAATATGGCTAGTGGTAAAGTGCCTTTTGGACATAGTGGAGCTCAACAACGCCTGAAAGCGATCGGTATTACATACAAAGCAGCTGGTGAAAATGTAGCTTACAACCAGAAATATAGCGACCCTGCTACGCAAGCTGTTCAAGGGTGGCTCAAAAGTTCAGGGCATCTAGCCAATATCATAGGTAATTATAATTTGACCGGGGTTGGTGTTGCTAGCAATAGTAAAGGGCAAATCTATTTCACGCAAATTTTCCTGCGCACATAGGTTAAGTAAAATTTAGACTATTTGACGAAATTCGCAATTGATATATAGGAGCGTACAGCTATACGCTCCGAAAGATGTCTAAATTGATCAAAATCTTCAATTCTTGATCAAACTAAGGCTAATTTTTCCTCAGCTAACCTATGGAACTATTGACAATTGGAAATGATTGCTTGTATTGCCTAGAAAGGATGCGGTCAAATTGCCGAAATTCATCAATCCTTAATAGTATTCTCGTATATATTTTCAGAACTATAAGGTAGAGTATAAGTCTTATATCTCTACATATTACGCAATTCTCCATGTTTCGACAAACTGCTTTTGGCATCGCTTTAACTGCGCTTGTCCTTGCTAGTGGATTAACGACTGTTCCGATACCAAATCATACTTTTACAAATACATCCACCCGTAATAAGCTGTTGTCGCTTTTTTCTAGTCAGGTTGCAATATCAACTCCTACTTTTAAACCTACTGAGCTAGAAAAATCTGTTTTTGAGCAAATTAATCGATATCGAGCTTCTAAAGGGCTATCAAAATTGACCCTAAATGCAAGCATTACACGACAGGCAAGAATTCATAGTCAAAATATGGCTCAAGGTAAAACGCCATTTAGCCATCGGGGATTTGAAGGACGAGTCAAAGCTATCACCATTCCTTACAACAGTGCAGCAGAAAATGTCGCTTTCAACCTGGGATATAGCAACCCGGCAGCCGAAGCTGTTAGTGGTTGGGTCAAAAGCCCTGGACATCTAAAAAATATTAAAGGAAATTATAACCTCACAGGAATTGGGGTTGCTACTAATAGTCAAGGCGAAGTTTATCTAACACAAATGTTTTTTCACACTAGGTAGATTTAATTTTTGATATTTTTGGACAATAATAATGTATTGTCTGACAAGACTTTTGTCTGCTGGACACTACATTATTTTTGAACCTTTGATGACATTACAAGATTTTCAGGTGAGCGATCGCGACCTCAGTGATGCAGCCCTTAAAGAGTATTTAGAATCGGCAGCAATTGCAGTAGATACAGAAACGATGGGATTATTACCGCAACGCGATCGTTTGTGTCTGGTTCAGTTGTGCACCCAACAAGGAAAAGTTACTGTAATCCGCATTGCCAAAGGACAAAGTGACGCCCCAAATCTACAAGAACTTTTATTGGCCGCGAATGTTGTAAAAGTGTTTCACTTTGCTCGTTTTGACCTTGCTACTTTGCGAGCCAATTTAGGAATTCAAGTTCACCCTGTTTTTTGCACAAAAATCGCTAGTAAGTTAGCTCGTACTTACACAAATCGCCACGGACTCAAAGATGTAGTCCAAGAATTAGAACGAGTCGAACTGGATAAAAGCGCTCAAAGTTCTGATTGGGGTAATGCTGCTAATCTATCTGAGGCTCAATTGAGTTATGCCGCCAATGATGTGCGCTACTTACTTAACGTGCAAGAGAAACTCACCGAAATGCTCAAACGAGAACAACGTTGGCAACTTGCTCAAGAATGTTTTGAATTTTTGCCAACAATAGTTTCTCTAGATTTGTTACTATTCAAAGATTTATTTGAACATTAATTATTTTAAAAGTAGAATCAATCTTAAATTTGTGATTAAAACAAAAATGCCAAAATCTTGATTTATTGTTAACTGCTTTTTGTCTTGGATTACAGGGTCTCTAAACAAGCATTAACTACACATTTAACTCTGGTCGCTAACCACACAGCTGATCCTAAATTGAAATTTCCCAATTGTGGAATATGATTATAAACTATTTAGTCATTAATTTATAGTCGGATTAGTTCAAGCTTTAGCGTTATCGAAGAAAACCTTTACAATATAGGTTAATGTAAGGTAAGCAAGCTATGCTTCTCAAATACCACTTGCTTATTGGGGAGACCCCTCTCTTTGCAGCGGCTCCCCAACATTCGCCTACAGCTAATGACTAATTTTTCAGGCTATTTCTTGTCTGAGATCCAACATTATGACCGTCTGAACTTCTAAAAGTTCAAGATTCTTTAATGTCTTCCTTAACTTCACCAGCTTTCTGTTGAACGCCTTCCTTAACTTCACCAGCTTTCTGTTGAACGCCTTCCTTAACTTCACCAGCTTTCTGTTGAACGCCTTCCTTAACTTCACCAGCTTTCTGTTGAACGCCTTCCTTAACTTCACCAGCTTTCTGTTGAATGTCTTCCTTAAGGTTACTGACTCCCTTTTTAATACTTTCAACGGGACTACTACCTCCCTTTGGCTGATTTTCTGCATGATTTTGTAGCCGAGCTACCACATTGTACTCATCAGCACCTGCAGGAGTTTTTGATTCAATAATGCCTTCGGTGGGACCACCAATCGCCTTCCATGCCTCAAGACCACCTTGAAGTTGAGAAACATGCTCAAACCCATTAGAACGAAGTTGTTGTGCGGCTTGGGCAGCTTCTTCTTCATTAGCGCCGTAAACATAAATATCACGGCTTTTATCTAAAGAGGCTACTGCACGGTCTACCAATTCATCTATTGACATAGGCATCGCTCCCATAATATGACCTTCATTATAGGTTCTGCGATCGCGCACATCCAATATTGTAAAAGCTGGTTCACCCCATTCCAAGCGAGACTTCAGTGTATGAGCATCAGATTGTGCTTGTATTGGTGGCTGTGGGGGAATGATGCCGCCTACTAAATTGTTATTCATAACTATTCCTTGCTGACGATATTAATAGCAATTTAACAAATAAGATATCTCGAATTGCTCTTTCGCGAGGATGAACATATTTAAAGTCTCTCTTCAGATAGACTTAGTAATTTTCTCAACTTCTACCATTTAATCCATTGCAAATTTAGTCAATTAATACTATATAAATCTATATATTTACTCTAAAAATAATTATTTTTATCTTTCTAAAATTTGATAATTTAAAACTATTTAAAAAAGAAGATTAATAATTTTCTTGTTTAATTGATAAAATTTTTCATTTGAAAACGCAAATGAGTTACCAAGAGAACGAAACGGAGGATTGAAGTCATAATGCATTTTCTTGAAAACTGACGCCCCTATGTTATAAAGTTGAGCCACTAGCATTGAACGGCTCTGGCGGCTCTCAACCAAGTGACATTTTGATTCGAGATTGCAGCTAAATCTAGTTTTGTCTACCACACGCTCTTGCATTCGAGCGTTGAAAGCCTCTCTTCTCTACAAGACGCACTTACGTACAGATCTTAACTTTGTGATGTGTCGCTCTATGCATTGGTGCAAGAACAGAAGCTATGCCGAACGCAAGTGCGTCTTTGTCAAGAAAAAGCTTTACGCAATGTTAATATGGCAGGATGTAGGAGGCAGCCATGCTTGAAGAAAGAAGGTTTAAACCAATTTAATTTTTCTTAAAATAGTTTTGTTTTTTCACACCGTTCTATTTACATGAATCGAGAGAAGTCTTTAGCAAAGTATTGAGAAATTAAACACATCATTTGTTGCTTTTATTACAGGTTGTGGTTTTATTGTAGATCCACTATTTTTATCAGACTTTTTAGGAAACGATATAATCTTTAAAGCTCTTGCTAATATTGTGCTGACTCAAAGTTTTGTCTGTTAAAGTTATTTTTGCTGTTCTTATGCCTTCTGCTGATGCTCTAAGTCTTTACCTGCTCGGATGAATTCATAATTATAACTCATCCATGGTTACAGTTAATTTAAAAATATTTATTATTACATTTTTATATATCTATTAATTTATTAACTCCTCTGTCCATCAATTACGAATTACTTAGGGCTTTATCCTTCTTTAACTGATATGAGGAATTACTAATTATTCTGTTCGTAGTCTGAAAGTAAAACTTGTAGTATAGTATATGCTTAAGAGAATAACTACATACAAATGCACGTTGAGTAAATTTTCCCAGTCTTCCTCAACGAATCATATCCCTTGGCTAAAGTACAGTTGAGTAGATAATTGAGAATCTAGATTGGCTTATGGCTTGGTTCCCGAGCCTTGATAGAAACGTATTAATCAGGCAGTGTGTTCTTTGACAAAATTTTAGCGATCGCCGTTGCTCTGGTGTTTCATTTGAGCTATTTGTGGTGATGCAGATCAGCTTTAGTAGCACTTAACTGTGTGTATTCAGTTTAGGATTTTACCATAAAATTTAAAACTTTTACCAAAGTTATACAATGCTTATAACTTGTATAAGCATAACGATGGCTGAAGTTTTGCTCAATTTTATGGAGATTTAATTGTAAACAAGTACTACACTAACGATCGCACTTAGCAAAATCAGCGTGAATATACTTTCAACACAAACACGTAAAGCAAAACTAGCACAACAGTTAATTGCCCAACCAACAATAAGCAGCAAGGTAACATTATGATTACAGTTCCCGATACTACTGCGAAAATTCTCATCGTCGATGACGACTTCGGCGTTCGAAATCTCGTCTATCGTTTCTTGAGTCGAAAATATCAAATAGAATCGGCGGCAGATGGTAAGACTGCTTTGTCGTTGTTTGAGCAATTTAACCCAGCCCTAGTGATTTTGGATTGGAATTTACCAGATGTTAACGGTTATAGCCTCTGCCAAGAAATGCAGAGTCGTACTAATGTTTTAGTGATGATATTGACTAGTAGAACTGACGAAGCTGATAAAATTAAAATCTTAGCCGCTGGTGCTGATGATTTCATGACTAAACCGTTTAGCCTTGCAGAAGTAGAAGTGAGAGTAGAAGCTCTTTTGAGGCGGATACGCTACATTAATCCCTCCCCTACACAACGTATTGTCTTCAAGCAGTTAGTAATTAACCCAGAAGGTCGCGAGGTAACACTTAATGATAAACCTCTCACCTTAACAGCCTTAGAATTTAATATCTTGCATTTTTTGGCAAGTCATCCGGGTCAAGCTTGGAGTCGTCCACAGCTAATCCAAAAAATCTGGGGTTGTGAATACGTTGGAGATGGACGAGTGGTTGATGTACATATTGGTCAGCTTCGTAAGAAGATGGAAATCGACGCCAGTGTACCAGAGTTTATTAAAACTGTACGCGGCTACGGCTACAAGTTTGAAGCCCCTGAGGAAAATACTAATTTATAAAGATTGGACATTATTAAGTGCCCAGTGCTAAATCAGGAGTTAAGAGCGTCCGGTGCTGAGTGAGGAATTAAGAGTTATTCTCCCCTCTGCCCTCTGCTCACTCCCTACTCCCTGTATTTTTTGAAGTGTGTTTCCTAAAGGTATAGATTTAGCGTAGAAAGCTACTAACTAACCATAACAAAATAAAAGTTAGTGCTGTAGAAAACTGATTTGATCCGATATTTATGAATGATATTTGTGGTAAGAGCCAGCTAGCAAGTAGACCTCCAGCTATTAAGCCAATTATTAAACTGACAAGAGTGAATAAAACTGCTCTGCCAAACTTACCTTCTTTGCGCTTGAGAAAGTAAATACCGATACTTACCCCAACCACTAATGCTAATTGTAAAACCTGGTCGCCTCCCTCTGGGTAAAACAGACTAATAGCACTCAAACCAAGATACCAGGCTCCTGGTAAGAGGATATCAGCTGGTGTTGGCCGATCAATCATTCGTTGCAGCCATGCAGGTGAATGCTCACGAGGGGTTTGAGCTTCTTTAGGGGGCAATTGTACTCGCAACTCTGGAAAGCGAATACGTTCAGGAACTTTAATTTTACCTTCCTGACGCATCCGTAAACGATCCATTAAAATCGCATCGTAAGCCGCTTCGATCACTTCTAGATGCTTGGCATCACCACTATGTTGCTCGAATAGATGATTACGAGCATCCTGAATTTCATCGAAGGAAGCCTCTTCTGATACCCCAAGTTTTTCGTAGGGATTTTGATCGCTCATGGGAGTTTGTTACTTCAGCCTCAGTCAGCGGCAGTCTATTGTCAAAGAAAAAACAAATTTAGCTTTTGCCTATATCGAAACTTAATGTTTCGACTTATATTTATGGTCTATCAGGATAGTAGCACGAGTTAGTTTGACCGACTTTGAGATTTAGACTATAGTCACTTTAACATATCGCCATAACTCCGTGTATACCCTCATGTCGTTGCCTAATTCTCGCTCTAATCTAGAATTTGAACTAAATAGTACCTAAAACGCAGAGTTTTTATGAAAAAATTAACTTTACTGTTTCAAATTTGGCGACTTACTGTGCCCTAACAAAGTTTTTTTAATTATACTGATGATCGCTTGTGGTGTAAAACCACATCTCGATTTAAAATTGAAACGTTTTAAGTTACCAGCTAATTGGGGTAAAAAGTATTCGGGTTTTACAAACCGCTGTGGCTAGGGTTTGAACGTCTTTATGGTAAGCACATTGACAGTTACAAAACCTGCACACCATGCAGGGCTAGATTATGGTTTTCCAGAAGTTTACCGTTCTCATCCCCAACAATCCTGATTCCAATATTAATTATTTGAATAATCAAGATAATCATGCCGTAGCTCTGTAAATTCTTAATAGCTCCTAAAGTGGCAACTGTGTTTTTACGCAACCTTCTTGTTAATCTTACGAATTTTTGTGCAAAGTGATGGTCATGGCTCCCGCCAAGATTCTTGTTGTTGACGACGACCCTGCGGTTCGGAATTTAATTCAACGCTTTTTAATGAAGCAGAACTATCAGGTGGAGGCTGCCGAAGATGGAAAGACAGCCTTAACTCTATTTGAGCAATTTAACCCTGATTTGGTGATTTTAGATGTAAATTTACCAGATGTAATTGGGTTTAACCTCTGCCAAGAGATGCAAAGTCGTAATGGTGTTTTTGTTCTAATGTTGACTAGTCGTGCTGACGAAGCTGACAAAATTCGCGGTTTTTCCAAAGGTGCTGATGACTATCTCACGAAGCCTTTTGGTTTGGGAGAGCTAGAAGTCAGAGTAGGAGCGATTTTGAGACGCCAGCGAGTCATAACTACTGCCGAGCAGAAACGTTTGGTATTTGAAAAACTGATGATCGATCCTGTGCGCCGGGAGGTGGCACTTAATAACCAACCAGTACCCTTAACTGCTCTAGAATTTGACTTATTGCATTTTTTAGCCAGTCATCCAGGTCGAGTTTGGCGGCGTGCAGAATTAATTCAAGAGGTATGGGACTATGAATATGTCGGCGACCAACGGGTTGTAGATGTGCACATCGGTCAAATTCGCAAGAAGATTGAAATTGATGTGAGTCAGCCAGCGTTAATTCAAACTGTACGTGGTGTAGGGTATAAGTTTGAATCTCCTGCTCACCCTCAACAGTTGGAAGCTAAGTCCTGAGTACATAGTCTAGAGTTTTTTAACTCTTGACCAAAACAATTTTAGATTTCAGATTTTGGATAAAATTTATTTTGGTTTTTCAGCCATCAGGAGGAACTACAAAAAGTTTAGCAAACTTGAGCAAACTGGTGTACCTTCGGAGTGTAGCACAGCTAACTGTGCTACACTAAGTATATATTTAGACAAAAACCGCTACATAGGGCAACTCTAAGAAATAAATTATCCGGTTTGAAGTTGCTGACTGATGATTGATGACTGCTTACCCCTTCGGGATGATGCTCCTGCCTCGCTAACGCTACGCAAAGCGTCTCTTAGAGAGGATTATGACGCTCGAATGCAAGAGTGTCTTTGACACTAGAAGACTCGGCTTAGCTGCACTATCGGAGCAAAGGCTACTGCTCGACTTTGCACTAGAAAAGCGTCGGCAGCGCTCACAACAGGTGGTTCCACCCACTTCGTCGAACTTTTGGAACCCCCAAGTGCAAAGCAGCTGCTTGCTTTCAAAACCCATTAATCGGGCACGGGTTTGTTGTTCCTATATCAGGCATGAGCCAGAATAACGCCCTTGATACTAGTACCTATGGAGTGTCTAGTAAATTAGCTATTGCTGCTGCAATCCAGGGTATTTTTACTTAGGAATGGTGAAACAAAGTTTCTAGATAGACTCTAGCAGCACGGCGATCGCTCTCTCCATTTTGGAGTAAAAATAATGATAGCGCCGCTGTCAATACTCTGTTTTCATCCCAATCAGGATGGGTTTCTAAGTAGTTTTTTAAGGATTCGTGAAGTGATTCGGGAATTTCTGTAAAAATACTAACTGTTGCTTTCATAAGATTTTCCTCCTCTGAGGTCAATCAAGAGGGATAAGTTGCTTGCTGTGAACTAGCTTCGGGCTACCTCACACAATCTTTCGCTTGCTTGAGAATCTACGCCAACAACTCAGGTAATTTTACACAGTCGATGTCAACAGTTGAATGGACTACAAAAGCAAGCCGCATCATTGTGCGCTAAGAAGGGGTGGGTTTGTCAATGCTGCGAAATGTTAAAAACGCTTGTATAAAAAATAAATAAGCACGAAAGAATCAGACTTTTAGCCTAATTTTTGTTACTTAACTTGACAAAAACTCAGTCCTTTAAGTTCTGACTACTATTAACTAACAATCCCCAGTAGATAACCAGAAGCCCATTAGCTCGTAGAACACCTGTGGAAAACTGCTAAAATCCCTGTGGAAACCCTGTGGAATTAATGAGGAAAATTGCTGCCAATGATAAGAATTACAAAAATGTCAGGAAAAAATGACATTTAAGCTGATGAAATTAGCTTCCCAATCCCAGTTATCCTCGTGGTTGCCCTCGATACATCCTCAGGTCTGGATTTTAGCGATTGGTAGATTTTTCTCGGAAGTTGGTACGGGCTTTACCTTGTTTTACGCGCCCATCTTTTTTGTCAACGAAGTTGGTTTATCTGCAACCTCTGTTGGCGTAGCCTTAGCTTGTGCCTCAATTTCCGGTATTTTCGGGCGCATTGTTGGTGGTTCTTTGGCTGATTCTAGGGACTGGGGACGCCGCCGCACTTTGTTGTTGGCCACGGCGATTTCTGCTATTGCTTCCTTAGTTTTCGCTGCAACCAATAATTTTACTATTTTGGTAATCGGTAACTTGATTAACGGCTTAGGAATAGGTTTCTATTGGCCAGCTGTTGAAGCTATTGTTGCTGACGCCAGCGAGATTGAGAATCGGCGTGAAACTTTTGCCATCAGCCGATTAGCAGATAATCTGGGGTTAGCGATCGGAATTACGCTAGCAGGGTTTTTGATAGCGATAATTGGAAGTTATCGCTGGCTATTTATGATTGATGCCATCTCTTTTCTAGTGTTTTTTGGCATTATCTATGTAGGAGTTAGTGATACCAAGGCGCAGGAAATCGACCAAGAAAAAACACAATATTTTGCTTCTTGGATGGCAGTGTTCAGGGATCGTCGTTTCCTCGTCTACATCGCAGCTAATATCTTCTTTACAATTTATATTTCTCAGATACACAGTATCCTGCCGCTTTACTTCAAAAACTTTGTCATCGAGAGTACTGACCGAGGATTTGCTGAAACTACTATTAGCAGATTATTTGCTTGGCATTTGGTGGTAGCTATTATCTGTCAGTTGCCTGTTACCAGCGCCTTAAAACGCTGCTCTCACACACTTGCGCTCACTGTTTCTGGCATTCTTTGGGCAGTTGGTTTTGGACTGATTTGGGTAAGTGGTACTGCCACATCTCATAATATGGTTTGGGCAGCATTGGCATTGGGAGTATTTGCTTTTGCGATTAGTTCTTATACGCCATCTGCTGCGTCTTTAGTTACTGAATTAGCCCCAGAAAATCAACGCGGCGTTTATTTCTCCATTAACGCTTTGTGTTGGGCTGTTGGCTATTCTATTGGTCATCCCTTGGGTGGATGGGCATTAGACCAACCGCGAATCATTGCCGATCGCTTTTGGTTATGCTTTTCTTTGAGCGTGGCGCTCGCTGTGGTAATTTTACAGTACCTAAATCGAATTTTGGCCAATGAATCAGCCAAATAGTGTTATGCTCACACGTAGATATTTCTCAGGAGTTAAATCACAGTGATAGGTTAATACAACAAACAGCTAAATCATTATCAGTCGCTGCGATCGGGCTAAAAGTTCGATGAACTTTGATTTTTTATTTGTTGTAATTGTGTAAGTTTCACTGTGAATATCCCTTTTTGGTATCTCAAAAAAATTCGTGCTGTCTATCTAAATCTTTCTATTGACCACCTTGACTTTAATCAAGATGGGATGATTAATGATGTGGTAATTGTTAATCGTGAACTTGTATGTCGCTTTGCCAAAGATGACTGGGGAAAACAAGCGCTTTTCCATGAAGCTAAGGTGTTGGAAGTAGTGCAAAAATATCTTGAACTGCGGGTTCCTTACTTTGAACACTTAGAAGAAGGCTTTGCTAGCTACAGATTTATCGAAGGTGAACCACTATCCCGTAACACCCTGCTCAAACTCAGTAAAGCATCACAAGCGCGTACTATCTCTCAATTAGCCAAATTTCATCACCAATTGCACAGCATTCCAAATGAAGTTTTAGTCAATGCCGGGGTGTCTTCTTCTAATGCAGCGCGTTCTCGTGAAGATTGGTTGCGGTTGTATGAGCAAGTTCAAGAAACTCTTTTTCCTCACTTATGGCGTCATCAGCAAACTTGGATACATGAACTTTTTGCGCCCGTGATTACAGGTGAACTTGATATGACATACACACCCGTACTAATCTACGGTGATAAGGCAGTGTATCATATTCTGTTTGACCCCATATCAGACAGCATCAGTGGTCTGATTGACTTTGGGACAGCTGGTTTAGGCGACCCAGCTTGTGATATTGCCGTGCAACTTGGTAATTACGGTGAAAGTATTGTGCAGCATATGGAAAGTGACTATCCCATGTTACCAAGTGTTATTGACCGAGCGCGTTTCTGGGTGGGAACACTTGAACTTCAGTGGGCTTTAGCCGGGATAAAATTTAACGATATCTCATTATCATTGGCACATATTGGTTTGGCTAGAGAAGTTGAACCCGTAGGTACAAGGTTAAATTAATCCTCTTTCCGACACTTGCTATCGGCGGCGTTCTTGGAGCTTCCGATATACGGATTTTAAATCAACTTGATGATGAGCTAAGGCAACCAAAGTATGATATAGCAAATCGGCAACTTCACCAGCGATCGCTTCTGGTTCATCATCTTTAAAAGCCATTATCACCTCAGCACTTTCCTCACCAATCTTTTTTAAAATTTTATTGTCACCACCTGCTAATAACTTGCAGGTATAAGAACTTTCAATTGGATTATCGCGGCGATCGCATATTATTTGAAATAATTGTGACAATGTATCCCCGGGTGGAGGAGCTATTTTTGCTTCGATTTGGTGAAAGCAACTCCGTTCTCCTGTATGGCAGGCAATATCTCCTACTTGCTCTACCCCAATTAGCAAGGCATCACTATCACAGTCATAACGGATACTCCGCACTTTTTGAATATGCCCAGAAGTCGCTCCCTTGTGCCACAACTCTTGCCGAGAACGACTCCAAAACCAAGTTTCTTCACTTTCCAAAGTCTTTTGTAACGACTCCTGATTCATCCACGCCATCATCAAGACAGTGCCATCAAGATAATCTTGGACAATTGCAGGCACTAGACCCCGTTCATCGTAGCGAATTTCCTCAACAGGGATGGCGTAATGTAGCGAATGCGAATCGTTAGAATACATACCAGCTAATCTGCTCTAATGAGAATGATTAATGGATTCACGATATCATTCTAAATAGGGCAGCTGGTATGTTTTTTGAATTTAGTAATCTTAATTTAGCTCTCAACAAGAGCAGTTCGTTCCATCGCAGACTGCATCTTTACAGCACTTCGCGCAACTTGGTGAGCTTTTGAAGCTTCACCATACCAATGAATTGCCGAGTTAAAAGCTGCCCGGTAAAGATCCTGGTATGCCTCAGATAATTGAGTCTGAATATCTAAAGGCAAGTCTTCGTTAGACTTGTATAACATATTATTATTTTCTTGGTTCGGCTAATTTTATACGATRGAAGTTCTAAGCAGCTTTTGACCCTATCCTAAGATAGAGCTTTTTATTGCCCACTGTTAGGAGAGAACCTTGGTAAATACCTCAATTAAAACAACAAAATCACAAGAAGTCTTTGGCGCTGCTCAAAACCTGATGCCAGGAGGAGTCAGTTCTCCAGTTCGTGCTTTTAAATCTGTGGGCGGACAACCCATTGTTTTTGATCGCGTTAAAGATGCTTACATTTGGGATGTAGATGGTAACCAATATATAGATTATGTAGGCACTTGGGGGCCAGCTATTTGCGGTCATGCTCATCCGGAAGTGATTGCAGCGTTGCATGATGCCTTAGATAAAGGTACCAGTTTCGGCGCGCCTTCGGTACTAGAAAATGTCTTAGCAGAAATGGTGATCGATGCTGTTCCTAGCATTGAGATGGTAAGATTTGTTAACTCGGGAACTGAAGCCTGTATGGGAGTTTTGCGCGTAATGCGGGCTTTCACAAATCGAGACAAAATCATTAAGTTTGAAGGTTGCTACCACGGACACGCTGACTCATTTTTAGTAAAGGCGGGTTCTGGTGTTGCGACACTCGGTTTACCAGACTCGCCAGGAGTACCTAAATCAGCAACTAGCGGGACTTTAACCGCACCTTACAATGACCTAGAAGCCGTCAAAGCCTTGTTTGAAGAAAATAAGGACGAAATTGCTGGTGTCATTCTTGAACCAGTGGTCGGTAATGCTGGGTTTATTGCGCCTGATGCTGGTTTCCTCGAAGGTTTACGCGAACTTACCCATGAGCATGGGGCGTTATTGGTGTTTGACGAAGTGATGACGGGCTTCCGTATTGGTTACGGTGGCGCTCAGGAAAAGTTTGGCATAACTCCTGATTTAACAACCTTAGGCAAGGTAATTGGCGGCGGTTTGCCAGTAGGAGCCTATGGCGGTCGTCGGGATATTATGTCAATGGTTGCCCCTGCTGGTCCCGTATATCAAGCCGGAACTCTTTCAGGTAATCCCTTAGCGATGACTGCTGGTATTAAGACTTTGGAATTGCTGCAAAAGCCCGGTACTTACGAGTATCTTGACCGAATTACTAAAAAGTTAGCAGATGGTTTGTTACAAGTAGCCAAAGAAACTGGTCATGCGGCTTGTGGTGGTCAAATCAGCGCTATGTTCGGCCTATTCTTTACATCTGGTCCAGTTCACAACTACGAAGACGCGAAAAAGTCTGATACAGTCAAATTCGGACGCTTCCATCGCGGTATGTTGGAGCGCGGTATCTACTTAGCACCTTCTCAATTTGAAGCTGGGTTTACATCTTTGGCTCACACCGAAGAAGATATTGACCGAACTTTAGCAGCTGCACGAGATGTAATGTCTAATTTATGACAAAAATAGTGCTAGGTCTTGAGTCAAGATAGCAGCTTTAAACTCATCCCACCCCTAAAAGGGATGGGATTTGATCTTGACTGTTGACGATTGACGGTTAACAGTCATTTATCAAAAACTACAAGTCAGGAGGCAAAATTACGTTATCGATGGCGTGGATTACACCATTAGTAGCTGTGATGTCAGCTTGAGTCACTTTAGCATCATTGACAGTCACACCAGTAGCAGGGTCAACTTTAATGTTGATTGTCCCTCCTTCAAGGCTTTTAACTTCACCAGACTTCAAATCAGTAGACAATACTTTACCAGGCACAACATGGTAAGTTAACAGCTTGAGTAATACTTCTTTGTTTTCTGGTTTCAACAAATCTTGCAATGCGTCTGCTGGCAATTTTGCAAAGGCTGCGTCTGTGGGTGCGAAAATCGTCAAGTTATCTTTGCCTTGCAAAGCTTGAGTCAATCCTGCTGCTTTTAAAGCTTTAGTCAAAGTTGTAAAGGAAGCATTCGATTCTGCTAAGGCTAACAAATTTTTGCCTT
Organism: Nostoc sp. PA-18-2419; assembly: GCF_005869855.1. Taxonomy (GTDB): domain Bacteria; phylum Cyanobacteriota; class Cyanobacteriia; order Cyanobacteriales; family Nostocaceae; genus Nostoc. The sequence goes on along the minus strand of NZ_SZNH01000002.1, from coordinate 57,096 downwards.
GAGTTTGACTTGTCCCAGGAGGTGGTGCAGTAGGAGTAGTAGGTGGAGTAGATGGTACTTCTGTTGGTGGTGTGCTGGGTTGAGTTTCAGGGATAGGGCGTGGAGTGCGCGATGGAGATGGAACATCACTCGGTGGGGTACTACCACCACGGTTATAGGGAGGCTCGTTAAAAATACTTGGTCTGGGATTTAGCGTCCCTCCCCCACTACTCTGGGCTATTTGTTGACGCTTGGTATTGCCCTTTTCTAGTTCTGAAACAGCCTTTGTAGGTGTGTACTGAGCGTTTGCTTGAAGGCGTTCACCTCGATTATAGGGAGCTTCGTTGAAAATACTGGGGTTAGGATTTAGTACTTCTTTAGCATCAGATGGTAAAGTAATCAAAAGGCTAAAACTACTTAATCCTGCTACGCCTGCCAACGTGGTCAGCAATTTGCCGTAATTTGTCTTCATAAATTTTGTTTGTTTTTTGTCCACACGTTACATAAAGATTTATAACATTTTGCTATACACAAAATCTAACTTTAGAGGGAAGTAAGATTTCTCAGGGGAAATACTTCCTGTTAATCTGGTCAAACATCTAAAAGTTGTAGTTTATCATACTTTAAAATTACTGTTCTTTTAACTAGTAGATGTAGTATACATACTTGATGTATATTCAGCATCTAATAAATGCACAGTTGAAGTTATTAGTTAAATAAAATATTTAACTATTTTGAGTTCGATAAATTGTGTAGCCTTCGCTTTGAATGAGGTCAAGTTTGCTATGTGAATAAGAAAGATAGGTATGTAAAAATTGTGGCGCTCAGTGCATTAAAGTTCTTGAAATTTAATAGAAATTGGAGAAAATCATGACTGGATCAAAATAATTTTTTGTCTATCTTAACATTCTCCATCAATTTTCCTTTCTTGCTTTCGCTATTGCTAGCCTAATCTTTGGTATTGAATTTGGTTTAATGAGACAATCAGACCATAAGTATGCAAGAGGCAAAATGCAATAATTTTATTCAGGATTAAAGTGTACAGATTTATATATAAAAATTCTATTTAATTTAAAAACTACTCTAAGAGCCAGAAATGTAAAGTAGGGAGTAGATTTGTTTGTAACTCATTTAGGCTAGTTATACTTTCATTATAAATCAAAATAATTTTGTGAAAAATCAAGCCGAACTTCAACTAGAATGTCAACAAAATAGACAACTAAACAACTAATACCAATAAAATTTACTTAAACTAAAGATACAATTGTAAAGTTAAGAAGTAGACTAGTAGTTATAAGGTATAAAATATGCTTGAATTATACCAATGGGAACTATCTCAATACTCAGAGAAAGTCCGCCTAATTCTAGATTTTAAAGGACTAGATTACCGGAAAATAGAGGTAACACCTGGAATTGGACAGGTAGAACTGTTCCGGTTGACTGGTCAAAGACAAGTCCCAGTGTTAAAAGATGGTAATAAATATATTGTAGATTCTACGGATATAGCTAAGTATTTAGACTTAAAATATTCCGATCGCCCTTTGATCCCACAAGATGCCAAAAAACGAGGTTTAACTTTATTAATAGAAGAATGGGCGGATGAGTCCATCGGCCTCAAAGGTCGCAAAGCACTGTTTGCCGCCATAAGTCAAGATCAAAATTTTCGCAAGTCTTTATTACCGACTTCCACACCAGACATATTTAAAAGTTTAGTTCAAGGAGTGCCTAGTGACTTGCTGACCCTATTCGGTGTTGGGGTAGGTTATAGTCCAGAAGTGATTCAGTCAGCGATCGCATCCTTGAAACAAGACCTGGATGCCTTAACATTATTATTGGCAGATAGTCCTTATTTAACAGGAGATGAGCCGACTTTAGCTGACTTAGCAGTAGCGGGTTTGTCGATATTGCTAAAATTCCCCACTGGTCCCTACTTAGATTTACCAGCATCTACCAGAGGTAAAGGACTGCCAATCTTTGCTGAAAATCCTGATTATGAAGCATTTTTCACCTGGCGCGATCGCCTTTACGCTCAATTTCGTAAACCTTTAATTATTACCACTCCACCATCGGCAAGTGCGCCAACTTCGATTCAGATTGATTAGGGAGTGGGGAGATAAAGAGAATGACTATTGACTAATGACTAATGATAAATCAGATGAATTCGGGACAGCCATTAGGTTCGGTTATTCAAGGTTCTCTGACTGAAGGGTTAGAAGTGCGATTGCATCCTGACATTTCTGTGGAAGATATGCGGGTAGGAAAATTTCTTGTTGTCCAAGGGATGCGATCGCGTTTTTTCTGTATGCTGACAGATGTGGCATTAGGAGCTGCTAATGCCCGAATTATTGCTAATCCTCCTAATTGGGAAGACACTTTTTTACGAGATGTTTTAGCCGGTAGCGGTACATACGGAACTATCAACCTGGCGCCGATGTTGATGTTTACTCCGGAATCTGAAGAATCTTTTTCTTCAACAAATGGTAAATCGGCAAATCCTTTCCTACCATCGGTGACAGGTTTGGCTTCATTTGTGCCACAAACCAGTACAACGATGGAATTACTGCCTGTTAAAACTATTCCTAGCCACTTTAGTCAAGTTTACGAAGCCAGCGTTGATGATTTTCGCCGGGTGTTTGGTTGGGAAGATGACCCCCAAAGGCGCAATTTCTCCATTGGCAAACCTTTGGATATGGATGTGCCAGTTTGTATCGATTTGAATCGCTTTGTGGAACGTAGTAATGGGGTTTTTGGGAAATCTGGTACTGGGAAATCTTTTTTGACACGCTTACTTTTAGCTGGGGTTATCCGTAAAAGTGCAGCAGTGAATTTGATTTTTGACATGCACTCTGAATATGGCTGGGAAGCAGTTGCAGAAGGTAAAAATGTCAATACCGTTAAAGGCTTAAAGCAATTATTTCCTAGCAAAGTCGAAGTTTATACTCTCGACCCGGAATCGACAAAGCGCCGGGGTGTACGTGATGCTCAAGAACTTTATCTAAGCTATGAGCAAATAGAAGTTGAAGATATTAAGTTATGTGGTCGAGATTTAGGACTTTCTGACGCAGCTTTAGACAACGCCAATATTTTGTTTAATGAGTTTGGTAAGTCTTGGATTGTCCAACTGTTAAATATGACTGGCGAGGACATTAAAATGTTCTGCGAGGAAAAGCCGGGACACGCAGGTTCTATTAACTCTTTACAACGCAAACTTTTACGCTTAGACAGTTTGAAGTACATGCGAGCGGTTTGCCCGCAAAATTATATTAGTAAACTTGTGCAGTCACTGGAAGCCGGCAAGAATGTTGTGATAGAATTTGGTTCCCAGTCGAATATGCTCTCTTATATGTTGGTAACTAATATGATTACCAGACGTATCCACGAGCATTACGTTAAGAAGGCTGATAAATTCCTCCAGACCAAAAATCCGAGCGATCGCCCAACGCCATTGATGATTACTATTGAGGAAGCACACCGCTTCTTAGACCCGGCAGTGGTACAAAGTACTATCTTTGGAACTATTGCCCGTGAGTTGCGGAAATACTTTGTTACACTTTTGGTAGTAGATCAACGCCCGTCGGGGATAGATAATGAAGTTATGTCCCAAATTGGGACTCGCATTACCGCTCTGCTGAACGATGAAAAAGACATTGATGCAATTTTTACGGGTGTATCAGGTGGTGGCGGACTGCGGTCAGTGTTGGCGAAGTTAGATTCTAAGCAACAAGCCTTAATTTTAGGTCACGCCGTTCCTATGCCAGTAGTGGTGCGTACCCGCCCTTATGACGTAGCTTTCTATGAAGAAATTGGTGACCCAGCCTGGGAAGAAAAACCTGATGCMGAAGTATTTGCTGCTGCTGAACTAGCGAAAGCTGACTTGGGATTTTAATCATTAGTCTATGGTCTTTGGTAGAGACGCGATTAACCCTTGTGTGTAGTTAGTAGTAGAGACGCAATTAATGGCGTCTGTACAAGAGTTAGGAGTTATTCTGCGCTTCAGAGCGTCTCCACTCACTATTACCCCTTATCCCCAGACGGGCCCCACCTTCTCCAATTCGTAACATCCCCCATTCTCACAGCAAATTAAGTTCGGTTATCCGGATAGTTTTTAGCAACAGAAGAGGGGTTTTTGGCGTCACTATAGATGTAGGTAAGTAATTTTAAGGAAGTTGAAAAATTTTTTCAAACAGACAGATTTTGATTTATAATTAAAAGCTTTATCTTAAGATACTTTACTATCCGCCCGATTTATCGTATTATAAAGCTAAGTAAAACTCATATCGACTTCAGTTTCAGTTACTGCTAGTAACTGTCTAAAAGAAAAATTCTCAAAAACGAACCAGCGTGCTTATAAGAGATTGAAAAATTTAGGGAAGGTAGGAAGGAACCTATCTTAGGGGCTTAACGTCTTAACAACGGCTTGAACGATTGATTAATTGCTTTTGGTAGCCCCTAATGTTCCGTGATATATGTACTACCTTTCTCAATTAACTTTAGTAAGAAAAATTACATTAAGTTTACGGAGTAGAGGACAACGCACCAATGCCTACTGTCAATACCCAAACGGAAAACCTGAATACCAAATTTACGGCTGATATGGTGCGAACCTATCTGCGGGAAATTGGTCGTGTACCACTGCTAACCCGTGAACAAGAGATTGTCTATGGGAAGCAGGTGCAACAAATGATGACGCTAATCGACGCCAAGGAGGATTTGGTGAAGAAATTGCGTCACGAACCGAGTTTAGCAGAGTGGGCTGACCACGTTCACCAATCAGAAACTGAGGTGAAACAAACGGTAGCCCAAGGTAAGCGGGCTAAGCAAAAAATGATTGAAGCGAATTTGCGCTTGGTGGTTGCGATCGCTAAGAAGTACCAAAAACGGAACATGGAGTTTTTGGATTTGATCCAGGAAGGAACACTAGGGTTAGAGCGGGGTGTAGAGAAATTTGACCCGACTAGAGGTTATAAGTTCTCAACTTACGCTTACTGGTGGATTCGCCAAGCGATCACGCGTGCGATCGCTCAACAAGGTCGTACTATTCGCTTACCGATTCACATTACCGAGAAACTCAACAAAATCAAAAAAGTGCAGCGCGAGTTGGCTCAAACCCTAGGGCGCTCGCCTACTCCAGCTGAAATTGCCAAAGAACTGGAATTAGAACCTGCTCAGATTCGTGAGTACCTAAATATGGCGCGTCAACCAGTATCTTTGGATGTGCGAGTCGGCGATAACCAAGATACCGAGTTGCAAGAAATGCTCGAAGATGACGGTCCGTCACCAGAGTATTACACCAACCAAGAGTTTTTACGCCAAGACTTGAACAACTTGTTAGCAGAACTAACTCCCCAACAGCGAGAAGTTTTAGCTTTACGCTTTGGTTTAGAGGATGGTAACGAAATGTCATTGGCGAAAGTGGGTGAGAGATTGAATCTCAGCCGGGAACGTGTGCGCCAGTTAGAGCATCAAGCTTTGGCTCATCTGCGTCGCCGTCGTGCCAATGTCAAAGAATACATCGCCAGTTAAAACAACAGACGCGGATTCTCGCGTCTTTACACTACTTTGGTGAAGCGCCTCCTAAATTCAGGGGGCGATTTTTTTTGGCGATCGCACCCGCCCAAACTCCAATACGCTTGGGTTTGTAGGAAATTTATCTGTTAAGGCAGGAGAAAGAAAAAAGCCACATTATTTCCAGTAGTTGCGGTCGATGGGATCAAGTATTGATCATACCAAGCTAAATAACGCTCTAGAACATCACTGTCTTTAATCGATAAAATTTTATTGAATGTTTTCCGTCAATGCCTAAGTCATAATATCTCGGGTCTCAGATCAATACCAACTTTACCCGATACAATGAATCCATTGGCTGAAGCATAAATACTCTAACTGATGGTAATCTAAGATTGTTGAATTAAATTAAATAAAAACTTTAGTTTTTCAGACTTTTGTTTTTTAGACAATAGAAACTAAGTCATTAGTAATTAAGACTTGATTATAGTTTAAGCAAGTTGTAGAAAAAATAGTTAACTTTTTTACAGGAGAAGTAGGGTGCTTAACAACTTTCATCGGTTCTTATCCCCAGTTCAATGGGGAATTTCCCTTACGGGCTTAGGCTTACTTCTCGCTTTGGGCTTTATTGGCAAACAGACTGAAGTCTCACTCACAAATACTCGATTATCATCGGCTCACATTCATAAAAGCTCTGAAACTCCTCTTTTGGCAAGACTCAGACAAATTCGAGAGCAGAGAAATCAACTGCAAATAGCTTCTGCGGATACAGAGTTTGGGCATAAGAATACAAAAGCAGCATCTACAACCACAGCGCTGGTTCCAGATGCTCAAGCAGCTACAAAAGGCATAGATGTTTTACCAAGAGCGAATTTTACCACAAAAGATGGGATTTATCTTTATGGTCAATCGCCAAAAGCAGACCAACTTGGTCAGGCTTACATTATATTCCAAAAGCAGCGGGACAGAGTGACTGGTGCTTTGTATATGCCCCAGTCAGAGTTTAATTGTTTTCAGGGTACACTCGACCAGTCGGGAGAGTTGGCGATGACGGTTAGTGGTTCATCCAATGAAGCCAGTTCTGATGAGTCCGATCAAGTGGCTACAAGTAATAGACTACCTAAGGTCGGTGAAGATGAGCTAGAGACTTATGCTTACTCGGTAGCTTTGCAAGATTTTCATCGGTTAAATTCTATCAGTACTAGCGATCGCCGCATATTACAAATGTGCAAATCATCTTTTAATTAATACTCAATTCCTGGTTGTGCTTTCACACCTTGATCGCGGAAAGGATGCTTAACTAGAGTCATCTCTGTGACTAAATCAGCACGTTCGATTAATGCAGCTGGTGCKCCTCTACCTGTGAGAATAACGTGTTTATTAGCTGGTTTTTCTGCCAAACCGGCTAAAACCTCTTCCACTTGTAAATAAGCCATTTTCAGAGCAATATTGATTTCATCTAATAGCACTAAATGAAAGTCTGGGTTGCGGATGTATTCTAATGATTTTTGCCATGCGGCGCTAGCTTTGTCAAGGTCGCGATCGCGGTCTTGAGTTTCCCATGTAAATCCTTCGCCCATTGCATGAAATTCTATCTGGTCTTCCCAGTAACTGAAAACCCTTTTTTCTGATGGTTCCCAGCTACCTTTGATGAATTGGACGATCGCTACTTTATACCCGTGACCTAGCGATCGTAACACCATCCCCAAAGCCGCAGTGGTTTTACCCTTACCGTTACCAGTATTTACAATAATTAACCCTTTTTCTGGTAAAGCTTGTGCTATTCGCTTCTCTTGCACTTCTTTGCGTCGCTGCATCTTTTTGCGATACTGTTCATCGGTCAGAGATGAGGACATAACTTCATCAATCAAGCGCTCAATCTCTCGATCTGGGTTCAATTCTTGTGGTGTGTTGTTTTTCATTAACCTTGTGTACAAATAACTGTTAAAACTTCAAGAATCAGGCGAAACTATCTTGTTTCTCTAATTTTACTAAATCAGATAATTGGATATCTTCAGTAAGATTTCACGCCAAATATTGCTCTGTGTTAGATTTTTTTACATATTTTGGCAAACAGGTATATAAAAAATATAATAMCCAAATTAAAGTTATAATTTAAGTTCAATATTATTTTTAATAATTTAATTAGGTTGCTTAAAGCAGTTTATTCAATAAATTTTGTCTGTGACTTCGGCAAGTCAGTTGGTTAGGATAAAGACGAGCAGGATTTTGATTTTATTTTTTAATAAATTAGCTATTATAAGGCGCGTTAGGATGAAATGTGTAACGCACGATTGTTTAAGATTTTGTACCATACTAAATATTACAGCATAACTTTCAACACCGTAAACTCAATGAAATGTAAATAATAATATTTTCACCCTTTATTTGACAATCTCATAAATTTAATATGAATAGTAACACTCGTTTACAGATGATTTTAGCTGATACAGCTATTGATCAAGTATTACCTGCGATCGCTCAACTAAATTTACCTGACTGGTGGTTAGCCGGGGGTGCAGTCAGAAACACAGTTTGGCGTTCAATTTTTGGTGATGATTGTGGGTTAGGTATTAAAGATTTTGACATTGCGTTTTTTGATATTCAAGGAAATCGTTCCCAGGAACTAGCAGCAAAAGCAAGCCTTACAGAACAATTTCCTCATGACCAGTTTGATGTCAAAAACCAAGCCAGTTTTGCTCGTTGGCGGCTTGGGGCAAGACCGTATACTACTACAGAGGATGGCATTGCAGATTGGTTGCACACTGCTACTGCTGTGGGAGTTCGATTAGATACACAAGGTCAATGGCAATTTTTCACTCCCTATGGTTTGGATGACCTATTCGATGGGATTATTCGACCGACACCAGCCCATACTCATAACATTGATGCCCACAATAAAGCATCTGGATTTTTACAAAAGTGTCCTTATTTGCAGTTAGCCTAATTGTATGCAGACATAGCGCTCGCAATTATAGCAACCAAATTAAAGGTAAGGACATCTTGAAAGCCTGGATGTTAGGAATAGTAATGTTTAACCTCCTGCCTTCTGCTATAACATGTAAAATTTTAATCATTGCCAACAACCAAATACGTTCAGCAGTAGCATGAATCAGGTATCTGGAACGATACTACAATCTTTTATACCTTTGACTCCAAACCAATAAACCACAGCCTATAAGCAAGATTATCAGTCTCAGTGAAAGCTTGACAAATAAATACTTTTTGTAGTACAAATACTACAAAAATTTTCATGTTGGATAAAACTTTAATACTCCCCGACTACGCCAACAGGAGAAATAAAATAAATGAGACTATGTAAGGTAGACTTGAACAGTTTAGTTGCGATCGCTCACTGTGACGGATATTTGCAGTTATTACTTGACCGAGGTAACGAGCTAGAGTTTTTGGAAATTCCTGCTCCAATACAAGCTTATGAAGGATTACAAGAATTGAACGAGGCGATTACTCAAACTCCTGCACTACCTTTTGAGGAAGAAACAATTGCAATGTTACCAGTTAGCTCATCAATGGTGGCGGCTGTAGGCTACGACCCCGACGAACAAATTTTGCAAGTTGAGTTTCAAAATGGTGCTGTTTATCAGTAGAATGGTGTGGAAAAACAAAACTATGTTAATAAAAATTAAATAAACTTAAACTCTCTTCTCTCCTGCCTTCTGCCTCCTGCCTCCTGCCTCATCTCAACAATAAATATTTACACCGACTTACTTACTATACTAGTATGCTTAAAGGAGGATGACGGTAAATTCTAGCTATTTGAGCAAATTTTAACAATAGCAAGCCAATATAGGCCAGCAGTGTTTTGTTCAGCGAAAATAGAAAAAGCCCACATAATATTGACGCAATTATGACAACTACACTTGCCTCTCGTATTAAACCAAGAGCTGAAGATAGTTTTGCCATTAGCTTTGCACCATTGTGTTTGGAAGAGATATACTTCAAGTCTGACGATCCAGCTAACGGTGCCGTAGTTGTGATGAGTGGAATGGTTCGCAATCAAACTGATGGGAAACCTGTAGTTGCTCTAGAGTATCAAGCTTACGAACCGATGGCATTGCAGATATTCTATCAAATTGCTACTGATATTCGTTTATCTGCATCTAATGTCAATCGAGTCGCAATTCATCATCGCATTGGACGTTTAAAAGTTGGTGAAATCAGTGTTTTAGTAGCAGTGGGTTGTCCTCACCGCAGTGAAGCGTTTGAGGCTTGCCGCTATGCTATTGATACTCTCAAACACAATGCACCTATATGGAAGAAAGAACATTGGCAAGATGGTTCTAGCCGCTGGGTAAGTATTGGTGCTTGTGAACAGGTAGGAGAAAATTGTTCTTAGATAATTGGGCATGGGGCAAACAAGGAGTGTGGGAGGATGGGGAACAAGGGGAAAATGGGAAGAAATCTTTCCCCCCCACACTTCCCTATCTCCCCACACTCCCCCAGTCCCCAGTGCCCAGTAGTGAGTCACTGTTCGCCCTTAGGAGAACGTCAGATGTCTTGGATAAGCCCCAAAGCATCTACAACCTCAGCCGCCTGGTCGTGAGTTCTGGCATTCGTTAGGAGTTAAAAATTATTGTCTCCTCTGCCCCTTTTGTTTGAAGTCGGTTACTTACAATAATCTTTAGCACTTTGAGTAGAATGAACACTTACTTGTGACCATTCTTTAATCACAAATTCGCTTAAACCAACATGAGGCGATCGCTTGGCGTCGAGTGTTTGCCAATCACTTTGATTTCCCCAATCGTAAGTATATCCTAGTTGTGTCCACGGATAATGAACAACGGTGGCTGAGCCATTAGTTGGTGAACCGTAGCGGCTTTTAAATTGCTGGGTAAACCAATCTTGATAGCTGCTTGAAATCGACTCAAAGGCGTTTGCTAAAGGAAATTCCAGTTCTGCCTCACTGTCGGTAATGTTAGGGTCTTTAGTAGGACGAAAAAGCGATCGCGGCTCTACCCAAAGTTCAACAATATATCTGTTCGTAGTTCCGGAATCCGGAGGTAAACCCAAAACTTGGTTCAGCCGATATTCTAGAGATGTTTGACTCGTTGAACGATAGGTTTTGCAGAATTTTTGTAAGTCTGGAGCAGCCGTAACCCATAAATCCCGGCTTAAAAGCATCAATTTACCCACATTATCTGCATAACCACGAAAGCTTGTCCAGGCTACTACTAAAACACGGCTCTTGTCCCATTTGAGATCGGAGTTATACCAGACAATCGGAGTTAGATTTCGATAGATTTTACGAGGTTCTGGGATTTTTGCATCTTCTACCGCATCCAAATACGCTCGTGGTAAGGGTGGTTGATTGTCAGCATTTCCTGTGGTTGATTGTGCAACAGATACACAATCAACAAAGGCTGCGGCAAGGCTGACAATAATGGCAGCATAAGGGAAAAATCGTTTCTTGGGGCGATCAGCAGTCCGAACAACGTTCATTAATAGCATTATCCTATTCAGTTTTGTGATTTAGCCAATATTAATTCGATAGCAGACAACCCTCCTGTTTTGTGTCAGAAACAACATTAGGAAGATAGTTCTAGGAACTGGCTGAGTATTGTTACTTGTGAAAATAAGATTGTCAATAGTTATTTCTGTGTTGTAATCACTCAGAACAAATAATAAATAATTATTTATATTTTTTTGTATTTGTTTACATCAACTGTTTGGCTATATTGAGGTTTGTAAATATTTTGTATTTCTGTAAGGAATATTCCTTTAGACTGAATTTCAATATCAAAAATCTGAGGATGAACACAAATGCATTCGTTAAATATATTCTCTCACGAATTTGTAGTTGCTGTTTCTTTTGTAGCTTGCATCCTTGGACTGGCCTTACTGTGGGACACTAAGCAACAAAAAAATAATTTGGAAGAAACAGAGCAAATTCTGTTTAGAATGAGCTTTTCTTATTGGTTGGTTTATTGTATAGCTTTTGGCGTAGAAAAAATTGTTTTACCCGAATGGGAATCCGTGTTAATGACCTTGAGAATAACTACTGCTCTGTCATATTTCTTAACTTTTTCTTGCATCGTGAGTTTGCCACTACACAAATTCGCAGTCCATCGTGTTGAGGAATAGGTATAGGATGTATGGCATTGGCTATGCAGACTAGAGGATGAGGGAGATGGAAAGACGCGCTGACACTCTGACGCAGGGACACAAAAATATGAAGAATGGGGAGATGGGAGGATAGGGGGACAAATTCAATGACAAATGGCAAATGACAAGTGATAAATGACTAATAACAAAATTATCATTTTATAGCGATCGCTAATGCCATTTCCAATTGTTCTTGGGTCAAAGTGGTTAAAATAAACACTTCTTGCACAGTTTTACCCTGTCGGGCGATGACTTTGTAGCCGCCGCGAATTGGTACAGACACACGCAGTTGCATTTTTGGGCAATGACCTTTTACCCGCCCAATTACCCCTGGCGTCACAGTTTGGATACCATCTTGTTGACACAGACGTTCTAAAATAGGGATCAGACCAGAAAGATGGGTGGAGTGATTCCAAACTAGTCTGCCAGCTTTTTGCGAAACTGTTCGGTCAGGATCTACAGTGGGTTTGCCCATAATGATTAAGCTGCTTCTAAAGGTGCCATTGTCAAACCTGCGCGGCGCAGCTGCTGGTGATAAAGTTCCGCAGGTTCTTGGGGACCAACCCAGACGATCGCTTGACCTTCATAGTGTACCTGATTAGTCAGATCCCAAGCGCGATCGCCACTCATTCCAGGAATATATTTCATTAAACATTCGGCGACATGCTGGAATGTATTAAAATCGTCATTTAATACAATCACTTTATAATTTGGATAAGTTTTAGGGGTAACTTGATTAGACCGTTCAGGAGCTACAGTTGGTGCTGTGGCCATCCCGTAAACATCTGCTGAAAGTGTCATAACCATAAAACAATTAGTCAATATGATTTTACAAAACTACATTACAAGTAACTAGTTTAGTGCATTGTCTAGGAAGTAGGGAATGGGGAATAGTGAATGGGGACTAGGGACTGTTTTTATAATACCAGTACCCAATCTCTAATACCCAATCCCCAGTACCTAATGCCTTACCGCCAATTATCCCAATTTTCATTAAAAATGGATGTATCGGGGAAGGCAGTGGGGTTACCATTTTGTTCCAACAAGCGTTTGAGTGCTTCTAGCTGTGGTTCAGGTTTGGGTAAGTCATCAACTAATTGGTAAGGTGCGATGGCATTTTTGAGCGCAAAACTAGCAACGGTTCCCGCAGCAGCGCCAGCCGACCATTCAAAGGAATGTACTCGATAGGCAGCAGCGGCAATATGACTAGTAGCAATGCTTTTACCTCCTACCAGCAAATTATCAATTTTCTGGGGAATCATCGCCCTCAAGGGAATTTGGAAGGGATAAGCTTGACCAGCACCGCGCCTTTCACCAGCACGTTCTGTGTTACCAGGAGTTTCTGGGGGACTGTTCGTCATGCAAGGATGGAAATCTATGGCGTAGTGACCAATACCTACAGCGTCGGGGAAGATGGTAGAACGAGTCCGGCGCATTACTTTGTCTGGTGAGATTTCACCCGCAATTACAGATGTAGCTTCCAGTCCGGCGAGTGCGGCTGTTAATTGCAGATACATATCTGCTGGCAGAGTCTTGCGGTAATATTCATCATTGTAATTTCGGCGAGAAATATCAATCTCCCAAACACCAAAGCCCCCAGGTTGTCCCCAACTAGGGCGTCCAATAATGCGGCGTCCTTCTCGCATATAGGGATATTTCGATAAGCCGTGGACTGTGCCCATTGGCGAATTTAGCCCAGAAACAAAGCGGTTATTGAGTTGCTGCTGCTTGACACCTTCTCCCAGTTGAGAATCTGTAGTCCCAGCTACTAACCAGTGATAGAACGAGAGGGCGTTTTCCTCAGCTTTGCCGAGGGTTTCTGTTCGCAGTCCTCCCATCCAACCTCCTGGCTGCAACTGTCCAGTAGCTTGTAGCTGTTGGCGAGTATAAATTAGGTTATCTTTGGCTGTTCCGGGGCGGTAGTCGTTACCCCAAGTCCAGTTTTGCATAGAGATATCCCTTGGTGTAGGAGCAGAAAAATTTACGCCCCCAAATTTTTCTGGTTTTCCTTTGTTCGGACTCCAAATGCGACGGTAGGTAAAAACTAAGTCAAAATTAGCCAATCGTGTTAATTCATAGCTGAAATATGGCGAGTATTGTAAATAAAATGGCGGTGTTGTTTGGGGTTGCGGTTCCTTAGTTGCCTCCATTGCAAAGGTGTAGGTAAAGCCTTGAGGACAATAAGGATCGTTGGTGGTGCTGGAAGCAGAAGGTTCCAAGTAAGAACGAGCATCAATTCCTAAGCGGTAAGGAACATCAGCAAGAGCGATAATTTCCCCGGTTTCACTGGTATCTACAACGTACCATTTAGGAGCATCTATTTTACTTGGCTTGGGAAGAAAACGGAGAATAGTTTTAGTAAATCGAGACGAATTATCGTAGCGATAGGCGTCTTCAATAACTTGAGATAACGTAAAAGTATTAAGGGCTGGTGCGCCTTCTGCTGGTTGATGTTGAATAGCGATCGCACTATTAATTATTTTGCCATCGCCACTGATTTCCAAATCTTTAATTACTGTATTGGGAAACCATTGCAGCTTTCCTTTGCCACGTTTTTCAGCATCTTTGAGCATCTGAGTCAAAATGCTGTGAGCATCGTGGGGAAGAAAACAAGACTCACTTACCCAGCAATCACCAGGGTTAAGTTTACCGTATTTACGATCAATACGGTTTCGCAATTCCAGGTAGCCGCGAGAATAAAATTGCTTGGCTCGTTGGGTTGGGCGTTCATCTAACGCAGATGTCCCTTGAGCAGAAATTTGTCCTCCTAGCCAGTCGGTAATTTCTGTTAGACAAACCGTTCGTCCTGCGAGTAACCCCTCGTAAGCCGTAGCAACACCGGATAGTCCGCCACCCACAACTAAAATCTCACAATTGACACTTTTATCTGGGGTTCTCGGTGGTGTAGCGTTTGCCACATCAAATGCAACTAAGCTAAATATTAAATTGAGACCGAACAGCGATGTCAAACTATAAGCTACTTTGTGTATATGCTTCATCGTTAAATAAACCCTTTCAATTCCTCTGTCACCTTGTAGACGGTAGCATTCAGTAAATGTCGATCACAAGCAATTTTTGATTATGAGCAGCATTCAGCTACTCCGTTGTTATAGTGTCGTTTTGTTTCAGCAGCCATTGATAACATGCATCCCAAGCTCCCACAATTTGCCAATCCTCTAAAAGTTCAATATCACCTAGGTTGCCATATTTCTTACTCACCCATCGCATTTGTGAAAGTGGCTTTAGCAAACTGTTAGGAAAAACTTAGTATTCTTGCATCGCCTGCATCGAACTACGCATAGCTATTGAGGTTCAGGAATTTATTTGGTAATTTCAGACAGCAATTTAATTTCTAGAATTAGGATAAGGCTCTATCTCTATTCGACCTTCTACCCAAAACTGTAAAAGCAACTCTTCTAGATTAATTTTTCAGCGTGACTCTGGTTCGGCTTCTATTTACCAAGGGTCAAAGTAACGGTGAATAAAGTTTATCCTGCTGAAAAAATTCTGGCTTTAATTCACCCAATAGATGCACTTGGTCAGGGTTCCCAGACATTTCCGGCACTAAGAAGCAGCCATCATAATAATCTAAATCTTTTTGAGTTAGAAGAAAATCAATATTATCCCATTGAAGTAGTTGTTCTATCGAGTCGCCTTCACGATGTTCAGGTAAAAGAACTCGTAAACCAAATGTCACTTGTTATAAGTATGAAGTTTTCTGCAAGAAAACGGCAAGTATGATCATACATAATGCGATCCGCGACTTAACTTGATGTGMCACTTTCCAAGGCGTAATGTGGGTTTCATGCACGAGATTAAATATAATGCTACAATCCCCTATGTGTAAATTTAAGGATTAAGTTCTCTTTGAAATTAGGAAAAAATTATCATCAGTATGGGGAAAGACTTAAATTCAGCGAACAGGCAACACTGGTAGTTGATAACTGTAGGATGGAGGGCTTTATCTAAGGAAAAAATTGATAATTAAGAACATAACAACTGTTAAAATCCACAGAGAAAATTCCTCAACAGTGTTAAATGCAATTGTGATTAAAAAAATCATAATTTGCTAACAATTTAAATTAAATAATACCAAGTAGTAGCTTCTACTGTAATTAGCAATCAATCCACTCATCTGTGGCTATATTCACATTTACAAATAGCTCATGGAAATTTTGATCTACTCCTACAACTATCATCCAGAGCCGATTGGAATTGCTCCCTTAATGACTGAATTGGCGGAAGGACTAGTAAAGCGAGGTCACCAGGTGCGAGCAATTACTGCAATGCCCAACTATCCTCAGCGCCAAATTTATAATGAATATCAGGGTAAGTGGTACGTTACAGAACAAAAAAATGGGGTCAAAATTCAACGAAGTTACGTGCGAATTAAGTCTAAACCCAACGTTTTAGATCGACTATTATTAGAGTTGAGCTTTGTTTTCACCAGCTTGCCGCAAGCCTTTAAAGGCAAACGTCCAGATGTGATTATCTTAACAGTTCCGCCTCTTTTCGGTATCTTACCAGCAGCAATATTGAGTTGCTTATATAACTGCCCATTAGTTCTGAATGTGCAAGATATTTTACCAGAAGCTGCCGTGCGTGTTGGGTTACTAAAAAATAAGTGGATAATCCGAACTCTTGCAACTTTAGAAAAATTTGCCTATCGGACTGCACACAGTATTAGCGTCATTGCTGATGGGTTTAGTGAGAATTTGGTGAATAAGGGAGTACCTGTTAATAAAATTGTTTGTATTCCCAATTGGGTGAATATAAATTTTATCCGCCCTTTACCGAAACACGATAACTCCTGGAGAGCTACACATCAACTAGATGATAAATTTGTAGTACTTTATTCAGGAAACATTGCCCTAACACAAGGTTTAGAGACAGTCATAGAAGCAGCAGTTTGCTTGCGTCATATCAAAAATATTGTGTTTGCGATCGCTGGTGAAGCAACAGCATTGCAAAGGTTACAAGAATATTGTCTATTAAATGGAGTAGACAATATTTTGCTGTTACCCTTGCAACCGCGAGAAAAACTACCTGAAATGCTAGCAGCATCAGATGTAGGGTTGATTGTGCAAAAACGCAATGTAATTTCATTCAATATGCCTTCAAAAATACCACTTTTGTTAGCAAGTGGTCGCCCGATTGTGGGTTCAGTTCCAACCAGTGGTACTGCTGCCAGAGCGATCGCACTTAGTGGTGGTGGGATAATTGTGGAGCCAGAATCACCTAATGCTTTAGCAGATGCAATAGAGAACTTATATAGCAATCCGACTCTAGCAACAAAGTTAGGTCAAACAGGCAGACAGTTCGCTGAAGCAAACTATTCCTTAGAACAAGCACTTGATCGCTATGAATGGCTGTTTTCTCATATTGTTAGCAAGCAAAAATCAGTCAGGGATATATTAGCAAAATTGCATTCTAAGAAATCGGTTGTGGATGGTTGAAGTACATAGGAAGTGTTGACTGCTGATTCCAGAGTGAGGAGTTATTAAGCTGTCGCGTTTACAAGTTGCACCATTTTGATTGTCGAAAAAAGCTGCAAACCCTCTCTCTTGCTGCCTGCAACCTGAATGTGCTTTCTTAAATGCTTAACAACTTCTTCTCCCCTGTGTTCCCCATCTCCACAAATTTGGCAAAATAAAATCACCCGATCGGGTGACCTAAGTGTAGGAAGTTGAGATTACTCAAACAGAGGATTCTAGATAAATATATTGTGATTGTGCTTTTTTATTAGTGGGGATAACTCGATGAAACTCGCAATCTTGGTTAATACAGCAGAATTAATTAGCGATCGCTCCATACCCTTTTCTTCCTTGAGAGCAATATTCAGTATTACTTAACAGAGGTAAACTGGTTTTTGGCATTACCAATCCCTTTGCGGTGTAGTTATAATCCAACCTAATACTGGCATAGATCTGCAAGCAAGTGCTTGCAAACACTAAGGAAAACTTAGCATCTGGTTGCCCGTCTGATTTGATAGGAGAGTGATAAATTGCTGCTTTAAGCTGGTTGTGTACTAAAACAAGGGTGAGGAGAAGGGTACAGTGCGCTCAGATATTAATATTAAAGCATCTTTGCATAGTTTTGCGGGTATATTAGTTTACCTGAAAAGTAGAGGGGCAAAGCGAAGTTGGGGAGATGATAAAAGAGCTTCCTACACTCACTTTTTAACCCATGCCCCTTTGCTACCTCTGGTCTTCATTGACGTAAGTAAGATTGTTTAAGTCTAAATCCACAAGACGAGAAAACCAAAATGTCCAATTCTGAGTTCCCTGAGTCTTCTTTTCCTGTTGAAATACAACAGCCTACTGTTAATGAATCTGATCGAGAGTCGGAATCATTGCCAAAGCGATCGCCCAAGCCACCAAAAAAGCGACGTTGGCTTCTGGTGTTGGGAATTATTTTGTTAATTGCAGGTATTGGTTTTGGTTGGCGCTGGTGGCAAACTAACAATGCCAAGAATGCAGCTGCTAATCAGGCGGCTAATAGCCCACCGCCAGTTCCCGTTAAGCTTGCAACTGTAGAAACAGAAACTATGCAACAAAGTTCGCAGTTTCTTGGCTCTTTGGAAGCTCCACGTTCGGTAATCATTAAGCCACAAATTGAAGGACGAATTACCCAGATTTTTGTTAACGAGGGTAATCGAGTTCAACAAGGGCAAGTTATTTTTAGCTTGCAAAGTGATGATGCCCAAGCTCAGTTATTACAAGCTAAAGGCATACTCCAGCAAGCCCAGGCACGTCTTGCTGAACTCAAAGCGGGTACGCGACAAGAAGAAGTTGCCCAAGCCAAAGCGCAGTTAGGTCAAGCCCAAGCTCGCCTCAAAGATGCTCAAGCAGGAGCGCAACCAGAAGAAATTGCTCAGGCTCAGGCTCAAATCGAGGCGGCTAAATCCGATGTGGAACTGGCACAATCGCGAGCCAAGCGATACGACCAACTGAGAAAAGAGGGTGCAGTTTCCCAAGATTTGTTAGAAGGATATCTCAAAGAACAGCGGAGTGCAGAAGCTGCCCTTGTAGTAGCCAACAAACGTTTAGACCAACTCCGCCAGAGTAGAAATTCTAGTATCAATGAGCTAGCTGCTGCCGTCGAACAACAGCAACAGAACTTAAGGCAACTGCAAAATGGTTCGCGTCCAGAAGAAATTGCCCAAGCGCGATCGCAAGTAACTCAAGCAGTGGCTCAAGTCCAAGCAGCTCAAGTCCAACTGCAATACACAAAAGTCTTAGCTCCTTTCACTGGCATTGTTGGCGATATTCCCACAAAAGTCGGAGATTACGTCGAAAAAGCAAATCAACTGACTACGTTAACTAGAAATGACTCTTTAGAACTAAATATTTCCGTTCCCATAGCAGAAGCCAAAAAATTGCGCTTGGGATTACCCGTACAAATGCTAGACACCCAAGGCAAAGCCATAGCCACAGGTAAAGTCAGCTTTATCTCCCCAGATGCGAGTTTAGATTCCCAGACAGTTTTGGCTAAAGCCAACTTTGGCAATAATTCTAGAAGGCAACTGCTCAATCGCCAGTCAGTGCAAACCAAAGTGATCTGGGACGAACGCCCAGGAATTTTAATTCCAGTCACAGCAGTATCTCGCTTGGGTGGGGAAACATTTGTATTTGTGGCTCAAGCACCAGCACAAAACTCTAAACCCGGAGCGCCAAAATTAGTCGCTCAGCAAAAGCCCGTGAAATTAGGAGTTATTGAAGGCAATAATTATCAAGTTATTCAAGGACTAAAAGCTGGTGAGAAAATCGTTGTTTCTGGTATTCTTAGCCTCACCAATGGTGCCCCCATCACTCCTGCACCTGAAACGGTCGGTAGTCGGAATTTTTAGCATCGGATAGGATGGGGAGTGGGCAAAGTATTAGAAAGATCATTCAAAAGCTTCCCATCTTTCCCACTTCTGCTACACCCGCCGTATGTGAATGATTTTAAGCTCCAGCAGCGCAATTACAGCAAGTGACTGGGTGAAAAGCCTTTTTGTGCCTAAGTTTTATCATCTATTGATGTCCTAACTTATGTGACTACGGCTATATCTCTGCGTCAAGATAAATCATCCTGCAAATATGCGACGTCTGGCTAAATTCACCCTACTGTTATGCAAGGCGATTATTTTTATGTTCGGCGGTTAACTAGGGTAGCACTAGCTTGATCCACAGGCATTAGCACAATTTCATTAATATTGACATGGGGCGATCGCGTCACGCAGAAAAATATCACATCAGCCACATCATCTGCTGTCAGGGGGGTAACTCCTTGGTAAACTTGATTAGCACGTTCAGTATCCCCGTGAAACCGTACTTGACTAAATTCTGTTTCTACCATCCCAGGGTCAACGGAAGTTACGCGTACAGGAGTGCCGAGCAAATCTTGTTTTAAACCTTCAGAAATTGCTCTCACCGCAGCTTTTGTAGCACAGTAGACATTACCACCCGGATAAGTTTGATGTCCAGCAATGGAACCTAGATTTACCACATGACCGCGACCGCGACTTACCATTCCGGGAACGACATAACGAGACAGATAAAGTAAACCTTTAATATTAGTATCAATCATTTCTTCCCAGTCAGCAAAACTACCCTCATGCAACTTATTTAAACCGCGACTCAAACCCGCATTGTTAATCAGAATGTCGACGTCTGACCAAGAGGGGGGTAGAGTAGAGATGGCAGATTCCACAGCAGAGCGATCGCACACATCTAGCTCTAACAGATGAACTTCAGTATTAAAATCTTGAGTAAGAGTATCTGCCAGTTGTTGTAAACGTTCTAAGCGCCGTGCCGCTAAGATCAGTTTTGCACCTGCACCAGC
This sequence comes from Nostoc sp. PA-18-2419, assembly GCF_005869855.1. Classification (GTDB taxonomy): domain Bacteria; phylum Cyanobacteriota; class Cyanobacteriia; order Cyanobacteriales; family Nostocaceae; genus Nostoc. The sequence goes on along the minus strand of NZ_SZNH01000002.1, from coordinate 36,663 downwards.
AAAGATTCTGGCACAAGCAGTACCAATACCACTACTAGCACCAGTAATTAAAATGATTTGATTTTCCAGGGAAGTCATTGTTGGTTAAAAGTCAAGAATCCAGTGTCAATTGTCCAATAATTTGGAACTGACGCGAATTTTACTTGTATTATGTGCGAGGTCGTGCCAAGGAGAGTTGTCCAGTTGCAAAACTAAACGTAAATGTCAGCTGTTGCCTTTACAACATAAAAAGCAGCTTTTAAAGTTTTTTGTTTCCGCTTCTATGCTCTATGCAACGGCGGCTTTGTTGATTTTTCTAGCTCCTGCTCGGTCTGCGATCGCAAAAGTTGTCGGTGGTGGTAGGCTTTAATATAACTCCAGCTGAACTCACGCAAATGCTATGGATTAAAGGTAACGCGCCATCCAGATTTTTAGTACGCTAGCGGTAGCGTAGCGCACTAACTCCTAACTTCTAACTACTTCTTCACTACTTCCAAGCGCTGAGTTACCATTGTCATCCCATTACCCCGCAGGATAACAGCAGAAACCCATTGGCTACCAGGGATAAGTGGTGCTTGTCCTACTTTAAACACTCCACCAGATGTTAATAATTGCAAATCTACGGGCGTAGGGTTGAGATATTTATCTGCTCGGATGGGTTCCTCTAATGCCGTTCCTAATAAAAAATCATCATCCAGTGGTTCTTGAACGATCGCATCAAAATTATACTTCTGTCCGACTTTCACTTGCTGTGGTAATTTGACCTCAATTTGGGGCGGGTTGCTGCCAGAGGTAAGTAGTGTGCGTTCGGACAAAATGTCTTGGCGGAGGATTTTTCCATCGACGACACGTTGACGCGATTTAATCGTGGCATTCATACCCAAATTATTACTTTTACTGGAGGGTGAGCCGATTATCTGGGTTTCTGTTTCGGCGATGATGGCGTTACCTTCAGCTTTTGCAGATAGCAGTTTGGTAGTATATTGCAATTTCGGATATCTTTGCCAGAGTGAAACCAGCGATTTTTCCAGAGTTTGGCGATCTAACCCATCGCCATGAGTGAAATTAGGACTGTAAAATTGTAACACGCCTTTGACATCGCCTTTGCTTGCAGCAGCATCAACTTGTGTTAACAGGTTTTTCAATTCGGTTGGTGCATTTTGGGCTGTAGTGGCTTGGACTAATTGCTGTGGTGTACTGGCTTGAGTGGGTTGCCAAGCACTTGTCAAACCGACCGTCAGCAGGAATGAAATCAGCCCGATGCTGGTTGATAATCTAAGTTGGCGTCTCAGTAAAATGTTAGTCATTGGTAAGAATTGACTGATTTGATTAGAGAAAGTAAGCAAATTGTTTTATCTTAGTTAAGCTAGACGCTAAACGGTAGAGGTTTGATGGCAAACGCACCAATCAAATTATTAATAGCTGCCAGTGGGACTGGTGGACATTTGTTTCCAGCGATCGCACTGGCCCAAAAACTGCCAGATTATCGAATAGAATGGCTGGGAGTACCCAATCGCCTAGAAACTGAACTTGTCCCTAAAGAGTATCCTTTGAATACTATTGCAGTTGAAGGTTTTCAGCAAGGGTTTGGTATTTCTTCAATTCGCATCTTAGCTAAACTCCTGGGTTCGGTTTTGCAAGTGCGGCGAATTCTCAAACAGGGAGATTTTGAAGGAGTATTAACTACAGGGGGTTATATTGCTGGTCCTGCCGTTCTTGCAGCGCGTTCCCTTGGTTTACCAGTGATTTTCCACGAATCAAATGCTTTGCCTGGTAAAGTTACTCGCTTTTTTGGCCCTTGGTGTAGTGTGGTAGCTTTGGGATTTGAAGTGGCTGCTAAGTATTTACCCAGAGCTAAAAATGTCTGCGTTGGCACTCCTGTAAGAGCGCAATTTTTGGCTAATGGAATGAACGCACCGCTGGATTTAGCGATTCCTGATGGTGTTCCTTTGATTGTCGTCTTTGGTGGTAGCCAAGGTGCAGTTGCAATCAATCAGTTGGTACGCGAAGCAGCAAATGCTTGGTTTGATGCTGGTGCTTATGTAGTACATTTAACTGGCGATCGCGATCCGCAAGCAGATACTCTCAAACATCCACAATACATCGCCTTACCTTTTTACAACAATATGGCAGCATTGTTGCAACGAGCAACATTAGCCATTAGTCGTTCTGGTGCGGGTAGCTTGACAGAATTGGCAGTATGTGGAACTCCAGCAATTTTGATTCCCTATCCCTTTGCCGCAGAAGACCATCAATCCTACAATGCAGAAGTATTTAGCAAAGCTGGTGCCGCATTAACCCTCAAGCAATCACAGTTAACAGCACAACAATTGCAAAGTAATGTGTTGAATTTGTTGCACTCACCCCAAGAGTTGGCCAAGATGGGAGAAAAAGCAAAGGCGATCGCAGTTCCCGATAGTGCCGAAAAGTTAGCGCAGTTAGTACGTGAAGTGGTAGAAATTTAGAAGATTCAAAATTCAACGTTGAAGATAGTAGCAGAAAAACAGAATTTATTTTCTGGTTAATGAATATTTTATACCAATTAAAAAAATAATTGCGATAGATAAATTGCTAAAAAGCTGATTTACTAACTCTTGGATAATTCAAAATTTAAAATTCCAAACCCAAAATGGTATTATTTAACCAAAAATTTAGGCTCGCACTAGGTTGTGCTGGTTTATTAGTTGTCAGTTTAGCTAGTAGCTATCTATATACTCATCCAAAAACTAAACAGCTAACCCCACAAGAACAAGGGTTAACTCAACAAAAGAATTCTGCTTCACTTCAATCATATGTTTCTTTGACATCAAATCAAGCTGCTCATCCACTCATCTCTAGGTGGGAAAAGTCTGTTATTACTGAGCAAAAAATAGACAAACCAAATGCTCACTCATCTCAACAGGATTTATTAGCTGCATCTACATCTTATCCAGTTGTTGATGAATTCAAAAAATATAAATATAGTGTTAATGGCAGCCAGGTTTTTACTCCAGTGAAACTGCCAGCTAATAAGGTTAACTTCAATCAAACAGATTTATTAACTGTTCTTGTTAATACTAGAAAATATTTTCAAGACTATGCTTCACAAGACCCCGATATTCTCCGAACAGGAGTGCTTGCTACTCAAGGAGTTACTGTAGAAGATGTTCTCAAAACTTTGGACTTCATGGTTACTGTATTAAATGAGGATATCACTAACCGCCGAACTACTCGATTACAAGACCCTAAGTTTATCAATGCAAATTTTCGAGTTATTAAATGGACTGCCTACAACCCCAAAAACAAACAACAAAAACAATTAAGAATTACTAAATATGCTGTTTTTACTCACACTGGTTCTCGCAAGAAAACCTCTACTTACAATACAGCAATTTATAGCTTAAAAGATAACTCCAATAACGATAAATTTTATACTAAATACACAAAACAGGATGTCTTATCTGGTATTTACGAACCAGGTGGGAGAGAATTTGGCAAAGTTAAAAGTCTTGCTTATCTAACTAGAACTGGCTTAGAAGAAGCCTTGATGCAGGGAACAATTTTGATTAATTTCACAAATGGTTATAAAGCATTTTTTAATGTAGATAGAAATAATGGCATGTCTTATATTCGCGGATTAAAACCAACAGCACAAAAGCGTTATTGGTATTTTAGAGAAGTTGATGCCATTAAAGGCTATGGATATAAAATAGATGCAAAAATTTCTATCAAACCAGGAGTTACTTTTGCCGGAGATGTTCTGAATGTTGGTTTAGGCAAAGTAATTATCATTGAGCAGACTAAAGGTGGTCGTAAACATCTACAAATGGGAGTTATGGCTGATACAGGCGGAGCATTTCTACCCAATCTTTATCAACTCGATTTTTTAGCAGGTATTTTTCAAAATCAAAAACAATTTAGCCAATATATCAGCCAATTACCTGATTATGCTACAGCATATTTTTTAGTTAAGAAGTAACATTAGAATTTAGCAGAGTTTGATAACTAAACTTAATAAATTTCAAAAGTTAAACTTGTCATTTCTATCGACTTTATAACAATCCTTATAGGAGAAAGTGAAAAATATCAGTGATGACTGTTGACTGTCAACTGTTAACAGTCAACAAAATATGAGTGCTATATCAATATCTAGTTAATGCAAAAGTTCCCAATCTTGTAGCAAGGAAATAGCATCTTTATAGAATGATAAATCCACTTGATTAACTTCTATTCCCTGTCCGATTCCTTCTAAAAGGGTGATTGTTAATTTTCCTCCTAAATGTTCGCGGAACTCGGTAAGACCCCTAAATATACAATCTGGATGGTCTGGGCGATCTAATTGCTCTGTGAGTGCTGGTACATACAAAGTAAAGCCTAATTTCTTAAGTGTGCTTAGAACCCTTTGCCACTCTGATTGTAAAAGTTGCCCTATTAAATATGAATAAGTTGTGTCTAAAGCAATACCGATCGCCACAGCTTCCCCATGACGTAAACTATAATTGGTTAAATGTTCCAGCTTGTGAGCAGCCCAATGTCCAAAATCTAAAGGACGCGATGAACCCATTTCAAAAGGATCGCCGCTACCAGCAATATGCTCTAAGTGCAACTGGGAGCAGCGATAGATCAGCTTTTCCATAATCTCCATATCTCGATTAGCTAATCTATCGGCATAAGTTGTAATAAWATTGAAGAAATTTGCATCTTTAATCAGCGCCACTTTTACGGCTTCTGCAATCCCCGATCGCCAATCGCGATCGTCAAGGCTGGTAATAAAATCAAAGTCATTCAATACAGCATAAGGTGGCATGAATGTACCAAGAAAATTTTTCTTGCCAAAGGCATTTATTCCATTTTTCACCCCGACACCAGAATCATTTTGTCCTAGTACTGTCGTCGGTACCCGTAGCAGTCGAATTCCTCGGTGAGCTGTTGCTGCTGCGTATCCTACCATATCCAGCACGGCCCCACCTCCGATTGCTAATACGTAGGAGTGACGACACAATCCAACTGCATCGATTACTTGATGAATTTGCTCTATGAATTTAGAATCGTTCTTGACTGCTTCTCCACCCGGAACTATCATCGGTTCACCACTCAAGGTGAATACATTTGCATAACGCTGTGCGTAAACTGATAATTTTTTTAGCAACCCATTTTGGTAATTTAAAACTCCTCCATCTACCACTACTAACACTTGTTTTGGAGTTGTCTCGCCATTTGCAGCAATCACTTGTGCAAGTAAGGAATTATCCAACTCAAACAAACCTCTAGTAAAACAAACATCATACTTGAAGGTTACTTGAACACATTGATTAATAGGTTGCAGATTGACAGCAGTCTGTTGTTTGATAGCCATATTTAATGTGATGAATTTTTAACTAATTGTATATAGATGTGCTACTTCAATTAAGATTAGCAGCAAGTTCAACAAAATAATTTTTGCACTTTAGTATTCAAAGAATTTACCAAATAATTAAAGCTAATAAATTAGCCTTTATCGTCTCTTTTGTGAAAGCTCATACTATAAGATTGTTGTTTGACAGCTTTCAAAATCTATAGCAAAGAGGTTTGTTGATTTACGTATGCATTAGACGTGTTGCAAAAGTCCTAAATACCCTGCCATCAGCCCCTAAGAGCAGGCTCTTAAGAAAGACTTTAACGTAAGTAAAAGGCTCTTTAAGGTTCTTTTTTGATTTATGCAAAAAGTCTATTATTTAATCGCAATCTCAGTGGCTCTGCCATAAAAGAAGCAGTATAAATATCAATGATTGCTTTACACTGCCTTCATCCATTGTGGAAGCAAGTCAAAAGTAACATTTATTGCAAATTTATTCATGCCTAGACATTATATCTAAGTTTGGTAGTGCAGATAGTGATTACATAAAATTCTAATTTTTTTAAGTAACCTTACTTGCAATTTTATCACCCCAAAATCATATCTTTATAGTATCTTATTTATAGAGAGTATATTTTATAGATTCAATGAAGTTATTAGCTAAGTATATACTATAAGTACTGATTAAATAACAAAGTATCAAATTAAATGCTAAATATTATACATAGTTGTTACAAAAAAGTTGGGCAACTTATCCTGAATTTATCATGATTAAAGTAGATAAGTTACTACATCAGTGGTTAGTAGAGTCTGTTTCACAGGTAGCTATTAGTTGGTTAGAACAGAAGCAGACACAGATTGCTAGCGGTGCTGGTGAGCGAGTGTTTTTCACAGCTTTTAGTGCGGTACCGCGTTATCTGGGCAAACAGAATTTGCAGCTAACATCCCAAGATATGGAGGCAGCACAGGAGGCAATTCCTGGTTGGAATCCGAGTATTTGGAGTGTAGATCAAGCAGCTCGCACACTCTTGGTTTTAGCTTTGCCCCAGGATGATGCCCAGGGTTATGTGCGATCGCTTGATAAAGTCTTCTCTAGTGCTGATATGGGCGAGTTAGTTGCACTTTATCAGAGTTTGCCCCTATTGCCACATCCAGAATTACATCGCCACCGCGCTGCTGAGGGAATTCGTAGCAATATGAGCAATGTATTCCAAGCCATAGCGCTTTACAATCCTTATCCAGCCGATTATTTAGATAATGCTGCTTGGAATCAGATGGTATTGAAAGCTGTGTTTGTTGGTAGTCCGTTGGATCTAATTTGGGGTTTAGATCGTCGCACCAACCCAGAATTAGCAAAAATGTTGACAAATTATGCCCATGAACGATGGGCAGCTAAACGCTTAGTTACCCCAGAACTTTGGCGAGCTGTAGGTAAATTTGCTGATAGCGCAATCATCGCAGATTTAGAAAAAGTCCTAGCTAATGGGGATATAGCCGAACAACAAGCAGCAGCATTAGCATGTGCTGAATCATCTTTACCTGAAGCGCAAGCATTACTTTCGCATTATCCAGATTTACAGTCATCCATAGAACACGGTAACTTGACTTGGAGCAGTTTTAGCCGCGATCGTTGAAAGAATCTGAGGACTAAAAAATAGGATAAAAAATACTATTTTCCAGTCCCCAGTCCCCAGCTGCCAATCCTCAGTCCCAATCCCCAAACCACACTATGATGTTTATCGATCCTCACATTCACATGTGTTCCCGTACTACTTACGATTACTTAGTAATGCGGGAATATGGCATCGTCGCCGTTATTGAGCCAGCTTTTTGGTTAGGACAACCCCGAACTAACGCCGGCACATTCAAAGATTATTTCAGCAGTCTTGTGGGCTGGGAACGGTTTCGTGCTAGTCAGTTTGGCATCCAACATTACTGCACAATTGGCTTAAATCCCAAAGAAGCTAATAACGAGGCATTAGCAGCAGAAGTTATTGAATTGCTACCGCTTTATGCTTGTAAAGAAGGAGTTGTTGCAATTGGTGAAATTGGCTACGATGACATGACAGAAGCAGAAGATAAATACTTTTGTCAACAGTTAGCATTAGCCAAAGAACTCGATATGTTAGTACTAATTCATACTCCTCACCGGAATAAGAAAGCGGGTGCTATTCGGAGTATGGAACGGTGTATTGAATATGGTTTAGATCCTTCACAAGTAGTTATCGATCATAATAACGAAGAAACTGTAGAGGAAGTACTAAAACGGGGTTTTTGGGCGGCTTTTACAATTTATCCTCAGACAAAAATGGGTAACGCCAGGATGGTGGAAGTTGTCCGCAAATATGGACGCGATCGCATTATTGTCGATAGTAGTGCTGATTGGGGAATTAGCGATCCATTAGCAGTTCCAAAAACGGCTCAGTTGATGTTAGAAAGAGGCATTTCTGAAAAAGATGTACGAGCTGTTTGTTACGAAAATGCTTTAGCTGCTTACAGTCAAACTGGACAGATGCAAGCATCAGACTGGCTCAATCCCCAATCTATCGATCAGCGTCAGCTATTTAGTGGTAACTCTGTATTGCGAGGACAAAAACCAGGTATTAATTCTGTTTCAGTGTTGATTGAATAGAAAGCTATAGACGTATTGGATAAATATTTTCACAATCGAAATTCTCAAATCCAGAATAGTATTACTACCCAAGGAGTCAGAGAAGTGAATGTTGCAAACCTGAAATTTCAAAGTTGGCGGGGTTATTTAGAATTGATGCGTCCGGCTAATATTGTTACTGCTTGGGCAGATATTCTAGTTGGCTTTGCTGCTTCTGGCTCGGGAATGATTTTTGCTAAATTAATCAATGAGGAAGCAAATTTTGCGAATTTAATTCCATTAGCTTGGTTGTTATTAGCTACAACTGGTTTATATGGCGGCGGTATCGTTTTCAATGATATTTTTGATGCCCAATTAGATGCAAAAGAGCGACCAAATAGAGCAATTCCTAGTGGTCGTGTGTCCCTTCAAAATGCTACTTTATTAGGCAGCGTATTGTTTGCTATTGGTATTGGAGCAGCTTTTCAAGTATCTTGGTTGAGTGGAGCGATCGCGATATTTATTACTCTTTCAGCACTGCTGTATAATTCCCTTGCCAAACATCATCCTTTTTTTGGGCCGCTTAATATGGGTTTGTGCCGGGGAAGTAACTTATTATTAGGTGTGAGTGTTGTACCAGAAATAATAGGAGAACGTTGGTATTTAGTGCTAATTCCTGTTATTTATATTGCAGCAATTACTGCAATTAGTCAGGGTGAAGTTCATGGAGGAAAGAAGATTACAGGAATACTAGCACTAGTCTTGATTGCAATGGTTTTGGCAGCAGTTTTAGCATTAGGATTATTACCAGAGTATACAGCGATCGCCGCATTGCCATTTGCAGCTTTCTTGGCTATCCGAGTCCTACCTAATTTTGTGAAAGCTGCGCGCGAACCATTACCAGAAAATATCCGCAATGCTGTAAAAATAGGTGTGTTATCCTTAATTGTTTTAGACGCAACTGTTGCATCTGGTTTTGCTGGTTTGTATTACGGTTTAGCAGTCCTAATTTTACTGCCAATTTCTATGAAGTTAGCACAAATATTTGCTGTCACTTAAAATTTAGCTGAATACAGAAAATATCACACACAGACACAGCGGAAAGTCTAAGCGGAGGTTTCCTCCAATCAAAACTTTCCAAGACAGAGGCGCAGAGAGAAAGTTTGAGTTTTTTACAAAATTTTGGAATTAGAAAAACTCAAAAATTTAAAAGCTCTCTGCGTTTGGGCGCATGGAAATAAAAAATAAAGGATAAACTAGAGAATGAAAATTAAAAAAAACAACTTTCACTTAACTTATTGCAGCAATATTCATCCTGGTGAAACTTGGGTAGAGGTGTTTGCCAATTTACAAAAATATATTCCTGAACTCAAATCGCGTTTATCACCTACAGAACCTTTTGGTATTGGTTTGAGGTTAGCAGATGCAGCCGCTAAAGAACTGTTAGAAAAAAATAACTTAGCTCAATTTCAAGAGTGGTTAACTCAAGAAGATTTATATGTTTTTACTTTGAATGGATTTCCTTACGGGGGATTTCATCACCAGGTGGTAAAAGACCATGTTTATGCACCAGATTGGTCTCAACAAGAACGATTGAATTATACATTAAATCTTACACAAATTTTAGCAACTCTCTTACCAACTGGACTTGATGGCGGAATTTCTACACTGCCATTATCTTATAAACCTTGGTGGGAAGACCAAGCAAATTTTGAGATAGTTTTGAAGAATAGTTGTTTGAATCTGGCATCACTTGTTGCAGAAATGATTCGCATCAAGGAAAAAACAGGAAAACTACTCCATATTGATTTAGAACCTGAGCCGGATGGATTAATTGAAAATACCTCAGAAATCATTGATTTTTTCCAAAATTGGTTACTGCCGATTAGTGGGAATTATTTATCAGAAAAATTGAATATAGAACAAAGTTTAGCTGAAACTAAATTGCTAGAACATATTCGGATATGTTATGATACCTGTCATTTTTCAGTTGAATACGAGCAGCCAAATTCTGTATTTACGCGTTTGCAATCCGCAGGAATTAAAATCGGCAAGATTCAAATCAGTGCTGCAATTCAAGTAAAAATTCCCGCTGAAGTTGAGAAACGTAGTCTGATAGTTGAACGCTTACGTCCTTTTGCAGAATCTACTTATCTTCACCAAGTAATCGAACGTCGCAGCGATGATACACTATATCACTATTCTGATTTAATCACTGCATTACCACACTTAGAACAATCTCTAGCTCAAGAATGGCGGACTCATTTCCATGTGCCAATTTTTATTCATGATTATCAAATTTTGCAGTCTACCCAAGATGATATCGCTACTGTTTTACATCTACTGCAAACAAATCATGCTTGTTCGCATCTAGAAATTGAGACCTACACTTGGGATGTATTGCCATCAGATATGAAAATAGATTTGCTGACTTCTATTGAGCGGGAATATAACTGGGTATTAAAAGAACTTGGCAAGAATCAAGAAGACTTTGATAATTAAGCTGCTGAATTCTTACACAACTGGCTGCAAATTAAGAGGAAATTTTATTTATGAAAAAAACGGTTATTCTAAATGTTGTAGGATTAACGCCTAACTTACTAGGAAAAAACACGCCGTTTTTGTCAGCTTGGGCTGCTAAAGGACAAGTGGTTCCAGTCAAAACAGTATTACCTGCTGTAACTTGTTCTGTTCAAGCTACTTATTTAACAGGAAAATTTCCTGATGAACATGGGATTGTTGCTAATGGTTGGTATTTTCGAGATGAATGTGAAGTAAAATTTTGGCGACAATCTAATAAATTAGTACAGGCTCCGAAAGTTTGGGACATAGCTAAATCAATTGATCCAAATTTCACTTGTGCCAACCTTTTCTGGTGGTACAACATGTACTCATCAGTGGATTATGCCATTACACCGCGCCCAATGTATCCCGCAGATGGAAGAAAATTATCTGATATTTATACCCAGCCTAGTAATGTGCGATCGCCAATTCAATCTGATTTAGGTCAATTTCCTTTGTTCGATTTTTGGGGGCCAAAAACTTCAATTAATTCTAGCCAATGGATTGCCAATTCTGCAAAATGGATTGAGGAACGTTATAGCCCTACACTATCGCTAGTTTACTTGCCACATTTAGATTACTGTTTGCAAAAGTTTGGTCATGATGAAAAATATATCCAAACAGATTTACAGCAAATTGACGCTGTTTGTGGTGATTTAATTGAATATTATCAAGCACGAAATATTCAAGTAATTATTCTTTCTGAGTATGGCATTACTCCTGTTGACAAAGCAGTAGATTTAAACCGCATATTAAGAGCAAATAATTTAATTGCTGTCCGGGAAGAATTGGGGCGAGAATTGCTTGATTTTGGAGCTAGTATTGCCTTTGCTGTAGCCGATCACCAAATTGCTCATGTATATGTCAACGATGCAGCCTACATCTCAAAAGTGCGATCGCTCTTAGAAGCCACTCCAGGCGTAGCGCAAGTATTGGATGAACAGGGTAAACAAGCCTACCATCTCGATCATCCCAGATCGGGAGAATTAGTAGCGATCGCCCAGCCTGATGCTTGGTTTACTTATTATTATTGGCTCGAGGATGACAAAGCGCCTGATTTTGCTAGAACTGTAGATATTCACCGCAAACCCGGTTACGATCCTGTAGAACTTTTCCTCGATCCTCAAATTAAATTTCCTCAAGGAAAAATCGCTCTTAAGCTACTTAAAAAACAACTCGGTTTTCGCTATCTTATGGATGTGATTCCTGTAGATCCTTCTTTAGTCCGTGGCTCTCACGGTCATATTACCACTTCTGCAAATGAAGGACCTCTATTCATCACCCATCAAACTCACCTTGTCGATACAAACATCATTGAGGCGACAGATATTTGCTCCTTGATTCTCAAACATTTAAATCGAGATTAGGGGATGAGGTAGATGGCGATCCACTATCAAGCCGGAAGTAAATAAAATTAATATTAGAGTATCAAAAACTCAATTGAGATTTACTCCAAACTCAGCACTATTTTTGGAACCAACGCCAGTTATAACGATTCCATTCATAAATTCCTTGAATTTCATACTCAGCGCCGTTGAAGAAGCGGACGACACAATTAGTAGAAGAATTATCGCGATCGCTAATTTCATTAACCTGAATTACAATCGAAGGAAACCATTCTGGCTTACACGGCCCATCTTCTTGCACCCATTCCCATAATGCATTGGAAACTTCAATGCGATCGCCTACTTTCAACTTTAATGCATCTTCCAAATAAGCATACTTATCAAAATGGTATGACTCAACACGGTTTAGCCACTGTAAACCGTAACGCTGGCGGATAAATTGTACTGTTCCAGAGTCATTTTCCAACAGCCAATCATTGAGTAATTGCACTTTCCAAGTGCGGTTACGTTGTTCCTCAGCCTTAACAAACTCTAAAAACACTTCTAACTCCTCTGGGGTAAGTTCGTCTAAAGGATTAGCAATATCTGAAGCCCCGGAGTTAGAATTTTCATGAATTTGCTCAATGACTTGCAATAATATCTGTTTCTGCACGTCAGTGAGAGGACAGCCTATCGCATCACAACTATTAAAGGCTGCTTGCATAGCTGTTTCAATCTCATCTGGTGTCATAAAATTTAAAGTAATTGAGGGTTTATTTACCTAATTATTACAAATGTTAAATTAAATGATATTTTTTAGTGTTAACTTACTTATCACCTCAGGGAAATCGCTATGAGTCAAACTCAGCATCCAACCGTAATTCCGTTGTAAGCTGAGGTTATAAGTCACATAATTATTGAATTAAATTACGGGGCCTTTTATGCAGTTGCGCTCACTCACTGTCATTTTTACTTGTTTTTTGATCGCTTTTTTCTCGTGGGTGCTTACTCCCCCAGCTCTCGCACTGACACAGATTAAATTATTTGATATTTCCTATAAGGATTGTCCACCAGAACTGGCAAAAGGAGCTGTTATCAGTAGTGGTAGCGCCGCTGCCAATTGCTTTCTCGTCACTGGCAAGGCAGAAAATGGTAGTAATAAAACAGTCTACGATGCAGATATTTTTGGACGCATCTATGATGCCAATAATGACTCAGTAATGCAAAACCGCACCCGTCTTGGTTCGATTGCTGAGGTATCACCAGGTGTTAGCGATTTTGAATTGAGAATTTCTGTGCCAGCAAATCAACCAACTCCATTGAAGCTGAAGCAGTTCAAGGCAGCTGGATTTAGTGCTCCAGTGCGTAAATAATAAATTTTAAGTTGTATAGGTCAGGGCTAGTTAACCCAGACCTAAAATTTTTTAACTGAAGGCAAAGTAAACTGCAAACTATGTCTTATACAACGTAAGCTAGATTACTTATAAACCCACCAAGAACTTGCAGCAGTATAATAGCTAACATGGGTGAAAAATCTATGCCGCCCAACGGGGGAATAAATGAGCGAAATACATTCAGATAAGGGTCAGTTATTTGACTTAAGGCGGCAAATGGTTGATCGTACCAGTTGATCGTCGGGAACCAGGTCAAAAGAACCCGAATCAGCAACAGAAAAGTATAAATTTGGGTAAAAGTAGCAAGAGTGGTAATCAGCAATTCCATAGATAACTTGGTTTCCTACTAAGTGTTAAACGCGGTCTTATCTATTGATTTTAATTTAGTCTATGTCATGGTGTTTGCATAAGCATTTACCACACTTGGCAACTTTTACCATGCCTAAAGAAACTTTAAGAATCTTTGGTGAAAGAGCGATCGCCTACTGTCTGGGGTGAAGTGCCATTCACATTCCCCAGTTGCTTTCGCACTTCATCAATTGTGGCATTTAGCTGGGCAATTTTATCTTCTAGCGATCGCCGAGCTGTGTCTATGCTAACGCTCTCAGTTTCTGAGGCTTTCATCTGACGCCGCTTTGCTGCTATTCTCTTAGCTTCGGCTTGGCTATCTGTTTGTTCTATCTCATCCTCTGCTAGCAATTCGGGATCGCGTCGAGAAACAATTAGCGCCCCGATTACACCACCGAATACGCTCCCAACAAATGCCCCTGCTAAAAAACCACTGGCAAAACCATCTCGCTGACTCATATATTTACCGCCTTCAACAACCTTGCAACTCTTACAGTAGTTATGCCATTTTTCTTTCCTAGCTGCATACTAACTTAAAGTCCCAAAGATGCGATCGCCTGCATCTCCCAATCCTGGTACAATGTACCCCTTACTGTTAAGTTTTTCATCAATAGTAGCTGTGTAAACTATTAAACCTGGATAAGTAGTACTCAGCTTTTGCAAAGCTGGTGGAGCTGCCACCACACAAACAATCCGCGTTAGGGTTGGATCTACACCCCGTTGTATTAATTCTGCCATTGCCGTCATAATTGACCCTCCTGTTGCCAGCATCGGATCGGTAATTAACACTCGGGTTTGAGGGTCAAACTTTTCTGGTAACTTGTTTAGATAACAATGAGGTTGCAATGTCTCTTCATCTCGTGCCAATCCCAAATGATAAATCGATGCCAAAGGTAATAAATTCTGCGCTCCCTCAAGCAATCCTAGCCCAGCCCGGAGAATCGGTACTACTGCCACTGGTATCTGTGGATCGATTACAGTTGCAGGACAAGTATCTAAAGGAGTTTGCACTGCTGTTTCTTGGGTGGGCAACCAGTCACGCGCAGCTTCATAAGTCAACCATCTTCCCAGCTCAGTCATGGCACTGCGGAATAACACCGAAGGTGTGCCTGCATCACGGGCGACTGCCAGCCAGTGTTGTATCAGGGGATGAGGTGGTACATAAACCCGCAATTGTAGCGTCATAGCTAGAAGTCAGCGCCTCTTTGTACAAGAACTGAAACACCATAATACTCTTTCCTGCATACGGCTGACTAGAAGGAGGCTGAGGACTAGGGACTGGGAGTGTGGGAAGGGTTGTTGCTTTTTTATAATCTCCCCATACTACCTCATCTCCTTATCCTCTCTTAGATAACAGCTAAAATTGACCTCTAAATTTTATTGATAAATATTTTCATTAGCTGTTGACATTAATTCTCGATCAAGGCTATATTGTTATACAGTGTTCTCCTCTCTTTAAGGATCGGCAGACGGGATTAGCCAGCGGCAGCAGGCTTGTCCCTCTTTTTTGTGATAGGGGATTTGGAGAAGAGGCTCCAAGGGCAGGGAATGACCAATGACAAAGGACAAATGACCAATGACAATTGACGCGATCGTGATTGGATCTGGAATTGGGGGTTTAGTAACAGCGACTCAGTTAGCAGCCAAGGGAGCGAAAGTGTTGGTACTGGAACGTTATTTGATCCCAGGTGGTAGCGCTGGTTATTTTGAGCGCCAAGGTTATCGCTTTGATGTTGGGGCATCAATGATTTTTGGGCTGGGACAAAACGGCACTACCAACTTGCTCACCCGTGCATTGTCAGCTGTGAATGTCAGCCAAGAGGCGATCGCAGACCCAGTGCAAATTCACTATCATCTACCTCAAGGTTTAGACTTGAAAGTTGACCGGGTTTATGAAAAATTTTTGCAAAATCTTACTGCTCATTTTCGCCACGAGGAACAAGGAATTCGTCGCTTTTATGACGAATGCCAAAAAGTATTTAACTGTCTTAACAGCATAGATTTACTGTCGCTAGAAGAACCCAGATATCTACTGCGGGTATTTTTTCAGCATCCTCTGGCCTGTCTCGGTTTAGTTAAGTATCTGCCCCAAAATGCTGGGGATCTCGCGCGACGCTACATCAAAGACCCCCAATTATTGAAATTTATTGATATGGAATGTTATTGCTGGTCAGTGGTTCCAGCAGACATGACGCCAATGATTAATGCTGGGATGGTCTTTTCTGATAGGCATTACGGGGGAGTGAACTATCCCAAAGGTGGAGTAGGACAAATTGCCCAAAAACTAGTTGAAGGTTTAGAGAAGGCTGGAGGTAAGATTCAGTACCAAGCCAAGGTCACGAAAATTCTTACACAACGGGGACGAGCAGTGGGTGTGCAGCTGGCTAATGGTAAAGTATACCACGGTAAACGCATAGTCTCTAATGCTACACGCTGGGATACATTTGAGCAATTACTACCAGTAGAACAAATCCCCAATAATGAGAAAAAGTGGCAACAAAATTATCAAAAATCACCTAGCTTCTTGAGTTTACACATGGGAGTAAAACAATCAGTTTTACMTGCAAAGACAGAGTGCCACCACATTTTGCTGGAGGACTGGGAAAAAATGACAGCGGCGGAAGGAACAGTTTTTGTTTCGATTCCTACATTGCTTGACCCAGATTTAGCACCAAATGGATATCATATCATTCATGCCTTCACACCTCACTGGATTGATGATTGGCAAAAACTTTCTTCGAGTGAATACGAAGTCAAGAAAGAAGAGGCAGCTTGGCGAATTATTGACCGTCTAGAGAAAATTTTTCCCGGCTTAGATGCAGGATTGGATTATTTGGAGGTAGGAACACCCCGCACTCATCGCCGCTTTTTGAGTCGTGAAGATGGCACATACGGGCCAATTCCCCGACGCAAATTACAGGGGTTATTGAAGATGCCGTTTAATCGCACTGCTATTCGAGGACTTTATTGCGTTGGAGATAGTACCTTTCCCGGTCAAGGATTGAATGCAGTAGCTTTTTCTGGGTTTGCCTGCGCCCACCTCATTGCCGTAGATTTAGGATTGTAAAATCTAAAATCTCGGTGCTTAGGGACTTCCAATTAAAAAAATATTCGGATGACAGATTAAGTTGATTTTATAGGTTTTGTTAAATATCGGACTAAATCATCTATAATTAGGTTTGCGGAAATTGGACCCATACCACGCCAGTAAGAGCCAACTTCGTAGACCTTTGAGCGCTGTACAACCTTTAACTTATGCCATAGTGGCGATGTCAGTAAATGCTGTTGTATTGATTTAAGATTTGGACTCGCTGCTGACCAATCTTTAACTAGAAATAGGATATCTCCATCAACTTCGTGCAAAAGTTCCTCAGATATAGGAAGAAAAGCATAGCGTCCTCCTAAACGCAAGCGAATGCTTGTTTCAAAACTGAGTAACTGATTTGGCGGACGTTTAATACCAGCATCGCGGAAAACTTCTCCCTCAAAAGAAGCCTTTTCAGGTAGGAAAAGTCCATCACTACGTAATTCAACTACTGATACGACAGTACGCTGATTCATAGAAGCTCTCAACTGTGCTAAACGTGCATAATAGTTAGTCATTAACTGCTGTGCTAAGTCAGTTTTTCCCAAAGCGTCGGCTGTAAAAGTTAAGAACCCTTTCCACGGTGCATTTGAGTCAAAAGTACCTAAAACTGTAGGCGCAATGTGAGACAACAGACTGTAGATGTCTTGATGAGAACTTAAGCCTAAAATCAAGTCTGGCTTGATTCGTAAAAGTTTCTCCAGATTCGGTGATTCAAAACCAATATCTTCAATACCTTTAAGCTTGCCTACTAATTGCTGTAAATCATCTACAGCATCTTTTGAGGCAGCAATGGGCTTAATTCCCAAAGCAAAAGTAGGTTCTAGTAAAGCGGGAACCAAAACAGCAACCCGTTGTGGATGGGTAGGAACCATAGTTTCACCCATGACGTGTTTGACCACGCGCATACTTGTTTTATCGGGTGATTTAGTTGACAGATAATCTTTGTTAGCTGGTAACGTCCACAAGTTACAACTATACAAAAATAAAAGTAGTAACAATGCCATTAAAGATAGCCACTTTTGCATGATTGTTACTTTTACAATTGCCACTTTAAAGTTGCCTCTACCTCGAAAGGTTCACCTCGAAAAACACGATTAAAATTGTACGCGCCTTGGTAATAAAGAACATCAAACAAATTTTGGAAATTGAGTGCTGCCTGGAATTGATTGTGGCGGTAGTATAAAGCAGCATCGGTGCGAACATAACTCGGCAACGTGTAAGTGTTGGTCAAATCACCTTGCCTGTCCCCAAAATAGAACACACCCAATCCACCCCCGAAACCTTGCAATTTACCTTTAGGGATAATATAAGTTGTCCACAAAGAAGCGCTATTTTCTGGAGTATTAGTAAGTAAACTTCCAACTTTAAAAGTGTTGTCACGAATCACACGACCATCAGTATAGTTGTAAGCAGCAATAATATTCCATCCTGGGGCAAGTTCCCCGGTGAAAAATAGCTCAACACCTCTGCTTCTCTGCTCACCAACTTGGATACCATAGGTGGGATCGTTGGGATCTGTTGTTACAATGTTGCTTTGAGTGAGTTGGTACAAAGCGAGTGTTGCAGAAAGTTTATTATCGAGCAAGTCGGTTTTGACTCCAACTTCATACTGAGTACCGCGTGTAGGTTCAAAGGGATTGTTGTTGACATCTGTACCCAAAACTTGATCGAACGAGCGACTATAGCTGGCGTAGAGTGAAACAGGTGGAATCGGTTGATAGACAATGCCTAAGCGTGGGCTAAACGCTGAATTGGATTGGGCGGTTATACTTGAGGGGTCAAAGGTCAGGATCTTTTGCTCCTCAAAGTCACCACGTCCACCCAAGACCAACTTCAAGTTAGGTGCGATCGCTAATTGGTCTTGAAAATAAATTCCTAAGTCATCGATTCTTTCCTTATCTTTGCGACCGCCCAAAATATCTCCTGGTATCTGTCCATAAACTGGATTGTAAATGTCAATCGTCGGAAAAGTTCGGATTATAAAACTGAAAGGTGAAACGATACGTTGATACCAATCAACGCCGATGAGCAATTGGTGTTCTAGAAAACCAGTTTTGAACTTACCCACCACATGAGTATCTTGAGAAAGGTTGCTGACGCTAGTCGGACCCCAAATCTGCTCAAAGCGATCAACAGTACGGTTATCTGCCTCTAAACTAGTTGGTGTGACGTTAGTAGTATAAGGTCGCTCTACAAACGCATAGCTAAAGCTATTGTACAAAGACCACCGATCGCTAAAATTATGCTCAAATCTGTAGCCGGCTCGTCCTACTGTCACCTTCTCTCTGTCTTGCGTCGGATCTCCCACATAGGTGTTAGGAGGAATCTTGCCATTTGGATTTGGTAGTATTGTGCCAATCGCGGGTAAACCCAGAGGGGAGAGTTCCGCTTGTCGTGAATTGAGATACTCCCCGGATACAGTCAACTTTGTGTCACGACTCGGCTGCCAAGTAATCACGGGTGCAAAGAAAGTCCGCTCTGCGTATACATTATTGATATAGCTGCCGGAATTTTCGTAATCTGCATTGAAGCGATACAACAGCTTTTTATCACTCGTCAGAGGACCTGTGAAATCTATAGAGGATTTATATAAGCTATAACTACCGACATTACCCTCTATTGAGTAGTAGGGTGTACTCAAGGGCTGTTTAGTCACTAAATTATACACACCGCCTGGCGAGCCATTACCGTAAAGTACCGAGGCTGGTCCTTTCAACACTTCTATACGTTCTATGTTGGCAAGGTCATTTTGAAATGGAGTGCCAATAAAACTAGTGAGGTTATCTCTCAAGCCATCTCTAAGACTATTTGAAGCCTCAACATCGAAACCGCGAATAATCACACTCTCACCAAGGCGGCTTGGTTCCGAGTTCTGACCAATACCAAGATTTCTCAGCACATCACCAACGCGTTTGTCTGCTTGGTCTTCAATTACTGCTCTTGGGACTACTTGAACCGTTTGGGGAATATCTCGGTTTGGTGTCAGAGTTCTTGTTCCTGTAGTAGTATCAGGGACGCGATAATCGGTGTCTGGTGGAGCAGTCACTTCTAATTCAATTTCTGGTTGGTTCTCCGGCTTTGTCTGCTGTGACGGCGTTGGTTGTTGTGCAGTTGTTGCACTCGGAGTGACTCCAAATACCAACCCCTCAGTTTGGCTATCAAACAACTCAACTACTGGTACTGCTGTTTCTCCAGTCACTGTTAAGCGCAGTGTATTGCCATCTACAGGTGCAACTATCACATTGGCAATGCCTGCTGCTGGTTTCTCTTGTCGAAAATTCCCACCAGCCAATTGCAACTGGGCATTTTTAATCTCTGCAATATAGGAATTACCTTCAGTTCTTCCAGAAACAAACAATTTCTGAGAATTGGGCGTGACTAAAATTACCTCTATCCCTTTATTCGTGGTATTTACTTTCACATCTGTTACCAACATCACCGGAGTTAGTGCTAGGCTAAGTTCGGGGACAGAGTTTTGCTGACGCGGTGTCCTTAATAAGGATGTCGCGCTCTTAAGAGGAGATTGTATATCGTTAAGGTTCAAAATCTGATGACTGAGTTCAACTTGATTAGCTGCTGTCTGTTGGAGTGACAGTTGCCTAGAGGTCCCATTTGCTATCTGCTGGGCTAGAACAGGATGAGTATACGTTACAATTGAGGCAGTTAATAAAACACACTGCCAAAACAACATAGAAAGTTTTTCCAAAACCACTATTACCCCTCACAATTTGCTATTCGCTTTCAAGTCAGCACGCGACAAAATATGCAAAAGATATGGTGATCGCATTAGCAATCAGCCTTTATCTTTTAGCAACAGGAATCCTAATACAATACCAACTATGACGCGCAATACCAATATTTTTGGTGATAAAACTTTGACAAATATTACTGATGCTGATATCAAGCAAATAAATATCTTAGGACTTAGGTGCTGCAAATATAATCTGTAAACTTAAGCGATGATATGCCGCCATTGGTGAGATTGGGGTTATCCGATGCCAGGAGTTATCAGAGCGAACTATGGCTACTGAAGAGTTAATCACAGGAGGATTTTCATAAACGACTGATTCGGGTTGGTTACTAGATAATACACAGAAGCCACCCCCCCACTCCACAGGCCATTGTTCGTGTAAATACAATAGATGAGTCAAGGTCTTGTGTTCAGCATCAGTGTGAGGAAGAAAAGATTGTACAGGTCTGGAATGCCGGCGTTGAAACGATGCAATCAAACTGTGGTTTTCTAAGCTCAATCCTGACAATTCTTCCATGATTTTTCGATAAGCAGGTGACCACAGTTCTTCAACGATTAGTTTCTGCCAAATCTCACTTAGATATTGAATCGGAAAACTTACCATTCCCTTGTCAGGGTTACTATACCACCCAGAGTTTTCCTCTATGATTTCCCCTTTTACAAAATCTGGGTTACAAAACCAACCATCATCTCTTTCTAGAAACAGTTCTACACTTGGGAAGCTTTGGATCAGCTCTTTAGATGCGTCCTCGTCGATAATATTTTCAAAGTGCATCCAATAATAAGGACTTTTATGAACCACTCCATTCTGTAAAGCATTCCAATTTAATATCATAAGTTAACACCGCTTTTATTCTAAGCTTGATAGCATGAAAATTTGGAACGGGAGGCTAAAGCTGCTTACGCTGTTGATAACGACGTAAGGAATCACGCAATCGATTCTGACTTGTAGATGTCGTAGAATCAAGTTTCAACTGGCGTTGATGGCGTAGTAACTGGGATAATTCGATTGACTTCTCGAGGTATTCCGAATTCAATACCAGGCTCGTTCAGTAATCGTTCAACAACTAAATTATCATCTCTGGGTAAATCATTAAGTTGGTAGATTTTTTTGACAGATGTAATAGCATCAGCAGCGCGATCGCGAAAATTCTGTGCAGTTACTCGCAGCATCGCTCTTTTCTGAGGCGTACAACTGCTGAGGATCAGGCTAATGATAGAAGTTAGTATACAAATTTTCCATAAATTTAATTTTTTAATTGTATAAAGTCTCATAAAATCTACTGCTTTGTAACTCAAATAAAGTAAAAATTTTTACTATTTATTCTTATATAGTGTGGAAGTAATTCTAAATTTTGCTACGTCTGAATTAAATCTTTTTCTGGATTATAGGAAAATTATCCGAAATAATACTTATTAATTTAAAGTATTATAAAATAATACCTCAGGAAATATACTAGTAAAATTAAATATTCTTAACCGATACTATTTGCGATTTTTAATAATTTACAAAACTTTTTATAAGTGTGCTTTAATGGTGAGCGGCTTTTGCTGGTTCATGAATTTTCATCACACGAAAAGCAATCACTAATGCTCCTCACACACAAAGAAATGATTTTAAAAGCAAGCTGGCTTCTACCTAGCTTTTTGAGTTTGTTCCTGTTTGGCTCTAGTGTCAAAGCTGCGGCGATCGCCAATTGGCATTTCGATCCCAATGACAATCATCTAGATTTCACTACAGATGTAAATGTTCAACCTAAAATCCAACTACTGACAAATCCTACCCGTCTGGTAATTGATTTGCCTGGAGTTACATCAGGAAATCCACAGACGAGCGAAATCGGGTCGGTAATTCAAGACATTCGTATTGGGCAGTTGAATGCACAGACTACCCGTATGGTAATTACCTTAGCATCGGGTTACACCTTCGACCTAGCACAAGTAAAACTGCAACAACAATCTCCCGATCGTTGGTCTGTACAGTTACCCCAACCAGTACCACTGACTGCAACCCAGCCCAAATTTTTAGAAATAACTTCTGCTAATACTTCTACAACAGTGGGTAATTCTCTGTTTGCAGATGTGGTTCCTATGCATTCACCAATGAAAGCACTCGAACCTGAAGTTAAAGCCTTGATGAGTCGCTACAGTTTTCTGAAAACAGGAATGTTTTTTCTAGATTTAGATACTGGCGATTATCTCGATATTGGAGGCGATCGCGTTTTCCCCGCTGCAAGTACGATTAAACTGCCAATTCTCATCGCCTTTTTCCAAGATTTAGATGCTGGTAAAGTCACCCTAGAAGAAAAGCTAACCATGCGCCGTGACTTAGTGACCAACGGTTCTGGAACTATGCAGTATGAACGAGTTGGTAATAAATACACGGCTTTAGAAACCATCAGCAAGATGATTACCATCAGTGACAATACCGCCACCAACATGATTATTGATCGCTTGGGTGGGGCAGCGAAACTGAATCAGCGCTTTCGCAGTTGGGGACTAAAAGACACAGTAATTCGGCATCTTTTGGCTGACTTGAGAGGAACCAATACCACTAGTTCTCAAGACATGGCGCGGGTGCTGGCTTTGTTAGTTAATAACAAGCTAGTTTCTTTACAAAGTCGGGAGCAAGCCTTAGATATTCTGCGTCACACCACTATTCACACACTGCTTCCCGCAGGTTTGGGGAAAGGTGCAGTTATCGCCAACAAAACCGGAGATATCGGCTTTCTCATCGGCGATGCAGGATTTGTAACTATGCCTAGTGGTAAGCGGTATCTGGCGGCTATTTTCGTCACGCGTCCTTATAAAGACTCCAGGGGAAGAGACTTTATCCGTCAAGTTTCCCGATTAGTCTACGATTACTTAAATCAGCCGAACCCGGTGGCTGCGGTTGACTCGTCTAATAGTGCTACGAGGTAAAATAAGCGATCGCTTCGGTATACCCTCTTGCCCTTAGGAAAATCATAACAATGATTTTCCTAAGTAATTGTCTGACAAACTTATTTTTACTTATTCACTTAAAATCTGTTAGAGGTTTTTTGATTGAGTAAATTAGGCAAATACTGAAAGAGCCATCGAACTCACGTCAGGTTATGGCTGTTTTATGCTTAAAAACTTTTTGCTACAAAAACAAGAATATTCACTTAAACATTGTGCAATTGATAGCAGATACTCTTGTTAAATGAAACCTGCTTGAACGAGCCATCCAAGTTGATAGTCGTCTCGGCGCTACCGAGAAAAAGGTAGCCATCTGTCCTTAATTGCTGTTTTACTTTTGTGAGCAAGGCTTTTTTAGTCGCTATATCATAGTAGATTAAAACATTGCGTAAAAATATCACATCGATTTCGGGAAGGGATGACCAAGATTGCATCAGATTGAGCTGATGAAACTCTGCCATTTGGCGAATTTCCTCCTTTATTTGCCAGCTATTATCTAGTCGGTGAAAGTATTTGTCACGCAGATTTTTAGGTAGTCCCCGCTTAATTTCAAGTTGGTTATAATGCCCTTTTTGAGCACGCGCTAAAACCTTGGTAGAAAAATCGCTAGCAATTAGCCTAACAGACCAATTGGTAAGTAAGGGAAAATGTTCGCGAATTAGCATCGCAATGCTGTAGGGTTCTTGTCCATTAGAGCAACCAGCGCACCAAATGTTTAGCGATCGCTCAATTGCTCGTTTTTCGATTAACTCTGGTAGGATGTATTGTTTGAGGGCTTCAAAAGGGTGACGATCGCGAAAAAATAAGGTTTCATTAGTGACTAACGCTTCGATTGTCTGAACGTGAAGATTGTTAAACGGTTGAGTTTGTAGATGTGCCACCAGTTCAGCAATGGCAGCGAATCCTGTTGATTCTGCAATTGGTTGTAAGTGTAACTCCGCTAAATAGATTTTCTCAGCAGACAAGACAACTGCTGTATGCTCGCCAACTAATTGACGAAGATAATCAAAATCATTGGTACTCACACCCTTAGTCTGTTTCATTACAGACCCGAATTAGGAATTTGATTGTAACGAATTCGGCGCATAATTTCACTTGGCATTTGGTCAAGGCTAACAATTCCATCCGCCAGTCCAGCATTAACCACGAAACCAGGCATTCCCCACACCACGCTACTAGCTTTGTCTTGTGCAAGCACTTGTCCTCCTGCTTCGCGGATGCACTGACAGCCATGTAACCCATCTTGCCCCATCCCTGTGAGGATGACTGCCATTGCCCCGGCACCATAAACCTCTGCTACAGAGCGCAGCAGAACATCTACTGAAGGACGACAGGAATTTTCCCTCAGTGCTTGATGAGTAGCAAGTCGAACTACACCTTTATCGCGTTGTACGACCAAATGAAAATCTCCTGGTGCAATCCAAGCTTGTCCGGGTTCTAATACCGCTCCAGGAATTGCCTCATTCACTCGGATTTGACATTTAGAAGCTAATCGTTCAGCTAATAGTTTCGTAAACATGGGGGGCATATGTTGCACAATCAAGATCGGAACTGATAAATCGGCTGGAAACTCTCTAAGCATTACAGTTAGGGCATTAGGGCCGCCAGTAGAAACCCCAATCGCCACAACATCTACTCGGTGGAGATTGGTAGAAGCGGGAAAAACAACTCGATGACCAATCTTGCTTGGTATGGGAAAGGGAGTAGTTCCTCTACCAAATACTTTGATTTTGGGAATTAAATCCTCTTGAATATGTTGATTTATCGCCTCTATACTTTTTAAATTAGTGGGTTTTGTTGCATAATCTGAAGCCCCTAAAGACAGAGCTTCGAGGGTTGCTGTAGCCCCAGCCCACGTAGAGGTACTGAACATAATTACTGGCAGGTGGGGATAAATTTGTCGAATAGCAGACAGAGTTTGTAAACCATCCATTTCTGGCATTTCGATATCGAGGATCGCAACATCGGGATTGAGCTGAGAAATTTTGGCAAGGGCGATGCGACCGTTAGCAGCGACTCCTACCACTTCTAATCCCGGATCGATGGACAAAATCTTACTGACTCGACTGCGAACTAGTACCGCATCATCAACAATTAGTACCCGGATCTTGGGCATTGGAGATTAGGGATAAAAAACTAATAAATGAACTGGCTGACGACTTTTTGCAAATCTACTGCCATGCGAGATAATTCTGTAGCTGCCTGTAAGGTATTACTAGTTCCAACTGTCGTATTTTGAGTATTTAATGCGACAACTGTGATATTTTTGGCAATATCAGATGTTCCTTTTGCAGCTTCACTAATATTGCGGCTAATTTCATTCGTAGTTGCTGTTTGTTCTTCAATAGCGCTTGCGATCGTGCTTTGAAAGTCGTTGATTTGATTGATAATATCAGTAATTTGAGTAATGGCTTGAACGGCAGCTGTTGTATCAGTTTGAATCGCTTCAATGCGCTGGCTAATATCTTCAGTGGCATTTGCTGTTTGTTTAGCTAATTCTTTCACCTCGTTTGCGACTACAGCAAATCCTCTACCTGCATCTCCGGCTCTTGCTGCCTCAATTGTGGCATTGAGCGCCAGCAGGTTTGTTTGCCCAGCGATCGCAGTAATAACTTTGATTACTTTACCAATTTCGATACTGCTTTGACCAAGTTTATTAATTGTTTGATTCGTGCGATCGGCGGTTTTAACTGCTTGATTGGCGACTTTTGCCCCTTCGATTGTGGTCTTAGCAATTTCTTGAATGCTGGCATTCATCTGTTCTACAGCAGTCACAATTGTACTGCTATTCTGGCTCACCTGTTCGGCAGAGGCAGATGCGGAGATTGCCTGTTGAGCGGTTTCTTCAGCGTTTTGAGTCATTTCTTTGCTGACTACGGTCAATTCTTCTGATGAGGACGCAACTGCTGTCGCCACCTCTGCCATTTGTCTGATTGAAGACCTCAAACTACTAATCATCTGATTGGCATTATCCGTGACCTGCTTAAATTCTCCAGCGTTGCTTTCCTCAATTTGTTTGGATAAATCTCCTTGGGCTACTAGTACCGTGACTTCATTAATACTTTTTATCTGCTCTGTTAAATTTGTAGACATCTGGTTAAAGTTATCGACTAATTCTCGCCAACTCCCGTGCGCTCCTTTAACCACAGCTTGAGAACCGAGCTTCCCTTCAGTACCAATCTCGAATGTCAAGCGAGAAATTTCTTGGGTAAAGTTTTGGTTTATACTTACCAATTCATTAAAAACCGAAACAATTTCACTCAGTTCATTGTTTTCCACAGGTAAACGGACGCTAAAATCACCGTTTTTTGCGGCTTTAAGTGCTAATAATAACGCTTGCAGTTGCTCTTTTATTACACCGTCATCGTTCGACGAAGTGACACTATTCTCCAAAGGAGATTTAGAGTTGGCTGTTTTTGCAGCCCGATTTGTAGTCATTGTCAAGCGCTCCTCAATTACTCAGTAACCTGATTTATCAAATTAACATCTAGAATTTTTTCAGCATCTAAAACTAGCACAAATCCATCTGGGAGAGGATAAGCTCCTGCTAGCATCGAAAGCATTTTACCTTTTAAAGTTGCGGGTGGAGGTTGAAACGTCTTCTGTGGGAACTCTAAGACATCACCAACATTATCCACGAGCAGACTGACTACTTCATCGTCAGAACGGACAATGATATTAAATCCTGGTGGCTGCTCTACAAGTTTTATATTTGATTGTGTCTGCGGCTCGCCCATTTCTAAGCGGCGTTGCAAATCGATTACAGTAATAATTTGTCCGCGTAAATTAATCAAGCCGCAGATATCTGCTGGAGCTAAAGGTATACGAGTTATTGCTTGGGGGCGAATCACTTCTTGAACCTGTAGCACGTTAATACCAAAAAAAACTTCTTTAAGAAAAAATGTGCAAAGTTGTTCAGCCATTAGTTATTAATTGCAACAAATGAGGGTTAGCAATCCGAATTACAGCTTCAATATCAAGGATTTCTGTAATTTGACCCTGAAATACAGCGCACAAAAGTACACCCGGTCTACTAGACACACCTGTAATTGTCAGTGGTTCTTCCACAATGTCAACAATCCGCTCTACCACTAGTCCAACAGTCAGTTCTGAGGAGGGCGAGACAATCACTATCGGGAGAGTCTGTGCCACACTTGCCTGAATCAGATCCTCAAGATGATTGTGATAATTATCAGAAAAGACTTTGTAGAGGTCAATTAGTGGCAAAATTTTTCCGTAAGACTGCATGACATAGTGATTACCCACTTTCTCTACCGCAGAACATAGAATCTCTTGCAGCCGAAAAGCAATCGTCAGGGGAATACCCATGCGAGCGCCTTCCGGCCCCTCAAATAATAATATTGTTTGACGAGGGATAACTTGGTCTTGGTCTTTTGTTGCATTTTCAAGTAATAACTGCTGCTTTTTGGCGGTTACACCAGATCGGTTTGCTAGACCAACAATATCAATAATTAATGTAACTGTGCCATCCCCTAAAATAGTGGCTCCGGCAAATAAAGATAGCGCTTTTAACTGTTTTCCCAAAGGTTTTACCATAATGTCTTGGATGTCTTCAATTGTGTCTACAACCAAGCCAAATTGATAGTTATCAACTTGCACAATTACTAGACTGAGCATTTCTAAGTTGGTAAAACTATTAGAGATTTGCAATACTTGATCGAAATAAACCAATGGCACCAAAGTCTCACGCAAGCGGTACACAGGTACGTCGTAAAACATCTCAATCTGCTCGATTGCTTGTGCTTCTAAACGTACCAGTTCTTGGATACTTGCTTGGGGAATAGCATAGCGATCGCCGCCACTGATGACAATTAATGCTGGAATAATCGTTAAAGTCAGGGGAATCTTAATTTTGAATGTCGTTCCTTGTCCTTGCTGGCTATCAATTTCAATCGTGCCGTTAATTTTCTCAATATTGCTCTTGACAACATCCATCCCGACTCCACGCCCGGAAAGCTTTGTCACTTGTGGTGCAGAAGAAAAGCCGGGTAAGAAAATTAAGTTTATCGCTTCTGACTCACTCATGGAAGCGGCTGGTACAGCGCTCAATAAACCAAGTTGCTGCGCTCGTTGAGTAATTTTTTTTACATCTATTCCCCGTCCATCATCGCCAATTTCAATATTGACTTTGCCGCTTTGATGAAAAGCTCTAAGAAATAACCGTCCCACAGTTGGCTTTCCACAAGTTGTCCGCTCGGCTGGTGACTCAATACCATGATCTATACAGTTGCGTACTAAATGAGTCAAGGGGTCTTTAATAGCTTCAATAATACTTTTATCCAGTTCAGTATCTACTCCCTCCATGTCAAGCTTCACTTGTTTACCGCAAGCGATCGCTAAATCCCGCGTCACACGAGGGAACTTTTGCCAAATGGTATTAATTGATTGCAGCCGAGTCTTCACAATCTCTTCCTGCAACTGGGATGTCAAAAGACTCAGGTGTTGGCAAGTGGCAATAAAGCTACTATCCTTAAACTTTGTACTCAAGGCGATCGCCTGATTACGGGTTAAAACAAGTTCACCCACGAGGTTCATCACCCGATCTAGTTGGTTAACATTGACTCGGATAAAAGCAGATTCCGATGCTGTCAGGATTGAGACTTCCGGGAATTCGCGATCAAAATCGACCTCACTATTTGTAGTATTTAGATTCGGTTGTGAGGCTTGCGTATTCACCGCAGATGTGACCGTTGGCTGCTCAGTTGACTGTAATTGAGTTAAAGTTTTAATCAGCGCTGAATAATCGCGATCGCCCTCATCCCTACTCGCTTCAATTTGGAACAGAATCTCTCGAATGCTATCAAGTATTTGCAGTAGTGCGTTAACGATGGCAGCGGTAATTGCTAATTGCCCAGTCCGTAAAGATGAGAGCAAATTTTCCCCTGCATGAGCAAGTGATTCTAATTTAGGAAATGGTAAAAAGCCGCAGTTTCCTTTAATTGTGTGGAGTGAGCGATAAATCCGAACCAATGCTTCTTTTTGTGCTGATACTTTTTCTAACTCGAGAATATCTTGTTCAATTTGATTCAGATTTTCATAGCTTTCAATCAGGAATGCTTCTATATCATCGTTAATTTCAGTTAACTCCATTGCCTTATCGGTTAAAAATTATATCTTTTGTCTTCGTGCTAATTTAGTTTTTTTATCTTAACAATCTACTAATTTTAGATAATATTTAGATTTTTCATGCTCAAAAGGTAATGTTATTGTAATGCTAAAATAATCAATATGCAATGTCCTCGTTGGTATACAACTCCAACTTTCAATAATCGTTTTACTGAATGCAAGCAATGTTACAAATGTAAACAAGGCGAGCGTCAGTTCCTCGAATATTATTGACTTTAATGCTACTCAACTGATGTCAAGCAATTATGTCTCAAGATATATGTAAAAGGTATGAGTCTGACAAAAATCGAGGGAGCAACAGATATACCACGCTACAATTTTGCATTAGCTTGGTCCAGCTAGGATTGATTTAGATGAAATTTAAAATACTTAATTGTTTTTATCTATACTATATACTATTTAATAACTGTCAAAGTAATTATTTATTAAATATTTTTAAATTGATAAACGGGATTAAATTATTTTAGAGTAAAAAAGTCATTTTATTAAATATATTATTTGACTGACATCAATCAACAATTATTGAGCTTAAACATCAAAGGATACAAATGACAACATTAGTTTTGATTATTGACGATGCAGCTTTTTCCCGCAGAATGATCCGAAAATTTCTGCAAGTAGATGGTTACGAATTTATAGAAGCAACTAATGGGCGTGAGGGATTAGAATTAGTTCAGAAGCACAAGCCCAATTGTGTGTTAGTTGATCTACTCATGCCAGAGATGAATGGGTTTGAATTTCTCCAAGCTCTACAAGATGAAGAATTAAAAATTCCCACAATTATCATCTCAGCCGATATTCAAGAAGGGGCACGCAATCAAAGTTATAGTCTGGGGGCAGCTAACTTTATTAATAAACCACCAAAACAAAATGAATTGCGAACAGCAGTCCAGCAAGTTGTTAATACTAAGGAATAAGTTTCGATGAATGTAACAACAGAACAACTTGATGCGCTGCAAGAGCTGATTAATATTGGAGTTGGTCGAGCAGCAAGTCTACTAAATGAGATGATAGACTCTCATATCAGTCTGAAAATTCCATTTGTAAAAGTATTAACTGCCACTGAAGCCTATCATGAATTAGCTGCACGATTTCATGATGATAGCTTGGCATCTGTAAGACTAGGCTTTACAGGTTCTTTTTCTGGTGGTGCTGGTTTGATTTTTCCTACTGAGAGTGCATCAACACTAGTTGCAGTGCTTACAGGTGAAGAACCAGGATCGGCTGATCTAGATGCAGTGAAAATTGGGACTCTGAGCGAGATTGGTAACATTGTGATCAATGGGGTAATGGGTTCACTCAGTAATGTACTCAAGCAGCATCTTAACTATACAATACCTGTTTACTTAGAAGATACGATTGAAAACTTGTTATTACCTACAGATCAAAGCGATTCTAAAATCTTGCTGGCACAAGCTCGATTTATCATTGAGCAATTAGAAATTATTGGGGATATTATATTAATATTTCATGTCGGCACTTTTGATGCACTAATCGATGCAATCAATGAGGAAATGGCAGTAATGTAATAAATAATATTATAAATGGACTGAAGAAAAATATTGAAAAATTTGTTCAAACTAATGAATATTATAGAACAAGCTGATGAACAATTTAAACTTTTAGATAAAATTCCTTTAGGAGCTTTTGTTATCCAGTCAGATTACAGCGTCATATTTTGGAACTGCTGTTTAGAGGAGTGGACAAAAATTTCTAGAAGTAAAATTTTAGGAAATTCTATTTATGAATATTTTCCTCATCTGAATCACCCTCGTTATACTAGTCGCTTAGATCAAGTTTTTCAAGGTGGCCCCCCGGCAATTTTTTCTTCTCAATTGCATCAATATGTTATCCCTGTGGCGCTATCTCCAAACAAATATCGCATTCAGCACACAACTGTAACTGCTGTGTCTGCATTGGAAAAAAATAAGTTTTATGCCCTTTTTTCAATTGAAGATTTCACAGATTTAACATTTCGAGTCCAAGAATATAAAAACTTACGAGACCAAGCCTTAGCAATAGCCCAAGAGCGGCAGAAAGCGCAACAAGCAGCTGAGGTAGCAAACCGCATCAAAGATGAATTTTTGGCAATTGTTTCTCACGAACTTCGTTCTCCTCTTAATCCCATTTTGGGTTGGGCAAAGCTACTGAAAAACCGCTCATTAAACGAAGCTACTACTGCACGTGCCATTGACACAATCGAACGAAATGCTGTGTTACAGGCTCAGTTGATTGAAGACCTGTTGGATATCTCGCGCATTCTTCGAGGCAAGCTAGCACTTAATTTAGAAACCGTTAATCTTGCTTTTACTATTGAAGCTGCGTTAGAGACAGTGCAATTAGCAGCAGAAGCAAAGTCTATTCAAATAAATCTTCATCTGGATCTAGGAATTGGACAAGTCAGAGGTGATAGTAGTCGTCTTCAACAAGTTGTTTGGAATTTACTCTCTAATGCCATTAAATTCACACCATCCGGTGGACAAGTTGAAGTCTACTTAGAGCAAATAGATTCTCAGATACAACTAAGAGTCTGCGATACAGGTAAAGGTATTAATCCTGATTTTCTGCCACATGTATTCGAGTATTTCCGTCAGGCAGATAGTAGTACAAGCCGAAGTTCAGGCGGATTAGGACTTGGTTTGGCAATTGTGCGTCAACTTGTGGAGTTACATGGTGGTAGAGTTTGGGCACAAAGCCCAGGTGAAGGGCAAGGCGCGACATTTACAGTTTCTCTACCAGTGATGCAGCAGAGCGTGGAATTAAAAATGGAAGATCGGAGCATAGCTGAAGATTCTTATCCATTGGGTATGCTTTATGCTCCACTACAAGGGCTACGCTTGTTAGTTGTGGATGATGATGCTGATACGCGGGAGTTTCTTGCCTTTCTATTAGAAGAGCAAGGAGCGATCGTCACCAGTGCAGCATCCGCGGGCGAAGCACTTTCTTTAATAGTACAGTCAAAACCAGATCTGCTGTTGAGCGATCTGGGTATGCCAAAAGTTGATGGCTACACTTTGATTAAAAAATTGCGATCGCTGCCTGCTCATCAAGGTGGAGAGATTCCAGCGATCGCCCTAACTGCTTATGCCGCAGAAACTACCCAAAAACAGGTTTTAACAGCTGGATTTCAACTCCATATCACTAAACCAGTTGACCCCGCAAAACTAGTGGCTGCAATTGCAGCACTTGTTCAGACTTGACTTGTTAATGGGACTTAAATAAAAGTTAAGAGTGAAAAAGAGTATAATGCAATCTCAGCATAGGTTTCACGTTGAAAAAAGCTGATGAAAGAAACTACCCCCGCAGCCATGACTCCATGCTTTGAAAGATGGTGTCAGCGATATGATGATCTGTTTACTCATAAAGCTCAAAAAAGAGAGTTTAGAGATTATATAGGGGGATTATTAGGTGAAAGTGAAACAAACAACCTGTTTCAAATCGCTTCTAATGGTGTAGGTGTGACTTACCACCGATTACACCACTGTCTTGATGCAGTCGCTCATGGGGGAAACCCCCAAGAGCGCGCTACATCGCTTTTTAACCGAAGCGCCTTGGTCTAGCGATCGCGGTCATTGTCTAATCCATCACTGAAGATTAGCTATATCTCTAACTGGTATTGAGCCGAGATATGAGTAAGTGCGATCAATGAATAAAGCCCCCGGATTTCCGTGATGAGAAAATGCTGGGGCTAACGTCTGGGTTATTAGATAGTGTGGGTAACTTGGCGATTACTGGGGATTAATCTTCTAAATTACCTACAGCTGAAACAGCTGTTTTTAATTCTTCAAAGGAAAGGCTACCGTCTGAGTCAGAATCATACTGTGTTAGCAGATTGTTGAAATTTCCGGTCTCAGCTAACGTTGATAAGTACAAAGCCTGATTCTTATTTGAAATAAGTTCATCAATGTTGACCTTGCCATCACCATCTAAATCTAATTCGTTAAAAATCTCTTGAAGCTCTTGCTCGGTTACCATAATATTCTTTGTGATTAAATTTTCAATCTTAATCTTTTCAAAATTTGGACAAAAACTCAAATCCTTGTGTGTTTATCCCTGGTAGCAATGTTGCCTAAGCCCCATTTTTGAAAAATTTCTTGCGCTGTAAAATTTTTTTAAATAATCTACGGTAAACTTATCGGTTTACAATCTTAAGGCTGACAGTGCGATCGCTTTGGGTCAAGGGTATCTGACTTTTCACGGGATGTAGAAAGGCTAAAAGATATCACCCAGCGCATTAAAAAACGTCAGCTATGGAAAGAACCTCGCATTTCAAAGCAGCTAGAAAACCTGATAAACAAGCTAGAAGCATTGCTAGGGGATGAGTGAATAGGTAAATGCCCTGACTCAACGTTTACAATCTCGCTGGAAAGATTTCCCGACGCAGAGCATTGGTACAGTTCACACGTTCCAAGGTGGTCAGAAGTCAGTAATAATTTTCTCGATTATAAGCAACGAAAAATCAAGCTTTTTCAGCCTCTATTTCCGTTTTCGTTTTTATCTCGGCCAATGCCAATTTGGGACGGGCAGCGCGAAATAATCGCTTTCATGAGCAGTTTTCGGTGCTTCCATAGAGGCTTGATTTTCAGGGATCAGTGAAATGAAGTAGCTTTGTTCTACTTGATTAAAAGGTGCAAAGCACGACGAACATATACTTCCCAAGCCTCAGTCTGAGGTTGAAAAATTTGTGCATAGAGCATGATTCCACTCATAGTGTCAAAAACTAAACTAGGGTCTAAATCTGCGTGGACTTCATGTCTCACTTTTGCCCGTTCAATTACAACAGCAAAAGCTTGCCGTCGAGGTTGCAGATATTTTGTCCAATAAATTTGAGCAAACTGAGGATTAGTTGAGGCACTACTGATAATCATAGCAACAGTCTGCCGTCCCAAAGGACTAAGCGTAATTTGCGCGGCACTCTCAATCAGAGCATCAATATCATCCCAAAGATGACCAGTGTCAGGGATAGTAACTTCTTCTCTAAAACTCTCTATCGCCGATGCAATAAGTTCTTCTTTCCCTTTGTAGCGCCGATAGATAGTAGGCTTGCTAACTCCTGCACGGACTGCAATTGCGTCAATGCTTGTACGTTCATATCCTACTTCTGATAGTAGTTCCAAACTTGCTTGCAGAATGGCTTGATGAGATTGAACGTTGCGAGGTCGTCCGGGTGAATTTTTAACGGGTTTACTCATGCAATTATGATTTTAAGCCACTAGGAACTAGACAACTTGCAAAGAATTGCTGAGTTGACATTCTTTCATATTTTACGATACGGTATCGTAAATAAAAGTTTTTTATTTAATAAAAGGCGTGAAAAACATGGCTAGCCTTTTGACGCAGCAAACACTCCCATTACCTCCTGGCCGCTTGGGTTTGCCCATCATTGGGGAATCTATCAATTATTTGCGAGATCCAGCCCGTTTCATTAGGCAGCGACAAAAGCAGTATGGAACAATTTTTAAAACTCATCTGTTTGGTCGTCCAACGATTGTCTTAATTGGGGCAGATGCAGCCCGTTTTCTATTCACCAATGAAAGTCAGCGATTCGAGATGACCAATATTACAAGTTTCGAGGTGTTACTAGGAGCAAACTCGATTGGAGTGAAGACGGGTAATGCTCACCAAACACTTCGTAAACAGTTGCTTCAAGCCTTTGTCCCAAGAGCGTTAACTGAGTACGCCATAACAATGGAAGACCTGACCCGTCGTTATTTGCATCAGTGGGAATGCATGAAAACGTTGACTTGGTATCCCGAACTTAAAAAATATACACTTGATATTGCCTGTAAGTTGTTCGTAGGTCTTGATACTGCTTCAGATGAAAACTTGGAAAAAGTTTATGAAGCTTGGAGCGACGGATTATTATCCATTCCGATTCGATTTCCTCTTAGCAAGTTTGGGCGTGCCGTTCGTGCGCGAGAGCAGCTTCTTGCGCGAATTGATGAGTTGATTGTTCAACGTCAAAAACAACCTGCTGTCTATCGTGATGTTTTAGGAATTCTGTTGCAAGCACAAGATGAGGATGGAAATCGTCTGAGTATTGAGGATGTCAAAGATAACGTGTTAGCAATGCTTGTTGCCGGACATGAAACTTTAACCTCAGCCTTAACTTCCTTATGTCTTCTGCTGGCTCAACATCCAGAGGTTTTGCAAGCAGCGCGTTTAGAACAAGCGCAGTTTGTCCAAACACAATTGCTTACACCTGAACATCTTAAGCAAATGACTTACCTTGAGCAAGTACTAAAGGAAGTTCTACGGATGCTGCCTCCAGTCGTTCGCAGTGGGTCGCGTAAAGTGCTTGAGGAGAGCGAGTTTGGTGGATATCATATTCCTAGAAATTGGGATGTCTTTTACCAAATACAAGAAACTCATCAAGACCTGAATCTTTACGCTCAACCTGAAAGATTTGACCCGCAGCGTTTTGCTTGTGAACGCACCCAGGACAAACAAAAGGTCTTTAGCCATATTCCTTTTGGTGGTGGAATCCGAGAATGTTTAGGCAAAGAGTTTGCTAGGCTGGAAATGAGACTGTTTGCTGCGTTATTGATTCGTGACTATGAATGGGAAATACTTCCTGGACAAAATTTAGAACGGTTAGTGCTACCATTCTCCCGTCCTCGTGATGGTTTTAAAGTAAAGTTTTGGCGACGTGAAGACTAACAAGGGGTAAAAATAGCGAAGACACATTTTACCGCCACGCAAAGCTAAAAAAACTTGCTGTGAAAGAGTTACAAAAATAAAATCGCTCTTGTCACCCCAAAACGGATAAAAAGCTTATTTTGGCTGTATCAGTAAAGCTATAAGTTAGGCTAGATGAATTAGCGCAAGCTATACCCCAAGAGGCTTTTACAGAAATTGAACTCAACTTAGCTAAACGTGATGACTGTGAACAGTGAGATATTTTTTGTCAGTCCTTTAGAGAATTATTAATAGACCTCTTGCAAAAATATTTTATGGTATGATATTGGGTTTTGTCGCTTGAATCAATCTACTTATGCGATACGAGCAAACAAAAAAGTTATCGAATCGGCAGTTCAAACGTTTGGTTGGGGTGCAACAACGCACGTTTGATGAAATGATTAAGGTGTTAAAAGATGCAGCTAATTTGAAGCAAACACGAGGTTATCCAAACAAGTTAAGCTTGGAAGACCAAGCTTTAGTTTGCTTACAATATTGGCGGGAATACCGAACTTACTTCCACATTGCTAGTGAGTGGGAAATATCA